>CAVRUB010000015.1:0-773377 GCA_963724275.1 uncultured Actinomycetota bacterium | reverse complement strand
TTCTCGGGCTACTGGCGTCTGCGACGGTGACCTCGGTCGCGCAGGCAGCACTAGCCCTGCCCATGCTGTGCTTCCCGGCCGTCCTCTTCTCGGGCGCCATGGTGCCGGTGTCCGTGATGACCTCGGCCGGATCGACCATCGCGGCGGCGATGCCCGACCGCTGGGCCTTCGAGGCGATCGCCCGGCACCTCGAGGTCGGACGCCTCGTGGGCGGCGACTCGCCGTACTCGAGCCTCGGCCACGAGGCGCCCGTCTTCTACTGGGCCGTCCTCGCGACAACCGGAGCCGTGCTGGCCCTCGCCGCCTACCTCGTGCTGCGTCACCGAGCCCGTGGGTGATTGAGCCACCCACGGCTGCGATGGGCCCCCTAGCGCCGTCAGGTGCCCATCGCTCGGCATCCCGGCTGCCCGTCAGTCGTCCGCGTTCGCGCTGTCGTCACCGTGCTTGTCGGTGACCCACGAACCGTTGGACGCGTAGTGGACGTTGCCGCCCCAGTTCTCAGATCCCCACTCGATCATGGTCTGGCCTCCTGTCCGTGCTTGCCTGGCCGGCGAACGTCTCAGTACTCGACGCGCCGTGAGCTGTCGCCGGAGTCGTGGTCGGTGTCGAAGTCGAAGCCCTTGCCGCCGTCGAGCTCGTCGTCGCCTGAGCCACCGCCGAGCGTGTCCCGGCCGTTGCCGCCCTTGAGCGTGTCGTCCTGGCCGCCGCCGTGGAGCTCGTCGGCGCCAGCGCCGCCGCCGATGCAGTCCTGGCCGCGGCCGCCGCGGACGTCGTCGTTGCCGTCGCCGGCGACGATCACGTCGTCGCCACCGTTGCCGTTGACGGTGTCGTTGCCGTCGCCGGCGATGATCAGGTCGTCGCCGGAGGTGCCCTCGAGGGTGTCGTCGCCGGACGTGCCGGTGATGACGCTGCCGGTGGGCTCGCAGTCGTCTGCGCCGACGGCCACCGAAGCGGGGCCGGTCAGGACGACGATGGCGGAGGCGGTGGCGAGTGCCGCGGTCACGGCGGCCGTTCGGATGGGTCGGTACATGCTCATCTCCTCGTTTGGGTTGCCGCACGGTGCGGCTCGGGCTGACATTGGCGTCCAGGCATCAGTACGACGTCACAACGGGCCGGCCGCGTGGCGCGCGGACCGTAGGACGGGCCGGCCGGCGCGGCTCCGCGGCCGCGTGCAGCACCCGCGGGTCGGGGAGCGGAGCGCCGATGTCGGCCATCGCCCGCTGCCACCTGGCGAAGGCGCGATGGGCCTCGCCGCGGCGACCGCTGCGCAGCAGGCTGCGGACGAGCTGCATGTGGGCCGGCTCGTCGTACGGATCCGCGGCGAGCAGCCGGACCAGCAGCGTCTGGGCATCCGCGGGCTGGCCGGCCCGGCGCGCGAGCACCGCGAGGCGTCGTGTCGAGCGCTGCCAAGCGGCTCGGGCCTCCTCCCGCAGCCCGTCCGCCCACTCCTGGCCCGGCTCGTCCTCGAGGGCGTCGCCGGCGTAGCGCCGATCGATGTCAGCGAGGATCTCGCGGGCACGGTCCTCGTCGCCGTCGTCCATCAGCGCGGCAGCGACCTCGGCGTCGCCGATCAGGGTCTCCGCGTCGAGGGCGACGTGGCGCAGGTCCAGCCGGATGCCGTCGAGGTCGGCAGCGACATAGTGGTCCGAGGGCCACCGCCGCTCGGGGTCGAGGACACCGCGCACCGACGCGAGCAGCACGGAGAGCCGGTGACCGGTCTTTGCCGGGTCGTCGTCGGGCCAGAGCGTCTCGCACAGCCAGGCCCGGCTCGCGGGACGGCCCCGGCGGGCGGCGAGGATCTTGACCAAGGTGCGCGCCTGCCGGGAACGCCACGCGGGCACGGGGACCTCGGCGCCGTCGGTCCGCACCCGGAAGCCACCGAGCACGGCGATCTCGACCTGGTTCGCGGCGACCGGTGACGAGACCGGCGCACCGTTCGCGTGGAGGACACCCAGCCGCTGCAGCTCGCGGGCCGCGTCCCGCGCCCGCGACCGGGCGACCGCGTCGGCGTTCTCGAGCGAGCCGAGCGCCAGCTCGACCCGCGCCGCCCGTGGCCGTGCGCCCCCGGCCGACCAGATGGAGAGCGCGCGGGCAAGCAGCGTCCGGGACTCGTCGGGCTGCTCGGCGCAGGCCGCCTCCAGCTCCAATGCTTCCGCCAGCAGGTCGAGCGCGTCGGACTCGCGGGCCGCGGCCGCTGCGGCCTGCGCGTGGGCCCTCGCCCGGGACAGGTCGCCGGCGGCCAGGCTCACGCGGCCGGCCGCGGTCAGAGCAACCGGGCGCAGGCCGCCGCTCGCCAGCTCCAGCGCCTCCTCGGCGGCTGTGCGCGCGCGCTCGTGGTGCTCGGGCAGGCCCGAGAGAGCCTGGATGCGGGCCAGCCCGGCCAGGCCCGGCACCAGGACCTGCGTCTCGCCGGTCTCGCGGGCGAGCTCGACGGCCTCCGAGTAGCGGGGGAGGGCTCGCTCGTCGTGCCCGGCGGCGCGGTCGATCTCCGCGAGGCCGAGCAGCCCGAGGGCGGTGCGCCCCGCCCCGAGGCGGCGGCAGAGGGCGACCGCGCGGGCGAGGTGCCAGCGCGCCTCGTCGTACTCCCCGAGGTAGGTCGAGCGCCTCCGCGAGGTTGTGCAGGGCGGAGGCCCGGCGGCCGGTTCCGTTGCCGGCGTCCGCCGCCTGCAGCGCGGCCCGGGCAGCCTGGCAGGCCTCGCCGTACCTCGCGGCGGAGAGCAGGTGGAAGGCGTGGTTGACGAGGACCCGGGCGGCGGTGATCACGTCGCGGGCCGCGGCAGCGGCGTGGAGTGCGGCCTCGTGGTGGGCCTCCTTGCGCGCCCCCGTGCTCACCCGCGCCATCGCCGCGTGGGCCGTCGCGCCAGCCGCGGGCTCGCCGGTGGCGTCGGCCAGGTCCAGCGCCTGCTGGGCGGGGACCGCGGCCTCGTGGGAGCGACCCAGGCTGCACAGGGCGTGCACGCGCAGCGCAAGCCACTCCACGCGCTCCTGGTCGGAGCCGGTGCTGCGCTGCCCGCGTTCGAGTACGTCGAGGGCGGTGTCGTACCGCCCGGCCGCGTAGTGGATGCGCCGCGACCCGGGCGGCCAGGCCGGTGGGCAGGTCGCCGTCGTCGGTGGTGAGCGGGCGCAGTGCGCGGGCCGCGGCGGCCAGGTCGCCGGTGAGGCGGAGTGCCTCGCCGTGCACCTGCTGGACCGCCGGTGTCACCAGCTCGAGTGGTGCCGAGGCGACGAGGTCGACCACGCCGGTGTGGTGGGCGCTCCGCAGCATCGCGTCGCCCTGCTCGGCCACCAGCCGCAACGCCTCGGGGAGGTCGCCTGCATCGGCGGCGGCGCGCGCGGCGCCGTACGGGAGGCCGGCCGCCTCCAGCCGCGGCACCACAGCACGCGCGGCCGATGCGCTCGGGGCGGGCAGGCACCCGGCGAGCGCAGGGACCGGGTCCAACAGCCCCTCCCGGCCGACCCCGGGCAGGCGCACCACGACCCCGAGGGTCTCGAGGCCGGAGGTCGGCAGTCCTAACACGTCGTCGGTCACGCCGCCGAGTCCGGCGACGACGGCAAGGGCGTCCTTCGCGTCGGGGGGCAGGTCACCGACCACCTCGTCGAGCAGCCACTGCCGCGCGGGGAAGTGCGCGGCGGTGAGGACTTCGACCAGGTCGATGCCGGGGTCCCGGGCCAAGGCGGCGGCGGCGTGGTGCACCAGCGCCGGCCACCCGGCGGTGAGCGCGTGCACCTCGACGGGGCGCTCGGGGTCGGGGACGCCGTACTCGTCGGTGAGCACGCGGTGCACGTCGTAGGGCGTCAGCGCGAGGTCGGCCGCACCGCGCTCGTGGATCCGCCCACGCAGCCGCGCCCGGACGGCCGGGGCGAGCGGCCGCCGGGAAGCAGCGGCGACCCGGGCGCCACCGGGGAGGTCGGCCAGGGCGTCCAGCAGCAGCACCTGCTCTTGGTCGGTGAGCTCGTGGAGGTCGTCGATCCCCAGCCAGCCGCGTGCGGGGACGCCGTCCGCGAGGACGACCCGCGCCGGGCGGACCACGCCGTCCCGTGGCTTCGCGGCCTCCAGTGCCGTGGACTTGCCGTAGCCGGCCGCGGCGACGAACAGAGTCACCTCGGGGGAGTGCGCCATGACAAGTAGGAGCGGGCAGGAGGCGGTCCTGATACACCGACGCCCGGCCGGGACGTGATGACGTCGTACTGATGCCCGTCTCGCACGGTTGCTCCGGCTCGCAGCAGCGGGCCGACCGACAGCGGCACAGGTGCCGCAAGACGAAGGAGCAACACCATGAGCAAGATCAACAAGACCCGTGCATCCGCCGGCCTGGCCGCCGCCTTCGGGACGGCCGCCATCGGGCTGGCGGCCGTCGCCGGTCCCGCAGTCGCGGGACCGACGGACACCGACCGACCGATCATCACCAGGACGGACCACGACTTCGGTGAGAACTGGACGCTCGGCGCACCTCGCAACGGAGGGCACCTCGAGTGGGAGCTGGTGGGTGGCGTGACCAACGTCGACCTGACCGGCTACCACTACCTCACCGACCAGGAGTGCGGCCGCGTCCACGTCGAGTACTACAACGCGAACCACGTGCAGATCGGCACCGACGACTCCGGTCTGCACTGCGCGCCGGGCAACGGGAAGACCCAGTGGTTCGTGTCGGAGAGCTTCTCCAGCACGACCGTGGAGCACGTCCACGTCGAGCTGGAGGACGGCTCGGGGGCATTCATCGGCAGCGACAGCGAGGACTTCGACTGATTGAGCTGCGAGCATGTCGCAGGCGGTGCGGCGCCGCACGGACCATCGCTTCGATCGGTCCGCGGGCGCCGCACCGCGCGGCTCCGCCGCAGCGACGTCAGCCCTGCCCGGCGCGGCGTTGCCCGACGGCGCGGCGCCACCCGAAGAACGCCACGGAGAACAGCCACGCCGGCACGGCGACCAGCAGCACCACCAGTGACCACGGGATCGCCGCCCGCGCGAGCTGGTGCAGCGTCCAGTCGTCCGCGTTGCTCCGGCACGTCGGCTGGTCCATGCCGTCGCCGACGAGGTCGCACTGCGGCTCGATCTCGACGCCCTCCATCATGTCCGTCCCCTCCGGCAGCGGACCCGGCGCGGTGAGCTCGGAGCCCGTCTCCGCCCACCAGGTGTCGAAGGCCCGCAGCAGCGCGGTGTGACCGCGCTCGTTGGGGTGGAAGCTGTTGTGGATCCAGTTCATCGGGTTGAACCGCTGGTCGGCCAGCCCGCTGACCGAGCGCAGGCCGACGAAGTTGACGCCCGGCCGCGACCCGTTGACCGGATCGCACAGCTGCATGCCCGCTCTCGCCAGGGCCTGCTCGGTCTGCGCCACGAACGCGAGCCCGTTCGCGTCGGCGGCGGCCTCGACCGCGTCGTTGAGCCGGCCGAGGAAGTCCTTGACGAACCGGACGTCACCGGCGGAGAGAGCGAGGTCGTCGCAGGGCTCGGTCTCGCCCGCCTCCATGTAGATGGGGTCGGGGTAGGCGGTGATGGCGACCGGGGTGTCGGGGAACGTCTGCCGCACCTGCTGGAAGGTCGACTCGAGCTCCCGCTCCACCTGGGGGAGCTCGTCGGTGAACCAGTTCCGCATGTCCTCGGTGTCGCAGCTGCCGGGTACGGCGCACGCCTTGCCGATCGTCGAGAAGCCGGCGTCGTTCCCGCCGATGCTGAGCACCACCAGGTCGGCGTCGAAGCCGCGCGCGGCCAGCAGGTCGTCGTACTGGTCGAGCTGGGTGCCGGGCTCGCCGTCCTGAGGACGCGGCTCCGGCGTCTGGGTCCGGGGTGCGTCGTGACGGACGTTGTAGGTCCGGGCGCCGGAGCAGGCGAGGAACACAAGCCCGTTGAAGTAGCGCTGCGATGCCTGGACCGCCCAGGCGGTCGGGGCCCGCCGGCACTGGTTCTCCCCGCCGGTGTCGGTGCCCTCGTAGTAGGTGTCCGCGCCCTCGCCGGACATGTACGAGTCTCCGAGCGCCACCAGCACCCGCTGACCTTCGCCCGGCTCGAGCGCCTCGGGAATCGGCTCCTGCTGGGGCGTGACTCCCATCAGCGCGATGATGCCCAGCGCCGCGAACACGTCGGCCAAGGTCCCCGAGACGATGGCGACCGCCAGCCCGGCGACGGCGAGCAGCGCGACGAACAGCCACACGGCGCCGTACCACCACGCGACGGCTCCGGCCGCGCCGACGGAGACCGCGGCACCGGCGACCATCAGGGCGACGACCGTGCCCGCCCGCTGGTCCCACGCGCCCGAGCACACGTCGATGGCGCGCTCGGCGAGCAGCGCCGCGCCGACCGGCGCGGCCAGCAGGCCGATCGCGATGCAGGCGCCGGCGAGGAGCAGGAGCCAGCCGGGGAGCACGTCGAAGGTCGCGACCAGGCCGAGTCCGAGGAGGGTGAGGAAGCCGCAGAGAACGCTGCCCCACAGCCCGATCGTCTGCTGTCGCGCCGCGGTCTCCTCGGTGCGGGCGCGGGTCAGCAGGGCGCCCGTGGACAGGTAGCCGGCGATGATCCCGACGAACAGGAGCCAGCCGAGCGCCCGGTGCTCCAGGACCCAACCGCCGACCAGGCCGATCGCGACGCCGGCGAGCCCGCCGGCGAGCATGATCCACAGGACCCGGTACGGCGGCGTCTTCGGCTCGTCCGCGGACAACCAGGTGGCGTGCTGCCAGCGGACGACGAGAGTGGCCGCGACGACGTAGACGACCAGGGTCGCGATGACCACCGGCCACTGCCGTCCCTGCCGGCAGACGACGAACAGCGCCACCAGCGCGGCGAGGTACAGGACGTGGCGCGGCAGCGCCGCCCTCGGGTAGCCACGCGCGTGGCGGCTGAACGCGTCCAGTCGATTCATCACCGACCTCCTCGATCATTCGGATCATCGAGGATCGCCGTTGATACTCACCGCCTGCTCACCTCGGTGTCGTGGACGTCGGTGCCCAAGGTGAGGTCATGCCTGCGGGCGTGCTGCTCTACCTGGTCTGGGTACGTCGACATGGCGGAGTCCGTCTCCGGGCCGATCGCGCGGCCGGTCGACGTCGCCCCGCCGTCGCCAGGAGCGTCAGGTGACGGACGCGCTGTCTGCCCCGTGGTGGACGGCTTCCAGGAGCGCCGACACGAACGCGGGCAGGTCGTCCGGTTTGCGGCTGGTGATCAGGTTGCCGTCGATCACGAGCCGCTCGTCGACCCAGTGGGCGCCGGCGTTGACCAGGTCGGTGCGCAGGCTGGGCCATGACGTCACCCGCCGTTCCTTGACGCAGCCTGCCTCGGCCAAGATCCATGGTGCGTGACAGATCGCCGCTACGGGCTTGCCCGAGGCCACGAAGTCGCGCACGAACGCAACGGCGTCGTCGTCGGTGCGCAGCATGTCGGGATTCGCGATGCCGCCGGGAAGGACCAGCGCCTGACGATCATGACCCGCAGACGAGCGTGGGCGAGCCGGGGAGGTCACCCTGCCAACAGGGCCGCCGGCTCGGCGGAGAGGAAGCCTCGGGCGACGTCAGCAGCCCGGGCGTGCGCGGCGCGGCGTGCGGGCTCCGGGTCGGCGGTGGCCAGGTTGGGGCGGAAGGCGATGGTGTGGACGTCGTCGACGCCGGCCCAACGCAGCCAGTCCTCGAAGTACGGCTGCTGGAAGTCGCTACCGAAGCCCGGGCCACGGCCGGGACCGTAGACCGCACCGGTGTAGATGACGGCAGCCCGCTTGTCCTCGAGCAGACCGGTGTAGCCCGTGACGGGGTCGAAACCGAAGACCATGCCCGGCTGGCTGACGACGTCGATGAACTGCTTGAGGATGTAGGGCACCGACGCGTTCCACATCGGCACCGTGAAGAGGTAGTAGTCGGCGGAGTCGAAGCGGTCGAACGCGTCGCGCGCAGCGCGCCATGCGGCGGCTTCCTCACCCTCGGGGTCGGCGCCGGCGAACACCGCCATCTTGGCCGCCGCGGCGGGCGGGCCGAACGCGGGCAGGGTGCCGTCCCAGAGGTCCCAGTGCTCGACGGTGACACCGGGATGGCTCGCGCGGAGCTCGTCGACGAATGTCGTCGCGATGGCGAGTGACTCGGAACGCTGGCCCCGGGGTGAGGCAGAGATGTGCAGCACGGTGGTCATGAGGGTTCCTTCGATAGGAGTTATGTGCGAACGCACATAGTTCTACCAGAGTGTGTGCGCACGCACAAGAGTGGTAGGGTAAAGCCATGTCCGACGACCTCGCCCTCACATGGGGCGCACTGCTCAAGGTGCACGCAGCGCTGGTGCCGCGGTTCGACCGGGAGCTGCAGGAGGCTCACGGGCTGCCGCTGACCTGGTACGACGTCCTGCTCGAGCTCAACGCCGCGCCGCAACGGCGTCTCACCATGGGAGAGCTCGGGGCGGTCGCCGCGGTGAGCCGCACCCGGGTCAGCCGGGTGGTCGACGAGCTGGTGCGCGCGGGTCTGGTGTCCAGGGAGCCCAACCCGGACGACGGACGGTCGGCGTTCGCGGCCCTCACTCCCGCCGGTCGGACCGCCTTGCGCAAGGCGGCACCGACGTACGTCGCGGCGGTGCGCCGCGAGTTCGCCGCCCACCTCACCGCGCAGGAGGCCAAGGTCCTGGCGCGAGCCCTGCGCAAGGTGCTCGCGGCGGACGGTCGTGCGCGATGAGCCGCCCCGCGGGTCTCAGTTCTTGGTTCTCGGCAGGTCGTACGCCGTGCCATCCATGACGTGGTCGGACGTGATGCCCATCGCCCGCAGGATCGTCGGCATGATGTCGACCGACCTCACCTCGGCGCGCAGGTCCTTCGCCGACAGGTCCGCGCCGCCGAAGACGATCGGGATCTGCTGGGAGCTCCTCTGGATGCCGCCGTGGTCTCCGAGCACCGAGTACGTGGTGTCGTCGGGCAGGGTCGCGACCAGGTCAGGTCCGTAGTCGGCCGCCTGCGTGTCGACCAGCTCCTGGGCCTTGCGGGCGAACCACGATCTCTCGCCACCGGAGTGCATCCGTTCCCAGCGAATCGGCGACACGCGGTCGAAGTGATCGCCGTTGCGCTGCCACACGGCCGTCACGTCCGGAAGGTCCCTCATGATCGCCGCGGCCTCGGCCACGGCGGCCGGCGACTGGTCCTTCAACCAGACGTTGAGCGAGGAGTCGCTGTAGGAGATGCCGATGTTGTCGGTGTCGACGAGCGGCTGGAGGGCCTCCTGAGGCTTGTTGTAGAAGATGTCGTTCTCGGGATCGCCGTAGTACCAGTTGAAGTACCCGTAGTCGGGGTCCGGCTCGAAGTCGCCGTGCCAGTGCCCGTCCGCGGCGGCGACCGACCCGTGGTCGGAGGTGAGGACGACCAGAGTGCTGTCGAGCTCGCCGCTCTCCTCCAGGGCGTCCATGATCCGGCCCACCTGCGCGTCGGCGGTCTCCGTCGCGAACTCCATGTGGGTCATCGGGTCGTAGTCAGGCGTGGCCCCTTCTGGGTCGTTGACGCCACCCCACATGTGGGCCGCCTTGTCGACGCCGGGCAGGCTGACGAAGATTCCGCTCCAGGCGTCCTCCTCGTTGGCCATGATGTCGAGCACGGCGTCGGTCGCCCAGATGTCACCGCCCTGGTTGTCCGGCTCATCGCCGACGACGTAGCGGTCATCGGTCGCCGGGTAGAGCAGGGCGGGGAACTGCAGCGTGTCGTAACCCTTGTCCCGCTCCACCCAGTAGCGCGAGCCGCAGGGTCCGAGGAGGTACGGCGGCGGCGTGGGCACGCCGGTGGGCATCCGCCACCGCAAGCCTTCGCACGGGGTTCCGCTGGTGAAGGTGGTGACCGAGGTGTTGTCGGACCCGGGGCCGCTGAGCCCGTAGGCGGCGTACGCCTTCGGGCTGACTGTGAAGACCTTGCCGGTGTCGTCGAGATAGTCCGACAGGTGCGGGTGGCCGGCGTTCTCCTGGAGCGGCGCCATCTCGTCGTGGTCGAAGTTGCTCGTGATGTAGAAGCCGTCCTCGGCGCCGAGAACCCCGTCCACGTCGCGGAAGCCCTCGTTGGTCCACCCCATGTGCTTGGGGAGCATGCCGGTGGTGATCACGTTGTGCGTCACGACGGTCACCGACCCTGTGTGGCCGAGATATCCGCGCGGGGTGTCGACGCCATCGGCCATGAGGGCCTTGACGTTCTGCATGTCGTACTTCTCGACGATCTCCTTGCTCAGGGCATCGACGACGATGATGACGACCTTGTCCGGCGCTGCGGGCGGCCTCGGCTTGGCCGCCGCCCCGGTCTGTGGTCCGGCGATGCCGGCCCATGCCAGGGCGCCCGCGGCGAGCAGGACGAGACGACGACGACGAGCCATGAGTTGCCCCTTTGTTCGGTGCGACGTCCCGAGCACCGCAAGCGATCCCCGAACGTTATCCGCCCGATGTGATCTGCGCCACACCCCACGTTCTTTCGGGCCGTACGTCGTGCGCTGCGCTACTGCGGGTGGGACCGGGCGGCCCATGCGGCTGCGGCCGCCCGCGAGGAGACGCCGAGCTTGGTGCGGATGTTGGAGACGTGGCGATGCACGGTGTGGGTGCTGAGGATGAGCCGCTCCGCGATCTGTGCGTCGGTGCAGCCTTCGGCCACCAGGCCGAGCACTTCGAGCTCACGTGCCGACAAGGTCGGTTGGGCAGTGGTCGGCAACCTGTCGTGGGTCGTTGACGCCGACGGGTCGTTGCCGGCGAGGAATGCAAGGGTCGCCGAGGTCACGTCCGACGATTCTCCGAGCCAGGGGAAGTGCTGATCTCCCTCGAGCCCGAGAAACGATGCGCCGGCGATGCGGTCGGCGAGATCGCGCCCCAGCGGGGAGGGGATCGCCCGGTCCCCGCGTCGGTGCAGCACGAGCGTCGGCGCTCGGATGAGTCCCAGCTGGTCGCGGCAGTCGAGGGCGTACACCTGCGCCAGCTCCTCGGCGGCTGTCTCTGGGGAGGCGACCTGCCGCTGGTAGCGGGCGAAGGCAGCGCGCTCCTCCGCGGTGGACCCCGGCATGAACACGTCGGCGAGCATGCGAGATCCCAGACCCCAGTGCCGTCGTACGACGTCGAGGAGCGCGGTCCGCGCGGCGGGGCTCGCGATGTCGGCACCGTGCGCGTAGCCGCCGTAGATCACCAGCCGCGCGACCAGGTCGGGGGCGGCGGCAGCCGCTGCCGCGGCGACGACGGAGCCGGAGCTCGCTCCGAGAATCGAGAAGGAGTCGAGCCCGATGGCCTCGGCGAGCCCCAGGAGGACCTCGACCTCGTCGTGCGTCGTCTTCGGCGTGGTGCCGTCGCGGTCTGAGAGCCCGGACCCGGGACGGTCGTACCGGATGACGCGATGGCTCCGGGCGAGGGTGAGTGCGAACTGGCGGAACCGCTCGTCCTCCCAGTCCTCCCGCACATGGCTGCACCACCAGCCGCCGACGACGAGCGTGGGCCCGCTGCCCACCTCTGCCCAAGCGACTGTCCTGCCGCCGACGTCCGCGAAGCGCACCACCTGGTCCACCGCCACCATGCTGATCAGCGTAGGGGCGCACGACGGAACCGGCTCCTCAGCGCCGCGCCGTCCCGGTGTCGGCTCGTCTCAGCCCGCCAGACGGACGGCCGTCCCGCGCACGACCGGGACGACCGTCGGGAGTCCGCGCGGCATCCTGCCGTGGACCACGTCGACGATCCGGAGACGCGACGCCTCGACAGCGGCCAGGAAGTCGCGGTTGGGGTGACATCCGTCCGCCAACGCCACCTGCACCGGTGCCAATCTGTCCTGCAGCCGTGCACGGATCCCCTCGCCGCGCACGTGCTCGTGGAAGAGCAGGCGCCCTCCAGGACGCAGCACCCGATGGATCTCGTCGAGCACCCTGGCCGGATCCGCGACGGAGCAGAACGTGAGGGACGCCGTGACCGAGTCGAACGACGAGTCGTCGAAGGGCAGCTGGTGGGCGTCGCCGGCCATCACCCGCCACGACCAGGGCGTCGCCTCGAGTCCCTCGATCGTCTCCAGCAGCGCGGGGTGGAAAGCCGTGTTGGGTTCGAGAAGGACGAGCTCGGTGACGAGGTCGCCGTAGTGCGGCAGCGACAGCCCGCTGCCCACCCCGATCTCGAGCGTGCGACCTTCGGCCGACGCCAGCTGCGCGCGCCGTTCCTCCGCCTGCCCCGCACGCTCGGAGATACCCATGACCTTCGGGTACCACCATGCGAAGAGCCGGCTCAGGGTCTGCCTCACCCGAGGCGTCACCGCGGTCTGCTCGAGGGCGCTCTCGACGTTGCTCATGGGTCCATCACATCCCGCGCCGGGGCAGTCCGGCATCGCTCGTTCCGGCCACTTCGGATGGCCGGTTCCGGCCACGCAGCAGCTCCGAGGGCGCACGTACCTGGACGGCCGTACCCGTGGCGGTGGCTCGATGGTCGATGTGGGCCGTCAAGGAGACCGCAGCCCAGATCATGGTCACCGGCTGAGCAGGCTCGTTGACCTGAGCCCCCCTCCTGGGCAGCGATCAGGAACGAGGGAGTCGGCGTGGCGTGGGCGCCAAGATCTCTCGAACCGCCGAGAGTCGGAACTCGGTAGAGCCTCGATGAGCTGCTCGATCTCGTCGTCGGTGTTGTAGTAGTGGACCGACGCGCGGACGAGATCGGGCAGCCCGCGGGTCGGCAGGTCGAGGCGGGCGTAGTCGACAAGAGAGACGCTGACGTTGACTCCTTGCTCGCGAAGCCGACGTTGGACCGCCTGGGCGGGGACTCCGTCGACGCTGAAGGTCACGATGCCGCAGAGGCGCCGGCCCTGGTCGTGCACTTCCACTCCCGGTACGCCTGCCAGGTGCTCGCGAAGGCGCGCGGCGAGCCGCGTGACGCGATCCTGGATCGATTCCAAGCCCCAGGCCAGGGCGTAGTCGACGGCGACTCCGAGGCCGATCTTGGCCGCGTAGTTGGTCTCCCAGTTCTCGAAGCGTCGCGCATCGGGTCGGATCTCGTAGCTGTCAGGGGCCGTCCAGGTCGCCGCGTGCAGGTCGAGGAACGGTGGCTCGACCTGTTCGATGAAGTCGCGACGGACGTAGAGGAACCCGGTCCCACGGGGCCCGCGGAGGAACTTCCTCCCGGTCGCGGAGAGGAGGTCGCACCTGATCCGCTCGACGTCGACGGGCATCTGTCCGATCGACTGGCAGGCGTCGAGGAGGTACGGAACCCCGGCGTCCCTGGTGACGGCGCCGACCTCCTCGGCCGGGTTGACGAGGCCGCCCTGGGTGGGCACGTGGGTGATTGCGACCAGCTTGACCGGTCCGTTGCCGTCATTCAGTCGTCGCCGGAGGTCGCTGACCGAGAGCTGGCCGGACTCGTCGTTGTCGATCACCTCGATGGTCGCTCCGGTACGCCGGGCGACCTGGAGGAAGGCGATCACGTTGCTCGCGTACTCGGCTGACGCGGTCAGGATCCGGTCTCCCGGGCCGAAGTCGAGTCCGTAGAAGGCCATGTCCCACGCCCTGGTGGCGTTCTCCACGACCGCGATCTCATCCACGCCGGCACCGATCAGCCGGGCGATGGCGGCGTAGGTGTGCTCGACCTGGTCGGCCGCAGCCTCAGCGGCCTCGTAGCCGCCCATCTCGGCCTCGCGCCGGAGGTGCGCGATCACGGCGTCGGTCACCTGGGTCGGCGGGAGGGCCGCGCCGGCGTTGTTCAGGTGCACGACGTTGGCGACACCTCGGGTGTCGCGGCGGGCACGCTCGATGTCGAGCGCACCGGTCGGGCGTGCGGTTGGGATGCTGGTCAGTTCCATGGCAGTTCCTTGAGTTGGGTGAAGAACTTGTCGAAGTTCCACTTGAAGGTGGTGTTGGTCATCGCCACCATGGCGAGTCGCGACCCCGGGTAGATCCGCATGGCGTTCCAGAAGCCACAGCCGGTCCCGTAGTGCTCGACGAATGCAGGGGAGCGATGGGCGTCGGTGGGCTTGCGGAACCAGCCGATGCCGTGGTCGAACCTCTTGCCGGCCGCGCCGATCGTGCGCATCATCTCGAGGTCGCCATGGCTCAGGATCGGGTGCACGTCCGAGTGACCGGCGCTATGGGCAGCGGCAAGCCTGACGGCGTCGGTGACGGTCCCGACGAGCCCGCCGTACGCCGCGCCGCTGACGAGGAACGGACGTAGCGCGGTATGGCCCTCGACCCGCTGCCCGACGATGTCGGCGGGTAGAACCCGACGAAGCAAGGGGACCACGGCGGCGTTGGCGCGAACGTGACCGACCGATCTGGGCGCGCCCGTCCCGGTACGCGTAGCCGGTTGCGTTCATGCCGAGTCGCCCCAGCAAGTCGTCGCGGACGTGATCCTGGATCGAGTGACCGGTGACCGCCTCGATGACTTCGCCGGCGAGGAGGTATCCGATGTTCGAGTACGACGCGCGTCGACCCACCGACCTCGTGGGAGCTCCGTGCTTCCTGAGGATCCGGTCGACAACGGCGCGGTCCTCGGGCTGGTCCTCGGATCGGACCCAGCGGATCGGCAGCGGATTGGCCAGTCCGGCGGTATGGGTGAGCAGCTGCCGTGTGGTGGGGTGCCCCTGCCTGGCGGACGTCCGATACCCGGCGAGGTAGGTGCCGATCGGAGCGTCGAGGTCGAGCTGCCCGTCGGCGTGCAGCCGGACGGCTGCGGTCGCCGTGGCGATCTTGGTCATCGAGAACCACGGGTACTGGTCGTCGACCGTCGACGCGCGCCGCTCAGCCAGGTCCGCGTAGCCCACTGCGCCGGCGTGGAGGATGCCCTCGGGGTTCGCGATCGCGAACGACATGCCCGGGATCTTCGCCGTCAGGGCGACCTCCTCGGCGATGCGACGAGCGAGCGCGTGGCATGCGCTGTCGCCGACGACTGCTGCGGAGCCCGCGCGACCGGCGCTGCGTTGTTCCTCATCTGTACCTGACCTCCACCGCTCGCTCCGCTCTGATCTGTCCATGTACTACGATGATCGCAGTACATGGAAAGATCATGCGATGTCGTAGTACTTTTGTCAAGAGCGCGGCGCCTCTTCGTCCGCTCGAGGGGTGTGCGTCGACGGACCGATCGCGATCAGGCGGGCGCGCTGTTAACCGTGGTCGTCCGCGGGAGCGTTGCGGACTGCGTCAAGCGCTGTTCGTAGGGTGACGAGCGCGGCGTGGACCGCTGCTTCCTCGGTCCCGAGCTTCTCCACGATGCTGTCGCGCATCGGAGCAAACAACGCGGCCGCGGTTCGGTGGGCCCGCCGGCCCGCAGGTGTCAGCTTGATCCGGTAGGAACGTCGGTCGGCGGGATTCGGTTCGCGCTCCACGTGTCCTCGTGCCTCGAACCGCTTCACATAGCTGGACACTGTGGTCGGCGGTGCCGCCATCCAGCGGGACAGCTCCGTCGGGGTGATCGACCGCGCTGCGGTCAGCACCGAGTAGATGGCGAACTCGTCGCCGTCCAGTCCTGCGGGCGCAAGCGTCGCATCCAACAGGTCGGTGGTCGCCCGGGACGTCAGCCACACCATGAACGTCACGTCCACGTTCTCCTCGAGGACCTCGGTGGCCGAGAGGCCGGTGACAGGACTGCTTCGTGGTCGCGCCATCCTCGCAGGATAATACGAAATCGCAGCAACTCCTCTGAAGCCGAGAAGTTCTTCGTCCGGAAGTGATCCGCTCGGGTCCAGGCGCGCGACAGTAGGGGTATGGACGTGGCCTCGGAGAGCGATGCATCGTTGCTCACCTGTGTGTCGCAGGGTGACCAGGCTGCGTTGCGCGAGCTCTACGACCGCCATGCCGGCTGGTTGGTGATCCGCCTCCGGCGCCGTAGCTCCTCCGGCGATCTCGTCGCCGAGGCCGTTCACGACACGTTCCTAGCCGTCTGGCGCAATCCTTCGTCCTTCCGCGGCGAGGGCGAGGTCGGTGCCTGGCTGTGGGGGATCGCGATCCGACAGCTGATCAACCGGATGCGGCGAAGCCCGGCACCGGTCCCGGTCGAGGCGCAGCTGATCGATGCCGTCTCCCCGACCGTGCGCAGCGCCGAGGACGAGCTCCTGGTGGCCGTCGAGCACGGGGCCCTCGGTGATGCCCTGCTCACGTTGTCGCCCGAGCTGCGCCAAGCGCTGCAGGTGACCGTGGTCGACGGGCTCAGCACTCGGGAGGCAGCGCAGCTGCTGGGGATACCCCACGGGACCGTCAAGTCACGGGTTCGGCTGGCCAAGGCGCAGCTGCGACGACAGCTCGTCCCACTGGAAGGGTGGTGAACATGTCCGGGACAGAGTGGCATGTCGAGGAAGCGGTCTGGCGGGCCTATGTCGCCGGCGGTCTGGACACTGTCGCCGAGGCTTCGGTCGATGCGCACGTGATCCGGTGTGCGCGTTGCCAGGGAGCGGCACGGACGTATGCACCGGCGTCGACGCTCGAGTCGGTCTGGTCGGAGGTCAGCGCGGAGATCGCGCGGCCGGAGCTACCCCGCACGGTCCGCTGGCTGCGCCGACTGGGCGTACCGGAGGACGACCTGGTGACGTTGGCAGCGGCCGACGGATTTCTCGTGCCGTGGGCACTGGCCGTCGGCTGCGCGCTGGCCTGCGTCGCGGTCGCGGCCATGGCGCCAGCCTGGGACGACGTGGTCTTCGTCCTGACGGCTCCGCTGATTCCCGTGCTGGCGGTGGTGGCTGCGTTCGACGCGACCGACCCGCTCCGGGCACTGGCGGTCACGACTCCTTACAGCAAGCTGCGGCTTGCCCTCCTGCGCACCGCGGCCACCCTGGTGGTGGCGCTCCCCGCGACGATGGCGATCGGGTTGATCATCCCTGGCCTGCGTCCCTTCGCGTTCTCCTGGCTGCTGCCCGCCCTTGCGCTCACCTTCGCGACGTTGGCGCTGCTGACCTGGATGCGACCCTGGACGGCGTCAGGGTTCGTCGCAGCAGCCTGGACGACGGTCGTGCTCACGGCCTCCGGGAGCACTGAGGTAGCTCTGCTGACAGGTGAATCCGCCCAGATGGCGTACGCCGCGGCACTGGTCTTGTCCTCGACGGCCTGGGTGCTGCGCACCTCGACGGTCCGCCTGGCGGGAGGGAACGGCTGATGCCCGCCACCGCGTCGTTCCACGACGTCACCAAGCGCTATGGCCGCACGGAGGCGCTGGCGCCCACCTCGCTGGACCTCCACCCGGGCGTGATCGGTCTGCTGGGACCCAACGGGGCCGGGAAGAGTACCTTCCTGGCGCTGCTCGCGACGGCGATGCCCCCGTCAGCGGGGCGGATCATCGTGGCGGGGCACGACGTGACCGGGAGCCCGGCCCAACGGACCGAGGCTCGCCGGCGGATCGGGTACCTCCCGCAGGAAGTCGGCTTCCCTCGCAACACCACGGCCTTCGGGTTCCTGGACTACCTCGCGGTGCTCAAGGAGTGGCGAGACACCCGTCGCCGGCACGACGAGATCCGCCGCTGCCTGGACCTGGTGAACCTGGGCGAGCGCGGCCGGGTCAAGGTGAGCCGGCTCTCCGGCGGCGAACGGCGACGTCTGGCGCTGGCCCAGGCGCTGATCGGGTCGCCGGAGGTGTTGGTGCTGGATGAGCCGACGACCGGGCTCGATCCCGAGCAGCGGGCCTCCCTTCGGAACCTGATCTCCGGTCTTGCCGGCACGGTGCTGGTGGCGACCCACCAGACCGAGGACGTCTCCGCTCTCTGCGACCGGGTGCTGGTCATCGACGCAGGCGTGGTGCGGTTCGACGGGTCGGTCGAGGCCCTGCTGGCCACGGCGAGGTCGCGGGTGCACGTCGGACCGGCCCCGATGGCCGGCGCCCTGGTGAGCTGGCGGACCGGTGCCGGGATGGTCCGCTCCGTCGGCGGCACCGCGGTGTCCGGTTCGTCCGAGGTGGAACCCACCGTCGAGGACGCCTACCTGTTGCTACGCGATCCCGCCGGGCTCGCCCACCCCGAAGGAGCACCGTCATGACCGAGCTCGCGTCCGCGCCGGGGGTACTGACCGCCCTGGCCCGCCAGGAGGTCCGCAACTACCTGCGCAACAAGGTCTTCTGGTTCGGCGCGGTGCTCTGGCTGGTGCAGTGCGTGGTCTCGGTGAGCGGGTCGAGCGCCGGGTTCTCGACCATCGGTGACGGGATCGGGCCGGCGGCCACGATCGGCGTCCTCGGTCTGGTGGTGATGGCCGGACTGGTCCGTGCCTCGGACCGTGCGGCGACGACGGTGGGCGCGGTGGCCACTCCTGAGCGAACGCGCACCCTGGCGCTGGCGGCGGCAACAGTTGTGCCGCTGACCATGGGTCTGGTCTGGTTCGTCTGCGCCGTTGTCGGCTACCAGGTCGATCCGCCCGCGCCGTACGCCGCTCCTTTCCCGCCGGGAGGAGAGGCAGAGGTCTACGCCCAGCTGTTCAGCCAAGGGGTGATGGCCTGCGTCGGAGGGCCGATCCTGGGCCTGGTCATCGGACGGTGGTGGCCGCGCCGCGGGGTGGCGCCGGTCGCAGCGGTGCTGGTGGTCGTGGTCACGATGGTGATGCAGCCCTTGTTCGACACGGTCGAGCGGGTCCGGTTGCTCTGGGTGTGGGTGCACTTCCTGGCACCCAGCGGTGTCGAGGGTGATGCCGAGCGGATGGTGCTGCACACCGGATCGCCGTTCTGGTTCATCTGCTACCAGGCTGCGCTGTGCGCGCTCGGTGTCCTGGTCGCCGTCGCCCACGACCCCGGCGCGCGAGGACCGCGGCTGCGGCGCGCCCTCGCCGTGGTCGCCGCGATCGCAGTCGCGACCTTCGTGCTGGCCCTCATGGTCGGGCCCGATGTCGTCGTCCCGGGGCCGGTGCCGTCTCCCGACGCCCGGGACTGACGAGCGAGACCGTCAGCGTCATGTGGCGTCACGCCGCACGCGCCGTTCCGTGGACAGGTGTTGGCCTGGCCGCGGTCCTGGTGCTGGGGCTCATGGAGCTGGTGAGCCGGCACCCGGGTCCGATGTGGCCTTTGCAGGGGGCCGCCGTCGGCGTGGTCGCAGGAGCCGTGGCCTGCTGCCTGGATGAGCTGGCGGCACCCGTGGTCGACGTGTCGCCCCGCGGCCTGGCATGGCGGACTGCGGCCAGGTCGGGCGCTGTCCTCCTGGTGCTAGGAGTCTGGAGCGCAGCCGTGTGGCGCAGCCGCGACGCACTGCTCGGCACGGCACTGGAGGTCACGGCTCAGGGGTACGCCGCAGCGTTGATCGCGCTGGCGTGGGTGACCTGGCGCCGTTCGACCGGCAGCCCCCAGCCCGGCGCCCGCTTCGCGGCAGCGGTCGTCCCCGCAGCTCTGGTCTGGGGGATGGGCCCGTGGGCTGCCGAGGTCCCGTTGTTCCCTGCCCCGTATGCCGACGAGTGGGCGGCCAGCAACCGGATCTGGTCGCTCCTGGCGGCCCTTGCGGTGGTCGGGCTCATCAGCGTGCTGGGCGAACCGCGCAGACGCTTCGGCCGGCAGGCGATCCGCGCCCAGGGGTCGGTCCCGACCGGCACGATGACATATCGGCGGGGGGCGGCTCCCGAGGGTTCCGACGGTCTGCCCCGCTGGCACACGGGCGCTCAGAGCCCGGGCGCCGGGACGACGGACGCTCGACCCGGCCTCCACCGGGGGCTCGGTTCATCGCACCGCCCTGACGGGAAGGATCGCCAGCGCTCCCAGCAGCGCACAGGACGCGGCAACGCCGTACAACACCGCGTAGCTGCCGCCGCCCAGGGTCAAGATGAACGGCGCGACCGCCGGCGCCGCGGAGAAGGGGAGCGCCCCGGCCATGTTGAACACCCCGAGGTCCTTCGCGGTGCTGGCGTCGTCGCGAAGCACGTCGGCCACGAGCGCGAGGTCCACCGCTACGTACACTCCGAACCCGAGGCCGGCCAGCGCCATGGCGACGAGGAACTGGTCCAGGTCCGTGGAGCTCGCGACGGCCAACAGAGCCACGCCGTAGGTGGCCGAGGCGGTGAGGACGAACACCTTGCGCCGGCCGGTCCGGTCGGAGAGCCTGCCCCCGACGAGTGACGCGACGACCACCACGCTCGACTGGACGAGGGTGCTGTGAAAGATCAGTCGGGGGATGTCCTCCTCGTCGCTCCCGATCCGGTCGATCAAGAAGTACGCCTGGTAGGTGACCAGGAACGCGTACGCCATGACGAAGAGGAACCGGCTCGCGAAGGCCCAGGTGAAGTCAGGGTTCCGCCGGGGGTCGACGTAGAACGTGCCCAGGAGCTCACGCAGCGACCACCTCGGCCGGTCCGACACAGCGAGCCGGCGGTCCTCGAGCCGGAGCATGAACGGGGCGATGAGCAGTCCCGCTATCGCACACGGGGCGAGGAACATCGCCAGCTGGTTGCCGCTGAAGAGCTGTACGACGTAGGTGCCGCAGATCGAGGCCACCGGCAGGCAGACGCCGAGCATCCCGGAGACCACGCCGCGCTGCGAGACGGGGACCTGGTCCGGGAGCACGGCGACCAGGGCGGCGAGCAGTCCGTTGAAGAACAGCTGGGCCACGCACCAACCGACCAGCACGATCGCCACGCTCGGCGCCAGCGCGACGACGAGGATGCCGATCGACCCACCGGACAGCCCGATCACCATCCACGGCCGTCGCATCCCCAGGCGCGACACGGTGCGGTCGCTCATCTTGCCGAGGAACGGGTTGCCCACCATCGCGACGAGGGCACCGACCCCGGTCACGATGGAGAGACTCCTGGGCGCAGCATCGATGCCGACCAGTGAGTTGACCTTGAGCGCGAGGGTGACGAGAAGGGGGGCGATGAGCACCAAGCAGGTGCCCAGGAACGCCACCGTGTACAACGCGATGAAGTCCCAGCCGACGCGCTCGGTGCTCCGGGGTGCTGATGTCACCGGCACCTCCGTCGCTGAAAGGGTCACCTGGCCCGCGAAGCAACCTAAGGTCGGTCCATCATGCGCGCGCAGCCGCAGCCCGTCATCCCCATGGCGGTGCTGGAGACCAAGCTCTACGTCCCTCGCCCCCGGGACGGGTGGGTCACGCGCACACGTCTGCATCGAACGGCTTGACCGCGGGGCCGGGTCCAAGCTCGTCCTGGTCTCCGCGCCCGCCGGCTTCGGCAAGACGACGCTGCTCACCGAATGGCTGGCCGCCAGCTCGCGGAGCGGAAAGGGGTCCGCGGCCTGGCTCTCGCTGGACGCCGGGGACAACGACCCAGCGCATTTCTGGACCTACGTCATCGCCGGGCTGCGGACCCTGGTCCCCACGATGGGAGGCACCGCGCTCGACCTCCTCCAGGCTCCGCAGGCGCTGCCGGTCGAAGCGGTGCTCACCACTCTCCTCAACGACCTCGCCGCTTTCGACGACGAGGTCGTGCTGGTGCTGGACGACTACCACGTCATCGAGGCGCGGGAGGTGCACGAAGCGATGGCTTTCCTGCTCGACCACCTCCCGCCACAGCTCCACCTGGTCATCGCCAGCCGCGCTGACCCACCGCTGCCGCTCGCGCGGCTCCGCGCCCGGGGTGAGCTGGTGGAGGTGCGTGCCGCCGACCTGCGGTTCACGGCCGAGGAGACCGCCTCCTACCTCAACGGCGCCATGGCCCTCCGGCTGGACCGCAGCCGAGGTGACGACGCTGGAAGGTCGCACCGAAGGGTGGATCGCCGCGCTGCAGCTTGCCGCCCTGTCCATGCAGGGCCGGGACGACGCCGCGGACTTCATCGCCGGCTTCGCCGGGGACGACCGGTACGTCGTCGACTACCTGGTCGAGGAGGTGGTGCAGCGTCAGCCGGAGGACGTACGGGACTTCCTGCTCCACACCTCGATGTTGAGCCGGCTGAGCGGCCCGCTGTGCGATGCGGTCGTCGGCGACACGGGTGGCAGGTCGATGCTGCAGAGGCTCGAGCGGGGCAACCTCTTCCTGGTCCCGCTGGACGACCAGCGCCGGTGGTACCGCTACCACCACCTGTTCGCCGATGTGCTGAAGGCGCGGCTGCTCGACGAGCGACCCGACCTGGTTCCTGTCCTGCACCGGCGCGCCAGCCATTGGTACGCCGAGAACGGCGAGCCCGCCGAGGCCATCCGGCACGCGACGGCCGGGGGCGACGTCCAGCGGGCGGCGGACCTGGTGGAGCTGAACCTCGCCGCGGTTCGCCGGGACCGCCAGGAGCCGTTGCTCCGGCGCTGGCTGGAGGCGCTGCCCGACGGCGTGATCCGGATGCGCCCGGTGCTCTGCGTGGCGTACGCCGGGTCCAGGCTGGCGACTGCCGAGGTGGCCGGGGTCGAGGCTCGGCTCCAGGACGCCGAGCGCTGGGTGGAGGCGATGGCTCAGGCTCCCGACGGTCGTCCGGCGGGGATGGTCGCGGTCAACGAGCAGGAGCTCAGGTGGCTGCCGACCTGGACCGCGGTCTACCGCGCGGGACTCGCGCTGGCCCAGGGCGACAGCGAGACGACCATGGTCCACGCCCGGCGAGCGCTCGAGCTGCGGGACGACGATGACCTGGTCGCCCTCGGCGCCGGCACGGCCCTGATCGGGCTGGCGTCCTGGGCCAGGGGTGATCTCGAGACCACGCACGCGTCGTACGTCGCCTGCCTGGACACCTTCGAGCGAGCAGGGCACGTGGCGGACGTGCTCGGCATCGCCATCACGGTCGGAGACATCGACGTCATCTGGGGCCGGCTCGGCGAGGCCATGCGCACCTACGAGAACGCCCTTCGCCTCGCAGCCACTTCGGACGTGCCGCCGAGGGGGACCGCTGACATGTACGTCGGGATGAGCGCGATCCACCACGCACGCGGGGACCTCGCGGCCGCGCACGAGGACCTGCTGCGCAGCCAGGAGCTCGGCGAGCACAGCGGCCTGCCGCAGAACCGCTACCGCTGGCGGGTGGTCATGGCCCGGGTGAGGGAGGCCGAGGGCGACCTCGACGCTGCCCTCGAGCTGCTCGACGAGGCAGATCGGTTCTACGTGGGGGACTTCTCCCCGCGGGTGCGTCCGGTCCCAGCAGTCAGGGCGCGGGTCTGGATCAGACAGGGGAGGCTGGGCGATGTCCGCGAGTGGTCGCGTCGAGAAGGTCTCTCCCCGAGCGACGACCTCACCTACCTGCGCGAGTACGAGCACGTGACGCTCGCTCGGGCCCTGCTCGAGGAGGCCCGTGCCGGCGCCGCCCGGGGCGTGCTCGACGAGGCGGACGGCTTGCTCGGGCGTCTCCTCGGGGCGGCAGAGGCCGGGAACCGTCAGAGCACGGTGATCGAGATCCTGGTGCTGCAGGCACTGTCCCGTCAGCTCCGTGGTGACACCGCGGACGCGTTGACCGGGCTCGCGCGCGCGGTCGCCCTCGCCGCGCCCGAACGACACGTCCGCGTCTTCGTCGACGAGGGGCCGCCGATGGCCGACCTCTTGCGAGGCGTCACGACCGGGGACAGCGCCACGACCGCTCACGCTCGATCCCTCCTGGAGGCGCTCGGTCAGGCGCGCGCTCCCGGGCGACCGTCGGCGGACGTACTGGTGGAACCGCTCAGCGATCGCGAGCACGAGGTGCTCCGGCTGCTGGCGACCGACCTGAGCGGTCCGGAGATCGCCAGCCGTCTCGTCCTCTCGCTCAACACCGTGCGGACCCACACCAAGAACGTCTACGCCAAGCTCGGCGTGAACAGCCGCAGGGCGGCTGTGAGACGCGCCGAGGAGCTCGGCCTCTGATTCACCCCGCCCCTCATCACATGTGGTGATCCGCACTCACCAGATCCGCTCCTAGCTTCGTCTGCATGAGCGAGATGTCGAGCGGTGCCGACCACGGTCCCGGGCGCTACGAGATCCGGCTCAAGGGACACCTCCAGCCGCGCTGGACCAGCTGGTTCGACGACATGACCATCACGAACCAGGACGACGGCACCACGGTCATCCGCGGTCCCGTCGTCGACCAGTCGGCCCTGCACGGCCTGCTGCACAAGGTCCGCGACATCGGACTGCCCCTCGTCTCGGTCGTCCGCGTTCCTGCGGACGAGTCGCCGGCTCCACCGGCCGACCCCGCCCCGCACACCACGTCACCTTGAAAGGCACGACCATGAACAGATTCACCCGTGGCCTCGCCATGGCCAGCGCGCGCCACCCGTGGCGCACGATCGCGTCCTGGGTCCTCCTGATGGCGGCTGTTTTCGCCCTCGCCGGCAGCTTCGGTGGTTCCTTCACCGACGACTTCTCGGCGAAGGGCAGCGAGAGCGACCGCGCGACCGAGCTGATCACCGAGAACTTCCCGGAGGCAGCCAAGGCGACCGCGATGGTCGTCTTCGCATCCCAGGACGACCAACCTCTCGAAGCCCGTCGAGCCGATGTCGCAGCTGTCCTCGACGACGTGGCGCAGGCCGCCCACGTGGAGTCCGTCGGCGACCCGTTCGCGGACGGCACGGTCTCCGAGGACGGCCGCATCGGCTACGCCCGGCTGACGCTGGACCTGCCCTTCCGGGAGCTCGAGAAGCCAGACTTCACGGTGATCTCAGAAGCCGTGTCCACAGTCGAGGTCGAAGATGTCCAGGTCGAGCTCGGCGGGGATGCCGTCTTCCTCAAGGCCGAGGACGAGACGTCCCCCCACATGGCCATCGGCCTGCTGGTCGCTCTTCTCGTACTGCTCGTCGTCTTCGGCACGATGGTGGCGGCGGTGCTACCCATCGGGATCTCCTTGATCGCGGTGGGGACCAGCATCGGCGGCATCATGCTGATGACTGCGGTCATGGACGTCTCACCGTCAGCCATCCCGGTCGCCGGCCTGGTCGGACTGGGTGTAGGCGTCGACTACGCACTGTTCATCGTTTCCCGCTACCGGGAGAACCGAGCGAGCGGCAACGACAACCGCGCCGCGCTCGCCGCCGCGATGGGATCCTCCGGCGCGGCGGTCGTGTTCGCGGGCGGGACCGTCGTCGTCGCCACCTCGGCCCTGGCGATCACCGGCCTCGGGGTGCTGACCTCGATCGGCCTCGCGACGGCGCTGATGGTGTTCGCTGCGGTGGCGTCGGCCATCACCTTGCTGCCCGCCCTCCTCAGCCTTCTGGGGGACCGCATCGACAAGGGCCGAGTCACCCGTCGCCACCGCACCCACAAGCCGGCCGAGGCGACCGCATGGTGGCGTTTCGCGCACCGGGTCTCCGCACGCCCGTGGCCCTACCTGCTGGCGTCCGTCGCTGCCCTGCTGGCGATCGCGGCCCCGGCCCTCGCGCTGCAGACGGCGTTCCCCGCTGCCGGCGACGCACCGGCGCACACGACGCACCGTCAGGCCTACGACCTGCTCACGGAGGGATTCGGGATCGGTATCAACGCGCCGCTGTCGATGGTCGTCGACCTCGAGGAGCAGGGCGTCGACGCCGCCGGCATCCCCGCCCTCGCCCGTGAGATCGCTGACGTTCCCGGCGTCGCATCCGTGAACGAGCCGGTGGCATCGGAGGACGGGGACACGATGGTCTTCACGGCCGTGCCGACGACCGGGCCCGCTGACATGGACACCTCGACGACCATCGAGCGAGTGCGCGACGTCGTCCCCGGCAACGTCTACGTCACCGGCATCACCGCCACCACCGATGACCTCAACGCTCAGCTCAGCGACACGCTGCCGCTGTTCATCGGCTCCGTCATCGCCGTGTCGTTCCTGCTGCTGATGCTGGTGTTCCGCTCGGTCGCCGTCCCGCTCAAGGCGGCGGTGATGAACCTGCTCTCCATCGCCGGTGCGTACGGCGTGCTCGTCGCGGTGTTCCAGTGGGGCTGGGGAGCCGAGCTGCTCGGTCTCGAGGGGTCGACCCCGATCACCTCGCTCATCGTGGTGATCATGTTCCCGATCCTGTTCGGGCTGTCGATGGACTACGAGGTGTTCCTCATCTCCAGGATCCGGGAGGAGTACGACCGGACCGGCGACAACGCGGAGTCGGTCGCTCGCGGTCTGGCCGGCACCGGCCGGGTGATCACCTCGGCAGCCCTCATCATGATCGTGGTGTTCCTCAGCTTCATCGCCAGCCCGGTGCCGTCGCTGAAGATGCTCGGACTCGGTCTGGCGGTCGCCATCCTGATCGACGCCACGATCGTGCGGATGGTCCTGGTTCCTGCCGCCATGGCGCTGCTCGGCAACGCGAACTGGTGGCTGCCGGCCTGGCTCGACCGCATCCTGCCCCAGGTGACGATCGAGGACCGTCAGGTCGACGGCGCGGAAAACGGACAGGGAACAGGTCGAGGAGCTGACCACTACCCGCTGATCGGAGGTCCGCCGGCGGTCGCCTGGAGGCGGCCGCCGGTGGACCGACGTCCCCAGCCCTACTCGACAGGATCTGATCAGATGGTGATCGCGACCTTGCCGCGGACCTGTCCGGTCTCGAGGTGGCGCAACGCATCTGGTGCGCCGTCGAGCGGGTAGACGCGGTCGATGCTGGGCTTCACGGCGCCGGACTCGAGGAGGGGCGTCAGCCGTTCGAGGTCGCTCGCACGCTCCTTGGCCACGAACCAGGCGAATCGCTGGCTGACGAGCGGGGAGAGCATCAGGGCGCGGAGGCTCCGGTTCATGCCGCCGGTGAGATCGCCTCCGTCCTCGCCGCCGACGAGCACGGCGGTCCCCGTCCGGGTCAGCGCGCGGCGCAGTCGCGACAGCCGGGGGTTCCCGGCGATGTCGAGGATGAGGTCGTAGCGCTGGGTGCCGTCGGCCCAGTCGTCGCGGGTGTAGTCGAGGACGTGGTCGGCACCGAGCGAGCGCACCAGGTCCTGCTTCGCGGTGCTCGCAACACCGGTGACCTCCGCTCCGAGTGCCTTGGCCAGCTGTACGGCATAGCTGCCGACGCCGCCGGATGCGCCGATCACCAGCACGTGCTGGCCGGCCTCGAGGCGTCCGTGATCTGTCAACGCCTGCAGTGCCGTGCTCGCGGAGATCGGCACGACGGCTGCCTGCTCGAAGGAGAGGCCGGTGGGCTTCGGCGCGAGCTTGTCCTCCCGAGCCACGGCGTGCTCGGCGAAGGATCCGGGCGCGACGCCGTACACCTCGTCGCCGACGGCGAACCTGGTGACAGCCGACCCCACTGCGCGGACGACCCCCGCAGCGTCACGACCAGGGACCGGGTTCCTCGGTCCGCGGAAGCCGAGCGCCAAGCGCATCAGGTAGGGCTTGCCGGTCATCAGGTGCCAGGTGCCCCGGTCCAGGCCCGCTGCCCGCACGTCGACCAGGACCTCGTGGTCGCCGATCACAGGGACGGCGCGGTGGCCGTACCGCAGGGTGCCGGCGTCGCCGTACCTGCTCTGCACGATCGCCCGCATCGTGGCGCTGTCGGCGCCCGAACCAGGTCCGGCGTGGTCAGGGGCTACTCGCTTGCTCATGTGACTTTCCTTCAGGTCTCGGTCGGGGTTCGTACTTAGTACGAGAGTATGGTACAAAGTACGAAATCGCCAGGACGAAGGAGTGAAAATGTCTGCGGGTTCCTCTGATGGCACCACGGAGCAGCGTCGGCGGCTCACGCGCGAACGTGTCCTGAAAGGGGCGGTCGAGGTCGCAGACGCTGGCGGTCTCGACGGGCTGACCATCCGGTCCCTGGCTCAGCTGCTGGGCGTCAAGCCGATGTCGGTGTACTACTACGTCGCCAACAAGGACGAGATCCTGGACGGCATCATCGACCTCGTCTTCAGCGAGATCGACCTTCCGGAGGTCGGAGGGGACTGGCGCACGGAGATGCGTCGGCGGGCGTTCTCGGCTCGCCGGGTGTTGCGTGCTCACCCGTGGGCCATCGGGCTGATGGAGTCGCGGACCAGTCCTGGTCCGGCCACGCTGCGCCATCACGACGTGGTGATCGCCGCTCTGCGAGGTGCGGGCTTCTCCCAGGAGCTGACCGCGCACGCCTACGCCATGCTCGACAGCTATACCTACGGGTTCGCGCTCCAGGAAGCCGGCCTGCCCTTCGCAGAGTCCGGTGCCGTCGGCGACGTCGCCGAGCCGATCATGGAGCGGTTCGCGAGCGGTGAGTACCCGCACCTGGTGGGCATGGCGACCGACTACTACCTGCAGCCGGGCTACAGGTTCGGCGACGAGTTCGAGTGGGGTCTCGACCTCATCCTCGACGGGCTCGCCCGGCGTCGCCAACGGTCCGGGACCGCCCCCGGGAGCGGGTCGACCAGGGCGGACGGGACCTAGACGACGGCCGGCACGACAGAAGGGTCTCCACGAGCCGCTGGAGTGCAGGATCAGGAGTACATTCGTGGGTAGAGGTCCTTGAACCTGGCCTCCTGCTGACACCGCGACTGTGCGGCCCGTCCGCCGCTACCACGGTTCGGAGTCTCGATGTCACGTCCCGCTGATGTTGCCGCCGCTCTGGCAGAGGCTGCCAAGACCATCGACCACCCGACTTCGGTCGAGGAGACCCTCGACGCGATCGTGCACGCCGCCCGCGACACCATCCCCGGCCTGGAGCACGTCGGGATCTCGATCCTCCACCGCAACGGACGGATCGAGACCAAGGCAGGCACGGACCAGCTCGTCTGGGAGCTCGACGACCTGCAGTACGACATCAACCAGGGTCCCTGTGTCGACGCTGTGCGGAGCGATCCGATCATGTACCTGGCGGATGCGCGCCATGACAACCGGTGGCCCGACTACCTGCCGAAGGCGGTGGAGAAGGGCCTGCGGTCGCAGCTCGCGCTACGGCTGTTCAACGAGGACGAGACCCTCGGCGGGATCAACATGTACTCCACGACCGGCTGCGGTCTCCCCCCCGAGGCGATCCAGCTCGCCGAGCTGTTCGCTGCGCACGCCTCCATCGCGCTCGGCAGGAAGCGCTTCGAGCACCAGCTCACCGAGGCGGTCGCCTCGCGACAGGTCATCGGCACCGCTGTCGGGATCCTGATGGAGCGCTACAAGATCACCGAGGACCGGGCTTTCCAGTTCCTCGTCAGGACCTCGAGGACCAGCAACCACAAGGTCCGTCTGATCGCGCAGGAGCTCGTCGACTCCAGCAACGACCACTTCGGACGTACCGACCTCTGACCAGTGCGACCGTCCGGGGGTCGACCCCGGGGAAACCGGGCGGATCAGCCTGTGCGACCCGCAGAGGCGCGAGCGATGACCCGCTGGGCTGCGTCCGGAAGCGAGACCTGCTCCAGCTTCGCCAGCTCCTCCAGTCGTGCCGTTGCCTGCTCCATGTCCAGGACATGCAGCTCGCTCAGCACGCCCTTGGCCTGTTCGATGAGGTCGCGGGCGACAGTCGCCTGGTGCACGCGCATGGTGAGCTCGTCGGCCGGGATCTCGGAGGAGTGGACCAGGACGATGGTGGCCACGTCGGCGAATGCCTGGCACACCGCATCGATCGAGGCGTCTCGCTGCGTGCCCTCGCCGCCGAACACGTTGAGACCGCCCAGCACGCGGCCGCGCCAGTTGAGGGGGAAGGCGCCCACGAACCCGAAACCGGCCTCGGCGATGGCATCTCCCACGTCTCCCCACCGACGGGCCATCTCGGCTGCGCCGGCGGCCGACTGCCGCTCGCCGGTCCTGACGACGTCGACGCAGGGACCTTGAACGTCCTGGGCCTGCAACAGCTCCAGGTGGGTGGCAGCGGCTGACGAGGAGGCCAGCAGCCCCAGCTGTTCATCGGCATCCAGCACCAAGATGGCCGCCGCTTCTGCGCCGACCACCTGCGACGCAGTCCTTGACCAGGCGGGACAGGATGTCACTGACGGGATCGGCGTGCACCATGCCCGACGCGGCGTCAGCAAAGGCTTGTTCGCTCGTGCGGTTGGTCATGACTCTTCCTCCCCGTTGGGTGCGGTGAATCTCAGTGATCGTTCGAGGACGCGGCGACTCACTTCGGACAGCGTGACGTCGATCGCGTAGGCATGCGCCCTGAGGACCGCGAGCGCGTCGGAAGGAGGGATGCGGAGCTGGGCGACGACCATCCCGGTGGCTTGGGAGATGCGGTCGCGGGTCAGCCATCGTTCGCGCGTCGCGCCGCCGGGTGCGAGGTCACCGAGGACGGCGACCCCGATCGCGTTGGCCAGGACCTGTGCTTCCGCCAGGCTGACGTCCAGCTGCGAGCGCTGCGTCTGGTGCGCGCTCAGCACGCCGAGGACCGTCTCCTGGGGGCGCATCGGGAAGGCGTAGAGCGTCGGCTGACCTCGGGACGACGTGTGCCTGGTGAGCGCGGGCATCAGCATCGGCCACCGCTCCTCCGTGTCACGCCCACCGTTCAGGATCGCGTGTCCGTCGCCGACGAGCGCTCGGATGCTGGGACCCTCACCGACCATGTCCTGGAGGTCTTCGAGCTGCTCTGTGTGCCGGTCGGTCACCGCCAGCAGCCGACGTTCGGTCTCTGCGGTTCCCAGGGCGATGGCGGCTCCGTCGGCACCGACGACGTCCTTGAACGCACAGCACAGTCGCTGGGGTAGCTCGTCACCCGGCTGGGCCGAGAGCGCGCGGGTGAACTGAGTGTTAGCAGCTCGCTCGAGATCTCCATGCCGGTTCCTTCCCGGCTGTCGCGCCCATCGGGACGGACGGCGTGGTCAAGCGTAACGCTTGGGCTTCTGCGGCGCCTCGAGCGCCATCCGGGTCCCGCTGGCGGGCCGGGTGGGCATCCGGCGCATCGAGAAGTGCCGGTCCTGCTGGGAGAGGTCGATGTCGTCGATCTCGGCGAGGAGCTGGACGGTGAGTGCGAGGAGGCCGTTGGAGAACCCCTCGCCGGGACAGCGATGGCCGGTGTCGACGGGGCCGCCGCCCTGAGGGATGAACTCGGGGATCGCACACGGGTCGGTGCTCATGAAGCGTTCGGGGTCGAATGCCCACGGGTTGTCCCAGCCAGGACCGTGATCGGTGCCGTAGACGTCGAGCAGGACGCGCTGGTTCTCCGCCACGGTGTAGCCGGCGAACTCGAACTCGCGCCGGGCACGAGCCGGCCAGGACGGGGACGAAGGGGTAGTAGCGGCGCACCTCGTGCGCGAAGGCCTGTGCGACCTCACCGCGACCCGGCGCAGCAGCCCGCTCGTCGCGGATGCGGCTGCGCCAGTCGGGGTGCTCTGCGAGCGCGATGGCGGCAAAGGATGCGAGCCAGGCGACGGCGACCGTGGGGCGCAGGACGTCGAGCAGCTCGACCGCTGCAGTCCGCTCGGGCAGCAGCCTGCCATCGACGTCGACGAACGAGGCCACCTCAGCCAGCCAGCTGGTTGGTGCTGCCGATCGGTCCTCTCGTTCCGCCCGGATCAGCTCTGCCGCCCACCGGTCGCAGCGGCGGCGCGCTGCCACAGCACGGAGGTACGCCGGGCCGAGGGTGCCGAAGCCGTCGACTATGTGAGCCAACCATCGTGCGTGTCGGCGCATGGCATCGCCGGGTTCGTCGATGCCCGCCCACTCGATGATGCTGGTGCCGAAGACGTCGATCGCGGACGAGTACACCTCTCCGCCGCCGGTCGCCTCCCAGTATCCACCGCATCGCGCCAGCGGCTCTCGGCGATGACGACGAGGCGGTCGAGCCCGGACTCGGACAGCGCGTGGCGGAAGAGGGCCTTCCGGTGGCGGTGCGCATCGTCGTCAAGCGCGTGGACGGCTCCTGGGCCGAACAACGAGAGTGCGATGGGAGGCGGGATGGCCTTGTGACGCCGCAGCCTGCTCTCGTCGTAGAACAGCTCGACCCCCACTGCGCCGGTGACGACGAGCGCGGGACGTCCGAGGAGCCCGATGCCGAGCGCCCCGGTCTCGTAGAGCGTGCGCCGCTCGTCCTCCTTCAGCCGGGCCGTGAAGAGGTAGCCCTCTCGGGCGAGGAGCTGGGATCGCTCGGGGAGGAGAGTCGCAGCGGGCCGAGCGCCATCACGGAGGTCCTTGGGGTGGGGGTTCCTCACTTGGTACCCGTTAGCCGCCATGGGTACGCGGGTGCTGCTGCGACGAAACGCGCGTGCCCTCACAGCGTCACGGTCTGACCGCGCTCTACGGGGAGGAGATGCGTGGTGAGGTCGGCGTCCGCGGCCCGGTGGAGGAGGGCGGAGAGCGGTGACCTGAAGACCCGGTAGTCGTCGTAGTGCACCGGGATCGCCCGTCGTGGGCGGCTCCGCTGGAGGAAGTCGACGCCTTGCTCGGCGTCCATCGTCACGGTGTGCAGGAGCACTCGCGTGCCTCCGAGGTGCACGATGGCTACATCGATCTCCGGGAACCGTCGGGCGATCTCGGTCACGTGGTCGCCGGTGAGCGTGTCACCGCTGATGTAGACGCGCTCGCGGACCTCGCCGCTCACGCGGTGCTCGATGATCGATCCCATGACGGGTGGCAGCAAGGCACCCATCAACCCGCGTGCGTGAATCGCGGGCACGGCCTCGACCGAGAGCGTCTCATCGTCCTTGGTGAGCCCGGTGCGCTCCCAGGTGCGCAGGCCCTGGGAGGCGAAACCCCACTTCTCGAGGCGACGGGCAGCCGCAGGAGTCGTGAACACCGGCTGGTCCCGCCCGAGCTCGCGTCGAGCGACGCGGTCGAAGTGGTCGCCGTGCAGGTGTCGAGAGCACGACGGCGTCGAGCGGCGGCAGCTCCGCCGGCTGATCGCGGGCTCGGTGAGCCGTCGTGACCACAAGGCCCTTGCCCAGGTAGGCACGCTGGCCACGGTGCAGGAAGTTCGGGTCCGTGAGCACCGTGAAGCTGCCCAGCCGGAGAACGGTCGTCGCGGTCCCCACGAACGTGAGGAGCTCATCGGCCACCGCTCCTCTCCCGACCGCTTCCTGCAGCCACCTGAGAGCCACCCCAGCGCCTTCGGCTGTGCTCGCCCGCATCGCTGCGCGGTACCCCTGCCTGGGCGCGTGCTCGCAAGCCTCGGTCAGGGCTCAGGCCTCGATCCAGCGCTCTCCTGCGAGGACCCTGCCCACTGGTCCGTCCTGCGGTTCGTCGAGCAGGGTGCCGATCGCGAACTCGGCAGCGAACCGCTCGTACGCGGCGTACTGCCGGAGCATCGCGTGCTTGCCGTCGGCGACGCTGATGTAGCCGACCGAGGCTCGGCGGCCCACGGCCTCCGCGACCGCCGCCGATCGCCCCGGGTCGGCGACGCGGTCGGCGGTGCCGTGCACGAACAGGACCTGGCGGTCGCGGAGGTCAGGTCGGTCGGTGGGGTAGAGCCAAGGGTTGAGGGCGACCACGCTCCGTACGCCGGCCTGGTCCCCGGTGAGCAGGGCCGCCCGCCCTCCGAGAGAGTGACCGACCAGGCAGAACGGCACGCCGTCGTACTCCTCCCGGATCTGCTGCATCGCCCACCTCGCGTCGTCGACGGGAGTGTGGCGCGCGCTCCAGCCCCGGGAGGAGTTCAGCAGCCGGTAGACGGCGAGCCTGCGTCGTCCCGCGGCCGCGATCCGCCTGGCCACCGGGATCATCCGGATCACCGACAGCTGGCCGGCGGACACGCGGACGTCCTGACCTCGTGACCCGCCACCGTGCAGCACCAGCACGGCGCCGCGCGGGTCGGCCGGCCGGTACGTCGGCACCAGCCGTGCACGTCTCTCATCGGACACGTGGAGACCCCTACCCGGGATCGAGCTGCGGACACGGCAGCAGGTCGGCGATGCGGCTCACCACGGTGGTTCGGCGGCCCCGCGGATCCGGATTGGTGGTGGCCGCTCCCTGCGCGACGACCCGGCCCGGCATCCGGTCGTCGGTCCGGCAGTAGCACCGAATGACTAGGCGCGCCCGCCGTACGGACCGGAACTGCTCGAGTCTCCGCGGACCGCGGTCTTCGCGCGCACGCTGGGACGGTGATCCGTGGTCCTCTCGCTGCTGCCGTAGCACTCGCCGCTCTTGCTGCTGTGTCCGCTCCGACGCTGGTCGCCGGACCAGCCACGGGCAAGGGCACGCCGCCGTACGGCGAAGGCACCGCAGGTCCGCCGTACGCCTACGCGACGGAGCTGATGGGGGGCGATGGCACGCTGATCTCGCTGCCGGACCAGGCGATGATCACCAGGACCGAGCACGGCTACCTGTTCCGCGCCGGCCAGCAGGACACCCACCTGGTCGTGACGCTGACCGAGGAGGGACTGCGCTTCGAGGACACCGGGACCGACCGCTTCAAGCGGATCGCACGCGCGTGCCGGTCGGAGGAGGTGGCCGTCGGAGTCGCGGCCGTCTGTCGGGTCCCGAGTGGGATCAGCACCGCCGCGCCGCTGCTGCTCGAGGTGTGGCCGCGCCTGGGTGACGACCACGTCGACGGGTCCTCCCTGCCGGCGACGATGGCGATGACCGTGCTCTCGGACGCGGGCCACGACGTCGCACTGCTCGGCGCCGGACCGGACTTCTTCAACGGGTTCACGGGGCGCGACGAGGTGTGGGGCGGCGACGGCAACGACTGGATCCGCACCGGTCAGGACGCCGACCGGGTCTGGGGAGGCCCGGGCGACGACCAGCTCGTCGGCACGGATGGCCGGGACACGATGTACGGCGAGGACGGCGACGACCTCGTCGGTGGCGGCGCCGGCAGCGACCAGCTCGACGGCGGGCCGGGCTCGGACACCGTCCGCTGCGAGGGCGGGGCGGACATCGCGTGGACCGACGGCGCGGACCGGTTGCGGGGATGCGAGCAGGTCCACCAGACGTGACGACCGGCGCGGAGGCGACGTCGCCCCGGACGGCCGCGCGTCACCGCGTCAGCGGATGGTCACCCACTGGGCCACGCCCGTCATCGCGATCAGCTTCGTGACCGACGGCGGCGGGTGGTAGAGCACCAGCTGCTTGCCGGTTGCCGAGAGGGACGCCGCGCACCACTCGATGGCGCGCAGGCCGGCAACGTCGCAGAACCGGACCGCCGCCATGTCGAGCACGACCACCTCGGCCTCGCGGGCGTTGGCGGCCACGGACTCCAACGAATCTGCCAGGAGATGCTCGGAGGCGAGGTCGAGGTCGCCGGAGAGCCGGACCACCGGCAGCCTGGGAGTGAACCGGATCCGGACGTCGAGGATCCCGATATCGTCGTCGGCCCGGTCGCGGACACTCATCGGACGCTCCGGAGCCGGGGCCGACGCAGCTGCGGCGGCAGCGGTAGGCGGATCCCGTCGAGACGGCCGACTGCTGCCTCGACGTGCGCGCGGACCCCACGGTCCCACTCGCTCGAGTCGTCCTCCAAGCAGACGGCGTGGACGAGGGTGCGGGCGACGTTGACCACGCTGGTGTCGGTGGCAGCGGCCCACGAGCGGAGCACGTCGAAGGCCTGCTCGGCGTCGATCCGGTACAGCAGGATCAAGATGCCCTTGGCCTGCTCGACCAGGGCGCGGTGGTCGATGGCGCGTCGGAGCGAGCCGTTGGTGACGAGAGAGAGTCGAGGTGGGGTGGCCGACATCGGAGGGAGCCTCCTGGCGCGAGCTGCGCGAGTGCGAAGGTTGATCGCCGGCTGCTTTCCCAACCACTGAAAAGACTAGACCTTTTGTCAAGTGCTCGCCGGCTCGTCCGGCTCGTGGGTCCTTCCCGGAGGGACCGGCGGGTGCCCGGTCACCCGGACGATGAGCTCCGCCGCGACGTCGCGAAGCTTGCGGTTGTTGTTCTGCGAGTGCTTGCGCAGCATGTCGAACGCCTGCTCCGGGGTGCACTTCTGCTCCGCCATGAGCACGCTCGATCGCGTGGTCGATCACCGACCGGGACACCAAACGCCGTCTGCAGCTGGTGGGCGGTGTTCTGCTGCTCCCTGCGCTGCATCGCGAGCGTCAACGCCGTCGACGCCTGCGCTGCGAAGATCTCGACCCGTCTCCAGGGCCTCGAGACAGGGTCCGCTGCCCGTGTCGTACTGAGCTTTGTCGACGAGCGCCGCACGAGCATCGCTGGTCGCCACCGTGGTCGGGTCCCCCTCGTGCCGGGTCGTGATGCCGCACGAGGCAGGCGGTTCGACCACCTGGGAAGCGACAGTGGCGACCCCCTCGAGGAAGTCGTCAATGTTGTTGGTGCTGAGGAGCAGGTTCTGCACTGAGCCGATCAGCTCGCTGAGCCTCATTGCATCTTCGTGGAACAGCATGGATCCTTTCGCCTCTACAGATGTTTCTCGCGATCTGCCGGTAGAGGTACCCACTTCGGCTCGAATCTCGCTCGGTGGCATGTCGTTCGTCGGTCCGCCTTGTCTACGATCGAGCAACCAGACGTGAGCCGTGAGCCCGATCCGCGTGCTCCCGCACCCCAGAAACCGAGGGGAAGGCAGGCGATGACCGATCGCGGTGACCTGCTGGCGCGACTGACCACCGCGGTGGCCCACGCCCCACCGGCTACCTCGCTGACCGACCGTCTTTGCGTCGCCTTCCGCGACCTCGCGGGAGCGAGCGCCGCCGCATTCACTGTCTGGTACGGCGAACCGCACCGGATCACGCTCGCGGCGACGCACCCGTCCGCCGCCCGCCTGGAGGACCTCCAGGACGTCATCGGCGAAGGCCCGGGCCACGCCGCCTGGGCGAGCGGCGACATCGAGACAGGCACGGTTCCCGACCATGATTCCGTGGCGCGTTGGCCGGTGTTCATCGAGGCGGCCGCAGACGTGCTTGCGCAGGTCGTGATCCGGGCGGTGCCGATGCGCCCGTGGGAACGCAGCTTCGGCGTGGCCACCCTCTACCAGCTGGCAGGCCCTCCGACCGACCTGCTGCTCGGGGACGACCAGCTGACCTTTCTCGCCAGTGCGATCGGAGCGGCGCTGATCCGGGACGCCGGTGCTCAGGACGAGGAAGACGCCACCGGACCCTGGGCGTCCCGCGCGGAGGTCCACCAGGCCACCGGAATGGTCGTCGCCCAGCTGCACATCAGCCCCGAGGACGCCCTCGCCCTGCTCCGGGCGCATGCCTATGCACACGACTCCACCCTTGCCGCGATCGCCTCCTCCGTGGTCAAGCAGCGACGGCTAGACTTCCCCAGCACCTGATAGGTGGTCGATCCGAAGATGATGAGAGCAGATGCTCTGCACCGCCTGGCCGACGTCGCCGCTGTCCTCGTGGAGGAGACCGACCTCGCGGGCGCGCTCGTGCGGATCGTGGCGGAGGCCACCGCGGCCGCAGGGGCCGACGCGGGGGGACTCCTGGTCCTCAACAGCGCCGACGAGCTGCGAGCTCCTCTCGGCGACCTCGCATCGCGCTGCCGACCTCGAGGCGTGGCAGGTCGGGGCCGGCTTCGGACCGTGCGTCGCCTGCATGGAGGAGGTCAGCACCGTGTCCGCAACGGCGGTGGAGGCTGCCGAGGTGTGGCCGGAGTTCGCCGAGCAGATGACGACGGCCGGCTACCGACACGTGCTCGCGACGCCGCTGCGGTGGCAGGGGGCTGCGCTCGGAGGCCTCAATCTCTTCTGGCACGAAGAGCTGTCGACGGACGCCGAGACCTCGCTGACCGTCGCGCAGGCCTTCGCCGACGCGCTCACCCTCGGGGTGCTTGCCGTCCGGCCGGTCTCGGTCCAGGAAGCCCGGACCCGCCTGGACGATGCACTACGCGGACGGGTCGTGATCGAGCGAGCCAAGGGCGTCCTCGCGCACGAGCACCAGCTGTCGATGGAGGCAGCCTTCGAGCGGTTGCTGGAGATCTCCGAGGAGCGGGCCGAACCCCTCGGCCGAACCGCGCTGCAGGTCGTCAAGCGGGCCCAGGACGGTGGTCGCTCCTCCTCATGACCCCGCCGCCGGGCGCAGCACCCGGCTCGTCCCCGTTGGAGAGTGCCAGCGTCCGACGCGCCGAGGTCGAGCGAGCGGTGGGAGTCTTGATGGTGACCGAGGACTGCGGTGAGCCGGTCGCGCTGGTCATCCTGTGCGAGCGTGCCCGCACCGTCCGGCTGTCGATCCCGGACTTCGCTACCGCGCTGATCGTCGCTGTTGCGGCCGGCCCACCACCCGGCGACGCGACGCCCGAGTGGTGAGCGCACCGGCTTCCACGCTCGTCGAGTAGCCGTCGCGAGGGACGAGCGACGGCGTATCGAGACGCCGACGTCAGGCGGGGACGGTCGACCTATGCCGTGCAGGCGTCTCGATACGTCGCTCGCTGCACTCGCTCCTACTCGACGACCGTACCGCCTACCCGTCGAGCACGTCGTCCCGTCGAGGGACGAGCGACGGCGTATCGAGACGCCCGGACGTGCCCACCGGCGCGGGGACGGTCGACCTACGCCGTGCAGGCGTCTCGATACGTCGCTCGCTGCACTCGCTCCTACTCGACGACCACCCGGGCGTCTCGATACGTCGCTCGCTGCACTCGCTCCTACTCGACGACCACCGCTCGTCGAGTAGCCGTCGCGAGGGACGAGCGACGGCGTATGGGTCGCTTCCGTCGTCCGGTTACGGTCGAGCGATGACCGCCGTCCTCTGGTTGCGTCGCGACCTGCGTCTCGACGACCACCCTGCACTCCATGCCGCGGCCGAGGACGGCCCGGTGCTTGCGCTGTTCGTGCGCGATCCGCGGTTGGCGGGGGCCGGCGACGCCCGACGTAGCCGGCTGGAGGCGTCCTTGGCAGCCTTCGACGCAGCGACCGAGGGCGCACTGGTCGTCCGGTCCGGGGACCCTGCCGAGGTGGTTGCTTCCGTCGTGGCCGAGGCGGGAGCGCGGAGCGTGCACGTCACCGGCGAGTTCACGCCGTACGCCCGAGGCCGCGACCGCAGGGTCGCGGAGCGGCTGGGGGAGGATGCGATACCGATGGTCGCGAGCGGGACGCCGTACGTCGTCCGGCCGGGCACGGTCCTCAACAAGAGCGGGTCGCCGTACCAGGTCTTCACCCCGTTCTCCCGGGCCTGGCGCGACCGGCGCGTCGATTCACCGCTGCCGCGGCCGCGCGGGCTGCGCTGGCGGCGGAGCGTCGACAGCGAGGGCTTGGACGCCGACCTCCTCGAACGCGGCCGGTCGTTCGGACCCGTCGGCGAGGAGGCAGCTCTGGAGCGCTGGCGCGCCTTCGCCGCGACGTCGCTGGACCGCTACTCCGAGCTCCGCGACCGACCCGACCTCGACGGCACCAGTCGGCTGTCGGTGCACCTGAAGCACGGCGAGATCCATCCGCGCACGCTGTTGGCGGAGGTCGCGACTCGGGGGCAGGCTCGAAGGGCGCCCGCACGTTCGTCACCGAGCTCGCGTGGCGGGAGTTCTACGCCGACGTGCTGTGGCACCGGCCGGACTCGGCGTGGGGCGACCTGCGGGACGAGCTGGCGCGCATCCGCTACGACACCGGACCCGAGGCCGAGGCCCTGGTCGACGCCTGGCGGCGGGGCCGCACCGGCTACCCGTTCGTCGACGCAGGAATGCGACAGCTCCTGGAGACGGGTTGGATGCACAACCGGGTCCGGATGGTCACCGCGAGCTTCCTGGTCAAGGACCTGCACGTGTGGTGGCCGGTCGGCGCCCGGCACTTCCTCGACCACCTCGTCGACGGCGACCTGGCGTCCAACAACCACGGTTGGCAGTGGGTGGCTGGGACGGGCACCGACGCGGCGCCGTACTTCCGCGTCTTCAACCCGGTCAGCCAGGGCAAGAAGTTCGATCCCGACGGCGACTACGTGCGCCGCTGGGTGCCCGAGCTAGCCCACCTCCCGGGCAGCGCGGCACACGAGCCGTGGCGGCACCCGGACGGCTACGAGGCGGCCTATCCGCAGCCGATCGTCGAGCACGACGACGAGCGGAAGGACGCACTCGACCGCTACCAGCAGGCGCGTGGTCAGGCGAGCCGGTCGACGTAGGCGACGACCCGGTTGAACAGTGCGGTCACCGCGACGGGCGAGGTGGTCCGGACCGCCAGCGGGCCCGCGAGCTCGTCGTGGACATCCTGCGGGAGCGTGATGCCCGCCCGGGCGGCGATGTCCGCCGCGACACCCGCGGCGTCGCGCACGGCGACCGGGTCGACCGTCCACACTGCCTCGAAGATCCGCTGGCGGTCCGCGACCTGTGTCTGGCCAGGCAGCTCCCACGCCGCCAGACAGGCGGTGCTGTCCAACGCGTCGCAGACGACCGACCACTCCCGACGCATCGGGGCGTCGGGACCGAGAGTGGCTTGCACCGGGCCCCGGGCGTCGAGCGTCGCGTCCGACCAGTGGTCGGCGAAGACGACGGCACAGCGCGCGACCCGCGTGAGCTCCCGCCAACGAGGCGCGGACGGCATGTAGAACTCGCTGCGCTGGAAGCCGCCGAACAGGATCGGGCTGTCGGCGACTGCACAGCACTCGTCCTCGATGGCCCACGAGAGCGCGATGAGGGTCGACTTCCGCAACCGGTGCGGCGTCAGCGACGGGTGCCGGCGCCGCAGCTCGGCGAATATCGACGGGCTCTCCGGCGGCCGGGATGCCAACGCCTCGGCGATCGCGACCTCGAGGCGGATCCCGGCTTCCTTGCGACGCAGGACCTGGCGGACGAGCACGACGTCGGCCTCGGAGTAGCGACGGTGCCCGGACGGCAGCCGGCGCGGTTCGGGAAATCCGTGCCGCGACTCCCACATGCGGAGCACGGCCGGGCTCACCGCTGTGCGCCGCGCCAGCTCACCGATCGTGAGGACAGGGTCGGGGACTTGCGCGACGGCATCGACCTGGGTCATGCTCCTATCCTAAATCTAAACAAGTTGTTTAGGTATCTGTTCTAGCCATGGAGTTTCGATGAGGCCCCTCGTCCTGCAGCAGTCGCGCAAGCGGTCCTGCGCCGCCGACGATGATCTAGCCGGCTTGTTGCGGCTCGCCGCCGACGGCGACCCCGGCGCCTTCATGCGCTTCTACGACGCGACGATCCGTGTGGTCTACGGCTACGCGCGGGCTCGGTACGACGACCCGCCGGCCGCCGAGGACGCGGTCCGCTCCATCTATGCGCGGGCATGGGGTTCTGTTGCCGGCTACCCGAGGTCGGGCCTGTCCGCGCAGGCCTGGCTGTTGTGCCAGGACAGTCGTCGGTGATGTTCGACATCATGTTGAGAAACCTGTGGACCAGGAACGCGCCGTGACTCCGCCCGTGGTCGTGGTGGGCGCCGGGCTCGCCGGTCTCGCCTGTGCCGACCGGCTGAGCGCGCGAGGGGTCGATGTCGTCGTCCTCGAGGCGGACGACTCCGTCGGGGGGCGGGTGCGCACCGACCGGATCGACGGCTTCTCGATCGACCGTGGCTTCCAGGTGCTCAACACGGCCTATCCCGCGCTGCGGTCCCTCGACCTCAACCGCCTCGACCTCCGTCCACTGCCACGGGGGGTCCGACTGCGCCGCAACGGTCGGCTCGCCGACGTCCCGCACCCGCTCTCAGCCCCCGGCGCCGTGCTCCGAGCGGCTTCGTCCCGGGCGGCGAGCCGACGCGAGAAGACGGCGATCGCCCGCTATGCCGCTGGGGTCGTCCTCCCGCCGGTGGCGTCGGTCAAGGAGCGGCCCGACGTCGCGTCCCGATCAGCGTGGGAGCAGCAGCTCCCGACGAGCGCGATCGAGGGCGTCCTGGAGCCGTTCCTCTCCGGGGTTGTCCTCGAGTCCGAGGTGACGACGTCACGCATCTTCACCGACCTCATGTTGCGGATGTTCGCGAAGGGGGTCTCCGCAGTCCCTGCTGCCGGGATGCAGGCACTGCCCGAGCTGCTGGCCGCGAACCTGCCCCCCGGCACGATCCGGTTCGGAGCCCCGGCGGTGCAGGTGCTGCCGGACGCGGTCCTGCTGCGGGACGACACGGTCGTGGATGCTCGTGCGGTGGTCGTGGCGACCGATCCTTGGACCGCCCACCGTCTCGCGCCGGCGTTGGGACCTGCGCCCGCGGCGCGGGGGGTCACCACCTACTACTTCGCGGCCGAGCCCTGGCAGAGGCAGAGCGGCCTGCTGACCGTCGACGCCGACGGTTCCGGGGTCCTGAACTCGGTCGTCCTCACCGCGTCGGCGCCGGAGTACTCCTCCGACGGGCGGTCGCTGATCGCGACGTCGGTGCTGAACGACGGCGACACGCCCGCCATGGCTGCCGGGGCGGCCCGCCAGGTCGCCGTCGACCTGCACCAGGCGCCGGACGCGGGCTGGGAGGAGATCGCCACCCGCCACGTGCCACTCGCCCTCCCGGCGATGACGGCGCCGCATCCGCTGCGCAAGCCGGTCTACCTGCTCCGCCAGGGGGTATGGGTCACTGGTGACCACCGCGACACGTCCTCGATCCAGGGTGCGATGGTGAGCGGCCGTCGGGTGGCGACGTCGTTGCTGCGTGCACTCGCCGAGCCCGACCCGCGCGGGACGTCCACCGCGACCGGCGAGTTGCCCGGGCACACGCCGTGACGGCCGACGGAGCGGTCCTGGTCGCCGGCGGCACCGGGTTCGTGGGCCGGCGGTTGGTTGCCGAGCTGGTCGATGCGGGTCGCTCGGTCCGGGTGATGACGCGACGACCCGATGCCTACGAGGGGCCCGGGAGCGCGGTCCACGGCGACGTCGCCGACCCCGGCTCGCTCGTCGACGCACTGGCGGGCTGCACGGCCGGCTACTACCTGGTGCACTCCCTCGATGCTGCGGACTTCGAGTCGCGCGACGCCGAGGCCGCGACCGCGTTCGGGAGCGCTGCTGCCGCCGCCGGGCTCGGGCAGATCGTCTACCTCGGTGGGCTCGGCGACGACGGCGACGACCTGTCTCCGCACCTCCGCAGTCGCAGGGAGGTGGAGACGCTGCTGGGTGAGGCCGGCGTGCCCGTGACGGTGCTCCGGGCCGGGATCGTCATCGGGCACGGCGGCATCTCCTGGGAGATCACCCGGCAGCTGGTCGAGCACCTCCCCGCGATGGTCACCCCGCGCTGGGTGCGCACGCGCACCCAGCCGATCGCCATTGCCGACGTGGTCCGCTACTTGGTCGGGGTGCTCGGCCACCCCGACGCGATCGGGCGGACCTTCGAGGTCGGTGGTTCCGAGGTCCTCGCCTACGTCGACATGATGAAGCGGGTCGCAGCCATCGAGGGCCGCCCGCTTCCCATCGTCCAGGTTCCCCTCCTGACCCCGGCGCTGTCGTCGCTCTGGCTCTCGTTCGTCACCGACGTCGACACGCAGTCAGGGCGCAACCTGATCGACTCCATGGTGAACGAGGTGATCGTCCGCGACACGTCGATCCAAAAGGTCGTCCCCTTCACGCCGATGACGTACGACGAAGCGGTCCGGGCGGCACTCGCGGAACGTCGGGAGCGGGAGTGAGGCGTGCGACCTGGCGGGCTCGGCTGGACCGGGTGCTGCCGAAGCCGTTGACGCACGTCGTGCGGACGGAGCACGACGAGCCGACCGCCGTCCGGCGTCGACGCCGGCGGGTCGTTGCCGCGACGTCTCTGGCCGGAGCGGGCCTGCTCGGCGTCTCGCTCTCGACGCGCCCCGGGTCCCGCGAGTTCTACGTCTCGACCGCGACCGTCGCGGGCGCATGGACCTTGGGCGGGCTCGCCTCCGGTCCTCTGCACCTGGGGTGGATCGAGACCCGCGACGCGACGATCCGCCGTCCGGTCCTGACGCCGGTCGCCACGGGTGTGGGCATCTTCGGATTCTTCTACGGCGCTGCCCTCGTCTCCCGCCGGATCCCGGTGCTCGACGCCGCGATCTCCGACGTGCTGTCCTTCGCCGACGAGGGGGACGACCGCCTGGTGCTGCTGACCACGCTCGCCAACGGACTGGGGGAGGAGGTCTTCTTCCGCGGCGCTCTCTACGCCGCTCTGCGCAACCACAGTCCGGTGCTGTCGTCGACCGCGGTCTACACGCTGGCGACCACGACCACCCGCAACCCGGCGCTCGTGCTCGCGGCTGCGGTCATGGGCGGCCTCTTCGCCCTCCAGCGGCGGGCCTCGGGGGGCCTGCAGGCACCGACGCTCACCCACCTCACCTGGTCCGCCCTGATGCTGCGCTACCTGCCGCCCCTCTTCCGCCGCCCCGACGCGGCTTCCAACCAGCGGCGTAGGACCAGTCTGCGGCGGTGACCCAGGTGCTGGCTCGTCGGCCAAGTGTTGCTGACAGCGACCCAGAAGCCCATCATGAGGGTCATGGGCGTCGTCGAGCTCGAGGTGGAGCGCACTGTCCTGGCGCCCGTCGAGGACGTCTTCGACCGTCTTGCCGACATCAGGGGCTACAGCGACTGGATGCCCACCAAGGGAAGCATCCTCCGGCGCACTGAGCAGACATCGCCGGGGGAGCCGTCGCTCGGCACCACGTACGTCGACGACACGTCCTACGGCAAGACGCCCGGCGAGATCGTCGAGTTCGACCGCCCTCACCGGCTGGTGTTCCACTGGTGGGACAGCTCCAGGAAGGGCGGGATGAAGCTCGAAGGCTGGCCCGGGTACACGCTGACACCCGACGGTCAAGGGATGACGCTCGTGCGCCACCACGTCAAGTTGCGCACCTACGGCGCTTACCGGCTGGCGACGCCGGTGCTCCGCAGGCTCGCGCTGAAGGAGCGGACCGCCACGGTCGAGGCGCTCAAGACGTCTTTCGACGACAGCTCACCGCACTGATCCCGGCCGCTGATCTGCCCAGCTGTCAGAGGCGGACGACCGACTTCCCGAGGGTCCGGCGCTCGTCCATCTCGACCAGAGCGTCGGTCACCTCGTCGAGCGAGTAGACCTTGCCGATCGGCGGGTCGATCGCCCCCGAGTCCATCATCGGCAGCAGCCGGTCCCACTGCGCGCGCATGTAGCCCGGTCGCACCATCGCGAAGGCGCCCCAGCCGACCCCGCGCACGTCGATGTTGTTGAGCAGCAGCCGGTTGACCTTGACCGCAGGGATGGCACCGCCGGTGAACCCGACCACGAGCAGGCGCCCCTGCGCGCCCAGGCTGCGGAGCGCGTCGGTCATCAGCGGCTCGCCCACGACGTCCAGCACGACGTCGACGCCGGCCGGTCCGACGAGGTCCTTGACCGTCGGCAGGAAGCCCGGCGCCAGCACGGTCTCGTCGGCGCCCGCGTCCTTCGCGAACCGCGCCTTCTCCGGTGTCGAGACCACGGCGATGACACGGGCGCCGAGACCTTTGCCGACCTGGATCGCAGCGGTGCCGACGCCACCCGCGGCGCCTGTGACCAGCAACGTGTCGCCCTCGGTCAGCCCTGCCCGGGTGCCGAGCGCGAACTCCGCCGTGAGGTAGTTCATGGGGATCGCCGCGCCCTGCTCGAAGCTGTAGCGGTCCGGCAGTGCGAACACCGACTCGGGATGGATCGACACCAGGTCGGCGCCACCGCCGTACGGCAGGCAGCACGCCACTCGCTGTCCCTCGACGACACCGCTGCCGGCCGGGGCGTGGCGGACGACGCCGGCGAAGTCGACTCCGAGCTGGAACGGGAGGTCCGGCTTGATCTGGTACTCGCCCTTGGTCTGCAGCAGGTCGGGCCACGACAGGCCGAGGGCCTTCACCTCGACCACCACCTGGCCGTCCTGCGCGGTGGCGTCTGGCACGACCTGGACCGAGACGCCCGACGGACCGTCGAGCTCGGTGACTTGGAGCGAACGCATGGCGTGACCCTAGGGCGTCGGCGCGTCGGCGCGTCGGCGCGTCGGGCCGGCACGAGCGTGCTCATCTCGAGTCGCGCCATGCGCGATGATCACCGGGTGGCTGAAGAACAGGTAGCTCCGCTCTTCACGCGCGGCTTCGTCGCGCTCGGGGTGGCGGACCTGGCGTACTTCGTCTCGGTCGGCGTCGCGATCCACACCCTGCCGCTCTACGCGACGGGGCCGGTCGGCTCGGACGAGGCAGGCGCCGGCCTGGCGTTCGGCGCTTTCGGTGTCACGGCGCTTCTGTGCCGACCGATCGCAGGTCGGCTGTCCGACGTCAAGGGGCGGAAGCCGCTGCTGGTGTTCGGAGCGCTGCTGGCGGCTGCCGGCATGCTGCTGCTGCCGTACGTCGACACCCTGACCGGTGTCGTCGCGATCCGGTTGCTGCAGGGGGTGGCCGAGGCGTCGTTCTTCGTCGCCGGGTTCGCGTTGCTCGCCGACCTCGCGCCGCCGGAGCGGCTCGGCGAGGCGCTGAGCTACAACTCGCTCGGGCTCTACCTGGGCATCGCCTTCGGCCCGCCGCTCGGCGAGATCGTCGTGGAGACCTGGGGCTTCACGGAAGCGTGGTGGCTCGCCGGCGTGCTGGCGGTCGTCGCCGCGGTCATCATCCGGTGGGTGCCCGACGTGCCCGGGGAAGGCGGCGAGGGCCACGGCAAGCTGATCCACCGACCCGGCATCCCGGCGTCGCTCGGGTTCTTCGCCTCGCTCGCCGCGATCAGCGGATTCCTCGCCTTCGCGTCGCTCTGGTCGGACGAGGTCGGTCTCGAGAACACCTCGCTGGCCCTCGTCGTCTACGGCGTCGTCATCGTCCTGTGCCGGATCGCCTTCGCCCGGGTGCCGGACCGGCTGCCGTCGCTGCCGTTGGCGGCCGGCTCCCTCGTCGCCATCGCCGTCGGCCTCGCCGTCCTCGTCGCGTGGCAGACGGAGGCCGGGCTGCTGACCGGAGTGGTGGTGATGGCGGTGGGTGTGACGTTCTCGACGCCAGCGTTCTTCGCCGCGATCTTCGCGACCGCGACACCGGCCGAGCGCGGTGCCGCCGCGGGCACGGCGTCGGCCTTCATCGACCTCGGCCTCGGGTTCGGACCGATCGCGCTCGGGCTGGTCGCCCGCGAGCAGGACCTGTCGTGGGCGTTCGGCGTGGGCTGCGGCATCGCGTTGCTCGGTGCCGCCTGGACCGCCTCGTTGTCGCGGCGGGCGCGTACAGTTCTGTCACCCGGCTGAGGAGACTGTCATGGGCCTTTACGGCGATCGGGTGCTGCCCCGGATCATCAACGTTGCCTGCGGCATGAAGAGCGCCGACCCTCATCGCGAACGAGTGTGCGAGGGGCTCCAGGGAGACGTGGTGGAGATCGGCTTCGGCTCGGGCCTCAACGTCCCTTTCTACCCCGACTCCGTCAACCGCGTGGCCGCTGTCGAGCCCTCCGACCTGGGTTGGAAGCTGGCAGCGAAACGGGTCGCAGCGAGTCCGGTGCCGATCGAGCGGGCCGGACTCGATGGCCAGCGGTTGCCGTTCGCCGACGACAGGTTCGATGCCGCGCTCTCCACCTGGACGATGTGCACGATCCCTGATGTCGCGGCCGCACTGGCAGAGGTACGACGCGTGCTCCGGCCCGGGGGCACCCTTCACTTCCTCGAGCACGGGCTGGCCCCCGACGCCGACGTCGCGCGGTGGCAGCACCGGCTCGAGCCCGTGCAGAAGCGGGTGTTCGGCGGCTGCCAGCTGACTCGCGAGATCAGCAAGCTGGTGACCGACGCCGGCTTCACCATCACCGAGGCCGACGTGTTCTACGAGGACGGCGCGCCCAAGTTCCTCACTGCCGACACGCTCGGGGTAGCCGTTGCCTGAAGGCGCGGGGTCACACCTCGGCGTACCTCGGTTGGGTGCTCCTCAGAGCCCCAGGCTCCTTCCGATGATCTCCTTCTGGATCTCGGTCGTGCCGCCGTAGATGGTCGAGACCCGGCTGTCGAGGTAGGCCCGGGCGATCGGGTACTCGAGCATGTAGCCGTAACCGCCGTGGAGCTGGACGCCCTGGTTGACCAGCTTGTTCTGGAGCTCGGTGGCCCAGTACTTGGCCTGCGAGGCCTCCACGGCGTCGAGCTGTCCGGCGACGTGCTTGCGCACGCACTCGTCGATGAAGACCCGGGTGATCTTGGCCTCGGTCGCCATCTCCGCGATGAGGAACCGGTTGTGCTGGAACTTCCCGATCGGCCTGCCGAAGGCCTCCCGGGTCTTGGCGTACTCGAGGCACATCTCCACGATGTGCTCGCACGCAGCCGCGGCCTGGGCGGCGATGATCAGCCGCTCCTGCGGCAGGTTCATCATCAACGAGATGAAGCCGCTGCCCTCGGTGCCGAGGAGGTTCTCCTTTGGCACCCGCACGTCGGTGAAGCTGAGCTCGGCGGTGTCCTGTGCGTGCATCCCGATCTTGTCGAGGTTGCGGCCGCGCTCGAAGCCCTTCATGCCGCGCTCGACGACCAGCAGGCTGATGCCCTGGTGGCCCGCGTCGGGACTGGTCCGTGCGACGACGATGACCAGGTCGGCGTTGATGCCGTTGCTGATGAAGGTCTTGGAGCCGTTGAGCAGGTAGTGGTCGCCCCGGTCGACGGCGTGGGTGCGGACGCCCTGCAGGTCGGAGCCGGCACCCGGCTCCGTCATCGCGATCGCAGTGATCGTCTCGCCCGAGACGCAGCCCGGGAGCCAGCGCTGCTTCTGCTCCTCGGTGCCGAGGGAGATGATGTAGGGGACGATGATGTCGGTGTGGACCGAGAAGCCCGGCCCGTTCGCGCCGGCCCGGGTCTGCTCCTCGGAGAGGACCACGTTGAACCGGAAGTCGTCGATCCCCGGGCCGCCGTACTCCTCGGGTACGTCGAAGCAGAGCAGCCCGGCGTCGCCTGCCTTGAGCCACAGCTCGCGCGGAACGATGCCGTCTCGGTCCCACTGCTCGTTGTTGGGGGTGACCTCCTTGGCGAAGAAGGTCCGCGCGACGTCGCGGAGGTCCTCGTGCTCGGGAAGGAACAGCTCGCGCATGGTGGAAGGTCCTGTCGTGGTGAGGTCGACGATTGCGACAGTGAAAAGCAGCAACTACTGTGACAGTAACACTGTCACGATGCAACGATCTCAGAGGAGAAGAGGTGGCAGCCGGTGTCGACCGATACTGCAACCGCGGCCAGGGCCGACCCGCCGCAGCTGACCGTTGACGAGCTCGCAGCCGCGGCCGGGATGACCGTCCGGACGGTGCGCTACTACGCCGGTCTCCGCCTCATGCCCGCCCCCGAGCGACGAGGACGGCTTGCCTTCTACTCCGACATCCACGTCGCGCGGCTCAAGCTGGTCCGCGCCCTCCAGGACCACGGGCTGAGCCTGACGTCTATCGAGGACTACCTGGCCCGCCTCCCCGCAGACGGCGACGCCGACGAGCTCGCCGTGCACCGGCTGGCCCTGACGACCTGGTCGCCCCAACCACCCGAGCGGGTGAGCCGCGCCGAGCTCGACGAGCGGGCCGGACGCCCGCTCGACACGACAGCGCTCGACGTCCTGCTTGCGATCGGCGTCTTGGAACGCGACGGCGAGCAGTTCGCCATGCAGCCCGGCTTCGACGCCGCAGTGCGGGTGCTCGAGCTCGACATCAGCCCGGCCGGGGTCACCGCAGCCGGGTTCGCGATCAAGCGGCACACCGAGGCGCTGGCCGAGGAGCTGACCGACATCTTTGCGCGCCAGGTGATCGGGCCCTACCGCGCCCAGGAGCAGCACTCGTCCGAGGAGGCAGCGGCTTTCCAGGCCGCGATCGTACGGCTGCGCGAGCTCACCCTCGAGGCGGTCGTCTCGGGGTTCCAGCGAGCCTCCAACCAGGTGATCAACCGGTCGCTCCGGGGCTGAGCGACCAGGAGGATCTTCCTTCCGGGACGCTGGTCCTAGCCGCACCCGGCGGACCTGGTAGACACCACGGGTCGCGGCGACCACCGCCCCTGCCGCGTCGGTGATCTCTGCCTCGAGCACGAACTCCGACTTCCCGTTCGCGAGCGCCTACTGTCACGGCTGTCAGGCGACCAGCTCGACCGCGAAGACGCCCAGTCCGAGCAGCGCGCACAGTCCGAGGGTGCGCATCGGCCCCCACCCGCGCCAGAACATGACCACGAGCGCGACGCCGGTGATCGCGAACGCCACCGGGTCCCACGACGAGAGCACCGGCACGTCGAGATGGATCGGTCCGGCGTCGACCTCCCGGCTGACGTCGAAGAGGGTGTGCAGAGCGAAGAAGACCGCCAGGTTGGCGATGACGCCGACCACCGCGGCGGTGACGCCGGTGAGCGCCGACGTGAGGTTGCGGTTGTGCCGGAGACGCTCGACGAACGGCGCCCCGAGCAGCACGAACAAGAAGCACGGAACGAACGTCACCCAGGTGACCAGGAGGGACGCGAGCACGGCGGCGACCCAGGGGTCCAGGCTGCCCGGGTTGCGGTAGGCGCCGACGAAGGCGACGAACTGGACCACCATGATCAGCGGGCCCGGTGTGGTCTCCGCGAGTGCGAGGCCTCGAACCATCTCCCCGGGAGCAAGCCAGCCGTAGACGTAGACGGCCTGCTGCGCGACGTACGACAGCACGGCGTAGGCGCCTCCGAAGGTCACCACCGCGGCGCCCGAGAAGAACAGGCCCTGGTCGACGAACACGTCGGTGGACGACACGAACACCGCGAACACGGCGACCGGTGTGAACCACAGGAACAGGCCGAGCACCACGATGGCGGTCGAGCGGCGCTTCGACGGCAGCTCGTGGTGGAGGTCGGCGTCGCTGATCAGCGGGGCGGGTCCGTCGGATGCATCTGCCTTGCTCCGAGTGCGGGCCAGGTTGGGGAACGCGCGACCCAGCGCCCAGCCGATCAGCCCAGCCCCGAGCACGACCAGTGGGAACGGCACGGCGAAGAACGTGAGCGCCACGAATGCCCCGATCGCGATCGTGACGAGCGCTGCGTTGTCGAGCGCCCGTCTCGAGATCCGCTGGACCGCCTGCACCACGATTGCGATGACTGCCGGGGCCACACCTGCGAAGAGCGCGGACACGAATTCGGTGCCGCCGAACCCCACGTAGATCGCGGACAGGGCCAGCAGCGCGACCACTCCGGGGAGCACGAACAAGGTGCCGGCGATCATGCCCCCGCGAGTGCCGTTGAGGAGCCAGCCGGTGTAGATCGCGAGCTGCTGGGCCTCGGGCCCCGGGAGCAGGGTGCAGTAATTGAGGGCGTGGAGGAACCGTTGCTGCCCGATCCACCGCTTCTCGTCGACCAGCTTGTGCTGCATGACCGCGATCTGGCCGGCCGGACCGCCGAAGGTCTGCAAGGAGATGGCGAACCACGCCCGGGTGGCCTCACCGAGCGGGATGACGTCGTCCTTGGTGTCGATGACGAAATACAACCATAGTCACTGGATAAGTGGACTACCGCTCCGGAGCGTGTCAGCGACGCGGCGCGAGCGCCGTTGCCAGCGACTCGAGGATGCCGGGCACCAGGCTGAAGTAGGCCCACTTGCCGCGCTGCTCCCGGGCGACGAGGCCGGCATCGACCAGCACCTTCATGTGGTGCGAGATCGTCGGCTGCGCGAGCCCGACCGGCTCGGTGAGGTTGCAGATGCAGGCCTCCTGGTCCTCGGCGGCGGCGATCATCGACAGCAGCTTGACCCGGTTGGGGTCGGCGAGTGCCTTGAACATCCTGGCCAGCGACTCGGCCGCGGCGTCGTCGATCCGTCCGCCGGTGGCGGGGGAGCAGCAGCTCGCCAGGTCGGGGAGCAGCGGAAGCTCGATGGTCATGGGACTCATCCTAGAGAACGTATTGACAGTTGTCGATATGACGGCCTAACGTCGTCATATCGAGGTTCATGAATACGAGAGAAGGTACCCCATGTCCGACCACCCCGTTGTCGTGATCGGCGCCGGCCCGCAGGGCCTGGCCGCCGCCGCCCACCTGCTCGAGCGCGGGCTCACCCCGCTGGTGCTGGAGCAGGGCGCGGAGCCGGCCGCCGCCGTCGCCGAGTGGGGACACGTCCGGCTCTTCTCGGCCTGGTCCGAGCTGGTCGACCAGGCGGCGGCCCGGTTGCTCAGCCGCTCGGTCGACGGCGGCTGGACCGCGCCACAGTCGGGCTACCCGACCGGGGCCCAGTGGATCGACGGCTACCTGGCGCCGCTGGCGGCGGCGCTCCGCGACCACGTGCGCTACGACACCCGCGTGGTCGCCGTGTCCCGCAAGGGTCGCGACCGGCTCGTCGACGCCGGCCGCGCCGAGCAGCCGTTCACGGTGCACGTCTCCGACGCCTCCGGGGTCGAGGAGAGGCTCGAGGCGCGGGCCGTCATCGACGCCTCGGGCACCTGGCGCAAGCCCAGCCCGGCGGGCGCCGACGGCATCCCGGCACTGGGTGAGGCGGCCGCGACGGCGGCCGGTCTGGTCTCCTACGAGGTCCCCGACTCCGCCCACCCGGGCCGCTACGCAGGCAAGCACAGCGTCGTGATCGGTGCCGGCGCCTCGGCCTTCAACGCGATCATCGAGCTCACCCGGATCGCGGCGGCCCACCCGGGCACGACGATCACGTGGGCGCTGCGTCGTACTGTCTCGGGCGCCACGTTCGGCGGCGGCGCTGCCGACCAGCTCCCGCAGCGCGGTGCGCTCGGCCTCCGTGCGAAGCGGGCGGTCGAGGAGGGCGCGGTCACCTGCTCACCGGGTTCCGGACCGAGCGCTTCACGATCGTCGACGGCGCCGCCGTGGTCCGGTCCGAGGACGGCCGGGCGCTCGAGCCGGCTGACAACGTCCTGGTCCTGACCGGGTTCCGCCCCGACCTCTCGTTCCTCTCCGAGCTTCGGCTCGACCTCGACCCGACGCTCGAGGCTCCCCGCAACATCGCGGTCGAGATCGACCCCAACATCCACTCGTGCGGCTCTGTCCGCGCGACCGGTGCCGCCGACCTCGCGCAGCCAGAGCCCGACCTCTACCTGGTCGGCATGAAGTCCTACGGTCGAGCACCGACCTTCCTCGCGCTGACCGGCTACGAGCAGGTCCGCAGCGTGGTCGCCGAGCTCGCCGGCGACCACGAGGCCGCCCAGCGAGTCGACCTGGTGCTGCCTGACACCGGAGTGTGTGGCGGCGCTGGGGTGTTCGACGAGCCCACCGGCGACGCGGGCGGCTGCTGCGGCACGGCCGAGCCGGAGGTGCTCTCGATCGGGGCATCGGTGACGTCCTGAGCCCGCCGCCCCGCGGCGTCCTCGCCGCCCTCTGCGTCACCGTCACCATCAGCTACGGCACGCTCTACTACGGCTTCGCCGTCCTCGCGCCGACGATCACGGCCGACACCGGTTGGTCGCTGACAGCCATCACCGCAGCCTTCTCGCTCGGGCTGTTGATGACGGGCGCCGTGGGCGTGGTGGCCGGCCGGTCGATCCAGGCGCGCGGCCCGCGCGGGGTGATGGTCGGCGGCGCGGTCGGCGGCGCCGCTGGCCTCGCGATGGTCGCGAGCGCGTCGTCGTACCCCGGGTTCGTGGTCGCGATGCTGTTGTGCGGCGCCGGCGCCGCCGGGCTGTTCTACGCGCCGGCGTTCGCGGCGCTCACGCACTGGTACGGCGCGGGACGGGTCCGCGCGCTGACGACCCTGACCCTGGTCGCGGGGTTCGCCAGCACGGTCTTCGCGCCGTTGACCACCGTGCTGGCGGAGCAGACGAGCTGGCGCACGACGTACGTCGTCTTCGCGCTGCTCCTCCTCGGCGTGGCCGCCCCGATCCATGCGATCGCCCTCCGGCGGCCATGGCCGGTGCTGCCGGACGGGGCCCTCGTCACGCCCGACCGGGAGGTGATCCGCAGCCTCCCCTTCATCCTCACCGCCGCCGGCGCGACGATCACGACGCTCGCCATGTTCGCCGCGCTGGTGGCACTGATCCCGCTGCTCGTCGGCCGCGGTATGACTCCGACCATGGCGGCGTGGGCGCTCGGCCTGGGTGGCGCCGGCCAGGTCCTCGGCCGGCTGGCGTTCCCGCGGCTGACAGCGGTCACCGACGTCCGGCAACGGGTGCTCTGGGGCACGGTCGCGATGGCGCTCGGCACGCTGTTGCTGGGGCTGGTCCCGGGGCCCGCCGGCCTCCTCGTCGTCCTCGCGATGGTCGCTGGTGCGGCTCGAGGCCTCTACACCCTGGTCGGCGCCACCTTGGTCACCGACCTGTGGGGTCCGGAGCGGTACGCCGCGATCAACGGCGCGCTGGGCGCGCCGGTCTCGGTGGCCACTGCGCTCGGGCCGTTCGCCGGCGCCGGGATCGCCTCGGTCACCGGCAGCTATCCCGCGACGTTCATCGTGCTGGCTGCACTGGCCGCCGCGGGCTCGCTGCTGTCGGTGCAGGCCGTCCGGCGTGCGCCCCGCCCGGTCCTCGTGGCTGACTAAGGTTCACGCATGCCCGAGCGTCCCGCCCTCCGGCCGCTGCCCGCCGGGTCCGTCGAGCTCGGCGACCAGCTGCAGTCGGCGGTCGCCGAGATGGCCGCGTGGATGCGGGAGTACGGCGACGTGGCCCCCCATCCGTCACAGCACGTCCCCCTGGCAGACCTGGAGGCCGCGACCGCCGAGCTTCGGCACCGGCTGCGTGACAACTACCCCTTCCAGCATCCGCGCTACGCCGGCCAGATGCTGAAGCCGCCGCACCCGGCCGCAGTGATCGGCTACCTCACGGCGATGCTGGTCAACCCCAACAACCACGCGCTCGACGGTGGACCGGCCACCGCCGCGATGGAGAAGGACGTCGTCGCGCAGCTCGCTGCGATGTTCGGCTTCCCGGAGGCGCCGGGACACCTCGGTCACCTCACCAGCAGCGGCACGATCGCCAACCTCGAGGCCCTGTACGTCGCGCGGGAGTCCCACCCCGGCAAGGCGATCGCGCACAGCGCCGACGCGCACTACACGCACGGCCGGATGGCGCACCTGCTCGGGATGGAGCCGATCGCCGTCCCCACGGCCGCCGACGGGACCATGGACCTCGACGCGCTGGCGCTGTTGGTCGAGAGCGGCCGGGTCGGCACCGTCGTGGCCACCACCGGCACCACCGGTCTGGGTGCCGTCGACCCGGTGCACGAGATGCTCCCGATCGCGCGCCGGCACGGCGTCCGGGTGCATGTCGACGCGGCGTACGGCGGCTTCTTCCGGCTGATCGCCGACGACCGGCCCGACGGGGTAGCGGCGGCGCCGTACCTCGCGATCGCCGACTGCGACTCGGTGGTCATCGATCCGCACAAGCACGGGCTCCAGCCGTACGGCTGTGGTGCCGTGCTGTTCCGGGATCCTGGTGTCGCGCAGCACTTCCTGCACGACTCGCCGTACACCTACTTCACCTCCGACGACCTGCACCTCGGTGAGATCTCGATCGAGTGCTCGCGCGCGGGGGCTGCCGCAGCCGCGTTGTGGCTGACCCTGCGCCTGCTCCCGCTGACCACCGATGGCCTCGGTGCGGTGCTGCGCCCGGGGCGGAAGGCCGCGCTGCACTGGGCGGCGCGGCTCGAGGCGAGCGATGCGGTGCGGCTCTTCCAGCCGCCGCAGCTCGACATCGTCACCTACTTCCCGGCCCGCAGCAGGCTGTCCGAGGTCGATGCTGCCAGCGTGGCGGCCATGGCCGCCGGGATGTCGCGCCCGTCGGCGGAGTCGCTGCACCTGGCGACCTACACCGTCGACGGCGCGGCGCTCGCTGCCCGCGGCCACCGCCTCGACATCGACGTGCCGTCCGGCCGGATCCTGCGCAGCGTGCTGATGAAGCCCGAGCACGAGGCCGCGGTGCCCGACCTCCACCGCCTGCTGCTCGACCTGCTCGGGGTCTAGCGTTTCCCGTCTGCGAGCCGCAGCCTGATCGGCCCGGTCGCGTCGTCCGGGTCGACGACGTTGCCGCCCTGAGTGATCTCCAACCGTCCCGCGGCGACGAGGCGACGTGCGGCCTGCCGTGCTGGCTCCATCAGGTCCCGCCAGCCTTCGTCGGCACCTGTCGTCCTGTCGGCCGGCGCTTCGTCTGACGTGGTCTCCCGGTAGACGACACGTGCGGCTTCGGACGGGCAGATCGTCGTACCGACGTCCCGCTGCGCCAACAGGTCGAGGATCCGCTCCTCGAGCACGCGATCCACCTCATCCACGCCTCCATGCTGACACGGCCGGATGTGCGAGGTTGCAGGCACCCACGGCCGTGAGGTCGCCGCAGCGGAGGTCTCGAGACGGTCGCTGCGCGACCTCCTCGACCATCGGTGGTGTCGGGAGGGTTTCGAGACGTCGCTGCGCGACCTCCTCGACCATCGGTGGTGTCGGGGAGGGTTTCGAGACGGTCGCTGCGCGACCTCCTCGACCATCGGTTGCGCCGCAAGGACATCACCGACGAAATGCCCGCGTCCGCTTCAGGTAGCGGCGAAGCCGCCGCGCCGGTACCCCGCGCGGCCAGTCGTCGGCGCGGAACCACGCGTCCGACCCGCCGTCGACGAAGATCACGCTCCCGCACAGGAAGGCGGCGGCGTCGGACAGCATGAACACCACCCAGTCGGCGAGCTGACCGGCGTCGCCGAACCCGCCGATCGGCACCGGGAACCGTTTGACCTCCTTGGCGGTCCCCGGCCTCGCCAGCTGCTGCTCCAGCAGGGGCGTCATGACCGCGCCGGGCGCGATCGCGTTGAGCCGGATCCCGGCGCCGGCCCACTCCGGGGTGACCGCCGTACGGCGTACCCACCGGCTGATCGCGATCTTGCTGGCCGCGTAGGCGAAGGTCGGGGCTCGTTTGCCGAAGAGGCGGAGCGCGCCGAGCACCCGATCGATGTCGTCGTCGAGGAACCCGCGCACTGCCCGTTCGGGCACCATCGGCACGGTGGTGCTCGAGTTGCTGGCGAACACGACGACCTTGGCTGCGTCGGTTGCAGCCAGAGCCGGTCGCCAAGCTGCAAGGAGCTCGACGACGCCGAAGTAGTTGACCTCGGCGATGAGGCGTGGCCGGCCCCGACCGGGAGCGGGTCCGAGGCCGGCGGCCATGACTGCCCCGTCGAGCCGGCCACCGCACCGCTCGAGCACGGCCGCGGCCGCGTCCCGCCGGCCTTCAGCGGTGGACAGGTCGGCCTGCACGGTGGCGTTGACGATGTCGACGTCGATGACGGCGTGCCCCTCGGCGACCAGCTTCTCGGCGACGGCCCGGCCCATGCCACTGGCGGCGCCGGTCACGGCGTACGTGCTCACGGTGGCCGACCCTAGGTCACCCGGGAAGTGGCGCTGGTCACGGTCGTTGTGCCCGGAGGCAGGTGTTAGGTTACCCTCAACTCAGTCAGGCAAGCCTTACCAACAGCCAGGAGTCGGCGTGATCGTCTGCCAGTGCCGGGTCGTCAGCGATCGTGCGGTCGACGCCGCGCTCGCCGGTGGCGCCCGCTCGGTCAGCGCCGTCTGCCGGACGACCGGAGCCGCCCAGGATTGCGGTTCGTGCATCTTCACGGTGAAGGCACTCGTGTGTCAGCATCAGCAGCACGAACGCGCACTCCTGGAGGTAGACGGTGCAGCCAGCTAGTCCCCGGATCGTCGAGCTGTTCAACGACGCGCTCACCTTCGAGCTGACCGTTACCAACACCTACTTCCTGCACGCCCGGATGCTCGAGAACTGGGGCCTCGGCAAGCTCGGCAAGGTGTTCTACGAGCTGTCGATCGAGGAGATGAAGGACGCCGACGACATCATCAACCGGATCCTCATGTTCGACGGTCACCCCAACGTGCAGAAGCTCAACGCGATCACCGTGGGTGAGACCGCCGAGGAGATGCTCCGGCTGGCGCTCGAGAGCGAGAAGGCCGCGGTCGCCCAGTTCAACACTTCCGCCAAGGAGTGCCACGGTCTCGGCGACCACGGGTCCGCCGCGGTCTTCGAGGAGATGGTCCGCGACGAGGAGAAGCACGCCGACTGGTTCGAGAGCCAGCTCGACGCGATCGAGCGAGTTGGCCTCCAGCAGTACCTCGCCCAGCAGATCGAAGCCGGCGAAGCCCCGTAGAAAACGGTCGTCGAGCAGCCGTCGCGAGGCACGAGCAGGCGACGACCGGTCGGCGTATCGAGACGCGGTGAGGTGGGTCCGGCGGTGGGGACGGCCGTACGGAGTCGTTGCGGCGTCTCGATATGCCCTCGCGCCAGGGCGCTCGGGCTACTCGACGACCGTGGGGGCGCTTGGGCTACTCGACGACCCGGGGGGCGCTCGGGCTACTCGACGACCGTGGGGGCGCTCGGGCTGCTCGACGACCGGGGGTCGGGCTGGGCGATGAGCGGACCACCGTCGGTCGAGGAGGTCGCGCAGCGACCGTCTCGAGACCAAATGCGTAGCCGGGTGTCGACGCCTGCTGCGATGATCGCCGGGTGCCGTCGTCCCACCAGTGGCTCGCCTTCGTCGTCGCCTCGATCCTCTTCATCCAGGTGCCGGGTCCGAGCCTGCTCTTCACCATCGGCCGCGCGTTGACCGTGGGTCGTCGCGACGCGCTGCTCTCGGTGGTCGGCAACGGGCTCGGGCTGGTCGTCCAGGTCTTGCTGGTGGCCGTCGGTCTCGGTGCGGTGGTGGCGGCCTCGACCTCGGCCTACACCGTGATCAAGCTGGTCGGCGCCGGTTACGTGATCTACCTCGGAGTGCAGGCCATCCGGCACCGCGGCGACGCGCGGCTCGGTCTCGAGCGCGCGCCCGACGACCTGCCGGCGCGGTCGAGCGCCGTCAGCTCCGTGCGCACCGGGCTGATCGTGGGCGCGACCAACCCGAAGACGATCGTCTTCTTCGTGGCGTTCCTCCCGCAGTTCGCGAACGACTCGGCCGGCAGCCCCGGCGTGGTGCTAGCGATCCTCGGTCTCGCGTTCGGCGCGATGGCGATCGCCTCCGACAGCGTGTGGGCGCTGGCTGCCAGCAAGGCTCGCGACTGGTTCGCCCGGCGGCCGCACCGGCTCGACCGGCTCGGAGCGACCGGCGGCGCGATGATGGTCGGCCTCGGCACCACCATGGTTGTCGCCGAATGACCCATCCGGTCATGTACAGCGACGACGACCCGCTGCTCCAGCGGCTGCGAGACGTCTGCCGCGCGCTGCCGGGTGTCGAGGAACGTGTCTCGCACGGACGTCCGACGTTCCGCGCCGGGAAGATCTTCGCCGTCTACGGCGGGTCCGAGAAGCTGCGCCCGGGCGACCACCGCCAGGTGCCGAGCGCACTCATCTTCTCGCCCGACCCGGTCGACCTCCCTGCGCTCGACGAGGACGACCGGTTCTTCGTGCCGGCCTACTACGGGCCGTACGGCGCCCGCGCGATCGACCTGGCCGACCCCGCGATCGACTGGGGCGAGGTCGCTGAGCTGGTCGACGCGTCCTTCCGGCAGGTGGCGCCCAAGCGACTGCTCGCCGAGCTCGACGCCCGCGAGGGCTGACCGGAACACGTCGATGGGTCCGGTTGTTGGTATCGTTGACCTCGCTGCAGGACACGGACCCTCTGAGTGCCTGTCCTGCAGCCCGCGGACCGCAGTCCGCGTCATGATCTGCTGACCGGCGACCGGTCGGCATCGAGGGTAGGGACATCAGTGGCTCGAGGCCAGCGCAGACCTGCGCAGAACCGCCGCGGTGGCGCGACCAAGACCGCTCGGCGCGACGAGACCGGGATCATCCCGGTGCTGGCGCGCGTCGTACGCGAGGTGGAGGCGGCCGTGGCGCGGCGCTCGGCGATGCCGGACGTGCGCACCAAGTTCCAGGTGGTGGCGCTGCTGGCTCGTGAGGAGCGGATGCGGGTTCGTGCCGACGAGTCGCTCTCGGACGCGCGGCGGGGGGAGGAGCTCAAGCGGCTCGACGGGATCGCGACGATCCTGGCCCAGACCGCTGCTAGCGACCCCCGCCTGTTCGACCTGCTGGCGGAGGACGCCGAGGTGTCGGACTCAGCCCAGGAGCTCAAGCGCGAGCTGCAGCGGCGGGCCGGGTACGACGTACCCGACCCCGAGCCGGACCCCGCCATCGACCCGGCCGGGGTGCTCGCCGAGCGGCGTGCGATCCCGCAGTCGGTCATCGCCCGCCAGCTCGCCAACCCGTTCCTCGTGCCGGACTTCGAGGCGGCGACGCCGACGCGGAAGCCCAGCGGGCGACTCGCCACCTGGGAGCTCCTCGGGCCGCTGTTCCGTTCCTTCGAGGACACGACTCCGGGTGCGCCGAGCTGCATGGACCTGCCCGAGCCCGAGGACGCAGGACTGATCATGCTGCCGCCCGGCCGGGAGCTGATGGCCCACCAGGCGCGGATGGTCGAGGCGGCGGCAGAGGGCCATCGCACCTTCCTGCTCGCCGACGAGCCGGGCCTCGGCAAGACGGCCGAGGCACTGCTCGCTGCGCAGGTGGCCGACGCCTACCCCCTGCTGGTCGCCGTACCGAACGTCGTGAAGACCAACTGGGCCCGCGAGGTCGAGCTCTGGACGCCGAGCCGACGGGCGACCGTGCTCCACGGCGACGCCCTCGACGTCGACGGGTTCGCCGACGTGTTCGTCGTCAACTACGAGATCCTCGACCGCCACCTGGTCTGGCTGGGCCAGCACGGCTTCCGCGGGATGATCGTCGACGAGGCGCACTACATCAAGAACAAGACGTCGCAACGGTCCCAGAACGTCCTCGAGCTCGCCGCCCGGATCCGCAAGCGGGTCCCGCGACCGCTGCTGATGGCGCTCACCGGCACGCCGCTGATCAACGACATCGAGGACTTCCGCGCGATCTGGCAGTTCCTCGGCTGGATCGACGACAAGAAGCCCCTCGGCGAGCTGATGGCCGAGCTGGACGACACCGGGCTCACACCGGCCGACCGCGGGTTCTACCCGGTCGCTCGCCAGATCGTCGTCGACATGGGGATCGTGCGGCGACGCAAGGTCGACGTCGCGTCCGACATCCCGGCGCGCCGGATCGCCGACGTCCCGGTCGAGCTCGAGGGCGAGGCCGGGCGCTCCATCCGCAAGGCCGAGGAGGACCTCGCTCGCCGGCTCATGGAGCGCTACGACCGCGCGCTGGAGACCCGCCGCAACCAGTCGCTCATCGAGGGCATCGACCACGACCTGGTGCGCCAGGTCGCGACCTGGGAGCGCGAGGACATCTCGACCGAGTCGGGCGAGAACGTCTTCGGCATGCTCCGCCGGATCGGCCAGGCCAAGGCCGGGCTCGCCGCGGACTACGCCGCGCAACTGGCACGCAACGCCGGCAAGGTCGTGTTCTTCGCCAAGCACATCGATGTCATGGACACCGCCGAGGAGACCTTCGCGTCGCGCGGGATCCCGTCGGTCTCGATCCGCGGCGACCAGACCAAGTCCGCGCGGGAGAAGGCGATCGACTCCTTCACCAACGATCCTGAAGTGCAGGTCATCGTCTGCTCGCTGACCGCGGCCGGCGTCGGCATCAACCTGCAGGTGGCGTCCAACCTGGTGCTGGCCGAGCTGTCCTGGACCGACGCCGAGCAGACCCAGGCGATCGACCGGGTGCACCGGATCGGTCAGACGGAGCCGGTCACGGCGTGGCGGGTGATCGCGACGCAGACCATCGACACCCGGGTGGCCGAGCTGATCGGCAGCAAGGCCGGACTCGCGGCGCGGGCGCTGGACGCCGAGGTCGAGGCGGGCGACGGCGGCTTCGACCTGCAGCTCGAGGCACTCGTCGGGCTGCTCACGGCCGCCCTGGAGAAGCGCGAGGCCACGGCGCCCTTCTGACCGTACGGCGGCGCCGTCGCTGGTCCGCGCCTCGTGTGGTGCACACTGTCCGCCATGCCGTGGACCCGCGCGGCGGCGCTCACGGACGAGCACCGCGCCCGCCTCACCGCCGCCGGCGTCGACGACGACGTCCTGGCAGCGACCGCGTTGCGTCTCGTGACCGGTCCGCTCCCGGACTGGTGGCACGAGCAGGACAACGCGCTCTACCTGGGCGATGACGTCGATCCCCGCGACCTGCCGCGCGTGCTGATCGACACGATGGCGTTGTACCCGTTCTCGGACCTGCTGCTGGTCGTGGCCAGCCCGTGCACCAACATGGCGTCGCTGCTGCTCGGCGGAGACGGGGCGACGATCTTCCTGGGTCCGCGCAGCGCGTTCACCGCGACCGAGATCTACTGTGGCGCCTACTCGACGGTGGTGCTCAACGCCGAGGTGTTCGCGACCAGGTGCGCGATCGTCGACGCCCGCAACGGCGGGTCGATCGTCGCCGAGGCCGATCAGCTGTGGGCGGCGAACGTCTACCTCGCCACCGACGACATGCACCGCCTGGAGGACTCCGGGACCGGCGTCCGGATCAATTCGTACGGCGCGCACATCCGGCTCGGGCGCCACGTCTGGCTCGGCCGCGACGCGATCGTGACCGGGCACTGCGACATCGGTGACGGTGCCGTGGTCGGCACCCGCGCGATGGTGCGGGGTCAGAAGGTTGCGCCGAGCACCGCGGTCGCAGGCTGTCCCGCGCAGGTGATCCGGGAAGGCGTCACCTGGAGCGGCGAGGACACGCCCTGACGACCGCGCGCGTCCGGCAGCGGTCTGTCTAGGGTGATGGGCATGGCGGACCTGACCGACCCGTGTCCCAACTGCGGCACGCTGCTGCGCTGGGAGACCTCGCACGAGCGGTGCGACGGCTGCGGGTGGATCCGGCCGTGCTGCGAAGGCGCGCCCTGCACCTGACCGGTCCCCACCCGTGGGTGCATGATCGGACCGTGGACGTCGCGGACGCCGTCGAGCAGGGACGCGCTGCGCTGCGCGTCGGCGACGCAGCCGCTGCCCGCGCGGTCCTCGAGAGCGCCGCTCCGACACCTGCGGTGCTGGAGGGACTCGCCGCCGCGTCGTACGTCCTCTTCGACTACCCCCGCGCCATCGAGGAGCAGGAGCGCGCGTACGCCGGGTTCCGGCGGGCCGGCAACGGGGCCGACGCGGCGCGGATAGCCCGCACGCTGGGGTACCTCTATGGCACGACGGCGGGTGACTGGGCGGTCGCCAACGGCTGGATCGCACGAGCGAAGACCCTGCTGGAGGACCACCCCGAGAGCAGCGAGCGCGGCTGGGTCGCACTCACCGAAGGCATGTTCGAGGAGAGTCGGGCGCGCAAGGAGAAGGCGTACCTGACCGCAGTCGAGATCGGTAGGCAGACCGGCGACACCGACCTCACCTTCGCGACACTGTCCTACCTCGGCGCGAGCCTGGTCCACGACGACCGGGTCGAGGAGGGCATGGCGCTCCTGGACGAGGCGCTGGCTGCCGTCGCCGGGGGCGACGTGGAGGACTTCATCATCGTGGAGGAGATCTTCTGCCAGATGTTCTCCGCGTGCGAGCACGCCCATGACGTTGGCCGGGCTGAGCAGTGGATCAGGGTCGGCGAGACGATTGCCGATCGTCGTCGGCTCCCGGCGGTGAGCGCGTACTGCCGGACCCACTACGGCGGCATCCTGACCGCAGCGGGTCGCTGGCAGGAGGCGGACGCGACCCTGACCGAGGCAGTACGGCTGTGGGCGCTCGGCCGCCGATCTCTCAAGGCCGGCGCCCTGGTCCGGCTGGCCGACCTGCAGGGTCAAGCAGGGACGGTACGACGACGCGGCTGCGCTGCTCGACGGTCAGGCAGATGACGAGTCGATCAGGCCGCGGGCCGCGCTGCACCTGGCGCGGAGCGAGGTCGCGCTCGCGAAGGAGCTGCTCGAGCGCGCCGTCCAGACGACCGCACCGGAGAGCAGTGCGTGCCTGCCGCTGCTCGGCCTCCTGGTGGACGCCCAGCTCGCGGCGGGCGACCCACCGGGTGACACGATCGCCCGGATGGAGTTGTGCGTGGCGGCGCACCCGACACCGTACGCACGAGCGTTGCTCGCGCTCGCGCGCGGCCGGACCGATCCGGGCGACCCGCAGAAGTGGCTCAGGGACGCGATCGACGGGTTCACCCGTGTGCAGCTGCCGCTGGAGGCGTCGCTGTGCCGGCTCGACCTGGCCCGGGCGTGCGCGGCGGACAACCCGGAGGTGGCGATAGCCGAGGCCCGCGCCGCACTCAAGACCTTCGAGATGCTCGAGGCAGCGCGCTACGTGGACGCGACGGCTGCCGTGCTGCGCGACCTCGGCCAACGGGTCGCGCCGCCCCGGCCGTCGGGCAGGTCGCTGACGCGGCGCGAGGTCGACGTCCTCACGCTGGTCGGCGAAGGTCTCTCCAATCCCGAGATCGCCGAGCGCCTCTTCATCAGCCGCAAGACCGTCGAGCACCACGTCGGCAACATCTTGGCAAAGCTCGGCCGCCGGAACCGGGCCGAGCTCGCGGCGTACGTGCTCCAGGAACCGGCCGAGAAATAGGGGACCTCCCCGATACCGGCGAGGCCACCGGGCTCGACCGTGGGCAGTGAGGCAGAGCTCCTGCCTCACCCGCTCGATTCCTGGAGGAAGTCATGTACGACGCCATCGTCGTCGGGGCCCGCGTCGCGGGATCCCCGACCGCCCTGCTTGCTGGCCCGCAAGGGATACCGGGTGCTCGCCGTGGACCGCGCCACGTTCCCGAGCGACACCCTCTCGACCCACGTCATCCACGCGCCCGGCGTCGCGGCCCTGCAGCGGTGGGGCCTGCTCGACCGGGTGGTGGCGACCGGGCTGCCCGCCGATCACGGGCTACAGCTTCGACTTCGGCCCGATCACGATCAGCGGCACGACGCGACCCGTGGAGGGCATCACGACGGCGTACGCACCGCGTCGTACCGTCCTCGACGCGATCCTGGTCGATGCGGCGCGCGACGCCGGTGTCGAGGTCCGGGAGGGCTACCACGTCGACGAGGTGGTCGTCGAGGACGGCCGCGTCGTCGGGATCCGCCATGGCGACCGGGTCGACCGTGCGCGGATCGTGATCGGCGCCGACGGTCGCAACAGCCTCGTGGCGAAGGCGGTCGGGTCGGAGGACTACAACGTGAAGCCCCGCCTGCAGTACGCGTACTTCACCTACTTCTCGGGGCTACCGACCAGCCAGCTCGAGACCTACGTCCGACCCGACCGAGGCTTCGGCGTCGCACCGACCAACGACGGCCTGACGATGGTGGTCGCCGGCTGGCCGTACGCCGACCGGGAGGCCTACAAGGCAGACGTCGCCGGCAACTTCTTCAAGACCGTCGGGATGGTGCCGGACTTCGCTGCCCGGCTGGCTGACGCACGGCAGGAGGCACCCTTCCGCGGGGGCGCCGTGCCCGCCTGGTTCCGCAAGCCGTACGGGGCCGGTTGGGCACTGGTGGGGGACGCGGGCTACAACAAGGACCCGATCACTGCCCAGGGGATCACCGACGCGTTCCTCGACGCCGAGCGTTGCACCGAGGCGGTCGACCGGTGGCTGCGCGAGGGTCGACCCTTCGACATCGTGATGAGCGAGTGGCACCGGACGCGCGACGCGAAGGCGCTGCCGATCTACGAGTTCACGGCGCAGCTGGCCACGCTGGAGCTGCCGCCGCCGGAGATGCTTCAGCTGTTCGGCGCCGTCCACGGCAACCCGGAGGCGACGGCCGGGTTCGTCAGCGTCGTCTCCGGTGCGGTGTCGCCTGCCGAGTTCTTCTCCGAGGAGAACGTCGGTCGGATCCTCGCTACTGCTTCCGCGCCAGCGTGACCGCGAAGCTGTCGGTGGGGTCGGTCCAGATCCGGGTGATCTCGAGACCGGCCGCACCCAGCTCGTCCCGCAGCCGCGCCGGCGTGAACTTGGTCGAGATCTCGACCCTGATCTCCTCCCCGGACGCGAGGTCGAGCTCGATCCCGGCGCCGGGAACGGTGACGTGCTGCGGCATCTCGGCACGCAGCCGCAGGTCCATCCGCTGCATCCTCCGGTCCCAGAACGGGACGTAGGAGAACGCATCGACGTCGAAGTCTGCGCCCAGCTCGCGGTTGAGCACGTGCAGGCTGTTCTTCACGAACGCCTCGGTGACACCGCCCGGGTCGTCGTAGGCGGTGATCAGCCGGTCGGCGTCCTTGACCAGGTCGGTGCCGAGCAGCAGCTCGTCGCCCTCGTCCATCGAGTCGGCGAGGGCACCGAGGAATGCAGCGCGCTCCTCGACGTAGAGGTTGCCGATCGTGCCGCCGAGGAACGCGACCAGCTTGTGCTGGTAACGGGCGAGGTGTCCGAGGTGGAGCGTGAAGTCGCCGACCACCGCTTCGACCGATGTCCCGGGGTAGCGCGCGGCCAGCATGTCGGCCGCATCGCGCAGCGTCTCCTCGGAGACGTCGACCGGCACGAACCGCTCGAGCCGACCGGCGTCGGCGAACGCGTCGAGGAGCAGCCGGGTCTTGTCGCTGGTGCCGCTGCCGAGCTCGATGACGGTGGTGGCTCGCGAGGCGGCGGCGATCGTCGGCTGCGGCGTCGCGCAGGATGGCCCGCTCGCACTCGGTGGGGTAGTACTCCGGCAGCCGGGTGATCTGGTCGAAGAGACGCGAGCCGGCGTCGTCGTAGAGCCACTTGGGCGGAAGCGTGCGCGGCTGGGAGCCGAGCCCTCGTCGTACGTCCTGGACCAGGCCGGCTTCGGCCCAGTTGCTCTGGAGCAGTACGTCGACCTTCGGACCCTGGTCTTTCGAGTGGCTCATGTGGCGGCTCCGTCGTCGGCCAGGCGGACGCCGGAGAGCGCCCACCGCGATGAGTGGGGGAAGAAGTTGCGGTAGGACGCCCGCGCGTGGCCGGCCGGCGTCAATGCGCATCCACCTCTCAGAACCATCTGGTTGCTCATGAACTTCCCGTTGTACTCACCGATCGCGCCGGCCGGTGGGTGGAAGCCGGGATAGGGGTGGTAGGCAGACGACGTCCACTCCCAACAGTCGCCGAACATCTGGCGCAGCCCACCGTCTGCCGGATCCGCTGCTTCGGGGTGCCAGCTGCTGGTGTTGGCGAGGTTGCCGGTGACCCCCCCGGTGGTCGAGCCTGACGAGACCCGCGCGGCATGCTCCCACTCGGCCTCGCTGGGCAGTCGCTTGCCGGCCCAGGCCGCATAGGCCTCGGCTTCGTAGAAGCTGACATGGCTCACCGGCAGTCCTGGGTTGACCGGCCAGGTGCCGTGGAGCGTGTGCTCGAGCCAGGTGCCGTCGTCCTCGGTCCAGTAGAACGGCGCCCGCCAACGCTCGGTCTGCACCTTGGCCCAGCCGTCGGAGAGCCAGAGCTCGTGGCGCCGGTAACCACCGTCGGCCATGAACTCCAGCCACTCGCCGTTGGTCACCAGCCGGTCGGCGATCCGGAACGGCCGCAACCACTGCTCGTGGCGCGGGAGCTCGTTGTCGAAGCAGAACCCGTCGCCCTCGTGGCCGACCTCGATCAGTCCACCGTCGACCTCGACCCACCCGAGCGCGTCGGTCTGGGTGGTCTCGACCGGGCGCGCCGGCGTAGGCCGGTCGCAGCGGGTTGCGTGAGAGGACGTGCTTGATGTCCATGAGGAGCAGCTCCTGGTGCTGCTGCTCGTGGTGGAAGCCGAGCTCGATCGTGCTGCCCAGCTTGGAGAGAGTCCCCTCGTCGAGGCTGGTGAGCAGGTCGCGCATCCGGTCGTCGACGTTGCGGCGGTAGACGCCGACGTCGTTGGCGCCCGGCCGGCTGATCAGCCCGCGGTCGGGACGGCTGTGACGCGGCCCGATGCCCTCGTAGTAGCTGTTGAAGAGGAACCAGTACTTGTCCTGGAACGGCGCGAACTCCGGCTCGTTGTCGGCGAGCACGAAGGTCTCGAAGAACCAGGTCACGTGGGCTCGGTGCCACTTCGTGGGGGAGACGTCCGGCATCGACTGGACGGTCTGGTCCTCGGGGGAGAGCGGCGCGGCCAGCGTCTCGGTGAAGGACCGGACCTCGTCGTAACGGGCGTGGAGGGTGTTGGGGTCCCAGCTCTGCCCCAGGTCGGTCGTGCTGCTGGTCATGCGCGCACCTCGCTCTGTGTCGGCTGAGGTCCACGTTAGGTGCTGCCGCCGACAGTCCCGCCAGGTAGCGGGAATATACCCCTGGGGGGTATAGTTCATCGCGTTATGGACCACAACCACCACGCCCCTGGACCTGCTGGCACCCGGACCCTCGCACTGAGCGCGACGCTGCACTGCCTAACCGGCTGCGCCATCGGCGAGATCCTCGGACTGGTCATCGGGACCGCGATCGGGTTGACGGCGGGCTGGACGATCGTGCTGGCCGTCTCACTGGCCTTCTTCTTCGGCTACCTGCTCTCGACGCTGCCCCTGCTGAAGGCCGGCCTGGGAATCGGCGCGGCGCTGTCGGTCGTGCTGGCCGCCGACACGCTGTCGATCGCGATCATGGAGCTGGTCGACAACACCGTGATCGCGCTGATCCCCGGTGCGATGGAAGCCGGCCTGGTCAACCCGACCTTCTGGGTCGGCCTGGTCATCGCGCTGAGCGCCGCCTTCGTCGCGGCCTACCCGGTCAACCTGTGGCTGCTGGGTCGGGGCAAGGGACACGCGCTGACGCACGAGTACCACGGCGCGGAAGCCGCCTCCGGGTGGCGCCGGTACGTCCCCTCCATCGCCACCTCGACACTGGTCGTCGGCATCCTGACCTTCGCCCTGGGCGGCCTGCTCGTCTCGCTTGCCGCCTGACGTGAGGCTGTGAAGGCCTACTCCAGCAGGTGGTCGAGCACCTTCTCCATGACCGCATTGCGCTCGGCCTCGGTCGAGACGCCCTCCAGGCCGAACCCCAGCAGCAGCGAGTCCGGCGTCGAGATGGCGTTGCCGACAGGGAAGCTCGACGCGTCGGTCCGGACGAAGTTGTTGACGTTCGCCCCGCTGCCTTCGGGCGGTCCGCTGATCGCCCAGCCGTCGAGACCGGTCTCGAACGAGGTGCTGGTGCCGTCGGGCAGCGTCACGTCGTCCACGAACACGCCGAGGCCCTGCGTCGCCCAGTCGCTGGCGTAGGCGATGGAGACCTCGACGGTCTCGCCGGCGTACGCCGACAGGTCGATGCTCCACTCCTGCCAGCCTCCGGAGCTGCCGCTCGAGGCATGCCAGTCGCCAGTGGTGCCGCTCGGGTCACACGTCTCGGCGCCGGTCTGGGTCTGGTAGTGGTCGAGATGCGGATGCAGCGTCCGCCAACCGCCCGAGGTCGCCTGCGGACAGGCGAGACCGGGGTCCTGCGTGGTGTGCCCGTTGGCGTCCGGCAGCGTGGTCCAGTTGTCTTCGCCCGGGGTGTGCGCCTCCACGAACAGGTGGTCCCAGTGCGCCTCGGTGTCGTACGACGTCCAGAAGGTCAGCGACCCGCCGGAGTCCGGCACGTCGATCTCGCGGGTGAGCCGCTTGTAGGAGACGTCGGCGATCTGGGAGTAGACGTACTGGTCACCGGTGTGCGGAGAGAACGGTCCGCCGGGCTTGTCGTAGCGCGCCGAGGGCCAGCTCTCGAACTGCTTGTACTCGTCGACCGGAAGGATCCCGCTGGTGGCGATGAATGACGACCGCCGGATCGTGTTGCCGGCGAAGACGGGATCGTCGAGGCCCCAGCTGAGCCCGGTGAACGGGTCGTCGACTCCCACCGAGTCGTACGCCGCGCCGCCGGTGTGGCCGTCGTTGGCCACGGCCAGGTACGCACCCAGGCGGTACTGCACAACGTCGTTCATGCTGTCGCCGCCGAAGAACGAGCCGAACAACGGCAGGCAGCGCCGTTCGTCCGTGCCCGCGGGTAGCGGGTTGCAGGCGATCTCGCCCTTCGGGTCGTAGAGCTGGTTGCCGACGGCGGCGTTGGTGTACTGCTGGCCGGCGGAGTCACCGGCGAGCATCACCCTGCCGCCCTCGTTGAGGAAGGCGCGGAGCTCCAGCAGCTCGTCGAGCGCCAGCCGGTCCGCGTTGCCCCCGGCCCGACCCGCCGCGCGGGTCACCAGGTCGTCACCGGTCTCCACGAGGACGGCTTCGTAGTGGCTCAGAACGCCCAGGGCGTCCGGAGCGAGCCGGCCCGCGGCGTCGACGTCGTAGACGTCGGCGTCCTCGCCGTTGGCGGCGAGGGCGTCGACGTACTCGTCGGCATGGTGCGGGCCCGCTGCCTGCACGGGTGAGGCACCGGTGTAGTCCTCGGCCGCCACGACGAGCACCCGGTGGCCGGTCTCGGAGACGGCGTCGTAGGTGAACGAGTCACTTGACTGTCCGCCTCCCTCGAACCAGACCTCGACCGAGTCCCCGGGGTCGGTGCCGGTCACCACGCCGCGCATCTGGCGGTAGTGGACGGACGCCGGTGTGTACTCCTCCCCGCCCTGCCACTCGGTCGTAGGAGCGGTCTGCACCGCGCCGCCGTTGATCCGGTACTTGACCTGGACGGCGCCGAGACTGCGCTTGGCGATCACCGCGACCGGCTGGGGGTCGCCGTACGACTTGGTGAAGCTCAGCTGCGCGCCCGGGTTGCCGCTCTTGTAGGGGTCGTCGCTGTCGACGTAGAACGGCTTGGTCTCGATCCCCGTGACCGTCTTCGGGTCGTCGGGGTCGACCGCCGAACGGGCGACGGAGTGAGCGAACGGCAGGACGCGCTGGAACTCTTCCTCCACCAAGGCGGGGTCGTCCGGGAAGACGAACCCACACCCGTCGCATCCCTCCGAGAGCTCCGGCGTCCAGGCCAGCGCGCCGGTCTTCGCGTGCGCGTAGTCGGTGGTCTCGCCGTTGGTGACGTAGAGGACGTCCGAGCTCAGGCCGGGGTGGAAGTCCTCGATCGCCGGGTCGTCCAGGTTGCCGGACATGGCGTAGTAGATGGGGTCGTCCGCCGTCGGCGTGCTGGTCTGCCAGCCCTCGGCGTAGAGCAGCCACTGGCCGGCCGAGTGCCAGTTGACCTGGAACGCGAACCCGATCCGGTCGAGCAGCCCGACCATCGCCTCGGTCTCGGGCTCCGACATCTGGGCAGGACCGCGGTAGGTCTGGCTCGACGTGATCGACGACGAGCCCTCCTCGTCCCAACCCCAGTGGCTGGGGAAGTTGCGGTTGGGGTCCACGCCGTCGGCGAGCGTGATCTCGCCGTCGCCGTCGTTGTCGCGGAGGTTCTTCCGCCACAGCCGCTCGTGGTCGAACGTGTACTGGTAGCCGTCAGGATTGGCTACCAGGACGAACCAGATCTCGGTCGTCTGCAGGAGCTTGCGGACCTCCCGGTCGTTGGCCCGCCACCGGTTGATGTAGTGGTTCATCAACCTGCGGTTGACCTCGGTGGAGATCCACTCGCGGGCGTGCTGGGTGGAGCTGTAGAGCACCGCCGGGCGCGCGCCGTCCGGCACCTCGCGGGCACCCTGGGTCAGCTTTACGCCGATGATCTCGCGGCCCTGGCCGGTGTGGCCGAGGACCTCGAGCTTGACCAGCTGCGGGTTCCGCTTGGCCGCGGCGTAGAGCTGGTCCCGAATACCGCCGGCCTCGTCGTAGGACCGCCAGACGTCGAAGCCGGCCACAGCCTGCTGAGCCGCGAACTGGCGCACCGTCAGCCCGCCCTTCACGCGGGTGAGCCTGACCTCGACACCGTGGGCTTCGAGCAGGTCTGCCTGCGCGGGACTCATGACGAGCTCGACCTCGAGCCCACCCTTGACCCGACGCTGACCGGTCACGTCCAAGCCCTGCTCGGTGATGACCGAGAGCTCGGACGGAGCGACGGTCGCCGTGTAGGCATCCAGCCGGTCCTGATCGCGGCCGGGCGCCGTGGGCGCTCCCTCCGCGATCGTCAGTCCCGCGCACATCGCGGTGACGACCGCGGTTGCCAGTGCTCCGATGAGCCAGCGGCGCATCTCTCCACCCCTCCCAAGACGGACCCCCAGCCTTCGCAGTCTGGCACTGATGCCCTGCCCCCGCAACGAGCACGGAACCGTCTTGTCGAGACCCGCCGGGAGGCTCGGACCGGGTCACCGGACCCAGCGGTAGACCTGCCCGTCCTGCACCTCGACCTCGCGCGGCGGCCGCGGCCGGGGGTGGTGCCGGAGATGGGCGAGCACTTCGTTGCGGCCGCTGATCTCGACCTCGCGGTCGCGCCAGCGCAGGTCGGGGTGGAGCAACGGCCCGGCGTCGGCGTAGGCACCGTCGTCGAGCAACGACCACACCTGCGCGACCGGCGACGGCAGCTCGGGGAGGTCGTGCAGCATCACCGGCACGCACATCCGCCAGGCGTCGGTGACCAGCTCCGCCATCTCCTCCTCGTCGATCGCGGCAAGGTGGGCGCACACCCACTGGTAGCGCAGGTCGCGCTGCGGCGGGAGGAAGAAGACGTCCGGGGCCGATGCGATGAGGGCGTCGCGCTCCTCGCGCGGGAAGCCGAAGCCGAACCGCCGCTCGTCCTTCGAGAACGCCACGAACACCAACTGGCGGACCTTGAGCTTCCATCGACCGCCGATCAGCGCCTCGTAGGCGCGCGGCAGCGGCAGCGCCACCCGGCGCACGGCGTCCGCGTCGGTCATGCGAGCCAGGCTAGGCCTCGCCGCGGACAGCGGGGGCCGACGAGAAGTCGTACCTTGCTGCCATGGCAACTCTGGACGACGTCGCGACCTTGGCGCTGGCGCTACCGGGGGTGGTCGAGACCGACCACCGTGATCGCCGGGCATGGAGCGTGCGGGGTAAGACGTTCGCGTGGGAGCGGCCGTTCAGCAAGGCCGACATCAAGCGGTACGGCGACGAGGTGCCGCCGGAGCTGCCGGTGCTCGGCGTGCGCACCGACGGCCTCGTCGAGAAGGAGGCCCTGCTCGCCGACCCGCCGCCGGGGGTCTTCCACATCCCGCACTTCAACGGCTACGCCGGCGTGCTCGTCGAGCTGGGACGGATCAGCGACGACCACCTGCGTGACGTGCTCCTCGACGCGTGGCTGGCGATTGCACCTACCGAGCTGGCCGACCGGCACCGGAGCGAGCAGGGCTGACCGGAGCTACATCTCCTCGTGCACGTCCGGGTCGCCACCGAACAGCCGTCCGTCCGACTGCCCGAGCGCGGTGATCGTGGCGACCTCGTCGGCAGTGAGCGAGAATCCGAAGACGTCGAGGTTCTCGGCCTGCCGCGAAGCGGTCGCCGACTTCGGGATCGGCAGCGATCCGATCTGCACGTGCCAGCGCAGGATCACCTGGGCGGGGGTGACCCCCAGGCGCTCGGCCGCCGACGCCACCGCGGGTTCGTCGTACGGCGCAGCCCGCTTGCCCAGCGGGCTCCACGCCTCGGTCAGCACGCCCAGCTGCTGGTGGGTGGCGCGCATCTCGACCTGGGGGAAGACGGGGTGCAGCTCTACCTGGTTCACCGCCGGCACAACGCCGGTGTCGGCGATGATCCGGTCGAGGTGGGCGCGGGTGAAGTTCGATACGCCGATCGACCGGACCAGGCCCCTCTCGCGCAGCTCCACGAGTGCCCGCCACGCGTCGACGTACAGACCTACGGACGGGTTCGGCCAGTGGATGAGGTGGAGGTCGAGCTGGTCGAGCCCGAGCCGGTCGAGGGATCCCTCGACCGAGCCGATCGCCTCGTCGTAGGAGTGGTGGCGGCCGGGCAGCTTGCTGGTGACGAACAGCTCGTCACGCGGCACCCCGCACTGCCGCAGCGCCTCGCCGACCGACGCCTCGTTCTCGTAGTTGACCGCGGTGTCGATCAGCCGGTAGCCCACCTCGATGGCGCTGAGGACCGCCGCGACTGCATCGGTGCCGCGGAGCGGATAGGTCCCGAAGCCGATGGCGGGGATGGTGCGGCCGTCGTTGAGCTCGTACGTCGGAGTGGTCACCCGCCCACGGTAGCCACGAGGTCCACCGTCCTGCTGCGGTCACGGACGCCGAGCGATCAGCGACGCGGCCAGTACGCCACGTCGCTGATCCTCAGGAGCGGAACGCCTTGCCGGAGAACTCGGACCGGAGCCGGTCGTCCTTCGGTGTGCCCAGGCAGGAGTACGGCGAGGTGTTGCTCTGCCAGCACTTGAACCGAGTGCTGGTGTTCACGAACAGCACGTCGACGTGGTCGATGTTCGCGCTGCTGAACGGCACCGTCTTGGAGCCGCCACCGTTGGTGTTCAGCCGGACCAGCGACGTCGAGAGCCCGCCGCCCGACTTGTAGACGATGACCACGAACGCTCCGCCGCGCGCGGTGTCCGGCGCGTTGAAGGAGAGCCTGAGCTTCCAGTCCCGCTGGCTGAGCCCCTTGGGGTTCAGCTTCACCGTGTTGGAGGACATGTGTCGGGGCTTGGAGTACGCACCCTTCCGCTGCGCGCCGCTGTAGTTGATGGTGAGTGCGGTGGGCGACGCCTTGTAGGCGTTGCCCTCCTCGTAGTAGGTGCGCGGGTGCCGGTTGACCCCGTAGAACTGCTGGAGCTCCTTCTGGATCGTGGTGCCACGACCGGCGAGGACCTGGGACAGTCCCTGCGTGGAGTACCGGTCGGGACCGCCGGGAGCTCCGTCCAGCCGCTTCCAGACGTCCAGCACCAGCTTCGGGAGCATGCCGGTCTTGGCCGGGAATTTCTCGGTGAGGTAGCGCCACCAGATCCAGGTGCCGTAGTGGAAGTTGTCGCCGTAGGTGTCGACCGGGATGTGCGGCGCCTTCAGCGGGCTGTTCGGAAGGTAGTACCGGTTGTCGTTGACGTCGTCGAACATCTCGTCCTCGACCCAGGTGGCCGTCGACTCCAGGATCCAGCCGTCCTCGAAGGCGTCATACGCGTACTGGACGGCGTGGAAGTACTCGTGCGCAGCCGTGACGCGCATGTTCTCGATCGGGGTGTTGGTCGGGAACTCGTCCTTCGCGTAGTCGTTGTCGAGGGCGCAGTAGGCCCAGAAGCTGTAGTCGTCAGGGTCGTTGGTGCCCGGGTTGCCGTCCGGGTCGGTCGGGTTGTGCGGGTCGTCGGACGTGCAGAAGCCGTAGAGGCCCTGGTTGCCGATGTTGCCGATGTAGATGTCGACCTTGTTCGTGCCACCACCGATGCCCCCGTCGCGCTTGGGCGTGCGGTAGCCCGCCGCGACGTAGTCGGTGTTGATCTGCTCCAGCGTGTTGAGGACCTGCGTGATGTAGGTCGGGATCGTCGCCGGGTCGCCGTCGGAGCCCTTGGCCGCGTTGCCACCGGTCTCGGTGTAGTGGACGCAGATCTCCGGGCCGCACGTGACGTGCGGCAGGGCGCCCGGGATGTAGTCGTCTCCAGGCTGCCCCGGGCGCGCCAGGATCTGGATGGCCCGCTCCTTGTCGGCACCTGCGAGCGCGTCCTTCAGCTTGATGAGCTCGTTGAGCGCGAGGGTGTAGTCGCGGCTCGGGCCGTGGCTCCCGCTGCGGTCGGCGTGACCGGCGATGATGGCTTCGACGTTGGCGAGCGCTTCCTCGGCTTGCGCGGCTCGGTGGTCCTTGCCGGCCGGTGACGCTTTCGAACCAGGAGGGGCAGGCGGATCAGCGACCGCGATCGGTCCACCGAGGGTGAGACCGAGGATCAGGGTGACGGGCAGGGCAACAAGGGCACGGGGGATTCGCACCCGGGCAGGATGCCATCTTCGTGGCCGAGCATCTGCTTTTTCGACAATTTCTCGGTCGCGTATGCCACGTCGGACGCCGGGTACGGCACCGAGATGCAACTCGACCAGATCCGAGCCGTGCTCGCCCGTCCCGGTCCCTACATCTCGCTCCACCTGCGCGACACCGGCCGAGACTCGTCGTGCTCTGCGGCGACGTACGAGCCCGCTCGGACCTCGCCGACCTGCTGAAAGGTATCGACGCGACCGTCGTGGTGAGTGAGTCCGGTGGCCGCGCCGCCGGTGTCTCGGAGGAGGCGCTGTGGGACGACGTTCAGCGCTACCTGGACGAGATCCGCGCCCGCGACACCGACGAGCTGCTGCAGGAGCTGGCGCGAGGGACGGCGGTCTCCCAGGGTGTGCTCACCGGACCCGATCGGGTGGCCGACGCGTTCGTGAAGGGCGAGGTGGAGCGACTGGTCCTCGACCTCACGGACGCACGGGAGACCACGGTCGACGCCGGCGACCATCCGGGACTGGCGCTGCCGGAACCGGCCCTGTCCGCAGGACCGCTCCCAGCCGATCAGGTGCTGGTGGCGGCCGCGGCCCTCACCGGCGCAGAGGCGACGGTCCTCCCGCACGAGGCGCCGCTGCCGCAGGAGTTCGCACTGGCGTCCGGGGTGGCTGCGACCTTGCGCTGGGACGAGCGGACGCCGTAGGTCAGCGGCCGACGGCCCGGGCCGTCACCCGGAACCGGGCGTCGTCGTCGCGCGGCCGGCCGCCGCACGCGAACATCGTGTGCCGGCGGCAGCGGTAGCGGGTGGAGGTGTTCACCAGCGTGACCACGACCTGCGCCACCGCACGGCGGTCGAACCTCACGGTCAGCGCGCCGTCGCCGCGGCGATCGAGGTGTACGGCGTGCCGGGCGCGGCGGCCGTCGGTGCGGACCACGATCACCCGCGCCGTCGCCCGCTGCCGGGGTGCGTCGACGGTCAACCGGAGCCGGTAGCCCCTCAGGTCGCGGGTCGGCACGAACACGACGTGCCGGGCCGCGAGATGGTCGATCCGGACCTGCCTGCTCGCACCACGCCGGGAGCGGTCGAGGGTCACGACCCGGCCGACCCGGGCCGCCGGCCACCTGCGTCCTTCGGGATAGGTGTCCGCAGGCGCCAGGTTGGCCACGGCGTACGACGTCAGCGCGCGAGCCAGCCCGTTGTGCCGGTCGAGCACCGTCTCCAGGGCCTTGACGGAGTGCCGGTCGGGGGCGCCTCCGACTGTGTCGGCCTGTCGCCATACCGCTCGCACCAGACCGTCGCCGTGCCGGTCGGTGAGGTACTCCCACCAGGCCCAGGTGCCGTAGTGCGCGTAGCGGTCGTTGGCGAAGTCGTCGAGCGGCACGCCGGGCCGGCGGACGGTGCCGTACCTCAGGTACCGGCGGTTGTCGTCGACGCGGTCGGCGAACGTCTCCTCGATCCAGGTGGCCGTGGACTCGAGGAGCCACGGGTCCTCACGGAAGTCGTAGCCGAACTGGATCGCGTGGAAGAACTCGTGCGCTGCGGTGACCCGCAGGCTGTCGACGGCTCGCGCGCCGAACTGCCGGCGGGCGAAGTCGTCGTCGAGCACGCAGTAGCTCGAGGCTGCGAACCTCTCGCCCCGCACCCGGCGCTCCGGCGTGCAGTAGCCGAACAGGCCGCGGCTGCCGAGCTCGGCCAGGTAGACGTCGAAGCGGCTGTCGCCGCCTCGACGCCGGTCGGACGGCGGCGGCCGGAAGCGCAGACCGTCGACCTCGTGGTCCCAGACACTGCCGAGCACCCGCAGCGTGCGTCGTACCCACCGCCGCGACGGCGGCGCGTCGGCACCGCGCACCGCGTAGTGGACGCAGATCCGCTTCCCGCAGCGCTTCCGGCTCGGACCGCGGTAGCCGTCGCCGCCTGGGTCCTGCCTACCGTCCGTGGGCCGCGCCAGCAACGCGCTGGCCACCAGCGACTCGAGCATGCCGAGCCTCGGCCGGGCGACGAAGAGGTCGCGCATCGCGAGCGTGGAGTAGGGCGTGTCCGCCGCGTGTCGCTCGCGCGGCTCGTCGGCCGAGTCGTCGGAGTGGGCGACCGCCGGACCCCCGAGGGTGCTCAGCACGCCTGCCAGAAGGCAGGCGACAGCGACGCGTGCGGGGAAGGACACATCGCCCAGCGTCCCGGACGGACCGGTCGGATCCGGGGACGACTCGCCGCGCGGGGGAGTGTCGTCTGAGCGGGGAGAGCGAGGTACGAGCGGAGCCGTGTGAAGCGACCATCGATAATGACGCGGTGACTGCACCCACGCTGCCGATCGACCCTCTGGTGGGAGACGCCACGGACGCCGTACGGCGAAGCGCGCTGCGGCGGATGCGCACCGTGGCGGTCTCGCTGCTGCTGTTCGCCGCCGCGGTCTACGTGGCGACCCTGGGCCAGGACGGCTTCTGGGGTTTCGTGAACGCCGGCGCAGAGGCGTCGATGGTGGGCGCGATCGCCGACTGGTTCGCGGTGACGGCGCTCTTCAAGCACCCGCTCGGTCTGCCGATCCCGCACACCGCGTTGATCCCGAAGCGCAAGGACGACCTCGGCAAGGGGCTGGAGCAGTTCGTCGGGGAGAATTTCCTGCAGGAGGAGATCATCCGCGAGCGGATCCTGGCGGTCGGGATCTCGCAGCGGGTCGCCACCTGGCTGGCGGTACCGGCCAACGGCAAGCGCGTGGTCGAGGAGTTCGCCGACCTCGCGGCGATCGGCCTGTCCAAGGTGCGGCCCGACCACATCGAGTCGCTCGTCAACGACGCGCTCACGCCGCGGTTCCGCGAAGAGCGGGTCGCGCCGCTGCTCGGCGGACTGCTCGAGGAGGCTCTCGCCGACGACCTGCACCACGGACTTGTCGACCTCGCCCTCACCGAGCTCCACGACTGGCTGCTCGCCAACCCGGACACGGTGCACGACGTGATCGGCGAGCGGGCGCCGTGGTGGGCGCCGGACAGCGTCAACACCTACGTCATCAACCGGCTGCACCTCGAGATGGTGCGGTGGATCTCCGAGATCCGCTCACAGCCGAACCACCGCGCGCGCCGCGCGCTGGACTCGATGCTGCACCGGCTCGCGACCGACCTGCTGACCGACCCGGCCACCCAGGAGCGCGCGGAGCGGCTCAAGGAACGGGTGCTGGACCATCCTGCGGTGATCCGGACCGCGATCGCAGTGTGGACGGCGCTGCGGGAGGCGCTGGTCAAGTCGCTCGACGACCCGACCGGTGCCGTGCACCAGCGGCTGCTGCTCGAGGTCGACGTGTTCGCCACCCGGCTGAGGAACGATGCGGCGCTCCGCAGCCGGCTCGACCACGCGGGCGCCGACCTCGCCGTCTTCGCGGTCGACCGCTACGGCAGCGAGGTCACGGCGATCATCACCCACACCATCGAGCGGTGGGACGGCAAGGAGGCCTCGCAACGGATCGAGCTGCACGTCGGCCGGGACCTGCAGTTCATCCGGATCAACGGCACGATCGTCGGCGGCCTGGTCGGTGTGATCATCCACGCCGCGTCCCTGGCCGTCCACTGACGTCGTTTCCACCTAGGCTGGTCGCATGCCCGAACCCGTTGATGTCCCGATCTCCGACGGCGCCATCAAGCTCGGCCAGTTCCTCAAGCTGGCCAACCTGATCGACTCCGGCTCGGAGGCCAAGCCGCTGCTCGCCGCAGGGATGGTGCGTGTCAACGGCGACGTCGAGACCCGCCGCGGCCGACAGCTCCAGGACGGCGACGTGGTCACCGTCGCGGCGCAGTCGGCCCGGGTCGCGACCGGTCCGGTCACCGACAACCTGCCCTGGTAGGTCTCGCCGGCTGCCGGCGAGACCTCCTCGCCCGTCGGGGTCAGCTGACCCCGAGAAGGTCGACGACGAAGATCAGCGTCTCGCCGGGCTTGATCACGCCACCGGCACCGCGGTCGCCGTACCCGAGGTGCGGCGGGATGACCAGCTGCCGCCGGCCACCGACCTTCATGCCCTGCACACCGTTGTCCCAGCCCTGGATGACCTGTCCGACACCCAGGCGGAACTGCAGAGGGGCACCTCGGTTGTACGACGCGTCGAACTCCTCACCGCTCGAGTGGGCGACGCCCACGTAGTGCACCGACACGTTGCTGCCGGCGGTCGCCTCGGCACCGTCGCCGACCGTGACCTCGGTGATCTCCAGCTCGGTGGGCGGCTCGGGGTCGAAGAACTCGATCTCAGGCTTGTCCATGGGTCCCACCCTAGGACGGTGTGCCCGACCGTCGGGAGGTCGCCCCGGCGACCGGCAGCGACCGGCGCGGGCCCTCAGGTCCGGTGGACGTAGCTGTCGAGCTGGTCCCGCTCGAACTGGAGCTGGTCGATCTTGTGCTTGACCAGGTCGCCGATGCTCACGATGCCGACCAGGCGGTCTTCGTCGCACACGGGGATGTGCCGGAACCGGCCCTCGGTCATCACCATCATGACGTCGTCGAGCGTGTCCTCCGGTGAGCAGGTCTTCACGATGTCCGTCATGATCGCGCCGACGGTGTTGTCGATGACCGTCCCGTCGCTGTGCATCCGTCGCACGACGTCGCGCTCGCTCACGATGCCATCGAGGGAAGTGCCGTCGGCGCTGACGATCAGGGCACCGATGTTGTGCTCGGCGAGCGTCGCGATGAGCTCGCGAACGCCAGCGTCGGGGCTGATCGTGACGACGTCCCGCAGCTGCTTGCCCTGGAGGACCTGGTTGATGCGCATGGGAATCAGGTTACTCGCGGCGCGGGTTCCTGGACCAGATGTCCGAAACGGTGCCGGGGCCGCTCGTCGGCCAGTCGGGGTCGTCGCCACCGTCGGGCGCCGAGCCGAGGAACGACAGCGCGGCGTCGTGCAGGTGACCGTTGGACGCCAGCGCGTTGCCGCTCCACGGTCCGTCGGCGCCGTCGAGCGAGGTGAACCGACCGCCGGCCTCGCGGACGATGATGTCCAGCGCCGCCATGTCGTAGGTCTCGAGACTGGGCTCGGCCGCCACGTCGACGGCGCCCTCGGCGAGCAGCATGTAGGACCAGAAGTCGCCGTACGCCCTGGTCCGCCACACCCGCCGCATGAGCGCCAGGACGTCCTCGCCCAGGCCGCGGTCCTCCCAGCCGGAGATCGAGGAGTAGGAGAACGAGGCGTCCTCGAGGCGCCGGATGTCGGAGACCTGGCACCGCATGGACTTCAGCAGGGACCTGCCCGTCCACGCGCCCTGGTCGGCCGAGGCCCACCAGCGTCGCTGCAGCAGCGGAGCCGAGACGACCCCGAGGACCACCTCGTCGTCGACGGCCAGCGCGATCAGGGTGGCCCAGACCGGGACGCCGCGGACGAAGTTCTTGGTGCCGTCGATGGGGTCGATGATCCAGCGGCGTTGGGAGTGGCCCGAGGTGCCGGTCTCCTCACCGGTGATGGCGTCGCGGCTGCGGGTCTTCGAGAGGGTACGGCGGATCGACTCCTCGACGGCCTGGTCGGCATCGGTCACCGGCGTCAGGTCGGGCTTGCTCATCACGTGCAGGTCGATCGCCTTGAAGCGGGCCTGGCTGATCGAGTCCGCGTCGTCCGCCAGCAGGTGCGCCAGCCGGAGATCGTCGGTGTAGTCGGTGCCCACGGGGGTCACCCTATTGCCCTGCTCGGTTGCCCTGCCCGGTTGCCCTGCCCGGTTGCCCTTCCCGTCCCGGTGGGTCGAGGGATGAACCACGGGTGCCTCTGCCTCGTGTAAGAACGTGTGATGCTTCCGCTTGCCATGGAGTTCAACGGGTTGCCGCTGCACGCGCTGGTGGTCCACGCGGCCGTCGTCCTCACCCCGCTCGCGGCCGTGGCCGCCCTGGTCTACGTGGTCCCGGGCCGGTGGCGGGACTGGTTGCGCTGGCCGGTTGCCGTGGCGGCGGTGATCGCGGTCGGCGCGGTCTGGACGGCGTACCTCACCGGCGAGGACCTGGTGGACGGAAATCCGTACGGCGGACCGCTTGCCGAGCTGTTGGAGACCCACCAGAGCCGGGCGAACGTCTTCCGGTGGGCGACCACGGGGTTCGCGGCAGCCGCCCTCGTCGCCTCCGGCTTGCACCGTCGGGACGGAGCCGTGCGCGTGGTGGTGGGCCTCGTCCTCGCCGGTCTGGCGGTCCTGACGCTGGTCTACGCGGTTCTCACCGGCGACGCGGGTGCGCAGATCGCGTGGTACGGCGTCGGCGACTGAACCGAGCCCCGTCCGGGCGCTCAGTAGTCGGTGACGGAGCGAGCGGACAACAGCCGCCTGAAGGACGCCACCCGCTCGGGCTCGACATCGCCCTCGGCGACGGCTACGTCGAGCCCGCACTCGGGCTCGTCGTCGCCGTGCGTGCAGCCGCGCGGGCAGTCCTCGGTCATCTCGTCGAGGTCGGGGAACGCCTCGATGAGGTGCTCCGGCTGGACGTGGGCCAGGCCGAAGGACCGGATGCCCGGGGTGTCGACGATCCACCCTGCGTCGTCGGGCAGCTCGAGCATGATCGCCGACGTCGACGTGTGCCGGCCCTGACCGGTGACGGCGTTGACGTCCCCGGTCTCGCGACGGGCGTCCGGCACCAGCGCGTTGACAAGGGTGGACTTGCCGACGCCGCTCTGCCCGACGAGCACGCTGGTGCGTCCGGCGAGTCGCTCGTGGAGGTCCTCGAGACCGACGATCCGACCGCCGTCGCGGTGGGTCACCACCCAGGGCACCCCGAGGGAGCGATAGGTCGACAGCAGCGACTCGGGATCCTCGAGGTCGGCCTTGGTGAGGCAGAGCAGGGGAGCGAGCCGGGCGTCGTACGCCGCGACCAGGGCGCGGTCGATCCACCGCGACCGTGGCTCGGGGTCGGCCAGCGCAGTCACCACGACCAGCTGCGTCGCGTTCGCGACGATCACCCGCTCGACCGGGTCGTCGTCGTCCGCCGTACGACGAAGCACGGTGCTGCGGTCCGCGACCTCCACGATCCGGGCCAGGGTGCCGTCCGCGCCGGAGGTGTCACCGACGACCCGCACCCGGTCGCCGACGATGACGCCCTTGCGGCCGAGCGGGCGAGCCTTCATCGCCATCACCCTGCGACCGTCGACGACCAGCGTGAACCGGCCGCGGTCGACGGTCATCACGTGGCCGTCGACCGCGTCGTCGTAGCTCGGGCGCTCCTTCGTGCGGGGGCGGGTACGACGCCGCGGCCGCTCGTAGTGCTCGACGTCGAACTCGTCGTAACGACCGGTCATCCCCGGCTCCAGAGCCTCACAGCAGTGCGGCCCAGAAGCCGGGGAAGTCGGGGAAGGTCTTGCTGGTCGTGGCCACGTCCTCGACCAGCACGCCGGGAACGGCCGCACCGAGGACGACCCCGGCGTGCGCCATCCGGTGGTCGGCGTAGGTGTGGAACACGCCCCCGGTGAGCGGCGCCGGACGGATCGAGAGCCCGTCGGGGTGCTCGGTGACGTCGGCGCCGAGCGAGCCGAGCTCGGCCGCCAGAGCCGCGAGCCGGTCGGTCTCGTGGCCCCTGATGTGGGCGATGCCGCGCAGGTGGGAGGGCGTCGAGGCGAGCGCGCAGAGCGCGGCGAGCGCAGGCGCCAGCTCGCCGACGTCGTGGAGGTCGGCGTCGAGCCCGCGGAGGGCGCGGTGGCCGCCCGCCGGCCCGGTCACCCGGAGCCCCACGCCAGCCCGCTCGACGGTGCAGCCCATCTGCGTGAGCAGGTCGCGCAAGCCGTCGCCTGCCTGGTTCGTGGTCGCCGGCCAGTCACGCACGGTGACCGAGCCGCCGGTCACCGCCGCCAGCGCCAGGAACGGGGCAGCGTTGGAGAGGTCGGGCTCGATCGTCTCGTCGTGGGCGGCGATCGGTCCCGGCGCGACGGCCCAACGGTTCGGGTCGGCGTCGTCGACGCAGACCCCTCGCTCGCGGAGCATCGCGACCGTCATCTCGATGTGCGGGAGGGACGGGATCGGCTTGCCGTCGTGCCGGACGTCGACGCCCCGGTCGTAGCGGGCGCCCGCGAGCAGCAGCGCCGACACGAACTGCGACGACGCCGACGCATCGATCACGACCGTGCCGCCCGGCACCGCGCCCTTGCCGGTGACCGAGAACGGCAGCGACCCCCGCCCGCCGTCGTCGACCTCGACGCCGAGGGCGGTCAGAGCGGTCAGCACCTCGCCGACCGGCCGGTTGCGCATGTGCGGGTCGCCGTCGAAGGCGACCGGGCCGTCGACCAGTCCCGCGACCGGGGGCACGAACCGCATCACCGTGCCGGCCAGCCCGCAGTCGACCTCTGCGGCGACGGATGTCGCTGGGGTGAGAGGCGTCACCGTCCAGTCGTCGGCATCGGTCTCGACCCGCGCGCCGAGCGCGGTCAGTGCTCGCGCCATCAGCAGGGTGTCGCGGGACCGCAACGCTCGTCGTACGACAGACGGGCCGTCGGCCAGCGCCGCCAGCACCAGCGCCCGGTTGGTCAGCGACTTGCTGCCGGGCAGCGACACCACCACGTCGATGTCACCGGTCGCCACGGGCGCGGGCCACGGGTCGGCGAGCGCGACAGCGGGAGTGGTCATGACCGCCCCAGTCTAGGGAACATTTCTGGCACGCTGTCCCGCATGACTGCGGCCGGGGCCCGCCCTGATCCAGGGTTCGTCGGTCGGGTCGACGAGGTCGCCCGGCTGACCGAAGCCGTCCGCTCCGCCCGCGCGGGCTCCTCCCCGCTGTGCCTCGTGCTCGGGGAGGCCGGCATCGGGAAGTCGCGGCTGACAGCGCGGGTGTCCGGCGAGGCGCGCGGCCTCGGCTTCGACGTGGTGTGGACCGAGGCCGAACAAGGGGGTGGACCGTTCTCGGCGCTCGCCGGCCTGCGGACCGCTGGCGATCCCAGGCCCGGTGGTGACGACGCCCGCTGGGAGCAGCTCGATGCGGTCGCCGCGATGATCGCGGCGCGGGCTCCGTTGCTGGTGATCGTCGAGGACCTGCACTGGGCCGACGAATCCTCCGCCTGGATCGTCGAACGGCTCGGACGCCAGCTGCAGGGTGTGGCGGCCCCGCTGCTGGTCACCGCCCGCTCCGACGAGCCTGGGCACGATCACCTCACCGGGCTGCTCGCGTCCGCCGATCACGTCGTCCGACTCGGTGCCATGTCGCTCGCGGAGACGACCCGACTTGCCGAGCTCGCCGCACCGGGGGTCGCCGTCGACGGGTCCGCGTTGTGGGAGCGAACCGGCGGCGTCCCCCTCTTCGTCCGCGAGGCAGCCGTCCTCGCCGCCCAGGACGGCGCTCCCCAGGTCGCTGCCGGTCTGCTCCGGCGCCGGTTCGAACGGCTCGGTCCGAAGACCGGACAGGTCCTGGCGGCGCTGGCGATCGCCCCGCCGGGAACATCGCTCGTCCTGCTGGCCCGCGCCCTCGGGCGCGGTGTCGAGGACGTCGTCGCCGCGATCGACGAGGGTCGGTCCGAGGACCTGGTGGTGGACGAGCCGGGAGGCGGCCTGCGGTTCCGTCACGCCCTGCTCGCCGAGGCAGCCGCCGAAGGTGTGCCCGCCACGGACCGCCGGACGCTCCGGCTCGCGTTGGCCGACGCGCTGACCGCCGAGGGCACGACGACGGGCATCGCGGACGCCGCTCGCCAGCGGCTCCTGGCCCTCCCCGCGGGGATGGTGGGCGCCGCCACGGCGTCCGCCGTCGAAGCTGTCGTCGGTCTGCGTGCCGCTGGCGACGAGGGAGCGGCCAGCTCGCTGGCTGAGCTCGCCGCCGGTGTCCTGGGCAAGTACGACGCCGAGCCGGTCGCGATCGCCCGGTTGCAGGTCGAGCGGGGCGAGGCCCTGACCGCGCTGGGCGACATGCAGCGCGCCGAGGAGGCGTTCGGTGTTGCGGCCGACACCGACGTGCTCGACCCGGTGTTGCGCGCGAGAGCCGAGGCCGGAAGGGCACGCTTCGCCAACCCCTTCGTGCCCGACCTCACCACCGTGCGTCGGCTGGAACGCGCAGCGGCGGCACTCGGCGACGAGGACAGTCCGCTGCGCGCCCGGATCCTGGGCCGGATCGCTGCGGCGAGCGTGGCTGCGCCGTCGGCGCAGGAGACCGGGAGGCGCGCCGCCCAGGAGGCCGTAGCGGTGGCGCGTCGGATCGGGGACCCCGCCGTGCTGGTGCAGGCACTGGCCGACCGGCACCTGGCGCCGATCAGCCCGGCCGACTTCGTCGCGCGGGAGCAGGCGGCCGGAGAGATCGTCGAGCTCGGAGAGCGGCTGGGCCGCCCGGAGGTCGCGTTGCTGGGGTATGAGTGGCTCTTCGGCGAGAGGCTGGCGGACGGCGACGTGCCCGGTGCCGAGACGGCGCTCGCGCGGCTCGAGCTCTACGCGCACCTGACGTCGTCTCCGCACTGGCGTTTCGCTGCGGGGATCCGGAGGGCCTGCCTGGCCTCGTTCTACGGTGACCGGGAGGGTGCGCTCGGGCTGCTCGACGACGCGGTCCGCGCGGCGGAAGGATGGCTGCACCCGGACGAGCTCTACGGCATCGAGCTCGGCTTCCGCACGGCGACGGTTCTCCTCTACGACCAGCCCGACCCGGCGGTGCGACCTCTGTACGAGCGTCTCGTCGCGGCTGTCGGCGACCTTCCGGCGCCGTTCCTGCACGCCGAGCTCGGCCTGACTGCGTGGGTGCTGGGGGAGGTGGATCGTGCTCGTGCCCATCTCGGACGTGCCTCGTCCGGCATCGACGCGGTGGCGGTCGGCCTCGAAGCGGTGTTCGCGCTCAGCGTGTGCGGGCTAGGAGCCGCGATGGTCGGCGACGTCCGGATGGCGCGGGCGGTGCGGCAGCACCTCGAGCCGTTCGCTGAGCGGCTCACCGCAAGCGGGACGATCGTCGTGCCCATGGCGACGACGCTCGGCATGCTCTGCGACGTGCTCGGGGACCGGGAGGCCGCCGAGCGCCACCACCGGGCCGGCATCGCGGTCGCGGAGCGGGCCGGCTCCGTGGTGATGGCGGAGCGCTGCCGCGCGCTGGCCGGCGTCACCACCTCCCCGGTCGCGCCGCTGGCGCCGGTCGCGCCTGCGGTCGGTGGCCGGGGCACCGTCGCGCGGAAGAGCTCGGGCTGGGTCATCACCTCGCCGTTCGGGACCGCGACCGTCGAGACCTCTCGCGGGCTGCTCCAGCTCGTCGAGGTGCTCCGCGCCAACGGCACGGACGTCTCCGCGATCGACCTCGCGGGCACCGCGTCCGGAGGGAGCGTGGCCGTCCAGACCGACCTCGGTCCCGCCCTCGACAACCAGGCCAAGCGCGCCTACCGGGCCCGGATCGCCGATCTCCGTGAGGAGATCGACGAGGCCGACGCGATGAACGACCCCGACCGGGCCAGTCGTGCCCGATGGGAGCTGGACGCGCTGCTGGAGGAGCTCAGCCGGGCGGTCGGGCTCCTCGGGCGGGACCGGCCGCAGGGCTCCACCGACGAGCGCGCCCGGGTCAACGTGACGCGCAGCATCAAGCGGGCGATCGCCGCGGTCGCCGCGGTCGCACCGGAGCTGGGCGCGCACCTGGACGTCTCTGTCCGGACCGGCCGTCGTTGCAGCTACCGGCCGGACCCTGCGGTCGCCGTGACCTGGGAGGTCACCACGTCCTGACCCCCTTCCGGTGGCGACGGAACGTCGTTCCGTCGCGACGGAACGCCTTCAGGACATGACCATCTACGACCTCCTGACCGCCGACTGGCGGATCCGGCTCCTTGCCCAGCTCACCTGCGCACCCCGCTCCCTCCCGCGGCCGACCTCGTCCTCGAGGTCCGAGGAGGAGGTGGCCTCGTGACAACCGAGGTCGCGCCCCGCGCGACCGTCGACGTGGCCGCTCGCCGTGGCGTCGCGACTGCCTTCCTCGTCGCGGCAGGCTCGTGGGTCGCCTACGTCGTCCTCGCGTTCACCTTGTCCGCCAGCTACGAGGAGGCCCTGGTCGACGCCTCTGAGGCGACCGACACTGCCGTCAACCGGCTCCCCGCCGAGACGCTCGCGGAGATCACTGCCGACCACCCGTGGAGCAACCTGTCCGGGCTGGTGCTGGTCCTCGTGCCGCTCCTCCTCGTCGTCGCCACCCGCCGCGCCCGCGCGGTCACGGGCGAGCGGTGGAGCGTCCGTCTCGCGTGGCTGGCAGCAGTCGTCCTGTGGTTCTACTTCCTGCTCAACGCAGGCCTGTACGCCGGCGCCGACTCGCTCCCCCCGTTGACCCGAGACCTCGACGTGCTCACAGTCCCGCTCGTCTCGGCCGGCTCCGCGCTGTCGATCGCGGCGTTCGTCCTAGCCGCCCTCGGGCTGCGCCGTCACGGCTGGCGGCCCATGGCTTGCGCGGTCGCCGCCGGGCTCGTCATCGCGGACGTGGTCCTCACTGCGGTCGTCATGGTGGCGTCCGGCTTCGACGAACCGCTGGCCCCGATCGCGCTGCTGCCCGCCGAGCTCATCGTCGGCATCGCCCTCCTCGTCGGCACCCGGCGATGACCGCCATGGACACCGGTATGGACATCGTCGTCGTCAGCGACCCGCTGGACCGGCTCGACCCGACCGTCGACACCACGCTCGGCATCGTCTCGGCCGCGGTCGGCCGAGGCCACCGGGTCCGGGCGTGCGGTCCGGCCGACCTGGCCATCGTCGACGGTGCCGCGGTCGCGCGGACCTACGACGTCCGTCGCGGCGACACCCGATGGACGCGGCTCGGCGACGCGGACGCCGTGCTCCTGCGGACCGACCCGCCGGTGGACCGCGGCTATCTGGACGCCACCCTCGTCCTCGACCGGGTCGACCCTGCCCGCACGCTGATGGTGAACCATCCGCGTGGGGTGCGGATCGCGAACGAGAAGCTGTGGGCGCTGGAGCACCCCGACCTCTGCCCGCCCACCCTCGTCACCGCCTCGGCGGAGCTGATCGACGACTTCGTCGGCCGGCACCGGGAGTGCGTCATCAAGCCGATCGACGGCTTCAGCGGACACGGGGTGCTGCGACTCGGCGACAACGACCCCAACACGGCGTCCATCATCGAGCTCTCGACCCGGGGAGGACACCGCCAGGTCGTCGTCCAGCCGTGGCTCGAGCGCGTCCGGGACGGCAACAAGCGGCTGTTCGTCCACGACGGCGAGCCGGTCGCCGCCGCGCTGCGCTTCCCCGTCGAGAACGGCGACTTCCGGATCGGGATGCCGGCCCGGATGGTCGACGTCGACGACCGCGACCGGGAGATCTGCGACCGGCTCCGTCCCGGGTTGCGCGACCTCGGCCTGTTCCTCGTGGGCCTCGACGTGATCGACGGCCAGCTGATCGAGGTCAACGTCACCAGCTCCGGCGCGCTGCGCAAGTGCGACCGGCTGCTCGGCAGCACCCTGTGTGCCGACTTCGTGGAGCTGATGGAAGACACCACCCAAGGGAGAAGCTCATGACCACCGCCATCATCTGCATCGCGCTGCTCGGCGTGCTGTTGTTCGTCCTCGGCTGGAACGTCTCGCGGCTGCGTGGCTCGAAGCGGACGACCGAGCAGTTCCCGAGCGCTCCGGACGACCCGCTGTTCGTCGCCATCCGGGCGCACGGCAACGCCGCCGAGTACGTGCCGACGCTGGCCATCCTCATCCTCGTTGTCGGATTCCGGGAACCCGCGCCGTGGATGCTCGTCGTCGCGGCCATCGCCACGCTGTCGCGTTACCTGCACGCGATCGGCGTCCTGTCGACCGGCGACATGGCCAAGGAGAACCCACTCCGCCTCGTGGGTGCGGTCGGCACCATCCTCAGCGGGATCGCGCTCGCCGCCGCCGCGGTCCTGGTGATCTGAGATGCGCTCGCAGAAGCTGGCACTCGAAGCGGCTGTGGAGGCGCAGTTCGACGGTGCGTGCGGCGGCAGCCGCCGGGTCGGTCTCGAGCGTGAGCTGATCCCCTACCGGCACTCCCCGGACATCACCGAGGCGGTCCCCGTGGCAGACCTGCGTCAGGCTCTGGCGGGGGTGCCCGACGTGGGCTTCGAGCCCGGGGGACAGGTCGAGCTGCACCCGGGGCCGTCGGCGACGGCCGCTGACGCGGTCGCCGTGCTCAAAGGGCGCGAGCGGGCGGCCCGGGCAGCACTGGCAACCGTCGGTATCCACCTGGCGGCCGTCGGTCTCGACCCGTGGCGCAGCCCGGAACGGCTCGGTCTGCAGCTGTCCGAGCACCGCTATCGGGCGATGCACCAGCACTTCGACACCATCGGGGGCTCCGGGCGGCGGTTCATGCGGCAGACCGCGGGGCTCCAGATCTGCGTGGATCTCCGCCCCGGGATCGAGGGGGTCGTCCAGTGGCGCGCGGCGAACCTGGTCTCGCCGGTCCTTGCCGCGATCTTCGCCAACTCCCGGATCTGCGAGGGCCGGCGGCTCGCCACGGACGGCGGCCGCACGGCCGTGTGCCTGGCGACCGACCCCTCCCGGATGGCCTACGGCCGGCTCGGCCGGTCGAGGGACCTCGTGGAGGAGTACCTGCAGTTCGCGAGCTCCGCGCCGCCGCTCAGCGACCTTCTTGCCGGCGCCGCAGCGCACCTCACGACCCTGTTCCCCGCGGTCCGACCGCGGGGCCGCTACCTCGAGGTCCGTGCGCTGGACTCGGTGCCGGGCAGTGAGCTGGGACCGGCGGTCGCGCTCACGACCGCGCTGCTTGCCGTACCCGGCGCGGCGGACGAGGTCCTCGCCTCGCTGGACGGCATCGACGTCCCCGGTCTCTGGGATCTCGCCGCGGGGCCCGGGCTACGGCACCCGATCATGCACGGGCTGGCCGCCGGACTGGTCCGGATCGGGCAGTCCGCGGCGGCCGACCTGCCGAGCGGCTACCTGCCGCCGGACGAGGACGGCCTCGGTCGCGTCGCGGCGCGGGTCGCCCGACCTCAGGTCAGCTGGGCCTTGACCAGCTTGACTTCCCGCCTCGCTGCGTGAGCGAGCTGACGGGTCTCGCGGCGGGCGTCGCGCGAGGCCCTGCGGGCGCGCCACGCGACGCCGGGCCGGCCCTCGGTATCGCCCGCGGCGATCAGCAGGCCGCCGGTGAGCGACACGTTCTTGAAGAAGTGGGTGAGCTGCTCGCGACGCTCGGCAGGGTCCGACGCCTCCCAGAAGCGGTAGCGGGCGGCTGTTGACGGCACCAGTGAGGCGGCGAGCACGCCTGAGGCGACGCGCGGGAACCTGCCGGTGGCGAGGGCGGCTGCCGCCGCGATCTGGACCGCACCGTTGATCCGGACCCAGGTCGCCGGCTCCGTGGGGACCGAGGTGCCGTCGGGAGCGGCCTTCTCCACCATCGGGACGAACCGGTCGGTCACCGGCTTCGCCTCGCGGGCGATCGCCTCGGCATTGCGCAGCGAGTCCACGCCGTTTGCCACGAAGAAGGCACCGAGCAGGGGTCGGACGAACTTTCGGGTCAGAGCCATGTCGGCCCGGTACCCCGCGAGCGGTGCCGCAACCGTGTCGGCTGCCGGCGATAGGTTGGGCACCATGTGTGGGCGCTACGCCTCCAGCCGGAGCCCGGATGACCTCGCCGAGGAGTTCGAGGTCGTCGACCCGCGTCTCGACCGACCGCTACCGCCGGACTACAACGTCGCACCGACCAAGGAGGTCTACGCCGTCCTCGACCGCGCGCCGCGGCCCGACGACGAAGCCGACAGCACGACGAGTGCCGACCCGGTGCGGCAGCTCCGGGCGCTGCGCTGGGGCCTGGTGCCGTTCTGGGCCAAGGACCCCTCCATCGGCAGCCGGATGATCAACGCGCGGATGGAGACGGTCGCCGAGAAGCCCGCCTTCCGCCGGGCCTTCGCCGGCCGGCGCTGTCTGCTGCCGGCTGATGGCTACTACGAGTGGTACGAGACCCAGCAGAAGGTCAAGGGCGGCAAGACCGCCAAGGCCAAGAAGCAGCCGTTCTTCATCAGGCCGAAAGACGGGTCGGTGCTGGCGATGGCCGGCCTCTACGAGATCTGGAAGGACCCGACCCGCGACCCGGACGACGCCGAGGACCACGGCCGCTTCCTCTGGACGTGCACCGTGCTGACCACCGAGGCCACCGACGAGGTCGGCCGGATCCACGACCGGATGCCCCTCCTGGTCACGCGGGAGCGTCGTGCTGCCTGGCTCGACCCGGCGACCCCCAAGGACCAGCTGCCCGACCTGCTGGTGCCTGCCCAGCACAGCGGCCTGGAGGCGTTCCCGGTGTCGACCGCCGTGGGCAACGTGCGCAACAACGGGCCCGAGCTGGTCGAGCCGATCTCGTTCGAGGAGTCGCTGCTATGAGCAGGAGCGAGGAGCGGATCATCCCGACGCCGGCCGGCGACGGTCGCCTGGTCACCCGTCGCGCCCCGAGGCCGATCGCGACGGTGCTGCTGAGCCATGGTGCCGGCGGCGGCATCGAGGCTCGCGACCTGGCCGCGCTGGGGACCTACCTCCCGCGGCAGGGTGTCAACGTCATGCTGTTCGAACAGCCCTGGCGGCGGGCCGGCCGCAAGGTCGCCACCCCACCGGCCACGCTCGACGCGGGGCTACGGGCGGCGGTCGACGCCCTGCGCGTCCGGACGCCCATCATCCTCGGTGGCCGCTCGGCGGGCGCGCGGTCCGCCTGTCGCTCGGCGCGGGCCCTCGGCGCCGCCGGTTGCCTCGCCCTGTCGTTCCCGCTGCACCCGCCCGGCAAGCCCGAGAAGTCCCGTCTCGACGAGCTCGCCGCCGCCGGGGTGCCGACCCTGGTGATCCAGGGCGGCAACGATCCGTTCGGCACCCCGGAGGAGTTTCCCGACCCGCTGCCCGCACGCACCGACCTCGCTGTCGTGCCCGACGCCGACCACGGGTTCAAGGTGCCGAAGCGGGCTTCGATCAGCCAGGACGACGCGATGGACATCGTCGTGGAGGCCGCGCTCGAGTGGGTGGTGCGCGAAATCGTCGGGAATGGAGTGCCCCGGTAGCCGGTTGAACCCGGCATGATCGCGGTCCTCGAGCGCTCCCCGGCGACGACCCCCGTACGCTGGGGGACGATGACTGAGACTTCTGACCTCGGCGTGGACGCGGTCGACGTCGCGACCGAGACCCAGGCCGAGCGCGCGGCGCGGTTCGAGCGCGACGCCCTGCCCTTCCTCGACCAGCTCTACTCCGCGGCGATGCGCATGACCCGCAACCCCGCGGACGCAGAGGACCTCGTCCAGGAGACGTTCGCGAAGGCCTACTCGGCTTTCCACCAGTTCAAGCCCGGCACCAACCTGAAGGCCTGGCTCTACCGGATCCTGACCAACACCTTCATCAACTCCTATCGCAAGAAGCAGCGCGAGCCGCAGCAGTCGATGTCCGAGGACGTCGAGGACTGGCAGCTCGCCCGTGCCGAGTCCCACACCTCCAGCGGCCTGAAGTCCGCGGAGATGGAGGCGCTCGAGCACCTTCCCGACGGTCAGGTCAAGGAGGCGCTGCAGCGGCTCCCGGAGGAGTTCCGGCTGGCCGTCTACCTCGCTGACGTGGAGGGATTCGCCTACAAGGAGATCGCCGAGATCATGGACACCCCGATCGGGACCGTGATGTCCCGCCTCCACCGCGGCCGCCGGCAGCTGCGGGACATGCTCTCCGACTACGTCCGCTCGGGCGGCGACGCACCGGTCCAGGGAGGCCGATGATGACGCACACGCATGCCGACGGACCGACCAACGAGGAGTGTGTCGACTTCCTCGAGCGGATCATGCGGCTGATCGACAACGAGCTCGAGGAGGGCGACTCCGCGGTCGTCCGGGCCCACATCGACACCTGCAACCCGTGCCTCGAGCGCTACGACCTCCAGCGCACGGTCAAGGCGCTCGTCGCCCGCTCGTGCACCGAGACCGCGCCGACCGAGCTCCGCGACCGGGTGCGCATCCAGATCCAGCAGGTCCAGGTGCGGATCACCGAGCAGTAGGCCCCGGCGGTCCCCGGTCTGCGATGATCCGCGCATGACCCAGCCCACCAATCGGACCGTGCTGATCACCGGCTGCTCCTCCGGCATCGGCGAGGCGGCGGCCGGGCGACTCGTAGGCAGCGGCTGGGACGTCTACGCGACCGCCCGCCGTCCCGAGGTCCTGTCGGCGCTCGCCGATGCCGGGTGCACGACACTCGCGCTCGACGTGACCGATGAGCTCTCGATGACGGCCGCCGTCGATGCGGTGCTCGACGGCTCGGGAGGACGGATCGACGCGCTGGTCAACAACGCGGGCTACTCCCAGTCGGGGGCACTGGAGTCCGTCGACGTCCAGGATGTCCGCCGGCAGTTCGAGACCAACGTGTTCGGCCTGCTGCGGCTCACCCAGCTGGTGCTCCCCGCCATGCGCGAGCAGCGGTCCGGACGGATCGTCAACATCGGCTCCATGGGTGGGAAGCTCACGTTCCCCGGTGGCGGCGCCTACCACGCCAGCAAGTACGCCGTCGAGGCGCTCTCCGACGCCCTCCGGTTCGAGGTGGCCGGCTTCGGAGTCCGGGTCGTCCTGATCGAGCCCGGCCTGATCACGACGAACTTCGACGCCAAGGCCGCGGCGGAGATGGCTGGGTACGCCGAGGGTGACGGTCCCTACGCCGAGTTCAACGCATCGGTGATGAGGTCGACGACCGACGTCTACGACGGTCCGATGGCCAGGCTCGGCGGCCCGCCCGAGGCTGTGGCGAAGGTGATCGAGAAGGCGCTCACCAAGACCCGCCCGCGGTCGCGCTACCTGGTCACTCCGTCGGCGTACGGCGCCATCGCAAGTCGACGGATGATGCCGGACAGGGTGTGGGACCTCGCGATGAAGTCCCAGTTCCCCCAGCCTCGATAGGCGTCAGCTGTTGGGGCGCTTGCCGTGGTTCGCGGACTTCTTGCGGCGCGAGCGGCGCTTGCGACCAGTCTTGCCCATCATTCCTCCTGGGATCGGTAACGGCTCAGTCTCTCAGCAGGGCACGCTCAGCCGGTAATCCGGGCGAGGAAGCGCTCGCCGTCGACCACGACCCGGGTGACCTCGCCGCTGCCCACCAGCTTGCCCGGGCCGTCCGGCCCGATGTTGCGCGCTGCTACGGAGAAGCGCCGCAACCGGCCGTCGGCGTAGGCCAGCCGGGCAGTGACCTCGACCTCCTGACCGACTGCGCTCGGAGCGAGGTGCTCGAGCTGCACGCGGGTGCCGAGGCTGGTCTCGCCCGGCGCGAGCGCAGGGTCGATCGCAGCGCAGGTCGCGGCCTCGCACCACGCGAGCAGCCGCGGGGTGGCGAGGACGGGCAGGCTCCCGGATCCCACCGCAACCGCGGTGTCGGCGTCGGTGACGGCGAAGTGGAGCGCGGCCTCGGCCGACGGGACCTGGCTCATCTCAGATCCCGAACGTGGCGCGAGGGTAGGCCGCGTTGACGTCGGTGATCACGTTGACGAGGTACGGCGTGCCTGCGGCGAACGCCCGGTCCAGGGCGGGACCGATCTGACGGGGGTCGGTGACGGTCTCACCGGCTCCGCCCAGTGCCGACACGACCGAGTCGTAGGCGGTCCGCGGCGCGAGGTCGGCTACGACGTCGTAGCCGTAGAGCATCTGCATCGGCCCCTTCTCCAGGCCCCAGGCGGAGTTGTTGCCCATCACCATGACGACCGGCAGGTTGTGGCGGACGAGGGTGTCCACGTCCATCAGGGAGAAGCCGGCCGCGCCGTCACCGAGCAGCAGCACGACCTGCGACGACGGGCGGGCGACCCGCGCGGCGATCGCAGCGCCGAGCCCCGCGCCGAGACAGCCGAAGGGCCCCGGGTCCAACCAGCAGCCGGGCCGCTTCGGCTCGACGTACTTGCCGGCGAACGAGACGAAGTCGCCGCCGTCGCCGATCACGACGGCGTCGTCGGCGAGCCGTGGCACCAGCTCGCCGTAGATCCGCGCCGGGTGGACGGGGTCGGCCTCTGCCGAGAGCAGCTCGGCGTCGCGGGCAGCGGCAGCGGCGACGGTGTCCCGCAGCCCCGAGACCCACCCGGACCAGTCCGGCCGGTTCCCGCGCTCCATGGCGGCCTGTAGGCCGTCGAACACGGCGGTCAGGTCACCGCTCACCGTGTCGGCGAGCGCAGCGTGCGCCGAGACGTGGGCGGGGGAGTCGGCGATGTGCACGACCTGCGCGGGCACCGCGCCGTCCTTGCCTCCGAAGACGCCGTAGCCGAGCCGGAAGTCGAGAGGAGTGCCGACCACGACCACCAGGTCCGCGCCGTTGATGGCCGCACCGCGCGCCTTCGTCACCAGCAGCGGATGACCACCGGGGACCACACCGCGTCCCATCCCGTTGGTGATGGTCGGGACGCCGATCGCCTCGACGAAGCGCAGCGCTGCTGCGTCCGCGCCGTCGGCCCAGACGTCGGTGCCCAGGATCATCAGCGGTCTCACCGCCCCCGCGAGCAGCCCGGCGACCCGGTCGACCGCGTCGCCGTCGGGCTCGGTCCCGCGGAAGTCGTCGGCGGCGACCACCGGCACCGCCCCTGTGCCGACGTTGAAGAACTCGTCCATCGGCACGTCGACGTACGCCGGACCGCGGTGGGACGACCGCGCGGCCGCGAACGCGTCGTGGAAGCCTGCGGCGACGTCGTCGGCGGTCATCAGGGTGGTCGCCTGCTTGGTGACCGGGCCGACGATCGGAAGGTGGTCGATCTCCTGGAGCGCACCGGTGCCCCAGCGGTTGTTGGGCGCCCGCCCGCCGACGACGACCATCGGCGATCCGGCGAACTGGGCCTGCGCCATCGCGCTGACGCCGTTGGTCACGCCCGGTCCGGCGGTCAGCACGGCGAGCCCGGGCACCCGGGTGAGCTTGCCGGTCGCCTCGGCTGCGAAGGCCGCGGTCTGCTCGTGGCGAACGTCGAGCAGCCGCATCGGCCGTCCCTCCTCGCCGGCCTTCACCGCGCCGTCGTACATCGGGAACACGTGGGCGCCGGACAACGTGAACATGGTCTCCACACCGTGCGCCTGCGCGACGGCGACAGCGAGCTGCCCGGCGTGGCCGGTGAGTTCGGTCGAGGTCATGGACCGAACCTACCGACTGCCTCAGCCAGCAGTAGGAGGGCCCGCCCGGTGGGGCGACGGGCCAAGGTAGGCCGGGTGCGTGCGTCGCAGGTGCTCGACGAGCAGCAGCACCAGGTCGGTACGCCGGGGCGGGGCTCCGGGCCCGAGAGCCAGCTGCAGGTAGAGCGCACGGAGGAACGCCGCAGCGTTGCCGGTCTGCAGATAGACGTCAGACTTCGCCTCGTCGTCGCGCCGCGGGCGCGCGGCGATCGCGATCCGCTCGAGCCACGCTTCGACCAGCTCGTTGGGCACCAGTCCCCGGCGCAGGACGTGGATCGTCGTCATCGCCAGCCGGTCGTGCTCGCCGGAGTACCAGATCGCTCCGGGCGTGCGGGTGACGCGGTCGCCGATGACGTCCAGGAGGACCAGCAGCTCACCGGGTCCGCAGTGGGGGGAACGCGCAAGGGAGCCGAAGGCGTCGGCGCCGTGAGCGATGGCGTGCGCCCAGCCCTGACCTTCCACCCAGCCGCGTTCGTCGCGCTCCACGAGGAACCAGGTCGCGAGCCGGTCGCCCCACTCGTGGACCTTGGTGCGGTTCACCCGCGGCGCGCGGGTGTCCCGGTCGATCACCTCAGCGACGACGAGTGCCGAGAAGCTTCGTCGGAACACGCTGTCGGTGTCTCGTTCGTCGATCCCGGTGAGCAGCCCGGTCGCGATCCCGTCGCCGAGGCCGGGCAGCAGGTCGTCGTAGACGCCCCGCTCGATCCAGGTGCAGAGCACGGCCAGCGCGAGCTCGCGCCGGTCCGCGTCGGGGGTGCCGAGGAGCTCGGTCAGCTCAGCGGTGAGGTCGGACAGCCTGCGGTCAGCGGGCACTCTGAAGTCGGCTGCAGACACGTGTCGCCAGTCGACAATGGGGGGCATAACGCCACATCCTGCCAAATGGTCGAGACCGGTCCGGACCGGGGCTAGGACCACAACGACTAGCGTGTGCCCGTGCCGTCCCTCGCCGCCATCGCCCGGCGCCGCACCGACCTCGACGACGAGGACATCGAGTGGCTCCAGCGGATCCTCGCGGACTGGCAGATCATCGCGGATCTCTCCTTCGCGGACCTGGTGATGTGGATGCCGGACCGTCAGGGCGGCGGCTACTGGGCGGGCGGTCAGATGCGCCCGACGACCGGTCCGACGGCGTACGTCGACGACATCGTCGGGTCCTTCGTCGCCACCGGGCGCAAGCCCTTGGTCGACGCCGCTTTCGAGCAGGGCCGGATCGCTCGTGAGGGCGACCCCGAGTGGCGCGACGAGGTGCCGGTGCGGGTGGAGGCGATCCCGGTGCGCCGAGGTGACCGGCTGATCGCGGTCATCGCACGCAACACCAACCTGCTCGGCGTCCGGACGCCGAGCAGGCTCGAGATCAGCTACCTGCAGACCGCCGGGGACCTGACCAAGATGATCGCTTCCGGCCACTTCCCGGCGCCGGGCCAGCGCAGCGACCACGCCGACTCGCCGCGGGTCGGCGACGGCTTCCTGCGGGTCGACGCCAGCGGGCGGGTGGCCTACGCGAGCCCCAACGCGCTGTCTGTCTACCGCAAGCTCGGCCTCGCCGGTGACCTCGCCGGGCACCTGCTCACCGATCTCACCCGCGACCTGGTGCCGCCTCGCAGACGGCCGGACGAGGAGACGCTGAGCGCGGTCCTGGGCGCGCGGGCGCACCGCGACACCGAGGTCGGGTCGGGCGACATCGCGCTCATCATCCGGTCGATCCCGTTGCGGCCCGACGGTGAGCACATCGGCGGCCTGATCCTGCTGCGCGACGTGACCGACCTCCGCCGGCGCGACCGGGAGCTGATCACCAAGGACGCCACCATCAGGGAGATCCACCACCGGGTGAAGAACAACCTGCAGACCGTCGCGGCGCTGCTCCGGCTACAGGCGCGCCGGATCGACTCCGCGGAGGCGACGGCGGCCCTGGAGGAGGCAGTACGCCGGGTCGGATCGATCGCGATCGTCCACGAGACCCTGAGCCAGGCGGTCGAGGAGACGGTGGACTTCGACGCGATCGCCGACCGGCTGGCGCGGCTGGTCACCGACGTCGGGCTGGCGACGGTGCACGTGCGGCGGGAGGGGCGGTTCGGGATGCTCGTCTCGGACCAGGCGACGCCACTCGCGATGGTCCTGACCGAGCTGCTCCAGAACGCGGTGGAGCACGGCTATCCCACCGACGGCACGACGCCGGAGGCGGGCGGCGAGATCGTCCTGTCCGCGCAGCGGCGTGGCACCCAGCTCGCGGTCGGCATCGAGGACGACGGCCGCGGCCTGCCGGAGGACTTCGAGCTGGACAGCTCGCCGAGCCTGGGGCTCTCGATCGTGAAGACCCTGGTCGAGTCGGAGCTCGGGGGTCACCTCACGCTCGGGGCGTCACCATCCGGGGGGACCAGGGCAGACGTGTCGGTACCCCTGGACTGATCAGACGGGACTGATCAGACGGGCGTGCGGACCCGGGCGCGGGCGTTGCGCCGCTTGAGAGCGCGCCGCTCGTCCTCGCTGAGACCGCCCCAGACGCCGTGGTCCTGTCCCGCCTCGAGCGCCCAGGCGAGGCATTGCTCGCGCACGTCGCAGCGCCGGCACACCTGTTTGGCCTCCTCGATCTGGAGGATGGCCGGACCGGTGTTGCCGATCGGGAAGAACAGCTCCGGATCCTCGTCGAGGCATGCGGAACGGTGACGCCAATCCATGGGTGGGGAATCCCTCTTTCTCGGTGCGTGCAGGCCGTGACCAAGCTCTGTCATCCGCTCTTCGGCCTGCGGGCGCGACAGTGACCGCAAAAGTGAACGGTTTCACGAACGCTCTGCAAGGTTTCCAAGGAAACGCTCGCGAATCAAGGGCTAGCGATGGTTTGTTGGGTCACAGTACGTCGCACCGCGGCCGAGGAGGCGTCCCGTCCACCACTAGGATCGCGCGAGTGTCCGACACGCCGAAGCCGCCGACCGCGCCGCCGCCGTTGACGGTGGCCGCCTCCCTGGTCGCCGTCCAGGGGTTCGTGCTAATGGCGCTCGCGGTCGCCGAGATCGCGGACCTCGACGCGGACCGGCGGGCGATGGGGCTCTCCACGGCCGGGTTCTTCGCTGCGTACGGCGTCCTCCTGCTGGTCGCCGGCTGGGGACTCCGGCGCCAGGCGGGCTGGTCGCGGGGGCCGGCGCTGATCACGCAGCTGATCTGGCTGGGACTGGCCTGGAACATCCGCGACCACGCGCTCGCCGCCGTGGCGGTCGCAGCGGTCGCGCTCGTCGTGCTCGCCGGGGTGCTGCACCGCGACTCGATCGAGGCGCTGACCGGCGACCCTGCCGAGGAGTAGACCAGGGATCGACCCAGCCCAGCGGGCCTGCTCAGTCGTCGCTGTCCAGTGACGCCCGGAGCTGGTCCAGCGTGCGGGTCAGCAGGCGGGACACGTGCATCTGGGACACGCCGATCTCCGCCGCGATCTCCGACTGCGTCATGTTCTTGAAGAAGCGCAGCAGCAAGATCTGCTTCTCGCGCGGTGGCAGGCTCTCGAGGAGCGGCTTGACCGACTCGCGGATCTCGACCTGCTCGAGCGCCTCGTCGTCGATGCCGATCGCGTCCAGCATGCTCTGGCCGGCGTCGTCGGAGTCTTCGGTGGCATCGAGGGAGAGGGTGGCGTAGGCGTTGCTGGACTCCATGCCCTCGACGATCTCCTCGACCGAGCAGCCGATCGCCTCGGCGATCTCGCGCGGCGTGGGGGATCGCCCGAGCGACTGCGTCAGCTCCGCGGTCGACGCACTGATCTGCATCCGCAGCTCCTGGAGCCGGCGCGGCACGCGGATCGCCCAGCCCTTGTCGCGGAAGTAGCGCTTGATCTCGCCGATGATCGTCGGTGTCGCGTAGGTCGAGAACTCCACACCGCGGTCGGTGTCGAACCGGTCGACCGACTTGATCAGGCCGATCATCCCCACCTGGACGAGGTCCTCGAAGGGCTCGCCCCGGTTGCGGAAACGGCGGGCACAGTGCTCGACGAGCGCCAGGTGCAGGTGGACGAGCCCTTCGCGCGCGCTCGTGCGCTCGGCATCGGAGGCGTCGGGGTCGCGGAAGACCGCGAACAGCCGGGCGTTCTCGCGCCGGGTCTCTTCAAGAGCAGCGGAGCGACCGCTGTCCCGAGATTCGACCTCCGTCATCTCAGAGTCCGGCTCCATCGACGGCCGTGGGGTCCAGCGAGGACCGGACAATGATGCGGACGGCGTACTGCCCGGACGCGGCGTCGACGCCGGCCGCGCTCGTGAGGGTGGTGAGCACCTGCCAGCCGAAGCTGTCGTAGTCGGGCGCCGCGGGCGACTCCGACACCGTGCTGACCTCGAGCCGGAGCTCGCCGGGCTCGAGACGGAAGCGGCTGACGAGGTCGGCACCCACGTCGGCCTGCTCGAGCACCATCGCGGTCGCCTCGCTCACGGCGATCCGGAGGTCCTCGATGTCGTCCATGGTGAAGTCCAGGCGCGCCGCGAGCCCGGCGGTGAGCGTGCGAAGCACAGCGGCGTAGGCGCCGTCCGCCGGCAGCCGCAGCTCGACGTCGGATCGGGCGCCCACGCCGCTGGTGATCATGCCTGCTTCGTCTCCCAGAAGATCTTGGCGATCTCGTCGATCTTGGCCAGCAGCTCGTCGGCCTTGCCGACGTCGAGCGTGCCCTTGGTGCCTGACGCGCCGGCTAGCTTGGTGGCCTCGTTGACGAGGCTGTGGAGCTCGGGGTACTTCTCGAAGTGCGGGGGCTTGAAGTAGTCGGTCCACAGCACCCACAGGTGGTGCTTGACCAGCTCCGAGCGCTGCTCCTTGATGAGGATCGCGCGGGTGCGGAAGTCCGGGTCGTCGCTGTCGAGCGCCTTCTGGACGATGGCCTTGACCGACTCCGCCTCGATCCGGGCCTGGGCCGGGTCATAGACGCCGCAGGGCAGGTCGCAGTGGGCGGACACCTCGACGGTAGGGGCAAAGAAGCGCGAGAACATGCGGGTCCTCTCTCGGGGTCATGGGTGCAGGAGGGCGTTACCCTGCGGCTGCGACACTACTCGGCGTGACGTCTGCCGGAAACGAGGGGCGTACGCCGGACGCGACCCGGTCCGGGTTCGTCGTACCGCTCGGTCTGGCGATCGTGCGCGGCGACTCGATGCGGCCGACGCTGGCGCCGGGCGACCGGCTGCTGGTGCGCTATCGGCGACCGCCCCGGCCGGGTCAGGTCGTGGTGGGCCGGTTCCCCGACGGCACGATCGCGGTGAAGCGGGCGGTCGAGCGGCGGCCCGGTGGCTGGTGGCTGCTGTCGGACAACCCCGCCGACGGGGTGGACTCCCGCCACCGCGGTGTCGTGGCCGAGGAGGACGTGCTCGGCGTGGTCCTCGTGCGCTGCTGGCCGCGGCCCCGGCGCGTGTGAGGCCCGGTCCCGGATCGTACTGGTCCGCCCGACATCGGAGAGCGCGCCGACGGCCCGCTGTGGAAGAATCGTGGCTCGTGGCCGCCGACGTCCCTCCCACCCACCCGCGCGCGGGTGAGCCGGTCTTCGACCTGCACCACCGGGGCAAGATGGAGATCACCGCAACGGTCGGTCTGGCCGACAAGTCCGACCTGTCGCTGGCCTACACACCCGGAGTGGCCGAGGTCTGTGAGTCGATCGCGGCCGACCCGGCGCTGACCCAGCACTACACATGGGTGCCCAACACGGTCGCCATCGTCACCGACGGCACGGCTGTGCTCGGGCTCGGTGACATCGGGCCGGCGGCCGCGATGCCGGTGATGGAGGGCAAGGCCGTCCTGTTCAAGCAGTTCGGCGGCGTCGACGGCGTCCCGATCTGCCTCGCGACCACCGACGTCGAGGAGATCATCGAGACCGTCGTGCGCCTCGCCCCGAGCTTCGGAGGCATCAACCTCGAGGACATCTCGGCTCCGCGCTGCTTCGAGATCGAGGACCGCCTCAAGGAGCGGCTCGACATCCCGGTCTTCCACGACGACCAGCACGGCACCGCCGTGGTCACCCTCGCGGCGCTCACCAACGCCCTCAAGATCACCCACCGCAACCCGGAGTCGACCCGGGTCGTGATCTCGGGCGCGGGAGCCGCCGGCGTAGCGATCGCCAAGATCCTGCTCGAGGCCGGGATCAAGGACCTCGTCGTCACCGACCGCAAGGGCGTCGTGAGCTCTGACCGTCACGACCTCACTCCCTCCAAGAAGGCGCTCGCGGAGCTCACCGCCGACCAGAGCGGCCGGAGCGGGACCCTGGCCGACGCGTTCTCAGGCGCGGACGTCTACATCGGCGTCTCGGGCGGGACCGTCCCGGAGGACGTGGTCGCAACCATGGCCGACGACGCGATCGTCTTCGCGATGGCCAACCCCACGCCCGAGGTCCACCCCGACGTCGCCCACCGGCACGCGCGGGTGGTGGCCACCGGCCGCTCGGACTTCCCCAACCAGATCAACAACGTGCTGGCCTTCCCCGGCATCTTCCGTGGCGCGTTCGACGTCCACGCCTCGGCGATCACCGAGGGCATGAAGGTCGCGGCGGCCCAGGCGCTCGCCGAGCTCGTCGGCGACGACGTGACCGAGGAGATGGTGATCCCCTCCCCGTTCGATCCGCGGGTCGGACCCGCCGTCGCAGCCGCGGTCGCCGCTGCCGCCCGGCGCGACGGGGTCGCTCGGACCTGAGCCGCGACCCCGTAGCGTTCGGACCATGTTCGCCGTCACCGCGCAGTCCTTCAGCTCCGACGAGCCGCTGTCCGGCCTGGTGCTGGGGGAGCGCCCGGAGCCCGTTGTCCCCGACGGGTGGACGACGGTCGCCGTCAAGGCCGCATCGCTCAACCACCACGACCTCTGGTCGCTGCGCGGGGTCGGTCTCAAGCAGGAAGCGCTGCCGATGATCCTCGGCTGCGATGCTGCGGGTCACGACGAGGAGGGAAACGAGGTCGTCGTCCACGCGGTGGTGAGCGACCCCGACTGGCTGGGGGACGAGACCCTCGACCCGCGACGGTCGCTGCTCTCCGAGCGCTACCAGGGCACGTTCGCGGAGCGGGTCGCCGTACCGCGCCGCAACGTCGTACCGAAGCCGCGCTCGCTGTCGTTCGAGGAGGCTGCCTGCCTCCCGACCGCGTGGCTGACCGCCTACCGGATGCTGTTCACCCAGGGTGGCCTCAAGGCGGGGGACACCGTCCTCGTCCAAGGCGCCGGCGGTGGCGTCGCGACCGCGCTCATCTCGCTCGCGCGCGCCGGCGGCCTGAAGGTCCTGGCGACCAGCCGGGACGAGGCGAAGCGCGCCAAGGCGCTCGAGCTCGGCGCGCACGAGGTGCTGGAGTCCGGTGAGCGGCTGTCCGCCAAGGTCGACGCCGTGATGGAGACGGTCGGCCGGGCGACCTGGGCGCACTCGATCCGGTCGCTTCGCCCCGGCGGCAAGATCGTCATCTCCGGGACCACCTCCGGGCCGAAGCTCGACGACGCCCTGCTCCCCAACATCTTCTTCCTCCAGCTCAGCGTGATCGGCTCGACGATGGGCACCCGCGACGAGCTGGCGGCGTTGGTCACCATGCTCGACGCGACCGGCGTGCGGCCGCTGCTCGACCGGACGTTGCCGATGGAGGAGGCGCGCGAGGGGTTCGCCGCGATGGCCGAGGGCGACGTCTTCGGAAAGATCGTCCTCACCCGTTGAGACCTACCTCCCGCCGGAGGCGTGGCCGAGCAAGAAATGCTTGGCGGACTGTCGGTGACGTGGGGAAGCATGGAGTCCGCAATCGCGTTGCGGCTCGAAGCGGCGCGAGCCCAGCCGATGAAAAGGGCGCTGGAGAGTGTCGAAATAGGCATCGCCTGTTCGTGGACTCCATGAACGGCGGGCCCGGCACCAGCGCCGGCTCCGCACCCCCGACGAAGACAGGACCCCGAGATGACTGTGCCCACCGAGGCAGGAGACCTCACCCCGGAGGAGTGCCCGGCAGCCGACGTCACCGAGTTCGAGCAGGAGTTCGCCGACACCGCGGGCAGGACCCCGCTCGTGATCAAGCTGCTCGTGGCGGCGACGTTCGTCGTGATCCTCAACGAGACGATCATGATCAACGCGATCCCGACCCTGATGGACGACTTCGACATCGACGAGCGCGCCGCCCAGTGGCTCTCGACCGTCTTCATGCTGACGATGGCCGCTGTCATCCCGGTCACGGGCTGGTTCCTCCAGCGGGTGAGCACGCGCGCGGCGTACGCCACCGCAATGACGGCGTTCTCCGCCGGCACCCTGCTCGCGGCGGTCGCACCGGTCTACGAGGTGCTTCTGGTCGCCCGCGTGATCCAGGCGTCCGGCACCGCCGTGATGATGCCGTTGCTGATGACCACCTTGATGACGGTGGTTGCCGAGAGCGACCGTGGCCGCGTCATGGGCCAGGTGACGCTCGCGATGTCGTGCGCGCCCGCGCTCGGCCCTGCTGTGTCGGGAGTGCTGCTCCAGCTCGGTTCCTGGCGCCTGATCTTCGCGGTCGTGCTGCCGATCGCAGCGACGGTCGGACTGCTCGGCATGCGGCAGCTCCAGAACGTCGGCGAGCCGCACGTCAGCACGGTCAGCTGGACCAGCGTGGCACTGGCCGCACTCGGCTTCGGCAGCCTCGTCTACGGCCTGAGCGAGATCGGGGTCGGCGACTCCGCGACGACGGCCGCCTTCATCACCGTCGGCGGCGTCCTGGTCGCGGCCTTCGCCGGTTACCAGGTCTACCTCCAGCGCTCCGACTCGCCGCTGCTCGACCTCCGCACGCTGCGCCACCGCACCTACACGGTCTCGCTGCTGTTGATGGCCGCCGCGTTCATGGCGTTCCTCGGCTCGATGATCCTGCTCCCGCTCTACCTGCAGGACCCCGCGATCCGCAACCTCAGCGCCCTCGAGACCGGCCTGATGGTCATGCCGGGCGGTCTGGCGATGGGGCTGCTCGGTCCGCAGGTCGGCAAGCTCTACGACCGGTTCGGATCGCGGCCGCTGGTGATCCCCGGCGCGATCGGGATGGTGGCGTCCCTGCTCGTCCTCGCGCAGATCTCGATGACCACCCCCCTGTGGCTGCTCGTGGTCGTCCACATCGCCCTCATGGCCAGCCTCGCGGCGATCTTCACCCCGGTCTTCACGATCGGCCTCGGCGACCTGCCGCCCGCGCTCTACTCGCACGGCAGCTCGCTCCTCGGGACGTTGCAGCAGGTGGCCGGCGCAGTCGGCACGGCGGTGCTGGTCGTGGTCATGACGAACCGCGCCGAGGGCCTGGCAGCAGGCGGCATCCCGGTGCCGGACGCGTTCGTGGGCGGCCTCCAGTGGGCGTTCTACGGCGGCGCTCTGATGGGTGTGGTCGTGGTGCTGCTGGCGCTGATGCTCCCGGCGCGGGTCGAGGCCCCGGAGGGTGCTCCCGTCGGTCACTGACCCGGACCGACCTCAGGTCACAAGACGCGTCGACCCGTCACACAGCCCGTGTGACGGGTCGACGTGTCAGTGGCTGGAGTCCCAGTTCAGCGCACCGATCAGCACGATGCGCAGCTGACGGCGAGCGATGCTCTGGGTGCGACCAACGACATCGGCCCGGTCACCGGCGAGGGCGAGCTCCTCGGCGTGGAAGAGCATCGCGTTGACCAGCAGGTTGGCGAGGATCCGCAGGTCGTCGCCGGACCATCGCCCCGCCCCGGGGACCTGGGCGATGTCGGTGGCCAGCTCACGCTCGATGAGCTCGAGCTGGTGCCGGACCGCCTCGCGCACCGGCTGGGTGCCGGCCAGCCGCTCACGGGCGATGAAGCGGTAGTGACGCTCGGCCTTCGGCACGTGCGAGACCAGGGCGTCTACCGAGTTGTCCACGATGGCCAGGAACAGCGCCCGGTCGTTCTCCGGCGGAGCGTCGAAGGTCCGTGCGTCCTTGAGCAGCGCCCGTAGCGACGAGAACGACTCGGCGACGAGCTCGAGACCGAGCTGGTCGATCGAGTCGAAGTGCCGGTAGAAGGCCGTGGGGACGACGCCGACCTGCTTGGCGACCTGTCGCAGGGAGAGAGCGGCCAACGGCTGCACCTCGCACAGCTCGAGCGCGGCGTCGAGGATCGCTCGGCGGGTGCGCTCCTTGCGCTCGACGCGGGTCTCGGTCACCGCAACATCCTACGTTGGTGAACATGTGTGCACCCTCACGTGCGGAGGTGCTTGCGTCATCAGTGGCTGAGCGGGCAGGGTTGTCGGTGTACACACGTACACCGAAACTTTCCTGGAGGAGCCCGATGAGCATCGTCGCAGACGCGACCACCCGGGTCTTGCGCTCCCGTCTCGCCGGCGCCCTGACCAGCCCGCACGGTGTCGACCGCTACCTGGAGCTGGTGAACCCGATGTGGGCGGCCAGCGAGGTGCGCGCCCGGATCGTCGACATCACCCGCGAGGTCGACGTCCCCGGCCACCCGCCGGTCGCGACGATCACCATGCAGCCGACGTCGACGTGGCGCGGCCACCGAGCCGGGCAGCATGTCCAGCTGGGCGTCGAGGTCGACGGCGCCCGTCGTACGACGCGAGTCTTCACCGTCTCCAGCCCCGACTCGAAGGCAGGAGACCGGTTCACGATCACGATACGGGCCAACCCGGACGCCCCCTCGGACCGGCACAGCGTCTCGCGCTACCTGGTCGAAAGGGCAGAGGTCGGCACGATGGTGCACCTGTCACAGGCGCAGGGCGAGTTCGTGCTGCCTGATCACGTGCCCGACCATGTCGTGTTCATCTCCGGCGGCTCCGGCATCACGCCGGTGATGTCGATGCTGCGCTCCTTGCAGCGCCGTACCCACCGGGGACGGATCACGTTCCTGCACTACGCGCAGAGCCCTGAACACCAGATCTTCGCGGCCGAGCTCGAGGAGGTCCGCCGCTCTGGTTACGGCATCGACGTGCACCTGCTGCACCCCGAGCTCGGCGACCCCGCCCTGTCGCCGGCCTACCTGGAGCGACTGGTGCCCGGCTACCGCGACGTGCCGACCTGGGCCTGCGGTCCGGCCCCGTTGATCAACGCCGTGCACGCGGCGTACGACGGCTCCGACGCGCTCCGGGTGGAGTACTTCAAGCCTCCGTCGGTCAGGGTCTCGACAGGCTCGACCACCGACGTCGCCGAGGGCGACATCTCGTTCACCCGCTCCGGTGCCACCGCCGCCAACTCCGGCGCGACCCTGCTCGAGCAGGCCGAGGCCGCCGGGTTGACCCCGCAGTTCGGCTGCCGGATGGGCATCTGCTTCTCCTGCACCTCGACCAAGAAGGAGGGCACGGTCCGCAACGTGCTGACCGGCGAGACGTCCTCCCTGCCCGACGAGGACATCCGCATCTGCGTGAGCTCGCCCGAGGGCGACTGCGCAGTCGAGCTCTGACCCGAACGAGCACCAGCCGACCCGGCGCAAATTCGCACAAGCGAGCGAAGCGAGCCCCATCTCGAATCTGCGCCGGGTCGGCGTACACCGACCACGTACAAGGAGCCCAATGTGAGCACCATTCAGATGAAGGAAACTTCCACTTACAGCTTGACCCCAGAGCAGCTCGACGCCTTCGGTGCCGAGATGGACGCCATCCGGCAACGGGTCGTCGCCGACCTCGGCGAGATCGATGCGAGCTACATCCGCAGGGTCGTGAAGTACCAGCGCAGCTTCGAGGTCGCGGGCCGGTTGATGTTCTACGTCCCGCCGCTGTGGCCGGCCGCGGTCGCGTCGCTCTCCGTGTCGAAGATCCTCGACAACATGGAGATCGGCCACAACGTGATGCACGGTCAGTACGACTGGATGGGCGACCCCGGCCTCAACTCGCGGATGTTCGAGTGGGACACGATGGCGCCCAGCGAGAACTGGAAGCACGGCCACAACTACATGCACCACACCTACACCAACATCGTGGGCAAGGACCGCGACGTGGGCTACGGGATCCTCCGCATGGACGAGGACCAGGAGTGGCACCCCTACTACCTCGGCAACCCGCTCTATGCCTTCTTGCTGATGACGTTCTTCGAGTGGGGCGTCGCCCTGCACGACCTGGAGACCGAGGAGCTGGTCGCCGGTCGCCGTACCTGGGCGGAGAACCGCGAGATCGCCGGACGGATCTGGCGCAAAGTGCGCAAGCAGGTCGCGAAGGACTACATCGTCTTCCCGCTGCTGACCGGTCCGTTCTTCTTCTCGACCTTGGCCGGCAACGCCGTGGCCAACCTGATCCGCAACGTCTGGACCTTCAACATCATCTTCTGCGGCCACTTCCCGGCCGGCGTGGCGACGTTCACGGTCGAGGAGACGGAGAACGAGTCGCGGGGCGGTTGGTACTACCGGCAGCTGCTGGGCTCGGCCAACATCACCGGCAGCAAGCTGATGCACGTGATGAGCGGCAACCTGAGCCACCAGATCGAGCACCACCTGTTCCCGGACATCCCGGCGCGCCGTTATCCCGAGCTGTCGGCCGAGGTCAAGGAGATCTGCGAGCGCTACGGCCTGCAGTACAACACCGGTCCGCTGCACCGGCAGCTCGGCAGCGTCTTCGCCAAGATCTGCCGGATGGCGCTCCCGGACCGCAAGTCGGGGCGGGCGGGGGAGCCGACCTCGGATGTGACCGACGCCCCGTTGGCGGCGTGAGCCCGAGGCGGCACACTGAGCCCATGAGCTCCGAGGGTCAGGACCACCTGAGCAAGGCCGAGATCGGCAAGGACGCGCTCCAGTCGGGCGCCGAGGCGGCGATCGGCACCGTCGCCGAGGTCGCGACCATCATCACAGCGGCGGTCAAGGACGTGGCCGGTGCGCTCGGCGGGCTGGCGACCGAGCTCTTCGAGATCCGGGACGCCTCCAAGAGGGCGATGGACCAGCACCTCGACGAGCCGACGGACAAGGTCGAGGACCTGGGCGACGAAGTCTAGGGACCTAGAGAAGCACGGCGCGGGCGGCGTCGCGGGCGGTGGCAGGGTCCACCGCCGCGAGCACCGCCTCCGCCATCTCCTCGCATTGTCCGAGGCTCACGTCGGCCACCCGGCCTCCGACCGGGCGGACCGCTGCGGCGGCCATCGACAACGACGTGATCCCGAGCCCGACCAGCACGCAGGCGAGCAGCGGGTCGGCGGCGGCCTCGCCGCACACGCCGACCGGCTTGCCTGCCAGCCGGCCCGCCTCGGCGGCGATCGCGACCAGCTGGAGCACCGCCGGCTGCCAGGGGTCGGTCAGGTGAGCGAGATCCGTGGCCATCCGGTCCGCAGCCATCGTGTACTGCGTCAGGTCGTTGGTGCCGATCGAGAGGAAGTCGACCTGTTCCAGCACCTTGTGCGCCAGGAGTGCGGCGCTCGGCACCTCCACCATCACCCCGGGCCTGAGGCCACGCTCCCGGACCGCGGCGCCGAACTCGCGCGCCTCGGCCACAGTGGCCACCATCGGCGCCATCACCCAGCACTCCGTGCCGGTGCGCTCCGCCGCGATCGCGATCGCGTCGAGCTGGCGGTGGAGGAGCCCGGGGTCGGCGAACGCGAGCCGCAGGCCGCGCACGCCCAGGGCGGGGTTCTCCTCGTCCGGATGGGTCGCGAACGCGACCGGCTTGTCGGACCCCGCGTCGAGGGTGCGGACCACCACGTGGCGACCCTCGCCTGCGTAGGGATCCAGCACGCCCGCATAGATCTCTGCCTGCTCGTCCACGCTCGGCTCGGTCTCCCGGTCGAGGAAGCACAGCTCGGTGCGGAACAGCCCGATCCCGGTCACGGGCTCCCCGCTGGCCGCCCGGGCGGACGCCACATCGGCAACGTTGGCCAGCAGCTCGACGGGGTGGCCGTCTGCTGTGCGGCCGGGTCCCGACCACGACGCGAGGGCGGCGCGCTCGGCGCGATCCTCGGCCACGAGAGCGGCGGCCTTGTCGTGATCTGGGTCGACCTCGATCGTACCGGCCTGGCCGTCGACAAGGGCGGTGCGGCCGTCGAGGGCGGCGATCGCACCGGCGGCGCCGACGACGCACGGGATGCCGAGCTGGCGGGCGATGATCGCGGTGTGGCTGGTGGGTCCGCCGCGCTCGGTCACGATCGCCATGACCAGCGACGGGTCGAGGCCCGCGGTGTCCGCCGGGGCCAGGTCCACTGACACCAGGACCGACGGCGAGGTCGGGACCGACACGCCAGGCTCCGGTTCGCCGACCAGTCGGGCGAGCACTCGCGCGTGGATGTCGCGCAGGTCGGTCACCCGTTCGGCCATCAGGCCGCCCATCCCGGCGAAGACGGTCACGAACTGCTCGACCGCAGCATCGAGCGCCGGCAGCAGCGGCTGGCCGGCATTGACGTTCTTGCGAACTGCGGCGCGGAGCCCCCGGTCGGCCGCTAGGCCGGCGCTCGCGGTCAACACCTCCGCGGTCGCCCCCGTACTGGCAGCGGCCTTCGCGCGGAAGCCGTCGGCCACGCGACCGACCGCGTCGTCGTACGCCGCCAGGGCCGCGGCTGCGTCGGCGTGCCCGCCGTCGCCGTACGCCGCGACGGCCGCGGCGGAGACCTCTGCGCTCGCGATGAGGACGGGGCCGAACGCGAGGCCCGGAACGACCGGCGTGCCGTGGATCGAGGTGATCATGCTCACAACTTAACCACGGCGACCCCTTGACAAGCAACACAATCGGGCATAAAACAACACATATAAAGATTCGATTCGACCTGGAGGTCCCACGATGTACGCAGAGGAGCGGCAGCAGGCCATGGCCCGAGCCGTAGCCGCTCGCGGCCGGATGTCCGTCGCCGAGCTCGCGGGCGAGTACGACGTGACGACCGAGACCGTGCGTCGGGACCTGTCGGCGCTCGAGTCGCTGGGATTGGTCCGCCGGGTGCACGGGGGAGCGGTGCCGGCGACGGCGTTGACCTCGCTCGAGTACGGCCTCGCCGAGCGCGACGTCGCCCGGGTCGCCGAGAAGGAGGCGATCGCCCGGTTGGCACTCGACCTGCTGCCGCCGACCGACGGCTCGATCGTGATCGACGCGGGCAGTACGACGGTTCGTCTCGCGGAGGCGCTCCCGCGAGACCGGCGACTGGTCGTCTACACGCACTCGGTGCCGATCGCGGCCCGGCTGGCGGTCAATCCCGCGCTCGAGCTGCACCTGCTCCCCGGAACGGTCCGGTCGGCGACGCAAGCGGCGGTCGGGCCGGAGACGGTCGCGGCCCTCGCGCAGGTGCGTGTCGACCTGGCCTTCGTCGGGACCAACGGCGTCACCGTCAGCCACGGCTTCTCCACGCCCGACTCGACGGAGGCGGCCACCAAGCGCGCGATCGTCGCTGCCGCGCGCCGGGTCGTCGTGCTCGCCGACGCCACCAAGGTCGGCGTCGAGTCGACCGTGCGGTTCGCCGCGGCGGACGAGGTCGACGTGTTGCTGACCGACGGAGAGATCGACGACGCGCAGCGCAAGGAGCTCACTGCTGCCGGTGTCGAGGTCGTGGTCGCGTGATCCTCACCGTCACTCCCAACCCGAGCATCGACCGCACCGTCGTGCTGCCGGGGACTCTTCGCCGCGGTGGCGTCCACCGCGCGGACGCCGTCCTCTTCCAGCCGGGCGGCAAGGGCGTCAACATCTCCCGCGCGTGCGTCGCGGCCGGCGTGCCCACTCTCGCCGTGCTTCCGGTCGCCGCAGACGACACCGTCGTCGCCCAGCTCGCGCAGATGGGTGTGGAAGTCCGTCCGGTGCCGCCGACCGGGCCGATGCGCATCAACCTCACGATCACCGAGCCCGACGGCACGACGACCAAGATCAACACAGCCGGCGCGAGCGTCCGCGAGGACGGCTTGGAGCGGCTCGCCGAGACCGTGCTCGCCGCGGCTGCCGACGCCCGGCCGGACTGGGTCGTGCTCGCCGGTTCACTGCCGCCGGACGCTCCCGCCGACTGGTATGCCCGGGTCGGTGCTGCCCTGCACTCCGATGGACACCGGTTCGCGGTCGACACGAGCGAGGCGCCGCTCGCCGCGCTCCTCGAGGGTGCGGCATTCCCCGATCTCATCAAGCCCAATGCCGAGGAGCTCGCGTTCGCCACCGGCGGCGACCCCGAGGTTCTCGAGGCCGACCCGATTGCGGCTGCCACCGCCGCGGCGACGCTGGCCGGCCACTCCGCGGGCGCGGTCCTGGCCACACTGGGCGCCGCGGGGGCCGTCCTCGTCGACGCCTCCGGCGCGTGGCACGCGACCCCTCCGGCGACCACGGTCGTGAGCACCGTCGGGGCCGGCGACGCGAGCCTGTTCGGCTACGTGTACGCCGACCTCCGCGGAGCGACCGCTCCCGAGCGGCTCGCCGCCGCAGTGGCGTACGGCGCCGCCGCAGCCGGTCTTCCCGGCACCACACCGCCGGGCCCCACCGATGTCCGGATCTCCGAGGTCCGGGTCCACCAGCTCGACAGCCTGCCGAGCGCCACCACCGAAGGAATCCCCTCATGGCAGAACTGATCACGCCCCAGCTGGTCCGCCTCGATGCGAACCTGGGCTCCGCCAAGGAGGAGGTGATCGCCGCACTCGCGTTGGTGGTCACCGAGGCCGGTCGCGCCGACGACGTCGCCGTGCTCGAGCGCGACCTGCTCGCCCGCGAAGCGAAGTCCGCGACAGGCATGAAGGACGGCATCGCGATCCCGCACTGCCGGACGGAGACGGTATCCGTCCCGACCGTCGCCTTCGCGCGGTTGGAGCCGGCCGTGGACTTCGGCGCGAAGGACGGGCCAGCGGAGCTGATCTTCCTCATCTCGGCACCCGAGGGCGGCGGCAACACGCACCTGCAGATCCTCACCAAGCTGGCTCGCTCGCTGGTGAAGCCGGAGTTCACCGACGCACTGCGCGGCGCCACGACGCCGGAGGACGTCGTGGCGATCGTCGGCGGCGTTGTCAATGACGCCCCCGCGCCGGTCGCCGCGGCGTCCCAGAGCGCGGCGTCCCAGAGCGCGGCGTCCCAGAGCGCGGCGTCCCAGAGCGCGGCGTCCCAGAGCGCGGCGTCCCAGAGCGCGGCGTCCCGTCCGGTCTCCCGCCGACTGGTGGCGGTGACCTCCTGCCCGACCGGCATCGCGCACACCTACATGGCCGCCGAGGCCCTCGAGGCCGCGGCCGGCCGCGCGGGTGTCGAGATCGCCGTCGAGACCCAGGGCTCGGCCGGCTCGAAGCCCCTTCCTCAGGCCACCATCGACGCCGCGGACGCGGTGATCTTCGCGGCCGACGTGGGCGTGCGCGACCGCGGCCGGTTCGCCGGCAAGCCGGTGGTCATCTCGGGTGTCAAACGGCCGATCGACGAGGGCGACTCCATGATCGAGGAGGCGATCCGCTACGCCGACGATCCCCACTCGCCCCGGGTTGAAGGTGGCGGCCCCGCCGACAGCGCCCGTACGGCGACCACGGGAGAGTCGTGGGGTGGCCGGGTCCGGCGCGTCCTGATGACCGGCGTCTCCTACATGATCCCGTTCGTCGCGGCCGGCGGTCTCCTGATCGCGCTGAGCTTCTTGCTCGGTGGATACGACATCACCAACGTGTTCGCCGAGATCGTCGCCAACAACTCGCTGACCAACCTTCCGGACGTCGAGGCGCTCGGGCTCGAGCACGTCCCGTTCGACTCCGGCCTGCTGGCCTACCTCGCGGCGATCCTGTTCATCATCGGCAAGACCGCGTTCGCGTTCTTCGTCCCGGCCTTGGCCGGCTACATCGCCTACGCGATCGCGGACCGGCCGGGCATCGCCCCTGGGTTCATCATGGGCGGCCTGGCAACCGACATCCTGCAGTTCGGCACGCCACAGACCGGGTTCCTCGGCGCCATCGCGGGCGGCGTCCTGGCCGGCGTGATCGCCCATTGGATCACCGGCTGGCCCGTCGCCAAGTGGGCGCGCGGTCTGATGCCCGTGCTGGTGATCCCACTGCTCACCTCGCTCGTCGCCGGTTCCCTCATGCTGACCGTGCTCGGCAAGCCGATCAGCGAGCTGACGGCGGCCCTGGAGAACGGTCTGACCGACATGAGTGGATCCAACGCCGTGATCCTCGGCGTGGTCCTCGGCCTGATGATGGCGTTCGACATGGGCGGGCCCCTCAACAAGGTGGCCTACTCCTTCGCAGCAGCCGGCGTCGGATCCGCAGCGACACTTGCCGGTGATGCTCCGGAGCTGAAGATCATGGCCGCCGTGATGCTCGCCGGGATGGTGCCGCCGCTCGCTCTGGCCCTGGCGACGGTCATCCGGCCGGGTCTGTTCGATCCCGCCGAGCGCGAGAACGGCAAGGCAGCCTGGCTGCTCGGAGCGTCCTTCATCACAGAAGGCGCCATCCCGTTCGCCGCTGCGGACCCGCTGCGAGTGATCCCGTCCATCATGCTCGGCGCTGCCGTGACCGGCGGTCTGGCACAGTCGCTCGACGTCGGCCTCCGTGCGCCGCACGGCGGGGTGTTCGTGCTGTTCGCCGTCGATGGCCTGCTCGGCTACGCGATCGCCCTCGTCGCCGGCGTGCTGGTCGCCGCTGCGAGCGTGATCCTGCTGAAGTCGATCGGCCGTGTGCCGAGCGAGCAGCCAGTCGCCCTACCCGTGACCGTCTGATCCGCATCCAGAGACCAACCAAAGGAACGAGGGAACCCATGCCCACCACGTCCGTCGTCGTCGGCTCCGCCATCGGCCTCCACGCCCGGCCTGCCGCGATCATCTCCGAGGCTGCGCTCGAGCTCGACTCCGAGGTGCTGATCGGCATCCCGGGTGACGAGCCGGTCGACGCCAGCTCGGCGCTGCTCATCATGACCCTCGGCGCCGGCAACGGTGTCGAGGTCGAGGTGTCGGGTGACAACGAGGTGGACGTCGCCACCATTGCCGCGCTCGTCGCGCAGGACCTCGACGCCGAGGACGTGCCCGACCCTGCCTAGTCCTCGGGGTCGTCCAGCCGGGCGAGCCAGGTCGCGAACCGCTCGACCGCCGTCTCGAACTCGGGGTGCACGTCGGTGAACTCCTGCAGCCGCTCGGCGAGCCAGGCCAGGGTGACCTCCTCGTCACCCCGGCGCTGCTCGAGCTCCTCGATGCCGCGGTCGGTGAAGTACACGTTCAGGTTGCCTTTCGTCTCGCCGGGTCTCGACCCGCAGTCGCGAGCTCGCAAGCTCGCTCGCGCGCTTGCTCGACCTGCCTGAGGTCGGCACCGCCCTCGTGCCTCGGGCGGTGCCGCTCAGTCAAACGCCTCGGCGACGATGACCTTGGCTTCCTCGAGGTGGCGCTTCGCCGTACCGACCGCGGTGGTCGAGGACGCGTCGCGGGTGATCGGCTCGACCGCGCGGTCGAGCTGGGGCACCACGTTGAGGGAGTACGACGGCCATGGTCCCTGGTTGAAAGGCTCGTCCTGGACCCACCTCACGGTGGCGTCCGGATACTTGGCGAGCTCGGCCTTGAGCTCGTCGACCGGCCATGGGTAGAGGCGCTCGACGCGGACGATCGCGACGTCGTCGCGCTCGGTCTTGGTGCGCTCGACCATCAGGTCCCAGGTGAGACGGCCCGAGACGAGCAGGACGGTGTTGACCTTCTTCGGATCGACCTTGTCGTCACCGATCACGGGGCGGAACGAGCCAGCGGTGAAGTCGCTCGGTTGCGACGCCGCCTCCTTGCGCTTGAGCATCGACTTCGGCGTGAAGATGACGAGCGGCTTGTGCTCACCACCGAGCGAGTGCATCCGGAGCAGGTGGAAGTGCGATGCAGGCGTCGACGGCTGCGCGACCACCATCGCGTCGTCGGCACACAGCGTGAGGAACCGCTCGATGCGGGCGGACGAGTGGTCGGCACCCTGGCCCTCGTAGCCGTGCGGCAGCAGCAGGACCACCCCGGAGTCCTGCCCCCACTTGGTCTTCCCGGCCGAGATGTACTCGTCGATGATCGTCTGTGCGCCGTTGACGAAGTCGCCGAACTGGGCTTCCCAGAGCACCAGTGCCTCCGGCCGCGCGACCGAGTAGCCGTACTCGAACCCGAGCGCGGCGTACTCCGACAGCAGGGAGTCGTAGGCGTGGAACTTGGCCTGGTCCTCGGTCAGGTTCGACAGCGGGGTCCACTCGTCGGCGTTGATCCGGTCGATGATGGTCGCGAACCGCTGGACGAAGGTGCCGCGGCGTGAGTCCTGGCCGGCCAGCCGCACCGGACGGCCGTCCATCAGCAGCGCGCCGAACGCGAGCATCTCGCCGGTGCCCCAGTCGATCGGGCCGTCGGTGATCGCGGCCGCCCGGCGCTGCAGCTGTGGCATCACCTTCGGGTGCACGGTGAAGCCGTCCGGGGGCGAGACGTAGGCGTCGGCGATCGCCTTGAGCGTCTCGAACGAGACGGCGGTCTGGGTCTCGCCCTCCGGCTTGTCCGGGTAGTCGGGCACCGTGGTCCACGACGTCGGGGTGGCGTCGGCCTCACGCACCTCGGTGAAGACCCGCTCGAGCTGGGCCTGGTAGTCGCGGATGACCTGCTCGGCCTCCTCGATCGTGATGTCGCCACGACCGATGAGGGACTCGGTGTAGAGCTTGCGCACCGAGCGCTTCTGCTCGATCAGGTCGTACATCAGCGGCTGCGTGTACGACGGGTCGTCGCCCTCGTTGTGACCGCGACGGCGGTAGCAGACCAGGTCGATGACGACGTCGCTGTGGAACGCCTGGCGGTACTCGAACGCGAGGCGTGCCACGCGGATGCAGGCCTCGGGGTCGTCGCCGTTGACGTGGAAGATCGGCGCCTGGACCATCCGGGCGACGTCGGTGCAGTAGAGCGACGAGCGCGACGAGCCGGGCGAGGTCGTGAACCCGACCTGGTTGTTGATGACCAGATGCACGGTCCCGCCGGTGCGGTAGCCGCGCAGCTGCGACAGGTTGAGCGTCTCGGCGACCACGCCCTGACCGGCGAAAGCGGCGTCACCGTGCAGCAGCAGCGGCAGCACCGGGAACGCCTCGCCCTGGTCGAGGACGTCCTGCTTGGCACGGGCGATGCCTTCGAGCACCGGATCGACGGTCTCGAGGTGGCTGGGGTTCGCGGCGACGGACACCTTGAGCTTCTCGCCGGTGCCCGCGGAGAACTCGCCCTCGGCGCCGAGGTGGTACTTCACGTCGCCAGAGCCCTGCACCGTGCGCGGGTCGATGTTGCCCTCGAACTCGCGGAAGATCTGGTTGTAGGACTTGCCCACGATGTTGGCCAGCATGTTGAGCCGGCCACGGTGGGCCATGCCGATGGTGACCTCGTCGAGACCGGCCTGCGCCGCGGCCTCGCAGATCTCATCGACGACCGGGACGGTGGTCTCGCCGCCCTCGAGGGAGAACCGCTTCTGGCCGACGAACTTGGTCTGCAGGAACGTCTCGAAGGCCTCGGCGGCGTTCAGCTTCTGGAGGATCCTGAGCTGCTCCTCGCGCGGCTCCTTGGTGTGCGGGCGCTCCACCCGCTCCTGGATCCAGCGCCGTTGCTCCGGGTCCATGATGTGCATGTACTCGATGCCCGTGGTGCGGCAGTAGGAGTCGCGCAGGATGCCCAGGATGTGGCGCAGCTTCATGAAGCGGCGTCCCGAGCCGCCGAACTGGCCGGTCGGGAACTCCCGGTCCAGGTCCCAGAGGGTCAGTCCGTGCGACTCGATCCGTAGGTCCGGATGGCTGCGCTGCTTGTACTCGAGGGGATCGGTGTCGGCCATCAGGTGACCCCGGACCCGGTAGGCGTGGATCAGCTCCAGGATCCGGGCCTGCTTGTCGATCTCGTCGTCGTGCGACGTGGCGATGTCGGAGTTCCATCGAATCGGTTCGTAGGGGATCCGCAGGGCGCGGAAGATGCCGTCGTAGAAGCCATCCTCGCCGAGCAGCAGCTGGTGCACCCGCTTCAGGAACTCGCCGGACTGCGCGCCCTGGATGACCCGGTGGTCGTAGGTCGACGTGAGCGCCATCACCTTGCTGATGCCGTTGCGCGCGATCGCTTCCTCGGAGGCTCCCTGCCACTCGGCCGGGTACTCCATCGCTCCGACGCCGATGATCGCGGCCTGACCGGCCATCAGCCGCGGCACGGAGTGCACGGTGCCGAGACCGCCGACGTTGGTCAGGCTGACCGTCGTCCCGGTGTAGTCGTCCATCGTGAGCTTGTTGTCACGCGCCTTGCGGATCATGGTCTCGTAGGCGGTCCAGAACGCCGCGAAGTCCATGGTCTCGCAGGCCTTGATCGACGGCGCCACGAGCTGGCGGGTGCCGTCGGGCTTCTGCTGGTCGATCGCCAGACCGAGGTTGATGTGCGCCGGGGTCACCATCGTCGGCTTGCCGTCGGTCTCGGAGTAGGAGTTGTTCATCTCCGGCATCGCCTTCAACGCCTGCACCAGCGCGTAGCCGATGATGTGCGTGAACGAGACCTTGCCGCCACGGGCGCGGGCGAGGTGGCTGTTGATGACGATCCGGTTGTCCCACAGCAGCTTGACCGGGACCTGGCGCACCGAGGTGGCGGTCGGGACCGTGAGCGACACGTCCATGTTCTTCGCGGTCGCGGCAGCGATGCCGCGGAGCACGGTGTAGGTGGGCTCGTCCTTGGCCGCAGCGGGCGTGGGCCGGGGCGCGTCCTTCGGGGTGGGCTTCGTCTCCGGCGAGGGCGTCGGGGTCTTCTGCGAAGCGGGGCTCACCTGGGGCGCGGCCTTTGCCTTCGCCTTGGCCGCGGGCCGCCCGTCCTGGTCGCGGGCGGGCTCCTCCTTTGCAGTCGCCTCCTTCTTCGCCGGCGCGTCCTCCTTGTTCGCCGGCGCGTCCTTCGCGGGCGCGTCGGCGTCGGCGGCCGGCGCGGAGGCGGCTGGTCGGCCGTTGCCGCCGTCCTGCGGTCCGGCGCTCCCGAAGTACTCGGCCCAGGCAGGGTCCACGGACGACGGATCGGCGTCGAACCGCTCCTTCATCTCCTCCACGAGCCACTCGTTGGCGCCGAAATCGGGGGTGCTGGACTCGCTACTTGTCGATGGGCCTGTCGACTGCGACACGACGTGCTTCGCCTCTTCCGGTGAGCTGCTGGCGTAGGGTCTGTCCGACCTGGACGAAGACCGGTGACAAGGCTAGTCGCACGAGGAAGTTTTGTGGCCGCCTGTCCCAGCAGAGGAGTCGCAAGTCGTGCGTAGGTGGCCAGGATCACTGACCAACCCCGCCGCGCTGATGACCGCAGCGACGCTGAGCCTGGTCCTCAGCCTCGCCGGTTGCAGCGGGGACGACGGCGACGACCGCGGGGAACCCGAGGCCGAGGCCTCGACGAGCGCAACGGCGAAGGAGCCCGTCGCCATCCCGTCGCGGGTCGAGGTCGGCGAGGTCGCCGGCAGGCTCGGCAAGCGCCCCGCGCGCCAGGTCGCAGCCGACGTCGCCGAGGTCGTCGACCGCTGGCTGGATGCTGCGTACGTCGCCGGCGACTACCCGCGCTCGAAGTTCGGGGACGCGTTCCGCGGATTCACGAAGGACGCCGCCGCCCTCGCCGCGCGCCAGCGCGGGTTGATGAGCAACCAGGCGGTCGGGGACGACGTCGACAGCGTGACGGCCACCCGGCGGGTGGTCCGCGTCGACCTCCTCGCACCTGGCGGCAAGGCGGCCGGAGCGACAGCACACGTCAACCTGGTGATCAAGATGACCGGCAAGGTCGACCGCACAGACCAGGTCCGCGGCAGCGTGGTGCTGACCCGGTCGGGGAGCGGCTGGCGGATGTTCGGGTTCGACGTCGAGCGCGGCGAGGTGAAGGGCTGATGCGAGGGACCAAGCAGACCGGTCGCTGGAGCCGGGCGCTCCGCACCAGCGTCCTGGCCGCGGTCCTCGCGGTCGCGGCACTCGTGGTGCCCAACAGCGGCGTCGCGCCGACGTACTTCTCGCTCGTGAAGTACGAGCACGCCGAGGGAGTCGACCTCGACCCCGACGTCATCTGGATCCTCGCCGTGGGCTCGGACGCCCGGCGCGGCCAGGATCCGCTGCGCAGCCGCGGCGACACCCTCCAGCTGGTCGGTATGGACACTCGCACCGGAGCCGCGACCGCGATCGGGATCCCGCGGGACAGCTGGGTCCCGATCCCCGGCCACGGTTCCAACCGGGTCAACGCCGCGCTCTACTTCGGCGGCCCGCAGCTGCTGGGCGAGACCGTGGCGGGGCTGATCGGGATCGAGCCGGACTACGTCTTCGTGGGGTCGTTCTGGGGCGTCGAGCAGGTCGCGAAGGACGTCGGTCCGATCACGGTCGACAACCCGGTCTCGTTCTCCGACCCCTACCTCAAGCCCAAGGGGTTCAAGGCAGGGAAGGTCGTCCTCAGCGGCTACAACGTGGTGTCCTTCGCCCGCATCCGCAAGAACCTGGCCGGCGGTGACTTCGACCGGTCGGCCAACCAGCAGCGGGTGCTCAAGGGTTTCCAGGCCAAGGTGGCAGCCAACGCCGACAAGCCGGGATGGATCGAGAACGGCGTGCTCTCGGTCATCGACAACCTGCACACCGACCTGGGTCCGGCCGAGCTGTTCACGATCGCGCAGGCCGTTGCCCACGTCGACCCCCGGAAGATCACCAATTGCGTGCTCCCGGGCAGCATCGGCAACGTCGGCGCCGCGAGCGTGGTCCTCCCCAGCACCAGCACGGCGCGGCGCTACGGCGACGACGCCCGCGAGGACGCGACGATCAGGAGCTGCTGACCCCTCGGCCCTCGGTCACTACGGCATCAGTGTCGCCGTCGAGACCACGTAGATCTGCTCACCCGTCGACGGGTCGCCCGCCACCAGGTTGCGCGCCGAGCTCTGGTAGACGACGACCGAGCCGTCGCCGTCAGGGACCGGACGGTAGGACATGGCGTTGGCGGGCCCGCCGGTGTACGACAGCGAGACGGTGATGTTCTGCCCGGTGACCATGTCGTGGAGGAAGCAGTCGCCCACCGACTTGTTGTCGGTGGTGGCCAAGTTCTGGGAGAAGCTGTTGAAGGCGACCCAGCGGTGGTCGTCGGTGATGAAACCCCGCAGGCTGTCGTTGGTGCCGTTGCCGCCCGTGGGGGTGACGCTGGCGCGCGTCCTCGTGTTCGTCAGCCGGTTGTAGACGTAGACGTCGCTGAACCCGTTGGTGTCGCTGGCCTCACCGTTGGCGTAGGTGTTGTAGACGACCCGCTCTCCGTCGGGTGACACGTACGGCCGGGCGCCTCCCGACGGCGCGCCGTTCGCGCGCTTGGACACCCGGATGGTCTGCCCGGTCTCCATGTCCCGCAGGTAGACGGCTTCGGACGCGGCCCCGCCGTCGTTGACGATGTTGGTGCCCTTCGAGGAGAAGGCGACGTACCGGCCGTCGCCGCTCACGATGCCGCGGTAGCTGACCCCGTTGGCGAGGCCCCCGCCCGCGGCGGCACTGACCAGCGTGGTCGTGCCGAGGAGCCGGTCGCGGAGGTACACCTGCTCGAACCCGTTGCCGCCGGCCGGGCCGAGGTTGGTCGCCGGGGAGTTGAACGTCACGAACCGGCCGTCGGGCGAGATCGACGGTCGCGACGCGGACCGGTTGGCCCGGACCTCTGCCGAGTTCACGCTGATGAGCTCGGTCGAGGCGGGGCTCGTGGTGAAGTTGCGCAGGAAGACGGCCCGAGGACCGGTGCCGCCCGGCACCAGGGTCTTGTCGTCGGAGACGAACGCCACCAGGTTGCCGTCCGCGTCCGGGTGGCCGAAGCTGCTCCACGCGGTCGCGAAGGCCCCGCTGTCGCCCACGCTGACCATCTGGGTCACGCCGGTCACCAGGTCCTTCCGGTAGACGCGGCGGGTCTTGAAGGGGACCCCGGCAACCAGGTTGCTGGCGGTGGAGTCGAAGACGACGTAGCGGCCGTCCTTGCTGATGTCAGGGCGGTCCCCAGGGCCGTTGGCCGCTTGGCCGTTCAAGCCGCCCGAGACCAGTCGGGTGTCCGGGCTCGGCGCCAGTTGCGCCGCGGCGGCAGGCGCAGACGAGGAGGCGGAGCCTGGCGCAGGCAGGCCGGCGACGGCCAGTGCCAGCAGGAGTGGTGCGCAGACGAGCCTGAGCCCGTGGTGAGCCTTGTGCATGATGCGAACCTCCGTCGGGGGCGAAGCCTGGGGATCTCCCACGTTGGCACCCAAACGGTTCCGGCGTTGCGGAGTGACGGAGAATTCTGTGCGCGGGCACCCCGTCGCTGCCGGAAGCGGTAACACCCCGGCGCGAGGACCGGGTTGACGAGGGCGCCTCCGGCAGGATTCGAACCTGCGGCACCTGGTACCGGAAACCAGTGCTCTATCCCCTGAGCTACGGAGGCATCGCGCCGTGCCTGGGGTCAGGCCGCGCGGTGAGGAACCTTACCCGTCGATATCCGTGCGAGAGAAACCGGAGCCCGCCGATACCCTTGCCCGGTGACCCCTGAGCAGCTCTCCACCACCATCGTCGACGGACTGTCGGCGCTCGTCGACGAGGGTGCGCTCACCTTGCCCGACGGCGTTCCCGCCGAGGTGACGGTGGAGCGGCCGCGCCAGAAGGGTCACGGTGACTACGCCACGAACGTGGCGCTCCAGCTCGCGAAGAAGGCGGGGATGAGCCCGCGGGCGTTCGGCGAGCTGCTCGCCGCCCGGCTGGAGCAGTCCGACGGCATCGGCGGGGTCGAGATCGCCGGGCCCGGCTTCCTCAACATCACGGTCGAGGCAGGAGCACAGGGTCAGGTCGCGGCCGAGATCGTGACGGCAGGGGAGCTCTACGGCCACACCGAGACGCTGGCCGGCCAGAAGATCAACGTCGAGTTCATCTCGGCCAACCCGACCGGGCCGCTCCACCTCGGGCACACCCGTTGGGCGGTGCTGGGCGACGCGATCGGCCGGGTCCTCAGCGCCGCCGGCGCTGACGTCTCCCGCGAGTTCTACATCAACGACCGTGGCGTCCAGATGAATCACTTCGCTGCGTCGATCGAGGCGGCTGCGCTCGGCCAACCCATTCCCGAGGACGGCTACAAGGGTGAGTACGTGACCCACCTGGCTCGTCGGATCCTCGAGGCCGACCCATCGATCCTCGACCTCGCGCCCGCCGAGCGGCGAGCGGCGTTCCGGGAGCGCGGCTACGCCCTGCAGCTCAAGGAGCAGCAGGACCAGCTCGCTGCCTTCAACACCCACTTCGACGTGTGGTTCTCGGAGCTGTCGCTGCACGAGTCCGGGTCAGTGCCGGAGACGCTCGCTCATCTCAAGGACCTCGGGCACGTGTTCGAGGACGGTGGTGCGCTCTGGATGCGGACCACCGACTTCGGGGACGACAAGGACCGGGTCCTGATCAAGTCCGACGGTGAGCTGACCTACTTCGCGTCCGACACGGCCTACTACCTGAACAAGCGGTCGCGAGGGTTCGACCACTGCATCTACCTGCTCGGTGCCGACCACCACGGATACGTGAACCGGCTGCGTGCGATGGCCGCGTGCGTCGGCGACGACCCCGACCAGACCCTCGACGTGATGATCGGCCAGCTGGTGAAGATCCTCCGCGGTGGTGAGGAGTTCCGGCTCCAGAAGCGCAAGGGTGAGCTGGTCACGCTCGACGACCTGGTCCAGGAGATCGGCGTGGACGCGCTCCGCTACTCGATGGCCCGCTATCCGGCGGACAGCCCTCTGCTGCTCGACATCGAACAGATCACCAAGCAGTCCAACGACAACCCGGTCTTCTACGTCCAGTACGCCCACGCGCGGACGTGCCGGATGAGGGAGAACGCCGCCGACCTCGGCATGTCGCTGCCCGAGGACTTCGACCCGACCCTGCTCGCCCACGAGCGCGACGGACAGCTGATCCGCGCGCTCGCCGCGTTCCCCGGGGTCGTCGCGAGCGCTGCCGAGCTGCGGGAGCCACACCGGATCGCTCGCTACCTCGAGGACACGGCGTCGGTGTTCAACAAGTGGTACGACACCAAGGAGTGTCGGATGCTGCCCCAGGGCGATGAGCCGGTCATGCCCGTCAACGAGGCACGACTCGTCCTGGTGGTGGCGACCCAGACCGTCTTCGCGAACGGACTGGACCTCCTCGGCGTCAGCGCACCGGAGCGGATGTGACCCACGAAGCAGGCTGGGCGCACGCGCCCGGCGCGCTGCGCGGACCCGCCTGGTTGCAGGCCCCACGAGATCCCAACGCGTTGGTGCCCGAGCTCTGGTCGGTCACCGCCCACAAGACGGACACCGGTGACCTGGTGGTCGGAGGGCTGGCGGTCGCCGACCTGGTTGCCGAGCACAACACCCCGGCGTACGTCCTCGACGAGGCCGACTTCCGGAGCCGGGCCGGGGCGTTCCGCGACGCGTTCGCTGGGTGGGACGTCTACTACGCGGGAAAGGCCTTCCTCTGCACCGCGGTGGCGCGCTGGATCGAGGAGGAGGGCCTCTGCCTCGACGTCTGCTCGACCGGTGAGCTGACCGTGGCGCTCCGCGCCGGTTTCGACCCCGCGCGGATCGGCTACCACGGCAACAACAAGTCGGTCGCCGAGCTCCGGCGGGCCGTCGGCGAGGGGGTCGGGCGGATCATCGTCGACTCGTTCCAGGAGGTCGAACGCCTCGCGATGGTCACCCAGGACACGGGGATGGTTGCGCGGGTGATGGTGCGGGTCACCGCCGGCGTCGAGGCGCACACGCACGAATACATCGCGACCGCCCACGAGGACCAGAAGTTCGGGTTCTCGATCACGTCGGGCGACGCCTTCGAGGCCGTACGACGCCTGGAGGCCGCCCCCGGCATCGATCTGCTCGGCCTGCACTCCCACATCGGCAGCCAGATCTTCGACTCCTCCGGTTTCGAGGTGGCCACCCGGCGCGTGCTGGCGCTGCACCACCGGGTGTCCCACGAGCTCGGCGTCACGATGCCGGAGATGGACCTCGGCGGCGGGTTCGGCATCGCCTACACGACTCAGGACGACCCGGCCGACCCCGCGCAGCTGGCGACCGAGATGGGCAAGATCGTCGAGCACGAGTGCCGCGCGCTCGGACTCGAGGCGCCCCGGCTCTCGATCGAGCCGGGCCGGGCGATCGTCGGGCCGGCGATGTGCACGGTCTACACCGTCGGCACCGTCAAGCCGGTCACTCTCGACGCAGGCGCGGTCCGCACCTACGTGAGCGTGGATGGCGGGATGAGCGACAACATCCGCACCGCCCTCTACGACGCCGACTACTCCTGCACCCTCGCTGCCCGCCGCTCCGAGGCCGAGCCGGTCCTGGCTCGCGTGGTGGGCAAACACTGCGAGGCCGGCGACATCGTCGTCCGCGACGAGTTCCTCCCAGGCGACGTCGTCGCCGGCGACCTGGTAGCGGTCCCGGGCACGGGTGCCTACTGCCGCTCGATGGCCTCCAACTACAACCACGCGCTGCGGCCGCCGGTGATCGCGGTACGGGACGGAGTCGCGCGCGTCGTCGTCCGGCGGGAGACTGAGGACGACCTGTTGGCGACGGATGTCGGGTGAGTGCGGTGGATGCGGAGCAGAAGGGGGGCGACAGGCCCCTCAAGGTCGCGGTGCTGGGTTGTGGCGTCGTCGGCTCCCAGGTGGTGCGGCTGCTCGACGAGCAGTCGGGCGACCTCGCGGCCCGGGTCGGTGCCACGGTGGAGCTCGCCGGGGTCGCCGTACGACGCCTCGACGCCCCGCGTGACGTCGACGTCCCCGCCGGGCTGCTGACCACCGACGCGCTGGGGCTCGTGACGCGCGGCGACATCGATGTCGTGGTCGAGGTGATCGGCGGGATCGAGCCGGCGCGGTCCCTCATCCTTGCCGCTCTCGAGAACGGTGCCTCGGTTGTCACGGCCAACAAGGCGCTGCTCGCCGAGGACGGCCCGACGCTCTACGAGGCGGCCGAGAAGGCCGGCCGGGACCTCTACTACGAGGCCGCCGTCGCGGGTGCGATCCCGATCCTGCGGCCGCTGCGCGAGTCGCTGGCCGGGGACAAGGTGACCCGCGTGCTCGGCATCGTCAACGGCACCACCAACTTCATCCTCGACAAGATGGACACCCAGGGGTCCGGGTTCGAGGAGGCCCTCGAGGAGGCGCAGGCGCTGGGCTACGCCGAGGCCGACCCGACCGCCGACGTCGAGGGCTTCGACGCGGCAGCGAAGGCGGCGATCCTGGCGAGCCTCGCGTTCCACTCGCGGGTCACCGCTGCCGACGTGCACCGCGAAGGCATCAGCGACGTGACGTCCGGCGACGTCCGGTCGGCGAGCGACATGGGCAGCGTCGTGAAGCTGCTCGCGATCGCCGAGCTCAACGCGACCGGCTCCGGTGAGGAAGCGGTCAGCGTCCGGGTGCACCCGGCGATGATCCCGCGGGACCACCCGCTCGCGAGCGTGCGCGAGGCCTACAACGCAGTCTTCGTCGAGTCCGAGGCAGCCGGCCAGCTGATGTTCTACGGGCCGGGCGCGGGCGGCGCACCGACTGCGAGCGCGGTGCTCGGTGATCTCGTGACCGTCGCGCGCAACCACCGTCAGGGCACCCGCGGTGTCGGCGAGTCGGCGTACGCCGACCGCGCTGTGCTGCCGATGGGGGAGACCCGCACCCGCTACCACGTCGCGATCGACGTCGACGACCGCGCCGGCGTGCTCGCCGCTGTTGCCAACGCCTTCGCCGGCCACGACGTGTCGATCCAGACGGTGCGGCAGGAGGGGCGCGGCGACGACGCGCAGCTGGTCGTCGTGTCCCACGAGGCGACCGACGCTCAGCTGTCGGCGACGGTGGCCGAGCTGCGCGACATGGACATCGTGCGGGAGGTGACCTCGGTGATGAGGGTGGAAGGGACCGACGAGTGAGCGCCCTCAGCGGGGCCGGCGAGCTGTCCGTCCGCACGCACCAGTGGCGTGGCGTCATCGAGGAGTACCGCGAGCTGCTCGACATCCCGGCCGGCACCCCGGCGGTCACCCTGCGCGAGGGCGGAACCCCACTCGTCCACTCGGAGTGGCTCTCCGAGGTCACGGGCGCCCAGGTCCACCTCAAGGTCGAGGGGGACAACCCGACCGGCTCGTTCAAGGACCGCGGCATGACCGCGGCGATCTCGGTCGCCAAGCACGAGGGCGCCGCAGCCGTGGTCTGCGCCTCGACCGGCAACACATCGGCGTCGATGGCCGCCTACGCCGCCAAGGCCCGGCTCAACCCGATCGTGCTGGTGCCCGACGGCAAGATCGCGGCCGGCAAGATGGCACAGGCGATCCTGCACGGTGCACACATGATCATGGTCAAGGGCAACTTCGACGACTGCCTGCGGCTCGCGAAGGAGCTCGCCGCGTCCTACCCCGTCGCGCTGGTGAACTCCGTCAACCCGGTGCGGCTCGAGGGCCAGAAGACCGCGGCCTTCGAGATCGTCGACTTCCTCGGGGACGCGCCCGACTTCCACCTCCTCCCGGTGGGCAACGCCGGCAACATCTCCGCGTACTGGCTCGGCTACCGGCAGTACGCCGAGCTCGGCCGGATCACCCGCAAGCCGGTGATGCGTGGCTTCCAGGCCGCCGGCGCCAGCCCGCTGGTCACCGGAGAGCCGTTCCCGAACCCCGAGACCCGGGCGACCGCGATCCGGATCGGCAACCCTGCCTCGTGGAAGCTGGCCGAGACGGCGGCCGCCGAGTCCGGGGGGCGGTTCGCATCGGTGTCCGACGACCGGATCCTCGCAGCCCAGCGCGAGCTCGCCAGCCGGGACGGCGTCTTCGCCGAGCCGGCGAGCGCGGCCGGGGTCGCCGGGCTGCTCCAGGAGCTGGAGCAGGGCGGGTCCTACGCCGGGACGCGCGTGGTCATCACCGTGACCGGGCACGGGCTCAAGGACACCGTGACCGCGCTCGAGGGCTTCACCGAGAACGGCGGAACCGTCGTCGACGACGTCGTGGCCCCCGAAGTCTCGGCAGTCGCCGAGGCCGCCGGCCTGTGACGACGTTCGCCACCGGGCCGGTGCGGGTCTCGGTCCCGGCCACCTCGGCCAACCTCGGACCAGGTTTCGACGCGCTCGGACTCGCTCTCGACCTCCGCGACCGGCTGGAGGCCGAGATCATCCCGAGCGGGCTCGTGGTGGAGGTGGACGGCGTCGGCAGCGACGAGGTGCCGCTCGACGAGGACCACCTCGTGGTCAAGGCGATGCGGGCCGCCTTCGAGGAGGTCGGCGTCCAACCGCCGGGGATCCGGCTCAGCTGCCTCAACGTGATCCCGCATGCCCGAGGTCTGGGATCGTCCTCGGCGGCGATCGTCGCCGGCGTCTGGCTCGCCCGCGAGCTGGTCGCGGGCGGTCGGCTGCTGCTCGGCGACGAGAGCCTGCTCGACCTCGCGGCCCGCATCGAGGGCCACCCCGACAACGTCGCGCCGGCGCTGCTCGGCGGTTTCGTGATCGCGGGCCAGGACACCGACGGCTCGTTCTACGCCGTACCGTCCGAGGTCGACCCGCGCATCGGCGTCGTCGTCTACGTCCCGCCGCAGCCGGTCTCGACGGAGGCTGCCCGTGGGCTGCTCCCCAAGGAGGTCCCGCACGCGGACGCCGCCGCGAACGCCGGCCGGGCAGCGCTGCTGGTCGCTGCGCTGGGTGGCCGACCCGAGGAGCTGCTGCGCGCGACCGCCGACCGGTTGCACCAGGACTACCGGAGGCCGGCGATGCCGGACAGCCTCGACCTGGTCGGCGCACTGCGGGCGGACGGCGTCCCTGCGATCGTCTCGGGCGCCGGACCGACAGTGCTCGCCTTCACCGACACCACCGACGGCCTGATGGCCCGCTGCCCCGACGGGTGGACCGCGCTCCAGCTCGGGATCGACTCCCGCGGCGCAGTTGCGTGGTGATACCCACCGACCTCGGGTGCGGTGGTACATTGAGTCCGCGCCGTAGGTACTCGACCACTCGGTTCTCGGCGCCGCGCGATCTTCGCGCGCATCTCCTTCCTCGCTCCGGTCGGCCTCGGTCCGCCTGAGGAAGATCTGACCAATGCTCTCCCTCCCAGCGGAGCGGAGCGGCCGTAGTACGTGGGAAGGACCTCACGTGACAGAGACTCTCGAAGGCCCTGATTCTGCCGAGCGGGTCGCTGAGCGCCCCGCTGCCGGCGCCACCGCGCCGAAGAAGCGCAGCGGTGGGCTCAACACCATGCTCCTCGCCGACCTCAAGGCGATGGCAGGCGGTATGGGGATCCCGGGTGCCGGCAGCATGAAGAAGGCCGACCTGGTCACCGCCATCAAGGCGGCGCAGTCCAAGCCGAAGAGCCAGGACGCCCCCAGGGCGGACCAGCCGAAGGTCGAGGAGAAGGCGAAGGCCGACGAGACGCCGAAGGGCGACACGAAGCCGAAGCACGACGAGCAGGCCAGAGCGGACGATCCGAAGACCGCGCAGGGTCAGAAGGACCCCGGCCAGAAGCAGGGCTCGAAGCAGGGCCGAAGCAGGGCCCGAAGCAGGGCACGAAGAAGACCCACGGCCAACGCGACCCCCAGCACGACGACCAGGGCCACCAGAAGGACCGGGGCAGTCGCAAGGACCAGGCACCGCCGAAGGACCCGGGCCAGCAGAAGGACAGCGGCCAGCAGAAGGACGCGGGCCAGCAGAAGGACACGCGGCCAGCAGGTCCAAGCCCAGGACGGCCAGGCCGGCGACGACGGCGAGGGCGGCAGCCGCCGCAACCGCCGCCGCCGCGGACGCGACCGCAACCGGACCACCACGACCAGTGGCGGCCGGAACGAGCCGGACACCACGATCCTCGAGGACGACGTCCTGGTCCCGGCAGCCGGCATCCTCGACGTGCTCGACAACTATGCGTTCGTGCGCACCAGTGGCTACCTGCCGGGTCCCGACGACGTCTACCTCTCGCTGTCAATGGTGCGGAAGTACGGCCTGCGGCGCGGCGACGCGATCGTCGGCCAGGTCCGCCAGCCCCGCGAGGGTGAGCGCCGCGAGAAGTTCAACCCGATGGTGCGCATCGACAACGTCAACGGCGTCGACCCCGAGCAGGCGCGGCACCGCGTCGACTTCGCGAAGCTGACCCCGCTCTACCCCAGCGAGCGGCTCCGCCTCGAGACCGAGCCGACCAACATGATCGGTCGTGTCATCGACATCGCCTCGCCGATCGGCAAGGGCCAGCGCGGTCTCATCGTCTCGCCCGCGAAGGCCGGCAAGACCATGATCATGCAGTCGATCGCCAACTCGATCACGACGAACAACCCCGAGTGCCACCTGATGGTGGTGCTGGTCGACGAGCGTCCCGAGGAGGTGACCGACTTCGAGCGGTCGGTCAAGGGCGAGGTCATCTCGTCCACGTTCGACCGACCGGCCGGCGACCACACGATGGTGGCCGAGCTGGCCATCGAGCGCGCGAAGCGGCTGGTCGAGCTCGGCCACGACGTCGTCGTGCTCCTCGACGGGATCACCCGCCTCGGTCGCGCCTACAACCTGGCGGCACCTGCGAGCGGCCGGATCCTGTCCGGCGGCGTCGACTCCGCTGCGCTGTACCCGCCGAAGAAGTTCTTCGGAGCTGCCCGCAACATCGAGAACGGCGGTTCGCTGACCATCCTCGCCACCGCCCTCATCGACAGCGGCTCCAAGATGGACGAGGTGATCTTCGAGGAGTTCAAGGGCACCGGCAACATGGAGATCCGGCTGCGCCGCGACTTCGCCGACAAGCGGCTGTTCCCGGCGATCGACGTCATCCAGTCGGGCACCCGCCGAGAGGAGCTCCTCATGAGCAAGGAGGAGATGGCGATCGTCTGGAAGCTTCGCCGCGTCCTCTCCGCGCTCGACGGGCAGCAGGCGCTCGAGGTGCTCCTGGACAAGCTGAAGAAGTCGTCGACCAACATCGACTTCCTGATGCAGGTCCAGAGGACGACGCCGGCGCCCGGCCAGGAGGAGTAGTCGCGGAATAGGCGACAGCTTCTCAGCGCTTCTACACTGATCTGTCGGTTCCGGTTCACGGCTTGCACCCAAGCACCTGACCAGCAAGGCGACCCGGAGCCCCTTGAGAGAGGAAACCATGAAGAAGGACATCCACCCCGACTACGTCGTGACCGAGGTCACCTGCACCTGTGGCAGCACCTTCACGACCCGCAGCACCGTGAGCTCCGGCACCATCCACTCCGACGTCTGCTCGCAGTGTCACCCGTTCTACACCGGCAAGCAGAAGATCCTCGACACCGGTGGGCGCGTGGCCCGGTTCGAGGCCCGCTACGCCAAGAAGCAGCAGGACGCCAAGAAGTAGCTGCTTTCGAGCGCCGACCTTCCCGCCCGGCGGGACGGTCGGCGTTCGTCATTTGGTCTCGATACGCCCTCGCGCAGAGCGCTCGGCCTACTCGACCAGCGAAAGAGGGAGTGCGATGTTCGAAGCAGTGGAGGGCATGCTCGCGGAGCATGCCGAGCTCGAGGGCCGCCTCGGCCTGCCCGAGACCCACGCGGACGCGCGGCTCGCCCGCACGCTCAACCGCCGGTACGCAGAGCTCGGCGGCATCATCAACGCCTGGCGCGAGTGGCAGCAGTACGGCGACGACGCCGGCGCCGCGGAGGAGCTGGCCGCCGACGATCCTGCCTTCGCCGACGAGGTCACCGAGCTGCGCGCCCAGCAGGAGGCGGCCGCCGAGCGGCTCCGCCGACTGCTCGTGCCGCGCGACCCGGTCGACGACAAGGACGCGATACTCGAGGTGAAGTCGGGGGAGGGCGGCGAGGAGAGCGCGTTGTTCGCCGGCGACCTGCTCCGGATGTACACCCGCTACGCCGAGCAGCGCGGCTGGAAGACCGAGGTCCTCGACGCCGCCGAGTCCGACCTCGGCGGCTACAAGTCCGTCACCGTGGCGGTGAAGGGCGGGTCCGCCGCCGGCACGGGGCCGGGGCAGGCGCCCTACGGCCTGCTCAAGTTCGAGGGCGGCGTGCACCGGGTCCAGCGCGTCCCCGTCACGGAGTCGCAGGGGAGGATCCACACGAGTGCGGCCGGCGTGCTCGTCGTGCCGGAGGCCGAGGCGGTCGACGTCGAGATCCACGACAACGAGCTGCGGATCGACGTCTTCCGGAGCAGCGGTCCCGGCGGCCAGAGCGTCAACACCACCGACTCTGCAGTGCGGATCACCCACCTGCCGACAGGCATCGTCGTCAGCTGCCAGAACGAGAAGAGCCAGCTGCAGAACAAGGAGCAGGCGCTGCGGATCCTGCGCGCCCGGCTGCTTGCCGTCGCCCAGGAGGCTGCTGACGCCGAGGCGAGCGAGGCCCGGCGCAGCCAGGTCCGTACCGTGGACAGGTCCGAGCGCATCCGCACCTACAACTTCCCGGAGAACCGGGTCTCCGACCACCGCACGGGCTACAAGTCCTACAACCTCGACCAGGTCCTCGACGGTGACCTGCAGCCGATCCTCGACTCCTGCGTCGAAGCAGACATGGCAGGCCGGCTCGAGGCTCTCGAGCAGTGAGCCCTCGGCAGGTGGTCCTGGGAGCCGCCGAGCGGTTACGTGCGGCGGGGGTCGCCAGCCCGGACCACGACGCCGCCGAGCTGCTGGCGCACGTCCTCGGTACGACGCGGTCCGGGCTCGCGCTGCTGTCCGAGGTGCCGCCCGCCGCGTGCGCGCCGTACGACCGCCTCGTGGCCAGGCGCGCGTCGCGAGAGCCGCTCCAGCACCTGACCGGCTCCGCTGCCTTCCGGCACGTGGAGCTCGCGGTCGGACCCGGCGTCTTCGTCCCGCGCCCCGAGACCGAGCTGCTCGCCGGTTGGGCGATCGAGCTGGCCCACGGGCTCGACGCGCCCGTGGTGGTCGACCTCTGCACCGGGTCGGGCGCCATCGCCAAGGCCGTCGCGCACGAGGTCCCTGGCGCGACCGTGCACGCGGTGGAGGTGGACGACGCTGCCTTCCGGTGGGCCGTGCGCAACCTGGAGGGCTGCGGGGTGGACCTGCGCCGCGGTGACCTCGCGGCCGCGTTCGACGACCTTCTCGGCACCGTCGACATCGTCGTCTGCAACCCGCCCTACGTCCCGCTCGAGGCATGGGAGTCGGTGGCGGTCGAGGCGCGCGACCACGACCCCCATCTCGCGCTGTTCTCCGGCCTCGACGGCCTCGACGCGATCCGCGCGATCGCCGTCCGCGCAGCCGATCTGCTCCGCCCGGGCGGAGCGGTGGGCGTCGAGCACGCGGACGTGCAGGGGGAGTCGGCGCCGGCGGTCTTCGCCGCCGAGGGGCGATGGGACGAGATCCGCGACCACCGCGACCTCGCCGACCGGCCGCGGTTCGTCACGGCACGACGGGGAGTCCGCAGGGGCGGAGCCGCGGAGTGACAGGATGGGCGCCGTGAGTCAGTCGGGTTCGGCACAGGTCTACGACGCGACCTCGGACGAAGAGCGGGACCGCGGCTGTCGACGCCGCCGCGCTCGCGATCCAGCGGGGCCGCTTGGTCGTGCTCCCTACCGACACCGTCTACGGCGTCGCGGCCGACGCCTTCGATTCCGATGCCGTCGCCCGGTTGCTCGCGGCGAAGGGACGCGGCCGTGAGATGCCCCCGCCCGTGCTGGTCAGCACCGCGACCACCCTCGACGCGCTCGCGACCAAGGTGCCCGACTACGCCCGGGTGCTCACCGCCGCGTTCTGGCCGGGGCCCCTGACGCTGGTCTGCCACGAGCAACCGTCCCTGCGGTGGGACCTCGGGGAGACCCGCGGGACCGTCGCGGTCCGGATGCCCGACCACGACCTCACCCGCGAGATCCTCGATCGCACCGGCCCGCTGGCGGTGAGCTCGGCCAACCTGACCGGCAGTCCCGCCGCCACCGACGCCGCCGCGGCCCTCGAGATGCTCGGTCACCGGGTAGCGGTCATCGTGGACGGCGGCGCGACCGTCGGCGCCGTACCGTCGACGATCGTCGACGTCACCGGTGACCGCCCCCGGCTCCTGCGGTCGGGCATGATCACCCTGCCCCAGCTCGACGAGGCGATGGCGGAGTCCGGGGTCACGGTCGACACCGGCACCGACACCGACGCCGTCGACGACGACGACGCCTGACCGATGCGCGAGTACCTCGTCGTCTTCCTGGTCGCCGCCGCGGTCACCTACCTGCTGACGGTCGTCGCGCGCGAGATCGCGGTGCGCACGGGAGCCGTCGCGAAGGTCCGGGACCGCGACGTGCACGCCGAGCCGATCCCCTACCTCGGCGGCCTGGCGATGCTCGGTGGCCTGTTCGCTGCGTTCCTGGTCGCTCGCGAGCTGCCGTTCCTGTCGGGCAGCCAGCCGTTCGTCTTCGAGGACGCGTTCTCGGTGCTGGTCGCCGGCGCACTCGTCTGCGCGGTCGGCGTCCTCGACGACATCTTCGACCTCGACGCGCTGACCAAGTTCGGTGGCCAGGTGATCGCTGTCGGCGTCCTCGTCTACTCAGGCATCCAGTTCCGCTACTTCTTCCAGTCCGACGGCTCCCAGTTCTCCCTGGACGAGACCCAGGGCGCCCTGCTGACCGCGGTGATCGTGCTGGCCACGGTCAACGCGGTCAACTTCATCGACGGCCTGGACGGCCTCGCGGCCGGTGTGATCGGCATCAGCGCGCTGGCGTTCTTCGTCTTCTGCTACCAGCTCACCGTCATCAACGAGGTGGCGCGGGCGACGACCGGCGCGCTCCTGTCGGCGGCGCTGGCCGGCGCCTGCGTGGGCTTTCTCGTGCACAACTTCCACCCGGCCCGGTTGTTCATGGGGGACAGCGGCTCGATGCTGCTCGGACTGGTGCTCTCCGCGACCGGCCTGACGGTGACCACCCAGTTCTCCGCGATCGACATCGCGGAGGGGGCCAACGGAGCGCGGGCCAGCCTGCTCCCGATGCTGCTCCCGGTGGCGCTGCCCATCCTGATCCTGATCGTCCCGCTGGCCGACCTGGTGCTGGCCGTGGTCCGGCGTACCGCCGCGGGCCGGTCGCCGTTCGCGCCCGACAAGCAGCACCTGCACCACCGGCTGCTCGAGATCGGGCACTCCCACCGCCGAGCCGTGATCATCATGTGGCTGTGGGCCGGTCTGATCGCCTTCGGGACCGTTGCCGGCAGCCTTTCCGACGACCCGAAGGTCTGGATCGGGATCGGCGTCGCGTTCGTGATCACCGTCGGGCTCACGTTCCTGGTGCCGCTCCTGCCGGGGTGGGGCCATGCCGACGGCGGGGGAGCCGGTGCCGGTCCGGACCCCGATTCGAAGGCGCCACAGACTTTGTGATAACTTTCACGAGCGATCAGGAAGTGCTCAGGAAGCACCTCTGACCCACCCCCGTATTCACCTGAAGGGCGGCCGCCGATGCTGACGACCACCACCCCCGGACCGCTGGTCTTCGCGGCCGCGGTGACCATGGTGGTCGGTGTGCTGGTGGTCCTGGTGGCCGCGTTGACCGGCGGCGGGCCCGCGGCGTACGGCGCCCTCGCCGGCGCCGGGATCGCGCTGCTCGTCTTCTCGTTCGGCGCGTTCACCGTCGACGCCGTCGCCCGGTTGATGCCGGCGGCCTCGTTGATGGTCGCGCTGCTGACCTACACGCTCCAGGTGTTGCTGATGCTGGTCGTGTTCGTCGTCCTCACTCGATCGGGTGTCCTCGATGACGGCCTCGACCGGACGTGGCTCGGTGGAGCGATCATCGCCGGGGCCCTCGCGTGGACGCTGGCGCAGCTGACCGCCTCTGCGAAGGTCCGGATCCCGACCTACGAGACCCCCGGTGAACAGCCGGTGGACCGACCCTCTGAGGGCGTCGCTCCGGCAGCAGAGGGCGGTGCGCGATGACCGGGATCCCCTGCTATTGTCCGGGGCGCGATGAGTCAGCCCGAGGAGCAGCCGAAGGGCGATCCGTGGCATGCGTTCGGCTACATCGTGGCCGGGGTCGCGTTCTACGGGTTCCTGGGGTGGTTGGCCGACGAATGGCTGGGCACCCGCTACCTGGTGGCCGTCGGCATCCTGGCGGGCGCGGGTTTCGGGATCTACATGACTTTCGCCCGTTTCCGGTCCGAACCAGCGCGGCCGCCGCAGGACCCAGACCAGAACGACGAGTAAGGAGACTCCGGTGATGAACGTAGCCACCGAAGCCACCGTTTCAGCGGAGGAGTTCGAGGCGCCGGGCCCGGCCATCTTCGAGCTGCCACCGGTGTTCGAGATCGCCGGCTTCGGCGTCACCAAGCCGATGCTTCAGCTTCTCGCCGCCGCGCTGCTCGTCTTCGGGCTTCTCTTCCTCGCCGCCCGGCAGCGTTCGCTGGTCCCCGGGCGGCTGCAGTTCGCCGGCGAGGGTGCCTACGGCTTCGTCCGCAACAGCGTGGGCCGCGACATCATCGGCTCCCGCGACTTCCAGAAGTTCGTGCCCTACCTGGCGACGGTCTTCTTCTTCATCCTGGTCAACAACCTGTTCGCCAGCATGCCGTTCTTCCAGTTCCCCACCTTCAGCCGGGCCGGCATGGCCTACGCCCTCGCCGGGCTGTCGTGGATCATCTACAACGCCGTCGGCATCGCGAAGCACGGCCTGATCGGCTACCTCAAGGTCCAGTGCGTACCGGCGGGGGTCAGTCCGGTCATGTACCCGCTGCTGGTGCCCCTGGAGTTCTTCTCCAACATCCTCGTCCGCCCGGTCACGCTCGCCCTGCGTCTGTTCTGCAACATGTTTGCCGGGCACATCCTCCTGGTGCTGTTCGCGACCGGCGGCCTCTACCTGATCGAGCAGGGCGGCATCGGCTACGTCGCGGGTCCGCTGGCCTGGGTCCTCGCGATCGCGGTCAGCTTCCTCGAGATGCTGGTCCAGTTCCTGCAGGCCTACGTCTTCACGCTTCTCAACGCCATGTACATCCAGGGCGCGCTCTCAGAAGAGCACTGAAACCTGTCCTCGTACAAACCAACACAACGCAGTAACAAACTGAAAGGGAGAAGCCGTGGAAGGCTCCGCAAACATGATCGGTTACGGCCTGGCTGCAATCGGGCCCGGTATCGCGATCGGTCTGATCTTCGCCGCCTACATCAACGGCGTCGCGCGTCAGCCGGAGGCGCAGAGCCGCCTGCAGTCGATCGCGATCCTTGGCTTCGCACTCGCCGAAGCACTTGCCATCATCGGTATCGCGCTCGCGTTCGTCCTCTAGGGCTCGTCCCGTCCAGGCCATCGCACGACCGCATCCTCTAGATCGACAAGGTCAAGCCTATGAAGTCACACTTGATCCTCGCTGCGGCCGAGGGCGAGGAGCACAACCCCCTCATTCCCTTGTGGGAAGAGGTCGCCATCTCCTTGGTGGTGTTCGGTCTCCTCTTCTTCCTCATCCGGAAGTTCGTCGCGCCGAACTTCGAGAAGACGTTTGCCGAGCGCACGGAGGCGATCGAGGGCGGCCTGGCCGCCGCCGAGACGAAGCAGGCCGAGGCCGACGCCAAGCTCGCCGAGCTCGAGGCGCAGCTCGCCGACGCGCGGCACGAGGCGGCGCGCATCCGTGAGGAGGCGCGTGAGCAGGGCGCGGCGATCATCTCCGAGATGCGGGAGCAGGCCCAGGCCGAGGCGACCCGCATCGTGGAGCACGGCAAGACTCAGATCGAGGCCGAGCGCCAGCAGGCGGTCACCTCCCTGCGTGCCGAGGTCGGCACCTTGGCGACGAACCTCGCGGGTCGCATCGTCGGTGAGTCCCTCGCCGACGACGATCGTCAGGGACGCGTCGTCGAGCGGTTCCTCGCCGAGCTCGAGACCGGGACCCCGGGGGCGAACTGATGCTGTCGTTCCGAGCAGCGTCCGCCGAGGCTGTGGCCGCGTTGGTCGACCAGGTCGAGGGATCGGCTGCGGTTGCCGACGACCTGTTCGCGGTCGCGGCGAACCTCCGCTCCGAGGGCGCGTTGCGGCGGTTCGCCACCGACTCCGCGCTGTCGAGCGACGTGAAGACCGGACTGGTCTCGGAGCTGTACGAGGGCAAGGTCGACCCGGCCACGCTCGACCTGCTCAAGGACGCAGTCGCTCGTCGGTGGACCCGGTCGCGCGACCTCGCCGACGCGCTCGAGTACGTCGGCGTCGTCGCCGCCGTGCTCTCCGCGGGCGGCGACGCGGACCAGGTCGTCGACGAGCTGTTCGCGGTGCGGACGCTGGTCAACGACAGCACCGACCTTCGCAACGCCCTGTCGGACCACGCTCGCAGCGCGACCGACAAGGCGGAGCTGGTGGACACCCTGCTCGGTGGCAAGGCGCTGCCGGCGACGATCGTCCTGGTCAAGCAGGCGCTGTCGGGCAGCCACCGCAGCGTCGCCGTGGCGCTCGAGGACTACGAGAAGGTCGCCGCTGACGCCCACGGTCGTGACGTGGCTACGGTGCGGGTCGCGCGGCCGCTCGGCGAGAGCGAGACGCAACGGCTGACCTCGGCCCTGACCGAGCAGTACGGCCGGCCGGTGCACCTCAACGTCGTCGTCGACCCCGATGTCATCGGTGGCATCAAGGTCGAGATCGCCGACGACGTCATCGACGGCACCATCTCGAGCCGCCTCGACGCGGCCCGTCGCAAGCTCGCCGGCTGACCGGCACCCTGACTATCGAGACTTTCAAGCAGCAGACAAGAGAGAAGGCACTGAGATGACGGAACTCTCCATCCGTCCGGACGAGATCCGCGACGCCCTCGCCAAGTACGTCGCCGACTACGAGCCGGACGCGGCCACCACGGAGGAGGTCGGCACCGTCGTCTCCGCCGGTGACGGCATCGCCCGCGTGAGCGGGCTGCCCTCGGCAATGGCGAACGAGCTGCTCGAGTTCGAGGACGGCACCCGCGGCCTGGCCCTCAACCTCGAGGAGCGCGAGATCGGTGCCGTCGTCCTCGGTGACTTCGCCGGTATCGAGGAGGGCCAGCCGGTCCGTCGTACCGGAGAGGTGCTGTCGGTGCCGGTCGGAAACGGCTTCCTGGGCCGCGTGATCGACCCCCTCGGCAACCCGATCGACGGTCTCGGCGACATCGAGGCCGAGGGTCGCCGGATCCTGGAGCTGCAGGCACCGGGCGTGATGGCGCGCAAGTCGGTGCACGAGCCGCTCGCGACCGGCATCAAGGCGATCGACGCGCTGACGCCGATCGGCCGGGGCCAGCGCCAGCTGATCATCGGTGACCGCGCCACCGGCAAGACGACGGTGGCGATCGACACGATCATCAACCAGAAGCAGAACTGGGAGTCGGGCGACCCGCAGAAGCAGGTGCGCTGCATCTACGTGGCGATCGGCCAGAAGGGCTCGACGATCGCGTCGGTGCGCGCGGCACTCGAGGAGGCCGGTGCGCTGGACTACACCACGATCGTCGCCTCTCCTGCTTCCGACAGCGCCGGGTTCAAGTACCTCGCCCCCTACACCGGCTCGGCCATCGGCCAGCACTGGATGTACGACGGCAAGCACGTCCTCATCGTGTTCGACGACCTCACCAAGCAGGCCGAGGCCTACCGCGCGGTGTCGCTGCTGCTGCGCCGTCCGCCGGGCCGCGAGGCCTACCCCGGTGACGTGTTCTACCTGCACTCCCGCCTGCTCGAGCGGTGCGCGAAGCTGTCCGACGAGCTCGGAGCCGGCTCGATGACCGGTCTGCCGATCATCGAGACCAAGGCCAACGACGTCTCGGCATACATCCCCACCAACGTCATCTCGATCACCGACGGGCAGATCTTCTTGCAGTCCGACCTGTTCGCCGCCAACCAGCGGCCGGCCATCGACGTCGGCATCTCGGTGTCCCGGGTCGGCGGCGCGGCGATGACCAAGGCGATGAAGGCAGTCACCGGCTCGCTGAAGGTCGACCTCGCGCAGTACCGCGCGATGGAGGCCTTCGCGATGTTCGCCTCCGACCTCGACGCCGCCTCCAAGCAGCAGCTCGCCCGCGGCCAGCGGCTGATGGCGCTGCTCAAGCAGCGCGCCTACAGCCCCTACCCGCTGCCCGAGATGGTCGTCTCGCTCTGGCTCGGCACCTCAGGGCGTCTCGACAACGTGCCCGTCGACGACGTGCTGCGGTTCGAGCACGAGTTCCTGGACTACCTCCGGCGCTCGCACGAGGGCCTGCTGGCCGGGATCCGGGAGACGCAGAAGTTCGAGGACGAGGACGGCGTCGCTGCGGCGTACGACTCCTTCCTCGACCAGTTCGAGACGTCCGAGGGCGCCAGCATCAAGATCGGTCACGAGCCGGAGGCCGATGCGATGGCCGACGACGAGCTCGAGCAGGAAAAGATCGTCAAGCAGAAGCGAGGCTGAGACAGAGCCATGGCTGTATCGCTGCGGGAGTACCGCGCGCGGATCAAGTCGACGGAGTCGATGAAGAAGATCACGCGTGCCATGGAGCTCATCGCTGCGTCCCGGATCATCAAGGCGCAGCAGCGAGCACAGCAGGCCGCGCCCTACGCGCGGGAGCTCACCCGGGCCGTTTCGGCGGTCGCGACGTTCTCGAACGTCGACCACCCGCTGACCCGGGAGGAGGAGGAGCCCAAGCGGGCGGCGGTGCTCGTGATCACCAGCGACCGCGGTCTGGCCGGCGCCTACTCCTCGAGCCTCCTCAAGGAGGCCGAACGCCTCGCGGGGCGGCTGCGTGACGAGGGCAAGGAGATCGACTGGTTCCTCGCCGGTCGGAAGGCCGAGGCCTACTTCAAGTTCCGCGACCGTCGGTTCGTCGATTCCTGGACCGGGTTCTCCGACCAGCCGTCCTACGACAGCGCCGCGGAGATCGGGAAGGCGCTCATCGAGGCGTTCCTGAAGGAGCAGGGCGAGGACGGTGACGTGGACGAGGTCCACATCGTCTACACCCGGTTCCGCTCGATGTTGGTGCAGGAGCCGACCGCCGTCCGGCTGTTGCCGCTGGAGGTCGTCGAGGGCGAGGAAGCACCCGACGACGACGAGCTGCTCCCGCTCTACGAGTTCGAGCCCTCGGCTGCCCAGGTGCTCGATGGGCTGCTGCCGCAGTACGTCCAGAGCCGGATCTACTACAGCCTGCTCCAGGCTGCCGCCTCGGAGCTGGCAGCACGCCAGAAGGCGATGAAGGCTGCGACCGACAACGCCGACGAGCTGATCAAGAAGCTCACGCGGGTCGCCAACCAGGCCCGCCAGGCGGGCATCACCCAGGAAATCAGCGAGATCGTGGGTGGCGCGAACGCGCTGGCCGACGCTCAGGCCGCTGCGAACGACTGACCGACCGACTGACCCACGAAGTACTGACCCACAGAGTTTTGGGAGAACACAATGACTGCAACCGCTGAAGAATCCGCTCAGACTGCGACCACCGGTCGGATCGCGCGGGTCATCGGCCCGGTCGTCGACATCGAGTTCCCGGCCGACGCGATGCCCGAGATCTACAACAAGCTCGAGGTCGAGGTCACCCTTTCTGGCGAGACCACCGTTCTTCCGCTGGAGGTCGCGCAGCACATCGGCGACGGGCTGATCCGGGCCATCTCGCTGAAGCCGACCGACGGAGTGGTCCGCGGCGCGCCGGTGACCGACACGGGCGGTCCGATCTCGGTGCCCGTCGGCGACCAGACGCTCGGTCGGGTGTTCAACGCGACCGGCGACGTGCTCAACCTCGACGAGGGCGAGACGTTCGACGTCGAGGAGCGCTGGGGCATCCACCGCAAGGCGCCGGCCTTCGACCAGCTCGAGCCGAAGACCACCATGTTCGAGACCGGCATCAAGGTCATCGACCTGCTGACGCCGTACGTCACGGGCGGCAAGATCGGCCTGTTCGGCGGCGCCGGCGTCGGCAAGACCGTGCTCATCCAGGAGATGATCGCGCGCGTCGCCAAGAACCACGACGGTGTGTCGGTGTTCGCCGGGGTGGGCGAGCGCACCCGTGAGGGCAACGACCTGATCGAGGAGATGCAGGAAGCCGGGGTGTTCGACAAGGTCGCCCTGGTCTTCGGTCAGATGGACGAGCCGCCGGGCACCCGGCTCCGGGTGGCGCTGTCGGCGCTGACGATGGCGGAGTACTTCCGTGACGTCCAGAACCAGGACGTGCTGCTGTTCGTCGACAACATCTTCCGCTTCACGCAGGCCGGCTCTGAGGTCTCCACGCTGCTCGGCCGGATGCCGTCCGCGGTGGGCTACCAGCCGAACCTGGCAGACGAGATGGGCACCCTCCAGGAGCGGATCACGTCCACGCGCGGTAACTCGATCACCTCGATGCAGGCGATCTACGTGCCGGCCGACGACTACACCGACCCGGCGCCGGCGACGACGTTCGCCCACCTCGACGCGACCACCGAGCTCTCCCGTGAGATCGCCTCGCTCGGCATCTACCCGGCCGTGGACCCGCTGACCTCGACCTCGCGGATCCTCGACCCGCAGTACATCGGTCAGGACCACTACGACTGCGCGATCCGGATCAAGCAGATCCTCCAGCGGAACAAGGAGCTGCAGGACATCATCGCGATCCTGGGCGTCGACGAGCTGTCCGAGGAGGACCGCGTCATCGTCAGCCGGGCCCGCCGGATCCAGCGGTTCCTCTCGCAGAACACCTACGTGGCCAAGCAGTTCACCGGCATCGAGGGCTCGACCGTTCCCGTCTCGCGAGACCATCGAGGCGTTCAACAAGATCGCCGAGGGTGAGTACGACCACGTGGCCGAGCAGGCGTTCTTCATGTGCGGTGGCCTCGAGGACGTCGAGGCCAAGTGGGCCGAGATCCAGAAGAACCTCTGACATGGCCACCGACGCTGAATCCGAGGCGCTGCACGTCGAGCTGGTAGCCGCCGACCGCACCGTGTGGTCGGGCGACGCGGCAATGGTGATCGCGCGCACGACCGAGGGCGACATCGGCGTCCTGCGCGACCACGCACCGGCGCTGTCCCTGCTGTCCCAGGCGGTCGTCGAGATCCAGGTCGACAACACCGACGACGTGGTCGTCGCTGCCGTCGACGGCGGTTTCCTCTCCGTGGCCAACAACCGGGTGTCGATCCTCTCCGAGCACATCGAGCTCGGCGAGGACATCCACGTCGACGGAGCGAAGGCCGATCTCGAGGAGGCGCGCGGCCTGATCGGCGCCAACAACGAGGCCGAGGGCCGGGTCCGCCACGCGGAGGCTCGGCTCCGGGCCGCCGAGAAGGTCTCCTCAGGCGTCAAGCACTAGCCGACACACGTCGATGGCTTGGTGGGAGTGGCTGCTCGATGTCTCGGGCATCGTGCTGCTCCTGCTGCTGGTCTACGGCGTCGGGCTGGTCCTGCGGCGCCGGCTGCTGGCCCGCCACGGCGGGACGTTCGAGCTGAGCCACCGGCTCGACCCGGGTGCAGCGGGGCGCGGCTGGGTGCTCGGCATGGGCCGCTACTCCGGCGAGAAGCTCGAGTGGTTCCGGATCTTCACGTTGTGGCCCAAGCCGAAGCGGGTCTGGTACCGCGAGCAGCTGGCCTACGACGGCCGCCGCGAGCCCTTGGGCGCCGAGCAGCCGTCGCTCTACCCCGACCACGTCGTGATCCGCTGTGCCTCACGCGACGGGGAGGTGGAGCTGGCGATGAGCCCTGCCTCCCTCACCGGCTTCCAAGCCTGGCTCGAAGCCAAACCGCCCGGCACCGACTGGAACCGGTAGCGCTTGCTCGTCGACCAGCCCGAGCCCCCGGTCGTCGAGTAGCCCGAGCCCCGGTCGTCGAGTAGCCCGAGCCGCTAGGCGAGGGCGTATCGAGACGCCGCAACTTGGATTCGGCCGTCACCCCGGTGGGCGGGTACGTCACTGGGTCTCGATACGCGCCGTCGCGGGCTCGTTCCTCGCCCCGACCACCGGCAACCACCGGCGCTACTCGACCACCGGGGCGACCGTGGCCGCGCCTGGGTGGTCAGTCGAAGAGGCCGCGGATGTCGTCGGCGTCGAGCGCGGTGCTCATCACGCCCTCGCCGTCGATGACCTGGGCGAACAGCTCTGCCTTGCGTCCCTTGAGCTCCATCACCTTCTCCTCGATGGTGTCGCTCGCGACGAGACGGTAGACGTGGACGTGAGCGGTCTGGCCGATCCGGTGTGCCCGGTCGACGGCCTGTGCCTCGGCTGCGGGGTTCCACCAGGGGTCGAGGACGAAGACGTAGTCGGCCTCGGTGAGTGTCAGGCCGACGCCACCGGCCTTGAGGGAGATGAGGAAGACGGGTGCCGCCGCCCGCCCGGAACTCGTCGATGACCGCACCGCGGTCGCGGGTGGAGCCGTCGAGGTAGGTCGCCGCCGATGTCCTCGGCGGGCGAGCCGGTCGCGGACCCGGGCTGAGGAACGACGTGAACTGGCTGAACACCAGCGCCCGGTGCCCCTCGGCGGTGATCTCCTCGAGGTGGTCGACGAGCAGGTCGAGCTTGGCCGAGCCCACCGCGTCGTGGGCGGGATCGACCAGGGCCGGGTCGAGCGCGAGCTGCCGCAGCCTGGTGAGCGCACTGAAGATCGCCACCCGGTTGCGGTCGAAGTCCTCGACCAGGCCGAGGATCCGCTGCCGCTCCTTGGCGAGGTGGGTGTCGTAGATCTTGCGGTGCCGGGGCTCGAGCACGACGTCGAGCACCTGCTCCTGCTTCGGCGGGAGGTCGCTCGCGACCAGCTCCTTGGTGCGTCGCAGGAGGAAGGGCGGATCCGGCCGCGGAAACGGTCGAGCGCCCCGCGGTCGCCGCTCCGCTCGACCGGGCGAGCGACACGCTCGTTGAACAGCCGCGGCCAGGGATACAGGCCAGGAACGGTGATCGACAGCAGCGCCCACAGCTCCATCAGGCGGTTCTCGAAAGGGGTACCGGTGACGGCGAGCTTGAACGGCGCCGGGATGGTGCGGACCGCGGTGTAGGTCTTGCTCTGGTGGTTCTTGACCTGCTGCGCCTCGTCGAGGACCAGGCCACCCCACTCCACCCCGGCGTAGCGGGCGTGCGCCAGGCGAGCGACCGTGTAGGTGGTGACGACCAGGTCGCTGTCGGCGGCGATCGCCGCCACGTCATCGGTACGGCGCCCGCACACACCTATCCGCAGCCCCGGCGTGTGGCGCTCGGCCTCGTGCGCCCAGGCGGTCACCACGCTCGTGGGAGCCACTACGAGGAACGGTCCGGCGTCGGGGCGCTGTCGGCGGGCGTGCTCGACCAGCGCCAGCACCTGCAGCGTCTTGCCCAGCCCCATGTCGTCGGCGAGGATCCCACCGAGGCCGTGGCTCCCAGAGGAACGCAAGCCACCAGAACCCCTCGCGCTGGTAGGACCGCAGCTCGGTCGTCAGCCCGACCACCTCCGGCTGCGGGATCTCGACGAGGTCGCGCAGGGCCTGGGCCCGGGCCACCCAGGCGGCCGCCTGGGCGTCGACGATGCCGGTCTCGGCCAGCTGCGCCCACAAGCCCAGATCGTGGGTGCCGACCCCGATCCGGCCACCCTCGCTCTCCCGCAGCTCGGCAGCGGCAGCCACCACCTCGCGCAGCCGGTCGAACTCCGGACGGTCGGTCGTGATGAACAGCCCGCTCGGCAGCACCAGGAACTCGTGGTCGAGGGTCAGCGCAGCTATCACCTCCGGCAGCGGGATCGGCTCGCCCTCGACATTGACCGTGACCTCGAGGTCGAGCCAGTCGGTGTGGTCCGGGGCCTCCTCGTCAGCCGTGGTCGGTCCGGTGACCACCTCGAAGCTGATCTCCGGTGCCGACGTCGCCTCCCGGAAGTCGGGACGCTGCTGCTCGACCACGACGACGTCGGGGAGCGCGCGGAGATGGGGGAGGTCGTGGATCGCGAGCGACAGAGCGTCACCGTCGCGCACCGCGCGCCGGCCGAGGAGGGCGGCGGGCACCGTCGCCCGGACCGTGGCCTCGGCACGCCGGTCGCGAAGTCCGTCGAGCAGGTCGCGGTCGTCGAGCCCGCAGCGGTGGGCGTCGTCGTACTGCCACTCCCAGGTCAGGTCGGCCACCGTCGAGCTGCGCCAGGCGACGGTCACGAGCAGCGTCGGCCGCACCGGCGCAGGAAGAGGGACGGACCCGTCGGGCGAGCGGACGGTCAGGTGCCGGAGCAAACCCGCCAGCCGCCCTCGGAACGCGTCGACCTCGGCCGCCGGGACCTCGAGCGGATCGTCCTCGATCAGCCGGCGCGCGATCGTGGGCGCGTCGCGGTCGAGCTCGGCGACCTGCAGGTGACCGTCGTCGAGCAGGGCGACGATCCGGTCGTGCCCGACGAAGCGGACCCGCTCACCGCGCCAGACCTCGCCGTCCACGTCGAGGCCGAGCGTCATCCGCGCCACCGTGCCGTCGCTGGTGATCTCGGCCGTCATCGGGACCGGCTTCTCCCGGATCGAAACCGCGGTCAGCGGCGGTACCGGGACGAAGGCGACGCCGGCCGCCTCGGCGGCGCGCAGCAGCCGGGGCAGATGTGGCCCGAACTGGGCGAGGGTCGGGCTGGTGCCGGCGGCCTGGTAGCCGCGGTGACGCTGGAGCGCGCCGTGCAGCGCCCCCACGGTGTCGGCGTGCTCGGGAAGCAGGCGCCGGGCCAGGACCGCGCCAGGGATGTCGGACCAGTCGGCTCCACCCTTGATCCACGCCTGCTTCGCGCCCGGCCGAAGCGGTCGGATGCCCAACACCGGTCCGTCGTCGCGGTAGGAGTAGACGCGGCGGTGCTCGAGCGTGAACTGCAGGGCGAGCGGGAACTGCTCGACGTCGCGGTCGGCCGTCCGCGAGAGGTCGTCGACGAGCGACCCCAGCTGGCGCTCCCAGTCCGGCACCCGCTCGGCGGGGACGTGTCCCTCGCGCATGACCAGAGCCACCGCCGCGCCGTGCTTGCACATGTTGCGGACCGGGCAGGTGCAGAGGCTGAAGATCCATCCGCTGGTGCGCGCCCGGCTCCGCCCGCTGGGCCGGCCCACCTCGCAGTGCAGCTGCACGTGGTAGGCGGTGGGGGCGGACCCGTAGACGTATGCCGTCGCGGTCACCGATCCGGCACTCAGCTGTTCCAGGTGTGGGGGGCCGTCCACCCGGTCGAGGTAGCCGCGGGCACGCTCGAGCGTCTCGGGAGCGAAGTGCTCCTCGAGGAACTCGTCGGTCAGGGAAGCAAGGATGTCCACGGCCCGACCATCGTTCCACGAGCGTGGGACAGGACCCGCCGTCCTCCACAGGGGGTCTCGAGACGGTCGCTGCGCGACCTCCTCGACCAACGGCGGTCGCTGCGCGACCTCCTCGACCAACGGCGGTCGCTGCGCGACCTCCTCGACCATCGGCGGGCTGCGCGACCTCTCGACCACGGCGGTCGCTGCGCGACCTCCTCGACCAGCGGGGGTCTCGAGACGGTCGCTGCGCGACCTCCTCGACCAACGGGGCGCTCGCCTCCTCGACCAGCCGCGGTGTCAGTCGGTCGCGGTGCTCAAGTGGCGCTCGGGGTGCTGCCGCACGTACTGGCGCACCGGCACGGGTGCCGCCTCGCGGTAGCCGACCGGGAGCCACAGGTCGCCGATCGTGGACAGGTAGACGATCTGCCACCGCACCAGCCCCTCCAGGGCCCGAGGGTCCCGCTGCAGGATCGAGGCATAGGCGAGGATCCCAGCGACGTACCCCCCGTGGTTGTTGTAGCGGTAGAGCGCACCCTCGATCCCCGCGTCGCTGTCGCCGCCGTTGGCGGCGAGGTAGCGGGCTGCCGCGAGGATGGCGTCGTGGGGGTCGTTGACGTCGCCCTCGCCGTACGCCGCCCATGTGGAGGGGATGAACTGCATCGGCCCCTGCGCGCCGGCGGTGGAGACCCCCCGGATCTTGCCGAAGCCGGTCTCGACCAGGTTGATCGCGGCCAGCACCTCCCAGCGGACACCGTAGGTCCGCTCTCCCTCGCGGTAGAACCGCAGCAGGTCGGGGGTGGGAGCGGGTTCGATGATCTCCCACGCCGGCAGCTCGTCGGACAGCGTCGTCGTCACGCTGCGGAGCGAGCGCCGGGCGGTGACATGCGCCGTCAGGTCGGCGCGGTAGCGCGCTGGCAAGGCGTTGCGCACCGGTTCCACCCACGCCTCGGTCCGCGCGAGCTGGCGGTAGAGGAGCTGCGCCTCGAACGCCGCTGCTCGCCGCACTTCCTCGTCGGTGCCTTCCGCGCGGACCAGGTCCTCAGCCGTCGCGAGCCGGCGCGCGAGCTCGCGAGCGCTCTCGGCCGGCACGAACGACTCGGTGAGTGGCGGGGCGCTCGGCATCGGCTCTGCGCTCGGCCGGTCGGTGGTCGTGGTGCCGTCGGGGCCGTTCGCCTGCGTGTCGGACTTCGTCGCCTGCTCGGAGCTGCGATCAGCCGGCGAGGGCGGATCCTCGCTGCACGCGGTCGAGCCGAGGAGGAGAAGACCGGCGAGGCAAGCGGCGACCCGGCTCCTCACTTCCCTCGCTCTCCTCCCGGCACCCACAGCACGTCGCCGTTCTCGCGGTTCGCGTAGCGGGCGAGGATGAAGACCAGGTCGGAGAGCCGGTTGAGATAGGTGATCGCCAGCTTGTTCATGGTGTCACCGTGGGCGGAGTACGCCGCCCACCCCGCCCGCTCCGCGCGGCGTACGACGGTCCGCGCGACGTGCAGGTGCGCGGCCGCCGGCGTCCCTCCGTTGAGGATGAACGAACGCAGGTTCGGGACCAGCGCGTTGTAGTGGTCGCACCAAGCCTCGAGCCGGTCGACGTACTCCTGCTCGATCCGGAGCGGCGGGTAGTCCGGGTTGGCGGTGACCGGGTTGCACAGGTCGGCACCCACGTCGAACAGGTCGTTCTGCACGTGGACCAGCACCTCGACGACGTCCTCGTCGAGCCCCCCGCTCGCGATCGCGACGCCGAGGTGTGCATTGGCCTCGTCGACGTCGGCGTAGGCGACCAGCCGCGGGTCGTTCTTCGTCGTGACGCTCATGTCGCCGAGCCGGGTCTCGCCGGCATCGCCGGTGCGGGTGTAGATGCGGGTGAGGTTGACCATGCTCCGAGCCTACGGCCGAGGGCACCGTCACCGGCGACACACCGAAATCAGTTGAGCCTCGCATGCAACCGAATCGGTCTCCTCGGCGTCATGGTGGGTAAAAGGTCCAACACAATCGGCTTCCCACCGAGCATAGGAGGAGGGGCAGGCATGCAGATCATGACCGACGGCCCGATCCTCCTGCTGAGCGGTGACTTCGACGTGCGCAGCACCGGGCAGGTCCGCAACGCCGTCTACGACCACCTGCGCCGCAACGACGAGGGTGCGATCACCATCGACCTGACCGAGGTCGACACCATCGACCTCACCGCGCTCAAGGTGCTCGCCGTGGCCAGCCGGTTCGCCCTCCGCAGCGGACAGCGGATCGTCCTCCGCGGCACCTGTCCGGCCGTGCGCCGGATGCTGCACCTGAGCCACCTGATCCGGTTCTTCGAGGTCGAGCGGGCACCGATCGCGGTCTGATCCGTGTCGGAAACCCCACACGTCCGAAGCGTTACCCGGGGGTAGCGGCCGCCCTATCCTGCCCCTTATGAGCGAGTCCCCCAGCACCGCGCCGCAGAAGGACCGACCGTGGGTGATGCGCACCTACGCCGGTCACTCGACGGCCGAGGCGTCCAACGCGCTGTACCGCACCAACCTGGCCAAGGGCCAGACCGGTCTCTCCGTGGCGTTCGACCTCCCCACGCAGACCGGCTACGACCCCGACAGCCCACTCGCGCGTGGCGAGGTCGGCAAGGTCGGCGTGCCGGTGCCGCACCTCGGCGAGATGCGCAAGCTCTTCCACGACATCCCGCTCGCCGAGATGAACACGTCGATGACGATCAACGCGACCGCGATGTGGCTGCTCGCGATGTACCAGGTGGTCGCTGAGGAGCAGAACCCCGACCTGTCACCGGACGAGGTGGCCGCGCAGCTTGCCGGCACCACGCAGAACGACATCATCAAGGAGTACCTCTCGAGGGGCACCTACGTGTTCCCCCCGGAGCACTCGCTGCGGCTGATCGCCGACATGATCGCCTACACGGTCCACCAGATCCCGAAGTGGAACCCGATCAACATCTGCAGCTACCACCTCCAGGAGGCCGGGGCTACCCCGACCCAGGAGCTCGCCTACGCGCTGTGCACCGCGATCGCCGTCCTCGACCAGGTGAAGAGCTCCGGCCAGGTGGACGAGGCTGACTTCGAGAAGGTCGTCGGCCGGATCTCGTTCTTCGTCAACGCCGGGGTCCGGTTCGTCGAGGAGACGTGCAAGATGCGCGCCTTCAACCAGCTGTGGGACGAGATCACCCGCGAGCGGTACGGCGTCGAGGACCCGAAGATGCGCCGCTTCCGCTACGGCGTCCAGGTCAACTCCCTCGGACTCACCGAGGCCCAGCCCGAGAACAACGTGCAGCGGATCGTGCTCGAGATGCTCGGCGTGACGCTCTCGAAGAACGCTCGCGCCCGCGCCGTCCAGCTCCCGGCGTGGAACGAGGCGCTCGGCCTGCCCCGCCCCTGGGACCAGCAGTGGTCGCTGCGGCTGCAGCAGGTGCTGGCCTTCGAGTCCGACCTGCTCGAGTACGACGACATCTTCGACGGCTCGCACGTGATCGAGGCCAAGGTCGACGAGCTGGTGGAGGGCGCCAGGGCCGAGATCGACCGGGTGCAGGCGATGGGCGGGGCGATCGCTGCTGTCGACTCCGGCTACATGAAGCAGGAGCTGGTCTCGGCCCATGCCGCCCGGCGCGCGCGGATCGAGGCCGGGGACGAGGTGATCGTCGGCGTCAACAGGTTCGAGACGACCGAGCCGAGCCCTCTGACCGCTGACCTGGACTCCGCGATCATGGCCGCGGACCCGAAGGCGGAGAAGTCGGCCCTCGCCTCTGTGGAGTCGTGGAAGGAGCAGCGCGACGAGACCGAGGTCGCGGAAACGCTGGCCCAGCTCGCCGAGGACGCCAAGAGCGGCGCCAACCTGATGACGGCGACCCTGGTGGCCGCCCGCGCGGGCGCTACCACGGGGGAGTGGGCCGGCACCTTGCGGGAGGTCTTCGGCGAGTTCCGGGCCCCCACCGGTGTCAGCGGCGCGGTCGGCGCTGTGTCGGACGTGGGCTCGGCCGGTGCGGAGCTCGCCAAGGTCCGCGAGGCCGTCAAGCGCACCGGCGAGGAGCTCGCCGGTCACGAGGGGGGCCGGCTCCGCCTGCTCGTCGGCAAGCCCGGCCTCGACGGCCACTCGAACGGCGCCGAGCAGGTCGCCGTACGAGCCCGCGACGCTGGGTTCGAGGTCATCTACCAGGGCATCCGTCTCACGCCTGAGCAGATCGTCGCGGCCGCGGTCGCAGAGGACGTCCACTGCGTCGGCCTGTCGATCCTGTCCGGCTCGCACATGGAGCTCGTGCCCAGCGTGCTCGAGGGCCTCGAGCAGGCCGGGATGAGCGACGTGCCGGTGATCGTCGGCGGCATCATCCCCGAGTCCGACGGCCGACGACTCGTCGAGCTCGGCGTGGCCGCGGTCTTCACCCCGAAGGACTACGGCCTGACCGAGATCATGGGCGGGATCGTCCAGGTCATCCGCAGCGCCAACGGGCTGTCCTGACGGCGACCTGTCAGCCGGCGTCGATGACCCGGGCCAGCGACTCGGGGTCGCGGCCGATGACAGTGGTGCCGTCCGAGGCGGTGATGATCGGGCGCTGGATCAGCCGGGGGTGGTCGCTCATCAGCTCCAGCCAGGCATGCCGGTGCTCCATGTCCCTTGCCGGCAGGGTCACGCCGAGCTTCGCGGCGTCGGCCGTGCGGGTGATGTCCCACGGCTCAAGGCCGAGGCGCGCCAGCACGTCCTCGAGCTCTGCAGTCGTCGGCGGCTGCTCGAGATAGCGGCGTACGACGTAGTCACTGCCGGCCAGCTCCAGCTCGGTGACCGCCGACCTGCACTTCGAGCACGCAGGGTTCAACCAGATCTCGATCACGGTCCCGACATTAGTAGGGCCGCGTGGTGTGACCTGCACCTCACCGGTTGAGGTGAGGCATGCCTTAGCACCTAGACTCGCTTCATGGGCAAGGGCAAGAAGTCGAAGGCGCGCAAGCTGCCGAAGACGAAGTGCTGCGTGTCGAAGTCGAAGTGCGGCCGGTGCCCCCTGCGCATGCTCAAGGAGGGCAGCCTGCCCGCCGGCTACACCGTCAAGAGGCGAGTGCTGGTGAGCGCCGAGGACGGCAAGAAGGTCTCCAAGAAGGACCTGCAGAAGGCTGCGTAGCAGCGCTGGCCGGGCCCCTCGATAGGGTTCCGCCCATGGCCGCCACCCGCTTCACCGATCAGCTCAACGTCCAGATCGGCAACGAGTTCGCCGCGCACAACCAGTACCTCGCCTGCGCCGTCCACTACGACGCGCTGACGATGCCTCAGATGGCCGCGTTCTTCTACGCCCAGGCGCTCGAGGAGCGCGAGCACGCGATGATGATGGTGAAGTACCTGATCGACACCGACGCCGCTGTCCAGATCCCGGGCGTCGACGCGCCGGTCTCGGAGTTCGCCGACGTCGTCGTGCCCATCGAGCTCGCGCTGGCGCAGGAGAAGCGGGTGACCGAGCAGATCAACGGACTGCTCCGCATCGCTCGCGAGGAGAGCGACTTCGCGTCCGAGCAGTTCATGCAGTGGTTCATCAAGGAGCAGGTCGAGGAGGTCGCCACGATGAGCGACCTGCTCGCCATCGTCACCCGCAGCCGGGACGACCTCAACGACATCGAGGAGTACGTCGCGCGCGAGCAGGGCCGTGGCGACGCCGACCCGACCGCGCCGCCGGCTGCGGGCGCCTGACGCAGAGGAGCACTCGTGGCCAGGGTGATCGTCGTCGGAGCCGGCGTGATCGGCCTGACCAGCGCGGTGCGGCTGGCCGAGGCGGGCCACCGGGTCGACGTGCTCGCCCGGGACCTGCCACGAGAGACGACGTCGGCCGTGGCGGCGGCCCTCTGGTATCCCTACCTCGCACTTCCCCAGGACCAGGTGACGGCGTGGGCGGCTCGCTCCTACGAGGGGTTCGCCGCGCTGGCTGCGCAACCTGCGACCGGTGTCCGCCTGCAGTCCGGCACCGAGGTCTTCCGCAGCGCCACCCCGGACCCTTGGTGGATCGAAGCCGTGCCCGCCCTGCGCCGGGTCACCGCGACCGACGGGCTGCCGGCCGGGTACGCCGACGGCTGGACCTTCGTCGCTCCCGTGATCGAGATGCCGGTCTACCTCGACTGGCTGGTCAACCGGCTCACCGAGCTGGGCGGCACCCTCACCCGGATGTCCCTGGGTGGGCTCGCCCCTACCGGAGGTGGGGGCGCCGACGTCGTCGTCGCCTGTGCCGGGCTCGGCGCGCGGTTGTTCGCGGAGGACCACTCCGTGGTCCCGGTGCGGGGGCAGGTGGTGGTGGTCCGCCAGGTCGGCTTGCGCGAGTGGTGGCTCGACACCGCCGGCACCGCGCCGACGTACGTCGTGCCTCGGGAGTCCGACATCGTCATCGGCGGCACCGAGCAGCACGGGGAGTGGAGCCGGACCCCGGACCCCGACACCGCGCGGGAGATCCTGGACCGCGCGGTCGCCCTGGTTCCGGCGTTGCGCGGGGCGACAGTTCTGCGGCACGTGGTCGGCCTACGGCCGGCCCGGCCTTCGGTCCGGCTCGAGCGGGTGGGCGACGTCGTGCACTGCTACGGGCACGGGGGAGCCGGTGTCACGCTCAGCTGGGGATGCGCGGACGAGGTGGCCGCGCTGGTGGGGAGCTCCTGAACTTCCGTCGAGGCGTCAGGCGTGCCGCCGGACGTAGAGCCGCCGCGCCAGGACGCACCCGATGACAGCGCCGACGACCGCCCCTGTGAGGGGCGCTACCTCGTCGCCGAAGGCACTGCCGACGCCGAGCCCCGCCACGGTCGTCACCATGATCAGGACCACGAGCGCCATGTTGAAGTACATCTCGGTCAGGAAGATCCGACCGAAGGACTCGCCCCCGCTGGTGCCGCTGACGGGGACCGGGATCGCCTTCACCACCGCATCGAGCGGGAGCGGACCGTACATGTGGGGGAACGTCTCGGTCGAGCCGGGCTCGGGGGGCTCCTCGACGACCGGTACGTCGAGGCGGTCGGTGTCGATCTGGAGGAGGAGCAGCGGCTCGGCCACGTCGCCGTAGTAGAGGTCACGCACGGTCGTCCACTGGTCGCCGCGGCTGCAGTGGATGAAGCCCTCCTCGGCCAACGTCCGCCCGACGGTCGAGGTCGTGTAAGCGCCCGCCCGTTGCGCAGCCGCCCAGTCCGAAGCGAGGGCGAGGTGGAAGATCGTGGCCATCGTGCGCCGAGGCTAGCGCTTCGGCGCGGACGACCACGGTGACCGCGGTGCTCGCACCGGTGGTTGCGGGTGGTGGCGCAGCGGGAGAGGTCTCGAGACGGTCGCAGAGCGACCTCCTCGACCACCGGTGGTTGCGGGTGGTGGCGCAGCGGGAGAGGTCTCGAGACGGTCGCAGAGCGACCTCCTCGACCACCGGTGGTTGGGGTGGTGGCGCAGCGGAGAGGTCTCGAGACGGTCGCAGAGCGACCTCCTCGACCACCGGTGGTTGCGGGTGGCGGCTCAGAACAGCCGGTCGGTGGGGTCGTCCAGCCCGCGCAGCGCGTCGTAGTCGACCAGCGCACAGCTGATCCCGCGGTCGCCCGCGAGCACCCGCGCCTGCGGCTTGATCTCCTGTGCCGCGAAGATCCCCCGCACCGGCGCGAGCAACGGGTCGCGGTTGAGCAGCTCGAGGTAGCGGGTCAGCTGCTCCACGCCGTCGATCTCGCCGCGCCGCTTGACCTCGACCGCCACGCTGACGCCGTCGGCGTCGCGGCACATCAGGTCGACCGGGCCGATGGCGGTCGGGTACTCGCGTCGTACCAGGGAGAGTCCAGGCAGCAGCGTTCCCGGATGCTCGGCGAGCAGCTCCTGCAGGTGCTTCTCGACGCCGTCCTTCTGAAGGCCCGGGTCTAGTCCCAGGTCATGGTGCGAGTCATGGAACAGCTCCTCGATGAGGATCCGCAGGGTGTCCGGAGCCGCGCCCTTCGCCGCCTTCGCCGTCACCGTCCACTCGACCGCGCCGTCATCGGTCGTGCCCTCCCGGACGGTGCACGGCGGCGACATCCAGTTGAGCGGCTTGTAGCTGCCGCCGTCGGAGTGCACGAGCACGGACCCGTCCGCCTTGATCATCAGCACCCGGGTCGCCATCGGCAGGTGGGCGGTGAGGCGACCGGCGTAGTCCACCTGGCAGCGCGCGACGACGAGTCTCACGACGCCCGAGGCTACCGTGGCGCCCGGGCCGGTCCGGTGCCAGCCTGTCTCGCATAGTTACCAGCCGGTACGACGGGCCGCCGATTTTGCGATCATGCCTGCATGACGCTGACCAACGAGCAGATCTTCAGCACCCTGGTGCTGCCGTACCTGAACCACGCGGTCCGCATGTACGAGGCGTCGTACGCCTCCAGCGGCGACATCGACGCTGCGATGCGGTTCGGCTGCGGCTACCCGCAGGGGCCGCTGACGGTGATCGACGAGCTCGGTGCCGCCGCGGTGCGTGCCCAGCTCGCTGCCCGGTTCGCCGAGACCGGCGACCACCTCCACGAGCCGGCCGAGCTCCTCGACAAGCTCGCCACTGAGAACCGAACCTTCGCAGAGGAGGGGGCCGGGGCCGAGAGCGCCGCTCCGGAGCTCAAGCGAGGGATCCGCAAGGTCGGCGTGGTCGGCACCGGCACCATGGCCGCTGGCATCGTGCAGGTCTTCGCGCAGGCGGGATACGACGTCGTGTTCGTCGGCCGCGGTCAGGACAAGGTCGACGGCGTCATCTCCGCCATCGACGAAGGGCTCTCGAAGCTGGTCGAGAAGGGCAAGATCGACGAGTTCTCCAAGTCCGACGTGCTCGAACGGCTGAGCGGCGCGACCGGGCGCGCGGCGCTCGGTGACGTCGACATCGTGGTCGAGGCGATTGCCGAGGACCTCGACGTCAAGGCGCAGCTGTTCAAGGATCTCGACCGGATCTGCAAGCCGGGCGCGATCCTGGCAACGACGACGTCGTCGCTGCCCATCACCCAGCTCGGTGGGTCGACGTCGCGTCCCGAGTCGGTCATCGGGATGCACTTCTTCAACCCGGCCACGGTGATGAAGCTGGTCGAGGTCGTCACCACCGCGACAACGTCCGCTGACGTCAACGAGACAGTGCTGGCGCTGTGCGCCGACGTCGGCAAGGTCGCGGTCTCCTGTGGTGACAGGTCGGGCTTCATCGTCAACTGCCTGCTGTTCCCGTACCTCAACGATGCCGTTGCCCTCCTCGAGTCGGGCGTCGCGTCGATGGACGACATCGACGCCGCGATCAAGGAGCACGCGGGCTTCCCGATGGGCCCGTTCCAGCTGCTCGACGTGGTCGGGAACGACGTGTCGCTCGCGATCCAGCAGGAGCTGCACGCAGAGTTCAAGGAACCCGGTTTCGCTCCGGCCCCGCTGCTGGAGCGAAAGGTCGCCGAAGGAGCCCTGGGTCGCAAGACCGGCAGGGGCTTCCGCGACTACCGCTAGTCGAGGCCGGAGCCGGACGGCGTCAGTTGGAGGTTGTGCCTCCGCGGTGCGGTCCTTCCTCGTCTTCCCGAGACCTCGGCCTGCCCCAGACCCCGTTTCCTCCTGGTCCTCGCGGGTACCGCGGGTGAGGGAGATCACAGGGGGTACTCGATCGAGCCACTCTGCGAATCTAGGGAACGAGGGAGAAGCATGTCTGCAACGTCCAAGATTGCCGTTGGCGTGGCCAGCGGGTACTTGCTGGGCCGCACGAAGAAGTTGAAGCTCGCCGTCACCGTCGCCAGCTTGTTGGCGGGGAAGAAGATGGCGACCAACCCAGGTGCGCTCCTGGCACAGGGATCCAAGCTCGTCGAACAGAACGCTCAGCTCCAGGAGCTCCAGAAACAGATCACCGGCAAGCTGATGGAGGCTGCGAAGACCGCCGCGCTCACGTCCGCGACCTCGCGCCTCGAGCTCCTCAACTCGACGCTGCGCGACTCCGGCCGTCAGGACGAAGACGAAGGTGAGGAGTCCGACGAGCCCGAGGACGAGTACGACGAGGAGTCCGAAGAAGCATCAGACGAGCCTGAGGACGAGTACGAAGAGGACGAAGGCGCCGAGGAGGACGAGGGCGCCGAGGAGGACGAGGAGGACGAAGGCGCCGAGGAGGACGAAGGCGCCGAGGAGGATGTAGAGGACGCGCAGGACGAGCAGGAAGAGGAGCCGGAGAAGCCGGAGCCTCGCCGATCCTCGAAGCGCAGCTCGAGCTCGCGGACCCAGAAGGCGCCGGCCAGGCGTGCGAGCAGCTCGGCCAAGAAGGGCTCGGAGCCTGCGAAGAAGTCCGCCGCCAAGAAGTCCTCCAGCTCCAGCCCGGCCAAGAAGTCGACATCCAGCGCCGCGAAGAAGTCGTCACCTGCGAAGAAGACGGCTGCCAAGAAGGCGCCGGCGAAGAAGGCGCCGGCGAAGAAGGCGCCGGCGAAGAAGGCGCCCGCCAGCAAGAGCACTGCGAAGAAGGCGCCGGCGAAGAAGTCCACTGGCTCCAAGACCGCCAAGAAGAGCTCGAGCTCGCGGTCGAGCCGATCTAGGTCGAGGAGCTGATCTGCGATGGCGAAGTCTGAAACCGATCCGATGGACCAGCTCAAGGACGTGTCGTCCGAGCTGCTGAAGAACCTCGGCGACAAGGTGCTGGGCACGGTCACTGACAAGGTCGGCGGCCTGACCGACAAGCTCGAGGGCATCGCTGACGGAGGTCCCGTCGGCAAGGCCGTCAGCAAGGGAGCGGAGGCGGCGAGCGAGGGTGGGTCGCCGGTCGCCGGAGCCCTCAAGGGAGCCGTCTCCGGCGTCAAGGACAAGATCACCGGGGGAGGCAGTGGCGGCGGTGGTGGGTCGAAGGCGACGAAGTCGACGAACATCATCGAGTCGATCGATGTCGGCGTACCGGTCTCGGTCGCCTACAACCAGTGGACGGAGTTCGGCGCGTTCCCATCCTTCATGAAGAAGGTCGAGAACGTGGAAGCCGAGGAGGACAACAAGCTGGAGTTCAAGGCCCAGATCTTCCTGTCCCACCGCAAGTGGGAAGCCACCATCCTCGAGCAGGTGCCCGACGAGCGGATCGTGTGGCGGTCGAAGGGCGAGAAGGGCCACGTCGACGGAGCCGTCACCTTCCACGAGCTCGACAAGAACCTGACGCGGATCCTGGTGGTCCTGGAGTACTACCCGCAGGGACTGTTCGAGAAGACCGGCAACATCTGGCGGGCCCAGGGGCGCCGCGCCCGTGCGGAGCTCCGCCACTTCCGCCGCCACGTGATGACCCGAACCATCCTGGAGCCTGACGAGATCGAGGGCTGGCGCGGGGTGATCGAGGACAGCGAGGTCGTGAAGTCCCACGAGGAGGTCGTCGAGGAGGAAGAGCAGGAGCAGTCCGAGGACGGCGACGAGGGCTACGACGACGAGGGCTCCGAGGAGGAGCCCGAGGACGAGTACGGTGAGGAAGGCGAGGAGTCCGAGGACGAGGACGAGTACGCCGAGGAAGGCGAGGAGCCTGAGGACGAGTACGCCGAGGAAGAGCGAGGAGTCCGAGGACGAGGAGGAGCCCGAGGACGAGTACGCCGAGGAAGGCGAGGAGTCCGAGGACGAGGAAGAGCCCGAGGACGAGTACGCCGAGGAAGGCGAGGAGTCCGAGGACGAGGAAGAGCCCGAGGACGAGTACGCCGAGGAAGGCGAGGAGTCCGAGGACGAGGAAGAGCCCGAGGACGAGTACGCCGAGGAAGAGGAGGAGCCTGAGGACGAGCTCGAAGCCGAGGACGAAGAGGAGCCCGAGGACGAGTACGCCGAGGAGGACGAGGAGGAGCAGGTTGAAGACGAACCGGAGGAGAAGCCTCGGTCGCGTCGTCGCCGTAGCGCCTGACCCGGTACCAGACCTCAGTCATCCCACTCACGACAGGAAAACTTCATGACTACTCAGACCATGTCCCGTCGCAGCGGCGGCGGATACCTCGACCGGCCGGCACCGAGCGGCCTCGCCGACGTCATCGAGATCATTCTCGACAAGGGCATCGTGATCGACGCGTACGTCCGCGTCTCGCTGGTCGGCATCGAGCTGCTCACCATCGACGCCCGCATCATCATCGCCAGCGTCGACACCTACCTCCGGTTCGCCGAGGCCACCAACCGGCTGGACCTCGTCGCGCAAGGAGGAGGCAAGCCGCTTGACGAGTTCATCGGCAACATGCAGGAGAGCGGCGCCGGTCGGAAGGTCAAGGGCGCGGTGTCCGGCGCCAAGAAGGCGCTCACCGGGAAGAACGACGAGGACGACGACGACGAGGAGTCCCGCCGTCCGGCGAAGCGAGCGCCGCGGAAGCGGCCTGAGAAAGCGTGACGAGCTCCGCAGTGACCGAGCGCGCCGTCGAGCGCGACACGGGTTGCCTCGTGTACGCCGTGGTGCGCCCAGGAGAGCGCGACACGCTGCCGTCGAACGGCGTGGACGACGAGCCGCTCCGGCTCGTCGTCCACGGCCCGGTGGCGGCGGTCGTCAGCACCATTGCCCTGGAGCGTCCTCCGGGACGCCGGGGCGACCTGATGGCCTACAGCCGCGTCGTCGATGGTCTCCTTGCCGACGGGGTGGTCGTCCCGGTGCAGTTCGGGTCCGTGCTCCCCGACGACCAGAGTGTCGTCGAGGAGTTCCTCGCGCCCGACGAGGGCTACTTCGCCGAGCTCTTGGACCAGCTCACCGGGCGCTCGCAGTTCAACGTGCGTGCCACCTACCAGGACGACACCGCCCTGGCGGAGATCGTCGCTGACGACCCCGCCGTGGCCGACCTGCAAGCGCGTACCCGTGGTCGGCCCGAGGAGGCCGTGTTCGCCGACAAGGTCCGCCTCGGCGAGCTCGTCGCGGCGGCGATGGAGGAGAAGCGGGACTTCGACGCGAACGTGCTCTGCGACTCGATCGTCCCGCTCACCGACGCCTACCAGCTCACCCTCGGGTCAGGCCTGGAGGTCGTCTTCGACCTCAACGTCCTCGTCGACGACGACCGGCGGGCGGAGTTCGAGGAGCGGCTGGAGGACCTGGCAGAGGCGGTCCACGAGCGCCTGCGGCTCCGCCTCGTCGGACCCGTGGCACCCTACGACTTCGTGGGAGACCTCTCATGGGCCTGATCACCGGTCTGCTCGGTCTGCCCCTTGCGCCACTGCGAGGGACCGTCGCCATCGCGGACCAGATCCGAAAACAAGCCGAAGAGCAGTACTACGATCCAGTTGCGATCCGCGCCCAGCTCGAGGAGGTCGACCGCCAGCGCGCCGAAGGCCTGCTGACCGAGGCCGAGGCGGTCGCCTGGGAGGACGAGCTCGTCGATCGACTGATGGCCGGGCGCAACAGATCCAGAGAGGACTGAGCGTGGCCGCAGAGAAGAAGGCAACCTCACGAAAGGCCCCGCCCTCGCGGAAGAAGGCGGCGCCGGCGAAGAAGTCGTCCGGCGGCGGCAGCGGCGCGTCTCGGAAGGCGTCGGCACCGCGGGCCGAAGCCCGGCCCAAGCCCTCGGCGGGGCGGGTGGCCGAGCGCGCCGCCGAACAGCTGCTCGACCTGACCGGCAAGGATCCAGAAGGCGTGACGGGGCTCGAGCGCACCGAGGACGGCTGGCGGGTGCTGGTCGACGTGGTCGAGCTGCGACGCGTGCCCGACACCACCGACGTCCTGGCGACCTACGAGGTCGAGGTCGATCCCAGCGGGGATCTGCAGGGCTATCGACGCGTTCGTCGTTTCGTCCGTGGCTCGTCCGGCGAGGACTGACGATGAGCGAGTACGGAGCCGTACCCGAGAGACGCTACTCAGGTCCGATGGGACAGGGCGCCGCGCGTCCGCAGCCCGCGAACCTGGCCGACATCCTCGAACGGGTCCTCGACAAGGGCATCATCATCGCCGGCGACATCCGCGTGAACCTGCTCGACATCGAGTTGCTCACCATCAAGATCCGCCTCCTGATCGTCTCGGTCGACAAGGCGCAGGAGATGGGGATCGACTGGTGGCGCAACGATCCGATGCTGTCGACGAGCGAGAACGCGTTGGCAGAGGAGAACCGCGCCCTCCGCGAGCGGCTGGAGGCTCTCGAAGGAGGCTCGGAAGCAGAGGAGCCGGACGACGAAGGGACTCGGAAGGAGACCCGACGTGGGTGAGTCCGCACGCTATCTCTACGCGATCACGCGTGGCTCGGACCCTGCTTCCATCGCGGATGTCACCGGGCTGGGCGGTTCCCGGCTCGAGGTGGTCGAGCACCGGGGACTGGTGGCCGTCGTGAGCGACGTGGATCTCGACGAGTACGGCGAGGAGCCACTCCGTCAGAACCTCGAGAGCATCGAGTGGCTGGAAGAGGTCGCCCGGGTCCATGACAGCGTGGTCCACGCCGTGACCGCTCTCGGGCCGACCGCGCCGCTGAGACTCGCGACGATCTGCCTCGACGACCAGGGCGTTCGCCGGCGACTGGACGAGTGGTACTTCGCCCTCGAGCAGATCCTGGACCGGGTAGAGGGCCGGATGGAGTGGAGCGTCAAGGTCTTCGCGCCCGAGGCGAGGGCGGCGGCCCCCGTCGCGGCCGGCGGCAGTCTGGGGGGCGCCGACTACCTTCGCCAGAAGCGGGCAGCCACCGAGGCCCGTGCCCACGCTGACGAGGTCGCCGCCCGAGTGGGTGACGAGGTCCACGACACCTTGTCGTCGGTCTCGGTCGCGAGCCGGCGACTCCAGCCCCAGGACCCTCGGCTGACCGGCCGCCCCGGCACGATGCTCCTCAACGGCGCCTACCTGATCGAGAAGTCCGACGGCGACGCCTTCAAGACGCGGGTGGCGGTCCTGGCCGAGTCGAACGACTCGGTGGAGATCAGCTGCGTAGGGCCGTGGCCGCCGTACTCCTTCGCGATGCTGGACCAGCGATGAGCACGGCCGTCGAGGAGAGCGCCCCGACGGCCGCCGACTCCCGTGCTGTCGGTCAGATCGCCCTGGTCGACCTGCTGGACCGGTTGCTGGGCGCCGGCGTGGTCGTCGCGGGTGACATCGTGATCTCGCTGGCAGGGGTCGATCTCGTGCAGGTGCGCCTGCACGCGCTGATCACCACCATCCGGGCGGACATGATGGAGCCACGATGACCAGGGAGCCGAGGCTGCTGCCGCAGCGGCTGGAGACCGACGCCGAGTCGGTGGAGCGCGACCTCTTCAAGCTCGTGCTGACCATCATCGAGCTCGTGCGACAGCTGATGGAGAAGCAGGCTCTACGCCGGGTCGACGAGGGCGACCTTTCCGAGGAACAGATCGAGGCGCTCGGCACCGGGCTGATGCACCTCGAGCAGGCCATGGAGGACCTGAAGTCGCGCTACGACCTCACGACCGCCGACCTGAACATCGACCTCGGTCCGCTGGGCAGCCTGCTCTCGCAGTGAGGTCAGCCAGGCTGCCATGACCTGTCAGGACCTGCCAGGACCTGTCAGAACCTGCGCGGTGAGCAAGCGGCGCCGGCGGACTTGGTACCCCGCCCGTCCAGCTTCCGCTTCGCCTTCCTCATCGCCTTCTTCGGCCCGTAGGCCTTCGCCTGTGTCCACTGGATGAGGCGCCCGTTGCGGACCAGGTTGGCGACGCCCACGCAGCCGTTCCGCTCGACGGTGTTGCGCGCGGCGGGCCTGACGCAGGCCCGCGCATGCCCGGCGTTGACAGGACGGTTCCTGCAGTGAGACAGAGCGGAGTTCATCGCGCGCCGCTTGGTGCCCCACTTGCCCTGCTGCGTCCAGCCACTGCGCCGCGTCTTGGTGTTGAACGAGACGGCGACCCAGCATCGTGGCAGGCATGCGGGCGCACGTGCGCTCAGCTCGCGAGCGCTGATGTCGGGTGAGACGCGGTCGGGCGTCGTCGACGACGCGGGTGCGGCGAGCAGGGTGCCGCAGAGCAGGAGCGCTGCGCTGAACGCGAGCGCAACTCGGGCAAGTGCAGTGGATCGCAAGGGTTCTCCAACAGTCGGTCGGTCGGCCGTGTTACATCTTCACCTATCCGTCCGCCGGATGCCCGATTTGCGACCAATATCTGGCGGCGATTCGAGTTCTCGGCGCTACGCCGACCGCCGGCTCGCCGCCGGGGCCTGCGAGACTGGCCCCCGTGCCGCTCCACACCACCTCCTACGGCGACCATGGCAGCAGGATCGTCTTCTGCCACGGCCTGTTCGGGCAGGGTCGCAACTGGACCCAGCACGCCAAGGTGCTGGCAGCCGACCACCGGGTCTCCCTGGTCGACATGCCCGACCACGGGCGGTCGCCGTGGAGCGACCGGTTCGACTTCCTCGCTGCGGCTGACCAGGTGGCAGCGCTGTTGAGCGAGGACGACCCGGTCGTGCTCGTCGGCCACTCGATGGGCGGCAAGATCGCGATGGTGCTCGCGCTGCTCCATCCCGAGCTGGTGGAGCGGCTCTGCGTCGTCGACGTGGCACCGGTGACCTACTCGCACGCCTCGGAGTTCGTGCGCTACATCGACGCGATGCTCGCGATCGACCTGACGACGTTGGCGGACCGCTCCGAGGCTGATCGCGCCCTCCAGGACGCGGTTCCCGACGACGGGGTCCGTGGGTTCCTGTTGCAGAACCTCCGCCGCGACGGCGACGTCTGGCGCTGGCAGCCCAATCTCGAGCTCTTGCGCGGGGCGATCGACGAGGTCGGCGGCTGGCCGACCGGGTCCCTCGACCCGAGGTCGTCGTACGACGGGCAGGTGCTGTGGATCGGCGGCTCGGAGTCGCGCTACGTGCTCGACGACTACGCCGCGGAGATGGAGCGGTACTTCCCCCGAGTCCGCCGGGTCACGGTCAAGGGTGCCGGCCACTGGGTGCACTCGGAACGGCCGGCGGTCTTCCTCGAGGTGTTGCGGCGCTTCGTGGAATGACCGGCAGGCGAGGTCAGGTGATCGAAGCCTGGCGCGCGCGGTAGGCCGCGACCGCGTTGCGGTTGCCGCAGGCGGTGGAGCAGAACCGCCGCGACCGGTTGCGGGACAGGTCGAGGACCAGGCCCCGGCAGTCGTCGTCGGCGCAGATCCCGAGCCGCGACAGCTCGTCAGAGCGGATCACGTCGATCATCGCCATCGCGGTCTCGACGGTGATCCGGTCCGCGAGCGGGCGGTCGGGTGCGACCGCGTGCAGGTGCCAGTCGTAGCCGTCGTGGCGCGTGAGCTGGGGGAGCGCCTTGGCCTCGAGGAGCATCTGGTTGACCAGGACGGCGGCGTGGTCGCGGTCACTCGTCAGCAGCTCTCGGAGCCGCGGCAGGATCGCTCGTACCGCGTCGACCTCCGCCTGGTCTCCGTCGTGGCGGCCGGAGTAGCCGAAGTCAGTGAGGAACTCGTCGAGCTCCTCCGGATTGGTCAGCGAGACCGGCTCGAGGTCGGAGTTGACCAAGGTCACTGCCGATTGGAGGGCCATCGCGGTGTCATGAGCGAATACCACGTTGACAGGTTACCGCACGCTTGGGTACTGTCATGTGTCATGACGACGTTGACTCATGACGCACCGGTGGCCGCCCCGCCCCGGACCGCGACCGGGATCACCGTCGCGCTGCTGTCGGCAGTCTCGTTCGGACTCGCGGGTGCCCTGGCTTCGCCGCTGCTCGACGCCGGCTGGAGCGCCGGCGCCGTCGTGCTGGTCCGGATCGGCGCGGGCGCGATCGTCGTGCTCCCGTTCGGCATCGCCGCCCTGCACGGCCGCTGGGACCTGCTGCGGAGCAACCTCCGCCTGGTCGTGATGTACGGCGTGATCGCGGTCGCCGGTGCCCAGTTCTGCTACTTCTCCGCTGTCCAGTACCTCGACGTGGGCCCGGCGCTGCTCATCGAGTTCACCGCGCCCGCCGCGGTGGTGATGTGGCTGTGGCTGCGTCACGGTCAGCGCCCTGGCCGGCTGACGATCGCCGGCGCCGCCGTGGCCGCACTCGGACTGCTCTTCGTGCTCGACGTGTTCGCGGGCTTCGGGCTGCACGCCGGCGGTGTCGCCTGGGCGCTCGGCGCGATGGTCGGGTGCGCGACGTACTTCATCATCTCGGCCGACGACACCAACGGGCTGCCGCCACTGGCGCTGGCCGCCGGTGGCCTCGTGGTGGGCGGGGTCGCCCTTGCCGCTCTCGGCATCGCCGGTGTCCTGCCGATGCACGCCGAACGCGCTCCGGTGGAGTACGCCGGCGTCGACGTGGCGTGGTGGGTGCCGTTGGTGCTGTTGGGCGTGGTGACCGCCGCGTTGTCCTACGTCGCCGGCATCGCCGGCGCTCGGATGCTCGGCTCGCGACTGGCGTCGTTCGTGGCGCTCTCGGAGGTCGTGGCCGGGGTGCTGTGGGCCTGGCTCCTCCTGAGCGAGCTTCCCGGCATCCTGCAGCTCATCGGCGGCCTGCTGGTGCTGGCCGGCGTGATCGGCGTCAAGCTCGGCGAGAAGTCCGCGGTCGGCGTGCAGCAGGTGCCTGTCACCGGACCGCGCGAGTGAGCTCGGGACAGGTGTAGCACGGCTGCGAGGCGACGTTTTCTCAGCGTTGGTCCTGCTGTCTCACCACGACCTCGCGGACGACCAGCAGCACGGCGGCAGCGGCCGGGATCGCCAGCAGCGCCCCGACCACCCCGAGCAGGGCTGTGCCCACGAGTGCTGCGATCACGATGACGGCGCCCGGGATGTCAACGGTCCGACCCATCACCCGGGGGTAGATCACGTAGTTCTCGAGCTGCTGGTAGATCACGTAGAAGATCACGGCGGCGATGCCGCTCTTGACGTCGGTGGCGAACGCGATCGCGCACACGACGACGGCTCCGAGGGTGGCGCCGATCATCGGGATCACGTCGAGGACGGCCACGACGAAGGCGAGCGCGACGGCGTACTCCCGGACCTCGGTGAACCAGAGGAAGACCAGCGAGGAGATGCCGGCGCAGAGGGCGATCACGAACGCGCCGGAGACGTAGCCGCCGATGTTGCGGATGACCTTGTCGCCGAGCTTGGTGACCCGCTCCCGGCGCGAGGCCGGCGCCAGCCGGTAGATCGCGTGCGTGGTGGTGTTGAGCGAGGCCAGGAAGTAGAGCGTCAGGACGAAGATGATGAACGCGTTGAAGACCGCCGAGACGATCTTCAGGCCGAAGCCGAGTGCTCCGCCGAACAGGGTCGAGATGAAGTCGCCGTCGGAGACGAAGTCCTTCGCCTTGTCGACGACCTCGTACTCCTCGTTGAGGTCCTGGACCTGCCTGTTCCTCTGGAGCTCGTCGAACCACAACGGCGCATTGTCGGTCAGCAACCGGACCTGGTCAGCGATGACCGGGACGATCGCGACGATGAACAGCGCAAGCATGATGATCGCCGCGACGATGACCAGTGCGCAGGCGATCGAGCGCCGGATCCCGCGTCGCTCCAGGAACTCCACCGACGGGTTGAGGCCGGCGGCGAGGAAGAACGACACGACGACGAGCATCAGCACCGAGCCGATGCCGACCAGCGCCTGGAACAACCAGTAGGCCAGCAACACGCCGAGTCCGCCGACGAACCCGACGTAGAACGGCGACCTGCGGTCGAAGGGCTGGCCCGGTGGGCCGTAGGGCATGGGTGTGGCGCCCGCGACTTCGGCGGTCGGCTCCTGCTCGTCGTGCTGGCCGGCGGTGGACGGGTCGCCCTCCCCCTGGGCGGCGTCCTGCCGCCGGCCGAGCCTCAACTCCGGTCCTCGGCGTCGTTCTGGTCGAAACCGGCGACGAGGTCGGCCAGCGAGGCCAGCTGCGAGGTGATCGCGGCCTTGCGCTTGGCGACCCGCTCCAGCTCGGCCCGGGTCGCGGCCAGCTGGCGCTGGGCGTCGGCCTCACCGCTGGCGATCATCGAGTCGGCCTGGGTACGCGCGGAGGTCACGATCTGCTCGGCCTCCCGGCGCGCACGACTGACCAGCGCCTCGGACTCCGCCTGGGCGGCGGCGCGGTTCTCGCTCGCCTGGCGGGTCGCCTCGGCGGCTCGCTGCTCGGCGGCGGCCGCCCGCTGCTCGGCCTCGTCGACCAGCTTGCGGGTGTCCGCGACGGCGTTGTTGTGGTGGTCGGTCGCCTCCCGGGCGAGCCGCTCCTTCTCCACGGCCAGCATCCGTCGAGCCTCCTGGACCTCGCGGTCGGCGCCCGCACGTGCCTGCTCGATCTCGCGCTGGACGGCGCTACGGAGCTCGCTGGCCTCCTGCTGGGCTGCCAGCCGGACCTGGTCGGCCTCCCGCTTCGCGGCCGCCAGCTCGTCGGTGGCCGTGCTCCTGGCCAGGGAGAGCTCCTGCTCGGCGTCGGCGAGCAGCCGCGCGCGGTTCTCGTCGAGCTCGCGCAGCTGGACCTCCCGCATGTCCTCGGCCTCGCGCGCGGCCTCGGCGCGGATCGCCTTGGCGTCGCGGGCGGCCTGGTCGAGGATCTCGGCGGCGTCGCGCTGGGCGACCGCGCGGATCTCCTCGGTCTCCTCCTCGGCCAGCCGGAGCATGGCACTCGCCCGGCCACCCAGCCCGGCGTAGGACGGGTTGTCCATCTCGGCGAGCTCAGCCTTCGCTGCCTCCAGCGCGGCCCCCAGTTCGATCACCCGCTGCTCCGAGTCGGTCAGGCTCGCGCCCAGCGCCGCCTTCTCGCTGGCGAGCTGACGGATCTGCGCGTCGACCGCCGCTTGGTCGTAGCCGCCGCGGCGGACGACGGGCAGTGCGGCCATCGACGCCCCGGGTGCGCCGGTGGGCGCGGGCCTGGGGGGTGCCGACGGCGCGGGCTGCGCCGGCTGGGTGGGGACGGACGTGGTCACGGGCATCACCTGGGTCGTCTCGTTGTCGGGGTGGGGGGCCTTCGGCGCAGGCTCGGGAGAGGCGCTGCCGGGCTCGTCGTCGAAGATCGAAAGACCTTGGTCGCTCATGCGGGGTGAGGCTCCCTTTGCGGTCGAGTTGGACGAGGTCCGGTCCATGATCCCTGATCTGATCCCGAATCCCCACCCCGGTCCGCGCAAATCGGTCGAACACCCGGTCGGTCAGGCTCACCGGGCGGCGAGCGCGGACGGCGGTGCGGTGTCCGGCAGGCCCAGCGCGACCTGCAGGTCGGCGGACAGCGCCTCTGCACCGGAGTAGCGCCGCGCCGGGTCCTTGCTCAGCGCCAGTCGCAGCACCCGGTTGATCGCCAGCGTCAGCGGCGCCCGGCCGGGCAGCTGCGGTACCGGCTCGGTCCGGTGGGCCTCGCGCACCGCCTCGACCGTCGTCCCGGTGAAGGGCGCGCTGCCGGTCGCCGCGGTCCAGAGCAGGCAGCCCAGCGCGTAGACGTCGGCTGCGGGCGTCGGCACGGTCAGCGGCTCGGGAGGGGCGAACGCCGGGTCCAGCCCGATCGCCCGGGTCGGCGGGGTGAGGACCGCCCGGGGGCTCGTGCCCTCGGGACGGAGGAGTACGGCGCCCGGCCGGATCTCGCCGTGCGCGCCGCCCGGTGCGGGGTGGTCCGCGAGCGAGCGGGCGATGGCCGCCACCGCCTCGACCGCGGTGCGGAGCGACAACGGTCCCGCTGCGCGCAGCTGCTGGCCCAGATCGGTTCCGACAGGCAGATCAGGCGGCGCTGTCGTAGGTGTCGAGGATGGCTGGCGGCGGGACCCCGGCCGGTGACGGGAGACCGGCAGGCGCCGGAGCACCCTCCCGGAAGCCGTGGCGCTCCCACCACCTGCGCATCGGGCCGGGAGCCCACCAGTTCAGCCGGCCGAGCAGGGCCATCGCCGCGGGCACCATCAGGGCGCGGACGATGGTCGCGTCGACGATCAGTGCCACCACCATGCCCACGCCGAGCATCTTCATCAGCACGATGTCGCCGGTCGCGAACGCCCCGATCACGACACCGAGCAGCAGCGCTGCGGAGGTGATGATGCGGCCGGTCGACTGGACACCGCTCGCGACTGACTCTTCGTGCTCGCCGGTGGCATCCCAGCGCTCGCGCACGCGGGACAGCAAGAAGACCTCGTAGTCCATCGACAAGCCGAACAGGATCGCCAGCATCAGGATCGGGGTGGTGACCTCGAGGAAGCCCGGCGGGGTGAAGCCCAGCAGGCCGGACAGGTGGCCGTCGTTGAAGATCCAGGTCACGACGCCGAAGGAGGCGATGATCGAGAAGGCGTTCATCACGACCGCCTTGATCGGCAGCACCAGCGAGCCGAACGCGATGAAGAGCAGCACCAGCATCACCGCGAGGACGATCGCGCCCATCTGCGGCAGGTGGCCGTGCACGGAGGTGATCAGGTCGACCGTGTCCGCGGTCACGCCGCCGACGAGCGCCGTCCCGGTGTCCGGCTCGACGTCCCGCAGGTCCTTGACGATGTCCTGCGAGGCCTCCGACTGGCTGTTGCCCTCCCACGCGACCCGGACCAGAGCGGCGTCGCCCTCCTGGGCGAGGACCGTGACCTGGCGGACACCGGGCACGTCGTCGGCGTCGGCCACGTACGACGCGACAGCTGCGGCGTCGACGTCCTGAAGCACGACGCTGGCGAGCGAGGTCTCCGGGCCGAACTCCAGCAGCTTCTCGGCCGCGATCCGGGACGGCGCGTCCTCGGGGAGGATCAGGTGGTCGATCCCGCCCCATCGTGCGCCGAGGAAGGGCGACGCGACCGCGAGCAGGACCACCGCGGTGACGGCGAGCACCGCCACCGGGTGGCGCATGACGGCGCGAGCGAGGGTGGCCCACCTGCCGTCGTCGCCGGCCGGCTCGGGCATGTCCCACTTCCTCCGCCAGGGGAGCCGGCCCGCGTCGATCCGGCGGCCGAGCAGGACCAGGATCGCCGGGAGCACGGTGAGCGCGGCCAGCATCGCGATCAAGACCGCGGCGATGCCGCCGTACCCCATGCTCTGGAGGTACACCTGGGGAAAGACCAGCAGGCTCGCCATCGCGGCAGCCACGACCAGCCCTGAGAACATCACGGTGCGGCCCGCGGTGTTGAGGGTGCGGGCGACGGCGGTGCGCGGCGTCGCCGGGTCGTCGGGCGGAAGCACCGCGAGCTCCTCGCGGAACCGGCTGACGATGAAGAGTGAGTAGTCGACCGCGAGCCCGATGCCGAGCAGCGAGATGACGTTGATCGAGAACATCGACACGTCGGTGAAGAGCGTGAGCAGTCGCATCATGGCGATCGAGGTGAGCAGCGCGACCATGCCGAGCAGCGCGGGCATCGCCGAGGCGGTGAGGCTGCCGAAGATGAGCAGCGCCAGCAGGACGACCAGCGGCAGCGAGAGCAGCTCCGCCTGCCGGAGGTCCTCCTCGGTGATGATGTTCACGTCGGCGTGTGCCGGGAAGAGGCCGGCCAGCTCGGTCTCCAGCCCGTCGGCGTGGAGCAACGGCTCGACCTCGTCGTAGCTGACGATCTGCTCGTTGTCCGTGTCGCCGGCGAGCGAGATGTGGACCTGGGCCGAGTGCCCGTCCGGCGTCACGAGCCCGGCATCCGCCGGGAGGTCGTAGTACGGCACCACCCGCACGACCTCGGGTATGTCGAGGTCGTCGACGACGGACTGCACCGACTCCCGGAACTCGGGCTGGTCCGCCGTCAGGTCGTCGTCGGAGTAGATCGCGACGACGTCGACCGCGTGGTTGCCGAAGAGCTCCCGCTCAGCCGCCGCCGCCTGGTAGCCCTCGGCATCGGGGTCATCGAAGCCGCCGCGGCTGAGAGAGTCGAACACGCCCGCGCCGTAGACCGCCGCGGTCACGACGACCAGCACCGCGACAGCCAGGACCAGTCGGGCATGGCGCCCGACGACCCCGGCCCAGCGGTCGATCACGACCGAACACTAGTGGCCCGGCCCCCTGCTGCGCGTCCGTCGAACGACGCAAAACCCAGCGGAGGCGCGATTCAGACGCCGCGGAACAGGTTGATCTTGTCGATGTGCCGTTCGCGCAGCTCGGTGTCGATCACGCCGAGGCCCTCCTCGGGAGCCAGCGCCAGGACGCCGACCTTGCCCTGGTGGAGGTTGTGGTGGACGTCGAGTGCGGCCTGGCCGACGTCCTCGAGGCGGTAGGTGCGCGACAGGGTGGGGTGGATCTTGCCCTGCGCGATCAGCCGGTTGGCCTCCCAGGACTCGCGGTAGTTGGCGAAGTGGCTGGAGATGATCCGCTTGAGGTTCATCCACAGGTAGCGGTTGTCGTACTCGTGCATGTAGCCCGAGGTCGATGCGCAGGTGGTGATGGTGCCGCCCTTGCGGGTCACGAACACGCTCGCCCCGAAGGTCTCGCGGCCGGGGTGCTCGAAGACGATGTCGATGTCCTCACCGCCGGTGAGGCTCGCGGATGGCCTTGCCCAGGCGCAGCCACTCCTTGGGGTTCTGCTGGGTGCCGTCCTCGTTCCAGAACTTGAAGTCCATCTCCGAGCGGTTGATGACCTTGTCGGCGCCCAGGTTGCGCACGATCTGGGCCTTCTCCTCGTTCGAGACCACGCAGACCGGGTTCGCGCCGCCGTTGAGGGCGTACTGGGTCGCGAAACCGCCCAGGCCGCCGGAGGCGCCCCAGATCAGGACGTTGTCGCCCTGCTTCATGTTGCCGCCGTTGGCCGAGACCAGCTGGCGGTAGGCGGTGCAGTTGACCAGGCCCGGCGAGGCGGCCTCCTCCCAGGTGAGGTGCTCGGGCTTGGGCATCAGCTGGTTGGCCTTGACCATCGCGACGTCGGCCAGACCGCCGAAGTTGGTCTCGAAGCCCCAGATCCGCTGGGAGGGGTCGAGCATGGTGTCGTTGTGGCCGTCGGGCGCCTCGAGCTCGACGGAGAGGCAGTGGGCGACGACGCGGTCGCCCGGCTTCCACTTGGTGACACCGGGGCCGGTCTTGAGAACGACGCCGGACAGGTCGGAGCCGACCACGTGGTAGTCCAGGTCGTGGCGGGCGCCGAGCTCGGACTCGCGGCCGTAGCGCTCGAGGAACCCGAAGGTCGAGACCGGCTCGAAGATCGAGGTCCACACGGTGTTGTAGTTGATCGCCGAGGCCATCACCGCGACGAACGCCTCGCCCGGACCGAGCTCGGGCAGCGGCACGTTCTCGATGTGCAGCGACTTGCGCGGGTCCTTCTCCTTCGCGGACAGGCCCTCGAACATGTCCACCTCGTCCTTGTGGACCGTCACCGCCCGGTAGGACTCGGGCAGGTCCAGGTTCGCGAAGTCCTCCGCGGACGTACTGGCCGGATCTTCAGAGGCGGCAAGGATGGCGTCGAGGATGTGCTGCACGGGTCGATCTCCTGCGTGTCGTGGTCGGATCAGCGGGCGGAGCGAAAGATACCGGTCGGTAACCACCGGATCAGCACCTTGTGAGGGTCGTCTCATCCGCCACGGCCGCCAGCATGGGCCACGATAGGCGGGTGACGTCGCACCCGGGCCGCCCGTCCACGTTGGACCTCAACGCCGACGTGGGGGAGTCGTTCGGCCGGTGGCAGCTCGGCGACGACCAGGCGTTGCTTCCCCACCTGACCAGCGCGAACGTCGCCTGCGGGTTCCACGCGGGCGACCCGCTGACCCTGCGTCGTACCTGCGAGGGCGCCGTTCACCACGGCGTCGCGATCGGTGCGCAGGTCGGCTACCGCGACCTGGCCGGTTTCGGTCGCCGGTTCGTCGACGTGCCGCCCGCGGACCTCGCGGCCGACGTCCTCTACCAGCTCGGCGCACTCGACGGCATCGCCCGCGCGGCCGGCAGCGGCGTCTCCTACCTCAAGCCGCACGGCGCGCTCTACCACGCGGTGACGCGGCACGAGGAGCAGGCGCGAGCGGTTGTCGACGCGGTCCTGGCGTACGGCGGGCTGCCGGTCCTCGGCCTGCCCGGGTCGCTCTTCTTGTCGGTCGCGGCCGAGGCCGGGCTGCCTGCTGTCGGCGAGGGTTTCGCCGATCGCGCCTACCTGCCCGACGGCTCGCTCGTGCCGCGCGGTGAACCCGGCGCCGTGCTGGCCGACCCGGCCGCCGCCGCCGAGCAGGCCGTCCGGCTCGCGGCCGCCGGCCAGGTCCGCTCGGTCTGCGTCCACGGAGACTCGCCCGGTGCAGTGGAGATCGCGTCCGCGGTGCGCGCTGCGCTGGCCGGGGCCGGAGTGACGGTCGCGGCGTTCGCATGACGACGCCGCGCCTCCTGCCGTACGGCGACCGCGGCCTCCTCGTCGAGGTCGACGACGTCGCCGGTGTCGTGCTCGTCGCCGACGCCGTCCGGGGCGGTCGGCTCTCCGACCTCGTCGAGGACGTGGTCCCCGGTGCCCGCTCCGTCCTCCTCGTCGCCCGTCCCGGGGTGGACGTGGCTCGGTTGAAGGAGTCGGTGACGCCCGTGGTCGACGTGCGAGACGCCCCAGCGGCACGCCTCAGCACCCCCGGCTCGGTCGAGGTCCCGGTGACCTACGACGGCCCGGACCTGCCAGAGGTCGGCCGGCTGACCGGATTGGAGGAGGACGAGGTGGTCGCGGCGCACACGGGGACCGCGTGGCGGGTGGCGTTCGGGGGGTTCGCGCCGGGATTCGCCTACCTGGTCGGCGGCGACCCGCGGCTGCAGGTGCCGCGACGGGATCGTCCGCGGACCAAGGTGCCGGCCGGGGCGGTGGGCCTGGCAGCGGAGTTCAGCGGCGTCTACCCGCGGGAGTCGCCTGGCGGCTGGCAGCTCATCGGCCGCACGGAGGTCGCGATGTGGGACGTCGACCGTGACCCGCCGGCGCTGCTCCACGCCGGCGCGACCGTGCGCTTCGTGCGCGCATGACCGCACTCGTCGTTCGCCGCGTGGGTCTCGCGCTCGTCCAGGACCTCGGCCGGCCGGGACAGGCCGCGATCGGCGTCGGCCGGTCGGGCGCGGCCGACCGGTCGTCGTACGCACTCGCGAACCGGCTGGTCGGCAACAGTCCGGGCGCCGCAGCCCTCGAGGTCACCCTCGGCGGGCTGGAGGTCGAGGCAGCGGACGGCACTGCCTGGATCGCGGTCACGGGCGCGCCGACCCCGCTGCTCCTCGACAGCCGTCCTGAACCGACGGGCGCGGTGCTCGCGTTAGGTCCCGGCGCACGGCTCGAGCTCGGACTGCCTGCCGACGGGCTCCGCTCCTACGTCGCCGTCCGCGGTGGGGTGGATGCGCCGCCCATCCTCGGCTCCCGCTCCCATGACACGCTCGCCGCACTCGGTCCGGCGCCGCTCGGCGTCGGCGACTCGCTGCTGGTGGGCGACGACGTCGCCGACGAGATACGGGTCGATGCGGTCCCGGCGCAGCGGTACGACGACCGCCCGGTCCTGCGCGTGGTGCGCGGTCCGCGCGACGACTGGGTGCGCGAGCCCGCTCTGCTCGTCTCCACCACCTGGACCGTCGCGCCGGACTCGGACCGGGTCGGCATCCGGCTCACCGGCGGCCGGCTCGATCTCGTCGATCCCGGCCGGCAGCTCCCGAGCGAGGGTGCGACCCGGGGCGCGATCCAGGTGCCGCCCGAGGGTGAGCCGGTCGTGCTCGGGCCGGACCACCCCGTCACCGGCGGCTACCCCGTGGTGGGGGTCGTCGTCGACGGCGACACCGACCGGCTGGCGCAGCTGAGGCCGGGGGAGTCGGTGGGGTTCGCCTGGGTCCCCTGACCGGCCGGCGGGTCAGTGGCCGTCTGCGGCGGGCTCCACCAGCTCCACCAGCACGCCGCCCGCGTCCTTGGGGTGGATGAAGTTGACCCGGCTGTTCGACGTACCCCTCTTCGGCTCGTCGTACAGCAGCCGCAGGCCGCGCTCGCGCAGCGTCGCGCAGACGGCGTCGATGTCAGCGACCCGGTAGGCGAGCTGCTGCAGGCCGGGTCCACTGCGCTCGAGGAACTTGCCGATCGTCGAGTCGGGCGAGAGGGGGGCGAGCAGCTGGATCATGGGCCCGGCAGCATCGCCCGCCGTGTCCAGCGAGACCATCGCCTCGCGGACGCCCTGCTCCTCGTTGGTCTCCTCGTGCGCCACCGTCATGCCGTACGTCTCGGTGTAGAAGGCCATCGCCTCGTCGAGGTCCGGCACCGCGATGCCGACGTGGTCGATGGCGGTGAAGAGATGCTGCACGTCGCTCAGGCTCATGTCGCCATTGTGCCGATCCGTCGCTGTGACGTGGGCCTCATCCCATGCCGACCGAGACCCATGGCCCCGTCTCGGCGGCCGCGAGTACAGTCACAAAGGTTCACCCGTTCGTCTTCACGGAGGAAGAATGTCCGACAACCCCAGCGTCATCGTCGCGGGCGCCCGCACTCCCATCGGCCGTCTCAGCGGCGGTCTCAAGAGCCTCTCCGCTGCGGACCTCGGTGGCGTCGCCATCAAGGGTGCGCTGGAGAAGTCGGGCGTCGACCCCGACCAGGTCGACTACGTGGTCATGGGCCAGGTCATCCAGGCCGGCGCCGGGCAGAACCCGGCCCGGATGGCTGCCCACAACGGCGGCATCCCGATGAACGTTCCGTCCATCACGATCAACAAGGTCTGCCTGTCCGGTCTCAACTCGATCGCGGTCGCCGACCAGCTGATCCGCGCGGGTGAGGTCGACGTCGTGGTCGCAGGCGGCATGGAGTCCATGACCAACGCTCCCCACTTCCTGCCGAAGTCCCGCGAGGGCATCAAGTTCGGCGACGTGAGCCTCGTCGACTCGATGGCCTACGACGCGTTGTTCGACCAGTTCACCCAGCAGGCCATGGGCCTGCTCACCGAGGAGTGCAACGTCGCGGCTCAGAACCTCACCCGCGAGGAGCAGGACGAGTTCGCGGCCCAGTCGCACCAGAAGGCGGCCGTGGCCTGGAAGAACGGTGTCTTCGACAGCGAGGTCGTCCCGGTCGAGATCCCGCAGCGCAAGGGTGACCCCGTCATCGTCCGCGAGGACGAGGGCGTCCGGGGCGACACCACCGTCGAGTCCCTCGGCAAGCTGCGTCCGGCGTTCTCCAAGGAGGGCACCATCACTGCCGGCTCGGCGTCCCAGATCTCTGACGGCGCCTGCGCCGTGGTCGTGATGAGCAAGGCGAAGGCCGAGGAGCTCGGTCTCGAGTGGCTCTGCGAGATCGGCGCGCACGCCCAGGTCGCCGGCCCCGACTCGACCCTCCAGCTCCAGCCGGCCGCCGCAACGGCGAAGGCCTGCGAGAAGGAGGGCGTTGCTCCGACCGACCTCGACCTGGTCGAGTTCAACGAGGCCTTCGCAGCGGTCGGCATCTCGTCGGCCCGTGAGCTCGGAATCGACAACGCCAAGGTCAACGTCAACGGTGGTGCCATCGCACTGGGCCACCCGGTCGGCATGTCCGGCGCGCGCGTGGTCCTCCACCTCGCGCTCGAGCTCAAGCGGCGAGGCGGCGGCACCGGCGCAGCCGCGTTGTGTGGTGGCGGCGGCCAGGGCGACGCCCTGATCGTGCGTGTCCCGCAGAGCTGAGTCACCCGAGGAGCTGGTCTCCCGGGCCCGCAACGGCGAGGCCCGGGCGATCGGCCGTCTGATCTCGCAGGTCGAGGACGGCTCACCACTGCTCCGCGAGGTGATGGCCGCGCTGACGCCGTACGCCGGGACCGCGCAGGTCGTCGGTCTGACCGGGCCTCCGGGGGTCGGCAAGTCCACCTCGACCAGCGCTCTCGTCACCGAGCTGCGGCGACGCGACCTGCGGGTGGGAGTGCTCGCGGTCGACCCGTCGTCGCCGTACTCCGGAGGCGCGCTGCTCGGTGACCGGATCCGGATGTCCGAGCACGCCACCGACCCCGGCGTCTTCATCCGTTCGATGGCTGCCCGCGGCCATCTCGGGGGCGTCTCGCGAGCGACTCCGCAGGCGCTGCGGGTGCTCGATGCCGCCGGCTGCGACGTGGTCCTCGTCGAGACGGTCGGTGTCGGACAGAGCGAGGTCGAGATCGCGCGGCTCGCCGACACCACGGTCGTCCTGGTCGCGCCCGGGATGGGCGACGGGATCCAGGCCGCGAAGGCGGGCATCCTCGAGGTCGGCGACGTCTACGTCGTCAACAAGGCCGACCGCGACGGCGCCGACCAGGTCCGCCGCGACCTGCGGTCGATGCTCGCCCGGGCCGAGCGGCCCGAGGGTGCCTGGAGACCACCGGTGCTGACGACCGTCGCACCCGAGGGCCGAGGCGCGGAAGAGGTCGTCGACGCGATCGACGAGCACCGCACCTGGGCGGCGGGGAGCGGCGAGCTCGGGCGACGTCGCGTGCGGCGCGCGCGCAACGAGATCGAGGCGATCGCGCTCACCGCGCTCCGGGAGCGATGGGGATCGGTGGACGCCGGCAGCCGCCTCGACGACCTCGCGACCGCCGTGGTCGCCGGCGAGTCCGACCCCTACGCGGCGGCCGACGACCTCCTCGACCGCTGATCGGTCCGAGGTGGCATCGGAGCGGCGTCGGGTGGGATCGGGCGGCACGGGCGGGGTTCCGGCCCCATCGGGCAGGATGCCCATGTGAGAGACGTGGTCATCCTGGGCTCGACCGGGTCGATCGGGACCCAGGCGCTCGACATCGTGCGCGCCAACCCGGATCGCTTCCGGGTGGTGGGCCTGACCGCCGGTGGCGGCAACCCTGACCTGTTCGAGCGACAGGTTGCGGAAGTAGCGACGCGCCACTCCGGGGTCTTCTCAGGGCTGGGGGAGGAGGCATCGGTCGAGGCGGCGCAGCTGCCCTGCGACGTCGTGCTCAACGGGATCACGGGCGCCGTCGGCCTCCGGCCGACGCTTGCCGCCCTCGACGCCGGCCGGACACTCGCGCTGGCCAACAAGGAGTCGCTGATCATCGGCGGTCCGTTGGTGAAGGAGCGCACGCGGCCGGGCCAGATCGTGCCCGTCGACAGTGAGCACAGCGCGATCGCGCAGAGCCTGCGGGGCGGTCGCGGCGAGGAGGTACGACGCCTCGTGCTGACCGCGAGCGGAGGCCCGTTCCGCGGACGCGACCGCGCCGACCTCGAGCAGGTCACGCCGGAGCAGGCGCTCGCGCACCCGAACTTCGCGATGGGCCGGGTGATCACCACCAACTCGGCGACCCTCGTCAACAAGGGCCTGGAGGTGATCGAGGCACACCTCCTCTTCGACGTGCCGTTCCACCGGATCGACGTGGTCGTCCACCCGCAGCAGCTCGTCCACTCGATGGTCGAGTTCGTCGACGGCGCGGTGGTGGCGCAGATCGGGCTCCCGACCATGCTGGTGCCGATCGCGCTCGGGATGGCCTGGCCCGACCGGGTGCCCGACGCCGAGACGCCGGTCGACTGGACCAAGGCCGCGGACTGGCGGTTCGAGCCGCTGGACGACGTCGCGTTTCCTGCCGTCGAGCTGGCACGCGAGGCCGGCGGCCGCGGGAGCACCGCACCGGCGGTCTACAACGCCGCCAACGAGGTGTGCGTCGATGCCTTCCACGAGGGCAGGCTCCCGTTCCCAGGGATCGTTGACGTCATCGGCACCGTGCTTGCCGACCACGACGTACCCTCGGGGGAGCAGCTCACGCTCGACGACGTCCTCGCCGCCGACGCGTGGGCGCGCGAAGCCGCCGCCCGTACCATCGGATCGACCTGAGGACCCGACACCAACGATGACCGCCGTCATGCTCTACACCCTCGGGGTGCTCGTCTTCGTGGTCGCGATCCTGGTCTCGATCGGCCTCCACGAGCTCGGCCACATGATCCCGGCGAAGAAGTTCGGCGGGAAGGTCACGCAGTACTTCATCGGCTTCGGGCCCACGGTGTGGAGCAAGCAGGTCGGCGAGACGGAGTACGGCGTCAAGGCGATCCCGCTCGGTGGCTACGTCAAGATCGTCGGGATGCTGCCCCCGGGTGCGGAGAAGCTGGCCGACGAGGTCACCTACGACGCGGACGGCCGTCAGGTCACCCGTGTGCGGAAGTCCAACACCGGCATGTTCACGCAGCTGATCTCCGATGCTCGCGCCGCCGAGTGGGAGCTGGTCGGTCCCGACGACGCCGACCGGCTGTTCTACAAGATGGCTTCCTGGAAGAAGGTCGTCGTGATGGCCGGCGGGCCGACGGTCAACCTCCTCATCGCGTTCGGCATCTTCGCCGCGGTCTTCGCCACCTGGGGCAACGCCGCCGACCAGGTGGCCAACACCACGGTCGACGAGGTACAGGCGTGCGTCGTGCCGGCCGAGGAGTCCGGCCGGGTCTGCACCGAGGAGGAGATCCGCGACCAGCCCACGCCGGCCTACCAGGCCGGCATCGAGACCGGCGACCGGATCGTCTCGTTCAACGGGGTCGAGGCCGACAGCTGGGAGCAGGTCCAGCAGCTGATCCGCGACAACGGCGACGGCCGTGCCCAGATCGTCGTCGAGCGCGACGGCGAGCTGGTCGTGATCGACACCAAGACCACCGTGACGCCGCGGTTCCTCAGCATGGACGCGACGGAGCCGGAGCCGGTCGGGTTCCTCGGCGTGCGCCCGGAGACCTATGCGACCACCGGGGGTCCTCTCTACACGCTCGACCAGATGGGTGACATGACCGTCGACGTGGTCAAGGCACTGGCCACCCTCCCGATGAAGGTGTTCGACGTCGGCCAGGCGATCTTCGGCCTGGAGGAGCGCGACCCGACGGGACCGGTGAGCATCGTGGGCGGCGGCCGGCTGGCAGGTGAGACGGCCGCACACGAGCAGATCCAGGTCGACGAGAAGGTGGTCTCCCTGCTGATGCTGATCGCCGGGTTCAACTTCTTCATCGGCATGTTCAACTTCGTGCCACTGCTGCCGCTCGACGGCGGCCACATCGCGAGTGCGCTCTGGGAGGGGCTGCGCCGCGGCTTGGCACGGCTGCGCGGTCGCCCCGACCCCGGCTACGTCGACGCGGCGAAGCTGTTGCCGGTGGCCTATGTCGTCGCGTCGGCGATGCTGGTCATGGGCATGGTGCTGATCGTGGGCGACTTCGTCGTGCCCGTGCACCTCGAGTCCTGAGGTTCCACGCCTCCGCGCAGAGCGCTCTCGGGCTGATCGATGGCCGACCACCGGCTGGAAGTAACCTGATCTCATGACTGCCATTGGCCTCGGTATGCCCGCCGCACCACCGCCGGTGCTGGCTCCTCGCCGCAAGACCCGGCAGATCCAGGTGGGCAAGGTCGGCGTCGGCAGCGACCACCCCATCTCGGTCCAGTCGATGACGACGACACTGACCGCCGACGTCAACAGCACGCTCCAGCAGATCGCCGAGCTGACGGCGTCCGGCTGCGACATCGTCAGGGTCGCGTGCCCGAGCCAGGACGACGCAGCCGCGCTCCCCGAGATCGCCCAGCACAGCCAGATCCCGGTCATCGCCGACATCCACTTCCAGCCGAAGTACGTCTTCGCCGCGATCGATGCCGGTTGTGCCGCCGTCCGGGTCAACCCCGGCAACATCAAGAGGTTCGACGACCAGGTCAAGGAGATCGCGCGCGCCGCGAAGGACCGCGGCACCAGCATCCGGATCGGCGTCAACGCGGGGTCGCTCGACAAGCGGCTGCTCGAGAAGTACGGCAAGGCGACCCCGGAGGCGCTCGTCGAGTCGGCGGTGTGGGAGGCGAGCCTCTTCGAGGAGCACGGCTTCCAGGACTTCAAGATCTCGGTCAAGCACAACGACCCGGTCGTGATGGTGCGGGCCTACGAGCTGCTCGCCGAGCAGGGTGACTGGCCGCTCCACCTCGGCGTCACCGAGGCCGGCCCCGCCTTCCAGGGCACGATCAAGTCCGCGACCGCGTTCGGTGCGCTCCTCTCCCGCGGCATCGGCGACACGATCCGGGTCTCGCTCTCGGCACCGCCGGTCGAGGAGGTCAAGGTCGGCCTGCAGATCCTGCAGTCGCTAAACCTGCGCGAGCGCAAGCTCGAGATCGTCTCCTGCCCGAGCTGTGGCCGCGCCCAGGTCGACGTCTACACGCTGGCGGAGCAGGTGACCGCGGGCCTGGAGGGCATGGAAGTGCCGCTGCGGGTGGCAGTGATGGGCTGCGTCGTCAACGGCCCGGGCGAGGCGCGCGAGGCCGATCTCGGGGTGGCGTCCGGCAACGGCAAGGGCCAGATCTTCGTCAAGGGCGAGGTCATCAAGACCGTGCCCGAGTCGCAGATCGTCGAGACACTGATCGAGGAGGCGCTGCGGATCGCCGAGTCGATGGAGCCGGTCCAGGGTGCGGAGGCGTCGGTCACGATCTCCTGACCGGTGACCCGGCGTCAGCGCCAGGCCTGCCCGCCGGTGGGGGCACTCGCTCAGGTCGGGACGGATGCTCCCCACATCTCGGCGACGTGCCGCACGTCGGTGCCGCAGCACCCGCCCAGCACCTCGACGTTGGGGAAGGCAGCGAGCAGGGGCAGCTGGTCGGCCGCGAGCTGGACGGGATCGCCCTCGTCGAGCTCCTCCGCAACGTCGAGCTCGGAGTGGCTCATGGTCGAGGCGTTCACGCGGAGGGCGCCGATGCGCTGCTGCCAGGCGCCGCCGTCGAGCGCGTGCGCGACGTGCGTGGGATGAGCGCAGTTGATCAGGAAGTACGCCGGCGCGGCTGCCGCGTCCACCGCCGTGACCGCTGCGGCAAGGGTGCTGCCGTCAGGAAGCCGGCCGTCGGTCTCGACGGTGAACCCGATGACGACGGGCAGGGCGACGTCGGCCGCGGCCTGGGCGATCCCGATCCCTTCTCCGACGTCGGTGAGGGTGAGGACGGTCGCCCGGTCCGCACCTGCCGCGGCGAAGGCCGCCAGCTGCGGACGGTGGTAGTCGGCCGCCGCTGCCGGGTCGACGCCTCCGGCGGTCAGGTAGCCGTCTCCACGCGGCCCGATGACCCCGCCGACCTGCCACCCGACGAGCTCGTCGTCGTGCTCCTCTGCCAGCTGCGTGAGCAGCTCGACGGAGCGCTGGTTCACGCGGTCGAGGGCGGGCGCGTCGTAGCCGAGGTTGGCGGCGTGATCGGGGTTCGCCCGCCAGGTCGGTGTCTCGAGCAGCAGCTGCGCCTGCACCTGCGCCGCGAGCCGGACGTAGGCGGAGTAGTAGCTGCGCAGCGCGTCCCGCCCGTCCTCGGCGTCCACGAGGGGAAACGCCGCGAACTCAGGAAGGTCGATGCCGCGGTTGAAGATCAGGTCCGTCTCGAGACCGCCGTCGGTCAGTAGGCGTTGGTTCACCGGTGTGCTCCTTTTCGTTACAGACCACATGGTCTGGAACGTAAGTTGTATCAGACCGAACGGTCTGGAACAATCGGGTTTGTGCCCCGCGACGGAACCTTTACCCGCGACCGGATCCTGGCGGCGGCGCGCGGCCTGGTGATCGACAACGGGTTCCGCGCGACGACCGTCGAGGCCGTCATCGCGGAGTCCGGGTCGTCGAAGGGCGCCTTCTTCCACCACTTCCCGTCCAAGCGGGACCTCGCCGACGCCCTCGTGGCGCAGTACGTCGCCGACGATCTCGCGATGCTCGAGATGGGACTGGCTGCGGCCTACGAAGCCGGACCCGATCCGGTCGACCGGGCGATCGCCTTCGTTCGGTTCTACGAGGACATGGCCGACGAGATCATGTCCGGCACGACGGGGTGCCTCTACACCTCCGTGCTGGTCGAGATGGACCTGGTGGACGCCGGGACGTCCGACCCCATCACCAAGGCGGTCGCGATCTGGCGTGAGCGCTACGCCGAGCTGCTCGTCGCTGCGGTCGGCGAACGCGCAGACATCGACGTGTCTGCGCTTTCCGACCATGTCTTCGTGACCTTCGAAGGCGCCTACCTCCTGGCGCGGACGACCGGGGATGCGAACCAGATGCGACGGCAGCTCGGGGTCGTGAGACGGCTGCTCGAGGCACTGCTGAGGTGACTCCGACCGCGTCGGGGCGACGGCCGGGCACAGAGGGGTTGCGTATTGTCGACTCGTGCCGGGGATGCCGTCGTAGGCTCGCTCCGTGCTGACGACCCGCCACGGTGTGCGTGTCCTCGCGGCCGCTGACCTGGAGGACTTCCTGGCGCTCGCCAACCAGGACCCGGTCGTCAACGTGTTCGCGATCCACCGTGCCCAGACCACGAGCCTCGAGCCGCGCTGGCTCGGAGGCGAGATGTGGGGTCGCTTCGACGCCGGCCGGCTGGTCGCCGCCTGCCACGTTGCCGCCAACCTGGTGCCGGTGCAGGCCGGTCCGGAGGACGCGGTCCTTTTCGCGGAGCGCGCGCTCGCTCGACGCCGTACCGCCTCCACGATCGTCGGACCCCAGGACGCCGTGCAGGCGTTCTGGAGCTGCGTCGGTGGCGCGTGGGGGGAGCCCCGGGATGCGCGCTGGGACCAGCGGCACCTCGTCATCGACACCGACCCGCTCGTGGCGCCGGACCCCGCGGTGCGGGTGACGGCGCGCACCGATCTCGACAGCCTGTATCCCGCGTGCGTGGCGATGTACACCGAGGAGGTCGGGGTGTCCCCAGAGCTCGGTGGAGGGTCCGAGCTCTACCGCACCCGGGTCGTGCAGCTGATCAGCCGCGGGTGGTCGTTCGCCCGCTTCGACCGCGGCGAGCTCGCCTTCAAGGCCGAGGTGGCGTGCGCGACACCCGACGCCGCACAGATCCAAGGAGTGTGGGTGGCGCCGCACCGCCGCGGTGAGGGTCTCGCGGTGGCCGGGATGGCGGCGGTCGTCTCCCTCGTGCGCGCCCGGATCTCGCCGGCGGTCTCGCTCTACGTCAACGAGTGGAACGCCCCTGCCCGGCGGGCCTACGAGCACGTCGGCTTCCGGGAGACCACGCGGTTCGCCACCGTCATGTTCTAGGAGGCCCGCCGCAGGAACTGGTTTCCGGCGCACCGCCTCGCCCGCCTACCCTGTGCGAATGATCTCCCGCATGTCGACCCTGTTCGTCCGCACTCTTCGAGACGATCCCGCGGACGCCGAGGTCCCGAGCCACCGGCTGCTCGTCCGAGCCGGTTACATCCGGCGCAACGCCCCCGGTATCTACACCTGGCTCCCGCTCGGCCTCCGGGTGCTGCGGCGGATCGAGTCGGTCATCCGCGAGGAGATGGACGCCATCGGTGCGCAGGAGGTCTCGTTCCCGGCGCTGCTGCCCAGGGAGCCCTACGAGGCGAGCAACCGGTGGAGCGACTACGGCCCCAACATCTTCCGGCTCCAGGACCGCAAAGGCGCCGACTACCTCCTCGGCCCGACCCACGAGGAGATGTTCACGCTGCTCGTGAAGGACCTCTACAGCTCCTACAAGGACCTGCCGCTCTCGATCTACCAGATCCAGACCAAGTACCGCGACGAGGCCAGGCCGCGGGCCGGGCTGCTGCGCGGTCGCGAGTTCAAGATGAAGGACTCCTACTCGTTCGACATCGACGACGCCGGGCTCGACGCGAGCTACCAGGCGCACCGCGAGGCCTACATCCGGATCTTCGACCGGCTCGGGTTCGAGTACGTCATCGTCAAGGCGACCTCCGGTGCCATGGGCGGCTCGAAGTCCGAGGAGTTCCTCGCCAAGGCCGAGGTCGGCGAGGACACCTACGTACGCTGCACCCACTGCGACTACGCCGCGAACGTCGAGGCGGTCGAGGTGCGCGCACCCGACGCCCTGGACGAAGCCGCGTACGACGCCCTGGGTCCTGCGCACGCCGAGGCGACGCCGGACACGCCCACCATTGCCACCCTCGTCGACCACCTCAACGAGGCGTTCCCCCGCGACGACCGTCCCTGGACAGCAGCGGACACGCTCAAGAACGTCCTGGTGGTGCTCCTGCACCCCGACGGCACCAAGGAGCCGCTGGCGATCGGCCTGCCCGGCGACCGTGACGTCGACCTCAAGCGCCTCGGCGGACAGCTCGAGCCGCTCGAGGTCGAGCCGATGGCCGACGACGAGCTCAAGAAGCACCCCGCTCTGGTCAAGGGCTACATCGGCCCCGAGGTCCTCGGCAGCGAGGGCAAGAGCGGGATCCGCTACCTGGTGGACCCGCGGGTGGTGGCGGGCACCCGCTGGGTGACCGGCGCCAACGTGGACGGCAGCCACGTGATCGACCTGGTCGCAGGTCGCGACTTCACGCCGGACGGCACCATCGAGGCGGCGAACGTCGCCGACGGCGATCCCTGCCCCCGGTGCTGGCAAGACGACAGAGGCACCCTCGAGTCGGCTCGTGGCATCGAGATGGGCCACATCTTCCAGCTCGGTCGCCTGTACGCCGAGGCGCTCGGGCTGAAGGTCCTCGACGAGAACGGCAAGCTGGTCACCGTCACCATGGGCTCCTACGGCATCGGTCCGTCGCGTGCGGTCGCGGCGATCGCCGAGAACACCCTCGACGAGATCGGCCTGTGCTGGCCGCGCAACGTCGCGCCGTACGACGTCCACGTCGTCGCCACCGGCAAGGACCAGGCCGTCTTCGAGGCCGCCGAGCGGCTCTCGGCCGACCTCGACGCTCGCGGCATCGCGGTGCTCTACGACGACCGGCCGAAGGTCAGCCCGGGGGTGAAGTTCAAGGATGCCGAGCTGATCGGTGTGCCGACGATCGTGACCGTGGGTCGCGGTCTCGTCGACGGTGTGGTCGAGGTCAAGGACCGCCGCTCCGGCGAGCGCACCGACGTACCCGTCGCCGACGCCACCGACCACCTGGCTGCAGTCATCCGCGCGTGAGCGCCCCACGACGGATGATCGAGGCGGTCATCTTCGACTGGGGCGGCACCCTCACCCGCTGGCACGACATCGACTTCCACGCGGAGTCTCTCGCGCTGGCGGCCGCCGTGGTCGCGACGCCCAGCACGGAGGACGACCGGCACCTTCACGCACGGCGACTTCACGAGGCAGGTGCGGCCGTGTGGGGGAGGAGCCGGGACCGGCAGGAGAGCGCGACCATCGCCGACCTCTTCGACGAGGCCGGGCTCCAGCACGACCCCGAGCTGCTGACCGCCTATTACGAGTTCTGGGTACCGCACACCGAGACCGATCCCGAGGTGCGTCCTCTCTGGGAGCGCCTGCGATCGGAGGGGATCAAGGTCGGCGTCCTCTCCAACACCATCTGGCCACGGGCGTGGCACGTCGACTTCTTCGAGCGTGACGGGGTCGCCGGGCTGATCGACGGCGACGTCTACACCAGCGAGATCCCCTGGACCAAGCCGTCGCCGAAGGCGTTCGTGGCAGCGATGGAGGCGGTCGGCGCAACCGACCCGGCACGCTGCGTCTACGTCGGCGACCGGCTCTTCGACGACGTCTGGGGCGCGCACAACGCGGGTATGCGCGCGATCCACGTCCCGCACTCGGCGATCCCACTGGAGCAGATCGGGCACACCGAGGGCGAGCCGGACGCCGTTGCGCACCGGCTCTCCGACATCCCCGACCTCATCAGCGGGTGGCGCTGAGAGGCCGGATCCAGGTCGTCCTTGCGCGATCGGGCATCGTCACCGCAAGATTCTCGAGGATCATTGCCCATTCGGGGCGATCTTGAGATCGGGAGGCCGCACGCCGATGCGTACCACGAAGCTGCTCGCCCTTGCCACGGTGGTGGCCGCCACCTCGTTCAACGTCGCCCTCGCGGGCCCGGCCGACGCACGTCCCGCGCCTGTGCGCGGTGGCAGTGCCTGTGTCGAGGAGGCCGGCGCCTCTGCGCGCGGTGGGCACGGCCCCGACCACCGCGATGTCTCGGCCAAGGAGCAGCGGGCCATCGCCCGCCAGACCAAGGCCCGTCTCGACGCGAGGGGCGTGACCAGAGCGGAGCTGCGGGCAACCAGCGTGTCGGTGCCGGTCTACGTGCACGTGATGGCGGCCGAGGACGGCAGCGGCAACGTGACCGACCGCCAGGTGAAGCGACAGATCGCGGTACTCAACAACACCTTCGCGGGCGGGGAATCCTCCACTGCGGCTGACACCAGGTTCTCCTTCGTGCTCGCCGGCACCGACCGCTACTTCAACGACGTCTGGCACAAGGACCACTCGAGCTCGACCTACCGCAAGGCGACCCGACAGGGCGGTGCGGACGCCCTCAACATCTGGCTCGTCGACTTCAAGCTCCTCGGTGTGGCCACCTTCCCGTGGGACTACGCCAAGAACGGCGACGTCGACGGCATCCGCGTGCACTACGCCTCGTTGCCGGGCGGCGACATCGCCAACTACGACAAGGGCGAGACCGCCACCCACGAGGCAGGGCACTGGCTCGGCCTCTACCACACGTTCCAGGGCGGTTGCACCGAGCTGAACGACGAGGTTTCCGACACCCCGGCACAGAGCAGCCCCACGAACGGCTGCCCGGTCGGCCGGGACTCCTGCTCGCTCCCGGGTCTCGACCCGATCCACAACTACATGGACTACAGCTACGACTCCTGCTACACCGAGTTCACCTCGGGCCAGGCGTCGCGAGCGCACTCCATGTGGGCCGCATACCGAGGCTGACAAACGGGTGCTGCTCTGCTGAGCGCACTTTGCAGGTTTCTGCACTGCACTTTTATGAGGATCGCAAGATCCGCACTCCGGGCACGGTTGGTTGCATGATCGTGCACAGCAGTCGATGAGCCCCCACCTCGTCGTCCTTGCGGTGACCGTTGTCCCCGGTCACATGCGGTTCGCGACCCCACTTCGGGGGACGTCTCGGGAGTCTCCCGGAGTCGGAGGTCGCGAACCGCTATCGCCCTTTTCAGGCGCAGGCCCGGTTCAGAGCCCGGGCAGCCGCTCCGGCTTCCCGCCGAAGCCGAGCTCGCGGACCGCAGTGTCGAGCAGGGCGTCGATCGCCCACTTCCGGTCCTCGGCGGTCGTGGAGGCCACGACGAAGGCGTACGTCTCCGCGCAGGCGCGTTCGAGCTCGAGCGCGCGGCCGGCGATCGCGACCGGGGTCGAGAGGTCGGCCGGCAGGTCGTAGCCCGGCTCGGCCGCCACCGGCTGCCGTCCGTCGTCCTCGAGGAGGGCGATCAGCCGGTCCCGTCGCCCGCGATGCGTCACGTAGGCGTCGGTGACCTCGGCATACAACGTCGGGTCGTCCGACTGGGAGGTCTGGCCGCCCAGTGCGCCGTACACGAAGACGGCAGCGTGCTCGGCGGCGAGGGCCGTCTGGAGCGCGTCGGTAGGCGCGCTCGCCCCGGATGACGTCACGAGGCCACCGTCCTCTCCTGCGCGACCGCCGCGGCCATCGATGCGAAGACCTGCGCGAGGGCGCCGCTCTCGGCGGCGACCGCCGCCCGGACCAGCTGCTGCTGGAGCCTCTCCTCCGAGCGCAGCAGCCGGGCCCTTGCGGTCTCGGCCGTGCCCCCGACCCGGCCCTTCTCTACGTCCTCCGGCCGGTTCAGCTCGCGCAGGTGCGCGCGGTGCAGCGCCGACAGTCGCTGTCCGAGGGGTCGCAGCGCCCGGACCGACGATGCGGTCGCCACCGACAACGCCAGGGCCTCGGTGATCTGGTCACCGACCGTCTCGACGAGATCGCTGTCGGCGTCGACCGCCGGACCGGTCGGGTCCGTGTCGTCCGCACCGGCCGTCTCGTCGGACCGGACGGCGCCGCAAGCCGACACCAGCAGCCCGGCGCCGGCGACGGTCGCGCCGGTCAGTACGGCGCGCCGGGACGCTCGAGGGGCTGGGCTGGACACGCGGGTGAGGTTACAGCCGGTATCGTGGAAAGACCGCAGCACCACAACCAGCTTCGCCACAACAGGACACGGGGGTCTCACCGATGAGCTCGAGCCAGCGCCCCGGGGCAGATGCGACTGTCACGGCCGTGTCGACTGCAGTGACCGGTCGGCTCGAGGAGCTGGGTCTCGATCTTGAAGCGGTGGAGCTGACGCCCGCCGGCAAGCGTCGGGTGCTTCGGATCGCCGTCGACAAGGACGGCGGCGTCTCCCTCGACGACGTCGCCGCGGCCACCCGCGCGATCAACGAGACGATCGACACGTCCGACGCGATGGGGGAGCACCCCTACACGCTGGAGGTGACCTCGCGTGGGGTCGACCGGCCGCTCACGGAGCCCCGCCACTGGCGCCGCAACCGGTCCCGGCTGGTCAAGGTGACGCTGGTCGACGGCACCGCGGTGACCGGACGGATCGGGGACGCCGACGAGGAGCAGGTCTCGCTCGACGTAGACGGGGCGGCCCGGGCGGTGCCTTACACGGACGTGAAGAAGGCGCTGGTGCAGATCGAGTTCAACCGGAAGGACCAGGACTGATGGACATCGACCTGAGCATCCTGCGAATGCTGGAGCGCGAGAAGGAGATCAAGTTCGAGGTCCTGGTCGAGGCGATCGAGCAGGCACTGCTCACGGCCTACCACAAGACGCCGGGCGCCCAGGAGCACGCTCGCGTCGAGCTCGATCGCAAGAGCGGGCACGTCACGGTGCTCGCCGCGGAGCTCGACGAGGAGGGCAACACCATCGGTGAGTACGACGACACGCCCGACGGGTTCGGCCGGATCGCGGCGACGACGGCGAAGCAGATCATGCTGCAGCGGCTGCGGGACGCCGAGGACGAGATCAAGTACGGCGAGTTCTCCGGCAAGGAGGGCGACATCATCTCTGGCGTCATCCAGCAGGGTCGCAACCCCGACGACGTGCTCGTCGACCTGGGCAAGATCGAAGCGACGCTGCCCGTCAGCGAGCGGGTCCCCGGCGAGGACTACCGCCACGGCACCCGCATCAAGTGCCTCGTGGTCTCGGTGCGCAAGGGCATGCGCGGGCCCCAGATCACGTTGTCGCGGTCGCACCCCAACCTGGTGAAGAAGCTGTTCGCGCTCGAGGTCCCGGAGATCGCCGACGGCACGGTGGAGATCGCCGCGATCGCGCGCGAGGCCGGCCACCGCACGAAGATGGCCGTGAAGTCGACTGTCGCGGGCGTCAACGCCAAGGGCGCCTGCATCGGCCCGATGGGTCAGCGCGTGCGCTCGGTCATGTCCGAGCTGCACGGCGAGAAGATCGACATCGTCGACTGGTCCGACGACCCGTCCGAGCTGGTCGCGCACGCGTTGTCGCCGGCCCAGGTCAGCTCGGTCACGGTGGTCGACCCCGACACGAGGTCGGCGCGCGTCGTCGTACCGGACTTCCAGCTGTCGCTGGCCATCGGCAAGGAGGGTCAGAACGCCCGGCTCGCCGCACGTCTCACCGGCTGGCGGATCGACATCCACTCGGACGAAGAGGGCGCGTAGCGCCCTCGGAGTCCGAGTGGATGCAACCGACCCGTCGCATATCCGCGACCATCAAGGCGGACCACCTCCCCACGCCCGCCGTCCCCAGCCGTCGCTGTCGATGAGGACCTCGGTGACCGCGTCTCCCGCGCCGACCACCACGACCACCGTCTCGCCCCGGTGCTCGTCCGCGATGTCGGTGAGGGCGAGGTCGATCCGCTCCGGGTCGTCCAGGTCGTCGTGGGTGGTGACAGCGACTCCGAGCTCGGCCGCCACGAGCCTGGCAGACCCGGCCGCCTCCGGTGACGGGGCGGCCCAGACGTGCGCGATCCTGGCGTTGGTCAACGCCCCGGCAACACCCGGTGCCTGGTCGACGGGCACCAGCAGAAGAGTCGCTGCGCAGTGCAGGTCGCTCATGACCGACAGGCTAGACGGGAACGCATCGGGCGCGAGCGACGTCGTACCGGCATGAAGGTCGCCCTCGCCGTTGCCGCGGTGCTCTCCTGTGGCGTCGTCGCCGGTTGCGGCGACCGGTCGTCCGACCCGCCTGATCCGAGGCCGGGATCGGCGGGGTGGCAGACCGAGCACCTCGACGGAGAGCTCTCGGTCGACTTCCCGACCGTCCTCGCCACGTCGGGCGACGACGCGCTCGTGCTGATGCTGTCCGACGACGGGGTGCTCCAGTCGCACCTGTCGGTGGCCGGCGCCCGGTTCGAGCCCGGGGAGCCGTTCGACGTCGGCGAGGAGCTCGCCGCGCTGGGGGACGCCGTACGTCTCGACGACGGGAGCTGGTTCGCCCTCGGCAGCGGCGGTGCGGTGGAGGTGGATGGTGACACCGAGCACGTCTACGACCCGCTGGCGTTGCGCAGCGACGACGGCCTGGAGTGGGAGCGCGTCGACGTCAGCGGCTTCACCGACGCCGTCGAGGTCAACGACCTCGAGGTGGTCGACGGCCGGATCGTCGCTGTCGGCGCATACCGGACGCTCGCCGACCCCAGCCGTGGGGGCTTCGTGGCCAGGGCGTGGACGAGTGCGGACGGACTGTCCTTCGACGAGGTGGCGCTTCCGGACGTCCCGGACTACCGGGGCTACGACGACGAGTCGTACGCCGGCGACGTGGCTGCCGTCGAGGGGGCTCTCCTGGCGGCGGGTCGGGTCGGCAGGACGGCGGTGCTGTGGCGGTCGACGGACGCCGGCGCCACCTGGTCGCGGGTGACGGACCCGCTGCTGAGCGACAGCTACGCGATCTCGGGGATGCGCGTCGTCGGCACGACCGTGATGGCCAGCACCAGCGCGTCCGACGTCCAGGCGATCCGGTCCACCGACGGCGGGGCGACTTGGGAGCCGGTCACGGCGCTGCCGGTCAACGAGGAGGTCGACGGCTGGGCGCCCCTGTGGAGCGGTGCGGACCGGTTCTTCACGCTCACCGGCGTCGATGACACCAGCTGGTCGGAGCCCGAGGTCTGCTACGCCGACCTCGACCAGTGCGGCCAGAGCCCCGGACCGCAGGTGGTCTCGAGCGCGGACGGGGGCGAATGGGCCGCCGTCGACCTGCCCGGCGACGGCGAGACCGACGAGATCGCCGGCACGGCGGACGGCCGGCTGCTGGTGATGGCCGCCGATCAGGGCGGAGTCGCCCTGCACACCTGGCCGTCCGGTGTCGACCTGCCCGGATCGGGCGAACGGGCCGTGCCGGAGACCATTGACCTCGTCACCCTGCCGGAGGGCGAGGAGCCGGAGGTCGGCGTCCGCTACCACCTGCCGCTCTACACCCACTGCGGGATCCAGCGGATCGCGTTCGGCGACCAGAGCTGGAAGCGCACCGACGACGGACCCGACTACGAGACCGGCGCCGGCGACGAATCGCCGGACGGATGGCCGGTCCCCGAGGCCGGCGGGAACGTCTACGGGTACGCGACCCTTCGAGCCGACGGAGTGCTCGAGTACACGGCGGAGGACGGGACGGTGCTTGCCACCTACGAGCAGGCTGAGCGGCCGTTCTACTGCATGTGACTCAGGTCGGCCCGGGTCCGCCGCTGATCTCCCGCACCGTCAACGACGGCACCAGGTCGTCGTCGTCCCCGGTGGACCACTCCGGGAAGTCGAAGACCGCCAGCATCAGCTGCATCGGGTACGTCGGCGGGCGGGCGCAGCGTCGTACGACCGCGCCGTCGATCGTGAACACCGCCTCGTGGGCGTCCCAGTCCATGGCATAGGTGTGGAGCTCGGAGACGTCGATCGGGACGCGCGGCGCGGCGAAGTCGTCGACCAGGGCGGGGTCCCGGAACGGCTTGATGCCGACCCCGACTTCGGCCGACGGGTCGGTCCCCGGTCCGAGCGAGCGGCCGAACACCTCGAACACGCACAGCTCGCCGCACTGCAGCTGCTCCGGGTCGTCCTCGACCCCGCTCAGCCAGAGCGCGGCCATCGAGCGGGGTGACAGCGACATCCCGGCGGTGATCGCGACCCGGCCGGACCTCGGCAGCCACCCCTCGAACCTGGGCTGCTCCTCCCGGACCACCAGGCCCGGGCGGAACCGCTGCTGACCGTACGGCGACCCGACCGGCCCCGACCAGCTGCCGGACTGGATGCCGGAGACTCGCAGCGGCGGGTCGTGGTCTCCAGGACACCACAACGGGTGGTCGACCGGCACGTCGAGCACGAGCCCAGCGCTACCGAGGCGGTAGCTGGCCGCTGTCGCTGCCCGCGACGACCAGGCGGGCAGGTAGTGGGGGCACCAGACGGACAGGTCGAGCGTGGGACTGGCGAAGCGGTCCGAGAAGGGACGGTCCATGGAGTCGACGGTAGGCCGAGGCGCTGCCGGTTCGGGATCCGTGCGGGACAACAGGTAAGGTTGTCTGCTGGTGGCAGGCCGACGGAACATCTCGATGTCGCCGGACGATTCCCTCAGCGAGGGTCCGGTCCGGACGTGCATCGGATGCCGGAGGCGGGCCGCCAAACGCGAGTTGTTGCGAGTGATCGCCGGCTCGGACGAGACGACCGGTCAGCCGGTGGTCCTGCCCGATCCCGACGGCACCGCACCCGGGAGGGGAGCGCACCTGCACCCCACCCCGGGGTGTTACGACCTCGCGGTACGCCGGAAAGCATTCTCCCGAGCCCTCCTTCCCAGGAAGCGGGGCGGTGAGGGCGGGCTCTCCAGCGCACCGGTGGGTGACTACCTCGACTCGCACCTCAACCAGCAACGACCGACCGAAAGAGACTGGAGCAGCAGCTCATGAGCACTCGATGAGTACCTCGCGATGAGCCAGTTCGTTCTGCAACATCCAACGACGGTCTGAGACACACCTGACAAGGGTCTTGGGCCAGAAGGAGAAACGTGGCCAAGACCCGAGTTTCCGAACTCGCGAAGAAGTACGGCATCCCCAGCAAGGAAGCGCTGGAGAAGCTCGGTGCTATCGGCGAGTTCGCCAAGACAGCTTCCTCGAGCATCGAGCTGCCTGCCGTCAAGAAGTTCGAGGACACCTACGGTGCCGAGCTCCTGGCGCAGATGAAGCCTGCTGCCGAGACCGCCGCCGCGCCGGCGGCCAAGAAGGCCGCGGCCCCCAAGCCCGGTCCCAAGCCGAAGGCTGCCGAGCCCCCGGCAGCGGAGCCTGCCGCTCCGGTCGAGGAGCCGGCTGCCGCCGCGCCCGCGCCCGCAGAACCAGAGGTCGAGGTCCCTGCGACTCCTGAGGAGACCGAGCCGACCGCGACACCCGCGGCTCCGAAGCCGGGCGCGCCGAGGGGTGCGACCCCGAAGGCGCCCGCGCCGCGACCGGTCGGCAAGCCGAGCGGTACCCCGCGCCCGGGCAACAACCCGTTCGCTCCGAGCCAGGGCATGGGACGTCGTCCCGCGCCTCCGCCGCGTGAGGGTGACGCCGGACCTGCCGGTCCGCGTCCACCGGCCGGCCCGGGTCGCCCGGGCATGCCGCGCCCCAACCCGGCGATGATGCCGAAGAACCCGGCGACGTTCGGCCAGGGTCCTGCCGGCCGCGGCCCCGGCCGTGGCGGTCCGGGTGGCCCCGGTGGTCCCGGCGGCGCCCGTGGCGGCGCCCCGTCCCGCGGCGGCGTCGGCGCCGGTGCGCCCGGTCGTGGCGGCCCTGGTGGTGCGCCCGGTCGTGGCGGACCCGGTGGCGGTCCCGGCGGTTTCGGTCCGAGCGGCGGTGGCCGCCCCGGTGGCGGTCGTCCCGGCCAGCGTGGTCAGACCCAGGGTGCGTTCGGTCGTCCGGGCGGTCCCGCCCGCCGCGGCCGCAAGTCGAAGCGCGCACGTCGCCAGGAGTTCGAGGCCATGGAGGCCCCGACCATCGGCGGCATGCGGGTCCGCAAGGGCAACGGCGAGACGATCCGTCTCGCCCGTGGCTCCTCGCTGTCCGACTTCGCCGACAAGGTCGGCGTCGACGCAGCCTCGCTGGTGCAGATGCTGTTCCACCTCGGCGAGATGGTGACCGCGACCGAGTCGGTCAACGACGCGACGCTCGAGCTGCTCGGAGACGAGCTCAACTACACCGTCGAGATCGTGTCGCCCGAGGACGAGGACCGCGAGCTGCTCGAGTCGTTCGACCTCGAGTTCGGCGCTGACGAAGGCGACGAGGGCGACCTGGTCATCCGGCCGCCGGTCGTGACCGTCATGGGTCACGTCGACCACGGCAAGACCAAGCTGCTCGACGCCCTCCGCGACGCGAACGTCGTCGACAAGGAGGCCGGTGGCATCACCCAGCACATCGGTGCCTACCAGGTCCACACCGACGTCGACGGCAACGACCGCCGGATCACCTTCATCGACACCCCGGGTCACGAGGCGTTCACCGCTATGCGTGCCCGTGGTGCCCAGGCGACCGACATCGCGGTCCTGGTGGTCGCGGCCGACGACGGCGTCATGCCGCAGACGGTCGAGGCGCTCAACCACGCCAAGGCCGCCGGCGTGCCGATCGTGGTCGCGGTCAACAAGATCGACAAGGAGGACGCGGACCCGACCAAGGTCCGTGGTCAGCTGACCGAGTACGGCCTGGTGCCCGAGGAGTACGGCGGCGACTCGATGTTCGTCGACGTCTCGGCCAAGGCCGCGCTCAACCTCGACAAGCTGCTCGAGTCGATCGTGCTGACCGCTGACGCCTCGCTCGACCTGCGGGCCAACCCGGTCCAGGACGCCCAGGGCCTCGTGGTCGAGGCGCACCTCGACCGCGGTCGCGGTCCGGTGGCGACGATCCTGGTCCAGCGCGGCACCCTGCGCGTCGGCGACTCGATCGTCGCCGGCCCGGCTTACGGCCGGGTGCGGGCGTTGCTCGACGAGCACGGCAACGAGATGACCGAGGCCGACCCGGCACGTCCGGCGATGGTCCTCGGCCTGTCCTCGGTGCCGGGTGCGGGTCAGAACTTCATCGTGGTCGAGGACGACCGGATGGCGCGTCAGATCGCGGAGAAGCGGGAGGCACGTGAGCGTGCTGCCCTGCAGGCGAAGCGGCGTGTCCGTCGTACCCTCGAGGACTTCATGGCCTCGATGGAGAAGGGCGAGAGCCAGGAGCTCAACCTCATCCTCAAGGGCGACGTGTCCGGTTCGGTCGAGGCGCTCGAGGACGCCCTCGCCGCGCTGGAGGTCGGCGACGAGGTCTCGCTGCGGGTCATCGACCGCGGTGTCGGTGCGATCACCGAGGCCAACGTCAACCTGGCCGCCGCCTCGGACGCGATCATCATCGGCTTCAACGTCCGGGCCCAGGGCAAGGCCACCGAGCTCGCCGATCGCGAGGGCGTGGAGATCAAGTACTACTCGATCATCTACAACGCTATCGAGGAGATCGAGGCGGCGCTCAAGGGCATGCTCAAGCCCGAGTTCGAGGAGTCGACCCTCGGCCGGGCGGAGATCCGCGCGATCTTCCGCTCGTCGAAGCTCGGCAACATCGCGGGCTGCATGGTCACCGGCGGCGTCATCCGGCGCAACGCCAAGGTGCGCCTGCTCCGCGACGGCGCCGTGGTGGCCGACAACCTCGACCTGGCCTCGCTCAAGCGGGAGAAGGACGACGCGTCGGAGGTCCGGGAGGGCTTCGAGTGCGGTCTCGTGCTCAGGAACTACCAGGACATCAAGGAAGGCGACATCGTCGAGGCCTTCGAGATGAAGGAGATCCCGCGCGCCTGATCGGGCACGCGGGCCTGCCACGCAGCAGGTTCATCGAGGTACGCAGGTCGACCTGCACTTCCCTGGCGGGTACGCCGGGGAGGTGCAGGTTCGGCGACCTACCTCGATGAACCCACGCCGCCCGCATCTGCGAGAGAGTGAGAGACATGACTAACCCGCGCGTCCGCAGGATCGCCGACCGGATCCAGGTCATCGTCGCCGAGATGCTCGAGCGGCGGATCAAGGACCCGCGGCTCGGGTTCATCACCGTCACCGACGTGCGGCTGTCCGGTGACAGCCAGCACGCCACGATCTACTACACGGTCCTCGGCGAGGAGGAGGAGCAGACCGCCACGGCGGTCGCGCTCGAGTCGGCCAAGGGGGTGCTGCGGGCCGAGGTCGGGAAGCAGCTCGGGATGCGGCTGGTGCCGACCCTGGCCTTCCAGCTCGACGTCATCCCTGAGACCGCGCGCCACCTCGACGAGGTGCTCGCGAAGGCCCGCGAGGCCGACGCGGCTGTCGCCGCCGCCCGTGAGGGCGCAAAGCCTGCCGGCGAACCGGATCCTTACAAGAAGCCGCGCGAGGTCGTCGACGACGCCGGGGCCGGGGACAGCGACGAGCTGTGACGGTCGCCTCGGGTCTGGTCGTCGTCGACAAGCCGGCCGGGATGACCTCCCACGACGTCGTCGCCCGGGTCCGCCGCACGGTCGGAACCCGCAAGGTCGGCCACGCAGGGACGCTCGACCCGATGGCGACCGGGGTGCTGGTGCTCGGTGTGGAGCGGGCCACCCGGCTGCTCGGCCACCTGATGCTGACCGAGAAGACCTACGCGGCGACCGTCCGGCTAGGGGCCGCCACGACGACGGACGACGCCGAAGGGGAGGTCACCGCCACCACCTCGGCGGCGCACCTCGCCGAGGACGACGTACGCCGCGCTGTGGCCGCCTTCGAGGGCGAGATCGAGCAGGTGCCGTCAACGGTCTCCGCCATCAAGGTGGACGGCAAGCGCGCCTACGCGCGCGCTCGTGCAGGGGAGGAGGTCGAGCTCGCTGCCCGGCGCGTCACCATCCGGGCCATCGAGGCAGGACCGTTCCACCGGGACGGCGAGTTCCTCGACCTCGAGGTGCGGGTGGCCTGCTCGAGCGGCACCTACATCCGCGCGATCGCACGCGACCTCGGGGTCGCGCTGGGCGTGGGTGGACACCTGACGGCGCTGCGACGCCACTCCGTCGGCCCGTTCACCCTCGAGAGCGCCAACACGGATCTCGACCACCTGCGCATCACCCCGCTGGCCGACGCCGCGCGCGCTGCGTTCCCGTCGTACGACCTGGACGCCGAGCAGACGCAGGCGGTCCGCTACGGGCGGGCGCTCCCGCTCGAGATCGATGTGCTGACCGCCGTCTTCGCGCCCGACGGCGAGTTCCTCGCTCTCTACCGTCCGGAAGGTGAGCGGGCTCGTCCGGCCGCCGTGTTCGTAGGCTGATCGGATGTCGACGTCGCGGGTGTTGCTCGCCGTGATGCTCGTGTCGCTGGTCAGCGGCTGCGACCCGGCGGCGACGAGCCGGCGCGGCCCGGCACCTGTTCGGCGGTGGAACCTCGAGAAGCGGGGCGCGCGGATCACCGAGGGCGTGGTCGAGCGACTCGTCGAGGAGCGCGATCAGTAGTCTGGCGCCCGTGCGCGTGTGGAGAACGGTCGAGGACGTCCCTACCGACCTCGGGCGCACGGTTGTCACGATCGGCAACTTCGACGGCATGCACCTCGGCCACCAGCACGTCGTGCAACGGACCCGCGAGGTGGCGGAGGAGGTCGGGGTCGACACCGTCGTGGCGGTGACGTTCGATCCCCACCCGATCGCCGTGCTCCGCCCCGAGCACGCACCACCGACGCTGACGACGATCGACGAACGCCTCCGACTGCTCGTCGGGGCGGGCGTCGACGCGGTGCTGGTGATCCCGTTCTCGCGCGACATCGCGGCCTGGTCGCCCCAGGAGTTCATCGACCGGATCCTGGTCGGGGCGCTGCACGCGAGGGCGGTCGTGGTCGGTGCGAACTTCCGCTTCGGCAACCGCGCGGCCGGCGACCGGCAGACCCTGCGCGAGGCCGGTGCTGAGAGGGACTTCGTGCTCGAGGCGGTCGAGCTCGACGGCGGACCGCAGGTGTGGTCGTCGACGTACGTCCGCACCTGTCTCGCGGCCGGTGACGTCGCCGGGGCCGCCGAGGCGCTCGGCCGCCCGTTCGTCGCCCGGGGTGTGGTGACGGAGGGGGACAAGCGTGGCCGCGAGCTCGGGTACCCGACAGCCAACGTGCCGGTGGTCCCCGGGGCCGCCGCGCCCGCCGACGGTGTGTACGCCGGATGGCTGCGGCGCCTCGACGACGCAGACGGGGGAGTGAAGCACCCGGCCGCCATCAGCGTGGGGACCAACCCGACCTTCGACGGACTGCGCGATCGCCGGGTCGAGGCCTACGTGCTCGACCGGACCGACCTCGACCTCTACGGCGTCGAGGTCGAGGTGGAGTTCGTCGAGCGGATCAGGGGGATGGTGCGCTTCGACGGCATCGACGCCCTGATTGCCGCCATCGCCGACGACGTCGAGCGGACCCGCGAGATCCTCGGCCGATGAGGAGCCGGTATGCCCGAGCGTGACGCGCTCGACCCTGCGGAGCTGTGGTTCGTCGCGCACGGACTGCCCTACTTCGTCGACTCCTACCGCGCCAAGGTCGCCGGGGGGCTCCTGCGCGGCCGGATCGCCGCCGTGGTGGCGATCGCGAGCGCGGTCGGGATCGTCGTCGGTCTGGTCACGGCAGTGCCGCTCAGTGCGGCAGCCGGCATCGGCGCGGCGCTCAGCGCGACCGGTCTCGTGCTGGCGACGCTATGCCGTCGCGACCCTGCGCGCCTGGTTGATCGTCGGTTGGGCGCTGCGACGTACCTTCCGCTCGCTCGGGCTGCTCCTGCCGCTGGTGACCCGCGCGCTGCCGCTGCTGCTGCTCTTCATCACCTTCTTGTTCATCAACGCCGAGGTGTGGCAGGTGTCCGCTGCTCTCGACGGCGGCGTGCTGTGGGTGACGGTGCTCCTCTTCGCCGGCGTGGCCGTCGGCTTCCTGCTGACCCGGCTGCCCGAGGAGCTCGACTCGGTCGATGACGAGGTCGACAGCCACGAGCTCCTCGAGGCCTGCCGCGGCACGCCCCTGGAGGCCGCAGCGGAGGCGATCGCCGGCCGGGTCGAGCGCGTCGGTGCCGTCGACGCCGAGGTGACCGGGCTGCAGAAGGTCAACCTGGTGCTGGTCCTGCTGGTCTCCCAGGCGGTCCAGGTGCTGCTGCTCGCGCTCTCGGTCTTCGCGTTCTTCATCCTCTTCGGCGTCGTGGCGATGGACCCCGATGTGGTCGCGTCGTGGACCGGCGGCGACCTGCACCCCATCCTGTCCTCCGCGGGCGCGTGGGACGGCGACCGGCTGAGCCGTGAGCTCGTGCAGGTCTCGGTGTTCCTGGCTGCGTTCAGCGGGCTCTACTTCACCGTCTACGCCGTCACCGACGACGTCTACCGCAAACAGTTCTTCTCCAGCGTGATCCATGAGCTGGAGCGGGCGGTGAGCGCCCGGGTGGCTTACCGGTGGCTCCAGGACGGCAACCTGTCGAACGTCGACCGTTCCGACGAGAGTACTTAAGTCTAGTAACCCGGTCCCGGAGCAAGGCGCGCGACAACGCGCTGCTGCTGATCAAGCCGTCGACGGCGGCGCTACGCGACCGTGACCGGTACGCCGGACAGCGCGGCGTTGCCCGAGGCGTCGAGCCGCGCGGGGTCGGTGAGGTCGTTGATGGAGGCGCCGGCGACCTGCTCGGCCACGCCGAGCCGGACCCCGCCGAGCTGGTGGCCGTAGCCGTGGGGGAGGGAGACCACACCGCGCATCACCTCGTCGGTCGCCTGGACGTCCACCTTCACCGACCCGACCCGGGACGTCACGGTCACCAGCGAGCCGTCCGTCAGCCCGCGGGCGGCGAGGTCCGCGGGGTGCATGAGCAGCTGGTGCCGCGGCCGGCCCTTCGTCAGACGGGTCGTGTTGTGCATCCAGGAGTTGCAGTCGCGCTGGTGACGCCGACCGATCAGGACCAGCTCCTCTTCGTCCGGCAGCTCCTGGCCGCGCAACCGCTCCAGGTCACCGACCACGAGCGCCGGCGCCGCCTGGATCCGCTTGCCCTCGGTGAACAGACGGGCCGGCAGCTGGCCGGCGCGCAGCGGACCGATGTCGACCCCCTCGGGGTGCTTGCGGAGCTGGGTGATGGTGACGCCGGAGCGACCGGTGCGGAGCAGGGTCGCGATGATGAAGGTCGGGCTGACCCCGAGCCGGGCCGCCTTCTTGGCCCGGCGCGCGAGAGACGGCTTCTGCGCGAGCCGGCGCGTCACCCGGGCGTTGACCTCGCGGAAGATCTCCCAGTCGTGGCGCTGGTCGGCGGGTCTTGGGGAAGACCGCCGGGCTGAACCGGGCGGTGTCGCGCACGGCCAGCAGGTGGAAGACCAGGTCGTAGTGGTCGCGCTCGAGGTGGCTCGTCGGGGGCAGGATCACGTCAGCGTGCCGGGTGGTCTCGTTGATGTAGAAGTCCACTGCGGCATAGAAGTCGAGCCCCTCGATCGCACGGTCCAGCGCTGCGCCGTCGGGCGTCGAGAGCACGGGGTTGCCCGCCAGGGTCAGCAGCGCCCGGACCTGGCCGTCGCCGGGAGTCTCGATCTCCTCCCGCAGCACTGCGACCGGCAGCTCCCCGGCGAACTCGGGGGCCTGTCGGACCCGCGACCGGTGCCTGTCGAAGTGCCCGCGGCCGACCAGACCGCGCCCGATGGCGTCGATGGCCGGGGACGTGAGCAGGGTGCCGCCCTCGCGATCGGTGTTGCCGGTGACCAGGTTGAGCAGCTGCACTGCCCACTGGCACACCAGACCGAACTCCTGGGTCGACACCCCGATCCGCCCGTACGCCGCCGCGGTATCGGCAGCGGCGAACTCTCGCGCGACCTGCGTGATCACACCGGCCGGCACCCCGCTGGCGCGCTCGGCGGCCCCGGGGGTGAAGTCGGAGATCGCTCGCTCGACGTCGGCCAGGCCGTCGACGTACGACGGTGGCGTGGTCAGACCCTCGGCGAAGAGGGTGTGCAGCATCGCGAGGAGCACCCACGCGTCGGTGCCGGGCCGGATGAAGTGGTGCTCGGAGGCGACCTTGGCGGTCTCGGTGCGGCGTGGGTCGAAGACGATCATCCGTCCCCGGCGGCCGTCGAGCTCGCGCAACCGTGCCGGGAAGTCCGGCACCGTCATCAGCGAGCCGTTGGACGCCATCGGGTTGGCGCCGAACACCAGGAAGTACGACGTGCGGTCGATGTCCGGCACCGGGAGCAGCAGCTGGTGGCCGTACAGGAGGTGACCGACGAGCTGGTGGGGGAGCTGGTCGACCGAGGTGGCGCTGAACTTGTTGCGGGTCCGGAAGGACTGCACCAGGGCGACCCCGTGCGTCATCGAGCCGAGGCTGTGGACGTTGGGGTTGCCCAGGTAGATCCCGAGCGCGTCCTTGCCGTGCTCGTTGATCGCGGTGGCGATCCCGTCGGCGACCAGGTCGAAGGCCTCGTCCCACCCGATCTCGACCCACTCCCCGGTCGTCCGGTCCCGGCGGACCGGACGACGCAACCGGTCCGGGTCCGCGTGGATGTCGCCGATCGCCACGCCCTTCGGGCAGATGTGTCCGCGGGAGAGAGGGTCCTCCGGGTTGCCCCGGACGCCGACGACCTGGCCGTCGTCGATGGTGAGCTCCAGGCCGCAGACGGCCTCGCACAGGTTGCAGGCCGCCAGGCGTTTCTCCATGGCGGCATCTTCCCGCTGCACGCGGTCCGGCGCCACCACCGTCGATGGCGGGGAGACGGCCGGCGTGATCACCAGTGCCGCCGCGGTGATGGTGTCGGTCTTCGCGATCTTCGCGACACTGAGCATGCTGGCGATGAAGATGATGGGCGTCGGCCTGTCGGCGGCGCTGAGCGACGAAGGGCGGAGAGCGATGTCGGTCCCGGTGGTCCTCGACTGCGACACCGGGACCGACGACGCGGTCGCGATCATGGTCGCCGCGCTGCACCCCGGCATCGAGCTCCTCGGGATCACGACCGTCTGGGGCAACCACGACGTCGTCCACACCACCGACAACTCGCTGCGCGTGCTCGACCTGGTCGGCCGTGGGGACGTCGGCGTGCACCCCGGCCGCAACGGCCCGGTCCGGCCGCGGTTGGAGGAGCTGCCGCCCGGACGTGCGGACCTGCCGACCACGCTCGAGATCCCCGCGCCGACGACGGCCGCGCTCGGCCCCGCCGTCGAGTGGCTGGTCGAGACCCTCCGGGCCGCGACGCGTCCGGTCATGGTGGTCGCCACCGGCCCCCTGACCAACCTCGCGGTCGTGCTCGCTGCCGATCCCGCCACCGTCGACGCGCTGGGACGGCTGGTCGTCCTCGGCGGTACGCACCGGAGCGGGGCGTCACGCCCTACGCCGAGCGCAACGTGTGGTGCGACCCCGAGGCGGCGCACGACGTGCTTGGACGCCGGGTTCCGGGACGTCCACCTCGTCACGATGGACGCGACGTTCTCGGCGCCACTCACCGGGGTCGACGCGGCGCGCCTCCGCGCGGTCGGGACGCTCGCTGCGAGCACCGCTGCCGACTTCGTCGACACCAGGATCGACTGGTACGCCGGGACCCGGCGATGGCAGCGCTCGGTGCCGCTCCGCTGCCCGACCCGCTGGCGGTCGCCGTCCTGCTCGACCCGCCGTCGTCGGACGCCGAGGCAGCCACCGTGACGGTGGAGCGGAGGACCCGTCGACGTATGCCGCCACGCGCTTCTCCTTCGCCGGCGAGGAGGCGGTCGGCGCTCCCGTCCGGGTGAGTCTGAGGGCCGATCACGACCGGTTCCTGGACCTGCTCTGCGAGGCGCTGGGCCCCCTTCCGACGATTGGGTGATGCTCACCACCGCTGTTAGCCTTGACCGTTGCCGTCTGACGGCCGCGGATCCAGAGTGCCCCGGTGGAAATGCCCGGGCGCGCCGCGCAACGAACCGGAAGGACCCCTAACAAGCATGGCCATTGGTACCGACGCGGAGACCAAGAAGAAGATCATCTCCGAGTACGCCACGACTGAGGGCGACACCGGTTCGCCCGAGGTGCAGATCGCGCTGCTGAGCCACCGGATCAGCCACCTGACCGACCACCTCAAGCAGCACAAGCACGACCACCACAGCCGCCGTGGGCTGCTGCTCCTCGTGGGCCAGCGCCGCCGGCTGCTCAACTACCTGAAGAAGACCGAGATCGAGCGCTACCGCTCGATCGTGGAGCGCCTCGGCCTCCGCCGATAAGTCTCATGCGTTGGGATCCACCGCCACGGTGGGTCCCTTCGCTACATTCCGGCTGGACCATCGCGGTCTCCGCCCTACCCAACTGAACAACCAACCACAGGAGCGATCCGCGTCAACCACGGTCCCGGTCCTCGGTAGTGGCACTCAGGGCCAGGAGATTCACACAGCGCCCTGCATGCCTCGATCGAAGATCGGATCGCATGACGCGGGCGTCGCGGATCGCACCGCGAACGAGAGAGTCAAACGTTGACTGAACCCGTCATCTCCGCCGTAGAGACCGTTATCGACAACGGCAAGTTCGGCACCCGCACCGTCAAGTTCGAGACCGGGCTGCTCGCCCGCCAGGCCGCCGGTTCGGTGACCGCCTACCTCGACGACGACACCATGCTGCTGTCGGCGACCACCGCCGGCAAGCACCCGAAGGACCACTTCGACTTCTTCCCGCTGACGATCGACGTCGAGGAGCGGATGTACGCCGCGGGCCAGATCCCCGGCTCGTTCTTCCGGTCCGAGGGTCGGCCTGGCGAGGACGCGATCCTCACCTGCCGCCTCATCGACCGCCCGCTGCGCCCGACCTTCAAGAAGGGCCTGCGCAACGAGGTCCAGGTCGTCATCACGGTCCTGGCCCTCAACCCCGACGTGCCCTACGACGTGCTCGCGATCAACGCCGCGTCGATCTCCACCCAGCTCTCCGGCCTGCCGTTCTCCGGCCCGGTCGGCGCCGTGCGCGTTGCACTGATCGACGGCCAGTGGGTCGCGTTCCCGACGCACAGCCAGCTCGAGAACGCGGTCTTCGACATGGTCGTCGCGGGCCGGGTCACCGACACCGGCGACGTCGCGATCATGATGGTCGAGGCCGAGGCCACCGAGCAGACCTGGACGCTGGTCCAGGGTGGTGTCCAGGCGCCGACCGAGGATGTCGTCGCCGGCGGCCTCGACGCGGCGAAGCCGTTCATCAAGCAGCTGGTCGAGGCCCAGGTCGAGCTCGCCAAGGAGGCCGCCAAGCCGGTCCAGGAGTTCCCGATCTTCCTCGACTACGAGGACGACGTCTTCGACGCCGTCGAGGGCGCGGTCAGGAGCGACCTCGCCGCCGCGATGAAGATCGCCGACAAGCAGGAGCGGAACGACCGCACCGACGAGCTCAAGGACCAGGTCCTGGCCAAGCTCGGCGAGCAGTTCGAGGGTCGCGAGAAGGAGATCGGCGCGGCCTTCCGCTCGGTCAACAAGTCGCTGGTCCGCGAGAGCATCCTGCGCGACGAGGTCCGCATCGACGGCCGTGGCCTTGCCGACATCCGCCCGCTGCACGCCGAGGTCGGCGTGCTGCCGCGGGTCCACGGATCCGCGCTCTTCGAGCGCGGCGAGACCCAGATCCTGGGTGTCACCACGCTGGACATGCTGAAGATGGAGCAGCAGCTCGACACGCTGTCGCCGGAGAAGCACCGCCGCTACATGCACAAGTACGTCTTCCCGCCGTTCTCGACCGGGGAGACCGGCCGGGTGGGCTCGCCGAAGCGCCGCGAGGTCGGTCACGGGGCACTGGCCCGCCGGGCGCTGCTGCCGGTCCTGCCGTCGCGGGAGGAGTTCCCCTACGCGATCCGCCAGCTCTCCGAGGCCATGGGCTCCAACGGCTCGACCTCGATGGGCTCGGTCTGTGCGTCGACGATGTCGCTGCTGCAGGCAGGCGTGCCGCTGAGGGCCGCCGTCGCCGGCATCGCGATGGGCCTGATCTCGGGTGAGATCGACGGACAGACGCACTACGTCGCGCTCACCGACATCCTCGGTGCCGAGGACGCGTTCGGCGACATGGACTTCAAGGTCGCCGGAACCCGTGAGTTCGTCACCGCTCTGCAGCTCGACACCAAGCTGGACGGCATCCCCGCCGAGGTCCTCGCCTCTGCGCTGACCCAGGCCAAGGACGCCCGGATCGCGATCCTCGACGTCATGGCCGAGGCCATCGACGAGCCCGAGGAGATGTCGATCCACGCCCCGCGGATCATCACGATCAAGGTGCCGGTCGACAAGATCGGCGAGGTCATCGGGCCCAAGGGCAAGGTGATCAACCAGATCCAGGACGACACCGGCGCGACGCTGTCCATCGAGGACGACGGCACCGTCTACATCGGTGCGACCAACGGGGAGGCCGCCGAGGCAGCCAAGGCGGCTGTCAACGCGATCGCCAACCCGACCATGCCCGAGGTCGGCGAGCGCTACCTCGGCACGGTCGTCAAGACGACCAACTTCGGTGCGTTCGTCTCGCTGATGCCCGGCAAGGACGGCCTGCTGCACATCAGCAAGCTGCGTGACCTCGCCGGCGGCAAGCGGGTCGAGAGCGTCGAGGACGTCGTCTCGGTCGGCCAGAAGATCCAGGTCCAGATCGCCGAGATCGACGACCGCGGCAAGCTCTCGCTGGTCCCGGTGGTCGAGGAGGCGGCTCCGGTCGCCGCCGAGGTCGCCGAGGACTCGGAGTGACCCTTAAGTGAGTGAGTCCCTCACGACGGCCGGCCGGCGCACCGCTGGCCGGCCGTCGGCACTCCCGAGCGCAGGCCGCGCGTCGACCAGCACCCTCGAGACGGTCCGCGACGCCGACGGCCACGTGACCTCGCGCGTACGGCGGACGACCCTGCCCTCCGGGCTGCGGATCGTCACCGAGCAGATGGCAGGCGCCCGGTCGGCCTCCATCGGCGTCTGGATCGGGGTCGGCTCCCGCGACGAGACCGCGACGACCCACGGGGCGTCGCACTTCCTCGAGCACCTGCTGTTCAAGGGCACCGACGAGCGGTCCGCGCTCGACATCTCGATCGCGCTCGACGCTGTCGGCGGCGAGTTCAACGCGTTCACCGCGAAGGAGTACACCTGCTTCCACGCACGGGTCCTCGGCGAGGACCTGTCACTCGCGGTCGACGTGCTCGGCGACATGATCACCGGGTCGCTGCTCGAGACCCACGACGTCGACGCGGAGCGCGACGTCATCCTCGACGAGATCGCGATGCACGAGGACGATCCCGACGACGTCGTGCAGAACCTGCTCGCCGAGCTGGCATGGGGGAGCGGACCGCTCGGGCGCCCGATCGCCGGGACCACCGGATCGATCGAGGCGATGACCCGCACGCAGATCCAGCGCTTCTACCGCAAGCACTACCGGCCGGAAACATGGTCGTGTCGGTCGCCGGAGCAGTCGAGCACGCAGACGTCGTCAAGGCCGTCCGCCGCTCGTTCGGCCGCCACGGCTACCTTGCGGGCGCCGCAGAGCCGGTCGGTCCCCGGGCCAGCCGCCGGCACCCGAGGGTCAGCGGCAGCGAGGGCCGGATCTCCCGGCCCTTCGAGCAGGTCAACGTCGTACTGGCGGCCGAAGGCCTGACGCGCGACGACGACCGTCGGTTCGCCCTGGGCGTCCTGAACACCGCGCTCGGTGGTGGTACGTCGAGCCGGCTGTTCCAGGAGGTTCGCGAGCACCGCGGCCTCGCCTACTCCGTCTACTCCTTCGCCAGCCACTACGCCGACTCCGGGCTGGTCGGCGTCGCCGTCGGCTGCCTGCCGGACCGGCTCGACGAGGTGCTCGAGGTGGTCCGGGAGAGCTGTCCCGCATCGCCGCCCATGGCATCACCGCGGAGGAGCTCGCCCGCGGCAAGGGCCAGCTGGTCGGCGGGCTCGTGCTCGGGCTCGAGGACACCGGGTCCCGGATGATGCGCCTCGGCAAGGCCGAGCTGGTCTACGCCGACGTCCTCGGGATCGACGAGGTGATGGCCCGGATCGACGCGGTCACGCTCGACGACGTGCGAGCCGTCGCCCGTGACGTCTTCGGCCGTCCCGAGCTGCTGGCCGTCGTCGGCCCATAGGCCCGTTGGTCGTCGAGTAGCCGTCGCGAGCTAGCGACGGTGTATCGAGACGCCGCGACCAGGTGGATTCAACCGGTGAGTGCAACGCCGGGTGAGTTGTGATGTACACAGAGTAGTAAAACAAAAGCTACAACAAATGTGCACCAACAAGTCATTGCAGCATATACATCTCCAGCACTTTATAACCTCCCCAAACATCTACCTTAACTACCAGCAACCTTTCTCTACACCACCTACCATACCATCACATAATCCAACCTACCTCACATCTACTTTCATCTCCACCCACTCCCATCATACTACACCTCCAACCATACGCAGATCGCTTGCATCGTCAACGCGCGTGGTCGCCGGCAGTGCAGCAGCCGAGGAACCGGTGGCGCGTTCGACCACGTGCCGATGGCCTAGCCGTTGACTTCCCTGATCAGTCTCCTTCCCAGTGCCCACGGCCGTCCTCCACGCAGGGCGGTCGTTGCTCATCGAGATCACGTTACGCGCGGATGCAGACCACCTTCCGCTCCCGGGCTTGGCGCGGCTCGCGCATCGCACGTCCGGTGCGCAGGTGACCGGCCAGGTCCTTGCGCAGCGCACCGCGGCCCTGGACGTAGATGGAGGTGTAGATCGTCTCGTGCGACACGCGCATCTCCGTCGTCGGAAAGTCCAGCCGCAACCCGTTCGCGATCTGCTCGACTCTGCTTCAGCTTCAGCCGCCTTTCTACCTCCTCACGCAGCCGTTTGGCGCGCTCTCACCGTTTCCCTGCCCACCGTTGGTCGTCCTCGTGTCGAGCCGTGGTGGCCTGGTACCGGCCGTCCCTGTGTTGCGACGCAGCTCGCGGCTGACCGTGGTCTTGTCGAACCCGATCGCCCGGCGATCTGTGTGATCGACATGCGCTGCCCTTTGAGGTGGCGATCTCCTCCCGATCGTCTGAGTCAGCCGTCGGCCGAGGCAAGCCTCTCCGACCGACGGTGTATCGCCGACCGCGCGGGCATCATCACACCACCCGATGCTGCGAACCACCGGTACGCGACCGGTCGCGACACGCCGACAGCAGCCGCCGCGTCCGTGACCGACACGCCAGCAGCAACTGTCGCCAGAACCCCTTCTGCTTCTCCCGCGCCAAGAGACGACCCATCGAATGCACCTCGATCAAATCAAGCGTTGCACTCCCACTTGAGTTAGTGTGCCTGCGGCCGTCCCCGATGCGGCCAGTCGGCTCACCGGGTCTCGATACGCGCGGTCACGACCTCGTTCCTCGGTCGTGCGCGCTACTCGACCACCACACTTGCGACTGTCGCCGACCCACTCGCAGGCTCGCGGGTCCGACGGCAGTCGGCTGCGTCACCTGCGGCCGATGATCCCGACGACCGGGGGTTTGTCCGACGTCGCGATGTAGACGCGGAAGCCGCCCTCGGTGAGCGCTGCGGCGGTCTTGGAGATGATCTCCGGCACCTGCTCGGGTCGGGTCGTGTCGAAGAACAGGTTGACGGACCCACCGGGGAGGACCCGCTCGTACAGCAGCGCCACCTCCTCCTTGCAGTCACGGACCCAGAACAGGTTGACGTCGAACGCGAAGACCTTGGTCAGGCGCTTCACAGGCACCCGGAGCGTTGCCAGGTCGATCTGGCGCACGGTCAGCTTTCCGGCCTCCAGGTGCTCGGCGCAGCGCTTCTTGGTGCGGTCGACGCCGGCCTCGGACCGATCGATCGCGAACATCCGGCCGCGGCCCTCGAGCCGCCGGCAGATGAGGTCCGCTGCCTGCCCGGAACCGCACCCGATCTCGAGCACGTGGTCGTGCGGCTGCACGTCGATGAAGTCCACCGCCCACCGCAGCCGGGCCGGGATCGTCTGCACCGCCATGGGGCCAGCCTGCCAGAACTCGGCGTCGTAGGGCGGGACCGGCAGGGTGCGGAGATGGGCAACCACTAGGTTGGACGCCGTGGAGAGCAGTCAGATCCGGGTCGGAGTACTGGGGTCCCGCGGCAAGGTGGGGTCCGCGGTGTGCGCAGCGGTCGACGAGGCTGACGACCTGACGCTGGTGGCGTCCGTCGACCAGGACGATCCGATCGACGGGCTGGTCAGCTCCGGCGTGCAGGTCGTCGTCGACTTCACCCACCCCGACGTCGTGATGGACAACCTCGAGTTCTGCGTCGACCACGGCATCCACGCGGTGGTCGGCACGACCGGCTTCGACCAGAGCCGCCTCGACATCCTCGAGCGCTGGCTCGGAGACACCCCGACCACGGGAGTCCTGATCGCGCCGAACTTCTCGATCGGGGCGATCTTGATGATGCGATTCGCCGCGCTGGCCGCGCCGTTCTACGAGTCGGTCGAGATCGTGGAGCTGCACCACCCCGACAAGGCGGACGCTCCGAGCGGCACCGCGCGTCGTACGGCGGAGCTGGTGGCAGCTGCCCGCCGGGAGGCCGGCTGCCCACCCGTGCCGGACGCGACGTCGACGGCCCTCGACGGTGCTCGGGGTGCGGTGGTCGACGGCATCCACGTCCACGGCCTGCGTGTCCGCGGGATGGTGGCACACCAGGAGGTCGTCCTCGGTGGGCTCGGGGAGACCCTGACCGTCCGCCACGACTCGCTCGACCGCGTCTCGTTCACCCCCGGCGTCCTCACCGGCGTCCGTCAGATCGCGCAGCACCCGGGCCTCACGGTCGGGCTCGAGCACTTCCTCGACCTGTAGCTTCACCTTGTCGATCTGCTCCGATTGCCAGGTCGACGCTCTGCTTGCCCGACCTGCGACCGAAGCACTTGCGGCGCACTTGTGTCGGGGGTTGTTGCGAGCATGGCCGTGTGATCCCGGGTGACGTTGTGAGCCTCGATTCCGCGGCGGTGCTGGCCGCGACAGAGGACGTGACGCGCGAGCAGCGGGCGCGCGACGTCGACCTGCTGCGGTTGGTGCTGCAGTGGGCCGACCTGCACGGTGACGACCCCGGCGAAGGTCGGGTGATGGGTTCTGATCAGCTGGTGAGCTACGGCGGTGACGGCACGCCACCCGTGCGGGACCTGTGCTGGGGCGAGCTCGCGATCGCCCGACAGGCTGGCCTGGTCTCGACGAGACATCTCGCGGCCGACGCGCTCGACCTGCGGCACCGACTGCCGCTGGTGTGGCAGGTCGTCCAGGACCTACGAGTTCCCGTGTGGGTTGCCCGCAAGGTCGCTGCGATGTCGCGAGTCTTGACGAAGGACGCGGTCCCCTTGGTCGACGTCGCCGTCGCAGCCGCTGCCGACCAGTCGCCGGGCCGGATCTTGGCGATCGCGGAGGCCAAAGTGATCGAGGCCGACGTCGATGCGCACCGGGCCCGCCTCGCCGATGACGCCGCCTGGGTCGGAGTCCGCCTCTCGCACGCACGACCCGGCGATGCCGTCAGCGAGACCGACGGGGAGCCGGCGACACGCCGGGTCACCCTCAAGCTTCCGACGGGGACCGCTCTGGAGTTCGACGCCACCGTGGAGGAGGTGGCTGACGCGATCTACGACCAGCTTCCCGGGGTCGAACGCGAGCAGGTCACGAGGGGTGAGCTGGAGGTCAAGGCCGTGGAGCTGCTCAGCAACCCGCATGCCGCGGCCGCCTTCCTCGACTCGGTCGACGACCCGAGCGGAGCCGAGAAGACACCGGCGGTGCTGCCCAAGCCGAAGAAGCGCCCCGCGATCCTGGTCGTCCACCTCTCCGACCTGGTGCTCGGCGGTCACGTCGATGGAGTGGCGCGCGTTGAAGGCATCGGCCCCATGCTTCTCGAGCAGGTTGCCGACCTGCTCGGTGACCGCGAGGTCGGGTTGCAACCCGTCATCGACCTCAACCACACCCATGCGGTCAACGGCTACGAGCATCCGACGCTGGTCAAGAATCGGACGCTGCTCCGGATGCTGGGTGATGCCTTCCCGCACTCCCCGAACCTCGGCTACCGGCGGCTCGACCACGACCATGCGACGCCGTACGTCCCGCCCGACCGAGGCGGGCCACCAGGTCAGACCGGCGACCACAACGACGCTCCGTTGACCCGGGCCCATCACCGGGTGAAGACCCACCATGGCTACCGGGTCGACCAGCTCGCCCTGGGCGCTTACCGCTGGATCACCCCGCATGGTCTGGCGCGCATGGTCACGCCCCGCGGCACGGCCAAGATCCGGCTGATCCGATGTCCCAACGGCGACATCGCCGGGGAGATCTACACCGGACCTCGCGTTGACTACCACCCGCGCAACTGATGGACCGATCGGCCCTGCGCCGAGGACCACCAGCGGCGCAGTGGGCCCGCGGTGTTCGACAACCTGGTGTATCAGGCCGCACTCCCCGTTCTCCTATCTGATACCGGCGACCGCCGGTCACCACCCCTGCCGGTGCTTGCTTGCCGGCTGACAGAGGAGAACGAACATGCACAGCTCCATCTCTCACGAGGACATCGCGGCTCGATTCGTCGAGTCGGGTTCGCTGGATTTCGACGCCGTGGGCGCGTTCGTGTCGAAGATCGGCCCCGAGCTCGCGACGCGTGACGACGGCTTGCACGGCGTCATCTACGGAAGGTTCAACATGCTCGCCTGTTTCCTCCGCGCCGACGACCTCGGCAACGTCTTCGGCGGCCTTCGCGGTGGCGCCGGGCTGGCGCAGGCCGTCGATCTGCAGAACGGCTGACCGTGCTCTGCGTCGATCAGTCGACGCCGCCAGGCCAGGCCGCGGCAGGCGTCGCGGTCTGGCCGACGGCGGATCTGGAGCGGCGTCTTGTCGACGCGCTGGACTTCGCAGCCGTCGCGGTGTCCGACTTCGGTGAGACCGGGTACGACGACGCAGTGCGGCCGGCCCTCAGCTTCGGGCCCGAGAAGGTGGTGGCAGAGGCCGCGATGCTCGCCTATGCGGCGCACGGGGCGAACCGGTCGAGGGCAGTAGGCGACCGTGTCGACGCCCTGGCCCGACAGCTCGATCCGCTGGTGCGGTCGCCGCGAGCCCTCGCCGACATGGCCCTGAACCCGGAACAGGTCTTCCGCCGAGCCGTACCCCACGTACTCCTTGCGGCAATGGGCTACCCCGACGACGCGTTCGACGCGTTCGCTTCCGACGTGTGCGCCCGCGTCCTCTCCCATGCCGTCGATCAGCCCCCCACCGTGCTCGCGGAGCGCCGCTGGATCGCCTCCGTGTGGGATCGTCGACCCCCGACCGTGTCCGGCCCCGCTGCCCCCCCTCTGGCACTGCCCTCACCGACCCGTTCGACCTGCTCGTCGGCTCCCGGGAGGACCCTTACGGGCTCACCCACCTGCTGTTCTACGTCACCGACTTCGGCCGCACGACCACCCCCGAGCTCGGCCGTACCCGCGTTGCGATCCTGGCCGATGTCGAAGCGCTGGTCCTCCGATACCTCGACCACGGCGACTACGACCTCGTGGGCGAGCTGCTGATGGCGTGGCCCCAGCTGCATGAGGCGTGGTCGCCCATCGCCGCGTTCGCCTTCGACGTGCTCGCCCACGTCGAGGACGAAGTCGGCCTCCTGCCCTGCGGCAACATCGACCCCGACCGGCTCGCCAGCCTGGCGGGCGCCGAGCGAACGCGATACGCCCGCGCCGCCTCCTACCACACCGCTCTCGTCATGGGCTTCCTGTGCGCAGTCACGCTCCGCGGCGACGCGCGGCCGGCCACCGCCTTTGTCGCACCCGAGTATCCGGACAACGCGTGGCGAGCGTTCCGCGCCATGCTCGACGACCATCCGGGCGACTGGCTGCCCGTGTTCGACCGCAGGAACGAGGCAGAGAAACGCAGGATGGCCCCGATGCTGTGTGGCCTGGTGATCACCCAGGCGATGCGCCGGCAGGACTTCGCCACGATGCACGATGCCATCACGATGGCACGACAGTTCGGGTTGCCTGCGCAACCGTTGCAGTCAGCGGCGGTCGATCTCCTGCGGATACTCAGCGCTGCTCTGCAGGCAAGCACACCGGACGCAGCACAGTCGTGAGCACCGGACCCTCTCGTGACGCTAGGCGATCGTGGTGTGGAGCCGGACCTGCTTGACCGTGCCCGAGTCCGACTCGTCGGAGAGCTCACGGCTCGCCCCGTCCGGAGCCCAGCCGGCTTCGGTGAGGAAGCCGCGGGCAGCGTCGTTGGTGCTGTCGACCCAGCACACGACCCGCGTGAACTTGTCCGCCACCAGGGTGTCGACGGCGGCTTGGAGGAGCCGCGATCCGTGACCGAGACGTCGGTGGTCGGGGTCGACGGTGAACTCTCCGAGCTCGCCATCGGTGGCCGGGTCGGCGTCGGGGTCGGTGGCCGGTCCGGTGAGCGCGAAGCCGACCACCCGCACCCGCTCGAGCGCCACGAGCGCACGGTGGCGGGCCTCCGGCGGACGGGCCAGCGACTCCTGCCAGGCGGCGGCGTGCGTCTCGGGGTCGAGGCCGCGCTCGTCGAGCAGGCTCGGCAGCAGCGCGTCGTACCGTTGCTGCCACGCGCGGAGCTGGACGGCAGCGATGCCGGCGGCGTCCTGGGGCCAGGCGACCCGGACGGAGACGTCGGCGGTGGTCATGCCACCATCCTCGCAAGCGGCGCTTCGGTGGCGTGGCTAGGGTCGGTGTCATGGAGATCCGCAACCTCGGTGCGAGCGGCCTGAAGATCTCGGCCATCGCCTACGGCAACTGGCTCACCCACGGTTCCCAGGTCGAGGAGGACTCGGCACTGGCTTGCGTGCGGCAGGCGCTCGACGAGGGCATCACGACCTTCGACACCGCCGACGTCTACGCCAACACCGCTGCCGAGAGCGTCCTCGGCAAGGCGCTGGCGGGGGAGAGACGGGAGGGGCTGGAGATCTTCACGAAGGTGTTCTGGCCGACCGGCCCGGGCGCCCACAACGACAAGGGCCTCTCGCGCAAGCACATCCTGGAGTCGATCGACGGCTCGCTGCGTCGGCTGGGCACCGACTACGTCGACCTCTACCAGGCACACCGCTACGACCACGGCACGCCGCTGGAGGAGACGATGGTGGCGTTCGCCGACGTCGTCCGCTCCGGCAAGGCCCTCTACATCGGCGTCTCGGAGTGGCGGGCCGAGGAGATCCGAGCCGCGGCCGAGCTGGCGCGCGAGCTGCGGGTGCCGCTGGTGTCGAACCAGCCGCAGTACTCCCTGCTGTGGCGGGTGATCGAGCCCGAGGTGGTGCCGGCCTGTCGTGAGCTCGGGATCGGGCAGATCGTGTGGTCACCGATCGCGCAGGGCGTGCTGACCGGCAAGTACCTCCCCGGTCAGGCCCCGCCGGCCGGCTCGCGGGCGACCGATGACAAGGGCGGCGCGGACATGATCTCGCGCTGGCTCGAGGACGACGTCCTGGAACGGGTCCAGCAGCTGCGTCCGATCGCGGACGGCGCCGGGCTCAGCCTGGCCCAGCTGGCCGTGGCCTGGGTGCTGCAGAACGACAACGTCTCCGCCGCGATCATCGGCGCCTCGCGTCCCGAGCAGGTCACCGAGAACGTCAAGGCGGCGGGCGTCTCGCTGGACGAGGCGACGCTCAGCGCCATCGACGACGTGGTCGGGCCGGTCGTGACCTCTGACCCGGCACTGACCAGGTCGCCGAAGCCCTAGCGATAGGTGTCCGGGAGGTCCTGGCCGATCTTGACCTTGGCCTTCGGCATCCGCATGAACTTCATCTGCAGCGACCGGATGACGGCGTAGTAGGTCGTGCCCTTCAGCGACTCGCCCGGGAAGCGACGGGTGAGCTCCTTGCGGAGACGGAACCGGAGCAGCACCATGTCGACGATGACGAAGAGGAACGTCGCCATCATGATGAACTGGCTCGCGTTCATCAGCGCCTGCTGTCCGGAGTAGCCGAGGACCATCGTGACCACCAGCAGCGGGATCAGCAGCTCGACGATGCTGAACCGGCTGTCGACGTAGTCGCGGATGAACCGCCGCAGCGGCCCCTTGTCGCGAGGGAGCAGGTAGCGCTCGTCGCCGGCCTTCATGCCCGCGCGGACCTTGCGGCTGTCCTCCGAGCGGCCCTCGCGCTGGCGGGCGGCGAGCTCCTTGCGGGTGCGCGGCGTGCGCGCGCGAGCCTTCGCGAGCGCCTCGGCCTCCTTGCGCTTCGGCGTCGGGCGACCCTTGCCCCCCGGCTTGACGTCGACGACCTCGACGGCCTCGGCTTCGGACTTCGTACGGCGGAACAAGTTCATCTGACCCATGACCCTACTCGGGTTCTCCCTCGTCTTCTCGTCAGTCTCGGTGGCTCTTGCCCGGCAGGTCGAGCATCCGTTGGAGCGCGACAAGCGCCTCCTGCTCGGTCTGCGGGTCGACCTCGATCCGGTTGACGACCACGCCCTCGACCAGCGACTCCATCGCCCACACGAAGTGGGGGAGATCGATCCGGTTCATGGTCGAGCAGTAGCAGACGTTGCGGTCGAGGAAGACGATGTTCTTGTCGGGGTGCGCCTTGGCCAGGCGCGAGACCAGGTTGAGCTCGGTGCCGATCGCCCAGCTCGAGCCGGCCGGAGCAGCCTCGATCGTCTTGATGATGTATTCGGTGGACCCGACGAAGTCGGCCTTGAGCACCACCTCGTGCTGGCACTCGGGGTGGACGATCACGTTGAGGTCGTCGATCTTCCCCCGCAGGTCGTCGATCACGTCGGACGTGAAACGGCCGTGCACCGAGCAGTGGCCCTTCCAGAGGATCATCTTCGCGTCGCGCAGCTCCTCGGCCGTCAGCCCGCCGTTGGGCTTGTGCGGGTTCCAGACCACGCAGTCGTCCAGGCTGAGGCCGAGCTTGAGCACCGCTGTGTTGCGACCGAGGTGCTGGTCGGGCAGGAACAGGACCTTGGTGCCTGAGCTGCCCGCGTTGCCGGCCCCCTTCTGCTCGTAGGCCCAGTCGAGCGCCACCTCGGCGTTGGACGAGGTGCAGACGATTCCGCCGTTGCGACCGCAGAACGCCTTGATCGCAGCCGTGGAGTTCATGTAGGTGACCGGCACGACCTGGTCCTGGATGCCGGCGGCGGCCATCGCGTCCCACGCCGTCTCGACCTGCGCGATCCGCGCCATGTCGGCCATCGAGCAACCGGCGGCGAGGTCAGGGAGGATCACCTGCTGCTGCGGACCGGTGAGGATGTCGGCCGACTCGGCCATGAAGTGCACGCCGCAGAAGACGATGTACTCGGCCTCGGGCCGTGCTGCGGCGTCGCGGGCGAGCTTGAACGAGTCGCCGGTCACGTCGGCGAACTGGATCACCTCGTCGCGCTGGTAGTGGTGCCCGAGGACGAACACCCTTTCGCCGAGCGCCTCCTTGGCCGCCCGTGCCCGTGCGACGAGATCGGGGTCGGAGGCCGCAGGCAGGTCGCCCGGGCACTCGACGCCCCGCTCCGAGAGCGGGTCGGTGCCGCGGCCGAGTGGCAGCAGCGGGAGGTCGACTGTCGTCATGGTCGAATCCTATTCCGCGCCCGGGGCAGGCGCCGATTCGCGGTGCTCACGTGCCGGATCGAGGTACGTCGGCGGCCTGTATCGCACCGATGTCGTCGGCGGCCACGGCCCCGACCTAGGCATCGGCGAGGATGAGTCGCATGCGGATACTGGTGGCACCGGACAAGTTTGCCGGGACACTGAGCGCGGTCGAGGCGGCGGAGGCGATCGCCACGGGGTGGCGACGGCAGGCCCCCGACGACGAGATCGACCTGGCGCCGATGTCCGACGGTGGTCCGGGCTTCGTCGACGTCCTCCACGCCGCGCTCGGTGGCGAGCTGCTGGTCGAGTCCGTGTCCGGCCCGTTCGGCGAGACGGTCCCTGCGACCGTGCTGCTCGTGGGAGGGACGGCGTACGTCGAGAGTGCGCAGGCTTGCGGGGTCCACCTCACCGCAGGCGAGCGGGCCGAGCACGCCGGCACCACCGGAGTGGGTGAGCTCGTCGCCGCGGCCATCGACGCTGGTGCCGAGACCGTCGTGGTCGGTCTGGGTGGGAGTGGCACGAACGACGGCGGCGCCGGGCTGCTGGGTGCCCTCGGCGCCGCCGCCGACGTACCACTCGACCGCGGCGCCCTCGGGCTGAACGGGATACGCCACGTCGACCTCGGGCCCGCACGCCGGCGTACGGCGGAGGCCCGCCTGGTCGTCGCCACCGACGTCGACAGCCCGCTGACGGGCCTGTTCGGCGCGACCCGGACCTTCGGCGCCCAGAAGGGCATCGCCGAGGACCGGATGCCGCTCGTCGACGGTGTCCTCGAGGGCTTCGCCGCGGTCACCGACTTCCGGACATCCTTGGAGAAGGGTGCTGGAGCGGCGGGCGGGCTGGGCTTCGGGCTGTTGGTCCTCGGCGCCGAGAGGCGGGCCGGGATCGAGATGGTCGCGCAGGCCGTCGGTCTCACCGACCGCGCCCGGCAGGCGGACCTCGTCGTCACAGGCGAGGGTGCGTTCGACTACAGCAGTCGGGCCGGGAAGGTTCCGGCGGGCGTGGCCGCCGTCGCGGCCGAGGCGCTGCGACCCTGCATCGCGCTGGCCGGTCAGGTGCTCGTCGGGTCGCGGGAGATGCGGGCGCTCGGGATGGACTCCGCCTACTCGATGGTCGACCTCGTCGGCGAGGAGGAGGCGTTCGCGGACCCCGACGGTTCGCTGGCGCTGCTCGCGCAGCGGGTCGCCCGGACCTGGTCGAGCTAGGGGCGCCGAAGAACGAGAACCTGTTCTAGGTTGGTCGCGTGCACACCACCGTCGCGCTCGCGAGCGCTCCTTTCACGCCGGACTCGCGCCGGTTCGAGCTCACCGACGTCGAGATCGACGACCCGCGGTCCGACGAGGTGCTGGTCCGGGTCGTCGCGACCGGGCTGTGCCACACCGACCTGACCGTACCGACCATGCTGCCGGCGGAGATGTTCCCCACCGTGATGGGGCACGAGGGAGCCGGGGTGGTGGAGGCCGTCGGTGCTGACGTGCGCGGGATCGAGGTCGGCGATCACGTCGTCATGAGCTTCCGGTCGTGCCGCGCGTGTGGACCGTGCGAGGCGGGCGACGTGGGCTACTGCGAGCAGCACCTCCTGCTCAACTACATGGGCATGCGCGCCGACGGCTCGACGACGATGCGACGCGGCGACGCGACCGTGTTCGGGTCGTTCTTCGGCCAGTCCAGCTTCGCCCGGCACGCGCTGGCATACGCCGACAACTGCGTAGTCGTGCCCAAGGACCTCGATCTCGCGCTGCTGGCGCCGTTCGGCTGCGGGTTCCAGACCGGCGCGGGCACCGTGCTCAACGTGCTGCGCCCGGCCGCCGACGAGAGCCTGGTCGTCTTCGGCGCCGGCGCGGTCGGCCTCGCTGCGATCGCGGCCGCGCGCGGCGCAGGCGTCGGGAACGTCGTCGCCGTCGACCCCGTTGCCGCCCGGCGTCAGCTGGCCGAGGGGTACGGCGCCCGCGCGCTCGATCCCACTGCCGACGACTCCGGCACCGCGCCGATCGCCGACCAGGTCAAGGAGCTGACCGGCGGCGGGGCGTCGTACGCCATCGACACGACGGCGATCGCGGACGTCGTGCGGCAGGCCCAGCACTCGCTGCGCTCCCGCGGGACGCTGGTCGCGCTCGGGCTGGGTGCGCCGGAGTACCCCATCGACGCGATCGACCTGTTGCAGTCGGGCAAGATCGTCCGATCCTCGATCGAGGGTGACGCCGATCCGCTGCAGATGATCCCCGAGCTGATCCGCAGGCGGGCAGAAGGTGTCTTCGACGTCGACCAGCTCGTGACGTCGTACCCCTTCGAGCGGATCGAGGACGCGATCGCCGACACGACGGCAGGCAAGGTGGTGAAGGCCGTGCTCACCTGGTGACGGCCGTAACGTGGGGAATAACCCTCCATGTGCGACCATTGGAACTGTCGACACCGACCCGAGATTTGTCTGGAGTGAGCATGAGCGACCAGTGCGGATGCGGCGGACACGGCCACAGCCACGGTACTGAGGCAGCCCCCGCGACGAGCACGGCGACCACGACGGTCGCCGCCCCCGTGATCGTGGAGCGCCGCGAGGACCAGATCAACCTGAGCCCGGTGGCCGCGAGCAAGGTCAAGAGCCTCCTCGAGCAGGAAGGCCGTGACGACCTGTCGCTGCGGATCTCCGTGCAGCCCGGTGGCTGCAGCGGGCTTCGCTACCAGCTCTTCTTCGACGAGCGCAGCCTCGATGGTGACGTCGTCACCGACTTTGACGGGGTCGCGGTCGTCGTCGACCGGATGAGCGTCCCCTACCTCAACGGTGCGGTGATCGACTTCGTCGACTCCATCGAGAAGCAGGGCTTCACGATCGACAACCCCAACGCCACGGGTTCGTGCGCGTGCGGGGACAGCTTCCACTGATCGTCGACCAACAGGACGTTCAGTCCGTCAGAACTGCAGAAACGGTGGCCAACGGCCACCGTTTCGGCGTTTTCGACGCGCCAGGAGGTCCTGCCCGTCGACGGTCAGTCCAGGTGCAGGTGAAGGGCGTTGGCCAGTCGCTGGGCCGCTTCCGAGATCCGGACGTCCTTCTTGGCGATCTCGCGCGGGAAGTCGTCGAAGTGGATGCTCGGCGCACCCTCGGTGACCTTCTGCGCTGCGCGCACCAGCTGGCTGTTGACGGCTTCGCAGTCGGCCCGCAGCTGAGCAGGAGTCTCGATCTCCTCGTAAAGGGTCATGCCGTCGACGCTAGGCGCTACTGACAGGTAGACCCACGGGTACCCACGGGTAGTGTTGTGTGTCGTGACTGCTCCCACCGGTTCCGTGCTGATTGCGGGGTCCATCGCCACCGACCACCTGATGACGTTCGATGGCAAGTTCTCCGACTCGCTCGTCGTCGAGCAGCTCGACAAGCTCTCGGTGAGCTTCCTCGTCAACGACCTGGAGGTACGACGCGGCGGCTGTGCCGGCAACATCTCCTTCGGGCTCGGTGTCCTCGGCGTGCGCCCGGTGCTGGTCGGCGCCGTCGGTGAGGACTTCGCGGACTACCGGTCGTGGCTGGAGCGGCACGGCGTCGACTGCGACCACATCCACGTGTCACCGACCCGCCACACGGCGCGCTTCGTGTGCACCAACGACGCCACCCACGCGCAGATCGCGTCGTTCTACCCGGGCGCGATGAGCGAGGCGCGCGAGATCGAGCTCAAGCCGATCGTCGACACGGTCGGGGAGCCGGCCTACGTCCTGATCGGGCCCGACGACCCCGAGGGCATGCTCCGCCACACCGAGGAGTGCCGCCAGCGCGGCTACAAGTTCGTCGCCGACCCGTCCCAGCAGCTCGCGTTCGGTGACGGCCGCCTGATCCGCCAGCTGATCGACGGCGCGGACATCCTGGTCACCAACGAGTACGAGTCCCACATCGTTGAGAAGAAGACCGGCTGGACCGCCCAGGACGTGCAGGCGCGGGTCGGCCTGCAGGTGACGACCCTCGGCGCCGACGGCGTGCGCATCATCGGCACCGACCAGCACCTGATCGAGGTGCCGGCGTGCAAGGGCGTCACGCCCGTCGAGCCGACCGGCGTCGGCGACGCGTTCCGGGCCGGCTTCCTCGCCGCCCTCGGCTGGGGCCTCGCCCTGGAGCGCGCCGCCCAGGTGGGTTGCGTGCTCGCGGCGTACGTCGTGGAGACGGTCGGCCCCCAGGAGTACGCCTTCACCCCGGACGCGTTCGTCGACCGGCTCCGGACGTCCTACGGAAACGAGGCGGCCGAGGAAGTCGCCAAGAACCTTTAGCTTTGCGCGAGCGCGTCAACTGAGGCGTCTCACGACGTAGCGGGGCACCCCGTCGTCGGCAAGCTCCTCGCCGACGTACTCCTGGCCGCGCATCCGGCACCAGGCCGCCACGTCGTGGCGGGCGGCCGGGTCGTCGGCGACGATCGCCAGGAGCTCACCGACGGCGACGCCGGGAAGGGCCTTGGCGAGCGCGATGATCGGGCCCGGGCAGACCTGACCGCGGCAGTCGACCTCGGTGGTCACAGGCCGATCCCGGAACGGATGTCGGTGACTACATCGGTGAGCGCGGCGCAGAACTCATCGACCTCCTCGTCGGTGGTGTCGCGGCGCAGCGACACCCGGACGTTGCCGTGGGTCAACGCGCCCATCGCGGCCAGCACGTGGCTCGGCTCGAGCGTCGAAGCGGTGCAGGCCGATCCGCTGGCCACACCGAAGCCACGCCGGTCGAGGCCGGAGACCATCTCGTCCCCACTGGCATAGAGGACGGAGAACGTCACCAGGTGGGGGAGCCGGTCGACCGGGTGACCCACGACCTCCGTGTCCGGGAGTGCGCCGGCGCGGGCCCGGATCCGTTCGACCTGGCGGTGCTGCCGGACGACGGTCCGGTCACGCTCTGCGAGCACGGCCTGCAGCGCTGCTGCGGCGGCGAGCGCCGCCGGGACCGAGGACTCGCCGCCCAGGTGGTCGAGGCCGTCGTCGCCGGGGAACGGGGTGGTCCAGCGCGTGGAGCGTCGTACGACGAGCACGCCGACGCCTCCGGGCCCGCCCCACTTGCGCGCGGAGGCTGCCAGTGCGGACCACCGGGCGGGCGGGGGGAGCCGCCCGACCGAGGCGGCGGCATCGACGAAGAGCGGCACGTCGTCGGGAAGGACGAGGTCGTCGACAGGCTGGACCGTGCCGACCTCCTGGTTGGCCGACTGGAGAGCGACGGCGGCGACGCCGGGCTGCCGCGCCGCGGTAGCCATGGCGTCGAGGTCGACCCGGCCGGAGTCGTCGACCGGGACCGAGACGTGGGCGGGGGACTGGTGCCAGCCCACCGCGTGCAGGACCGAGGAGTGCTCGACGGCACTGTGCACGACGCCGCCGCCCGAGCGTGCCCGGACCAGTCCCAGCAGCCCGCGCTGGACGGCATCGGTGCCGGACCCGGTGAAGCCCACCTCGTCGGGGTGCACGCCGAGGCACTCGGCGACCACCGCACGGGCGTTGTCGAGGAGCAGGCGTGCGTCGCGTCCGGCGCGGTGGAGCCGCCGTGGGTCGGCGTAACCGCGCTCGAGTGCGGCGACCAGCGCGTCCCGTGCGGCCGGGTGCAGAGGCTCCGCCGAGGCCGTGTCGAGGTAGCCGCGAGCGCTGGTCACGCTGACCAATCTAGTGGCCCCGCCTTTCAGACCCTGTGCTCTCAGGACGGCTCCCTTCCGATAGTGTTCGTAGGAGATGTGACCGTCGAGAGGAAGGCTCGTTCGTGGGCTTGAGGCACCCCGAGCGCACGGGTGGATCGGTCCGGCGCATGCGCCGCGTGGCCGCGCTGGCTGGCGTCGTCGTACTCGCGCTGTTCCTGACCGGCTGCTCGGACGACAGCGAGGCGGGTCGGCTCGGCATGCCGGAGATCGTGACCGAGCAAGGACAGGACAACCTGCACCTGTGGCAGGGCGCCTGGATCGCCGCTCTCGCTACCGGCGTCGTCACCTGGGGACTCATCCTCGGCGCGGCCTTCTTCTTCCGTCGCCGCAGCGACGACGAGATCCCGATCCAGACCCGCTACAACCTGCCGGTCGAGATCTTCTACACGATCTTCCCGATCATCATGGTCGTGGTGTTCTTCTCCCACACGGTGCGGGTACAGAACGTCATGCTGGAGATGGACCCCGAGCCCGACGTGAACATCGCGGTCGTCGGCCAGAAGTGGCAGTGGACGTTCAACTACCCCGACTCTGTGGACACGCCCGACGGCACCAACGTCTTCGTCTCGGGCACCGGTGACGACATGCCCGAGCTCGTGCTCCCCGTCGACAGCACGATCGAGTTCGACCTCTTCAGCCCGGACGTGATCCACGACTTCGGCATCCCGGCCTTCGCGATGCGCATGGACGTTATCCCGGGCCGGGACAACGCCTTCCAAGTGACCACGACCGAGACCGGCGAGTTCGCGGGCAAGTGTTTCGAGCTCTGCGGCACCTACCACTCGCGGATGCTCTTCGAGGTCAGGATCGTGACCCAGGACGAGTACGACGCCTACCTGAACGAGCTCGCCTCCGACCCTGATCACGTGAGCGAGGAGCCGATCGTCGGTGGCGCCTACGCCTACACACCGGTCTTCGAGAACCTGAACGAGGGAGAGCAGGAGTGACTGCCACCGTCGCCCGTTCCACAGAGCTCTCCGAGCGCAAGCCGCTCGGCCAGATGCTGGTCCGGGTCATGACCACGACCGATCACAAGGTGATCGGCAACCTCTACTTCATCACCGCGATGGTCTGGTTCATGGCCGGCGGCATCATGGCGCTCCTCATGCGCTCCGAGCTCGCCTACCCAGGCAGCCAGGTCGTGAACGAGGAGACCTACAACCAGCTGTTCACGATGCACGGCACGATCATGCTGCTGCTCTTCGCGACACCGCTGTTCTTCGCCTTCGGCAACGCGATCATGCCGCTGCAGATCGGTGCGCCCGACGTCGCTTTCCCGCGGCTCAACATGTTCAGCTACTGGCTCTACCTCTTCGGCGGCCTGATCGCCGGCGCCGGCTTCCTCACCCCCGATGGGGCAGCGTCCTTCGGCTGGTTCGCCTACACGCCGCTCTCGGACTCGGTCAACAGCCCGGGCGTGGGCGGCGACCTGTGGGTCATGGGTCTGTGGATGGCCGGCCTCGGCACCATCCTCGGTGCTGTCAACTTCATCACCACGATCATCTGCATGCGGGCCCCCGGCATGACCATGTTCCGGATGTCGATCTTCACCTGGACGGTGCTGATCACCAGCCTGCTGGTGCTCATCGCGTTCCCGGTGCTCGCCGGCGCGCTGCTCTCGCTGGAGGCCGACCGGCAGATCGGCGCCCACGTCTTCGACCCGTCCCACGGCGGAGCGATCTTGTGGCAACACCTGTTCTGGTTCTTCGGGCATCCCGAGGTCTACATCATCGCGCTGCCGTTCTTCGGCATCATCTCCGAGATCCTGCCGGTCTTCAGCCGCAAGCCGATCTTCGGCTACGTGGGCCTGGTCGGGGCCACGCTGGGCATCGCGATCCTCTCGGTCGCGGTCTGGGCCCACCACATGTTCGTCACAGGTGCGGTCAACCTGCCGTTCTTCTCCGGCATGACCTTCCTCATCGCAGTCCCGACGGGCGTGAAGTTCTTCAACTGGATCGGCACCATGTGGGGCGGGTCGGTCGCCCTCGACACACCGATGCTGTGGTCCATCGGCTTCCTGGTCACCTTCCTGTTCGGTGGCCTGACCGGCATCATCCTGGCCAGCCCGCCCCTCGACTTCCACGTCTCCGACTCCTACTTCGTGGTGGCGCACTTCCACTACACGGTCTTCGGCACGGTCGTCTTCGCGATGTTCGCCGGGTTCTACTTCTGGTGGCCCAAGCTGACCGGGCGGATGCTCGACGAGCGGCTCGGCAAGATCCACTTCTGGCTGCTGTTCATCGGCTTCCAGACGACCTTCCTGATCCAGCACTGGCTGGGCATCGAGGGCATGCCGCGGCGCTACGCCGACTACCTGCCGGGTGACGGCTTCACCGTCCTCAACCAGGTGTCGACGATCGGTGCGTTCATCCTCGCCTCGTCGATGCTCCCGTTCTTCTACAACGTGTGGATCACGCGCAAGGCGCCGGTGGTCGGTGTCGACGACCCGTGGGGCTGGGGCCGCTCGTTGGAGTGGGCGACCAGCTGCCCGCCGCCCCGTCACAACTTCGTCAGCCTGCCGCGGATCCGCTCGGAGTCGCCGGCGTTCGACCTGCACCACCCCGAGATCGCTGCCATCGAGCTCGACGCCAACCCGGCCGAGGCGACCAGTAAGGTCGTCGACGCGCCGGAGGCGCGCGGTTACGAGGAGCACCTCGCCCAGCAGCAGGCCAGGAAGGACGCCGGCGACCCCCACAGCCACAGCTACAAGCACGACGCCACGGAGGATGACGCCTGATGAGGGTCGAGGCCTGGCTCTTCGGGATCACCACCGTCTTCCTGGTGCTGGTCACTCCGGCGTACTGGCTGATCACCGACAACGGCGACACCGGTGCCGACTGGACCGGCACGTCCGCGCTGGTGATGACCACGCTGCTGACCGCGATGGTCACCCTGTACCTCGGTTTCCACGCCAAGCGGATGGACGCCCGTCCGGAGGACCGCATCGACGGCGAGATCGCCGACGGAGCGGGTGAGCTGGGCTTCTTCCCGCCGTACTCCTGGTGGCCGTTCTGGTGCGCGTGCACCCTCGGCGTCATCGTGTTCGCCATGGCGATGACCCAGTGGTGGATGGTGGTCCTCGGCATGTCGCTCGGCGTGCTGACCCTGTCCGGCTGGATCTTCGAGTACTACCGCGGTGAGCACGCGCACTGAGCGGAGTGCGCCAGTGGGTCGGGGGCCGTGCTCGGCGGCTTGCGGAAGGCGACGCGTGAGATAGCCAACGCCGTGGATGACGTCTCCGGGTAGGACCTCGGGTTACCCTTTTCGAGCGGCGTAGTGCCGCTCCATCCCCGGAAGAGAGACACCTGCCGCATGCTTGCCCTGTCGACCCGCGCCCACCGCAGCCGTCCCGCGACTCGTCGCGGCCTCGCAGCGCTGGCTGTCACCGCCATGCTGGTGAGCGGGTGCAGCGCCGCCGAGGACGCGATGTCGGCAACCGGCGTCGGTGACGGCGACCCTTCCGAGACGACGAGCGCACCCGAGACCGAGGCGGCCCCCAAGCTCGAGGTGAGCGTCAAGAAGGGCGCGTCCGACGTCCCGGTCGACAGCGTGCTGTCGGTCGCGGCCAAGCGCGCCACCCTGTCGAAGGTCACGGTGAGCCATCCCGACGGAGAGCTGCCCGGCACGCTCTCGGCCGACAGCGCCCACTGGATCGCCGACGACCGGCTCGAGCCCGGAGCGACCTACACGGTGAAGGCCGTCGGCCAGGGTGCCGATGGCAAGACCGTGCGCAGCATCTCCAGCTTCACCACGGAGGCGCTGACCCTCGACCAGCAGACCTACCCGTCGGTGGCACCGCTCGACGGTGAGACCGTGGGAGTCGGGATGCCGGTCGTCGTCACCTTCGACATCCCGGTCACCGACCGGGAAGCCTTCGAGCGCAACATGCGCGTGACCACCGCTCCCGAACAGCCGGGGACGTGGCACTGGATCAGTGACACCGAGGTGCACTACCGACCGAAGAAGTACTGGCAGGCCGGCACCGAGGTGAGCGTCGACATCGACATCAACGGCGTCGACGCCGGTGGCGGGATCTACGGCCAGGAGGACCGCGAGGTCGACTTCTCCGTCGGCGATGCGAACGTCTACGAGGTCAATGCCCAGACCCATCAGATGGACGTCTACTCCAACGGATCTCTGCTCCGCACGATCCCGATCACGACCGGCAAGGCGGGGTTCACGACCCGTTCCGGCGTGAAGGTGATCATGGAGAAGTTCGACGTCAAGCGGATGAACTCCGAGACCGTCGGCATCCCCGCCGGCTCGGCCGAGTCCTACGACATCAACGATGTGCAGTGGGCCATGAGGCTGACCTACTCCGGAGAGTTCATCCACGCGGCGCCGTGGTCGGTCGGGTCGCAGGGCTCCGCCAACGTGTCCCACGGCTGCACCGGCATGAGCACCGACAACGCCGCCTGGCTCTACGCGATGACCCTGCGCGGCGACGTCGTGGAGTACACCGGCACGGACCGCCCGATGGAGCCCGAGAACGGCTACGGCGACTGGAACATCGCCTGGTCGGACTACAAGTCGGGATCGGCGCTCAGCTAGCCCTACGGCTCAGTGGCCCGAGCTCGGGCCGTGCTTGTTGGGACCGGTGCTGATCTGGTGCTCGAGCTCGTGCAGCTCGTGCTCGGAGTGGTGCTGCGCCTCGTGCAGCTCCTCGGGCGTCGGCTTCTGCACGTTGTCGGCGAACATGAGGGCCGACAGCTTGCCACGCAGCTTGTGCATCATCGCGGCCCGCCTGCCCCCAGGAGCGGCCACTCCCGACTCGTCGGCGGCGCCGTTGGAGGAGTAGACCTCCTCGCGGTCGCGAGCAGTGAGCACGTAGGCGTCGGTCTCGCTGATCGGCAGGTGCTTCTCCGCGTAACCACCGTCGGGCGAGCGGACGATGACTCCCGTCTCATAGCCGTGCAAGAGCTTGGCCTCGTCGTGCCGCTGCAACGAGATGCACCAGCGGCGCGTGATGATGAAGGCGATGAGCGGCCCGATGAACACCGCGCCACGCATGAAGTACGTGATCTGGTTGATGCTCAGGTTGAACTTGATCGCGATGATGTCGTTGCCGCCGGCGGCCCACGAGAGGCCGTAGAAGGTGATCAGCGAGGCCATGATCGCCGTGCGCGTCGGTGCGTTGCGCGGCCGCTGGAGCAGGTGGTGCTCCCGCTTGTCGCCGGTGATCCACGCCTCGAGGAACGGCAGCATCATCAGCACCATGAGCATCAGCGGTGGAGCGATCAGGATCGGCAGCATGATGTTCCACGAGATCGTGAAGCCCCAGAGATGGGTCTCCCATGCCGGGATGATCCGGAGCAGGCCGTCGGGCCAGCCCATGTACCAGTCGGGTTGCGAGCCCGCGGTCACCTTGGACGGATCATAGGGTCCGAACTTCCACACCGGGTTGAGCGTGAACAGTCCGCCGAGGAGCGCGGTCATGCCGAACACGACGAAGAAGAAGCCGCCCGCCTTGGCCATGTAGATCGGGAGCAGCGGCGGGCCGACGACGTTCGCCTCGGTCTTGCCGGGCCCGGGCCACTGGGTGTGCTTGTGGTAGACGACCAGGATCAGGTGGGCCGTGATCAGTGCCAGCAGGATGCCAGGGATGAGCAGGATGTGGATGGCGTAGAACCGGGGGATGATCTGGTCGCCCGGGAACTCCCCGCCGAACAGGAAGAACGACATGTAGGTCCCGATGACCGGGCTGGCCTTCATGAACCCGTCCGCGGCCCGCACGCCGGTGCCCGACAGCAGGTCGTCGGGGAGCGAGTAGCCGGTGAAGCCCTCGATCGTGCCGAGGAGCAGAAGCAGGCAGCCGATGATCCAGTTGATCTCACGCGGCTTGCGGAACGCGCCGGTGAGGTAGACGCGGAGCAGGTGGATCATCATCGCGGCGATGAAGATCATCGCGGACCAGTGGTGCATCTGCCGCATGAGCAGGCCGCCGCGGACGTCGAACGAGATCTCCAGGGTCGACGCCATGGCCCGGGACATGTGGACACCACGCAGCGGGTCGTAGGACCCGTTGTACTGGACCTCGGCCATGCTCGGGTCGAAGAAGAGCGTCAGGAAGACGCCGGTCAGGAGCAGGACCACGAAGCTCCACAGCGCGATCTCACCGAGCATGAAGGACCAGTGGTCGGGGAAGACCTTGCGCAGCGACAAGCCCTTCGTCGCCTTCGCGAGCCCGAGCCGGTCGTCGGCCCAGGTGGCGACGGCGCCGGCGGCCCTGGCGCTCCGCTTGGGAGTCGCGGGCTCGGTGCCGTTGGTCGATGCGACGTCAGCGCTCTTCATCACCAAGGCTCCTCGTAGTCTCGCTCCCAGTAGCTGGGTCCTACTGGTTCGGTGAAGTCGCTCTGCGCGACCAGGTAGCCCTGCTCGTCGACCGCGATCGGCAGTTGCGGGAGCGGCCGGCCGGCGGGGCCGAAGATGACCCTGCCGGAGTCGGTCAGGTCGAAGGTCGACTGGTGGCAGGGGCACAGCAGGTGGTGCGTGGTGCGCTCGTTGAGGGAGATCGGGCAGCCGACGTGGGTGCAGATCTTGGAGTACGCCACGATCCCGCCGACCGTCCAGTCCTCGCGACCCCTGCCCGGGTTGATCTCGGAGGGCTCCATCCGGACCAGGATCAGCGACGCCTTGCTCTTGTGGGTCTGGAGGGCAGAGCCCTCGACCTCTTCGGGCTCGACGTAGTAGCGCTCGGGGTGGTAGAGCACGTCGGGTTGCGCGTTGACGAGATCGCCGATCTCGAGGTCGGACGCCAGGATCGGCGTGCCGATGGAGTCGCGGGAGATCCGCATCAGCGGAGCGACGACCTCGACCTCCTCGCCGTCCTCGATGACCTTGACCGTGCGGCCGCCCTGGCCCCAGATCGTGTGCTCGAGGCTGTCGCCCGGCAGGGTGCCCAGGTCGCGGAGCAGGACGACGGCCGGGATCCCGAGCAGACCGAGGGCGCCGACGGCCGAGAAGACGATGAGCGGCCGGCGGGCGATGCCGGTCTCCTCGAACCCGGTCTTGAGGTCGTCGAGCGTCCGTGCCCGGTCGGCTTCGTCCGAGTAGGCCGGGTGGCGCATCTCGACGAGCTCGTGGTCACCCATGAGCTTTCGCGACCAGTGGATGATGCCGATGCCGATGAACAGCATCGAGAGGCCGAGCGTGGCGCCGAGGGCGACCGTGGAGGCACCGAGGCCACCGATGACGTGCCAGTTGTCGCCGACGTCGAAGGTGAAGTAGGAGACCGCGAACAGGATCGTGCAGATCGCCGAGAGGGCGAAGAACCCCGCGACCTGGAGCTCCGCGCGCCTCTCCTTCGCCGGGTCGACGTCGGTCGGGCGCGGGAGGTGCTCCGGGATGCCGGGGTTGGCGATCGGCTCCTCGTGGACGAGCTCGCCGCCGTGGCCGTCCCGGTGGCCGTCCCCGCCGGCCGGCTCGATGTTGCCGTGAGAGTCGGTCACGCGTCAGCCCCGTCCTTCCTCTTCGTGCGGGTCGTGTGGGCGGCGATCCACACCGCGAACGCGACCAGGCCGCCCATCCCCACCAGCCAGGCGATCAACCCCTCGCTCACCGGGCCGAGGCCGCCGAGGGTCAGCCCGCCGTAGTTCGGCTGATCGTCGAGGGTGTCGAGGTAGGCGATGATCGCCTTCTTGTCGTCCGGCGGGATGTTGCCGTCCGAGAAGGTGTCCATCGACTGGGGACCGGTCAGCATCGCTTCGTAGACGTGCTTGGGGTCGACGCCGCGGATCTTCGGCGCGTAGCCGCCGCGCGGCATGGCGCCGCCGGAGCCTTCGAAGTTGTGGCAGGCGGTGCAGTTCGCGAGGAAGATCTGACCGCCGCGGACGACGTACTCCTCGTACTCCTCCGCGGACAGCGTGTCCGGGTCGTAGAGCTCCGCATCCGGGATCGCCGGGCCGGTGCCGAGGCTGTCGACGTAGGCGGCCAGCGCCTCGATCTCCGCGTCGGAGTAGACGACCTCCTTCTGGGGCGCTTGCTGGCCGGGTGCGGCCATCGGCATCCGGCCGGTGCCGACCTGGAAGTCCACCGCGGCCGCACCGACGTCGGTGAGGGCCGGTCCGTACTGGTCACCACCCTGGGTGAGCACACCCTCGCCGTTCTGGCCGTGGCAGAACGCGCAGCCGACGAGGAAGAGGTTCCGACCTTCCTTGACCAGCTCCTCCTGGCTCTCGGTGGAGTCGGCCTGCGCAGGGGCGAAGACTGCGTAGAGACCGCCGGTCATGAGAAGCCCGAGCAGGAGTACGACGAGCCCGGCGATCGGTCCGCGGCGGTGCCGCGACAGGCGGCCGGCGGAGCGGTTCAGGAGGCGCACATTCAGTCCTTGCGGGTCAGGGACGGACAACTCTGGTGTTCGGTCTGGGTCGGCGGCGTCGCTACTGTCTTCGTCACGGCGATCACTTCACGAGGTAGATCGTCGCGAACAGCGCGATCCACACCACGTCGACGAAGTGCCAGTAGTAGGACACGACGATCGCGCTGACCGCCTGCTCATGGGTGAAGCGCCTCGCGAGGTAGGTCCGCCCGAGGACGAACAGGAAGGCGATCAGCCCCCCGGTGACGTGGATGCCGTGGAAGCCGGTCGTGAGGTAGAACATCGTCCCGTAGGCGTCGTGGGGGATGGTCACCCCCTCGTGGATGAGCTCGGCGTACTCGAGGGCCTGACCGCCGATGAAGATGGCGCCCATGATGTAGGTCAGGATGAACCACTCGCGCAGGCCCCAGCCGCCCACCTTGAGCAGCGAGCCGGTGCGGCCCACCTGCCCCCGCTCGGCAGCGAAGACGCCGAGCTGGCAGGTGAAGGACGAGAGCACCAGGATGGTGGTGTTGACCGAGGCGAACGGAACGTTGAGCAGGTCGGTGTTCTCGGCCCACATCTCCGGGCTGACCGAGCGGATCGTGAAGTACGACGCGAACAGGGCCGCGAAGAACATCAGCTCGCTGGAGAGCCAGATGATGGTGCCGACGGCGACCATGCTCGGTCGGTCGTGCTGGCCGTGCAGTCGCGAGGCCGGGAGAGATGCCGCTGCTGTGGTCGCCACAGGTTCATTATGTCGATAGTGGGCGCCGACGTCTCCCCGACCCCCAGTAATCGGACCGGGTGTCGCGGGGTCGTACCGTCGAGGGGTGGACCCGCTCTCCTGGGCGACCCTCGTGACCGAGTGGACGCTCGCCCCGCTGCCGCTCGTGGTGACGGTGTGGGCGGTGGGTTTCTACGCCGTCGGCGTGCGGACGCTGCGCCGGCGCGGGGACCGGTGGCCGGTCGGCCGGTCGATCGCCTGGGGCCTCGGGATGCTGACCTTCTACCTCGCGACCTCGTCGGGGATCGCTGCCTACGACACGGTGCTGCTGAGCGTGCACATGACCCAGCACATGGTGCTGTCGATGGTGGTGCCGCTGTCGCTCGCGCTGGGCGCGCCGGTGACCCTGGCGCTGCGGACCCTGCCCAGGTCCCCGCGGCGGTGGCTGCTGGCCGTGCTCCACTCGCGCGTCGCCAAGGTGCTGACGTTCCCGCCGCTGACGTTCCTCCTCTACGTCCTCTCGCCGTGGGCGCTCTACTTCACCGGGTGGTACGACGCCTCGCTGTCCAACGAATACGTGCACGAGATGATGCACGTCCACCTGGTGGTGGTCGGCGCCCTCTTCTTCTGGCCGATCGTCGGCATCGATCCGCTGCCTGGGCAGGGTCCCGTACCCGTTCCGCGTGCTGCTGACCGTGCTCACGCTGCCGTTCCATGCCTTCCTCGGGGTCACGATCATGGGCCAGAGCGCGCTGATCGGAGGCGACCACTACCCCTCGCTGCACGACGGCCCCATGGGCACGTGGCTGCCCGACCCGCGCGCGGACCAGGAGCTGGCCGGCGGGATCCTCTGGGGCGCCGGTGACCTGGTCGGCATCGTGTTCTTCGTCGTCCTCTTCGTCCAGTGGGTCCGAGCCTCAGGGAAGGAGGCGGAGCGCGAGGACCGGCGCCTGGACCGCCTGGAGCGCCAGTCCGCGGGGTCCGAGTAACATCCCGCAGGTGACCGACACCAAGGCGCTCAAGGTCCTCGTCTACAGCGACGACGTCCACACCCGGGAGCAGGTGATCCTGGCGCTGGGGCGGCGTCCCCACCCGGACCTGCCCGAGGTGGAGTACGTCGAGGTGGCGACCGAGCCGGTCGTCATCCAGAACATGGACGCCGGCTACATCGACCTCGCGATCCTCGACGGCGAGGCGGTCCCGGCCGGCGGCATGGGCATCGCCAAGCAGCTCAAGGACGAGATCTACCAGTGCCCGCCGCTGGTGGTGCTGACCGGACGACCGCAGGACGCCTGGCTCGCGACCTGGTCGCGCGCGGACGCGGCCGTGCCACACCCGATCGACCCGATCCAGCTGGCCGAGGCAGTCGTCGCGCTGCTGCGGTCCCGCCTCGCAGCATGAGCACCCCCCGAAAAACGTGATGCCTGCGGGTCACGCCTGGCCGGAGGTCCTCAGTGCGCTGGTCGCCGGCACCGAGCTGACCGCTGCGCAGGTCGCGTGGGCCACCGGGGAGATCCTGGCCGGCGAAGCCACCGACGCACAGATCGCAGGCTTCGCGGTCGCGCTGCGCGCGAAGGGGGAGACCGTCGAGGAGGTCACCGGTCTCGTCGACGCGATGTACGCCGCCGCCACGCCCATCAAGGTCACCGGGCGGCTGCTCGACGTGGTCGGCACCGGGGGCGACCGCTCGATGTCGGTCAACATCTCGACGATGGCCGCTATCGTGGCGGCCGGCGCGGGCGCCAAGGTGGTCAAGCACGGCAACGTGTCGGCCAGCTCCCAGTCGGGGTCGGCCGACGTGCTGCGGGTGCTGGGCATCCGGCTCGACCTGCCGGCGGAACGGGTCGCTGCGGTCGCGGACGAGGCCGGCATCACGTTCTGCTTCGCCAAGACCTTCCACCCGGCGCTGCGGTTCGCCGGCCCGGCGCGCAGCGAGCTGGGGATCGGCACGACCTTCAACATGCTCGGTCCGCTCACCAACCCGGCCCACGCGCAGGCGCGGGCGGTGGGCTGCGCCGACCCACGGGTCGCCCCCGTGATGGCGGGCGTGCTCGCCGCCCGTGACGTCGATGCGTGGGTCTTCCGCGGGGACGACGGGCTCGACGAGCTCACGACGACCACGACGTCGGCCGTGTGGATCGCCCACGGCGGGGACGTCACCCGGACCTCGGTCGACCCGGCCGCGCTCGGGCTGCCGCGAGCGGACCGGGACGCGTTGCGCGGCGGGGACGCCGAGCACAACGCGGACGTCGTACGCCGCGTGCTGGCGGGGAGACCGGCGCCGTGCGCGACGCCGTGCTCCTCAACGCCGGGGCGGCCCTGGCTGTCTACGACGCGCCCGGCACGGAGGTGCACCCCGCGCTGGCCTCGGGCATGGCGCGTGCGGCCGAGGCGATCGACTCGGGTGCCGCGCAGGCGGCGCTGGACCGTTGGGTGGCCGCAGCGTCGGCGTGAGCGGCTACGCTGCGATGCCCTCGGGATCGTCGAGGTCGAGCACGAAGCTGCGACCGTCCGGCCGGAAGCCGATCCGGTCGTAGTAGGGCGAGACGATGTCCGGAGACGTCACCACTCGCTTGTAGCCGCGGCTCCGGAGCAGCTCGCTGCGCCGCCAGACGAACTCGCCAGGGGTGAAGTCGCGGTACCTCGGCGTGACGTAGTCGAGGCACACCCGCGCGACGTCGCCGTCCCGCTCGACGACCACCACGCCCACCGTCTCGTCACCCTTCGCGATGACGAACGCCTCCTGGCCGGGCAGTGCCTGTCCGGCGAACGTCGGCTGGTGGCTCCTGATGTCCTCGGCGTGCGTGTCGAGCACGTGACGGAGGTACTGGTCGTCCAGGCCGACCTCGATCACCTCGAACGACGCGGCGTCGTGCCTCTGTCGGCGGAGGCGCACGATGAACAACAGGTTGATCGCGCTGGTCACCGCGTTGAGCGCGACCATCGGCCACACGCCGAGGATCGCGTTGAAGACGATCAGCACGCCGCCGGCGACCAGGTTGAGGGTGCGGAACCGGAGCACACGCTGCTGGAGCAGCGAGTACACCAGCAGTGCGCTCCCGCCCCAGCCGAGCGCGTCGACCCAGTGGTCGGAGAGCCAGTCGACGAGAGCGTTGTTCACCCACCGATTTTAGGCCCCACGCCCGCAGTGCCCGAATCCCCGACTTGCCGTCACCGCTAGTCCCAACTGACTACGAGGGTATGGCTTCCCGTCGGTGCCGCCTGCCGGTGCGCAAAGCCTAATCTCGCCGCGGGAGCGGGCCCGGACGTCGGGTGGAGAAGCTCCCTGTGTCGGAATATTGGGGAGAAGAGACGTGACGTCGCATCGTTGGGTGCTGCCCGCTCTGGGCGCAGTGGTCTGCAGCACGCTTGCTGCCCTGGGACAGGCACCGTCGGCGGTTGCCGCGCCGCCGGACCCCGCCGCGGCGCTCGGCCTGCCGGCCGGCGTCACGGCGACCGCGAGCGGCAGTGCCGCTGTGGTCGACAAGCCGTTCAACGACTTCCCGTCGCAGGGGTCGGACTACTACCTGCTGTCGACCGGCGACGCAGGTTCCGCGTTCCCGGCCGCCCCGGATCCCGACGCCCAGCTGAGCACCGACCGCAGCGCCGACGGGGCCCCGGACAGCTCGACCCTGACCTTGACCGTCGACGACTCGGTCTCCGCGGGCTGCCTCTTCGTCGACTTCGCGATGGGCACCGAGGAGCCGGTGCACAAGTACACCTACTCCGACATCAACCGCGGGGACGACATCAGCATCAAGAAGCGCGGCGAGCCAACGGAGTACGCCATGCACGCGGGCTGGGGCTACTTCGGCCAGGCCACGCGGCCTGCGGCTCCCGTGCCCTACTCGGTGAACGCGGTCATGTACTGGCACCACCCCGGTGATCCCCTCGATCCGGCTCCCGGCACGGCGGAGGAGCCCTGGCTCGTCGAGGCGACAGCGATCAACAGCGTCACCTCGCGGGACACCGCCCGGGTCCCGCTGGACCTGTCCGGCGGTGACCAGGTCATCGACATCACCGTGAGCGACTGGGCCAACGGTGACCTCGACTCGATCGCGATGCTGGACAAGGTCCGGCTCGGCACGACCTGCGCGGCGGGCAGCGGCATCGAGCCGATCCCGGTCCACGACGGCGGTGTGATCGCCGGCATCCGCGGTGTCGGCAACGCACTCGTCTACGACCCGATCCCGTCCACGGACGCGGTCGAGCGCTATGACCAGGTGGTCAACGGTTGGCGATCGCCCTCGACCGATGTCCCCGTCGAGCTGAGGTTCCGGTGGTACCGGACCAACGAGACCAACGCCCTCGTCGGGGACATGAGCGTGTGGCAGGCGATCCCCGACGCGGACCGGCAGGCCTACGTGCCGACCGCCGGTGACTACGGGAAGGTCCTCATCTGCTTGGTCACCGGTGTCGTCGACGGCCGTCGCTACGAGACGTACCCGTCGACCGGCGAGTCCGGGACCTGGTACGTGACGACCAGGATCGCCAACGGCACCTTCGTCGAGGGCGAAGCACCGAACGTCACCGGACCGTCCGGGCGAATTGCCGCGGTCGGTGACGTCCTGACCGCGCAGATCGGCCACACGGTCCCACGGGAGGACACCTGGGCCTGGCGCTGGTACGCCGACGGCATCAGGATCTTCGGCGCGACCGGGCAGTCGCTGACCCTGTCGGCCGCGCAGGCCGGCAAGTCGATCACGGTCGAGGCGGTCGCGAAGCGGCTCAACTTCGACGACAAGCCCTGGTTGAGCGCGCCCTACGGCCCCATCGAGCTGCAGACATGGACGGCGACCGGGAACCCGTCGATCACTGTGGACGGTGTCGCGGCATACGGGAAGACGCTCACCGCGAACCCCGGTACCTGGGCGCCGACGCCCGACCGCTACGGATACCAGTGGAAACGCAACGGGATCGTGGTCCCCGGCGCTACCTACGCCACCTACCTGATCCGCGCCGCCGACGTGGGCGCGAAGGTGTCGGTCGTCGTCACCGGCTCCAAGCCAGGGTTCGTCGCTGTGCCGAAGGAGAGCAGCGAGGTCACCATCCTCGGTGCGACCATGCCGGGCGCGGTGCCGGTGGTCAGCGGTACTCCGCAGGTGGGGAGGCAGCTCACCGGCTCGGTGACCGACTGGGACCCGAACGGGTCGAGCCTGACCTACGGGTGGTACGTCGGCGGCACCCTGGCCCAGGAAGGCTTCTCGACCAGCTTCGTCGTACCGCCGGTCGCGGTCGGCAAGCAGATCGTCCTCAAGGTCACCGGACGCAAGTCGGGCTACACGCCGCGGACGATCGAGAGCCTGCCGACAACCCCGGTGCTCGCCGGCGAGCTGACATCGGCGAGGCCGACGATCAGGGGATACGCGAAGGTCGGGCAGACCTTGATGGTGTCCGCCGGATACTGGGCGCCCACAGGGGTCAAGCTCGCCGTCCGCTGGAAGATCGGCGCGAACCCGGTGACAGGTCCCAAGGGCAGCCAACAGACCTTCGTGATCCCGCGGACCGCCCGCGGCAAGCGGATCAGCGTCATGGTGACGGGCACGCTCGCCGGTTATGCCACCGTCAAGAAGACGAGCGCGCCGACCGCGCGGGTCGGGCGATAAGGCGACCTGCCCTAGTCCAACCCCAGGGAGAACGCCGACTCGAGGTCGTGTCGGGAGTATGCGCGGAAAGCGATGTGGGTCTCGGTGCTGACGACACCCGGCACCTTGTTGAGCTGGTCGGCGACCACCGATGCGATCTCCTCGTGTCGCTTGACGCGCACCAGCGCGATCAGGTCGATCTGGCCGGTCACCGAGTAGACCTCGCTGACACCGTCGAGCGCAGCGATCGCCTCGGCGACCTCGGGGATCCGGGCGACGTCGGCCTTCACGAACACGATGGCGGTGATCATGAGGCCAGCCTAGGCGTGCGCGTAGCGCTCGGCGTGCCGCCCCGCGCCGGGCACCGGGCAGGTCCACTCGCCGTCGATCTCGACCAGCCGGATCCCTGGCAGCTCGAGCCACCGGAGGATCCGCTCGGACTCCTCAGCGGTCGCAGCCGGGACCGGACCGACGCTCGGGACGACGGTCTCGGCCGAGGCTCGTAGCTGCTCGATGTAGGCCTGCGCCTCGACGCCGTTGGGGATCACGCCCGCTGCGGCCAACCGGCCGTGCCGGACCACGTGGACCGACCACCGGGCCGGCCCTGAGTCCGGCCCTGAGTCCGGCGCCTCGTCGCGGCGGGCGGCCACCACCTCGGGGCACCGGGTGAGCGACGTCAGGCGTTGTGTCCGGGCGGCGGCGCGCACGAACGAGGCCAGCCGGTCGCGGTGGACGCCGGCTTCCTCGAAGCGCTCCTGGTCGGCCAGAGCGGCCATCTTGTCGTTGACCAGCTCGACGACGTCGTCAGGGCGGCGCAACAGGGCGTCGCGCAGCTGGCGGACGACCGCGGCGTAGGTGCCGGGATCGACGCTGCCGTCACACGGCGAGAGGCACCGGCCGAGCTCTGCGAGGACGCAGGCGGCGCGCGACGGCTGGCGCCCGAACTTGTCCGAGCACTGCCGGATCGGGAAGGTCTCGTGCAGTGCTGCGAGGCAGCTCTCGGCGGCGGAGCGGGACGAGAACGGACCGAGGTAGTCCGCATCGTCGTCGAGCACCCGCTTGACCAGCGACAGCCGTGGCCACGGCTCGCGGGTGAGCTTGACGAAGGTGACCTTCTCCGGGAACCGAGACCGCCGGTTGTAGCTCGGTTTGTGCTCCGCTATCAGCCGCAGCTCCCGGACCTCGGCCTCGAGCGCGGTCGCACACTCGATGCCGGTCACCGACGAGGCGAGCCCGACCATCTCGCCGATCCGGGTCCGGGTCTCGGAGGCGGTGAAGTAGGAACGGACCCGTTTGCGCAGGTCCTTGGAGGTGCCGACGTAGAGGACCCGGGACTGGTCGTCGCAGAAGAGGTAGACGCCCGGCGCGTGCGGGAGCCGGTCGGCGAGGTGGCGCTTGCGTCGCTGGGCTGCTGCGACCTTGGAGGAGTAGGTCTGCAGCTCCTCGAGAGTGTGGACGCCGAGACTGCCGAGGCGCTCCATGAGGCCGTGCAGCACGTCGACCGTCGCTCGCGCGTCGGCGAGTGCCCTGTGGTTGGGCGTGGTGCCCGACCGGAACACTCGCGCGAGTGATGACAGCTTGTGGTTGGGCGCCTCGTCGCGAGTGACCACCCGCCGGGCGAGCTTGACCGTGTCGAGGACCTCGAAGTCGGGCCACGGGATGTCCTGCTGGCGGGCGAAGTGGCGGAGGAAGCCGACGTCGAAGCCCGCGTTGTGGGCAACCAGCACCGAACCGCGCGCGAACTCCAGGAACGCCGGGAGCGCGGAGGTGATCGGGGGTGCGTCGGCGACCATGTTGTTGGTGATGCCGGTGAGGACCGCGATGAACGCCGGGATGGACGTGTGGGGGTTGACCAGGGTCTGGAACTCACCGAGCACCTCGCCCCCACGGACCTTGACGGCGCCGATCTCGGTGATCATGTCGCCGTCGTGGACCGAGCCGCCCGTGGTCTCCAGGTCGACCACGCAGAAGGTGACGTCACGCAGAGGTCGCCCGAGCTCGTCGAAGCTGCGCTGGTCCTCCCAGTGGCTCCTGACGGGTGCGGTGGTCATGCCGCCGACGGTAGGAGGAACCCCCGACACGACACGGGAGGCGCGCGAGCAGCTATGACGCGACCTAGAATCCCGGCGTGATCGCGCTCCCGGACCCGAGCCGGCGCTGGCGCTGCGCCGGTTGCGGCAACCTGACGAGGTTCGACGTGACCCGCACCAGTCGGACCACCGAGTTCTGGCACTTCGACCTCGCCGGGGAGCACTCGGTCGACGACAGCGAGGTCCTCGAGGAGACCCTCGAGTCGGTGCGCTGCCGGTGGTGCGGTCGGAGCGACGCGATCGAGGTGGTCGCCCGCACCGACGCCTGACCTGCTGTCGGGACTGCTGTCGGACTCATCTGTGGAAGCTTCTGTCGGACCGGCCTGCCACGGTGGCCACATGACGACGACGATCGACTGCGACACCTGCCTGGTCCGCGGCTTGGCGTGCCACGACTGCGTGGTCACCGTCCTGCTCGGGCCGCCACCGGAGCTGACCATCGACGACGAAGAGCTGCGAGCGCTCGACGTGCTCGCGGACGAGGGCCTGGTCCCACGACTGCGGCTGGTGCAGCCGGTCGACGGCCCGGAGGTCGAGTCGGCTTGAGACCTCGTGCCACGCCCGGGGGACAGCTTTTCCAGCGTCGTGGGGCAGGTGTGACAGGTGTGACGATGACCTCGTCGATCTTCTGCATGCGCACGGCGAGCCGGGGTTTGGCGAGCCCGGCAAGCCGGTTTAGGCTGCTTGCTCAGGTGTCCGTGGAAGTGGGTCAACCGACCCGCGCGGGCACCGCGTCGAGTCCGGAGCCGCCTGCGGCACCGGAGCCGGGGACCCACACCATCCTGGGGTGAATCCCGTGCGAGGCACCGCCAAGCATCACGGCGGCGAGGAGCACGGGTAGGGCAAGTCGTGCCCGAACCCGTCAGCTCACCCGGTAGGCGTACGACACACAAGAGGGGACCGCCAGCACGTGCTGAACGGCCGCAAACGTTTTGCCACTGCGCTGACCGCGCTCGCGCTCGCCGGATCCGTCGCACTGACGGTCAACGGCTCCGTGCCCGCCCAGGCTGAGCCCGACATCGACGACGTGCGCGCACGCGTCGACCGGCTCTTCCAGGAGGCGGAGCAAGCGCAGGAGCGCTATCACGACGCCAATCTCGAGCTGGTCGAGCTCAACGACGAGCTCGACTCCCTGCAGTCCGACGAGGTCCGCCAGGGCGACGAGGTCGCCCGGGTCCGGTCCGACGTCCGAGACTCCGTGATCCGCCAGTTCCAGGGCCAGACCCTTGGCCCCGCGACCGAGCTGCTCAGTGCCGACGAGGACGCCTTCGTCAACGAGCTCTCGACGTTCACCACGGTGAGCGACCTGCAGGCATCCCTGCTCGCGGACTACAACGACGAGCTGAAGGCCTACGCGATCCGTCGCAAGGAGACCTCCGAGCGCCGCGACCAGGTCGCCCTCCTGGAGTCCGAGCTCGAGGACGAGAAGGAGACCGTCGACGACAAGCTCGCCGAGGCGGAGGAGCTTCTCGACGAGCTCGAGGCCGAGGAGCGAGCCGCGGTCCTGTCCCGCGACAGCGACGTCCGCGCCCCGTCGTCCGTGCCGGCCGAGGGCCGCGCCGCGGCGGCCGTCGACTACGCCATGGCGCAGGTCGGAGACGCCTACGTCTACGGCGCTGCCGGGCCGGACGCCTTCGACTGCTCGGGACTGACCATGATGGCCTGGGCCCAGGCCGGCGTCTCGCTGCCGCACTCGTCGAGCGCCCAGTACAGCAGCGGGCCGCACATCTCCGAGAGCCAGCTGATGCCCGGTGACCTGGTGTTCTACTACAGCCCGATCAGCCACGTCGGCATGTACATCGGCAACGGCATGATCGTCCACGCGGCGAACCCCGGCACCGGCGTCCTGGTCAGCGACCTCCACTACATGCCGTACGTCGGTGCGGTCCGCCCTGGCTGATCGCAACCCCGTGCGTCTCCTGCTAGCGGGAGCCGTGCTCGCCTCGGCAGTGCTCACCGGGTGCCAGGAGGACGAGCCGTACGTCGCTCAGACGCCCACGGCCTCCACCGACGCAATCGCGCCGGCGGCCGCCACCCGCACCCTGGACGACCTCGAGCGGGCCGTTCGGCGGCACGACGTCGCGGCGGCGGCGGCGCTCGGCGCCGACGACGACTGCCCGGGGGCTGCTCCGGTCCATCGCGGACACGGCCGCCGCACTCGACCTCACGGACGTGACGTTCACCTACCTGACCGAGAACGGACAGGTGGACGACGACGGCGGTTGGACGGCCGCGGTGGCGACGACGTGGCGGATCGCCGGCTTCGACGAGCGGTCCGCGCGGGCGGAGATCGAGTTCGCGTTCGCGGACGGCGGCACGCACATCCGGGCGATCGGCGGAGGGATCGGCCAGACGCCGGTATGGGTCGGCGGCGCAACCGCGGTCCGCCGTACCGACGACGTCGTGGTGCTGGCCGCCGAGGGGACCGTGCCGGTCGGATCGGTCCTCGCCGCGAGCGAGCAGGCACTGGTCGTCGCCCGGCGGGTGCTCGGAGACCGCGCCGACCGGCTCGTTGTCGAGGTGCCGGCCTCGAGCGAGGCCCTGCACGCATCCCTCGGTCAACCGCCCGGGTCCTACGACGCCGTGGTCGCAGTCACCGCCTCCGCCGACGGCGCCAACGTGCCCGGCACCCCGGTCCACGTCTTTCTCAACCCGGAGCTCTTCGGCGACCAGGAGCCGCTGTCCGCCCAGGTGGTCCTCAGCCACGAGGCTGTCCACGCCGTCACCGCGACACCGACCACCACCGGCGTCGAGAGCTGGCTGCTCGAGGGCTTCGCGGACTATGTCGCGCTCCGCGACGTCGACCTGCCCCTCTCCCGGACCGCGGGCCAGGTCATCGCCCAGGTGCGCCGGGACGGCGTCCCGGAGGCGCTGCCGAGCCGGATCGACCTCGACGCCGGCGCTCAGGACCTGGGTGCCGCCTACGAGGCTTCCTGGCTCGTGTGCGTGACACTGGCGGAGCGCGGTGGAGAGGAGGCGCTGGTGGCGTTCTACGACGCGGTCGTCGGTGGGGCCGACCTGGCGTCCGAGCTGCGCAGCCGGTTCGGCTGGACGATCGAGGACCTCACCCGGGCCTGGCAGGACAAGCTGCGCTCCGCCTCCGGCGTCGGTGGTTGACGTGTCGGGCAACCGGTGGTCGAGGACGGCAGGCGACCGTGACGAGGCCGGTGCGGGCACCACGCGCGGGCGGATCGCCCTCGGCACCACGATCATCGGTCTCTCGGCCTTCGTGCTGCTCGCCACCTGGTTGGTGCCGTGGGGTCCGGTCCCGGGCGGAGCACCCGACCCGGTCCCAGCCGACTCGGTGTTCAGCGCGGACCAGGTCCAGCGGGCCGAGGACTACGCGCGGTGGGCGCGGACGTGGAGCTGGAGCTCCCTGGCTGTGTCGCTCGCCGTCGCCTGCTGGCTGGGCTTCAGCCAGCGCGGGCGGCGTCTGACCGACCGGATCCCTGGCAAGTGGTGGGTGCGGGTGGTCCTGGTCGTGGGAGCGCTCGAGGTCATCGGTCGGCTCGCGACCCTGCCCTTCGCCATCGCGTATCGGCGGCTCCAGCTCGACGCCGGGCTCAGCACGTCGTCGTGGCCGGCCTGGGCGTTCGACCTGGTCAAGGGCGAGGTGGTCGACGTCGTGATCACCTCGCTCGCCGTCCTTGCGCTGGTCGGGATCGCGCGCCGCTGGCCACGCGCCTGGCCGGCGATCGCAGGGGGAGTGCTGGCGCTCTTCGTCGTTGCCGGGTCGTTCGCCTACCCGCTGGTCGTCGAGCCGCTGTTCAACTCCTTCACGCCGCTCGAGGAAGGACCGTTGCGCACCCAGATCCTCGAGCTCGCCGACAAGGAGGACGTCGAGGTCGACGAGGTGCTCGTCGCGGACGCGTCCCGTCGTACGACGACGCTCAACGCCTATGTCTCGGGCTTCGGCGGCACCCGCCGGGTGGTCGTCTACGACACCCTCGTCGAGGACCTCTCCGACCAGCAGGCGTTGTCGGTGGTCGCCCACGAGCTGGCCCACGCCCGCAACGACGACGTGCTCGTCGGCACGTCCCTCGGGGCGGCCGGCGCTCTGCTCGGCGTGGGCCTGCTCGGCCTGCTCGCCGGAGTCGCGCAGCGGCGCGGGCGACCCGGGGTGGGCGAGGTCGGCTGCGGTGCCGATGATCCTCGCGCTCGCGGCTCTCGCCGCGGTGCTCGCGAGCCCGGTCCAGAACGGGATCAGCCGGCAGATCGAGACCCGGGCCGACGTGGACGCACTGAGGGCGACGAACGCCCCCCAGCCATTCGTCGCCCTGCAGCGCCGGCTCGCCATCAAGTCATTGGCAGACCCGACCCCGCCCGCGTGGTCGCAGTGGTGGTTCGGCTCACATCCGACGGTCCTCGAGCGGATCGCGATCGCGCAGCACGCAAGCGACGGCGGTCCTGACAGCGGTCCCAGCAATAGTCCTAGCAGTGGTCCTAGAAGGTGATTCCGTAGAGACCGGCGATGGCTCCTCCGAAGAGCGAGAGCGCGCCGACGAGGACGATGGCGATGAGCGAGACGAGCAACGCGTACTCGACCGCTGATGCACCGTCGTCCTGGTGCCGCGGGCCGGAGTTGATCATCAGCGCACCCTTTGGCCTTCCGGTCGAAGTTCGAGATCTTGGTGGAGAACGACGATGGCCGCGCGTCCTTCTGGACGCGCGGCCACCGTGCCGGTGAGCGTCAGAGCGAGCCGGCGACGTTGGTGAAGAGGGTGGTCAGGTTGCCACCGATCAGGGTGACCGCGCCGATGATGACGAACGCGATCAGGGCGACGAGGAGGCCGTACTCCACGGCGGAGGCGCCGCGCTCGTCGTCGCGGCGGGTGTTGAGCAGGATCTGCAGGTACTGGATCATCGAAGTTCTCCCTCAGAGTGTTGAATCTGTGTCCCCGGGGGGTCCCCCCGATGAACAGAATCCTGCCGCGAACAGGCCCTCTCCCGGATCGGGAGTTCGCCCCTTCGGTGGTAGTCCCTTGTGACTACCGCGCCGACGCAGTCGTCGGATCGAGCTGGACTCGCAAAATGGAAGGAGGCCGCATGTCCGTCGGGACATGCGGCCTCCTGGTGCCGGTGAGCGTCAGAGCGAGCCGGCGACGTTGGTGAAGAGGGTGGTCAGGTTGCCACCGATCAGGGTGACCGCGCCGATGATGACGAACGCGATCAGGGCGACGAGGAGGCCGTACTCCACGGCGGAGGCGCCGCGCTCGTCGTCGCGGCGGGTGTTGAGCAGGATCTGCAGGTACTGGATCATCGAAGTTCTCCCTCAGAGTGTTGGATCTGGTCCCCGGGGGTTGCCCCCGATGACTGCATCCTGCCGGGAACGGGGACCCTGCCGGATCGGGAGTTCGTCTCGAAGGAGGTAGTCCCTTCGGACTACGCGTGCCGCGCCGATGCAGCAGGATGGTCAGCGGGCCGACGGCTGCACGGTCGAGAGCAGGCCGATGCGCATCGCCGTCACCAGCGCCTGCGCGCGGTTGGCGGCGCCGAGCTTCTGGTAGATCCGGGCGATGTGGGACTTCGTGGTGGACTCGGACAGATAGAGCTTTGCCCCGATGGCAGCGGCGTTCAGGCCTTCGGCGAGGAGAAGGAGAACGTCGTGCTCGCGGTCGGTCAGCGCCGTCACCTCACCGGACCGGCGACGCATCATCGCTCCGACCAGTCCAGCGCACACGAACGCCTTCGGCGAGACCGCGGCGTGTCGTGCGGTCTTGATGACCTCGGTGGCCGGCGCATCCTTGCCGACGAATCCGGAGGCGCCGGCCTGCATCGCGGCGAAGATCTGGTCGTCGCCGGAGTGCATCGTCAGCACGACCAAGCCGGTCGTGTCACTCTGCTTGCGGACGGTTCGCACGATGTCGAGCCCGGTGCCGTCCTGGAGCTGGAGATCGGCCACCACGACCATCGGCTGTAGCCGGTCGTAGGCAATGATCGCCTCCGAGACGCTGCCGGCCGTCCCCACGACGCTCATGTCGGGCTCGAGGTCGAGCACCGCCCCGAGCCCGCTCCGGATCAGCTCGTGGTCGTCGACTAGAAGGATGGAGATGGTGTCGTTCATCATCGGGTCTCCTTGCTGAGTGGCCGTTCTGGCGGTCGGTCGTGACCACCCGGTGCTCGTAGCACGACTGAAACGGTGAGTCCACGACTTGCATTGTCGCGCACGGACAGCTGGGCGCCGATCAGGGCGGCCCGCTCGCGCATGATCTTCAGTCCGTGCGAGTCGCTGCGGCCGCCCTGAAGGCCGACGCCGTCGTCTGCGATCGTGATCCGTGCGTCTGGTGCGTAGACCTGGCAGCGCACGTCGATCGCCGTCGCCCGGGCGTGCTTGACCGCGTTGTTGAGCGCCTCCTGCGCGATCCGGAAGAGCTCGGCCTCGACCTCCGGCCGCAGCCGGGTGGGCTGCTCGTCGAGCCGGACGCGGATCGGGATCCCGGAGGCCTCGGAGAGGTGCCTGGCAACGGCGCTGATGGCAGCGCCCAGACTCTCGTTCTCCCCGATGCTGGTGCGCAGGTTCATCACCGAGCGGCGCACCTCGGCCACCACCTTGGTCACCCGGTCGCGCAGCATCGTGAACTGCTTGGCCTGCTGCTCGTCAGCCGGGCGAGCAGCAAGCGCGTCGACCAGGTAGCCGAGCGAGGCGATGTCCTGGGCGACCCCGTCGTGCATCTCGCGCGCCAGTCGCTGGCGCTCGTCCGCGGTCGCAACGTCGCGGAAGTGGGAGAAGAGCAGGGCGGTGTCGAACTTCACCGCGCTCGCGGCGAGCGCCGCCCTCAGCTCCTCGAAGGGTGGGTCGCCACCGCGCACCGCCTCCCGTCCGGGGCGGAGGCCCGCGACGATCGCCGTGTCCCCCGCCGCCAAGGCGAAACCCTGACCCGCGGTCACCGGTTGCCCGCGCGCCCAGGCGTCGGTCGCCAGCTTCTCGCACGCGTCGGCGTCCGCCTCGTCGAGGTCGATGCTCGATGCCACCGGCGTGAGCGAGTCACCCCGCGGGACGTAGATCGCGAGGGCCCGGGTGGGGACGAGGTCGCCGGTGACCCCCAGCAGCTCGCCGCCCAGAGCCTCGACGTCGAGCCCGGAGCTGAGATCGTCCGAGAGGTCGATGAGCTGCCTGATCAGACGCTGGGCGTGCCGATAGGGGGTGAGCGGGTCCCTGTCGCGACGATCGGAGTCGAAGGTCACGCTGGCCACCAGGCTGAGGCCGACTCCAGCCATCGACCAGGTGAAGATGGCGATGCCTTGCTCCCTCGACATGTGCTGCCACCACATGAGTCCGAGGCTCACCACCGACACGAGCTGCACCGCGACCGTGCGGATCATGGTGCGGAGCCCGGCTGCGGCCGTCGCATAGAGCGGGGGCACGACAAGGGCGGCGAGGATGGCGGTCGAGGCGTCCATGCCGAGAGCGCAGATCACTCCGACCGCGGCCGCCTCGACCCCCGGCGAGAGGGTCAGCTCGAGGTCGCGGCGGGTGATCGTCAGGACCTGGTAGATCCAGAGCACGGCCAGTGCGAGAAGAGCGAACAGGGCGCCCTCGTCCTGGTACCAGAGCGCCGGCGCGCCGATCGCGAGGAGCGCGAAGAGCCGCGCCGCCGCAACGACTGCGTATGTCTGGCTACTCGGCATCAGATCCGTACGTTCAGACGGTGTTCATGATGCTCAGGACCGCAGGGCCCATGATCACCACGAAAAGGCAGGGCAAGATGCAGAGGATCAGCGGGACCATGATCTTGACCGGGACCTGCTGAGCCTTCGCCTCGGCGTACTGCCGACGCTTCACGCGCATCTCGGCAGACTGTACCCGCAGCACCTGCGCGATGGAGATGCCGAAGGCGTCGGCCTGGACCATCGCGCCGACGAAGGTCTTGAGGTCCTCGACGTTGGAGCGCTCGGCAAGGCCCTTGAGCGAGTCGGAACGCCCCTTGCCCAGCTGCATCTCCCGGAGAACGCGCGAGAGCTCCTCGGCAAGGGGCCCGTCGGTGTTGCGCGAGACCTGCTGCAGTGCGGCGTCGAACCCTAGTCCCGCTTCGACGCTGATCGTCAGCAGGTCGATGGCGTCGGCAAGCGTGCGCCGGATCGCCTCGGACCGGTCATATGCCCGTTGGTAGAGGTACAGATCGGGCGCGAAGAACCCGACAGGCAGCGTGCCCAGACCGAGCATCAGTGTCGTCGTGAGGCTGAAGTCCAGCACCAGGCCGTAGCCGATCCCGAGCAGCGGAAGGATGACGGCGCCCAGCACCTTGAGGGACACCACACGGTCCACCGACCAGTCGCGCGGGTTGCCGGCGAGATCGAGTCGATGGCGGATCCGCTCTGCCTTGTCGGCACCGGTGATCCGTCGGCCGACCGCCAGAGCGCGTGCTTGCAACGGGGCGAGCACCCGGTCGGTGAACGCGGGTTCGGACTCGACAGCGCCGTCGTCACCGCTGCCGATGCCCGCCTGCTCGAGAGTTGCCAGCGAACGCGCGAGCCCCGTCGGACTCTCGTCGCGCACGAGGGCGCGGCCCAGGACAGCGATCGCGCAGAGAAGGGTCACGCAGGCTAGGAGGAGCACCATCAGATTTCCACCTTGATCATCCGACTCATCCAGAAGATACCGACACCGAGCCACAGAAACGCGCCACTGAGCAACATGATCCCGAGCCCCGTCGTGAACAGCGGTTCCATGTACTCCCTGTTCGTGAAGTAGACGAACACGAAGAAGACCGGCGGGAGCGCGCTCAGGATGATCGCGGAGAGCTTGCCCTCGGCAGCGAGTGCGTTGACCTGTCGTCGGAGGTACTGGCGTTCCCGCATCGTCCCCGCCACTGTCGTCAGCAGCTCGGCGAGGTTGCCGCCGACCTGACGTTGGATGCGGATCGCCATGACCGCCCAGGCGAAGTCCTTGCTGTCGAACCGCTCCGCAACGCCGTCGAAGGCGTCTTCCAGCGCGATCCCGATCCGTGACTCGACGAGCACGCGCTTGAACTCACCCGCGATCGGCTCCTGTCCTTCCCGCGTGATCGTGTCCACGGACTGGGCAAGTGACAGACCCGCGGAGAGCGAGCCGGACATCAGCTGAAGCGTGTCGGGCAACGCAGCGTTGAAGGCCTTGCGCCGTCGACCGGCCTTGAACGACAACCAGATCCGGGGGAGGAAGAACCCTGCGGCGAGGCACAGGACGCCGATGACGATGTTGCCACCGCCCACGACCAGCCCGACCAGCCCCGACACGAGGACGATTCCGACGTGCAGCAGCAACCACTCGGAGGGCTTGAGACCGCTACCAGCGGCTGCCAGTCGCCGGGCCAGCTTCTCCTCGAGGCCCTTGTTGCGGTCGAGCACCCCTTCAGCCGCGGCCTTGGCGTGGTCGAACCTCGGATCGGACGCAGGCGCCGCGTCCGGCTTGGCCGGCCCAACGCTGGCGGTGTACGCGGTGACCCGGTCGGCCAGCGTCATCGGCTGCGCCTTCGCGGGCACCAGCAGCATGGCTGCCGTGACCAGTCCGAAGCCGAAGACGAGGATTCCGGCATAGAGCGCCCAGTCAGGCAGCTGTACGCCGTCGTCCGGGTTGATCGGCTCGGCCGAGGATCCGCTCATGTCACCAGGCGCGTCCTGGATCTTGGCGAAGGCGCTGGCGACGAGCTCGCCGTCCGCCGTCGGCAAGGTGATGGTGACCGTCGCCTCCTCGGCGTCGAAGCCGGCGGGCAGGGGAGCGGTGACCAGGATCTGCTCGGCCAGCACCTCGGCCTCGGCGGCGAAGGCCTCGGCGAGTGCGTCTCCGGTCGACTCGATCACCTGGCCCTGGCCTGCTGCGGCCAGCTCGCTGAGGGCGGCCGCTGCCTTGGGATTGTTCTCCTGGTCCAGCGAGACGACGTCGACCAGGGTCGCGGTCTCCTCGATGGCCGTGGTGACGTCGGTGATGTCGGTCGCCTTGCCGGTGTCGGCACCGTCGGAGAGCACGAGGACCGACCGCTGACCGTCCTCACCCGCCACGTCCACAGCAGCCAGGACGCCGTCGTAGAGAAGGGTGCCCTTGCTGAGCTCGAGCCCCTCGACCACGATCTCGGCCGCGGCGCGGTCGGTCGTCGGCTCGAGAGCCGTCGCGACCTGGCCGTCGAAGGTGACGATGCCGACCTCGACGTCGGCCGGGACGTGATCGAGGAAGGCGAGCGCGGCCGCCTTGGCCGCCTCGAACCTGCCGTTGCGCAACATCGAGTCGCTGGTGTCCATGGCCAGCACGGTGGTGCGCTCGACGGTTGCATCGCTCCCTGTGGAGGTTGCGGTCGCGGCGAGCTCGTCACCGTCCAGGCTGCCGGTGACACCGGTGAGCTCGACGTCGGTGCCGGGAGGCACGCTGACCAGCACCCGGAGCCCGTCCTCGGTCGTCTCGACGTGCGCGATCGACGGCTCCTCGTCGGCACCCCACGCGGTTGACGGTGCGAGGACGACGACGACGGCCGTGAGGGCCGCCAGCACTGCGAGCAGGTAGCGCTTCATGCTCGGTCCAGACGGAAGAGGGCCGGGTCGACCGCGACGTTGGAGTAGGCGAGCTTCTCGATGAACTTCGGCCGCAGGCCGGTGCTGATCAGCCGCCCGAGCACGCGGCCGTTCTCGTCGAAGCCGGCCGAGTTGTCGAAGACGAACACGTCCTGGAGGGTGATCACGTCACCTTCCATCCGCTCGACCTCGGTGATGTGGGTGATCCGACGTGAGCCGTCCTTGAACCGGGACTGGTGGACGATGAGGTCGACGGCCGAGGCCACCTGCTCGCGGATCGCCCGGATCGGCAGGTCCATGCCCGCCATCAGGACCATCGTCTCCATCCGGGCGAGGGTGTCGCGCGGACCGTTGGAGTGCAGGGTGCAGATCGAGCCGTCGTGACCCGTGTTCATCGCTTGCAGCATGTCGAGGGCGGAGGCATCGCGGACCTCACCCACGACGATCCGGTCGGGTCGCATGCGAAGGCTGTTCTTCACCAGGTCACGGATGGTCACCGCACCCTTGCCCTCGATGTTCGCCGGACGGGACTCGAGCCGGACGACGTGGTCCTGGTGCAGCTGCAGCTCCGCGGCGTCCTCGATGGTCACGATCCGCTCGTCGGACGGGATGAAGGAGGACAGCACGTTGAGCGTCGTCGTCTTCCCGGCACCGGTTCCGCCGGAGACGATGATGTTGAGGCGGCCGCGGACACAGGCGTCCAGGAACGCCGAGGTCTGCGGGCTGAGCGACCCGAAGGCGATCAGGTCGTTGACGGTGAGCGGGTCGGTCGCGAACTTCCGGATGGTGAGCGCCGAGCCGTCGATCGCGAGCGGCGGCACGATGGCGTTCACACGGCTGCCGTCGGGGAGTCGGGCGTCCACCATCGGGCTGGACTCGTCGACGCGGCGACCGATGCGCGACACGATCTTGTCGATCGTGCGCCGCAGGTGCGCCTCGTCGGCGAAGTGGGCGTCGGCCTTCGTGAGGCGTCCGCCCTTCTCGAGCCAGACGTCGTTGAACCCGTTGACCATGACCTCGGACACCTCCGGGTCGCGAAGGTGCGGGTCGATCGGGCCGTAACCGAGGATGTCGTCGCTGATCTCCTGGGTGACCCGGGCGCGGTCGCTGTTGCTGAGCGGGCGGTCCTGGGCGCTCAGCACCTCTGCTAGCACCGTGCGCACCCGCTGGTCGAGCTCGTCCTGGTCCATCTCGGCGTCGTACAGGTGCGGCCCGAGCTCCTTGAGCAGCTCCGCGTGGACGCTGACCTTGAGCTCCTCGATCCGGTCGGACTCCTGGTTGGCCAGTGCTCGCCGTTGGGTGGACCGGCCGTCCGGCGCCGCGGTGGACGACGCCGTGCGCTGCGACAGGGGACCTGGCGCCGCCTTGGGTGCAGCCACCTTGTGGGCCTCGGGACCGTTGCCAGCGGTGTCAGCGTGACCGGCGCGGCGGGTGCGTTCGGTGCGCTCGGTGCGGCCGGGCGCGGTCGGTGCGGGCGGTGCGGCCGGTGCGGCCGCCGTGGCGAGGACGGGCTCTGCGGCCTCTGGTCGCTTCGGTTCGCTCGGGTCGGGGTCGCCGGCGTGCCTGCCCTGAGCAGCCTCCCGGCGGGCCGCCTCGAGACGTTCGGAAAGACTCGACATGCTCAGCTCCTTCCGCGTCGGAACAGGCCGCGCGACCGGCCGGTGGTCGGGGGTTCGGTGACGACCGCGGGCGGGGCGATCGGTTCTCCGGTGACAGCAGCAGCCAGCTGCGTGTAGGCGCGGCTCGCGGGGTGGTTGGGTTGTGCCGTGACGATCGGTGTGCCCGCGTTGGTCGCTGCGACGATGTCCATCGCGCTCTGGAGCTGGGCGGAGACCGGCATGCCGAGGATGTTCTCGACCTTGTCGACACCGATGCCCACCGCGGCGTCCGCCCGGTTGAGGAACAGGTGCCGGTGTCCACGGGCGATGTTGAGCATGTCCATCGTCTCCAGCGCGACCTTGACGTTCTTCAGCGTCGGCACGTCGAGGGTCGCGATCACCACGCACTCGTCGGTCTCGTCGAGCGCGGTCAGGGTCGCGTCGTCGAAGGACGGCGACGTGTCGACGACGATGTAGTCGAAGCCGTCCCGCAGGGCGCGAAGGATCCGGGAGATCAGCAACGGCGTCACTCGCTCGCGCACGTCAGGATGTGCGGGCGCGGCGAGAACGTTCAACGACTCCTCGTGCCTGGTCAGCAGTCCTTCGATCATCGCCAGGTCGACGGAGTCCTCAGAGCCGACTGCCTGCTCGATCGAGTGCGTCGGGAACAGCTGCATGGTGATCGCGACGTCGCCGAAGGCGAGGTCGAGGTCGACCAGGCAGACCTTGCGTGCCCCCTTGTCGGCGAGCGCCAGGGCCAGGTTGACCGACGACGTGGTCTTGCCGACGCCACCCTTGGGCGAGAAGACCGTGACGATCCGGCCCTGCTGTCGGGCGCCGCCCGGACCCCGGAGGGCGAGGTAGAGCTCGTGGGCCCGTTCGACCGCCTTGGTCAGCCCCTTCTCGTCGTCGGAGGCGACGACGTCGCGGACACCGGCGTGCATCGCCTGAGTCAGCGCCTCGGTGTCGAAGGTCGCACGCAGCAGGATCACGCTGACGGTGGGCTTGACGACGCGGAGCTCCTCGGCGTAGGAGAGCGCGAGCTCCAGCGGTAGCGACGGACCGAGCGCGACGACGTACTCGTCGTTGTGCTGGTCCAGCCAGGAGTACATCCGGTCGGCAGCCGCGACGGCGTGGGAGCCGGCGGGCATCGCACGAAGCAGGGACGGAACGACCCCGCTGTCAGTCTCGACAAGGACAGGCATGATCAGTCTTCCACCTTCAGCAGGGTGTCCTTGACGATGCCGTCGTCCTTGTCGTCGACCTCGCTGGCGTCGTTGAGCAGCGCCGCGGTGAGCTCGCCGTCCTTCTCGGCGAAGCGCACCCTCTCGGCGTCGCGCTGGGAGACCGCGATGGTCAGCAGCTGCTGGATCGCTTCGTCGCTCTGGGCGTCGGGGGCGTCCTCGGCAGCAGCGCTCTCGTTGCCGCTCCCGTTGAGAGAGGTCGTGCTACCCGCGGCGAGCAGGGTCACGCGGTTCAGCAGCACCTTTGTCAGCACCGGCTCCTGGGTGACCCGGTCGATGTCGGTGAAGATGATGGCGACCTGGGCGCCCGGGGCCAAGAACTTGCCGACCCGGCCGTCGTCGTTGACGAGGATCGAGATGGCGACCTTGCCCTCGGGGATCGGCAGCGTGGTCTGTGCCTCGACGTCGAACGCGCCGCCGAACTTGTCGGGGACGAGCTGCTCACCCGGGTAGAGGGCGGTCAGTGCGACGGAACCTTCGTACTGGTCGCCCCTCGTCCCCTGCACCCTCCAGCACCTGGGCCTGGGTCACGTCCGAGAGCTCGAACTTCCCGCTCTCGAGGGCGTCGTCGAAGCTCTCTCCCGGGTCGATCTTCTTGGCAGCGACCAACACCTCGGTGGTGTCGTACTGCTCCGCGGCGCGCTTGTCGGCGCCCTTCGCGTAGACAAAGACGAGCGCCACGCCGAGCACCGCGACGACCGCGGCGACGACCAGCAGCAACTTTCGACGATCCATCTCAGAGCCCTCCCGCTCCCCATGCCGGGGGGCCGCGGCACGGCGCCGCGAAGTCTCCCCGGGGTTTGCTGTCCCAGCCCGGCGGCACCCTGCCCATTGGCAGCACCGAGCGATCGGAGGCTATCCAGGAACAAGTGGTATCAGTTAGCGAAATCGCGAAGCCGAACCGAACGTCGTCAGGTCCTAGTCACATCGGGTCAGGTGCTGATCCGATCGAACCAGCCAGACGCCGGATCCGACATCGGTGGAACGCCTCAGACCTCGTACAGGGCCGCGATCTCGTCGCGGCACTCGCGGAGGACGACGTTGCGCTTGAGCTTGAGGCTGGGGGTCAGCTGACCGCCCTCCTCGGTCCAGTCGTAGGGCAGGACCTCGAACTTCCGGATGGCCTCCGCCTTCGACACTGCCTGGTTGGCGTCGTCGACGGCGTCCTGGACGGCTTGCCGCAGGTCGGCGTCGTCGACCAGCTGCTCGACGCCCCCGGACTTGCCGTGCTGCTCGGCCCAGGCGGGCAGCGCCTCGGCATCGATCGTGACCAGCGCCCCGATGAACGGTTGACCGTCGCCGACGACGAGGCACTGGCTGACCAACGCATGCGCCCGCACCCGGTCCTCCAGCACGGCGGGGGCGACGTTCTTGCCGCCGGCGGTCACCAGGATCTCCTTCTTGCGCCCGGTGATCCGGACGAATCCCTCGTCGTCGACCTCGCCCACGTCACCGGTGTGGAACCAGCCGTCGGAGTCGATGGCCTCGGCGGTCGCGTCCGGGTCGGCCCAGTAGCCGGAGAAGACCTGGCCACCCTTGAACACGACCTCGCCGTCATCGGTGACACGGACGGCTGTTCCGGGGAGGGGGCGGCCGACGGTGCCGATCTTCAGTGCGTCAGGGAGGTTGACCGTCAGCGCGGCTGTGGTCTCGGTGAGCCCGTAGCCCTCGAGGACGGTGAGTCCGATCCCCCGGTAGAAGTGGCCGAGTCGCTCGCCCAGCGGAGCGCCCCCGGACACCGCGAACTCGCAACGCCCGCCGAGCGCGTCGCGGAGCTTCGCGTACACGAGCCGCGAGAACACCGCGTGCTGGGCGCGCACTCGCAGTGGGACCCGCCCGGTGTCGAGACCGCGGGAGTACGCGATCGCGGTATCGGCGGCGAGGTCGAAGATCCGGCCACGTCCGTCGGCCGTGGCGTTCTGCGACGCGGTGTTGAAGACCTTCTCGAACACCCGCGGGACGGCAAGGACGAACGTCGGTCGGAAGCTCTGCAGCTGGGGGAGCAGGTTCTTGATGTCGGCGCTGTGACCGAGCCGGGCGCGGGACTTCACGGCACCCACCTGGATGATCCGCGCGAACACGTGGGCGAGCGGGAGGAACAGCAGGGTCGATGCCCCCTCGGTCTCGAAGAGGCGCTCCAGCTCCGCGACAGCGACGGTCAGCTCGGTCTGGAAGTTGTCGTGCGTGAGCATGCAACCCTTCGGGCTGCCGGTCGTGCCCGACGTGTAGATCAAGGTGGCCAGGTCGCCGGGCTGCGTCGTCGTACGGCGCTTCTCCAGCTCGTCGTCACCGACGTCGGCGCCGAGACGCGTGAGGACGTCGACGGCGTTGTCGCCGAACGACCAGACGTGATGGAGGTCGTCCAGACCACGTCGTACCGCTGTCACCTTCGCAACCTGCCGGCTGTCCTCGGCCACCACGGCCTTGGCGCCGGAGTCGCTCAGGATCCACGCGACCTGCTCCTCCGACGAGCTCTCGTAGATCGGCACCGTGACCGCGCCGGCGAACCAGATGGCGTAGTCGAGCAGGGTCCACTCGTAGCGGGTGCGCGAGACGATCCCGATCCGGTCGCCGGCCTCGATCCCCGCTGCGACCAAGCCTTTCGCGACGCCCCGGACCTCCGCGAGGAACTCGGCTGCGGTCACGTCCTCCCACGCCCCGGTGCCCTGGGAGGGCCGGCTGAAGACGACGTCGTCGGGAGCCTCGGCCGCGTTGCGGACCACGTCGTCGGTCAGGTTCCCGGTCGTGGGGACGTCGACCGTCTGAGGAGTGGAGTACTCGCGCAAGGTTGTTCCTCCTGACATGGACCGCACGGCAGGTTACCGCCGCGCAGGGGGCCCCGCTTCTCCGGTAGCCTGCGGTCATGGCTGAGCAGACGTCGTCGTCGATCGTCGTGGACGCACCCGCAGCGGACGTGATGGCGGTCATCGCCGACTTCCCGGCTTACCCCACGTGGGCCAAGGGCGTCACCGTCGCCGACGTCAAGGAGTCCTACGAGGAAACCGACCCCCACGCGCACGGCCGCGCCCAGCAGGTCTACTTCGCGCTCGACGTCGCGCCGATCAAGGACGAGTACACGCTCTCCTACGTCTGGGACGGTGACAGGCAGGTCACCTGGACCCTCGTGCAGGGCAAGATGCTGCGCGCCCTCGACGGCGCCTACGTCCTCGACGAGATGGCCCCGGGGCGCACCGAGGTCACCTACCGGCTCGCGCTGGACGTCTCCATCCCGCTGATCGGCATGCTCAAGCGCAAGGGTGAGAAGATCTTGATCGACACGGCGTTGAAGGGTCTCAAGAAGCGCGTCGAGTCGGGCGCCTGATCGCCCTGCAGGCACCGCGGAGCTCTCCTGTGCGCATCGTCCTCTTCACCGGCAAGGGCGGTGTCGGCAAGTCGACCGTGGCTGCCGGCACGGCCGCGCTCTCGGCGCCGCCGCAGGACTGCGGACGCTGGTCCTCTCCACGGACGCCGCGCACTCCCTGGCCGATGCGTTCGACGCGTCCGGGAAGGTGCACGCCGAGCCGACCGAGATCGCGGACCGGCTCTTCGTCCACCAGGTCGACGCCCAGCTGCGGTTCCAGCAGTCATGGGCCGACATCCAGCGCTACCTCCTCTCGGTCCTCGATGCGGCGGGGATGGACCCGGTCGCAGCTGAGGAGATGACGGTGATCCCTGGCGCCGAGGAGGTGCTGGCGCTGCTCGAGCTGCGTCTCCACGCCCGCTCCGACCGGTGGGACGTGATCGTCGTCGACTGCGCCCCGACGGCAGAGACGCTGCGGCTGCTGGCGCTCCCAGAGGCGCTCGGCTGGTACATGGAGCGGCTGCTCCCCATCCAACGACGGCTGGTCAAGGCGCTGCGGCCGGTGCTCAACCGCGCCGCGGGCGTGCCGATGCCGGGCGACACGGTCTTCGACGCGATCACCCGGCTGCACGCCGAGCTCGACGAGGTGCACGACCTGCTGGCGGGCCAGGACGCCTCGGTCCGGCTGGTGCTCACCCCGGAGAACGTGGTCCTGGCCGAGGCTCGCCGCGCCTACACCAGCTTGTCGCTCTTCGGCTACCGCGTCGACGGTGTGGTGGCCAACCGGGTGTTCCCTGCCGGTGACGGTGATGCCTGGCGGGCGGGCTGGGTCGATGCGCAGCAGACCGTGCTCAAGGAGGTCGACCAGTCGTTCGCCGGGCTTCCCGTGTGGCGCTCGCAGTACCAACCGGGCGAGCCGGTCGGCGTACCTGCGCTGACCGAGCTGGCGAGCCGCCTGTACGGCGACGACGACCCGCTCGTCCGCCCCGAGGGCGACGGCCCCTTCCGGGTGGCACGCGATGCCCGGGGGGACGCCGTGCTCCACCTGGCGCTGCCGTTCGTCACTCGTGCCGAGGTCGACCTCGCGCGCAACGGCGACGAGCTCGTCGTCACCGTCGGGTCGTCACGTCGGCTGCTGACGCTGCCGGCCGGGCTGGCGCGGCTCCGGGTCGCCGGTGCCCGGGTGGACGGCGGCGAGCTGCAGGTCCGGTTCCGCGGGCCGGACCCGGCGCCCGGCACGACGAGGGAGGCCGCGACATGAGTGGACCGCACGATCCACAGGACCCGCAGGACCGCCCGACCCGCAGGACCCGCCCGAGATCGGCACCGTCGGCGAGGAGGCGCTCAAGCTGTTCGGCGCGCTCGCCGACATGGCGCGCCAGCAGGGCACCGGGACCGGCAGTGGCCTCGGTGGCCTCGGCCGACCAGGCCGCGTCCCTGGCCCAGGAGGTCAACGACCACGTCGCGACGGGCAGTGCCGAGTGCCGCTACTGCCCGGTCTGCCGGGTCGTGCACGCCGTACGCGAGACGTCGCCGGACGTGAAGGCCCACCTGCTCACGGCGGCGAGCTCGTTGCTGCAGGCCGCGGCCGGGATCCTGGAGAGCCGTGCCGGCGTCCGACCGGAGTGCATCCCAGCGCGGCCCGGCGGTCGAGCACATCGACCTGGATGCCGACGAAGCTCCGGGAGACGACCGATGACGGCCGATCTCACGTGTGGCATCGACATCGGCGGCACCAAGATCGCCGGCGCGGTGGTCGACGGCGACGGCGCCGTGCTCGAGGAGGCGCGGGTCGAGTCACCGGCCACCGACCCGTCTGCGATCGAGGCCGCGGTCGCCGGTCTCGTCGCCGGCCTGGCCGCTCGACACCCGGTCACCGCCGTGGGCGTCGGTGCCGCGGGCTACATCGACGCCGACCGGTCCACGGTCCTCTTCGCCCCCAACATCGCGTGGCGCGACGAGCCGCTCGGCCGCGACCTGTCGCGCCTGACCGGACTTCCGGTCACCATCGAGAACGACGCCAACGCCGCTGCGTGGGGCGAGTTCCGGTACGGCGCCGGCCGCGACGTCGAGGACCAGCTGATGGTCACGGTCGGCACCGGTGTCGGTGGCGGGGTCATCGCCGGTGGCCGGCTGCTGCCGCGGCGGCGTACGGCGTCGCCGGGGAGATCGGCCACCTCTGCGTGGTGCCGGACGGCCGACAGTGCGGCTGTGGCAACCGGGGTTGCTTCGAGCAGTACGGATCCGGTACGGCGCTGGTGCGCGCGACCCGTGAGGCGGCGGTCGGCCCCTCGCTGCTGGCTCGTGACCTGCTCGACCGCGCGGGTGGTGACCCGGCTGCCATCACCGGCCCCCTGATCACCGCAGCAGCGCAGGAGGGCGATCGGTTCGCGATCGAGCAGCTGCGTTCGCTCGGTCGGTGGCTCGGCCATGGGATCGCCTCACTGGTCGCGGTGCTCGACCCGGCCGTGATCGTGATCGGCGGCGGGGTCAGCGAGGCGGGGGACCTCCTGCTCGGCCCGATCCGCGACACCTTCGCCAACGCGCTCACCGGACGTGGCTACCGGCCCCAGGCTGAGATCCGTCCGGCCGTGCTCGGCAACCGGGCCGGGGTGATCGGCGCTGCCGACCTGGCGCGGACGTGAGGACGCCCGCGGTTCACGTCGGAGTCGATGTCGGCGGGACGAAGGTGCTCGCGGTCGAGGTCGTGGGGGAGGCCGGCGACCTGACCGTCGCCTCGTCCGTCCAGGTCCCGATGCCCGGCCGCTCCGCGACTGACGCGGCGGTCGAGGAGGCCGTGGCGCAGGCAGCGCTCGAGGTCGCCGGTGGGCGACCACTGTCCGGGGTCGGCCTGTCGGTCGCCGGGCTGGTCGACCGTGCGGGTGGGCGCGTCCGCTTCGCCGCCCACCTGCCGTGGCGGGACGCGCCCGTGCGCGACCGGCTCTCGCAGCGGATCGGGGTGCCGGTCGTGCTCGACAACGACGCGAACTGCGCGGCCCACGCCGAGCTCGTCTGCGGCGGTCTCCGCGGGGTCTCCTCGGCGCTCCTCGTCACGGTGGGCACCGGCATCGGCGGCGCGGTGGTCCTCGACGGACGGGTGGTGCGCGGAGCCCACGGGATGGCGGGGGAGTTCGGGCACATCCAGGTGGTCCCCGACGGACTGGCCTGTGAGTGCGGACTCCGTGGCTGTTGGGAGCAGTACTGCAGCGGCCGGGCGCTCGAGCGCGTCATCCGCGTCGCTCTCGGCTCCCACCTCGACGGGCCCGAGGTGGCAGAGCTGGCGCGTAGCGGCCATCCGGCCGCCCGCGAGGCGTTCGCCACGATCGGCACCTGGCTCGGTGTCGGGATAGCCGGCCTGGTCTCGGCCCTCGACCCGGAGGTCGTGGTCGTGGGCGGGGGAGTCTCCGCGGTCGGCGACCTGCTCCTCGAGCCGGCGCGTCGCGGCCTCCTCGACTCGCTGCAGGCGACCACCTACCGCGAGGTCCCGCCGCTGGTGCCGACCCGGTTCGGCCCCGAGGCGGGGGCCGTCGGTGCCGCACTCATCTCTGCCGAACCGTCGCGGGGTCCGAGCCGGGCCGGCTAGAGAACGGCGCCGTCGTCCCAGGGATCTCGTGGCTCGTCGGACATCCGCATGACCAGGTAACCGAATCCGCCGATGAAGGCGACCGCGAGCACCAGGCCGACCCAGGCGGGCACGCTGGCGCCGACGACGATGAGGAACAGGACGGCTGCGGGCGCGCCGAACACGCCGATCCAGGCGAGCAGCCGGTCGACCGGAGGGCGGGGGACCGGCGGCGGCGTCGGGGGCACGAACTCGTCGTCCGGGCTCGCCTGGTCCCGCGCCAGGCCGGGCTCGTCAAGTGCGCCGAGGTCATCGGGTCCGGTCGGTCGGGCTGCGTCGACGGCGGGCGTCTCGTCCTCCGTGTCGAGGACGGCACGTTCGCCGAAGTTGTCGACGATGTCCTGCCACTCCCGCTCCCGCTCCCGGGCCAGGTCGGCAGACTCCGGTTCGTCGTCGCGGGCCATGCCATCAGCCTACGACCGTCCGCAATCGCCCGGGTGCTTCCACGGCGCTTCTAGGCGCTTCTAGGGCGCAGTGACCCGGGCGATGAACTCGGCCGACTTCTCGAAGATGGTCTCGGCGTCGTTGTCGAGCGTGGCCACGTGGTAGGAGTCCGGCAGCATGATGACCTCGACGTCCGTGGAACCGATCCCGCCGAGGATGACCGGCTGCGACGCCTCGTCCACGACGTGGTCCTCGGCGGACCGGAAGTAGACGAGCGGTGCGGTGACCTTGGGGAGGTCGGCGACCAAGGGCTTCCACGACCGGACGAGCGAGTGGATGGCCTTGAGCGGGGTCCGGGTGTAGCCGTGCTCCTCGACACCGGCCTTCTTGATGTCGTTCGCGAGACCGGGAAAGGACCCGACCACGTGCTTCAGCACCACCAGCACCTTCGCGTCGAGGCGTTTCGTGGCGAGGGCGGGGTTGACGACGATGACCCCCGACACCTGCTCGCCGACGTCGGCCGCCAGCCGCAGCACCAGCGCCCCTCCCATCGACAGCCCGCCGATGACGACGGCGTCGTGCTCCGCGGCCAGGGTGTCGAACTCGCTCCGGAGCGCGCCGTACCAGTCCTCCCAGGTCTTGGTGTTGAGGTCCTCCCACGAAGTCGCATGGCCGGGGAGCAGGGGGACGCGCACGCCGTACCCGTGCTCCGCGAGGGCGCGTCCCCACGGCCGGATCGACAGCGGCGAGCTGGTGAAGCCGTGGCTCAGGAGCACCCCGATCCGGCGCCCACCGGTCAGGTCGGGGCGGGCGTCGATGGTCAGCGGGTCGTACTCAGGGTGGCGGCTCATGGCGCGATTCTGCACCAGTGTCGGTCGCATCGATCCAGGCACTAGGCTGTCGCTCGTCGGTCGCGGGGAAAGGGTGCGTGGGTGTTCTACTGGTTCCTCAAGTTCATCGCTCTCGGGCCGGTGCTGAAGCTGGTGTTCCGCCCGCGTGCCGACGGGGTCGAGAGCGTGCCCGATCGAGGGGCCGGCGATCCTGGCCAGCAACCACCTCTCCTACGCAGACTGGCTCTTCATGCCGCTCGTCGTGCCGCGCAAGGTGAGCTTCGTGGCCAAGGCGGAGTACTTCACGACTCCCGGCCTCAAGGGCTGGCTGCAGAAGACCTTCTTCAGCGGCACCGGCAACATCCCGATCGACCGCGCCGGCGCGGACGCCGCCGCCGGCGCCCTGATGTCGGCCAAGCGAGTCCTCGGCGAGGGTGAGCTGTTCGGGATCTATCCCGAGGGCACCCGCTCGCACGACGGCCGGCTCTACCGCGGCAAGACCGGCATCGCCCGGCTCGCCCTCGAGACAGGTGTGCCGGTCATCCCGGTCGCCGTCGTCGGCACCGACGTGGTGGCCCCGCCGGGCAAGAAGTTCGGCCGGTGGACCCGTCCGAACGTCCGCTTCGGCAAGCCGCTCGATTTCTCCCGCTATGCCGGACTGGAGAACGACCGCTTCATCCTGCGGTCGATCACCGACGAGATCATGTACGAGATCATGCGGCTCTCGGGCCAGGAGTACGTCGACATGTACGCCACCCGCGCGAAGGAAGAGGCCAAGAAGGGCGACTCCTCGAAGGGCGACGAGCAGCGGAAGCCAGCTGCCTGACCGTGACCGGTGCATCCGTCCGCGCGGCAGTCGCGGTCGAGAACCGGATGTTCCGCGCGCTCGCGGTGCTGCGGATCGTCGTGCTCGTCAACGCCGTGGCGCTGATCGCCTACCGTGACAACTTCGACCATCCCACCGCGGGCTGGTTCTGTGTCGCCATCATGATCGGCTGGACGACCTACGCCCTCGTCAGCTACGCCAAGCCGATCCGGCGAACCCCCCGGCTCCTGGTAGCCGACCTCGCCATCACCGTCGGACTGCTCGTGGCGACACCCTTCGTCAAGGGCGAGTGGTTCAACGCGACGATTCCCGGGTTCTGGATCATGGGCGCGCTGCTGGCCTGGGCGGTGCGCTACGGCTGGCGGGGCGGACTGGTCGCCGCGGTGGTCCTGGGGGGCACCGACCTGTTGATCCGCCCCGACTTCGACCAGGGCAACTACGGCTACGTGTTCCTGATCCTGCTGGGCGGGCCGATCGTCGGCTACCTCGTGGAGTCGCTGCAGCAGATGGCGGTCGAACGCGACCTGGCCGAACGGGAGGCGGCGGCGGCCACGGAGCGCTCGCGGCTCGCGCGGGTCGTCCACGACGGGGTGCTCCAGGTGCTGGCGCTGGTCCAACGTCGGGGCACCGAGCTCGGCGGCGAGGCCGCGGAGCTCGGGCGGTTGGCAGGAGAGCAGGAGCAGGCGCTGCGATCCCTGATCCGCACGCAGGACCGGGTGACTGCAGCCGACCGCGCCGGCGAGGAGGACCTCGCGGCGGCGCTCGGCGAGCTCGCGCCACGTCCTGGCGTCGAGGTCGCGCTCCCCGGTGGTCCGGTCGACCTGCCGGCGCCGGTCGTCGCGGAGCTGGTGGCCGTGGTCGCTGCCTGTCTCGACAACGTGGCGCAGCACGTCGGTGACCACGCCCGGGCCTGGGTGCTCCTTGAGGACCTGGGCGACCGGGTCGCCGTCTCGGTGCGCGACGAGGGCAGTGGCATCCCGGCGGGCCGGCTGGACGCCGCCCGCGCCGAGGGCCGACTCGGTGTCAGCGAGTCCATCGAGGGCCGGGTCCGTGACCTCGGCGGCACGGCGACGCTCAGCACCGGTGCGCGCGGCACCGAGTGGGAGCTCGTCGTACCCCGCACGCGGGGGACGCCATGACGATCCACACCGGCCACCCGTTCGCCGACCCCGACCCGGATCCCGCCCGCCGGCTGCGGGGCCGGATCGGCAGCGGGGTCACTCTCTGGACCGCGGGTGAGGGTGCGACCCGAGCCGGTCTCACCGTCACCTCGCTGATGGTGGCGCTGGGGCCGAGGCCCGCTCTGCTGGCGCTCCTCGACCCCGACAGCGACCTCCTCGCCGAGCTGCGCGACCGCGGGCGGGCGGTCGTCCAGCTGCTGACGTGGGACGACCGGCAGCTCGCCGAGGCGTTCGCCGGGACGGTGCCGGCGCCCGGCGGACCGTTCCGCCAGGCGGAGTTCGTCGCGACGCCGTACGGGCCACTGTTGGCGCGGGCGGCCACCCACGCCCAGGTCTCGCTCGTCGGAGAGCGGGAGGTGGGTTGGTCGGTGGAGGTCGAGGTCGCCCTCGACTCGGTCACCGTGGGCGACTCCGACGGGGCGGCGTTGCTGCACCGCCGCGGCCGGTTCCAGGCCGTCCCTGAGTAGGGTCCGGGGTCATGGAGGCAGATGCTCGGCTGCGGGTGATGGTCGTCGACGACCACCCGATGTGGCGCGACGCCGTCGCGAAGGACCTCGAGGCCGCCGGGCTGGAGGTCGTGGCGACCGCCGCGACCGGCACCGAGGCGATCACCAGGTTCCGGGCCGTCCGGCCGCAGGTCGTCGTCCTCGACCTGCAGATCCCGCCGCCGAGCGGCGTCGACGTGACGGCGACCGTCCTGCAGGAGGACCCCTCCGCTCGTGTGCTGATCCTCTCTGCGTCGGGCGAGCAGGACGACGTCCTGGAGGCGGTCAAGGCCGGGGCGACCGGCTACCTCGTCAAGTCGGCCTCGCGGGACGAGCTGATCTCGGCGGTCCGGCGCGTCGGTGCGGGGGACAGCGTCTTCACGCCCGGTCTGGCCGGGCTGGTGCTCGGGGAGTTCCGCCGGATCGCACTGGACCCGGGGCCGGAGACGCCGCCGGGGGAGCAGCTCACCGAGCGCGAGACCGAGGTGCTCAAGATGGTGGCCAAGGGCATGTCCTACAAGCAGATCGCCGAGCGGCTGGTGCTCTCGCACCGCACCATCCAGAACCACGTGCAGAACACCTTGCGCAAGCTCCAGCTCCACAACCGGGTCGAGCTGACCCGCTACGCGATCCAGCAAGGACTGGACGACTGATGAGCGGGGGCCTGCTCGAGATCGCCGACGAGCTGTATGCGCTGCCGCCAGGGGAGTTCACGGCGGCGCGGGACGCGAAGGCGAAGGAGCTCAAGGGAACCGACCTCGCGGCACCGGTGAAGGCACTGAAGAAGCCGGGTATCGCGGCCTGGGTGGTCAACCTCCTGGTGCGCCGGGAGTCCGGACAGGTCGAGCAGCTGTTGAGCGTCGGTGCCGCGCTCCGGGACGCACAGGCGGCGATGTCCGCCGGCGAGCTGCGCGCCCTCACCAAGCAGCGGCGCCAGGTCACGGCCGCTGTCACGCAGCAGGCCCGGCAGCACGCGGCCGACGCCGGGCACAAGGTCACCCAGGCGGTCGCCGACCAGGTCGAGGCGCACGCTCACGGCCGCGATGGTCGACGCGGACTGCGGACGTGCGGTCCGCAGCGGCCTGCTGGTCTCGCCTCTGCAGCGCACTGGCGTCGATGCGGTCGGCGAGGCGGAGCTCGCCGCTGCGCTCGCGGTGCCCGAGGCCCTCGGATTCTCGGCGACGGCGCGCGAGGCACCGGAGCCGGGCCCGCCCTCCCTGCGGGTCGTGCCCGACCCGGATGCGGGCGCCAAGGCCAGAGCGGCGGCGGCGGAGCGTCTGGACCAGGCCACGGCGTCGTACGACGAAGCCGCTGCGGCGCACGCCGACGCCGCCGCGCGACGTGGACCGGCTGTCCGCCCGGTCGCTCCAGCTCCAGGCCGAGCTCGACGAGCTGCGGCGCCGGCTGGCCGACCTCGAGACCGAGCTCGACGAGGTCGACGACGAGCTCGGTGACGCGGAGGACGTCCGGGACGAGGCGGCCGCTTCGCTGCGGACCGCGACCGCCGAGCGCGACGCGGCGCAGGCCGCCCTCGACAAGCTAGAGGGCTGACGCCCGGACGATCCCGAGGACCCGCGCGTCGATCCAGGTGAGGTCCGGGGCGACGCGCATCTCGTAGTTCTCCGTGCCGACCCAGTCCCGGAAGTCGCGGTGCCCGGCGGTGGCCGCGAACGCCTCGAGCTCCTCGCGCAGCTCGTCGTCGACGGTGACCTTCTCCTCCTCGGTGGACGCGGTGAGGTAGAGGTCGCTGAGGTCGAGCAGCCGAGCCAGCTCGTCGATCGGCGTGGCGTGGTCGTCGACCCGGAGGTCGACGGCGACGTCGTCGAGCCCGCCGTACCCTGCCCCCTCCTTGACCACCAGGATCGCCGCGGACTGCCGGCCACGCTTGTCCCCGCCGGCGGCGTCGCCGGCAGCGAGCGCGGCGAGCATCCGGTCGGCCAGCGGGGCCGTCCGTGTCACTGGCGAGCCAGGCCTCCTCCATCGCGTCGACGACCTCGGCGCCCGTCAGGCAGTTGCCCTGGATGGCGTACCCCTCGCCGGTCGTGCCGCCCGCCCACGGGATGCACTCCTGACCGGTGTGGGACGCCGCGCCGCCGTCGATGTCCACGATGCCGACCTGTCGGTGGTGCCGCCCGTCGTCCTCCTCCAGCAGGCGCTGCACGGCGACCGGTGCGGTCGCGCCCTCGTCGAGATGGGCGAGGGCGAGTCCTTTGTAGGCCACGTTCGCGTCGGCCTGGGTCGCGACAGCGCCGACGCCGGCGACGGCGGCCGGAACTGTTGCACCGACCGCCAGGAACTTCGAGGCAACGGCCACGCCCCACGACTCCCCGTCGGCGGAGCGGGCAACGATCGAGAACGTCATGGGGCTCACCGTAGCGAGCGGGAGCCGGGCAGTGACCCCGGCCGCCGCTGGGCGCTAGGCTCGATTTCACTTGAACGTTCAAACCGAAGGAGTCGGCATGCGAGTCGGAGTCCTGACCGGCGGCGGCGACTGCCCCGGGCTCAACGCCGTCATCCGGGCCGTCGTGCGCAAGGGGGTGAAGCGAGCACGGCTTCGAGTTCGTCGGCTTCCGCGACGGCTGGAAGGGTCCGATGGAAGGCATCACGATGCCCCTGGGCATCGACCAGTGCCGCGGGATCCTGCCGCGCGGCGGCACCATCCTCGGGTCGTCCCGCACCAACCCGTTCAAGGTCGAGGGCGGCGTGCAGCAGATCAAGGACAACCTCGCCGCCGGCGGGGTCGACGCGCTGGTCGCGATCGGCGGGGAGGACACCCTCGGCGTCGCCACCAAGCTCGCCGACCTGGGCGTCAACGTCGTCGGCGTGCCGAAGACCATCGACAACGACCTGTCGGGCACCGACTTCACCTTCGGCTTCGACACCGCGGTCAACATCGCGATCGAGGCCATCGACCGGCTCCACACCACGGCGGAGTCCCACCACCGGGTGCTCGTGGTCGAGGTGATGGGGCGGCACGCGGGCTGGATCGCCCTCCACGCCGGGCATCGCCGGCGGCGCCAGCGTCGTGCTCATCCCCGAGCAGCCGTTCGACATCGACGAGGTCTGCGCCCTGCGTGCAGAAGCGCTTCGAGTCCCGGTTCGCGCCGATCCTCGTCGTCTCCGAGGGCGCCGTGCCGCGCGACGGCAGCGGGATGACGCTGCAGAGCGGCGAGGTCGACGAGTTCGGACACGTCCGCCTCGGTGGCATCGGCGACCGGGTCGCGAAGGAGATCGAGCAGCGCACCGGAGCGGAGGCGCGCGCCGTCGTGCTCGGCCACGTCCAGCGAGGCGGGACCCCGACCGCCTTCGACCGGTGGCTCGCGACCCGCTTCGGGCTGCAGGCGATCGACGCCGTCGCCGACGGCGAGTTCGGCGTGATGGTCGCGCTGCGCGGCAAGGACATCGTCCGGCTGCCCCTCATCGAGGGCACCGGCGAGCTGAAGCTGGTCGGCCCGGAGGAGTACGCCGAGGCGGAGGTCTTCTTCGGCTGAGCTCGGCAGCAAGCGTTGACCTTCCGTGGAGAACCAACCGATGGTTGGGCGCTGTCGAAACACCCGGTCCGGAGCGGCCTCGAGCTCGAGCGTTCCCGCTCGGCCAGGCTCGTCGCGATCAACGCTGTCACCCTTCGTGCCGTGTCTGGGTCGCGCGGGTCAGGGAAGCTCGGCGATCCAGTAGTCGCTGCCGTCCCTCTCCAGCCAGCCTTCCTCCGGCGATTGCCAGGCGAGTAGCCCGCCGCCGATGTCGGTGAAGACGGTGTGCGGACCGGACGCGACGGTGTAGACGCGGCGCGACTGCGGCTCGATGAGGAAGAGTTCGGCGTCGCGACCGGCGGTGGTGATGCCGACGAACCCGTCACCGGCAACCCCGCCCGCGTACGCGTACCTGTCTCTGGGCAGGGCGAACAGCGGGGCTCCGGTCTCGTCGTGGATCACCACACTCCCGGACCCGTCGGCGCACGGGATCCAGACCACTGGCGGGGAGGCGGAGTACACGTCAGGGGGGTAGCCGGCACGCAGTTCGCATCCCTCCGGGGCCGCGAGTGGGACAGTGACCTGCTCGGTTGGTGTGATGATCGTCAGCCCCTGCGCGGAAGCGGAAACGACGACCTCGCCTGCCCAGGCCAGGGATGTGCCTTCGAAGGCCTCGGACCGCGTGGCACGACCGCCCTCACGGAACGGCACCGACCACCACCGCTCCCAGCAGGTTTGGTCGACCTCCTCGTCGGGAGGGGGCGTGCACTCGGTGTGGTCAGCGCCCGGCGCCTCGAACAGCTTGATCCACAGCTGGTCCGCGGCGTCCACCCATGCCCGCGTGACCGGATCCAGCTGGTACATGTGTTGGCTGTCGTTGTTGAAAGCTTTGACCCGGGCGTAGGAGGACCACCGTCCGGCGACCCGGTCGTACACTGCGACCGCGGCAGCGGATCCGATGCCGACCCCACCCAGGAAAACCAGCTCTTCGGTAGTGAGTCGCAGCGGGTCCGGTTCGATTAACCGGAAGTCGGCCTGCGGAAGCCACTCGGTGCTCCCGGTCGCCGGATCGACGAGGCCGATGCTAAGAGTGTGGGTCTCGAAGTACACGGCGGATCCGGACCACGTAGCCGTCCTCGGTCACGCCCGCCCACCGGTCCGTGCCGGGGCCTACTTCGTCATTTGGCGAGTGGTGGGTCCGTAGCGCGCCACCAGGCAGCTCTGCCGCATCATTCAGCGGCAGGACCTCGACCGGGACCACCTTCGGCGTCGGTGGCGCCGGCTCCGGCTCCGCCGGGTCGTCGAGAAGCCGAGGGCCGAACGCGGCGGCCACCACCGCGGTCGCAGTGACCGCCACCGTGGCTCCCACCCTCCAGTTCCGCCGACGTTGTCGGCGTCGCCGGCCGGCGGCAACGACCGCGACCAGGTCGAGGTCGTCCCTCGGTTCGTCGGCCAACGCTGCCGTCAACAGTTGTTTCGCCGGGGTCATGACGTCGCCTCCTCGGTGATGACGAAGTCCCCCAGGGCTTCGCGGAGCGTGTCCAGGCCGCGTGCGGTCTGGCTCTTCACGGTGCCCTCTCGACAACCCAGCACCCGCGCGACCTCAGCGACACTCAGGTCTTCGTAGTAACGCAGCACTACACAGGCCCGCTGACGGGGCGCCAACGTAGCCAGTGCGCTGAGGATGGTGATCCGGTCCGCGATCCCGTCGGTTTCATCGCCCGTGGCCGCCGATCGGCCGCGAGCAGGGTCGTCGTCCGGGAGCTCGCCGGAGGATTTCTTACGAGCCCAGTCGATCGCGACGTTGATCACCGTCTGGCGCGCGTAGGAGGCCAGTCCGGCTCCCTTGTCGATCCGTGGCCAGGTCACGTACAGCCGGATCAGAGCCTCCTGGGTGATGTCCGAGGCGTGATCCCAGTTGCCGCACATGAGGAACGCGGCTCGGCGCAGACGCGTCCGTGAGGCCTCGGCGAAGTCGAGGAACTCCTGGTCGTTTCCCGCTGCCATGGCGTCCTCCTGGTGCCCACCCGTCTCGGGGATCATTCAGGAGAACGAGACGAGCCGACCCTCCGGTTGCATCCTCGCGCCGACAATCTCGCGGCACGGCCAATCCGCGAACCTCGATGCTTCGCACGAGTCTTGGACCCTACATCGCGCTGGAGCCCTCCACCGATGGTCGAACCAGTCGCAGAGCGGCTGGCGTCGTCGGAACGGCCGCGCGCGGGAATGCAACCAAAAGGCTGCCTGGTCTCGTTCTTCTGAGCAACCCGCAAATTGTCGCCATCAGGAGGACACCATGGGTACGCTCCGCGTCGCTTCCGCTGTGCTCGTCCTTCTCGTCCTTGCCGGCTGCGGCACAGGTGAGTCCCAGCCTTCCGAAACGCTGTCCCCCGCGTCCGAGAGCGAGCCAGCTTCGTCGCCCTTCGAGACGGAAGGGTCGGAGGAGGCGCCGGAAGACGAGCACGACATCATCGAGGGGCTCTTCGAGGTGAACGGCCACGACCTCTACGCGCGCTGCGCAGGGCACGGCGCGCCCACCGTGCTTTACCTGCACGGCTGGATGACTTACGAGGACGCCTTCGCGGTCGACAACGGGCTGTGGATCGAGGGCCAGCTTCACGACGAGCACCGGTTCTGCGGCTACGAGCGGCGCAACACTGGCCGCAGCGAGGACCTGCCAGACGTGCAGACACCTGAGGAGATTGTGGCTGACGTCGTCGGACTGACCGAAGCGGTCGGCGAGGAAGGCCCCTTCATCCTGCTGGGGGCGTCGTTCGGCGGCATGGTCGCCCAAGCCTTCGCCGTAACCCACCCGGACCAGGTGGCGGGGATCGTGCTCCTCGACGCGCTGTTCCCCGACGAGCTCGAGCTCGAGCGGTATCTCGCCCCTAGGTGGAGCATCTGTTCTCTGCGGAACCAGCAGAGGGACGAACGACGGTCTCTCGAGAAGATCAACCAGTGCCGCCTCTACCGCTACAGCATTGCCCGGGGGGAGCGGGAACCGGAGGTGCCGCTGACCTACCTCGCTTCCGGGCAAGAGCCCTGGACCCAGTCCGACTGGGCAACGCCCGGGTACGCGCAACGAATCGGGGACCTTCGACGTAGTTACGTCGGCCGCTGGTCACCCGGCCGGTTCGCTTGGGTCGACGCTCCGCACTTCATGGAGCCGGAGATCCCGATCCGGATCGCGCGCGCCATCACCACGCTGCCCATCCAGGAGTAATGGGCCATCCAGGAGTAATGGGAACGTGGGAAGCGCGATTGAGTGCCCTTCGCAAGGCGGATGACAGGGGACCTGACGAGGTCCACACTCGGGTTGTGCTCGCGGTGCGCGCTCCCCACGCCTTCGACGGCACCCGCTTCCTCGCGGGCGGCGCGACCGTGCTCGTCGAGGGCCAGCGGATCGTCGGCGTCGAGCCGGTCGACTTCCCGGTGCCCGAGGGGTGCGAGGTGTCGTCGTACGACGGCACGCTGATGCCCGGCCTGGTCGATGCCCACGTGCACCTGGTCTCGGACGCCGGCATCGGCTCGCTGGAGCGGGCGGGCTCGATGACGCCGGCGGAGGTCGACGCCGAGATCGAGAAGTCCCTGGCGACGCAGGCGGCAGCCGGGGTGACCACGGTCCGCGACCTGGGTGACCGCGACTACCGGACGCTCGGGTTCCGGGACCGCCGTACCGCCGGCCAGCCGCGGATCGTCGCCGCCGGACCGCCGATCACGGTCCCTGGGGGCCACTGTCACTACCTCGGTTGTACCGCGGCCACACCTGACGACCTGGTGGCGGCGGTCGCCGCGCACCACGAGCGCGGCGTGGACGTCATCAAGGTGATGGCCAGCGGCGGCTTCCTGACGCCGGGCACGGACATGCTGGGTGCGCACTACGCCCTCGCCGACCTGCGGGTGCTCGTCGGTGCGGCGCACGACGTCGGACTGGAGGTGCTCGCCCATGCACACTCGATCAACGGCATGGAGGTAGCGCTGGCCGCAGGTGTCGACGGGATCGAGCACTTCACGGGGATCTCCGACGAGGGCAGCGTGATCTCGGACGACCTGCTCGACCGGGTAGCGGCTGCGGGCGTGCTGGTCGACCCGACCATGGGCAACGACCTCTCGAAGGTGCCGCTGCTGCCGCCGCCACCACCGCAGATCGCTGAGGTCATGGAGTCGATGGGCCTCGACCAGGTGACGATGTTCACCCGCCGCTACGAGCAGGTCGGGCGGATGCGCGAACGCGGGGTCGGCGTCGTGCCCGGGGTCGACGCCGGAGCGATGCCGCTCAAGGCACACGGCAACGCGTGGTTGGCGGTCACCGACCTGGTCAGGAGCGGCTACCCGGTCGAGGAGGCGCTCGTCGCCGGCACGTCCGGTGCCGCTGACGCGTGCGGTGTCGGCAGCGAGACGGGTCGGCTGGCGGCGGGGTACGACGCCGACCTGCTCGTCGTCGACGGCGACCTCCGATCGGATCCCGACGCGCTGGGGCGGCCCCAGGCGGTCCTGGTCAGGGGGCACCGGGTCTGACGCGCTCCGGCGCGGTGCTTCCCAAAACCGGAAGGCTTGCGGGAAGGTGACGTCCGGGGGATGGAACCGATCACTGGAGGACTCGGATGACAGTGTCGACCTCGCCGGACCAGACTCCGGCCGCTGAGGAGCCCCGCGAGCTCAAGCGGGTGATGGGACCCTGGCTCCTCCTGCTGTTCATCGTCGGGGACATCCTCGGCGCGGGTGTCTATGCCGTCACCGGTCAGATGGCCGGGTACGTCGGCGGCGTGCTGTGGCTCCCGTTCCTCCTCGCCTTCGTGGTCGCCGTCCTGACCGCGTTCTCCTACCTCGAGCTGGTCACCAAGTACCCGGCAGCCGCGGGCGCGGCGCTCTACACGCACAAGGCGTTCGGGATCCACTTCCTGACGTTCATGGTCGCGTTCGCGGTGGTCTGCTCGGGCATCACCAGCGCATCGACGTCAGCCAACACGCTCGCCCAGAACCTCTTCGCCGGCCTCGCCCTCAACGACGTGTGGTCGACGACCGTCGACGGGACCACCGTCACCTCGGTCGACACCGGCGTGGTGACCCTCGTGGCACTGGCGTTCATGGTGCTGCTCGCGATCATCAACCTCCGTGGCGTCGGAGAGAGCGTGAAGTTCAACATCGTGCTCACCGTCATCGAGATGGCCGCGTTGTGCATCGTGATCGGTGTCGGGTTCGCCGTGGTTGCCCGCGGCGACGCCAACATGGACGACCTGCTGAGCTTCGACGACTACCAGGACATGGGCTGGGTGTTCGCGGTCACGGCCGCGACCTCGATCGCGTTCTTCGCGATGGTCGGGTTCGAGGACTCGGTCAACATGGTCGAGGAGACCAAGGAGCCCGAACGGATCTTCCCGCGGACCATGTTCCTCGGACTCGGCATCGCCGCGCTCCTCTACATCCTGGTCGCCATCTCCGTGGTGAGCGTCCTCGACGAGCAGCAGCTCAAGGACATCTACGAAGCCGAGGGACGGGCGCTGGTCGAGGTGGTGCACATCGGCTCACCCGACTTCCCGATCGACAAGGTCTTCCCGTTCCTGGCGGTGTTCGCGGTCGCGAACACCGCATTGATCAACATGCTGATGGCAAGCCGCCTCGTCTACGGGATGGCGAAGCAGCGGGTGCTGCCCAAGCAGCTCGCCGCGGTCCTGCCGGGTCGTCGTACGCCGTGGCTCGCCGTCGTGTTCACCACCGTGCTCGCGCTGTTGCTGATCTGGTACGTCACCAGCGACCCTGACAGCAACGTCGTCGCCAACCTCAGCAGCACGACGGCGTTCCTGCTGTTGTGCGTGTTCGCGATCGTCAACGTCGCCTGCATGATCCTGAAGCGCAAGCGCGCCGACCACAACAAGACCTTCTTCACGGCGCCGACCGTCGTGCCCCCCGTCGCGGCGATCCTCTGTCTCTACCTCGCCGGTCCGTGGGTCGACCGCGACTCGATCGTCTACGAGATCGCCGGCGGACTGATGGTGATCGGAATCGGCCTCTGGGTCGTGACCTGGCTGATCAACCGGATCGCCAACAAGGACGACGAGCCGCCACGCTTCACCGATCTCGAGAAGATGGACATCAACCCGACCGACGATCCGAGGTAGCGAGCCGCTTGGGTCTGGTGGCGCCGTCCACGACGTGCCACTGTTGCCGGATGGACGGTCTGCGGCTGCAGTTCTCCGAGCTCCGGGTCCCGTTGAAGATGACGTTCCGGCACGCGTCGGCCGAACGCACGCATGGGGAGAGCCTGTGGGTCGAGGCGACGCGTGGCGGGCTGCGCGGCTACGGCGAGGGCTGCCCGCGGCCGTACGTGACCGGGGAGACCCGCGAGTCCGTCCGCGCCTGGCTCGCTGAACGCGCCGCACAGATCACCGCGGAGTGTGGCTCGATCGACGACCTGCGCGCGTGGACGGCCGGGCACGAAAAGGAGATCGACGGCTCTCCGTCGGCATGGTGTGCCGTCGAGATGGCGCTGCTCGACCTGTTCGCGCAGGAGCAGGACACCAGTGTCGAGGGACTGCTCGGGCTCATGGCACCTGGCGGGCCGCATCGCTACAGTGCCGTGCTCGGCAACGACGAGCGGTGGAAGACCAGGTTCCTGATCGACCAGTACTGCATCGTCGGCCTCACCGACTTCAAGGTGAAGCTCGGCGGGGAGCTGGAGGTCGATCGGCAGAAGCTCGCTGACATCGCCGAGCTGGCCGCGTGGCACGGTGTCGAGACATGGCGGGTCCGCGTCGACGCCAACAACCTCTGGGCAGGTGCTCCCGACGACGCGCTCGGCTATCTGTCGGCTCTCGACGCGCCGCTGTTCGGCGTCGAGGAGCCAGTCGCTCCGCGGGACGCGCTGACGCAGAGCGCGATCAGCGTCGCGCTCCAGGTGCCGGTCATCCTTGACGAGAGCCTGTGCACGATGGCCGACCTCGAGCGGTACGACGACCTGCCCGGCTCCTTCGTCGCCAACCTGAAGGTGTCCCGCGTCGGCGGTGTGCTCCGTGCTCTGCGCCTGGTGGAGGCGATCAACGAGCGCGGATGGCCGCTCATCGTCGGAGCCCACGTGGGGGAGACCTCGGTGCTCACGCGAGCAGCGATGCTCGTGGCCGCGCAGGCCGACGACCTGGCTGCTCAGGAGGGTGCATTCGGCTCGCGACTGATCGAGCGTGAGCCGGTCACACCCAGCTTGCGCTGGGGCCGCGGAGGCAAGCTCGACCTCAGCCGGCTCTACGCGGAGGTGACCCCCGAAGGTCTGCAGGTCACGCCGCCTGACGTGTGGCAGCGCGGCTGGGGAACGACCGGCCGCGCCCCGCGTGCGTCCTGGCCGGAGCAGGAGAAGTCCGCCGTCCAGTCCATGTCCGACGGCTACGCCATCCACTACCGCCTCTGGGGCCCTGAGCAGGCCGAGGATGTCGTGGTCGTCCTGCACGGCGGGATGAGCCACTCGTTGTGGCAGCGGCCCCTCGCCGAGGCCATCTGCGCGCAGTCGGACTATGCACGTCTTCGCGCCTGACCGTCGCGGGTGCGGTCGCAACGAGGGCCGGGGCGACCTCGGCAGTGCCGACCGGACGATCGACGACGTCGAGGAGCACCTGCGGTTCCTGGCCGAGCGTTACGAACGGGTGCACCTCGCCGGCTGGTGCCAGGGGGCGCAGTACGCGGCTGTGGCGGCCCATCACCTCCAGGACGAGGATTGGCTCTCCAGCCTGCTGCTCGTGACACCCGGGCTGTTCTGGAACGCCCGCTTCCGCTCGGTGATCGACATGACCGAGCGCGTGGTGGAGCACCTGCTGACCCACTTCGATCTCGGTCCCGATCGCGACGAGTCGTTCGTCCCCGTCCCGCTGCAGGCAACGGACTTCACCCTCGCGCCCGAGGGGCTGGACTTCATCGACGCCGACGACCTCAAGACGACCGAGCTCACCTTGAAGTCAGTGGTGGTGATGGACGAGGTGCAGGAGCGGTCGTGGGAGGCGATCCTCGGCGTCCGGCTGCCGACGTTCGCCCTGACTGCCACGGGTGACCGGATCGTCGACAACGGGAAGGTCCGCGCCTGGATCGCACCGGTCCTCGAAGGAGCACCCACGAGCCGACTGGTCGAGGTGGACACCGGTCACGCCGTGCAGTTCGAGCGTGCCGATCAGCTGGCGACCGAGCTGGTCTCGTTCATCAGGTCGTGTACGGCAACCGCCTAGCCAGCACCTTGGCGATGTTGCGCCACACCTGGGCTTGGTCGGGCCCGCTGGACAGCCGAGTGAGAGCCGTCTGGCTCAGGAGCAGCACGCGCGTGTCGTCGCCGGCAGCGACGATGTCGACCGTCCGCGGCCGGTCGAGGACGAGCGCGATCTCTCCGAAGAGCTCGCCCTCGCCCAGCATCCGCACCACGCGCTCGTCGGCCCGGACCTCCACGACCCCGTCGAGCACGAAGCCGAGGAACCGGCCGCCGTCTCCTGCGGCGATGACGACGTCGCCGTCGGTGCAATTCACCTCCAAGGCGTTGCGAAGCAGCTCGGTGCGACCCTTGTCGCTCAGGCCGTCGGTGAGCCACTCGTGCACCTCGGGCGCACCAGCGGCGTCCTCTTCGTCGCTCTCGTAGAACGCGACGCCAGGGTCGATCCGACCCTCGCGCGCCTCCAGCTCCCGGTACCAGAGCGTGGCCTCGGTCGGCAGTGGCGCGTCGCGCGGCAGCTCCCTCAGCATCGGAGCTCCGATACGTTCGAAGTACTCACGGTCGTGGTGCACGAGGACCATCGGGACCCGGAACCCGCCCTGCGAGCTCTGGTGCACCGAGCCCATCGGTCGGAAGCCGAGCCGCAGGTACGTGGCGTACAGACCGGGCTCACAGCTCTGGAGACTGATCAGCCGTCCCTGCGCCAGCGAGTCGTGGTAGAGCTCGCGCATGATCACGTACGACGCGAGGGTGCTCCGATGGGAGCGCAGCACGGCGAACCGGGTGAGGACCTGGGTGCGGTCCAGGAGCTCCGGCGTGAGCTTGTCGATCTGGTACTCGTCGCGACTGGACCGGAGCGTCGCGATCTGGGCCGCAGGCGTCGAGCGGATGCAGCCCACGATCCGGTTGTCCGCGGTGTCCCGTACGGCGAAGAGCAGGTCATCGACATCCACGTCGGCGAATGCCGCCGACTCCAGCACACTGCCGCCCTTGACCCGCTTCAGCTCGAGCCTGCGGACCTCGTCGAGCACCTGCATGCACTCGTCCCGGTCCGCGGCGGACTCGACCCGGAAGCCGACGTACCGTCCGCGCAACAGGTCGAGCTGCTGCTTGAGCGAGCGCAACTTGCTCACGTCTGGCAGGTTAGTCCAGACCGGGCCCTCCTGGAGCGCAGGAGGTCCAGGTGCCCGTGGTTCGTCACTGAATCGGCAGGTCAACATCGCGCGCCGTACCCTTGTCCGGTGACCCTTCGAGACGGCTCGTCCCTCGCCTCCTCAGGACGAGCGCAGATCCCGACCCTCGAGCAGCTGCACGCCCTCGGTGCCGCGCAGCAGCCGACGTACGACGACCCGGCGGCCGTGGCGGCCGCGGTTGCCCGGTTGCGGACCATGCCGCCGCTGGTGTTCGCGGGTGAGTGCGACGGGCTCAAGGCGAAGATCGCCGCGGCGAGCCGCGGCGAGGCGTTCATCCTCCAGGGCGGTGACTGCGCAGAGACGTTCGTCGACGCCACTGCCGACAACGTCCGCAACAAGCTGCGGGTGCTGCTGCAGATGGCGGTCGTGCTGACGTACGCCGCCTCGGTGCCGGTCGTGAAGGTGGGTCGGCTTGCCGGGCAGTACGCCAAGCCGCGCTCGTCCGACGAGGAGACACGCGACGGCGTCACCTTGCCGGCCTATCGCGGAGACGCGGTCAACGGGTTCGAGTTCACTCCTGACTCGCGTCGGCCCGACCCGCAGCGGCTGCTCGACGTCTACCACGCGTCGGCCTCGACGCTGAACCTCGTGCGGGCCTTCACCACCGGTGGCTACGCCGACCTTCGCCAGGTGCACACCTGGAACTCAGAGTTCGTCCGCAACAGCCCGGTGGGCCAGCACTACGAGGCGATGGCAGCCGAGATCGACCGCGCGCTCACCTTCATGAAGGCGATCGGCGCGGGAGATCCCGACGAGTTCCACCGCGTCGACTTCTACTCCTCGCACGAGGCACTGCTGCTCGAGTACGAGCACGCCATGACCCGCATCGACTCCAGGACCCAGAACCCCTACAACGTCTCCGCTCACATGGTCTGGATCGGGGAGCGGACCCGGCAGCTCGACGGCGCGCACGTGGAGTACTTCAGCCACATCAGCAACCCGATCGGCTGCAAGCTCGGCCCGACCGCGACCGCTGACGACGCGCTCGCGCTCGCGGCGAAGCTGAACCCGACCAACGAGGCGGGCCGACTGACCTTCATCACCCGGTTCGGTGCGGGACGGATCCGGGACGGGCTGCCGCACCTGGTCGAGAAGGTCACGGCCGAGGGCGTCGACGTCGCCTGGGTCTGCGACGCCATGCACGGCAACACCTTCGAGACCTCCAACGGCTACAAGACCCGGCGGTTCGAGGACGTCCTCGACGAGGTGCAGGGCTTCTTCGACGTGCATCGGGCGCTCGGGACGGTCCCCGCCGGCATCCTGGTGGAGAACACCGGAGACGACGTCACCGAGATCATCGGCGGCGGCGAGGAGCTCGACGAGCTCGGCCTCGCGCACCGCTACGAGTCGGTCGTGGACCCGCGTCTCAACCGGGTGCAGTCCTTGGAGATGGCCTTCCTCGTCGCAGGGATGCTGCGCCGCGCCTGACCACCGGCGGAAATGTCACTACATTGGCGAGGTGCGTATCCGAACGCTCGTCGCCCCAGCCGGCCCCGCTGATGTTGTCGGTCGGGCACCGATCTTCGCGCGCCGGATCTCGTGATCGACCTCCGCTCCGACACCGTCACCCGGCCGAGCGAGGCCATGCGGGCTGCCATGGCGCGCGCCGAGGTCGGTGACGACGTCTACGGCGAGGACCCGACCGTCCTTCGGCTCGAGGAACGGGTCGCGTCGCTGCTCGGGCACGAGGCGGCTCTCTTCACGCCGACCGGGTCGATGGCCAACGTGCTCGCGGTCGGGCTGGTCGTCGCGCCCGGCCAGGAGGTGCTGTGCGAGGCACGCGCGCACATCGCCAGGGCAGAGCTCGGCGCGCACGGAGCGATCACGGGCCTGACGATGCGCACCTGGGCACATCCCCGCGGCCAGATCGACCTCCCGGCCGTCGAGGAGCTGTTCGCGCCGGACCTCGGCCCGTTCTTCGTTCCCACGGCGGCGATCTCGGTCGAGAACACCCACAACTTCGCCGGGGGAGCGGTCCTTCCCCTCGCGGACCTGAAGGCCCTGCGAGCCTTCGCGGACACGCAGGGGGCTGCCGTCCACCTCGACGGCGCACGGATCTGGAACGCCCACGTGGCGACCGGCGTCACGCTCCAGGAGTACGGCGCCACGGCCGACGTCGTCGCTGTCTGCTTGTCCAAGGGGCTCGGCGCTCCGATCGGATCCCTGCTCGTCGGAACCGCGGGGCTGGTGGCCGAGGCGCGGGTGCGGCGCAAGCGGCTGGGCGGTGGGATGCGGCAGGTCGGCGTGCTCGCTGCCGCCGGGTTGCACGCGCTCGATCATCACATCGAGAGACTGGCCGACGACCACGCCCACGCCCGGCTCCTGGCCGAGGCCTGCGGTGCCGACCCCGCTGCCGTCGACACGAACATCGTCACCTTCCCCCGACCGGACGCGGCCGCCTTCGTCGCGGCGGCCCGGGAGGCGGGTGTGCTCGTCGGCGCGGTCGGTGCGCGCACGGTCCGGCTCGTGACCCACCTGGACATCAGCCGGGCGGATGCCGAGACGGCCGCGAAGGCTCTGGCAAGGCTCTAGCCAGGTGCCGCTTCCCCGGGCGCCCTGCCCACCAGCGGCGGGAGCTGACGGACCGCCTGGGCGAGCGCCCGTAGATCGGGCCCGTGCAAGGCCTGCGGACCGTCGCACAGGGCGGCCTCGGGGTCGGGATGGACATCCACGATGATCCCGTCGGCACCCACCCCGATCGCTGCTCGCGCGAGCGGCACGACCAGGTCCTTGCGGCCGGAGGCGTGCGACGGGTCGACGATGATCGGGAGGTGGCTCGCCGACTGGACGACCGGGACCGCCGAGATGTCGAGGGTGTTCCGGGTGGCCGGCTCGAAGGTGCGGATGCCGCGTTCGCACAGCACGATGGCGAGGTTGCCCCGCTGGGCGACGTACTCCGCCGCCATCAGCCACTCCTCGACGGTCGCGGTCATCCCGCGCTTGAGGAGCACAGGCTTGCCGGACTCGCCGACCGCCTGCAACAGGCCGAAGTTGGCCATGTTGCGCGTGCCGATCTGCAGCATGTCCGCCTGCGCCGCGACCTCGGCGACGTCGCGGGCGTCGATCACCTCGGTGACGATCGGCAGCCCGGTCGCCTCGCCGACGGCGGCGAGGATGTCGAGGCCGCGCTTGCCGAGGCCTTGGAAGGCGTAGGGCGACGTCCGCGGCTTGTAGGCCCCGCCGCGCAGCAGCGACGCTCCCGCGGCCTTCGCCATGGTGGCCGCCTCGAGGGTCTGCTCGGGCGTCTCGACGGCGCACGGCCCGGCGATGAAGGTGAACGTGGCGGGCCCGATCGGGACCTGCGCGCCGGGCTTGCCGACCCAGACCGTCGACCGGGCCGGGTGGTGCTGGCGGCTGACCAGCTTGTAGGGATCGGAGATCCGGTGCACCGCCGCGACCCCGCGCAGGGCGCGCAGGTTCAGGCCGTGGAAGCTGTCGATGTCGCCGACCAGGCCGATGATCGTGCGGTCCACGCCCTGGGAGACGAAGGCCGTGCCGCCCACCGCCTCGACCTTCTCGACGACGTGCGCAACGTCCTGCGCCGTTGCGTCCGGCGCCATGACCACGACCATGGTCCGAGGGTAGGTGCGGCGTCCTGCCCCCACGACCGGAATCACCATCCGGACGCTCGGCGCCCTGCCCCAGCGGGTCAGCGGAGGTGGCGCAGCACCGCCGCAGGGACCAGCAACGACGTACGACGCTCGCTCACACGACGTAGAGGAGGATCGTGCTGCCCTTCTCGGCCATGGTGCCCGCGGGCGGATCGGTCGAGTAGGCACGCTCGCCGGTGAAGTAGACCGGCGCGTTCTCGATCTGCACCTCGAACCCGAGTCCCTCGAGGGTCTCGACCGCTTCGTCGGTGGGCTCGTAGAAGACCGTCGGCACCTCGACCAGCTCCGGACCGTCCGACACCACGAAGTCGACCTTGTCCCCCTTGAACAGGGTTCCCCCGGTGGGTTCGTGACTGATCACGTCGCCCTCGGCGATGGTGTCGCTGTTCTCGCGCCCGACGACGTCGACCACGAGGCCTCGATCCTCGAGGTCGGCCCGCGCTTCCTCGAAGCTCTTGCCGACCCAGTCGCCGACCTTCAACGGCTCACGTCCCTGGCTCACCACGAGGTCGACGACGGCGTTGACCGGCAGGTCCTCGGCCTTCTTCGAGCCGTAGCCGGGATCGCTGCTGATCACCTCGCCCTTCGGAAGGACCTCCGAGTAGTCCTCCTCGACCTTGCCGACGACCAGCTTCACCTCGGCCAGCTCGTCCGTCGCCTGGTCGACGGTGAGGCCCCGCAGCTTGGGCAGGTCGTGCATCTCCTCGCCGAGGGACAGGGTGACGGTGACCGCATCGCCGGGCAGGATCCGCTCGCCCGGACCGGGATCGCTGGCGACGACCTCGCCCGCGGTCACACTCGTGGAGTAGACCGCGTCGGCGTAGTCGACCTCGAGTCCCGCGTCCTCGATCTTCTGCTCCGCTCCGGCCTGCGTGAGGCCGACCACGCTCGGTGTGTCGGTGTAGCGGGCCCAGCCGAACCAGTAGGCACCCGCGCCGACGGCTGCAGCCACCAGGGCCGCGAGCACCAGTAGCACGACGCCGCGCCGGCGCCGCGGGGGCCGCGGCTGCCGGGCGACGCCCGGGGCAGGGCGGGGCGAGGAAGGAGGAGTCCGCTTCGGCGTGGGCGGCGGGAGGCGGGTGTCGAGCCTCGTCGTCCCCTCCCGGAGCGCGGGTACGGGGACGGCCGGCGGGTGCGCGCTCTCGGGGTTGTCCCACAGCTCGCGGATCGGCTCGGGCATGGTGTCGGTGGTCGCGATCCGGGCCGGTGTCGGCAGCAGGTCGGCGACCAGCTCGTCGTCCTCGCGGACGCCGTGGTGCAGCGCGTGGGTCACCCGGTGAGCATGGTGGAGGAGGACTCCGGCGTCGGCCGGGCGCAGCGACCGGTCGCGGGTCGTCGCGCGCGCGACCAGCGCGTCGACGTACGCCGGGAGCTCGGGCACCTCCGCAGAAGGTGGCGGCACGTCCTCGTGGACGTGCTTGTAGGCGACCGCGATCGGTGACTCGCCCTGGTGCGGCTTGTGACCGGTCAGCAGCTCGAAGAGCACCACGCCGGCCGCGTAGACGTCAGCCCGTGCGTCGGCCTTGCCGTCGACGACCAGCTCGGGCGCGAGGTAGGACACGGTGCCGATGAGCACGCCGCCGGTGGCGGTGTGCTGCGTCTCTGCGTTGACTGCCCGGGCCAGGCCGAAGTCCGCCACCTTGATCCGGCCGTCGTCGGCGATGAGGACGTTCTCGGGCTTCACGTCCCGGTGGATGAGGCCGTTGCGGTGTGCAGACGCGAGGGCGGAGAGCACCGGGTCGAGGATCGCGAGCGCCCGCTCGGGTGACATCGGCGCTTCCTTGGCGATGGTGTCGCGCAGGGTGTGTCCCGGGACCAGCTCCATCGCGAGGAAGATCGTCCCCTGGTCCTCTCCCTGGTCGTAGACCGCGACCACGTTCGGGTGCGACAGCCGCGCCGCCGCCCTGGCCTCGCGCACGAACCGCGCCGCGAACTGCTCGTCGCCCGTGGTCGCGTCGCCGAGCCCGGCATGCATGATCTTGATCGCGACCGCGCGGTCGAGCCGGGTGTCGTGGGCCTCGTAGACCGACGCCATCCCGCCGCGCGCGATGCGGGGGCCGATCCGGTAGCGCCCGTCCAGCAGTCGACCGACCTGGGGGTCTGCCTCACCAGCGGCCGGGGACGCCACCTCGCGCGGGCTGCCGCCGCGGTCGTGGGTGTCCTCGTGCACAGCGACCCTCCTGTGCAAGTCTGTGGGGTTCTCCGGAGGGGAAGATCCGGAGCCCACAGGATACGGGGGCCCCGTTGTCCGCCCCCGCCACCACGCCGGGAGGTGGATCGGCACCCGGCGGCTGGGATGATGGGCGCCATGAGCGAATCCGCACCCCGGCTGGCCGACCAGGACCTGGCGGCGCTCGTCGACGAGTGGCTCGACTGGGACGCCGCCGGCGAGCTCCTGGGGGTGACCCCGGCGAAGGTGCGCACGATGGTGCGCGACCACCACCTGGCATCGGCCGTGCCCGGTCCGGGCGGGCCGCCGATGGTTCCGGCACTCTTCATCGACGACGACGGCCTGCCGGTCAAGGGACTCCCGGGGCTGCTGACCCTGATGCACGACTCCGGTTTCGACGACCGCGAGTGCATCGCCTGGATCTTCCTCGACGGCGACCTGCCGGGCCGTCCCATCGACGCGCTGCGCGAGAACCGCGGCAGGGAGGTCAAGCGTCGGGCCCAGGCACTGGCTCTCTGAGCTGCACGACGCCGGACGGATCTGGGCGTCAGAGGGTTCGCCGGGTGGCGGACGCCGCCAGCCCTTCCAGGACGTCGCAGGCGTGGTCATCGAGACCCACACCGGTCCGCGCCTCGGCCAGCGCCGCGACCGCGCGCTCGGCGAGGTCGTCGATCTTCGACTCGACCTCAGCATGTGCCCCCGATCGGTCGATGATGCCGCGCAGCTCGGCGACCGCGGCCCCGTCCAGAGACGTGCCGAGCGCGGCGTCGAGCCGCGCGGCCTCGGCTGCGGGGGCGGCGCCGAGCGCCAGCGCGACCAGCACCGTCCGCTTGCCCTCGACCAGGTCGTCGCCCGCGGGCTTGCCGGTGGTCGCCGGGTCGCCGAACACTCCGAGCAGGTCGTCGCGCAGCTGGAACGCCTCGCCCAGCGGGAGGCCGTAGCCGGAGAGCGCGGTCAGAGCCTCCTGCGGAGCCCCGGCCAGGGCGGCGCCGATGTGGAGCGGCCGTTCGATCGAGTACTTCGCCGACTTGTAGCGGAGCACGGTCATCGCGTCGTCGACCGTTGCCGAGCCGCGGGCCTGCACGGACACGTCGAGGAACTGGCCCGCGATGACCTCCGACCGGCAGGTGTCGAGCACGTCGAGCGCCGGACCGACCCGGTCCCATGGCATGCCGCACCGGCGGAGGAGCTCGTCGGACCAGGACAGCAGCAGGTCACCCAGCAGGATCGCGGCGGCGGCGCCGTACTGCTCTGGGTCGCCGGGCCAGGCCTGCTCCTGGTGGAGGTCGGCGAAGCCGCGGTGCGTGGCGGGCCGGCCGCGTCGGGTGTCGGACGCGTCCATCAGGTCGTCGTGGACGAGCGCGCTGGCATGGAGCAGCTCGAGGGAGGCGGCGGCGCGGAGGATCGCCCGGTCGTCGTGCTGGTCACGCGCGGCGGCGCGGAACCCCCAGTAGCAGAAGGCGGCGCGGAAACGCTTGCCGCCGGAGACCGCCGTCCGCCCCTCGGCGACCAGTCGCGCGGCGTCCTCACCCAGCGGGGTGAGCCGGTCTGCCTGCTCGTCGAGGAAGTCGTTGATGGTCTCCTGGAGGTCGGCGCGGAACCGCTCCTGGTCGTCCTGGTCCCACGCCTGCCCGGTCACGGCCCCGACTCTAGAGAGCCGCCAAGGAGTGGCCGCCCTCGGCCCCGGCGGGCTGGTGCCACCTACACTCCCGCCCATGACTACTGGTCGTGGCCGCTCCCTCGGCGACATCATCCAGGAGGGTGAGCGCTCGTTCTCGTTCGAGTTCTTCCCGCCGAAGGACGAGGCGGGTGAGGAGCAGCTGTGGAACGCGATCCGGGCGCTGGAGCCCTATCGCCCGACGTTCGTCTCCGTGACGTACGGCGCCGGCGGCAGCACCCGTGACACCACGGTGGCCATCACCGGTCGGATCGCGCGCGAGACGTCCATGGTGCCGCTGGCGCACCTGACCTGTGTCGGCCACACCCGCGAGGAGCTCGAGGGCATCCTGGACGCCTACGTCGCGGAGGGCGTCTTCCACCTGATGGCGCTGCGGGGCGACCCGCCCGAGGGGCCTCGGGCCGAATGGAGCCCCACCGAGGGAGGCCTCGACTACGCGGTCGACCTCGTCGAGCTGGCCCGCTCCCGCGGCGACTTCCGCATCGGAGTCGCTGCGTTCCCCGAGGGCCATCCGAACGCGGAGTCGCTGGACGTCGATGCCGACCGGCTCGTGGCGAAGGTCGACGCAGGCGCCGAGTTCGCGGTGACCCAGATGTTCTTCCGCGCCGATGACTACTTCGCGCTGGTCGAGCGGGTCCGCGCTCGCGGGATCGACATCCCGATCCTTCCCGGCATCATGCCGATCCTCAACCTCAACGCGATCCGTCGTCAGAGCGAGCTGGTCGGCACCTCCGTGCCGGAGGAGATCGTCTCGCGGCTCACCGCTGCCGGACCCGACCCGGCCGCAGTCCGCGCCGAGGGCATCAAGCTCGCGGCCGAGCTGTGCGAGGAGCTGCTCGCCGGCGGTGCTCCCGGCCTGCACTTCTACACGCTGAACCGGTCGAAGGCGACGCGCGAGATCTTCGACGCGCTCCGGATCACCGTTTAACTGGCCGAGCCTGGCGGAGCTACTTCGCCGGACCGATCGCGTGCGCGACCAGCGCGGCGGACTGGGCAACGAAGGGCACCCCTGCACCCGGCGCGGCGTGGGCGCCTGCTGCGTAGACCCCGGCGATCGGCGTGCCGGGGCCGAGGCGATGGCGAACCGTCCCGCGTCCCTGCCACAGCACGCCGCAGGGCGACCCGTGCCACTGTTCGACGAGGTCGCGCGGCGACAGGTCGACGCGGGTGGCGACCTGCTCGCGGACGTCCATCTTGTGACGCGCGAGGGCCTCGAGGATGTCCTCCGCCAGCTTTCCCCGACCGTGCAGGGTCCACGCCGTGCCGCCCTCCGGGGCCCGGCCGCCGGTGCGGATGATGATCGTCGGGTCTGCGTGCAGCACGACCTCCGCCGGCAGGTCGGGCAGGTCGCCCACCAGGCCGAGGTGAGCCACGACCGGCGGGAGGGCGGGCATCGTGCGCTCGACGGCCGGAGCCAGTGCCGGCAGCCGTCGGGGATCGATCGCCACCACCACCGCGTCGACGTCGATCTCGCCGGTCTCGACCGACACCGCGGCCACCCTGCCGCCGCGGACCACCAGGTCGCGCGCCGCCGTGCCAGTGAGCACCGTGACGCCGCGGGTCTCGAGGCGAGCCGTCAGCAGGTCGACGATCCGCCCCATCCCGCCGGGGACCGTCCAGGCGCCCGACCTCTGCTCCAGATAGCTGGTCACGCCGGCCCACGCCGGCACGTTGCGCAGGTCGTGACCCTCCGCCACGGCGCGGTGGCCCGCGACCAGGCCCAGCCGGTCGTCGCGGAAGTCGCGGCGCAGCCGTTTGTGCAGCGTCTCGCGACTGTTGAACAGCGAGTCGAGGTCCTTCGGTACGTCGCGCGGGTCCCACGGCACCTCGACGTAGTTGTTGCGCAGCACGTCCCAGACCGGTGCATAGGAGTCGACGTGGCGCACCCACGCCTCGCCCAGCCCGGGCCCGAGGTCGTCGAAGGCGGCGACCTGGGCAGCGCGGGATCCTCCCGGCACCCGCACCGAGGTGCGGTCCTCGAAGCGGTGCTCGGTGATCACGTCGAGCGGCTCCAGCTCGGCACCGAGCTCGGTCTCCAGCGGGCGACCGGACTTGCGGAACAGGTCACGCAGCGCCGCGGGGAGAAGGGTCCATGTCGCCGAGCCGTCCCAGGTGTAGCCGTCCTGGCTGACCTCGCCGAGGGCGCCGCCGAGCGTCGGGGACGCCTCGACGAGCACCACCTGATGGCGGGCCTTTGCGAGCCGGGCCGCGGAAGCGAGCCCGGCCAGGCCTCCTCCGACGACGACGATCCTCATCCGTGACCCTCCCGGCGCCTCACTCGACGTCGATCGGGCTGGCGCCCGTGAGCAGCAGGAGCTCGTCGTACGTCGTCGAGAACACTGCCGCGGGGTGGCCGGCCGCGGCCCACACCACGTCGTACCGCTGGAGCCAGGAGTCGAGGTACGTCGGCACCGGCGCGGGGTGGCCGATCGGCGAGACCCCACCGATCACCTGTCCGGTGTGCTCCCGCACGAACTCGGGAGAGGCCCGCCGCAGCTTCGCGACGCCGACGCTCGCGGCGGTCTTGCCGGTGTCCACCCGGTGCGCTCCCGACGTGAGGACCAGCACCGGCGAACCGTCGGCGTCGAAGAGCAGGCTGTTGGCGATCGCTCCGACCTCGCAGCCGAGCGCTTCGGCAGCGAGTGCGGCGGTGTGGACGGCATCGGGCAGAATGACGATCTCGCCAGCTCCGCCGCGTCGCGCGTGCTCGGCGCGGAACCGGCTGATCGAGGGGTGGTCGGCCGACATGGTGTGACCCTAGAGGACGGGCCGACGTGGTGCCGCCGGGGTTCGCGGAGCGCAAGGAGGACGGATGGGCAAGCGACCGGCAGCGGTCGACCTGGCGACCTGGTTGCTGTGGCTCCAGGTCGTCGCCGGCCTCGTGATCTCCGTGCTCGTCGTCGTCTTCCGAGAGGACCTCGAGGAGGCCTGGTCTCCCGGCAGGAGCGGCGACAGCACCGTGCAGCCGCTCGACTTCGTGCCCGTCATCCTGGTGCTCTACGCCGTCGTGGCGGTCACGACGCTGACCCTGGTCCCGTTGCTGCGGGCCGGGCACAACTGGGCCAGACATGCGCTTGCGGGGATCTCGGTGAGCATCCTCCTTGCAGCACTGGCGACGGTGCGGACGACGCCCCCGCCGCTGTTCCGCGGCCTGATCATCGCCGCGGCCGTCATGGCAGCGGTCACACTGGTGTTCCTCTGGCACCCCGATTCCCGGCGTCACTGCCGGATGCCCGAACGAGAGCGAGGCCGCGGCCACCAGCTAGCAGCGCCACCGTTCGTACGACGCCAGGACGTCGATCGTCAGGCCCGCGACGGCGGCGTCCGGCACCAGCGGGTCGAGCTCGAGCGCGCGGGCCACGGTCGGGGTTCCGGGCGCGGCCGCCGCTGCGAGGACGGCCCGCTCGTGGGCAAGGAAGCGGTCGTACCACCTCTGCACGTCCGCCGGTGGAGGCGGTTGGCCGACAGGGGTGACGTCGGCGCCGTTCAGGATGACCTGCCGTTCGTCGCACACGGGGTCGGCGTCGCCGGGCAGTGGCAAGGTGAGCACCAGCGGTCTGCGGACTGCCGGCGATCGCGGCCAGCACGGGCACGAGCGCGAGCCGGTGCCACGGCAGGTCGCGTCCCGCGAGCGCCGGGGGGTAGCGCGAGGGGTCGGCCGACGCCTGGGCAAGGGCCTCGTCCCGGATGTCATTGACGTGGTCGGCCCGGCCGGGCCGCGGCGTCGTCGCGCCGGTGAGCACCGAGAAGTACTTGTCGGGGACGTAGTCGTCGTCGGGCCTGCCGGCGAGGTGGTGCCAGAATCCTCGATGGTTGAGCCCTGTGTACGCGCCCGCTTCTGCTCCGGTCGCGAGCCTGGTCTGCACCGGCAGCTCGCAGACGCCGATGACGTTGAGCCCGGCCGCGGCGAACCGTGACGTGGAGATACCGAGCGGGTTGGTCGTGGTGACCACTATCGGAGTCCCCGCCGCCGCCAGGCGGTCCGCCCAGGCCCGCTGCCCGTCCCACGTCCGCAGTGCGGCTGCCAGGCCCGCAGGCCCCAATGTCTCGTCGCCGGGGAGCCGGTGCGCCGCGGCCAGCCGTTCGTCTTCGGCGCGCGCACGTAGGCCGCCGTACCGATTCTGGTGGAGGACCACGTCAGCACCGGCGATCGCCCGGTCGGGGTCATGCTCGACCTCGACCCGCCAGCCGGTGGCATCGAACAGGTGAGCGGCGGCTGCGCCCACTGTCGAAAGGGCTGCTCGGTCACGGCCGTGGAGACACAGTGCGCCCGTCCTGGTCGGCGGCTCCGCGGCGATCGCGCTCACGAGCCCGAGGGTGAAGGGACTGCTCCCGCCGACGACGGCGATCCTCATCGGCGGTCAGCCGGCCCTCACGTCGACCACGACCAACCGGACGTCGCTCGACCCTCGGTTGCACAGCTCGTGCGTGCCGAACGCCCGGTTGTGCACGACGTCTCCCGTCCGAACGACCCGCTCCTCGCCGTCGACCACCATGGTGGCCTCGCCTGCGAGCACGACGTACAGCTCCTCATCGGGGCCGTGGGTGTGCCGTCCGATGGTGACGCCAGGAGGCACGACCACGAGGTCGACCCAGGCCAGTGCGCCGGTGGCGCGGTCCACGACCCGCTCGGCGAGCACGTCGCCGTCGCCGTCGTGCGCGCACTGCGGTCGCAGGCTCGCGCGGTCGAAGCCGTGCCAAGGCTGGTGGTCGGTCACGCGCGGCTCCACGGGAAGGTGTCGGGATGGGCGACGACGAGCTCCTCGGCCTCGGCGAGGGACGACGTCGAGTTGACGTCGACCCAGCCGTCGTCGTGGCGGTGGGCGATCACCGCTGCCCCGCTGTCGAGCAGCGTCGTGGTCAGGTCAGACAGGCCGGTCGGGCGCGCGGGGTCGATCGCGGCCAGCGCGACCGGGCCCAGCACGCAGACCGCGCTGGCGACGGTGACGGTCAACTGTGGCTTCTCCCGGTAGGCGGTGACCCGGTCGCCGTCGAGAGTCAGCGCACCGTACGGCAGTCGGAACGGGTGCTCGTGGGTGGCGAGGGTCAGGTCGGCAGCGCGGTCGTGATGAGCGGCGACCACCGAACGCAGGTCGAGCACGGTGAGGTTGTCGGCGTAGACCATCACCACGTTCGTGGCCCGGTCGCGAAGGAGGCCGGCGGCGCCCGCGTTGCCGAGCGGCCGAGGTTCGGCCAGGACCGACAGCGATCCACCCCGCGCGGCCACCACCGGGGCGAGGCGCTCGTGGCAGAACGTCGTCACCGCGTCGTCGTCAGCGCGGACCGCGACGACGATGTCGGCCAGGTCGGCGCCGAGCAGCAGTCGCACGTTGTGCTCGATCAAGGGGGTTCTTGCGACGGGGACCAACGGCTTGGGCACCGGCTCACCCGAGGCTCGCATCCGCTCGCCGCGGCCGCCGGCCATCACCAGGGCAACCGTCTCGGACACCTGGGAATTATGGCATCGTCGCCGCCATGCCAGCGATCGAGCACCCCGACGCGCGGGTCCTCGTCACCGGCGCCCAGGGACTGCTCGGCCGAGAGGTCGTGGCGGGCCTGCTCGATGCGGGCGTCGGACAGGTCCTCGGCACGGGTCGCTCGCCGCGCTGCGACGGCGAGTTCACCCACGCGGTCACCGACCAGGGCCGGGCGGTGCCTGCCGTCGTGCCGGCCCGGCTCCGTGCCGGTCTCGACGACCGGTACCACTACCGGCAGTGCGACCTCACCGACGCCGTCGCCGTCGCCGCACTTGTCGCCTCCTGCCGGCCGACGGCCGTGGTGCACGCAGCGGCCGCCCTGCGGGACTCCTCGTGGGACGCCCTGAGCCGTAGCAACATCCACGCCACCGCCGTGCTTGCCGAGGCCGTCGCATCGGTGGAGCCGACCGCCCGGCTCGTGGTGGTCTCGAGCGGCTCGGTCTACGGTCCCGGTGGCGGGATGGTGCCGCTGCGCGAGGACGGCCTCGTCGAACCGAGCGAACCGTACGGCGTCAGCAAGCGCGCCGCCGAGGACGCCGCCCGGGCGATCGCCGCCCGGCACGACCTGGACCTGACCGTGGCCCGCGTGTTCAACCTCGTCGGTGCCGGACTCCAGGAGCGTCACCTGCCGGCGCTGCTCGCGGCGCACGTCGCGTGGGCGGTCGCCGAGCCGGGCCACGTCCTGTCGCTGGGGCCACTCGATGCGACCAGGGACTTCGTCGACGTGCGCGATGCCGGCCGCGCGGTCGTCGGCCTCGCCTTGCGCAGGGGAGGTGTCGGCACCCCGCCGGTCGTGAACGTCGCTTCCGGCATCGAGACCCCGGTAGCTGCGGTGATGACGCTGCTCCTGGACGCAGCCGGTCGCCCGGACCTGGTCTTGAGCCGGAAGCCCGGCCGCTCGGCCGACATCCCTCGGGCGGTCGCCGATGTCACGCGCCTCCACGGTCTCGGCCTGGGGCACCGGATCCCGCTCGCGGACAGTCTCGCCACGATGCTGGCCTACTACCTCGAACTGTGACGCTGGCGGATCACGCGCCGTATGCTGCACGCATCGGTCCGACCGGGGGTCTCCAATGCAGATGGGTTGGTCGACGGCGTCGACCTTCGCCGTCGAGGTGGTGGCGGGGGTGCTGGATCCCCAGAGCGACGCGTTCGCCCGGGCCGTCCCGGCAGACCGCGGGCTGGTCGTCGCCGACGCGGGGATGCCGCGGCCGCTGCGCCTGGCGCTCCGTGAGTACGTCGAGCTGCGCCTCCCCGGCTTCGCCGTCGTCGACCTCGAACCGGGCGAGCAGCGCAAGTCCATGGCCACCGTCCTGGCGATCGCCGAGGCGGCGCACGCGCACGGGCTGGGCCGCCGCGACGCCCTGGTCGCGGTCGGCGGCGGGGTCTGCTGCGACGTCGTCTCGGTGGCGGCAGGACTCATTCGGCGGGGGCTGCCCTACGTGACCGTTCCGTCCACCCTGCTCGCCCAGGTCGACGCCGGCATCGCGGTCAAGGGGGGAGTCAACCTCGGGACGAGCAAGAACTACCTCGGGACGTTCCACCCGCCCGTCCACGTGCTGGTCGACCCCGGGTTGCTCACGACCTTGCCCCGCCGCGAGCTCCGGTCCGGCCTCGCCGAGATGCTGAAGATGGGCATTGTGCGGGACGCCGATCTCGTTGCCGACCTGCACGACCACGGGCCGGGCATGATCGCGTCCGGATTCGCCGAGCAACCCGAGGTCGGCCGCCTGCTGGTCCAGCGCTCGATCGAGCTGATGCTCGCCGAGCTCGCCCGCGATCCCCACGAGCAAGGAACGCTGCGACGCCTCGTCGACTTCGGCCACACCGTCAGTCCGATCATCGAGGTGCGGTCGGGATACCGGATCCGGCACGGCGAGGCGGTCGCCCTGGACATGGCGCTCAGCGGCGCCCTCGCGGTCGAGCTCGGACTGCTCGGTGAAGAAGCGCTGACTGATCTCCTGACGATCCTGTCCGACCTCGGTCTTCCGGCGGCGTCCCCGATCCTGACCAGACAGACGGTCGCCGACGGGTTCGCCGAGGCAGTCCGACACCGCGACGGCAAGCTCAACCTCGTCGTCCCCACGTCCCTGGGCGCTGCCACCTTCGTCCCCGGCGCGGACGACGTGTCGGACGCTGCCATCGGGGCGGCACTCCAGCGCATCGCCGCCCACCGCCCGACCCGGCCCCGGCGCGGCGAGCGTGCGTGCTGAGCGTGCCGACGGTCGTCGTCACCGGCGCCGGTGGGCTCATCGGGTCAGCGGTGGTACGGGCCCTTGTGGGCCGCGACGTGACGGTGCGTGCTCACGTCGGGCCCCCGGGAGCCGATGCAGCCTTTCTGCCCGCAGGGATTCCCCTCATCCGGGCCGACATCGACGACGCCGCCGCAGTTCGTGACCTCGTGGCGGGCGCTGCTGCCGTCGTCCACCTTGCCGGGCCAGCCTCGGTCGCGGAGTCGTTCCGGGACCCTGCGGGGTTCGAGCGCGCACACGTGGGAGGCACCCGCGCCGTCGTCGACGCCTGTCGAGTGCACGGTGTCCCACGGCTGGTGCACGTCTCGTCGGCCGAGGTCTACGGGCTGCCGGCAGCCGCGGGACCGGTCGACGAGGCCAGCAGACCTGCGCCCCGTTCCCCGTACGCCGCGTCGAAGCTGGCCGCCGAAGGCATCGTCGAGGAGGCGGTCGACGCCGGAGCCCTCACCGCGGTCGTGCTCCGACCGTTCTCGGTGTACGGCGCCCGCTCGCCGCGCTCCTCGCTGGTGGGTGCCGTGCTGCGGGCCGTCACCTGTGAACCGCCCGCGGCGGTGCGCATGCGGTCGCTCGCACCGGTGCGCGACCTGGTCCACGTCGATGACGTGGCCGAGGCCGTGCGGGCAGCGATCGACTACGCCGACACCCGGCACCTCGTGGTCAACGTGGGCACGGGTGTCGGGACGGCTGTCGCGGACCTTGCCCGGCTCGCGCTGGATGTCGCAGGGCGCGCGCACCTTGCCGTCGAGGAGCACGCCGTAGGCGACCGGCCTCCCGAGCGCGACGTGACTCACCTCGTCGCCGACACCACGCGCGCGAGGGACCGGCTCGGGTGGACCGCGACAACGGATCTGCGGACCGGCCTGACCGGGATCCTCAGCGGACGGCCCGGGTAGCTGCCCGCGCTGCACCGAGCAGCGCCGCGTCGTCCGCATCGCTGCCGAGCACCACGATCTCGTCCCAGCGCTGGCCGAGATCCCAGCACGCGCCGGATGCGGCCTCGACCAGCAGCCGCCGGTAGTCCTCGCCGAGCCCGTGTGCGAAGCCGCCGATGATCACGATCTGCTCGATCCCGGTGTCGAGGTGGACAGCGGCGAGGGCCTGACCGAGGTATCGGACGGCTTTCCGCACCTCGGCGACGGTGAAGGGGTCGCCTGCTCGGAAAGCGCGAGCGACGTCGAGCCCGTCGATCATCGCGGGAGCAACGTCGCTCAACGCCGACCCCGCCCACGCCGCAGGATCTGCCAGTGCCGCCCGCGCGATGCCGGCCACGGTGCCGCGGCCCGAGGCGAGCGCACCGAGGTGCCCGCGCCCGCCGCAGTCACAGAGCGCGGCGTCGTCAGCGAGGTCCATCCGCAGGTGGCCGATCTCGCCGCCACGTCCGTGGCCCACCCGTGGCACCCCGTCGAGGAACACCTTGTGGCCGACGCCGGACCCGACGGTGACGACAGCGAAGTCGCTGAACCCCGTCGACGCGTAGTAGAACCCGGCGGCGGTGAGGTCGTTGACGACCTCGAGCGCGGCTCCTGGCCACAGCCGTCGACAGGCGGCACGGAGGTCGAACGGCTCCGGTGACGCGCCCATGCGAAGAAGGGTCGGTGCGGCAAGCACCCGTCCTGCGGGGTCGATCGGGCCGGGAAAGGCAATCCCCACCGCCTCGGGTGAGCGTCCGTCGAGAACGTCCGCGGCCAGGTCGGCGATCGCTGCGACGATCGGGTCGTGGCGATCGGCGTCGGTCGTGCCAGGCTGCGGTGAGGGCCGGTCGATGCGATCGACGAGGCCCCACGACGTGGTGTCGACGAGCGCGGCGCGTGCCGTGGTGCCACCGAGCTCGACGGCGAGGACCAGTGGGTCAGTCATCGGCGCCTGCACCGTCGCGTCCGGCGAGGTCGGCAAGGGAGTCGGCGAGCGCGGTCACGACGCGATCGACGTCGCGATCGCACATGGCGGGGTGGAGCGGCAGCGTCAGCACCCGGTCTCCGACGTCGGTGGCGACCGGCAACGGCTGCGTGGTGACCTCGGGGCGCTCGCGGAACGATGCCTGCACGTGCAGCGCCGGGAAGTGGATCCCGGTGCCGATGCCGCGCTCGATCATCAGCCGACGCAACCGGGTCCGGTCGACGCCGTGCGGCAGCACCACGATGTAGAGGTGCCACGCGCGCCCGGGGTCGCCGGCCGCCAGCGATCGGACGCGGGCACCGCGTCGGGCAGGAGCGTGGCGTAACGCGCCGCGAGCCGGGCGCGGGTTGCGAGGAAACCACTGAGGCGTGCCAGCTGCGAGAGCCCGACGGCGGCGTGGACATCCGGGAGATCAGCCTTGAAGCCCGGCACCAAGGACTCCCAGGGCAGGGCCGTGCCGTGCCGGACGTGTGAGGCGGTGCTGATACCGCCACGGGACAGCAGTCGGACCTGATCGGCGAGCCGGGGTCGTCGGTGAGCACGGCGCCGCCCTCGATCGCGGTGATCGTCTTGGTCGGGTGGAAGCTCACGCAGGTCGCGGCCGCGGTGCCGGCGCGGCCGACGGGCTCGCCGCGGTGGCGGCCGCCGACCGCATGGGCGGCGTCCTCGATGATGAAAAGCCCGTGGTCGCGGGCGAGGGCGCCGATTGCTTCGAGGTCGGCCACGAGCCCGGCCAGGTGCACCGGAATCACCGCGCGCGTCCGGACGCCGACCGCCCGGCGGATCGCGGACGGGTCGATGGTGAGGGTCGCCGGGTCGACATCGACGACGACCGGCGTGCCGCCGGTGTGGCTGACGGCGTTCGCGGTCGCGGGAAAGGTGATCGCCGGCACGAGGACCTCATCCCCGGGTCCCACCCCCAGCGCCAGCAGGGACAGGTGCAGTGCCGCCGTACAGCTCGACACGGCCACGCAGTGATCGACGTCTGCCAGGTCGGCGAGTCGTTGCTCGAACTCCGTGGTCACCGCGCCCGCCGACAGCCAGCCGCTCGCCAGCACCGCGGCGACAGCCCGTTCTTCCTCCTCGCCGAGCAGCGGGGCGCTGACCGGCAGGAACGGTGGTGTCATGCCAGCCGCTGCCGGGCGAGCACGCGGCGGTACGTCTGCTCGACGACGTCGGTCGTGCGCTCCCAGTCATGGCGGTCCAGCACGGCGGCCTGCGTCACGTCTGCGCCCCGCTGTGCACCCGGCAGGTCCGTGATGGTCGACTCGAGCGCCGCGGCCAAGGCGGTCGCGTCATCCGGTGGCACCAGCCGATGCCCGGGACCGTCGTCACCCAGCACTTCGCGGTGGGCGGGAATGTCGGAACAGACCAGTGGCAGGCCGTGCGCGGCTGCGTCGATCAGTACCAGGGGCAGTCCCTCGACGGTGGACGGCAGGGTGAAGGCGGCGGCATGGGCGTAGAGAGCAGCCAAGCGCCGACCGTAGACGTTGCCGGCGAGGACGACCCGCGGCTGATCAACGGCGGCGCGTCGTACCCGCGCGGCGTAGCGGTCGGTATGGGCCGACCCGCCGACCAGGACGAGGCGCACGTCACCAGCGACGCTGCGCCATGCCTCCACCAGGACGTGCACGTTCTTCTCCGGAACGAACCGGCCGACGAACAGGACGTACGGCGTGCTGTCGCCGGCCTCTGATCCGTCGCCGACGAGATCGGCCACCACGCTCCTCGGCACCCGCTCGACCGGGGTGACGCCGTTGAGAGCGACTCCGACCTCGCGGCCCCATCGCCGGCGGTAGTGCTCGGCGAGCCATTCCGCGTCCGTGAGGGTCGCGTCCGGTACCCGGGAGCTCATCCACTGCGCCACCCGAAGCACGCGCCTGGCCATCGGGTTGAACTTCGCACGCTCGTCGTCGAGCCCGTGCACCGTCTGCACGACTCGTGCTCTCGAGAACGTCCGGATCACGGGCGCTACCAGGCCGGGTGCGAGGGAGTGCATGTGGACGACGTCGAATTTCGCCCGCGCCGCGCACATGCTGCTGACGAGGCTGTGGCTGATCGTGTCGAGGTGCTTCGTGTGCAGCCCGGCCACGGGGCGCAGGCGCACGCCCCGGTGCTCCCGAGGGCCCGCGTGGTCGCTCGTGAAGGCGGTGACCCGGTGGCCGCGATCGTGCAGGCGGGCCGCGACCTCCTCGACGTGGCGCTCGACTCCTCCGTACGTCGCCGGCAGGTCGCGCTGACCTATCATCGCAACCACCAGCCCGGCCATGGCCGGAAGTATCACACAGCGCCGTTGGGGTGCCGGAGGGACGCGACGTGGAGCGCAGGCCTGACGCCCCGGATCGGATCCGGGTGCTCTCCATCATCAAACGGTTGCACATCGGCGGCGATCAGGTCCGGCTCCTGTCGTTCGCCACGGCCGTCGACCGTGAGCGGTTCGAGCATGTCGTCCTCGTGGTGCAGGGCACGGACGAGGCGCGGGACGCGACGGTCGGTCCGATGCTCGCGACCTACCGCGACGCCGGGGTCGAGGTCGTCGTGCTCGGGCGCGAGATCGTCTCGATGACGGCCACGCCCCGTCCGACCCGAGCCGGGCCCCGCCGGCGAGTGGCCGACGTCGTCAACTTCGTCCGGGTGGTCCGAGACGTGGTGGCCGTGTGCCGGGAGCGACGCATCGACGTCATCGACGCCCGACTCAACTTCGGCACGCTCGTCGGTCTCGTCGCCGCCGTTGCGGCGCGAGTGCCGGTCGTCGTCATGACCGGCTACTACACCGAGCACTGGCGCCGCCCGCGGACCCTCGAGCCGTTCGGACAGGTGGCATTCGCCGGCATCGACGCATTCGTCACGGACGCCGACACGACCATCGAGGAGTTCGACAACTGGCGCTGGAGCAAGCGCGCCCGGCTCGCGATGATCCCGAACGGCGTCCCGGCGGCGATCCCGACCCGACCCCGCGCGGAGGTGCGTGGGGAGCTCGGACTACCGACCGACCCCACTGTGCGCGTGGTCGGAGCGATCTGTCGGATGATCGAGGGCAAGGGCTACGAGACCTTGCTGCGGGCGGCACGGATCGTGCTCGACCAGGAGCCCGACGTCGCCGTCCTGTGCTGTGGCTACTCCGAGGACCCCGCCTACCGGGACTCGCTCGTGGCGCTTGCCGAGGGTCTCGGCATTGCTGATCGCGTCGCCTTCACGTCGTGGCCGGGGGCGATCGGCGACGCGATGGGCGCGCTCGACGTCTACGCCAGGGTCAGCACCGAGGACTCCTCGCCGATCGGAGTGCACGAGGCCATGTCGGCTCAGGTGCCGTTGCTGCTCACGGCAGTCGGCGGGGCGGCCGAGCTGGTCGATCACGAGCGGACCGGACTGCTGGTGCCGCCGGAGGACCCCGGTGCCGTTGCGGCCGCGATCCTGCGCCTGCTGCGGGAGCCTGACCTGGCCGCTCGTCTGAAGACCGAAGGGCTGCGGGACTACCAGGCGCGCTTCACCCCTGACGTGATGGCGCGTCGCCACGAGGCGCTGTTCACCGAGCTGCTCGCGGGACGGCGCCACGGCACGCGCCGACGTCCGCGGTGATCAGCGCCGACACCGAAGGCGAGGTCGGTCGCAAGGCCGCTCGCGGGCTGGCGTGGAGCACCGTCGAGACCATTCTCGTCCGCCTGCTCAGCCTGGTCACCTTCGTGGTGGTGACCCGACTGCTCACGCCGGCCGACTACGGCATCGCCGCGATCGCAGGAGCGGTGGCGACGGTGTTCGCGCTGCTGGCCGCCGGCGGCTACGCCCAGGCGCTGGTGCAGCGGCCGGACCTGACCGACGACGAGATCGACGCCGTGTTCTGGTGCAGCCTCGGACTGGGTTGCGTCGTTGCTGCGATCGTCGCCGGCCTGGCACAGCCGCTGGCCGCCCTGCTCGACACGCCCGAGCTCCGGTTGGTCGTGCTCGCCACGACGCCGCTGTTCCTCGCGCACGCGCTGTCGAGCGTCCCCAACGGCCTCCTGGCGCGTGATTTCCAGTTCCGGCTGCTCGCGCGGATCTCGATCCTGGCGAACCTGGTCGTCACCGTCGCCGGGATGCTCGCCGCGTTGGCCGGCGCCGGTTACTGGGCCCTGGTCCTGCAGATCGTCGTGGGGCCGCTGGTGGGCTGTGCATGCTTGTGGTTCGTCTGTCCCTATCGGCCCGCGCGAAGGGCCAGCCTCGCTAGCTTCCGTGCGATCCTGCCGACCAGCAGACCGATCATGGGCTACCAGGTGCTGGGCCTCGGCAACGATCAGCTGGACAAGCTCCTGGTGGGGATGCGGCTCGACGGGGCTGTCCTCGGCGTCTACACCGTCGCCTCCCGCGCGGTCGCCATCCTGCTCGAGCTGGTGTCGAGGCCGTTCCAAGTGGTTGCGCAGTCGACCTTCGCCCGGTTGGCCGGGCATCCCGAGAGTCTCGCGCGTGCCTACGAGCAGATGGTGCGGCTCAACGGCGTCGTGGCCTTGCCGCTCTTCGCCATCGGCGCCGCCTTGGCGGAGCCTGCCACCGCGGTCCTGCTCGGTGATCGGTGGCTCGGTGCCGTGCCGGTGATCCAGGTGCTGTGTGCCTATGCGGCACTGCACTGGCTGTTCGAGATCAACGCCGCACTCCTGCAAGCGACGGGTGCGGCACGCGCGGCGTTCCGTTGTGCGGTCGCGGGCACCCTCCTCCAGCTGCTGCTGATCGTGGTTGCGCTACCCCACGGCATCGCGTGGGTGGCCGCTGCGTTCGTGGCGCGCACGGTGCTGGTCACCCCGATCGTGATCGGACTGGCGGCACGCCACACCGGGGTCGGCCTACGCGTCACCGTCGTTGGCGTGGGAGCCCCCCTGCTCTCGGCCTGCTGCGCCGCCGGTCTCGTCCTCGGCATCGATGCGCTCGCCGATCTGGACGACATCGCGCTTCTGTGCGTCGCGATCCCTGCGGGAGCCCTGACCTACCTGGCCATGCTCGCCGCCATCGGCCGCAGCCACCTCGGCGCTCTCCGGCGCATGGGTGCCCTGATGAGGGCTTGACCTCGTGTCGGGGGAACGGTGTACCTTGATCATGTTCGAACACGTGTTCGAAGATGATCCCGAGGAGTCAGCATGGCCAGCGAGCAGCACCTGCTTCCGCACCCCGACCACCTGCCCGCCACCACCCACTCCTACCTCCGGCGCGCGGCGGAGTCCCTCAGCGAGGCCGTCGCCTCACGTGACGTCGCCGAGCGCTACGCGTGCGCCCACGTGGCTGCGCTGCGCGCCGCGGCCGCGCTTCTGGCGTCGCGCGCGCGGCCGGCGCCGGCGCGTCGCCGGCAGCAGAAGAACGCGTGGGTCCTCCTGACCGAGGTCGCGCCCGAGCTGGGGGAGTGGGCGACCTTCTTCGCCTCCGGCGCGGCCAAGCGGGCTGCTGCCGAGTCCGGCTCGACCCGCGCAGTCAGCGAGCGCGAAGCCGACGACCTGGTCCGGGACGCCGACCGGTTCCTTGCGGTGGTCGAGCAGGCGCTCGGCCTGACCCCGCACGTCCCGCTCGGCGACCAGCTCGCCGCACGCGCCGCGGGCTGAGGATCCGGTCCGCTCCACCAGCACTAGTGTTGCCGTCATGGTCTCCCGTGAGCGGCCCGGAGAGCGTCCGGGCTCGGTGCGCACCGCCGTGGTCTGGGATGCGCTCGAACCGGTGCTGTCGGGCTCGCCCTGCGACGTCGTCGACATCGGCGGCGGCACCGGTGGCTTCGCCGTGCGGGTCGCGCAGGCCGGACACCGCGTCACCGTCGTCGACCCGAGCCCGGACGCCCTGGCTGCACTCGCCCGACGGGCGCGGGAGGTCGGCGTCGACGTCGCCGGCCACCAGGGCGACGTCTCCGGGCTCCTCGAGGTGGTCGGGGCCGACAGCGCCGACCTGGTGCTCTGCCACGGACTGCTCGAGGTCGTGGACGCCCGGCGAGGCTCTCGCGACGATCCGGAAGGTGCTGCGGCCCGGTGGCACGGTCAGCATCCTGGTTGCGCAGCGGCACGCCGCCGTCGTCGCCCGCGCGATGGCTGGCCACCTCCACCAGGCGTTGGCGCTGCTCGACGGCGACGAACCGGCCGAACGCGCCGGGAGGGCGTCCCGGCCGGCCCGTCGGTTCACTGCCGACGAGCTCGGTTCCTTGGTGGACCAGGCAGGGTTCGCCGTGTCGGCCGTGCACGCCGTGCGCGTGTTCACCGACCTGGTCCCGGGCTCGCTGCTCGACCAGGAGCCCGGCGCCGCGTCCGCGCTCGTCGACCTCGAGCGTGCCGTCGCCGAGCGACCGGAGTACCTCCCGCTCGCAACCCAGATCCACCTGCTCGCCACGTAGCGGCCGCAGCGCGGACCGATGACCGCGCCGCACCTGCTGCACGTCGACATGGATGCGTTCTACGCGTCGGTGGCGATCCGCGACCGCCCCGAGCTCCAGGACGTCCCCGTCGTCGTCGGGGGCGGACACCGCGGGGTCGTGCTGTCGGCCAACTACCCCGCGCGGGGCTACGGCATCCGCTCCGGGATGTCCGGTGGGGAGGCGCGGCGGCTGTGTCCGAGACTCGTCGAGGTGCCACCGGACTTCGACGTGCTGCGGCCGGTCTCGAAGGCGATCATGGAGACCTTCCGCGGTTTCAGCCCCACCGTCGAGGTGATGTCTCTCGACGAGGCGTTCCTCGACGTCCGGGGCGCGGCCCGTCTCTTCGGGCCACCTGAGGTGATCGCCGAGCGGATCCGTTCGCGGGTGCGTGCCGAGCACGGGATCACCTGCTCGGTGGGCATCGCGGCGGCCGTCTCCGTCGCGAAGCTGGCCAGCCGACGCGCCAAGCCCGACGGCGTGCTGGCGATCCCGCCCCAGCGGTTCGTAGCGATCGTCCACCCGCTCGACGTGGGCGAGCTCTACGGCGTCGGCGACGCCACCCGCCAGCGGCTGCACCGGCTCGGTCTGGTCACCGTCGGCGATGTCGCCCGGGTGCCGGTCCCGGAGCTGCGCAGGATGGTCGGCGGTCACCTGGGGGGCCATCTCCACGCGCTCGCGTGGGGTGCGGACCGCAGCGAGCTGTCGCCCGGTGGCGCCGGGACGTTCGGGTTCGGCGAGGGGGTCCCCGAGGGCAGCATGGGTGCGCAGCACACGCTAGCGGCGGACACCCGTGACCGCGACCAGCTCGCGCGGGAGCTGCTCCGCCTCTCGGCCCGGGTGACGGCACGGCTGCGCGCAGCCGACAAGGTCGGTCGTACGGTCGCCATCACGGTCCGGTGGAGCGACTTCCGCACCATCTCCCGCTCGCGGACCCTGCCGGAGCCGACCGACGTGACGCACGACGTCTACGAAGCGGCCGTCCTCCTGCTCGACACGGTCTTCCCGCTGCGGCTGGCGGTGCGCCTGGTGGGTGTCCGGGTGGAGGGACTCCGGCGGCGTTGCGAGCTGGGCGGACGACAGCTCGCCTTCGGCGAACCCGACCCCGGGTGGCCCGACGCCGACCGGGCGGTCGATCGAGCCACCGACCGGTTCGGTCCCGCTGCCGTACGCCGGGGAAGCCTCCTGTGACACCGGGGGTGCGGCGGGACCAGTTCGAGGACTGGTCCGACCTGACGCGGGTACCGGTCCTTTCGAACACTCCTTGACGAAATCCGACGGACGGCTACCGTGCGACGCAGAGCCTGCCTACACTGAAGATTCAGAACTTCGACGCCAGTCGTCGACCGCATGCGTGGAGGAAACCGGTGCCACTCTCCGAAGAGGAGCTGCGACTGCTCGAGCAGATGGAGCGCGCGCTCGTCGAAGAGGACCCGAAGTTCGCTTCGACTCTCAGGGGCACCACGCTCCGCCAGGCAGCACGCCGCCGTGCGTTGCTCGCCGGGTTCGTGTTCGCCGTGGGGATCGCCGTGCTGATGGGCGGCGCGATCAGCGGCTACTGGCAGATCGGAATCGTCGGGTTCGTGATCATGCTCGGCTCAGCGACGATCGGCCTCAGTGCGCTCCGCGGCCAGAGCATGGGTGCTCAGCAGAAGTCCGGGCCCGAAGCGGCGGCTGCGGCCCACCCCTCCGGATTCGGCGTGATCGACGGCGGTCGGTCCCGCGGTCGGCGCCACAACCGCGCCAAGTCCTCGGGTTCCTTCATGGAGCGCGTCGAGGAGCGTTGGCGGCGCCGCAAGAACAGAGGCTTCTGAGCTCACGGCGCGAGCCTGGCGCAGAGCGCGAGCCTGGCGCCGAGTCGCACCGCCGGCCCTCGCCGGCGCGGTCAGACCCCGGCGAGCTGATCGCGGTCGGCGGGCTGCTGAGGGCTCCGCTGCCACACGGAACGGGGCAGCCACCGAGCACGGCGCGCGACCCTACGGGTGACACCTGCCTCGAGGGATGCGCAGCAGGTGCGGGCATCGTCGGCCAGCCCCGACGGGACGGTCGACCCGGGTCGCGCATAGCGGGAGAGCTCGAGCGCCGCGACCATTCGCTCCAACGCAGAGGCGGCCTCCGGATCGACCTCGGGTCCGGTGCGCGGACGCTCGGGACGGTCGGTGGCGACGCGGTCACCCAGGTGGTCGACCATGACCCGTCCGACCTCCTGCGGTGACCGCCCGGACGGCCAGGGGAGCGCCAGGTCGATCGCAGTGGACCGCAGCTCGTCCCAGAGTTCCTCAGGCGTCCCGGCCAGTCGGCGGGTCCGGGCGCGCCCGCGGAGGATCCGGGGCACCAGGGCCAGCGCGCCGATCAGGACGAGGACCAGCACCGCCAGGGTCCCCCACAGCAGCACCTCGACCCAGTCGACACCGTCGCCGCCGGCACCGCCGTCCTCGGCGGCCTCGTCCTCCGGCGCAGCCGTCGCCGAGTCCTGCGCTCGATCCGTCGGGATGTCGTCGCTCGGCGCGTTGTCCGTGGGGCCGCTCGTGGTCTCCGACGGGTCCCGGACCTGCACCCGCACGGTCGAGTAGTTGGGCGCCGACTCGGCGCGGCCCGACGGGGTCGGCTCGAACCGGACCCAGCCGGCGTCCTCGAAGTAGAGCTCGGGCCAGGCGTGCAGGTCCCAGGAGCTGTACTCGAAGTTGCCGTTGCCGAGGTCGTCGGGCTGGAGGAAACCGATGGCCACGCGCGCGGGGATGCTGACCATCCGCGCCATCACCGCCATCGCGGACGCGAACTGCTCGCAGTAACCCGTGCGACCTCCGGGCACGGAGTCGCTGAGGAACTTCTCGAAGACGTTTCCGCCGATGCCCTCCGGCGCCCGCTCCAGGTCGTACTCGAAGTTCTCGCGGAACCAGGCCTGCAGCAGCAGTGCGGCCTCGTAGTCCGAAGTGGCTCCGGTCGTCACTGCGATCGCCTGGTTGCGCACGATCGACGGCAGTCCACCGGGCACCTCGAGGAACTCGCCGTCCACTGCACTGGTCGAGGAGTTCTGGAAGAACTCGCCGTCGACACCGTAGCTCGGTTCGATGCCCTGGACGGACCACTCGAGGTCCTCGGTCGTCAGGTCGTCAGGCACGGCGAGGAAGTCCATGGTGTCCTGGTCGAAGCGCCAGTCGCCCACGGCCTCGACCGACGACGCCGGGAACTGGGTCGGCAGCCAGGTCGAGTCGAAGGCCTCGTTCGCCTCGAACTGGTAGTCGTAGACAGAGCGGGGCACCTCCGGGGACAGCCCCTCGGGCGCAGGCAAGGTGCCGGTCGCCGTGTTGTCGTCGGCCACCCCGCGGTCACCGCTGCTCCACTCGACCCCGGTGAACCGGTTGAGCACCGCGACCCGGAGGTAGTCAGGATCGGGGTCGTCGGTGTGGAACCGGATCACCGGGACGTCCTCCTCGAGCTCGAGGTCCCTGCGCAGGTCGGCGCGCGGGTTGCGGATCTCGATGTCGTCGTCGCCGTCGCCCGGACCGAGCCCGAGCAGGTTGAGGTCGAGCACGGGGACGAACGGGGGGAGCAGGACGGCGACCACGACCGCCGTCACACCGATCCGGCCGGCGCCGACGCGCATCGCGTCAGCAACCGGGTTGGTCTCGGTCCACGGGTTGGCCTCGTCCGGACCGAGCGGTCGGCCCCACTTGAGCAGGTGCTCGCGGCTGTCGAGGTGCAGCAGCGCCAGGAAGCCCGCGGCGGCGAGGAGGAAGGCGATCAGCCCCGGACCCGACTGGACCAGGCCGGCCGGGACGGAGTAGATCGCCAGCAGGGCGAGTCCGGCGACCGGCACCCGGCGCAGGGTGCACGCCAGGAAGTCGACGACGAGCAGGAAGAACGCGCCACCGAGGATCATGAGGGGTGCGACCGAAGGCACGTCGGCCTTGATCGGCGCTTCGTAGACGCGTGCCGACTCCATTGCCAGCTCGAGCGAGCGTGCGATCTCGGTGCCGGTGGCGCCGATAGGGACGGGTCCTCCGCCCAGCTCGCTGCTGACCATCGCGATCGCCAGCGCGGTCTGCACACCGAGGGTCACCAGGGCCGGGCTGCCCAGCCACCGGAGCACGGCGCCGGCTGCGCCGATGACGACCGCCGTGACCGCGAGCGGAGCGAGGTAGGAACCGGCGTCGGTGAGGAAGCCGCGCCACGCCATGAGCGCGGCCCACGTGGTGCCCGCAGCGATGAGCGCGAACAGCAGCGTGTACCCGAACGACTGCCGGCCCTTCATCTGCCCCCCCTGGTGCTGGCGAGCCCGGCAGCCGCCGCCGCGCGCCCGGACGCGCGTCCGAGGTCTCGCCAGGCGGAGTCGAGCCGGTCGCGGGGTCCGATCGTCACCGTGCGCCAGCCCAAGCCGGCGACGAGCGGTGAGGGTTCAGCATCTCCGCGAGCACGTCGACCGGCCCACTGGTCGATGTCGAGCACCATCGCCAACGCCGTACCGGAGTCGTGCCGGATCTGGCGCAGGGCGACTGTGTCGACCCGTTCCACGCCGCCCAGCACGGCGACCACGAGACCACCGCGGGTCTGGTCGCCGGTCCAGCCGACGTCGAAGACCGGCTTCTGCGTCGTGGTGACGAGTGCGAGCCGCTCGAGGACCGCCGTCGACGTCTCGTCCGAGCCGGTGCCGTCCGCCAGCACGAGTCGTACGGCGTAGCCGTGCTGGTCGAGGTGGAGGACGAGAGAGGCGGCCGCCACCACTGCGAACTCGAAGCTGGACCCGAGGCCCTGTCCGCGGTGGGCGCGCATCCGGTTGTCCAGCAGCACCGTCGCCCGAGCTTCCCAAGGTTGCTCCTCGCGGCGCACCATCAGCTCACCCACCCGCGCGGAGCTGCGCCAGTGGACGCGGCGCAGCTCGTCTCCGCGGCGGTACTCGCGGACGCTGACGTCCTCGGCCGAACCGGCGGCGAAGGCCTGCGGCCGGTGCTCGCCGGACCCGCTCCAGCCGCCCATCACCGGGATCCGCGGCAGCACCACGGTCCGTGGTGTGACGACCAGCGGGGCGATGCCCGGGACCACCCGGCGGAGCTCGATCAGTCCGAAGGGGTCGGCGATGCGGATCGTGAGCGGCCCGATCTCGAAACGGCCGCGGACGTCGGAGCGGACCTGGTAGCTCACCCGCCGCTTCCACTGCCGGGCGATGCCCTGCAGCACGAAGCGCGGCCGGGTGCCGAGGGCGTATGGCACCTGGTCCTCGACCAGGATCGCGCCGGCGCTCGAGCGGCCGGCGTTGGTCAGATCGAGGTCGATCCGGGCAGGCGTGCCGGCAGGCACCATCCGCGGGTGCACCGAACGGGTCACGGCAAGGGCGTAGCGCCGACGTCCGATGATGTAGGCGGACACGAGGGGGAGCACGACCACGAGCACGCCGATCCGTGTCAGGGTCGTCTGCCCGAGGAGCACCGCGCAGCAGATCGCGGTGATGCCCGCCGCGAGGAATGCTCGACCGCGGAGCGTCAGTCCTGCCATCCCGTCACGCATCGCCTTGTCCCGTCTCCGCCGCGTCGGCCGTCAGGGTCGGATCTCTGGGACCGGCACCTGCGTTGCGATCCCCTCCAGGATCGCTCCGGTGCCGCGACCACCTACCGCCGCCTCCGCGCTCGGCAGCAACCGGTGCGCGAGCACGGGATGGATCAGCGCGCGGACGTCGTCGGGCAGCACGTAGTCGCGCTGGTGGAGGGCGGCGTAGGCCTTCGCGGCACGGACCAGGTGGAGCGTGGCCCGCGGTGATGCACCGAGCAGCAGCTCGGGGTTGTCGCGGGTCGCCGAGGTCAGGGAGACGGCGTAGCGCTGCACCGCCTCGGAGACGTGCACCTGGCCGACGATCGCGCTGAGCTTGCGGAGCTCGGCGCTGTCCGTGACCGGCTCGAGGTCGTCGAGCGGGTTGAGCTCGGTGTGGGAGTTGAGCATCGCGATCTCGGCAGCCGGCACGGGGTACCCGATCGACACCCGGGCCATGAACCGGTCGCGCTGGGCCTCGGGCAGCGCGTAGGTGCCCTCCATCTCGACCGGGTTCTGGGTGGCGATCACCATGAACGGCGGCTCGAGGTGGTAGGTGACGTTGTCGACGGTCACCTGCAGCTCCTCCATGCACTCCAGCAGCGCGGACTGGGTCTTGGGGGAGGCGCGGTTGATCTCGTCGCCGATCACGATGTTGGCGAAGACGCCGCCGGGCCGGAACTCGAACTCGCGGCTCTGCTGGTTGTAGACCGACACCCCGGTGACGTCGGACGGCAGCAGGTCCGGCGTGAACTGGATCCGGCGCACCGTGGAGTCGATGCTGCGCGCCAGCGACTTGCTGAGCATCGTCTTGCCGACGCCCGGGACGTCCTCGAGCAAGAGGTGCCCCTCCGCCAGCAGCACGACGAGGGCGGCAGAGACGACCTCGCTCTTCCCCTCGATGACGCGCTCGATGTTGGCCCGGATCCGACTGGCCACCCGGGCGACGGTCGCGACGTCGGCCCCGGTGGGGTGCGGCTGCTCGGTGGTCGGCAACTCCACGTGCTGGTCTCCCCTCTCAGGCGCGCCCATCCAGCGTGGCCGCGCTGTAGGGCAAACGGTACGGCGCCGAGCAACCTAGCGCCTGCGAATAGCCGCTGAGGTCACAGAGCGGTCACGCGTTCGCATCGACCCACCTGCTGCGTTCGAGGTTACTCCACCCCCTCTCCACCCGGCCATGGCCTGCGCAAACACTGCGAGCGCGCCGACGGATCGACGTGAAAACACGGTCGGATGTGGTTGACGGTGGGGGAAAGTGGAGTACTGTGGGGGAAAGTGGAGGAAGTAGGAGGTGCCCGATGCTCTTCATGGGCACCTACACCCCGAAGTTGGACGACAAGGGCCGGCTCTTCCTCCCGGCGAAGTTCAGGGATCGACTGTCGGAGGGGCTCGTGGTGACGCAAGGTCAGGAGAACTGCCTGGTCGTCTGGCCTTCCGACGTCTTCGCGGAAGAGGCCGATCGCGCCGCGTCCCGGCCGATGACCAACCGGGCAGCACGTCGTTACGCACGGGTGCTGTTCGCCGGTGGTGACGAGGGCGCTCCCGACAAGCAGGGCCGGATCGGCATCCCGGCCCACCTGCGGGACTACGCCGCACTCGAGCGCGACGTGGTGGTGATCGGCGTGCGTGACCGGCTGGAGATCTGGAACCCCGACCGCTGGCGGGAGTTCCAGGCCGAAGCCATGGGCGACTTCGTCGACCTCGACGAGGACGACGACTGAGGACGACTAAGACGGTCCAGGTCGGCTCCGCCGGCAGAGCACAACTCCACAGCGATCCGCAGGACGAGGTCTCTGGCCCGCTCCCGCTGCCTTCTGGGGCACCTTCCCCGGCACCAGACGGCGCCCGGGAGCGGGCGGGGGACCTGGCCCTGCGGATCGTCTCAGCAGCACTTTTCCTTCTTCTTTCGTTTCTCGCGGGTCAGGGTCAGGGGGTCGAACCGATGAGCGTGATGGGCGCACACCCAACCGGGACCGCCGGCACTGTCGGCCGTGCCGGCACTGTCGTCGAGGACAGAGAGCCCCGGGTCCGCGAGCTGGCTCGCGACGCCGTGACGTTGATGGCGTTCTCGGCCGGGGTCTCCCTCTCGGTGTTCCTGGTCGTCCTGCTCGGTTCCTGGTTGGGTCGCTGAGGGCCACCCGGCGATGACGACTCCCCGACACGTCCCGGTGCTCCTCGACCGGGTCGTGGCGCTCCTGAGACCTGCGCTCGACCACAGCGACGCCGTCCTGGTCGACGCGACGCTCGGGCTCGGCGGTCACAGCGAGGCCGTCCTCGCCCGCTGCGAGCTGGCCCGCGTGGTCGGCATCGACCGCGATCCGCACGCGCTGGAGCTCAGCCGCGAGCGGCTGGCGCCGTACGGCGACCGCTTCACCGCCGTGCACGCCGTCTACGACGAGATCCCCGACGTGCTCGCCGACCTGGGACTCGCGGAGGTGGACGGGGTGCTCTTCGACCTCGGTGTCTCCTCGATGCAGCTCGACCTCCCCGAACGAGGCTTCGCGTACGCCGTCGACGCGCCCCTCGACATGCGGATGGATTCCGAGCAGGGCCCGACCGCGGCGGACGTGCTCAACACCTACGACCCCCGCGACCTCCTGCGGGTGCTGCGGGAGTACGGCGAGGAGCGCCACGCCCGCCGGATCGTCGACGCGATCGTGCGGGAGCGGGGCCGAGAGCCGTTCACCACCTCGGGCCGCCTGGTGGCCCTGCTCTACGACGTCATCCCGGCGCCGGCACGCCGTACCGGCGGCCATCCCGCCAAGCGCACCTTCCAAGCGCTGCGGATGGAGGTCAACGACGAGCTGCGCGTGCTCGAGCGGGCGATGCCGGCCGCCATCGACGCGATCGGTGTGGGCGGCCGTGTCGTCGTGGAGTCCTACCACTCGCTGGAGGACCGGTTGGTGAAGCGGGCCTTCACCGCTGCCGCGAAGAGCGACGTCCCCGAGGACCTGCCGTTCGTGCCCGAGGGACACGAGCCGGCGTTGCGACTCGTCACGCGCGGCGCCGAGCAGGCCGACGCCCACGAGATCGCTGAGAACCCCCGCGCCGCCTCTGTCCGGCTGCGCGCGATCGAACGAGTCCGACCCCGCACCAGTGGCAAGGGAGCCGCATGAACACCCCACGAAGTTCTTCGCTTCCCCCAGGCGGTCTGCAGGCGACCGCCGACACGCACCCTCTGTCATCCAGCGAACTGCTCAGCAGGGACCCCGAAAAATCATGAGCAGCACCGCAGCCCAGGTCCGCGCGCGGCTCCCGCGGATCGCCGAGGTCGCCGTCAACCGGGCGCGGCTCACGGTCGTCCCCCGACCGCGTACCCGACCGCGGGCCCCGCGGGTGCCGTTCGTGACCCTCGTCAGCGTCATCATGCTGGGTGGGGTGATCGGCCTGCTGATGTTCAACACCTCGATGCAGCAGGCGTCGTTCCGGGCGGCGGCGCTCGAGCAACAAGCCGCGGACCTGACCGCCCAGCAGGAGGCGCTCCGGATGGAGCTCCAGGCCCTGCGCGACCCGCAGCGGATCTCCGTCAAGGCGCAGCAGATGGACATGGTGATGCCGGCCGGTGGGCCGCTCGTGCTCCCGCTCGGCAGCGGCAAGGTCCTCGGCGACGAGCAGACGGTGGCGCCGGGGTTCACCCTGCCCGAGTCCTTCCCAGGAGCGCAGCGGCCGGCCGCGCTCGATCCGGACCCGGTCACCGTCCGCGAGCGGTCGGGCAACGACCGTCAGGATCGGGCCGACAGCCGGGCCGACAGCCGGGCCGACAGCCAAACCGGGCCGACAACCGGGCCGACAACCGCAATGGCGCCCGCTACGGCGACCGCGACGGCGCGCCCAACGGTGAACGTCGGCACTAGCCGCCTAGGTTTTGGATGTGACCGGACCGAGCCGACCCACGACGGCCCGTCGTCCCCTGCGCGCGTCTCCGCAGCTGCGGCTCAAGGTCGGGTTCGTCTTCATCGCGATGGTGCTGTCGGTGTTCGCGGCGCGGCTCGTGCAGCTGCAGGGCGTTGACCCCGCGGAGTACGCCGAGATGGCCGCCGCCGAGGGCTCGGTCACCGTCATCCTCCCCGCCACCCGCGGTGAGATCCTCGATCGCAACGGGGAGCCGCTGGCGGCATCGATCGACGGTCGGATGATCGTCGCCGACCCCACACTGACGAGCGACGACGCACCCGAGCTCGCCACCTTCCTGGCCAAGCGGCTCGACCTCGACTACGTCCGCGTGCTCGAGCGGCTCCGGGTCGAGGACAGCCAGTTCCAGTACATCGCCCGGCAGGTGCCTGCCCGGATCGCCGCCGACGTGGTCGCGGACGCCGAGGAGGAGGGTTTCGTCGGCCTCTTCATGCAACGGGACCCGGTGCGGGTCTACCCGTACGGCGACGTCGCGGCCAACCTCGTCGGATTCCTCGGCACGCCGCGTCGGGACGGCTCGGCCCGCGCCCTCGCCGGTCTCGAGGACGCGTTCGACGACTACCTCTCCGGCGTCGACGGCGAGGCCCGTTACGAGATGGGGGCCGGTGCCCAGATCCCGCTCGGCGACAACACGGTGAGCCCGGCCGTCGACGGCTCGGACGTGAACCTCACCATCGACAGCCATCTCCAGTACTTCACGCAACGGGTCCTGCAGCAGACGGTCGAGCGCTCCAGGGCCGAGTCGGGGATCGCCGTCATCATGGACAGCCGCACCGGCGAGATCCTCGCGCTGGCCGACTACCCGACCTACGACGCCAGCGAGCCGCAGGAGTGGCCGAAGTCGCGCTACAAGTCGAGTGCGCTCACCGACGTCTACGAGCCCGGGTCGACCGAGAAGGTCCTCACCCTGAGCGCGGTCATCGACGCCGGCCTCGGCGGGCCGCGCCAGCAGTACGTCGTGCCGCCGGTGCTCAACCGGCAGGACCGGCCGATCCACGACCACTGGGTGCACGGCATCGAGCACCTCACCCTGGCCGGCATCCTCGCCAAGTCCTCGAACATCGGCACCGTGCTGGCCGCCGACGAGTTCGCGCCCGGGGAGCTGCGCTCCTACCTGACGGCGTTCGGTTTCGGTGAGGAGACCGGCGTCGGTCTCCGCGGCGAGACGAAGGGCCTGCTGCCCCAGGGCGCGGAGTGGACCGACCAGGTCGACGACCGGATCGCGTTCGGCCAGTCGCTCTCCGTCAACGCGGTCCAGATGGCCGCGGCCGTCAACGCCATCGCCAACGACGGTGTGCGGATCGACCCGAGCCTGGTCGACGGCAGCGCCACCCTCGACGACGGCACCGAGGTCGGCACCGACCAGGTCGACCAGCGGCGGGTGATCAGCACCAAGGCGGCACGGCAGACTGCATCGATGATGGAGCTCGTGCTGGACCCGGTCGAGGGCGTCGCCCCCCTCGCCGGCGTCCCCGGCTACCGGATCGCCGGCAAGACCGGCACCGCGCAGCGGGTCGCCGACGGTTGCGGCTGCTACGACGGCAGCCACACCGCGTCGTTCGTCGGTTTCGGACCGACCGACGACCCGCGCTTCACCGCCTACGTCGTGGTGCACGACTCGAGGACCGGTGGCGGCGGTGCCGTCGCCGGCCCGGCTTTCGCGAAGCTGATGGGCCACACCCTCCGCCACTACGGCATCGCTCCTACCGAGACGCGCGCCTCGCACCTCCCTGTCGAGTGGTGACGGTCCTCGATGGATCCGGGGACCACACGACCGCAGCGCCCGACCGCGCTGTCCTTCGACGACGTCGTGGCACTCGTCCGCGAGCAGAGCGACCTGAGCGTGGTCCCCGGCCACGGGGGACCGGCGGTCACCGGCATCACGCTCGACTCGCGACGGGTGCTGCCCGGCGACGTCTATGCCGCCCTCCCGGGGGAGCGGGCCCACGGCATCGACTTCGTCACCCAGGCGGCGGCCGCAGGAGCCAGCATGGTGCTGACGGACGAGACGGGAGCGGCGGGCCTGCCGCCCGACCTGCCGGCGGTGGTCGTGGCGCGGCCGCGGTCGGTCCTCGGCGCCGTGTCCGCCGGCATCTACGGCCATCCCGCGCGGGCGATGCGGATGATCGGCGTGACCGGCACCCAGGGCAAGACCACGGTCACCCGGCTCCTCGACGGGGGTCTCGCCGCAGCCGGCATCACCTCCGCCGCCATCGGCACCGTCGGTACCCGGATCGCGGGGACCGACCTCAGGACCGCGCTCACCACCCCTGAGGCCCCGGACCTGCACGGGTTGTTCGCACTCATGCGGGAGCGGGGTGCGACCTGCTGCGCGATCGAGGTCTCGAGCCACGCGCTGGTGCTCGGACGGGTCGACGGCGTGGTCTTCGACGTCGCCGTCTTCACCAACCTCGGGCGTGACCACCTCGACTTCCATGCCGATGTCGACGACTACTTCGCGGCCAAGGCGACCCTGTTCACCCCCGGACGGGCGCGGCTCGGCCTGGTCAACATCGACGACGACCATGGGCGCCGGCTCGTGACGACCGCGTCCGTCCCGGTGCGGACGATGTCCACCGGCGGCCGGGAGGCCGACTGGTCGGTGGCCGACGTGGACCTCGGACCGGAAGGTTCGTCCTTCACGGTCCGGGGTCCGGGCGGGCTCTCGCTTCCCGCGTCGGTGGCGCTGCCCGGCGACTTCAACGTCGCCAACGCGCTGTCGGCTGTTGCGGCCGCGGTCGAGGCCGGTCTCGATCCCGAGACCGTGGTCGCCGGCATCGCGGCGGCCGGGGGCGTGCCGGGCCGGCTGGAGCGGGTGTCCGACGACGGGGCACCCGGCTTCGCCGTCTACGTCGACTACGCGCACAAGCCGGACGCGCTCACGGCGGTGCTCGAGACACTGCGCCCGGTGACGGTGGGCCGGCTCATCGCCGTCATCGGCGCGGGCGGTGACCGCGACCGCGGCAAGCGGCCGGTCATGGGCGCGATCGCCGCTGCCCAGGCGGACCTGGTGATCGTCACCGACGACAACCCGCGCACCGAGGATCCCGCCGCGATCCGGGCGGAGGTGCTGGCGGGTGTCGACGACGTCGAGGCTTCGAAGCGGGCCGAGGTGCTTGAGATCGGGGACCGACGGACCGCCATCGCCGCCGCCCTCGAGGCCGCAGCGCCGGGCGACGTCGTGCTCGTGGCCGGCAAGGGCCACGAGACCGGCCAGGAGGTCGCGGGCGTGGTGCACCCCTTCGACGACCGCGAGGTCGTGCGCGACCTGCTCCGCGGAGCCGCCCGATGATCCCGATGCGGCTCGACGAGATCGCCGGCGTCGTCCGGGGCGAGGTGCACGGCGACCCGGCGCTCGCGGTGACCGGTCACGCCTACGTCGACAACCGGTCCCCGGTCGCCGGAGGCCTCTTCGTCGCCATCGTGGGGGAGCGGGTCGACGGCCACGAGTACGCCGCCGGGGCGCACGCGGTGCTCGGCAGCCGGCCGACCGACGCACCCACGGTCGTCGTCGCCGACCCCGTGGTTGCGCTGGGCAGGTTGGCCCGGCACGTCGTCGACCGGACGCCGGCCACGCTGCTGGCGCTGACGGGTTCGGTCGGCAAGACCGGCACCAAGGACTACCTGGCCGCAGTGCTCGAGCGGCTCGCCGGCCGCGACCGGGTCGCCGCCACCGAGGGCAACGGCAACAACGAGCTCGGTGTGCCGCTCACGGTCCTGCGGGCCGGGGCCACCACGGACTACCTGGTGGTCGAGATGGGCGCTCGGGGCATCGGTCACATCGCCTACCTGTGCGAAGTCGCGCCGCCGCGGATCGCTGCCGCTCTCAACGTGGGGTCGGCGCACGTCGGTGAGTTCGGAGGCCGTGAGCAGATCGCGCTGGCCAAGGGCGAGATCGTCGAGGCGCTGCCGGCCGACGGGGCCGCGGTGCTCAACGCAGACGACCCGTTGGTGGCCGCGATGGCGTCGCGGACCCAGGCGCGGATCGTGACGTTCGGCCGCGAGGGCGCGGTCCGGTACGACGCGATGGAGCTCGACGCCCTCGGCCGCCCGGGGTTCACGCTCGTGCACGGCGACGAGGCGCACCGGGTGCAGCTGCTCCAGACAGGGGCGCACCAGGCCCAGAACGCGACTGCTGCTGCCGCCATGGCCGTCGCCGCCGGGTTCCCGCTCGCCGACGTCGCTGCCGCGCTGTCCCGGGTGACGCCCGCGTCGCGGTGGCGGATGGAGGTGCACGAGCGTGCCGACGGGTTGGTGGTCGTGAACGACGCCTACAACGCCAACCCCGACTCGATGCGCGCCGCACTCGAGGCCCTGGCCGCGATCGGCAGGGCCGGCGGTCGCCGTACCATCGCCGTGCTGGGACAGATGATGGAGCTCGGCACCGAGCACGAAGCCGGCCACCGCTCCGTCGGCACCGAGGCCGTCCGGCTCGGCGTCGACGTCGTCGTCGTCGTCGGCGAGCCGGCTGCGCCGATCGCCGACGCGATCGCCGCGGCGGACGGTCCGGTCGTCATCAGGACCGAGGGGCGCGACGAGGCGCTCGCCTGGGTGCGGCAGAATGCCGGGTCGGAGGACGTCGTCCTCATCAAGGCGTCCCGGGGGGCGGCGCTCGAATGGGTCGCCGAACGGCTGCTGGGTGACCCAGGTGACCCCCGATGACCCCAGGTGACCCAAGTTGACATTGACAGTGTGTGAGAGGACACCCGCGTGCTAGCGATCCTGCTCGGCGGAGGCATCGCCCTGCTGATCTCGCTGCTCGGCACGAGGGTCGCGATCCGCGTCTTCACGCGCTGGGGCTACGGCCAGGAGATCCGCGACGACGGTCCGACGAGCCACCACACCAAGCGGGGCACTCCCACCATGGGCGGCGTCGTGATCATCCTCGCCGTGGTGCTGGGCTACGGCCTGGCCAAGCTGCTCACGGCCGACGCCCCCAGCGCCTCGGCGCTGCTCCTGATGTTCCTGTTCGTGGGGATGGGACTGGTCGGCTTCCTCGACGACTTCATCAAGATCTCCAAGCAGCGCAGCCTCGGCCTGCGGAGCAAGGCCAAGATGGTCGGCCAGACCGTCATCGCGCTGGCCTTCGGCGTCCTGGCGCTGTCGCCGTGGCTCGAGGACGAGAACAACCGGACCCCGGCGTCGGAGAACGTGTCGTTCCTGCGGGAGATCGACTGGCTGGACCTGCCGTTGATCCTCGCGCTCGTGCTGATCTGGCTGCTCGTCACCGGGTTCAGCAACGCGGTCAACCTCACCGACGGCCTCGACGGGCTCGCAGCCGGCGCGAGCGTGATGGTCTTCGGCGCCTACACCCTCGTGAACATCTGGCAGAACAACCAGTCCTGCCAGGCGGCGACGAGCGAGCTCGTGTCCGGCTCGAGCTGCTACAACGTGAGGGACCCGCTCGACCTCGCGATCATCGCGGCCGCGATCACGGGGGCCTGCTTCGGCTTCCTGTGGTGGAACGCGTCGCCGGCGAAGATCTTCATGGGGGACACCGGCTCGCTCTCCCTCGGCAGCGGCCTGGCCGGCCTGGCGATCCTCACCCGCACCGAGATGCTGGTCGTGATCCTCGGCGGCCTGTTCGTGCTGATCACGGCGTCGGTGATGATCCAGGTCGGCTGGTTCAAGGCGACCAAGAGGTTCACGGGTGTCGGCAAGCGGGTGTTCCGGATGGCCCCGCTCCAGCACCACTTCGAGCTGCTCGGGTGGGAACAGGTCACCGTGGTGATCCGGTTCTGGATCATCACCGGCCTCTTCGTCGTGACCGGGCTGGGCGTGTTCTACGCCGAGTGGGTGGCACGCCTGTGAGCGAGCCGGGCGGCCGGACCGAACCCGCCGGCCAACGACAGCCGGTCAACCGAAGGCTCGCGCGCGAGCGCACGAAACTGGTCGACCTGTGACCGACGTCCTCAACCTCGGACGTACTGACTCCTGGCAGGGCGTGCGCGCGGTCGTGGCGGGCTTCGGTGCGAGCGGGTACGCCGCCGCCGACAACCTCACCCACCTCGGCGCCGCCGTCACGGTGCTTGCGGACCAGGTCCAGGGGCCCACCGCGGCCCAGCTCGAGAGGGCGCAGCTGCTGGAGATCCTCGGCGCCCGCGTCCTGCTCCACGAGGGCGCCACCGAGGAGCTCCCGGCCGATGTCGACGTCGTCGTCACCTCGCCCGGTTTCCGGCCCGACACCCCGCTGCTGGCGCAGGCCCGCGGACGCGACATCCCGGTCTGGGGCGAGGTCGAGCTCGCCTGGCGGCTGCGCGAACCCGGGCACCCGGCACCCTGGCTCTGCGTGACGGGCACCAACGGCAAGACCACGACCGTGCAGATGCTCGACTCGATCCTGCGCGCCGCCGGGCTGCGCAGCGTCGCGGCGGGCAACGTGGGCCTGCCCTTGACCGAGGCCGTCATGGACCCCGTGCCGTACGACGTGCTCGCGGTCGAGCTGTCGAGCTTCCAGCTCCACTACGTCTCGACGATGGCGGCGGAGTCCGCTGCGGTGCTCAACCTCGCCGAGGACCATCTCGACTGGTACTCCGGGGGGTCCGCCGTGGAGGACTACGCCCGCGACAAGGGGCGGATCTACGAAGGCGTCGAGCGTGCCTGCGTCTACAACGTCGCCGACCCGACGACCGAGCACCTCGTGCGCGAGGCCGACGTCGTCGAGGGCGCCCGGGCGATCGGGTTCACGCTCGGGATCCCGTCGGTGGGGATGGTCGGCGTCGTCGAGGACGTCTTGGTGGACCGGGCGTTCGTCGAGGAGCGGCAGAGCAGCGCCGCCGAGCTGTGCGCGATCTCCGACCTCGCCTCACCCGCGCCGCACTTCGTCGCCAACGCACTCGCCGCGGCGGCCCTGGCCCGGGCGCACGGCGTGAGCCAGGCCGCCGTACGCGACGGCTTGCGAGCCTTCCGTCCCGACGGCCACCGCATCGCCGTGGTCGCCGAGCATGCGGGCGTCACCTGGGTCGACGACTCCAAGGCCACCAACCCCCACGCCGCGCAGTCCTCCTTGGCAGCCTACGAGTCCGTGGTGTGGGTGGCCGGAGGGCTGGCCAAGGGCGCGACGTTCGACGAGCTCGTGACGCAGGTCGGAAGCCGGCTGCGCAGCGTCGTGCTCATCGGGCGCGACCGCGCCGTGATCGCGGAGGCGCTTGCGCGACACGCGCCGGATGTGCCGGTGATCGAGGTGACCCCCGGAGAGACTGGCCCGGTAGACGGAGCTGACCTGATGGGACGTGTCGTCGGAGCGGCGGCCGCGGCCGCACGACCCGGAGACACCGTGCTGCTGGCGCCGGGGTGCGCCTCGATGGACCAGTTCACCGACTACGCCGCCCGGGGCGACGCCTTCGCAGCAGCGGTCCGAGCGGCAGTCGCCGAGGACTAGCTGACCGAGAACTCAGCCGGAAGAAGGGGGAGACCGCCATCACCGCCGCGCTCCCCGACTCCCGCGAAGGGTCCCGGCACTCGTTCCTCCGGAACAGCCGCAGCACCACGTGGCTCTCGGCCGTCCGTGACGCGATGGCACGACCGCTGACGAACTACTACCTCCTGCTCGGATCGATCGCGCTGCTGCTCACCATCGGCCTGCTGATGGTGCTGAGCTCCTCCAGCGTCGAGGCGTACGAGAAGTACGGCGACTCCTACGCCATCGTGAAGCGGCAGCTGATGTGGGTCGCCATCGGCGTGCCGCTCGCGTGGCTCGCATCCCGGGTCTCGCTCAAGTGGGTCCGCAGCCTGGCCTACCCCGCCTTCTCGGTGTCGCTCATCCTGCTCCTCGCCACGGCGAAGTTCGGCGTGGAGATCTACGGCAACAAGAACTGGCTGGCCCTCGGTCCGGTGCAGATCCAGCCGTCCGAGATCGCCAAGCTCGCCATCATCATCTGGGCCGCGCACATCTACGCCAACAAGGACCGCCGGCTCGGCAACCTGCACCAGATGATCGTCCCCGTCGTCCCGGGCATGGTGCTGGCGACCGGGCTCGTCGTCGTCGGGCACGACCTCGGCACCGCTCTGGTGTTCTTCGCGATCCTGGTCGGCATGCTCTGGGTGGTCGGTGCGCCCGCACGGCTCTTCGTGATGTGCCTCAGCGTCGTCAGCGTGCTCGCCCTCGGGCTGGCTGCGACGTCGCCCGAGCGCCTCGACCGGATCACGACCTTCGTCGATCCGTTCAAGGACTACCACGGCACCGGCTGGCAACCGGCCCACGGTCTCTACGCGATGGCGAGCGGCGGCATCTTCGGCGAAGGCATCGGTGCCAGCCGGCAGAAGTGGGGCACGTTGCCCGAGGCCCACACGGACTTCATCTTCGCGGTGCTGGGAGAGGAGCTCGGCCTCGTCGGCACCCTCCTCGTCATCGGGCTGTTCCTGGCGATCGCCTTCGCGACCCTGCGGATCGCCCGGCAGACCAAGGACCCGTTCGTCCGCTACTGCAGCTTCGGCATCGTGATCTGGCTCCTCGGCCAGATGATGATCAACGTCGGCATGGTGCTGGCGCTGCTGCCGGTCATCGGCATCCCGCTGCCGCTGGTCTCCTACGGGGGGTCCAGCCTGCTGCCGACGTTGATCGCAGTCGGCCTGGTGGTCGGCTTCGCCCGTCGTGAGCCCGCAGCCGCCCGGGCACTGGCCCAGCGCCGTCGGGCCCGGGCCTCCGGGCTCTCGGCACGTCGGTAGCGTTCCCACAATGCGCGTCTTGTTGGCCGGCGGTGGGACGGCGGGGCACACCTCGCCGCTGCTCGCGACCGCCGATGCCCTCGTACGGATGGACCCGGCGACCGAGGTCACCTGTCTCGGCACGCCACGCGGCCTCGAGAGCACCGTGGTGCCCGCGGCGGGCTACCCGCTCGAGCTGGTCCCGCCGGTCCCGCTCCCGCGACGCCCCAACAAGGACCTGGCCATGGTGCCGTCCCGTCTGCGCCGTGCGGTCAAGGCGACCCACGAAGTGATCGACCGGGTGCAGCCCGACGTCATCGTCGGCTACGGCGGCTACGTCTCGGTCCCGGCCTACCTCGCAGCCCGCCGCCGCAACCTGGCGCTGGTCGTCCACGAGCAGAACGCGCTGCCGGGCATCGCCAACAAGTTGGGCGCGCGGATCGCCCAGCGGGTCGCCGTCAGCTTCCCGGACACCCCGCTCAAGCGGGCCGAGTACGTCGGCCTGCCGCTGCGGCGGATGATCTCCCAGCTCGACCGGACGGCGCTGCGTGCGGAGGCCCGCGCGTTCTTCGGGCTCGACCCCGACCTGCCCACCCTCGTGGTGACCGGCGGCTCCCAGGGTGCCTGGAAGCTCAACCGCGCAGTGGTCCGTGCGTCCGCCGCTCTCGGTGCTGCCGGGGTCCAGGTGCTGCACGTCATCGGCGCGCGCGGCATGGAGGACCCCGACTGGGTCGATCCGGTCGAGACCGGTACGCCCTACCTCGTGCTGCCGTTCGTCGACCGGATGGACTACGCCCTCGCCGCCGCCGACCTGATGGTGTGCCGGGCCGGCGCCAACAGCGTGGTCGAGGCCGCCGCGACAGGAGTGCCGACGATCTTCGTGCCGCTTGCCTACGGGAACGGTGAGCAGGTGCACAACGCCCGCCCGGTGGTGGAAGCGGGAGGTGCGCTGATGGCCGACGAGGCCGCGTTCACCGCCGACTACGTCGCCGACACGGTCCCGGCGCTGGCGAAGGACCCGGCCCGGCTGACCGCGATGGGCGCAGCGGCGTCCGGCCTGGTGCCGGCCGACGCCGACGACCGGCTGGCCCGGATCATCGCCGACAGTGCTGGCCGAACCGGGCGAGCCCGATGAGACTGCCCGTCCCCGACGAGATCCCTGCCGCGGAGCAGCTCGGCCGGGTGCACTTCGTCGGGATCGGTGGTGCTGGTCTGTCCGGGATCGCCCGGGTGATGGCCCGGCGCGGGGTGCCGGTCACCGGGAGCGACGACAACGAGACCCCGTTCCTCGCGCAGCTGCGCGAGCTCGACGTCCCCTGCCACCTCGGCTATGCCGCTGCCCAGGTCGGCGAGGCCGACACGGTCGTGGTGACCACCGCCGCCCGTGACGACAACCCGGAGGTGGTCGAGGCCCAGCGACGCGGGCTGACCCTGCTGCCGCGCTCCGCGGGCCTCAAGGCAGCCATGGACGGCCAGCGGGTGCTCGCCGTCGCCGGCACGCACGGCAAGACCACGACGACGTCGCTGCTGACAGTGGCGATGATCGCGGCCGGTGCGGACCCGTCGTACGCCGTCGGCGGGGTCCTCACTGCCACCGGGCGCAACGCCGACCTCGGCGGTGGCCCGTACTTCGTCGCCGAGGCCGACGAGAGCGACGGCGCCTTCCTGGTCTACGACACGTTCGGGGCGATCGTGCTCAACGTGGAGGCCGACCACCTCGACATCTGGGGCACCGAGGCTGCCTACGCGGCCGCGTTCGACGAGTTCGCGGACGGTGTCCCTGCAGAGGGGCCGTTGGTCATCGGTGTCGACGATCCCGGCGGCGCCCGGCTGGCCCGGCGGATGCGCGAGCGTGGTCGCAGGGTCATCACCGTCGGCGTCGACCAGGACGCCTCGCTGCGCGCGACCGACCTCGAGGTCGTCGACGGGATCACGTCGTTCAGCGTCGTGCCGGGAGAGGAACCCGACGCGGCGCCACTCGCGCGGGTCTCGTTGCAGATCCCTGGGCGGCACTACGTCCTGGACGCACTCGCCGCCTTCGCGCTCGGCGCCGACCTCGGCTACGACCCCGCCCGGCTCGCCCAAGGACTCGGTTCCTTCGTCGGCACCGGCCGCCGGATGGAGCTCAAGGGCGTCTGCGGCGACGTGCGGGTCTACGACAGCTACGCCCACCACCCGAGCGAGATCCGCGGCGACCTCGAAGCCGCCCGGTCGGTGGTCGGCGACGGCCGGCTCGTCGTGTGCTTCCAGCCGCACCTGGTGTCCCGGACCCGGCTGCTCGGCGTCGAGATGGGGACCGCGCTCGGCGCGGCGGACGAGGTCGTCGTCCTCGATGTCTACGTCGCACGGGAGGATCCCGACCCGTCGGTCACGGGAGCGGTGGTGGCGGACGCCGTACCGCTGCCTGCGGAGCGGGTTGCCTTCGTCGCCGACCGCAGCGAGGCGCTCGCGGTCCTGCTCGACCGGGTCGGTCCCGGTGACGTCGTCCTGACCCTCGGTGCCGGCGACGTGACTGCGCTGGCGCCGCAGCTGGTCGCGGCGTTGCAGGAGCGCGCCGGTGGCTGAGCGCGGGAGGAAGGACCGTAGTCGCCGCAGGTTCGCACGCCGCCAGTGGGCGCGCCGGTGGCTTGCCTGGCGTCCCATCCTCGCTGTCGTCGTCCTGATCGGTGCGGTCGGCTTCGCGGTCTACGGCCTCTATTTCTCACCGTGGTTGCGGGTCGAGGGCTCCGAGGTCAGCGGCACCTCACAGCTCTCCGAGGCGGAGGTGCTCGCGGCGGCGTCCGTGCCGGTCGACGACGCGCTGGTCACCGCCGACCTCGGTGCGATCGAGGCGCGGGTCGAGGGAAAGCTCACCGCGGTGAAGTCGGTCGAGGTCTCGCGCCAGTGGCCGCACGACATCCGCATCGAGATCGAGGAGTGGCAGCCGCTCGCCGTCGTCATCGAGGGCAGCTCCTACACCTTCCTCGCCGAGAGCGGCGACACCTTCACCTACGCGCAGATGCCGCAGCAACAGCCGGAGGCGCTGCCGGAGGTCAGGGTCGGTTCGCAGGCAGACCGGCTGGCGCTCGAGGAGGCGGCCGCCGTCGTCGCCAGCCTCGACGACGCCGTCGCCCGCCTCGTCGACCACATCGAGGTCGAGACCGCGGACCAGATCCTGCTCAACCTGCGTGAGGGCCAGGTGGTGACGTGGGGGAGCGCCGAGCGGTCCGACGAGAAGGCCGAGGTGCTCCTCAACCTGCTCGAAGCCCGGCCGCAGGCCGAGTCCTACGACGTCAGCGTGCCGAGCCTGCCGGCAACGCGGTAGCTCGATCCCGGCGGATCGAGCCGCGTCCCTGCGGCGTGTCTCCCGAGCAGTGCCGCCCGCCGTCCTTAGTGTCATGGGCACCAAGAGGTTGACATAACTATAACCCTCAGGATGAGGGTAAGGGTTCGGTCAAACCAGAGCTGACTGCTTGAGCGGGTTCGAGAGGGGAAACGGCGTGGCTGCTGCACAGAACTACCTGGCCATCATCAAGGTCGTAGGCATCGGTGGCGGCGGGGTCAACGCCGTCAACCGGATGATCGAGGTCGGCCTCAAGGGCGTCGAGTTCATCGCGATCAACACCGACGCCCAGGCGCTGCTCATGAGCGACGCCGACGTCAAGCTCGACATCGGGCGTGAGCTGACCCGCGGGTTGGGCGCCGGCGCCAATCCCGATGTCGGCGGCCGGGCCGCCGAGGACCACGCCGAGGAGATCGAAGAGGTCCTCAAGGGGGCCGACATGGTCTTCGTCACCGCCGGCGAGGGCGGCGGCACCGGCACCGGCGGCGCGCCGGTCGTGGCCCGGATCGCCCGATCGCTCGGCGCGCTGACCATCGGAGTCGTCACCCGCCCGTTCGCCTTCGAGGGCGCGCGCCGCAAGAAGGCGGCCGACGAGGGGATCGAGCAGCTCCGCGAAGAGGTCGACACCCTCATCGTGATCCCCAACGACCGGCTGCTGCAGATCTCCGACCGCAACGTGTCGGTGATGGACGCGTTCCGCCAGGCCGACCAGGTGCTCCTGCAGGGTGTCTCCGGCATCACCGACCTGATCACCACCCCGGGCCTGATCAACGTCGACTTCGCAGACGTCAAGGCGGTGATGAGCAACGCGGGCTCCGCGCTGATGGGCATCGGCTCCGCCCGCGGTGAGGACCGTGCGCTGGCGGCTGCCGAGATGGCGGTGAGCAGTCCGCTGCTCGAGGCGTCCATCGACGGGGCGCACGGCGTCCTGCTGTCGGTGGCAGGAGGCTCCGACCTCGGCATCTTCGAGATCAGCCAGGCCGCCGGGATGGTGGCAGATGCCGTGCACCCGGAGGCCAACATCATCTTCGGCGCGATCATCGACGACGCGCTCGGCGACGAGGTCCGGATCACCGTCATCGCCGCCGGCTTCGACGGCGGCACGCCTCCGAAGAAGCGCGAGAGCTCGATGCGGCGTCCGCAGCAGACGCAGGACGAGGTCCGGGCGGCAGTCGCCGCCCGCCGCGAGCCCGAGCCCGCCGCCGCGGAGCCGGCCCGGGTCCAGCAGGCGCCGGTCGAGGAGCAGCCCGTCGTCCCCGTGGGTGCGCGGCCGGCGGCAGCGCCCCTGCAGTTCGACGACGACGAGCTGGATGTGCCGGACTTCCTGAAGTGACGCGTGTTCGCGTTCCGTGACACCTGCGCCTCCGACCCGGACTCCCCTGACGGGGTCCGGGTCGAGGTGGCGTTCACGGACGCGACCGTCGACCTCCAGGAGAGAGAAGGCTTCGCCACGTCCCTCGCAGCGGTCGTCGAGGCGACCGGCGTGTCGTTCGCGCGGCTCAGCCAGGTGCACGGCGGCGAGGTCGCGCAGGTCGTCGACCCTCCGGACAGCGCTGACCACCACGTGCCTGAAGCCGACGCGCTCGTCACCGCGCGACGCGGGACCGGTCTCATGGTCCGGGTCGCCGACTGCGTGCCCGTCCTGCTCGCCGACCCCGGGGCCGGCGTCATCGGCGCCGTGCACGCCGGTCGGCTCGGCATGACGCTCGACGTCGTGGGCTCGACGGTCCGCCGGATGCGCGCGATCGGGGCGGACCGGGTCCGCGCCTGGATCGGACCACACGTGTGTGGCCGGTGCTACGAGGTGCCGGAGGCGATGCGCCGCGAGGTCGCCGACGTCGTGCCGGCCTCGATGTCGGAGACCTCCTGGGGCACCCCGGCGCTCGACCTCGGTGCCGGGGTGGCGGCGCAGCTGGCCGCTGTCGGCGCGTCCGTGACGCACGTCGGTCGCTGCACCCTGGAGGACGAGCAGCTCCACTCCTTCCGGCGCGACGGTGAGGACGCCGGGCGGTTCGCCGGGCTGGTGTGGATGACGTGACAGCGACGGACAGGCGCGAGCAGGTGGCTGCCGGTCTCGAAACCGTGCGCGAGCGGATCGCCGCCGCGTGCGCGGACGTCGGTCGGAGCGAGCACGATGTCACGCTGGTGGTCGTCACCAAGTACTTCCCGGCCTCCGACGTCCGCCTCCTCGCCGACCTCGGCGTCACCGATGTCGGCGAGAACCGCCACCAGGAAGCCGAGGCCAAGCAGCTCGAGTGCGCCGACCTCGGCGCTGATCTGCGGTGGCACTTCGTCGGCGGCCTGCAGAGCAACAAGGCCGCGGCAGTGGCGGCGTACGCGGACGTCGTCCACTCCGTCGACCGGGCCAAGCTCATCGGCCGGCTCGACAGCGGCGCTGAGGGCCGCCCCGAGCCGATCGACGTGTTGCTGCAGGTGAGCCTCGACCCGCCCGACCGGGCCGGGCGCGCGGGCGCGGATCCGGCCGAGCTGCCGGAGCTGGCTGCACTCGTGGAGGCTGCCGGGAGGCTCCGGCTCCGCGGCCTGATGGCGGTGGCACCGCTGGGGGAGGACCCCGCCACGGCGTTCGCGCGACTGTCCGACGTACGCCGCGAGTTCCTCGTCGATCACCCCTCAGCGGACTGGTTGTCGGCCGGGATGAGTGGCGACCTGGAGGCCGCGATCAAGGCCGGCGCGACACACGTGCGCGTCGGCACGGCGGTGCTCGGATCGAGGCCCTCGGTCCAGTAATGTCCACAACAAGCCATGCGGTGCCCCTCCCGGGCGCCAAGCAATGAAGACAAGGCGGAGGCAACAGCCATGAGCGGTGCGATGCGCAGGATCGGTGAATACCTCGGCCTGCTCGAGGACACCGGTTACGACGAGCTCGACGGCGACGGGTACGACGCACAGGAGCCCGCTCCTGCTCGCGAAGCCCGGCCGGACCGAGCAGCCGCGGGCGCGCTCCGCGTCCGTCGCCGACATCAGCGAGCGTCGCCGTCCAGGACCGGCGCCCGCCGTCGGCGTGGTGGCCGAGCTCTCCCGGATCACCACGCTGCACCCGAGCACCTACAACGAGGCGCGTGCCGTGGGTGAGCAGTACCGCGACGGCACCCCGGTGATCATGAACCTCTCGGAGATGAACGATGCGGACGCCAAGCGTCTCGTCGACTTCGCCGCCGGCCTGATCTTCGCGACCCGCGGCAGCATCGAGCGGGTCACCAACAAGGTCTTCTTGCTGTCCCCGCCGAACGTCACGGTGGCCGCAGCCGACAAACAGCGGATCGCCGAAGGCGGCTTCTTCAACCAGAGCTGAGCCGAATTTGCGCGAGCGTGTCGCAGACGCTGCTTGCCGCACGGACCCTCGCTTCGCTCGGCCCGCGGGCGTCGCACGTGCGGCTTCGCCCGCGGTGCGACACGCTGCCGCGCCGCAGTTGGCGTAGTCAGGGGTGACGGCTGCTGGCGGCTGGCGGCTGGCGGCTGGCGGCTGGCGGCTGGCGGCTGGCGGCTGGCGGCTGGGGTGGGCGGGCGGCTACCGGCCACGTGTCCTACGGCGGCGCCGGTGGCGGCGCGGGGGATGCGGCTGGTTGGGGGTCACGGTCCGACGCGGGCTCCCGCTGCCGCGGGTTTGGGACCGACGCCCTAGGATCGCGGCAGTCCCATCAGCCACCCCTAGGAACTGTCCTTGTCGCTCGTCGGTCAGATCATCGAGGGTGTCCTCTGGACGTTCATCGGGTTGCTCTGGATCCGGTTCATCGTCGACTGGGTGCAGGTCTTCGCCCGGTCGTGGGAGCCACACGGGGTGCTTCTCGTGCTGCTCGAGATCGTCTACTCGATCACCGATCCGCCGATCAAAGCGCTCGGGCGCATCGTCAAGCCGATCAGAATCGGCAACTTCGCTCTCGACTTGAGCTTCATCCTCGTGATGATCTTGGCCTACGTGGCACTCGCCGTTAACCGCCAGATCTTCTTCGGGTGACTCGCCGAGTCTCAGATGTCCCTCGGCAGACGCTATTGTTCGCGGGACAGTCAAGTTTTCAGTCTCAAAGATAGGTGAGGTCATGCCGCTGACGCCCGAGGACGTGAGCAACAAGCGCTTTACCCCGGTCCGGCTCCGCGAGGGCTACGACATGGGTGAGGTCGACCAGTTCCTCGACGAGGTGGAGGCCGAGCTTGCTCGACTCACCGCCGAGAACGACGAGCTCCGGGCGAAGCTTGCTGCGGCCCAGTCGGGCTCGGCGTCGTTCGAGCCCGCGCCGACGCAGCTGACTGCGATCCGTGAGGAGCCCGTCCCCGAAGCGCCCGCCCCCGAAGCGCCCGCCCGCCGTTGTCGAACCCCCCGCGCCCGCACCCGTGCCCGTCGCTGCTCCGGTCGAGACCCCCGGTGGTGGTGTCGAGAGGATCAGGGTCGAGACCGTCCCCGAGGCGTCGAACGCGGCGGCGAGGTTGCTCGAGATCGCGACCCGCAACGCCGACGAGCTGGTCGAGGACGCGAAGAACGAGGCCGACCGCATCGTCGGCGAGGCGCGCACCAAGGCCGAGCGGCTCGAGAGCGAGTCGAAGGGCAAGGCGGACCGGATGGAGGCCGACGCCCGCACCCGGTCCGAGATGCTGGACGCCGAGACGGCCGAGCGTCGGACCCAGCTCTTCTCCGACCTGGAGAAGGAGCGGGACAAGCTCAGCGTCGAGGTCGAGAACCTGCGTTCGTTCGAGCGGGAGTACCGCTCGCGCCTCAAGAGCTACTTCACCCAGCAGCTCGAGGCCCTCCAGACGCCGGGCGACACGGTCGCCCCGTCCGACGAGTCCCCGGCGCCGAAGCGGCTCCGGTCCATCCTCGGCGAGGAAGAGCGCTGACCTGACGGTCGCGTCACCCTGCATCGGCATCGGCCGACCCGCCCTGCGGGTCGGCCGATGTCATCTCGCGGTTGGGTCAGCTGGCGGAGTGGCATCTTGGTGCGGACCTCCGTAGCGGCTACCCTCCGTGCAGCCCGTGGCCGCCGCCGCGAGCGAGACGTCCGGAGGAGGCCCCCGATCATGGCCCGCACCACGAAGAAGTCGTTGGCAGGGCGCACGGTGTCCGCGGCCGGCAAGATAATCGGCCGCCGCCGCCCGGAGACGTCCGCGAAGGCAACGCCGACGAAGAACGCCAAGTCCGCGGCGAAGAAGGCGGCCCCGGCAGCGAAGAAGGCGGCTCCGGCAGCGAAGAAGGCCGCCCCGGCGAAGAAGGCAGCGCCCGTGAAGAAGGCGGACCCAGCGGCGAAGAAGGCGGCGCCTGTGAAGAAGGCGGCGCCAGCGGCGAAGAAGGCAGCGCCCGTGAAGAAGGCAGCGCCGGCGAAGAAGGCGGCGCCGGCGAAGAAGGCGGCGCCGGCGAAGAAGGCGGCGCCGGCGAAGAAGGCGGCCCGGCGGCGAAGAAGGCGGCTCCGGCGAAGAAGGCGGCCCCGGCGAAGAAGGCGGCGCCGGCGGCGAAGAAGGCGGCCCCGGCGAAGAAGGCGGCGCCGGCGAAGAAGGCAGCGCCGGCGAAGAAGGCAGCGCCGGCGAAGAAGGCAGCGCCGGCGAAGAAGGCAGCGCCGGCGAAGAAGGAAGGCACGTCCAAGCTGGTCGTGCTCGAGGGCGAGGAGGCCTGGTCCAAGAAGGAGCTGGCCGAGGTGCTGGCCGAGCTCCACGAGCAGCGAGAGCACAGCGGGCAGATCGTCGCCGAGCAGGAGGAAGACCTGTCGGGTCTCCTGCGCGACGCCGGTGACGGTGCCGGCCAGGACCAGGCGGACCTGGGCGCGACCAGCTTCGAGCGGGACCACGAGCTCACCGTGCTCAACCACGAGCGGGAGAAGCTGGCCCAGATCGACCGTGCTCTGGCGCGCATCGAGGACGGCACCTACGGGGTGTGCGAGTCCTGCGGCAATGCGATCGGCAAGATGCGGTTGATGGCATTTCCCCGTGCCACACTGTGCTTGCCATGCAAGCAGCGCGAGGAACGTCGGTAGACAACAGCGACAGCGGACCTGCCGACCACCGGCGGACCGTGCTGGCCAGCCGTCGCGCGTGGACCGTGTTCGCGGTCGTCGCGGTGGTCCTCTACGTCACCGACCAGCTGTCCAAGCGCGCGGCGGTCGAGCACCTCACGGGCCGGGACGACATCCAGGTGGTCGGTGAGCTGCTCCAGCTGCACCTGACCCGCAACCCCGGTGCCGCCTTCTCGCTCGGCACCAGCTTCACCTTCGCGTTGTCGTGCCTGGCCATCGCAGCGACGGTGGTCGTGGTCGTCGTGAGCCGGAAGGTCGTCGACCGGGTCTGGGCTGTGGGTCTCGGCGCCCTGCTGGCGGGCATCACCGGCAATCTCACCGATCGGATGCTGCGCGAACCGGGGCCGTTCCGCGGACATGTCATCGACTTCCTCCAGTTGCCCAACTGGCCGATCTTCAACGTCGCCGACATCGCGATCAACGTCGGTGCCGGGCTGATCCTGCTCCAGGTCCTCCGCGGCATCCGGATCGATGGCACCCGGCCGGCCGACGACGAGTCCGACGCCACGGCGCCGGTCGAACCCGGCGAGGCGGAGGACGACGCGTGAACATCGACCATCGGAGCCTGCGGGTCCCCGACGGTCTCGACGGACAGCGGGTCGACGTCGCAATGGCGCAGCTGTTCGGACTGTCTCGCTCACGCGCAGCGGAACTGATCACCGACGGTCGGGTGCGGCTCGACGGCTCCGGCGTCAGCAAGAGTGAGCGGGTGCTCCAGGGCGCGGTGCTCGACGTCGAGATCCCGCTCGAGGCAGATCCGCTCGAGGTCGTGCCCGAGATCGTCGAGGGCATCAAGATCATCCACGACGACCCCTCCATCGTCGTGATCGACAAGCCGGTGGGTGTCGCCGTGCACCCGTCTCCGGGCTGGCGCGGGCCGACCGTCGTCGGGCACCTGGCTGGAGCCGGTTTCCGGATCTCCACCTCGGGCGCCAAGGAGCGCGAGGGCATCGTGCAGCGGCTCGACGTCGGCACGTCCGGCGTCATGGTCATCACGAAGTCCGAGCACGCCTACTCGATCCTCAAGAACGCCTTCCGTCACCGGAGGGTCGACAAGACCTACCACGCCCTGGTGCAGGGCCATCCTGATCCGCTGTCCGGCACGGTCGACGCGCCGATCGGGCGGCACCCCGGGGCGGACTACAAGTTCGCGGTCATGGACGGCGGCCGGGCGAGCGTCACCCACTACGAGACCCTCGAGGCCCACCGGTTCGCGAGCCTGCTCGACGTGCGCCTCGAGACCGGCCGCACCCACCAGATCCGGGTGCACATGGCGGCGTTGCGCCATCCCTGCGTGGGCGACCTGACCTACGGCGCCGACCCCGTGCTCGCCAAGCGGCTCGGCCTCATCCGTCAGTGGCTGCACGCCGTCCGTCTGGGTTTCGAGCACCCCGAGACCGGTGACTACGTCGAGTACGAGTCCAGCTATCCGGACGACCTCCAACACGCGCTCGACGTGATCCGTGACAGCGACTGACGCAGTGCTGATCATCCGGCCGGCCACCACCGAGGACCTCCCGGCGATGGCGGAGGTGTTCATTGCTACCCGCGCCGCCGCCGTACCGTCCATGCCGCCGTCGATCCACCCCCCGCACGAGGTGCACGCGTTCTACGCCGCCCTGGACCTCGTCGGGGGCGAGCGGGAGGGCTGGGTGGCCGAGGACGGCCGGGGAATCGTCGCGTTCGCCGAGCTGAAGGGCGACTGGCTCGACGCCCTCTACGTGCTTCCGGACGCGCAGGGGGAAGGGATCGGCTCCGCGCTGCTCGACGTGGCGAAGTCGCTCCGTCCTGCCGGCTTCTCGCTGTGGGTGTTCGAGTCCAACACGCAGGCGCGTGCCTTCTACGCCCGGCACGGACTCGTCGAGCGGGAGCACACCGACGGCTCCGGCAACGAGGAGCGTGCGCCCGACCTCCGCATGGAGTGGTCGGGCCGGTCAGGCGGCTAGGATCTCAGCTCGCGGTTTCCCAGAGGCCGACGAGGTTGCCCTCGGTATCGGTGAAGTACGCCGCGAAACCCATGTCGCCGACTGCCTCCTTGCTACGCCCGATCTTCCCTCCGGACGCCTCGACGCTGGAGAGCGCGGCGTCGATGTCGGGGACGTCGATGACGACGACCGGGCCGGTGAAGCCCTCCTGGCGCTGGAACATGCCTCCGTTGATGAAGCCCGCCTCGGTCGGGCCGGTCTCGGGGTCGGACGGGCCGGTGCTGACGATCGTGTAGTCCATCCCCGGCATCGGCATGACCTGCCAGCCGAAGACGTTGCTGTAGAAGTCGCGGGCGCGGTCCCCGTCATCGAACGGGATCTCGAAGTGGACGATCTTTCCGGACATGGGGTTACTCCGTTCTGTCGGTGGGTCTCTCTAGTGTGGCCCCATCGGTCGCGTAGGCTGATGCTCTTCCCCGACCCTCTGTCCAGGACCCGTCGTCCACGACCGTCTCAGGAGCCCTCAGCACCGATGGCAGCCGCCGGGGATTTCGCCCATCTGCACGTCCACACGGAGTACTCCATGCTGGACGGGGCGTCGCTGCTCGACGGCCTGTTCGCGCGGGTGAGCGACCTCGGCATGTCGTCGATCGCCATGACCGACCACGGCAACCTGCACGGGGCCTACGACTTCTACTCGAAGGCCAAGAAGCACGGCATCCGCCCGATCATCGGCATCGAGGCCTACCTCACTCCCCAGACGCACCGCTCCGAGCGGCGTCGCGTCCGGTGGGGCAAGGGCGACCTGGCCGAGGAGGGCGGGGACGACGTCGCGGGCGGTGGCGCCTACACCCACATGACGATGTGGGCCGAGACGACCGAGGGCATGCACAACCTGTTCCGGCTCTCGTCCCGTTCGAGCCTCGAGGGCTTCTTCTACAAGCCCCGGGCCGACCGCGAGCTGCTCCAGACCCATGCCAAGGGCCTGATCGCGACGACCGGCTGCCCGTCGGGTGAGATCCAGACCCGGCTGCGCCTCGGGCAGTACGACGAGGCCCGTCGGTCGGCCGCGGAGTTCCAGGAGATCTTCGGCAGGGACAGCTTCTTCCTCGAGCTGATGGACCACGGGATCGACATCGAGAAGCGGGTCCGCGACGACCTGTTGCGGCTCGGCAAGGAGCTCGACATCCCGCCGGTCGCCACCAACGACTCCCACTACAACAACCCCGAGGACTCCGGCGCCCACGACGCCCTGATCTGCGTCGCCTCCGGCAAGCGGCTGTCCGACACCAACCGGCTCAAGTTCGACGGCGGCGGCTACTACATCAAGTCAGCGGCCGAGATGCGCGAGCTGTGGGCCGACCGGTTCGGCATTCCGGAGGCCTGCGACAACACGCTGCGGATCGCCGAGCGTTGCGACGTCGAGTTCACCGAGTCGACCGGCGGCTACATGGCCCGCGCCGACGTGCCCGCCGGCGAGAGCGAGGAGTCCTGGTTCGTCAAGGAGGTCTGGCGCGGGATCGAGTCGCGCTATCCGGGCGAGCGGCTCACCCCCGAGGTCAAGCAACGGGTCGCGATGGAGCTCGACGTCATCGCGAGCAAGGGCTACTGCGGCTACTACCTGGTGGTGGCCGACTTCATCCAGTGGTCCAAGGACAACGGCATCCGGGTCGGGCCCGGCCGAGGCTCCGGTGCTGGCTCGATCGCGGCCTACGCGCTCCGCATCACCGACCTCTGCCCCCTCGAGCATGGCCTGATCTTCGAGCGGTTCCTCAACCCCGAGCGACCGTCGATGCCCGACTTCGACATCGACTTCGACGAGCGTCGGCGCACCGAGGTCATCCAGTACGTCTCCGACAAGTACGGCAGCGACCGGGTCGCCTACATCGCGACGTTCGGGCGGCTCAAGGCCAAGGCCGCGATCAAGGACGCCGCCCGCGTCCTCGACTACGGGTTCGCGGTCAGCGACCGGATCACCAAGGCGCTCCCGCCCGACATCATGGGCAAGGGGGTGCCGCTCAAGGACATCTTCAACACCGAGCACCGGCGCTACGGCGATGGCGCCGAGTTCCGCTCGCTCTACGAGCAGGACACCGACGTCCGCACGATCTACCAGACGGCGATCGGGCTCGAGGGTCAGATCCGCAACTGGGGTGTGCACGCCGCGGGCGTGATCATGTCCAGCGAGCCGCTGGTCGACATCGTGCCGATCATGGCGCGACCGCAGGACGGCGCGGTCATCACCCAGTTCGACTACCCGATGTGCGAGGCGCTCGGGCTGGTCAAGATGGACTTCCTCGGTCTGCGCAACCTGACCGTCCTCGACGACGCCCTCGACAACATCCGCGCCAACCGTGGCGAGGAGGTCGTGCTCGAGGACCTCGAGTTCGACGACCCGGCGACCTACGACCTGATGTCGGCGGGCGACACCCTCGGTGTCTTCCAGCTCGACGGCGGTCCGATGCGCGCGCTGCTCCGCGGCATGCGGCCCGACAAGTTCGCCGACATCTCCGCGGTCGGCGCCCTCTACCGCCCGGGTCCGATGGGCGCCGACTCCCACAACAGGTACGCCCGGCGCAAGAACGGCCGCGAGCCGATCGATCCGATCCACCCCGAGCTGGCGACCGCACTCGAGCCAGTGCTGGGGGAGACCTACGGTCTGATCGTCTACCAGGAGCAGGTGATGGAGATCGCCCAGGTCCTGGCGGGGTTCTCGCTCGGACAAGCCGACAACCTGCGCCGGGCGATGGGCAAGAAGAAGAAGGAGGAGCTGGACAAGCAGTACGCCGGCTTCCAGGGCGGGATGCTCGAGCGCGGCTACTCCCAGGGCGCGATCACCGCGCTGTGGGAGATCCTGCTCCCGTTCTCCGACTACGCCTTCAACAAGGCGCACTCCGCGGCCTACGGCGTGATCTCCTACTGGACCGCCTACCTCAAGGCCAACTACACCGCCGAGTACATGGCGGCGCTGCTCACGTCGGTCAAGGACGACAAGGACAAGATGGCGATCTACCTCGGCGAGTGCCGACGGCTCAAGATCCAGGTCCTGCCGCCCGACGTCAACGAGTCCGCCAAGAACTTCACGCCGGTCGGCACCGACATCCGCTTCGGCATGACCGCGATCCGCAACGTCGGCGCCAACGTCGTCGAGCAGGTCGTGGCCGCCCGCGAGAGCAAGGGTCGCTACGAGTCGTTCAACGACTTCCTCGACAAGGTGCCGGCGCTGGTCTGCAACAAGCGGGTCATCGAGTCACTGGTCAAGGCTGGAGCCTTCGACGACCTCAAGCACCGGCGGCGGGCCCTGGTCGCGATCCACGAGACCGCCGTCGACCAGTACGTCGACATCAAGCGCAACGAGGCGATCGGCCAGGACTCGCTGTTCGCCGGCCTCGACGACCTCGACGGAGGCGACTTCGGCGTCACCGTGAACATCCCGGACCTCGAGGAGTGGGACAAGACCACGCTGCTCGGCCACGAGCGCGACATGCTCGGGCTCTATGTCTCCGACCACCCGTTGCTGGGGCTCGAGCACGTGCTCGCCGGCACTGCCGACTGCACCATCGGTGAGCTGATGACCGACGAGGAGCGTCCCGACCAGGCCACGGTGACGGTGAGCGGGCTGGTCACCGCGGTGCAGCGCAAGATCACCAAGAAGGGCGATCCGTGGGCGATGATCACCCTCGAGGACCTCGAGGGTGCGATCGAGGTGCTGTTGTTCCCGAGCGCCTACCAGCTCGCCAGCACCCTCCTGGTGCCCGACGCGATCATCACCGTGAAGGGCCGGCTCTCGCGCAGCAAGGAGCAGCCGGAGCTGCACGCGCTGGAGGTCACGGTGCCAGATCTCGACACCGGTGCCGACGGTCCGGTGGTGATCAGTCTTCCGTCGACCCGGTGCACGGCCCCGGTCATCGCCCAGCTCAAGGAGGTGCTCGGCACGCATCCCGGCCTGACCGAGGTCCGGTTGCGGCTGCTCACCCGTGACGCCACCAAGTTGATGCGGCTCGACGACCGGCTCCGCGTCTCGCCCAGTCCGGCGCTCTTCGCCGACCTCAAGCAGCTGCTCGGGCCAGGGTGCCTGGCAGGATGACCGGGTGACCTCACAGGGGACCGAAGCAGCGGCCGTCCCGGCGCCCCCGCCGGCTTCCGAGCGCCCGCGCCTGCCGTGGCGCTCGATCGCGCTCGTGGTCGTCGGTGTGCTCGCCGCAGCCGTAGCTCTCGGCGCTCTCGGTGGCTGGCTCTGGTACCAGTGGTGGGGCCCGCCCAACACCGGCGAGATCTACGACACCGCCACGTGGGGACCGAGGTGGTTCGACCTCACCGACCAGGGCCTGGCTCACCAGTTCGACGGGCCCGCTCAGTACGCCGTCATCGCGCTCGGCTTCGGGACCGTGCTCGGGATCCTCGCCGCTGCGCTCGGCCGACGGCAGCCGGTCGCCGCAGTGGTCGCCCTGGCTGCAGGAAGCGCGCTCGCGGCATACCTCTCCTGGGTCGTCGGTACCGCGCTCAGCCCGCCCGACCCGCAGCAGTTCGCCACCGAGGACAACATCGGCAAGGAATACCTCGCCACGCTCGAGCTGAGCAGCTGGACCCCTCTCCTGTGCTGGCCGATCGCCGCACTCGGTGCTTTCTGCATCGCGATCGTGGCCGGGAGCTGGCTCGGCGAGCTGCGCAGCCGTCAGACCAGCAAACAGGACGCGGGCGGCTGGCTGGAACCGACGTCGGTCAGCCCCGACCGATCGGTGCCGTGACGGCTGCGGTCAGCCGCACCAGGTCTCCGGGCGCGAGCTCGACCTCCAGCCCGCGCCGGCCTGCCGACACGAACACCGTCGGATGGTCGAGGGCGGTCGCGTCGACCACGGTGCGGTGCGGGCGCTTCTGGCCGAGCGGTGAGATGCCGCCCACGACGTAGCCGGTCGACCGTTCCGCCACCTTGGGATCGGCCATCGACGCCTTCCGGCCGCCGACCGCCCGCGCCAACGCCTTGAGGTCCAGCTGACCTGACACCGGCACCACCGCGACCGTGAGGACGCCGTCGACCTCTGCGAGCAGGGTCTTGAAGACCCGGTCGGCGTCGACCCCGAGCACGGTCGCCGCCTCCTCGCCGTACGACTCGGTGCGAGGGTCGTGGGCGTAGTCGTGCACCGTGAACGCGACCGAGGCAGCGCTCAGCGTCGTCGTCGCCGGCGTGCCGCCTGACTTCTGCTTCTTGCCCATCGCCTCAGTTGGGGGACCAGCGGGTGCGGGCGACCTCGGTGGCCGGCAGCGAGGTGATCACGTTCATCGCTCGCAGCTCGGTGCGCAGGAGCTCGGTGGTGAGCACCAGGCGCTCCTCGGCATCGCTCGCCTCCAGGAGCTGTTGGCGTTCGGCCATCGGCAGCGGCGCGCAGGCCGCGAGCACCCAGGAGAGATACATCGGGTCGGTCGGCAGGGCACCCTGGTAAGGGTCGGCGGAGATCTCGCTCAACGCCAGCCGGTAGGCCGTGAAGATCGCCCGTGCCCGCTGGACGAGCTCCTCAGGCACCTTGACGCCGGGCTCAGGCAGCTCGTCGACCTCTCCCATAGGGAACAGGTCGCCGCGCTCGAGCCGGTCGAGGCGGATCCGGTCGCGACCGACGGCGACGATGTCGAACGTGCCGTCGGGGCGGGCCCCGGCCTCGGTGAGCTGGAGCCGGACCCCGACCCGGAACAGTGACTGCGCGCCGTGGTCCCCGACCTCGTAGCCCTCCCGGATCGCCACGGAGCCGAACAGCCGGTCGGCCGGGTCCTCGATCCGCAGCAGGTGGTGCATCAGCGCGCGGTAGCGGTCCTCGAACACGTGCAAAGGCACGGTGACGCCCGGGAACACCACGCTGTTCAGCGGGAACATCGGGAGCCGGTCGGTCACGCCTCAAACCTAGCCGCCCGAGCGGCGGCTATCCGGCAAGCACGTCGAGGATCGCGTCCATCACGACGTCCGGCTGGTCCTCGTGGATGTTGTGGCCCGTGTCCTCGACCTCGATCACTCTGCCGTCGGTCGACTCCGCTGCCAGCTCCAGGTTGCCGTCGATGGTCGCCGCCTTCGCCGCCAGGTGGTAGCTGCGGGGGATCCCGGGAGCGCGGGTCGGGAGCGGCGCCTGGAGCACGACGACGGGAGTGTCCCCGAAGAGCGGTCCGGGCCTGTCGAGCTGCGCGAGCACCTCCTCGTCGGAGACGGCCACGAGGAGATGCTCCCCGTTCTGGGTCGGGTCGGTGAGGAAGCCCCCGGTCAGGAACTCCCGCACCTCCATCAGCGCCGCCGGCTCGTGCGGCTTCCTCGGCGGCAGCGCGGCGACCTGGGCAGTGCTGGCGCCCGGTGTCCACGGGTCGACGAACACCACCCCGTCGACCCGGTCCGGAGCCTGGTGCGCCAACCCGATCGCAGGAAGGGAGCCGAGGGAGTGGGCGACCACCACGAGCGGCTCGTTGAGGTCGGCGCCGTCGAGCAGTGCTACCAGGTCCACGACCTGGTCCTTCGTGGTGCGACGGTCCTCCGGTGGCACCTCGCTGCCCCCGATCCCTGCCCGGTCGTACCCGCACAGATGATGGCCCTCGGTGGCGAGCTCGGGAGCCATGGGCTCCCAGTACGAAAGGGCCGGGCCTTGCCCCGACACGAGGAGGACAGTGGGCTCGCCGGGGACCGGCTCGCCCCAGCACTTCACGTACAGCGAGCGTCCGCCGATGTCGATGGTCTCTTCGGTCTCGACCACCGCATCCGTCGGCACAGAGGCGGTCTCCTCGGTCCTCTGCGACTCCGACGACGGGGATCGCGTCGGGGAGTCGCTGCCGTCGTCCGAGCATCCGCTGACGAGCACGGCGGTCACCGCGATCACCGAGGTCAGCACCCGGGCTCGCGCGGTCATGGTGCTCACGGTGCTCCCATCGCGGCGATGAGGCAATGCGGACAGCGCGTGATTCGCACCCACGTGCCGACACGTTCTCATCCGCGGAGCCACGCGAGCACGGCCCGGACCCGGCGGTGCTCGTCGGGCGCCTGGTGCAGGTCGAGCTTGGCCATGATCCGAGCCACGTGGCTCTCGACGGTCTTGGTCTCGATCACGAGCCGTTCGCCGATGCCTGCGTTGGAAAAGCCCTGTGCCATCAGCTCGAGCACGGTGCGCTCCCGCTCGCTGAGCCGGGCGAGCTGCGCAGCCAACGACTGGCGGCCGAGGAGATGGGCGATCACGTCGGGATCCATCACGGTACCGCCGGCGACGACGGTCTCCAGCGCGCCGACGAGCACGGCGACGTCGACGACCCGGTCCTTGAGCAGGTAGCCGAACCCCTGGGGCGAGTCGCGGGCGAGGTCGGCGACATAGCGGCTCTCGAGCGACTGCGACAGCAGCAGGATGCCGAGCTCGGGGTGCCTGGCGCGCAGCTCGACCGCCGCTCTGGCGCCCTCGTTGGTGAACGTCGGCGGCATCTTGATGTCGACCACGGCGACGTCCGGTACGACCTCGGCGACGAGGGTCATCAGCGTGCCCGCGTCGGGCGACGTGCCGACGACCTCGACCCCGGCTTCGGTCAGCAGGTTCGTCAGTCCTTGCCGGAGGAGCCCGGAGTCGTCGGCGATCACGACCCGCACGGGAGGATCACCTCCACGGTCGTGCCGCCGGCACTCGTGACGACCTGCATGGTGCCACCCGCGGACGCCACCCGGTCGTGCAGACCGCGCAACCCGGAACCCCCGGGATCGGCGCCGCCACGCCCGTCGTCGCGCACCGAGAGCCGCAGCTCACCGTTGCAACGGGCGCTGACCACGCTGATCCTGCCGGCCGCTGCGTGCTTGTGCGCGTTGGTCACCGCCTCGGCCACGACCAGCCAGGCAGTGAACTCCGTCGCCGGATCGAGCCGCCCCGGGTCGACGTCCACGTCGACAGGGACAGGGGAGCGGCGGGCCAGGTCGTCGACGACCCCGGCGAGGCCGCCATCGGTGAGGGCGGCCGGATGCAGCCCGTTCGCGAGAGCACGGAGCTCCTGCGCCGCGCTGCGCGCGCCCTCGGCCCCGTGCGAGAGCGCGGCGCGCATCGCTCCCGGCTCGCCGTTGAGCTGCGCGGCCTGGAGCTCGAAGGCGAGCGCGAGCAGGGACTGCTGCGCACCGTCGTGGAGGTCGCGCTCGATGAGGCGCCGTTCCTCACGCTGCGCCTGCGACAGCCGACGGCGGGACGCCGCGATCTCGCCGAGGCGGCGCTCGAGCTCGGCCCGGAGACGCACGTTGTCGAGCTCGGCGGCGGCGATCGAGGTCGCCCGCGCGACCGCGGTGGCCTCGACCCGGTCGGGGTCGAACCCGATCCGGGCGACGACCCGGCCGGAGCGGGTCACCTCGAGCTCGCCGCCCGCGTGCTGCTCCGGTCGTCCGGCCTCGTCCACCCAGTCCCCGTCCGGCGTCGGGTAGGCGATGGTGAGTGACGGGTCGCCCAGCGCCGACCGCAGCAGCGCGGTCAGGTCGACCCCGGCCTCGTCCCGGGCCAGACCGCGCCCGACGCTACGCGCCGCGTCGTAAGCCCGCTTGTTGAAACGGCGGTCGATCCGGTCCTGCAGGCCGCGACGCAGCGGCCCAGCGATCAGGGCTGCGGCCACGGCGCCCGTGGTCGCCGTGGCAACGGGCGAGGGCGACCACGCCGGAGCGAGCCGAGCGCCGATCCAGACCACGCCGACATAGACACTGACCAGGACGACCGTGAGCAGGGAGTAGGTCAGCGTTGCTCCGACGACCCGCTCGACGTCGTAGAGCCGGTAGCGCAGCACCGACAGGCCGGCCGCCACAGGGACCAGGGTGACGAAGCCTGCGGTCGCGATGATCTGGATGAGCTGGAGGTCCGCGTAAGACGCGACGAACGCGACGACGACGAACGCGGGAAGCGGCACCACGACCAGGGCCAGCCAGAGCAGCTGCCGGCGGGCGTCGCCCTCCGCTCGACGGAAGCGCAGCACGAGCGAGACGCCGCCGAGGAGCAGGCAGCCCGCGACGACGAGGAGAAGGAGGTACGCCGCCCACGCGGCGGCCGGGTTGAGAGCCGCCACTGAGAACGGGTTGTCGGCGAGCGGGTAGTCGTCGAGCCTCGCGTCGCTGACCAGCGAGGCGCCGAGCGTCGCGACGCACGCGCCGACCGCGACCCGGCCCACCCAGCGCCATCGGGGCGACAGGAACGTCCCGGTCGGGGTCAGCAGCAGGATGAGGGTGATCAGGGTGAACCACGGGATGAACGTCTTGTCACCCAGCGTTCCTGCGAGGTCGCCGCCGCCGACCCGGCTCGGCTGTACGACGTTCGCGAGGGTGTACCACTGGTCGATGGGGCCACTGACGAGGATTGCCCACGACAGCCCGACGAACAGCCAGCCCATCGGGTTGCGTGGCTGCTGGATGGTCACCACAGCTCCGACACCGGCCGCCGCCAGGACCGCCGCAACAAGCGGCCACACGGTCGGCTCGAGGATGGTGTCGACCTCGTCGGCGTAGCCGTTGCGGACGATCCAGGCGTCGACGGCACAAGTCACAGCGAGGATCGCGCCCTGGAGCGCCAGGACGCCGACGGCCAGCCTCCGTGCGGCCCGCGTGGTCATGGCGTTCATCGTGGCAGGGATCGGACGGGTCGGCGTCAGGGTTCACACGCAATCCAGGACGGGTGGCGGCCCCGACGCGGCGAGCCTGGGTGAGGACCAAGGCTGGTCTCCTGCAAACCGATTCCCGAAAGGACTCGCCATGACCCAGACCACTGCGCCCGTCCAGGCGCCCCCTGCTGCCGCTCCGGGCAGCCCGCGTCGCCGTACCCTCGTCGCTCTCGCGGGGACGATCCTCGTCCTCTACGTCGTCTTCATGGCGACGGGCAAGGACCTCGCGTACGACGCGGACCTCGCGGACATCACCGACCACTACGAGGGCATGAGCCAGACCGCGACCCGCGTCGGCGCGTACGCCGCGATGGCTTTCGCTGCCGTGGTCCTGTGCTTCGGCGCCGCCTTCCGCAGTGCTGTCCGCGGCGCAGGTCGCTCCTGGCTCGCAGACGTCGCCTTCCTCGGGTTCGGCGCCCTGGCCGCGACGCTGGCCTCGTGGGTCGTCGTCGACGTCGCACTGTGGGAGGCCGTCGACTACGGCGACGAGTCCGCGATCCGCGCTCTGGTCACGATCAGCGACGCCGGGTTCCTTCCGTTGATGACCAGCATGATCGCCATCTACGTCGGCGCGGGCCTGGCCGGAGTGGCCACGAAGAGCCTCCCGAAGTGGCTTGCCGTCGCGTCGGTGGTCGTGGGTGCGCTGGCACCGCTCGGCCCGCTCGGGTTCATCGGCGCGATGCTGCTGCCGATCTGGCTGATGGCAGTCGCTCTCACCCTGCGCCTGGAGCCGTCCGCCTGACGGCAGCGACGGCGGAGCGAGGGGCATGCGACCGTAGAATCGGGTGCATGTCCCTCCTCCGTCGCATCGACCTGCGCGACGCCGACGCCGCATCGTCCGCGGCCGACTACCGCGCAGCAGTGCCCCGCGCCGACTTCGACGTCGAAGCCGCGGTGCCGGTGGTGCACGCGATCTGCGAGCAGGTCCGGACCGGCGGGATTGCCGCGATCCGCGACCTCGGGGATCGGTTCGACGGTGTGCGGGTCGAGGACATCCGGGTTGCTCCCGAAGCGCTGGCCGCCGCGCTCGAGCAGCTCGATCCGGCGATCCGGGCGGGCCTCGAGGAGTCGATCCGCCGACTGCGCGCGACCTGTGCTGCCGAGCTCGAGTCCGACGTCGTCACCGACCTCGGTGCCGGCGCCCGGGTCACACACCGCAAGGTGCCCGTCGGCCGGGTCGGGCTCTACGTGCCGGGCGGGCTGGCCCCGCTCGTGTCGAGCGTGCTGATGAACGTCGTGCCCGCACAGACCGCGGGCGTGGAGTCGATCGCGCTGGCGAGCCCGCCGCAGAAGGCCTTCGGTGGTTCCGTCCACCCGACGATCCTGGCTGCCTGCGCGCTGCTCGGCGTCGCCGAGGTCTACGCCGTCGGCGGGGCGCAGGCGATCGCCATGTTCGCCTACGGCATCGAGGACTCCGACGTGAAGGTCCACAGCGTCGACCTCGTGACCGGGCCGGGCAACATCTACGTCGTCACCGCCAAGCGGATCCTCAAGGGCCAGGTCGGCATCGACTCCGAAGCCGGCCCGACCGAGATCGCGATCCTGGCCGACGAGACCGCGGATGCGGCCTACGTCGCTGCGGACCTGCTCAGCCAGGCCGAGCACGACCCGCTTGCGGCCGCGGTGCTGGTGACCACCTCGGAGGCCCTGGCCGACGACGTCGATGCCGAGCTCGACAAGCAGGTCTCGGTCACGAAGCACGTCGACCGGATCCGCACCTCGCTCGGGGGTGAGCAGTCCGGGATCGTGTTCGTCCGTGATCTCGAGCAGGGTCTTGCGGTCATCGACGCGTACGCCGCTGAGCACCTCGAGATCCACACGGCAGACGCGGCGTCGTACGCCGCCCGGGTGCGCAACGCCGGCGCGATCTTCGTCGGCCCTCACGCGCCCGTCAGCCTGGGCGACTACTGCGCCGGCTCCAACCACGTGCTGCCCACCGGCGGCTGTGCCTGCCACTCCTCGGGACTGTCGGTCCGTGCCTTCACCAAGTCCGTGCACGTCGTCGAGTACTCCCGCGACGGGCTCGCGGACGTGGCTGATCACGTCGTCACGCTGGCCGAGGCCGAGGACCTGCCGGGCCACGGCGCGGCGATCTCGGTCAGGTTCTCGGAGTGAGCTGGCCGCCGATCCGTCCCGAGCTCGCCGGGATCGAGCCGTACGGAGCGCCACAGCTCCCCGTCGAGCTGGTGCCCGTCCAGCTGAACGTGAACGAGAACCCCTACGGTCCCTCTGCGGAGTGCGTCGCCGACATCGCAGCGGCGGCGGCGGAGGCGGCCCGCACGCTCAACCGCTACCCCGACCGGGAGCTCGTGGAGCTGCGGGCTGCGCTGGCGTCGTACCTCTCCCGCGACGTCGCGGGTGAGATCGCGGTCCAGCAGGTGTGGGCGGCCAACGGCTCCAACGAGGTCATGCTGCAGCTGCTGCAGGCCTTCGGTGGGCCGGGACGTACGGCGCTCAGCTTCGCGCCGACGTACTCGATGTATCCGGAGTACGCCCGCGACACGATGACCACCTGGGTGGCCGGTCGGCGCGAGGGCGACTTCTCGCTGGACCTCGACCGGGCGCGTGCGCTGGTCGAGGAGGTCCGTCCGGCGGTCGTGCTGCTGCCGAGCCCGAACAACCCGACCGGCACCGCGCTGCCGCCGGATGCGGTCGACGTCCTCTGCGAGGCCGTGGGGGAGCGAGGCGTGGTGGTGGTCGACGAGGCCTACGGGGAGTTCCGGCGTGCCGGTGTGCCGAGCGCGCTCGAGCTGCTGCCCGCCCATCGCAGCCTGGTGGTCACCCGCACCATGAGCAAGGCCTTCGCAGCGGCCGGGTTGCGCCTCGGCTACCTCGCGGCGGACCCGGCGATCTGCGACGCGATCCGGGTGGTGCGGCTCCCCTACCACCTGTCTGCGGTCACCCAGGCAAGCGCGCTGGCGGCGCTACGGCACGCGCCCGAGCTGCTCGGCAAGGTCGACCAGCTGCGGGCGCAGCGCGACAAGACAGTGGCCTGGTTGCGCGACCAGGGACACCAGGTCGCCGACAGCGACGCCAATTTCTGCTTGTTCGGCACCTTCGGGGATCGTCATGCTGTCTGGCAGGGACTGCTCGACCGGGGTGTGCTGATCCGGGAGACGGGTCCCGAAGGCTGGTTGCGGGTGTCCATCGGGACGCCTGAGGAGATGGCGGCGTTCGAGGACGCCCTCGTCGAAGTGATGAAGGAGCTCACATGACGGACATGAGTCGCACCCGGACTGCCCGCGTCGAGAGGCAGACGAGCGAGTCCAAGGTCGTCGTCGAGGTCAACCTCGACGGGACGGGGCGCCACGACGTGTCCACGGGGGTCGGGTTCTACGACCACATGCTCATCTCGTTCGCCCGGCACTCCCTGGTCGACCTGACCGTCGAGACCGCCGGCGACACCCACATCGACGCTCACCACACGGTCGAGGACACCGCGATCGTGCTCGGCCAGGCGCTGCGCGAGGCGCTCGCCGACAAGGTCGGCATCCGCCGCTTCGGCGACGCGACCGTGCCTCTCGACGAGGCCCTGGTGCAGGCCGTGGTCGACGTGTCCGGCCGTCCCTACTGCGTGCACACCGGCGAGCCCGAGGGCCAGCAGTACGTCGCCCTCGGCGGCGGTGGTGAGGGCGTGCCCTACCTGGGTTCGCTGACGCGGCACGTCTTCGAGACCGTGGCGTTCCACGCGCACCTCGCGCTGCACGTCCGGGTGCTCGCCGGCCGCGAGCCACACCACATCGTCGAGACCCAGTTCAAGGCGTTCGCCCGGGCCTTCCGCGACGCGATCGCGATCGACCCTCGTGAGACCGGGGTCCCGTCCACGAAGGGCGCACTGTAGGTGTCGTCACCGTCGGTGGTCGTCCTGGACTACGGGTCGGGCAACCTGCGATCTGCGGTGCGCGCGGTCGAGCGCGCTGGTGCCGAGGTGACGCTGACCTCCGACCCCGGCCTCGCGATGGACGCGGACGGGCTGCTGGTGCCCGGCGTCGGCGCGTACGCGGCCTGCATGCAGGGCCTCCGCAGCATCCGTGGCGAGCGGGTGATCGGCCGCCGGCTCGCGGGCGGCCGGCCGGTGCTCGGCATCTGTGTCGGCATGCAGATCCTCTTCGAGCGCGGCATCGAGCACGGCGTCGAGACCGAGGGCTGCGGGGAGTGGCCCGGCGTGGTCGAGCGACTGCAGGCACCGGTCGTGCCGCACATGGGCTGGAACACCGTCGAGGCGCCGGACGGGTCGCGCCTGTTCGCCGGCATCGAGGACGAGCGCTTCTACTTCGTGCACTCCTACGGCGTGCGCGCCTGGACCCTGGTCACCAACGGCCGGACGCCGGACTCGCACCAGCCGCGGGTGACCTGGTCGGAGACCGGACCGGGGGCCGGCGCAGGCGACCGGTTCGTCGCCGCCGTGGAGAACGGGCCGCTCTGCGCCACCCAGTTCCACCCGGAGAAGTCAGGGGACGCCGGAGCCGAGCTGCTGCGGAACTGGGTGAGGACCCTTGTCTGACTACCTCGAGCTCCTCCCCGCTGTCGACGTCAAGGGCGGCCAGGCGGTCCAGCTGGTCCAGGGCGTCGACGGGTCCGAGAAGCGCTTCGGTGACCCGATCGAGGCCGCGCTCCGCTGGCAGGCCGCCGGCGCGGAATGGATCCACCTGGTCGATCTCGACGCCGCGTTCGGCCACGGGGACAACCGCGCACTGCAGGCCGAGATCGTCGGCAGGCTCGACATCCAGGTCGAGATGAGCGGAGGCATCCGCGACGACGAGTCGCTGGAGGCCGCGATGGCCGCCGGCTGCCGGCGGGTCAACATCGGCACGGCTGCGCTCGAGCAGCCGGAGTGGTGTGCCCGGGCGATCGCGACGTACGGCGACCGGGTGGCGGTCGGGCTCGACGTACGTGGACGGACGCTCGCCGCTCGCGGGTGGACCCAGGACGGCGGCGATCTCTACGAGACGCTCGCGCGGCTCGACGATGAGGGGTGCGCCCGCTACGTCGTCACCGACGTCAACAAGGACGGCATGCTGCAGGGGCCGAACCTCCAGCTGCTGCGCGACGTCTGCGAGGCCACCGACCGGCCGGTCGTGGCGTCGGGCGGCGTGACCACCCTGGACGACATCCGCGCTCTGATGGACCTGGTGCCGGCCGGTGTCGAGGGTGCGATCGCCGGAACCGCCCTCTACACGGGGCAGTTCACCCTGGAGGACGCCCTCGCGCTGACCCTGCCCACCGGTCGGCGATGAGCCTCGCGGTCCGGGTGATCCCCTGCCTCGACGTCGACGCCGGGCGGGTGGTCAAGGGCATCAACTTCAAGGAGCTGCGCGACGCCGGCGATCCGGTCGAGCTGGCCCGGACCTACGACGCCGAGGGTGCCGACGAGCTGACCTTCCTCGACATCTCGGCCTCCCACGAAGGGCGGGCGACGACCCTGGAGATGGTGTCCGCCACGGCCGAGCAGGTCTTCATCCCGCTCACGGTCGGAGGTGGCATCCGCAGCGTCGATGACGTCGACATCATGCTCCGAGCCGGAGCCGACAAGATCGCGGTCAACACCGCGGCCATCCACCGGCCCGATCTGGTCGCCGAGATCGCCGACCGGTTCGGCAACCAGGTGCTGGTCCTCTCCGTCGATGCTCGCAGGGCCGCAGGGAACGACTCCGGGTTCGAGGTGACCACCCACGGTGGCCGCAAGTCCGCCGGGCTGGACGCGATCGCGTGGGCGGTCCGCGCCGCGGAGCTGGGCGCTGGGGAGATCCTGCTGAACGCGATGGACGCCGACGGCACCACCGCCGGCTTCGATCTCGAGCTGATCCGCGCGGTGCGCCGCGAGGTCTCGATCCCGGTCATCGCATCCGGGGGCGCCGGCGCGCTCAGCCACTTCCCACCCGCGGTCGAGGCCGGGGCGGACGCGGTGCTGGCGGCGACCGTCTTCCACTTCGGCACGCTACGGATCGTCGACGTCAAGCACGCGCTCGCCGAGGCTGGTCGTCCGGTGCGTTGAGCTTCCTCGCGCGGGGGGTCAGGTGCCACCGTTCGGGCCGCGCCTAGAGTGGCTGGATGGACGGCGAGAACGGCAACATCCACCGCGAGGAGTTCGTCCACCTCGTCGACCTCTCGCACGACCGGGTCCTGATCGCCTGGGGAGCGTTCTGGTTCCGGCGGGACCCGGCAGACGGCCGGTGGAACATCCTGGACGACTCCGAGCTGCAATCCGCCGTGGGTCGGCGGACGTCGATCGGGCACGACGCGGAACCGTTCGGCGAGGCTCGCGTCGAGGTGCTGGACGCCGACGGCAGCCGCGTCGCCGAGGCACGCACGACAGACCGGACCTGGGTCTGGGTGGAGGGCCTCGAACCGGACACGGCATACCGCTACCGCATCCAGGTCGACGGCCGGGAGTGGGCGTCGGGTCCGCGCCGGGACTGGGTGCCCACGGCGTCGGGCGGTTACGACCTCGCGCCCGGCAGGACCTACGACCTGCAGTTCCGCACCTTCCCACCCCCGGACGCCGCGACCCCGCTCGTTCGGTTCGCCGCCATGGGCGACTACGGCGTCGGGATCAAGTCGGACAGCGAGTCGAGCCGCCGGCAGCGCCGGATCGCGGAGGTGCTGGACGTGGCGGTGCGGCACCACGACGTCCGCTTCGTGCTGTCGCTCGGCGACAACATCTACCAGGGCGAGCAGGGGCAGGTTGACGACGAGAGCGGCGGCGAGGACGACGACTGGTACTCCAGCTTCTTCCAGCCCTACCGCTACGTCATCTCTCGGGTCCCCGTGTTCCCGGCGATCGGCAACCACGACACCACCGACACCGAGGGCAGTGACGACCGCGCGCAGATGGAGGACAACTTCCACGTCCACGAGCGCTTCCGCCAGCAGCAGGACCGCGCCTCGGTGGGGCCGGGGTTGTTCTATCGCTTCGGCTACGGCAAGGACCTCGAGCTGATCTGCATCGACACCTCCCAGGACAGCGAGGACCCGGAGTACCACCGCTTCTTCCAGGTGCCCGATCACCAGCAATGGCTGGAACACGCGCTGGCGGCTGCCGACCCCGCCTGGCGGATCCCCTTCTCCCACCACCCGCTGTTCTGCGCCGGGCCGGAGCACGGGAACGACCAGGAGATGCTCGAGACCCTGCTGCCCCTCTTCGACCGCGGAGGAGTGCGGCTGGTGCTGGCCGGCCATGAGCACAACTTCCAGCTCTCGGAGGTGGACGGCCGCACGTACGTCGTCTCCGGTGCCGGTGGGAAGCTCCGCGAGGAGATCCCCGAGGGCTTCGACGAAGCCCACACCACCGCGTGGGCCGCCCAGGCACACCTGCTCTTGGTCGAGATCGACGGGGGCGAAGCACGCCTGACACCGATCTCGGGCCTGTTGCCTGACGGGTCGCTGCACCTCATGACCGCGCTCACCAAGCAGAACCAGGTCGTGCGCGCGCCGTTCATGGTGCATCGGCAGTAGCAGGAGGCACCAGACCCACCGACTCAGATGCCGAGGCTGGCCTCGCGCAGCTGGGCCACCCGCTCCGCGGGACCATCGAAGGTCAGTCCGGACGTCTCGCGGCGGCCGTAGAGGAAGAGCACGATCTCCGACGGCAGCCCTGAGACCACGACCGGGTCGGAGCCCGCCCGCAGGCTGGTCCGAGTGCCGGTGTCGGTACGGCGGAGGAGGACCGGTACGCCCGCCGGCCGGATCAGTCCCTTCCCGGAGACCCGCGCCACCCGCCAGAGGGCGTCCTGCTCGTCGGGCTCGAGCGTGCGCGGCTCCCACCGGTCGGACGCACGGCGGATGTCCTCGTGGTGCACGAAGTACTCCGCGGTGTTGACGGCTGCGTCGATCCCGGGCAGCGCGAGGGGGGTGCGCGCCTTGCGGACCTTGTCGACCAGCTTGTCGAACGGCTTCTTGGCGACTCGCTCGGTCTCCTTGTCAGTGATCGAGGCCAGCCGCGGCACCACGATGCCGACCGAGAGCGGGCTGGTCTCACGCACGACCAGGTGCGCCATCAGGTCGCGCACCGCCCAGTCGCCGCACAGGGTCGGGGCATCCGGCCCGGCGGCAAGGGCGAGGTCGCAGAGGCGGTCGCGCTCAGCGCGCGCGAAGGACGTCATGGGGGCAGGATCGCACGGCCCGGACGCCGACCGGCAGCGCGGCCTCAGGCCTGCTCGTGCATGAGCGAGCCCGGGGTGTCGAGCAGCTCGCCCGTCTCGAGCAGGGTCTTCAGCCCGGACAGCACCATCGGCCAACCGCCGTACAGCTCCGCATTGGCGCCTGCCGGGAGCTGGTCGTGGACCACGGTGAGCCGGCACGAGGTGCCGACCGGTTCGATCTCCCAGGTGACCCGGGTCGCGCCCTGGGCCCTGACCTCCTCGCTCCAGAGCGCGGTGAAGGTCTGCACGAGCAGCCGTGGCGCGTCCACGACGATGTTCTGGCCCTCGGCGATGGGGTGGCCGAAGGCCGCGGCCCGATAGCTCGAGCCGTTCGTCCAGTCCGACTCGGGTGTGGCGCCGAAGCTGTACTTCGCCCGCAGTTCGGGACTCGTGATGGCCTCCCACAGCCGCTCCGGCGTGGTCTTGATGAAGATCTCGAAGACGGCGGTGTCGCCGACGGGAGCAGTGCCGTCGGCGAACGAGACCGTGTTGTGCTGTGCCATGTCAGTCCTCCAGTTGTCTCTTGAGGTCCGTGAGCGTGTCGACCCACGGCTCGGCGTACTTGCTCACCCAGCGGTCGTGGATGAGGCGAATCGGGACGGGGTTGAGGAAGTGGAGCTTCTCGCGGCCGCGCTTGCGCGCCACCACGAGCCCGGCTTCCTCCAGCACCTTCAGGTGCTTCATCACGCCGAAGCGCGACATGGGTACCCGCGACTCCAGCGCGCTCAGGGTCTGGCCGTCCTCGGCGAACAGCGCGTCCAGCAGGCTCCTCCGCGTCGGATCGGCCAGTGCCTTGAAGACCTCGTCCACATCCACGACAATAGGTGACCATATGGTCACATGTCAACGAGGGGCTGTCGGACGGTGGGGGTCGGGGGAATAGCCGACTTCGTCCGGCTGGTTGGGTGTGGGTACGGCCGATGGAGCAGGGGACTGGGTGAGAGACGACAAGCGCAGCGGCGCCGGTACGACGGGCGCCGGCTTCGCCGTACTCTGGGTCGCCATCAAGCGCGAGCCGTGGATCTTCGCGGTCTCGACCATCGGCAGCCTGCTCTTCGGGGCGCTGACCGTCGCTGACGCGTGGGTGCTGGGCTGGTCGACCGACAACGTCGTGCTTCCGGCGTTCCGCGAGGGCGAGATCGGCGCCGACATGCTCTGGGCCGTGCTCGGCCTCTTCCTCGGCGTCGCGATCCTGCGCGCGGTCGGGATCGTGGCCCGCAGGCTCGGTGCCGGCGTCATGCAGTACCGGATGCAGGCCCGCACCCGCCGGGCCGTCACCCGGCAGTACCTCTCGCTCCCGATGGAGTGGCACCAGCGCCACCCCACCGGGGAGCTGCTCTCCAACGCGAACTCCGACGTCGAGGCCGCCTGGGGCCCGATCGCACCGCTGCCCATGGCGGTCGGAACGGTCGCGATGATGGTGATCGCCGTCGGCCAGATGCTGTTCGCCGACCTCGTGCTCGCCGTCGTCGGCCTGCTGGTGTTCCCGCTCGTCATCGCGACCAACGTCGTCTACCAGCGGATGGCGCAGGGTTGGGCCACCCGTGCGCAGGAGCTGCGCGCCGAGCTCAGCGAGGTCGCCCACGAGTCGTTCGACGGCGCGATGGTGGTCAAGACGCTCGGCCGCGAGCCGGAGGAGACCGGGCGGTTCCGCGCCAAGGCCATCGAGCTCCGCGAGGTCAACATCAAGGTCGGCCGGATCCGGGCCGCCTTCGACCCCACGCTTGCCGCGCTTCCTAACCTCGCGGTCCTCGTCGTCCTGGTCCTGGGCGTGCACCGGGTCCTGTCCGGCGCGACCGATGCGGGAGACGTCGTGACCGTCGCCTACCTGCTGACGATCGTCTCGTTCCCGATCCGGTCGATCGGCTGGCTGCTCGGCGAGTTCCCACGCAGCGTCGTCGGCTACCGCCGCGTCGAGGCAGTGCTGCGGGCCAAGGGCGCGATGCAGTACGGCGACGCACCCGCACCGACCGGGGCCACCGGTGCTCGGCTCGAGGTCGACAGGCTGCGCTACGGCTACCAGCCGGACCGTCCACTGCTGCGCGACGTGACGTTCGCCGTCGAGCCCGGACGCACCGTGGCGCTCGTGGGCGCCACCGCCTCGGGCAAGAGCACGCTCACCAACCTGCTGACCCGACTGGTCGACGTCGACCGCGGCACCATCCGGGTGGACGGCACCGACCTGCGCGACCTCGCCCACGGCGAGCTGGCCGAGGTGCTGTCCGTGGTGCCGCAGACAGCGTTCCTCTTCGACGACACCGTGCGCGGCAACGTCACGCTGGGCGCAGACGTGCCCGACGAGGACGTCTGGGCCGCGCTGCGCACCGCCCAGGCGGACGGCTTCGTCGCGGCTCTGCCCGAAGGGCTCGACACCAGGCTCGGTGAGCGTGGCACGTCCCTCTCGGGCGGGCAGCGGCAGCGGATCTCTCTCGCCCGCGCACTCGTGCGCCGGCCGCGGCTGCTGGTGCTCGACGACGCGACGTCCGCCGTCGACCCCGAGGTCGAGGCGAGGATCCTCGCCGGGCTCAAGGGCGTCGACGCCGGCTCGTCCCGCGGTCCGGGCGGCCCGACCGACTCGAACCGACTCGACCGGCTCGACCGGCTCGACCGGCTCGATCCACGACGACGGCGACGCGACTCTCTTCGTCGTCGCCTACCGCAAGGCGACGATCGGCCTCGCCGACGAGGTGCTTTACCTCTCTGACGGGTCGATCGTCGATCGCGGCCCCCATGACGAGCTCGTTGCCCGCAACGACGACTACGCACGGCTGGTCAACGCCTACGAGCACGAGCACCCGGTCGGCGAGCCGGAGGAGGTGACCACACCATGAGCACAGTGGCCCCTGCCCGACCGGCGGGCACCCAGATGGACACCGGCGAGGACATCGGCGGTTGGGAGACGATCCGCCGCGGCGTCGGGCACTCGCCCGAGCTCGTCGACGGCATCGGCAAGACGCTGGTCCTCGCCGTCATCGCCTCCGTCGGCCAGGTCGTCGTACCCATCGCCGTCCAGCAGACGGTCGACCGAGGTCTCCGCGGCGACGACGGCCCGGACGCGGCCTTCACCACCTGGCTGGCAGTGCTGGCCGCAGCTGCGATCGTCCTGACCAGCTGGGCTGCGTACGCCATGACGGCGCGCCTGTTCTCCACCTCCGAGCGCGGCCTGGCCACCTTGCGGGTCAAGGCGTTCCGCCACGTCCACGACCTGCCCCTGCTGACTCAGAACACCGAGCGTCGCGGTGCGCTGGTCTCCCGGGTGACCAGCGACGTCGACCAGGTGAGCCAGTTCCTGGTGTTCGGCGGCGTGCTGTTCATCGTCAGCATCGGCCAGATCATGGTCGCCACCGTGCTGATGTTGATCTACAGCTGGCAGCTGGCGATCGTGGTGTGGGTCTGCTTCGCACCGCTCTTCCTCAGCCTGCGCTACTTCCAGCGCAAGCTGTCCGCCGCGTACGCCACCGTACGACGCCAGGTCGCCGCGCTGCTCTCCGCGATCTCCGAGCCCGTGGTCGGTGCCGCGGTCGTCCGCTCCTACGCGGTCGAGGCGCGCACCCAGGAGCGCATCGACACGGCCGTCGCCGCCCACCAAGCGGCCTCGACCCGGGCCCAGGGGTTCACGGCGTTCTCGTTCTCGCTCGGCGGCATCTCCGCCGGACTGGCCAACGCCGGCGTGCTGATCTTCGGCATCTGGCTCGGTCAGGGACGACTCTTCGCCGAAGACGTCACCGCCGGCGAGGTGCTGGCGTTCGCGTTCATCGTGACCCTCTTCGTCGGCCCGGTGCAGTTCGGCACCCAGGTCCTCACCGATGCCCAGAACGCCATCGCCGGCTGGCGACGGGTGATCGGCATCCTCGACACCCCGGCCGACCTGGTCGACCCCGGCCCCGACGGGCAGGTGCTGCCTGCGGGTGCGTTGGACGTCACTTTCGAGGCGGTCGGCTTCGGGTACCCCGGCGGGCCACCGGTGCTCCGCGACATCGATCTCGCCATCCCGGCGGGCCGCCGCGTCGCCGTCGTCGGTGAGACCGGGTCCGGCAAGTCCACCCTCGCCAAGCTCCTGACCCGACTGATGGATCCCACCGAGGGCCGGGTGCTGCTCGACGGGGTCGACGTGCGAGACATCACCGAGGTCTCGCTCCGCTCCAGCGTGGTGCTGGTGCCTCAGGAGGGCTTCCTCTTCGACGACACCCTCGCCGCCAACGCGCGCTACGGGCGGCTCGACGCCACCGACGAGCAGATCGTCGCCGCAGCAGGCGAGCTGGGCCTGGGGGACTGGCTGGCGGGCCTCCCAGACGGGCTGGCCACCCGGGTCGGTCAGCGCGGCGAGTCGTTGTCCGCAGGGGAGCGACAGCTGGTGGCTCTGCTGCGCGCCCAGCTCGCCGATCCCGACCTCCTGGTGCTCGACGAGGCGACGAGCGCGGTCGACCCCGAGCTCGAGACCCGGATCGGCCGGGCTCTCGACCGGCTGATGTCGGGCCGCACCTCGGTCACTATCGCGCACCGGATGTCCACTGCCGAGGCCGCGGACGAGGTGGTGGTCGTCGACCACGGCCGGATCGTGCAGCGCGGGCCCCACGCCGACCTGGTCCGTGAGGCGGGTTCGGTCTATGCCGGGCTGCACGCCTCCTGGATGGCTCAGCAGGGCTAGTCGACCCGATCCGGATAATGGCCGCGTGACCTCTCTCGACCCCGCTGTCGCCGCCCGGCTCTCGCGCAACGACGCCGGCCTGGTGCCGGCGATCGTCCAGCAGCACGACACCGGCGAGGTGCTGATGCTGGCGTGGATGGACGACGAGGCGCTGCACCGCAGCCTCAGCACAGGGCGGGCGACGTACTGGAGCCGCTCGCGGCAGGAGTACTGGGTCAAGGGCGAGACCTCCGGCAACCGGCAGCACGTGAAGGAGGTCCGGGTGGACTGTGACGGCGACACGCTCCTGGTCAAGGTCGACCAGGAAGGCCCGGCGTGCCACACCGGGACCCGTACCTGCTTCGACGACGGGTTGCTCGGGTGAGCCGGCGTCCTGCGTTCGGGCCGGTCGTCCTCGTCGGTCTCGCCGCGTCCGGCCTGGCCGCCTACGCCGGCCACCAGGGGATGCTGCGGATCCCGGAAGACGACCTCGACCGGCTCGGGCTGGTGTCCTTCCTCGGCCAGGACCAGGCCGAGGTCGACTTCCCGCTGGCCGGGGCGCTCGCGCTGGTGGCGCTCGCGTGCTGGGGCGTGCTGCTGGTGACCCGCGGCCGGGTCCGCCAGGCGGTCGCCGCGATCGCGGCCGCCGCCTCGCTCGGCGTCGTCGCGGTCACGGTCGTCGGCGGGTTCGTCCAGGACGACGACGCGGCCGCCGCTATCGCCGATCAGCTCGGCATCCCGGTGCTCGCGGACCAGTACGCGCTGGAGCCGACGCCCTGGTTCTGGGCAGCGCTCTTCGCCGCGTTGGTGTCGGCTGCTGCAGCGGTGGTGGCGGTGAGGCTGGCACCCGGGTGGCCCGAGATGGGCAGCCGGTACGACGCGCCGACGGTGCATGACACCGACGTGTCCCACACCCCGGCCGAGGAGCGCACCAGCCTCGACCTCTGGAAGTCGATGGACGAGGGTGACGACCCGACGGACCACTAGCGGATCCGGTCCGGCCGCCCCACTAGGATCGTGTCAACCCGAACCGAGGAGCGCCCTGCATGTCTGACAACCACGGCAACACCCCCGCTGCCTGGACCGCCGTCGCCGTGGCCCTGGTCGGCTTCGTCGTGGGTGGGGTCGGCCTGATGCTCAGCCCGATCAGCATGATGCTGTTCTGGGTCGGCGTCGTCATCGTGGTCGCTGCGGGCGCCGTCTTCGTCGCCATGGACAAGGCCGGCCTGCACGGCACCGGTCACTGACCCGGTTCGGTGAGGTGACCACCGCACCGCCGACACCGCCCGGTGACCGGGTGGTGGCCGCGCGCCACGACGTCGGGCGCGCGGTGGCGCCGACTGGTGCTCCCCGGTGCGGTCCTCGGCACCCTGGCCACGGCGACGGTGGCGCTCCACCTCCGTGACCCGCACGTCCAGGGGACGTGGGGCATCTGCCCGACGAAGGCGGTCTTCGGCCTGGAGTGTCCCGGGTGCGGCGGTCTCAGGGCCGTGAACGACCTCACCAACCTGCAGGTCGTCGAAGCGGCCTCGAGCAACCTGGTCCTTGTGGCGGCGATCCCCGTGCTCGGCTACGTCTTCGCGCGGTGGGTCGTGGGCCGCTGGCGCGGACGGTCGTGGGACCCGTCGGAACGCGCCATGAACTGGGCGGGGTTCACGCTGGTGGCGGTGCTCACCGTCTTCACGGTGCTGAGGAACGTCCCGGCGGGTGCCTGGCTGGCGCCGTGACGGCTGCCCGCCGGGCACGTTCCTCGCGGTCAGCCGTAGTAGCCGTCGAACCCGCCTGCGATCACAAGGATCCAGTAGAGCAGGGAGACCGCGATGCCGACCGCGCCGAGGATCAGCCCGGCCATCGCCATCCCGGCACCCTTCTTGGCACCATTGGACTCGTTGATCTCCTTGCGGCCGAGGAAACCGAGGATCACGGCAGCGATGCCGAAGATGAAGCTTCCGCAGCAGATGATGCTGAGGATCCCGGTGACCAGCGAGATGATCGCCATCACCGAGGTGCTCTGCGGCTGGGCGCCGCCGAAACCGGGGCCGGGCGCGCCGTAGCCGCCGCCATCACCGGGCGGGGGGCCGCCGTAGCCGCCGCCACCACCGGGCGGCGGGGGAGGCGGACTGCCGTATGCGGGGGGTTCGTAGCTCACAGGTGGCCCTTCGGGACGGGCCCGGGCACCTCCCGGGCGACGGCCAAGACAATAGCCGCACTCCGACCGGCGGCGGCGGAGGTCCCCGGCGCTGCGTGCCAGGCGACGCGGATCCCCCCGGCCGGATCCCGGGCAGTGTCAGGACGGCGGGGGCCGCGTGGGAGACTGGGTGTCCGCCGATCGGATGCATCCAGGGTCGGGAATCGGGGTCCGGAAACGGGTCGGGAAATGGGTCACGGAGGCGCAATGTCGGTGCTCGACGACATCGTCGTCGGTGTCCGCGAGGACCTCGCCTCCCGCGAGGCCGCGGTGCCGGCGGCGGAGCTGCGGGCACGGCTCGCCGACGCTCCGACCCCCCCGTGACCCGATGCCCCACTTCCGGCAGCGTGGCTCGAGCGTGATCGCCGAGGTCAAGCGGCGCAGCCCCAGCAAGGGCGACCTCGCCGACATCCGCGACCCGGCCGCACTCGCACAGGAGTACGCCGCCGGTGGTGCCGCCGCCATCAGCGTGCTCACGGAGCAGCGCCGGTTCGGAGGCAGCCTCGACGACTTGTGCGCGGTGCGCGCCGCGGTCGACGTACCTGTGCTGCGCAAGGACTTCATCGTCGCCGACTACCAGCTGCTCGAGGCCCGCGCCGTCGGGGCCGACCTCGCGCTGCTGATCGTCGCCGCGCTCCCCGACGACGGGCTGCGCCGACTGCACGACACCGCACGCGAGCTGGGCCTGACCGTGCTGGTCGAGGTGCACGACGAGCCCGAGACCGAGCGTGCGGTCGCGCTCGGCGCCGAGCTGATCGGGGTCAACGCCCGCAACCTCAAGACGCTCGAGGTCGACCCCGACGCTTTCGGACGGCTCGCGCCGCTCGTCCCTGCTGACCGGGTGCTCGTCGCCGAGTCCGGCATCAGCGGACCGACGGACGTGAAGCGCTACGTCGCCGAGGGTGCGCGCGTCGTCCTCGTGGGCGAGGCCCTGGTGCGCGGGTCAGGCGCGGGTGCGCCGCGGGAGGCAGTCGCCGCGATGACGGGGGTCGAGGCATGACTCAGTACGACGCAGACCTGCACGGGTGGTACGGCGGGGTCGGCAGCTTCGGCGGCCGGTTCATGCCAGAGGCGCTGATCGCCGCGCTCGACGAGCTCGAGGTCGCCTGGCAGAAGGCGATGGTCGACCCCACGTTCCTCCACGAGTTCGAAGGGATGCTCCAGGACTACGCGGGCGTCCCGAGCATGCTCTACGACGCGCACCGCCTCTCGGAGCGGGCCGGGGCCCGGATCCTGCTCAAGCGCGAGGACCTCAACCACACCGGTGCCCACAAGATCCGCAACGTGCTCGGGCAGGCGCTGCTGACCAAGCGGATGGGCAAGACCCGGGTGATCGCCGAGACCGGAGCAGGTCAGCACGGCGTCGCCTCCGCGACCGCCGCTGCCTATCTTGGCCTCGACTGCACGGTCTACATGGGCGAGGTCGACACCCAGCGCCAGGCGCTCAACGTCGCCCGGATGCAGCTGCTCGGCGCCGAGGTCATCCCGGTCAGGAGCGGCTCGCGCACCCTGAAGGACGCGATCAACGAGGCGTTGCGCGACTGGGTCGCGAGCGTCGACCACACCGCCTACCTCTTCGGCACCGCAGCCGGCCCGCACCCCTTCCCCAGCCTGGTCCTGAGCTTCGTGCGCGGCATCGGCGACGAGGCCCGTCGCCAGTGCCTCGACCTCACGGGGCGGCTGCCCGACGCCATCACGGCCTGCGTCGGAGGCGGGTCCAACGCGATCGGCCTGTTCGCAGGCTTCCTCAACGACCCCGAGGTCGCGATCTACGGCTTCGAGGCAGGGGGCGACGGCGTCGACACCGGCCGCCACGCTGCCACGATCTTCGCCGGCAGCATCGGCGTCCTGCACGGCGCCCGCACCTACGTGCTGCAGGACGACGAGGGCCAGACGGTCGAGTCACACTCGATCTCGGCCGGGCTCGACTACCCGGGTGTCGGCCCCCAGCACGCGTCACTCGCGGCGAGCGGGCGGGCGTCGTACCTCCCGGTCACCGACGCCGAAGCGATGGACGCCATGGCACTGCTCGCGCGGACGGAGGGCATCATCCCGGCGATCGAGTCCGCGCACGCGATCGCCGGCACGCTCGAGGTCGCCAAGGCCCGGCAGGGGCAGACGTTCCTCGTCAATCTCTCCGGCCGCGGCGACAAGGACATGGGCACCGCCCTGGACTACTTCGGGCTGGGCACCGCAGGAGAGACCAGGTGAGCACCAGCTCCGGTGTCGCCTACGAGAAGGCGCGCGCCGAAGGGCGCGCCGCCCTGGTCGGCTACCTGCCCGCCGGCTTCCCCACGGTCGACGACGGCATCGCCGCGCTGCGGAGCATGGTCGAGGCCGGTTGCGACGTCATCGAGATCGGCCTGCCCTACAGCGACCCGGTGATGGACGGCCCCACGATCCAGGCGGCAGCGCAGCAGGCGCTCGACGCCGGCGTCCGCACCGCCGACGTGCTCCGGACCGTCGAGGCCGTGGCCGCGACCGGCATCCCGACGCTGGTCATGACCTACTGGAACCCGGTCGAGCGCTACGGCGTCGAGCGCTTCGCCCAGGACCTCTCCGACGCCGGCGGCGCCGGTCTGATCACTCCGGACCTGACACCCGACTTCGCTCCTGAGTGGATCGCCGCGGCCGACGACCGCGGACTCGACAAGGTGTTCCTCGTCGCCCCGTCCTCGACCGACGAGCGGATCGGGCTCACTACGGCTGCGTGCCGGGGCTTCGTCTACGCAACCGCCGTCATGGGGGTGACCGGTGCGCGCACCTCGACCAGCGATCTCGCCGGCCCGCTGGTGACGCGCACGAAGCGCGCGATCGAGTCGACGGCGCCCGGACTGCCCGTCGGCGTCGGCCTCGGTGTGAGCAACGGCGCCCAGGCCGCGGAGGTCGCGTCCTACGCCGACGGCGTGATCGTCGGGTCCGCGTTCGTGCGCGCCCTGCTCGACCACCCGACCGACCACGACGCCGCCCGGCGCGCCCTGGTCATGTTGACCGAGGACCTGGCCCTGGGAGTGCGAGGCACCCAGTGAGGCGCAGTTTCTCGACCGGCGTGGTCGTCGTCCTGACCTGCCTGGTGTCCGCGTGCGGCGGGACCGGGAGCGGCACCGAGGAGTTCACGGGTGCCCGGCTCGACCAGCCCTACGCTGCACCGACGGTGGAGCTGACCGACACCGATGGCGCGCCGTACTCCCTGGCGACCGACACTGACAAGCCGATGACGCTGGTCTTCTTCGGCTACACCCACTGCCCGGACCTCTGTCCGCTGGTGATGAACAACATCGCCGCAGGTCTCAACCGTCTCGACGACGACGAGCGCGAGCAGGTCGACATGGTGTTCGTGACGACCGACCCGGAGCGCGACGACGAAGCCGCCGTCCGCGACTACCTCGACGGTTACGGAGAGGGCTTCATCGGTCTCACCGGGAATCTCGATGACATCGTCGCGGCCGGTGATCCGCTCCACCTCTACGTGAACGACGGCGAGAAGCTGCCCAGTGGTGGCTACGATCTCGGCGGGCACTCGACCTTCGTGCTCGGGATCGACGATGAAGCCGAGGCCGTGGTCGTCTGGAACCAGGAGACGTCCGCGGTCGAGCTTCGCGAACGACATCCAAACCCTGCTGGCCGAGGACTGACCTGTGCTCCCGAAACTCTTCAACGCCGAGCTGATCACCGCGACCATCCCCAGCCCCTCGGACGGGGTCTGGGAGCTGGGACCGGTGCCGATCCGCGGCTACGCGCTCTGCATCATCCTCGGCATCGTCGCCGCGATCTGGATCGGCGAGCGGCGATGGGTGGCCCGTGGTGGCAGGCCCGGCGACGTCCAGGACATCGCGATCTGGGCAGTGCCCTTCGGCATCGTCGGCGCCCGGCTCTACCACGTGGCGACCGACTGGGAGCGCTACTTCGGCGACGGCGAGAACCCGGTCACCGCGCTCTACGTCTGGCGCGGCGGCCTCGGGATCTGGGGCGGCGTCGCGCTCGGCGCGGTCGGCGCCTACTTCGGGTGCCGGGCCAAGGGCATCCGGTTCCTCCCGATGGCCGACACCCTCGCACCGGGCTTGCTGATCGCGCAGGCGATCGGGCGGTGGGGCAACTGGTTCAACCAGGAGCTGTACGGGCGCCCCACCGATCTCCCGTGGGGCCTCGAGATCGACCGCAGCCACTGGCCGACCGGGTGCGACTACCCCGAGGGCTCCGGCACCTGCACGTTCGACGCGGGCACGACGTTCCACCCCACGTTCCTCTACGAGTGCCTCTGGAACCTGGCCGCCTTCTTCCTCGTGATCTGGCTCGAGCGCCGGTTCCGGCTGGCTACGGGCGGGTGATGGCGGTCTACGTGATGGCCTACACCGCCGGCCGCGCCTGGATCGAGTACCTCCGGATCGACGACGTCCAGCTCGAGAACGTGCTCGGACTCCGGTTCAACGTCTGGACCTCGATCGTGCTGTTCGTCGCCGCGGCGATCTACGTCGTCGTGTCGTCCCGGCGTCATCCGGGCCGCGAGGAGTCGATCTACCGCGACGGACGCGGCCCTGACCCGACCGGCGAGGAGCCCGCCCAGCAGTCCGACGAGGAGTCCGACGAGCTGTCGGACGAGCCCGCCGAGGACGGGACCGATCACGCCGAGGACCGCGATCCGCAGGACGAATCGAGCGACGACGCACCCACGACCGGGAAGGTGTCCACCGACGACTGACGCATGTCGTCGAGATGTCACGCGGTGGTAACCTGAGCGCTCCGCCGCGTGGGCCAGTGACGTCCCTTGCGCCCCACCATCTGTGGAACCTGCCGCGCAGGCCAGCCACGGACGAAGCCGACGGGAGAACACTGGTGCCTTACTCGCACGCGTTCCCGCCGCCCGAGGGTCTCTACGACCCGCGCAACGAGCACGACGCCTGTGGTGTCGCCTTCGTCGCGACGATGACCGGAGTGGCCAGCCACGACATCGTGGTCAAGGCCCTCACCGCGCTGCGCAACCTGGACCACCGGGGTGCGGCCGGGGCCGAGGTCAACTCGGGGGACGGTGCCGGCATCCTCATGCAGGTCCCCGACGCCTTCCTGCGGGAGGTCGTCCGTGAGGCGGGGTTCGAGCTGCCCGAGCGTTGGTGCTACGCCGTGGGCACCGCCTTCCTGCCCGGTGACGAGGAACAGGTCACCAAGACCCGCCGCCGGATCGAGGAGATCGCGGCCGAGGAGGGTCTCGACGTCGTCGGGTGGCGGGACGTCCCGGTCGACCCCGACGTCCTCGGCACCATGGCGGCGAGCGTCAGGCCGGCCTTCAGCCAGGTCATCGTCCAGGGCGCCGGCCAACGGCTGACCGGCATGGCACTGGAGCGCCGAGCCTTCTGCCTGCGCAAGCGCGCGGAGCACGAGACCGACGTCTACTTCCCGTCGTTGTCGGCGCGCACCCTGATCTACAAGGGCATGCTCACCACCGACCAGCTCGACAAGTTCTACCCCGACCTGGTCGACGAGCGGATGGCGTCGGCCCTGGCGGTGGTGCACTCGCGCTTCTCGACCAACACGTTCCCGAGCTGGCCCCTCTCGCATCCGTTCCGCTTCATCGCCCACAACGGCGAGATCAACACGGTCATGGGCAACCGCAACTGGATGCGCGCCAGGGAGGCGCTGCTGACCAGCGACGTGATCCCCGGCGACCTCGAGCGGCTCTACCCGATCTGCACCCAGGGCGCTTCCGACTCGGCCTCGTTCGACGAGGTCCTCGAGCTGCTCCACATGGCCGGGCGCAGCCTGCCCCACTCGGTGCTGATGATGATCCCCGAGGCGTGGGAGAACCACACCGAGATGGGGAGAAGCGGCGCGACTTCTACCGCTTCCACTCCGCCCTGATGGAGCCGTGGGACGGCCCGGCGTGCGTCGTGTTCACCGACGGCACGCAGATCGGCGCCGTGCTCGACCGCAACGGCCTGCGCCCGTCCCGCTTCTGGGTCACCGACGACGGCCTGGTCGTGCTGGCCTCCGAGGTCGGCGTGCTCGATCTCGACCCGGCCACGATCGTCCGCAAGGGCCGGCTCCAGCCCGGCAAGATGTTCCTGGTCGACACCGACGACCACCGGATCATCGAGGACGAGGAGATCAAGGCCGAGCTCGCGGCGGAGCACCCCTACGGCGAGTGGCTGCACGCCGGCCTGATCCACCTCGACGACATCCCCGACCGCGAGCACATCGTGCACACCCACGCGTCGGTCACCCGCCGGCAGCAGGTCTTCGGCTACACCGAGGAGGAGCTGCGCATCCTGCTCACCCCGATGGCCAACACCGGCGGTGAGGCGCTCGGCTCGATGGGCACCGACAGCCCGATCGCGGCCCTCAGCGCCAAGCCGCGGCTGCTGTTCGACTACTTCAGCCAGCTGTTCGCCCAAGTCACCAACCCGCCGCTCGACGCGATCCGCGAGGAGCTGGTGACCAGCCTCAACGGCACCATCGGGCCGGAGGCGAACCTGCTCGAACCGACCCCCGCGTCGTGCCGCCAGGTGGTGCTCCCGTTCCCGGTCATCTCCAACGACGACCTGGCCAAGATCCGCCACATCAACCGCGACGGCGACATGCCGGGCTTCATCACCCACGTGTCCCGAGGTCTCTACCCCGTCGACGGCGGGGGAGCGGCGATGGCGAAGCGGCTCGACGAGATCTGCCACGAGGTCAGCGGGGCGATCGCCGGCGGCGCGCGGATCATCGTGCTGTCCGATCGGCACTCGACAGCGGACCTGGCGCCGATCCCGTCGCTGCTGCTGACCGGCGCGGTCCACCACCACCTGGTGCGCGAGAAGACCCGCACCCAGGTCGGTCTGCTGATCGAGGCCGGTGACGTCCGCGAGGTCCACCACGTCGCGCTGCTCGTCGGCTACGGCGCCGCCGCGGTCAACCCCTACCTGGCGATGGAGTCGGTCGAGGACCTCGCTCGCGAGGGCTACTTCGTGAAGGTGGACCAGGAGCGGGCCGTCGCCAACCTGATCAAGGGGCTCGGCAAGGGCGTGCTGAAGGTGATGAGCAAGATCGGTGTCTCGACCGTGGCCTCCTACACGGGCGCCCAGATCTTCGAGTGCGTCGGCCTGTCGCAGGCCGTGGTCGACAAGTACTTCACCGGCACCACCTCCAAGCTGGGCGGCGTCGAGCTCGACACCATCGCCGAGGAGGTCGCCCGACGGCACTTCACGGCCTACCCCCGTGGCGGTATCGCGCCCGCGCACCGCGAGCTCGAGATCGGTGGTGAGTACCAGTGGCGTCGTGAGGGCGAGCCTCACCTCTTCAACCCGGAGACGGTGTTCCGCCTGCAGCACGCGACCCGCACCGGTCGCTACGACATCTTCAAGCAGTACACCCAGGCGGTCGACGACCAGTCCGAGAGGTTGATGACCCTGCGCGGGCTCTTCAAGTTCAAGGACCCCACGGAGCTCGGCCGGGCGCCGGTCCCCATCGACGAGGTCGAGCCGGCCTCGGAGATCGTCAAACGGTTCTCGACCGGCGCCATGTCCTACGGGTCCATCAGCCGGGAGGCGCACGAGACCCTCGCCGATCGCCATGAACCGGCTGGGCGCGAAGTCCAACACCGGTGAGGGCGGCGAGGACGCAGAGCGCCTCTACGACCCGGAGCGCCGCAGCTCGATCAAGCAGGTGGCCTCCGGACGGTTCGGCGTGACGTCGGAGTACCTCACCAACTCCGACGACATCCAGATCAAGATGGCGCAGGGCGCGAAACCCGGCGAGGGCGGCCAGCTCCCCGGCAACAAGGTCTATCCGTGGGTGGCCAGGACCCGGCACTCGACGCCGGGAGTGGGCCTGATCAGCCCGCCGCCGCACCACGACATCTACTCGATCGAGGACCTGGCGCAGCTGATCCACGACCTCAAGAACGCCAACCCCAGCGCCCGCGTCCACGTGAAGCTGGTGTCCGAGGTGGGCGTCGGCACGGTTGCCGCGGGCGTCTCGAAGGCGCACGCGGACGTCGTACTCATCTCCGGTCACGACGGTGGCACCGGCGCCTCCCCGCTGACGTCGCTCAAGCACGCCGGCGGTCCGTGGGAGCTCGGCCTCGCGGAGACCCAGCAGACGTTGTTGCTCAACGGCCTGCGCGACCGGATCGTGGTCCAGACCGACGGCCAGCTCAAGACCGGCCGCGACGTCGTCGTCGCGGCGTTGCTGGGTGCCGAGGAGTTCGGGTTCGCCACCGCTCCGCTCGTGGTGTCGGGCTGCATCCTGATGCGGGTCTGCCACCTCGACACCTGTCCGGTCGGCGTCGCCACGCAGAACCCGGTCCTGCGCTCGCGCTACAACGGCAAGGCCGAGCACGTGGTGAACTTCTTCGAATTCATCGCCCAGGAGGTGCGCGAGCTCCTCGCGTCACTCGGCTTCCGCAGCCTCGACGAGGCGGTCGGCCAGGTGCAGGCGCTCGACACGCTCGACGCCCGGCACCACTGGAAGGCCTCCGGGCTCGACCTCGCGCCGATCCTGCACCAGGTCCAGGTCGCCGACACGCACTTCCCCGACCAGGACGTCCGCAACACGCGGACGCAGAACCACGGCCTGGAGAAGTCGCTCGACGTCACCCAGCTGCTCCCCGTCGCCGCCGCGGCCATCGACAACGGCGAGCCGGTGCGCGCCCGGCTCCCGATCCGCAACGTCCACCGCACGGTGGGCACGATCCTCGGCCACGAGGTGACCAAGAAGTACGGCGGCGACGGACTGCCCGACGACACCGTCGACATCACGTTCACCGGATCGGCGGGCCAGTCGTTCGGTGCCTTCGTCCCGCGTGGCATCACGCTGCGGCTCGAGGGTGACGCCAACGACTATGTCGGCAAGGGCCTCTCCGGCGGTCGGATCGCGATCCGTCCCGACCGGTCCGCGTCGTTCAAGGCCGACGACCACATCATCGCCGGCAACACGATCGCCTACGGCGCCACGTCCGGAGAGATCTTCATCCGCGGTGGGGTCGGCGAGCGGTGCTGCGTCCGCAACTCCGGTGCCACTGTCGTGACCGAGGGTGTCGGTGACCACGGTTGCGAGTACATGACCGGCGGCAAGGTCGCCGTCCTCGGCAACATCGGGCGCAACTTCGCCGCCGGCATGTCGGGCGGCGTCGCCTGGGTGCTCGACCTCGAGGAGTTCCGCGTCAACCGCGAGCTCGTCGAGCTCGGCCCCGTGACGGCGTCGTCGCTGGAGCACCAGGAGGAGCTCCACGAGATGGTGAAGCGGCACTTCGAGGAGACCGGCTCGGAGGTGGCGGAGGAGCTGCTCGCCGACTGGCCGACCTCACTGGCGCGGTTCACCGAGGTCATGCCGCGCGACTTCCGGATCGTGCTGGAGGCCAAGGCGAAGGCCGAGGCCGACGGGCTCGACGAGGACGGCGTGGCCAACGCGATGATGGAGGCACTGCATGGATGAGCGGCGGATTCTCCAGCAACCATCCGCGGCGTACCGCCGCTCAGGGATGAAGGGGGCAGTGCAGCATGGCTGATCCCAAAGGCTTTCTGAAGCACGACCGCGAGGTGGCCGAGCGTCGGCCGGTGGAGGAGCGGGTCGACGACTGGCAGGAGGTCTACCCCGGTGGAGCGGGCCGGGCACTGCTGCCGATCATCGTCGAGCAGGCCGGCCGCTGCATGGACTGCGGCATCCCGTTCTGCCACCAGGGGTGCCCGCTGGGCAACATCATCCCGGAGTGGAACGACCTGGTCTGGCGCAACGACTGGCGGGGTGCGATCGAGCGGCTCCACGCGACCAACAACTTCCCGGAGTTCACCGGCCGCCTGTGCCCGGCTCCGTGCGAGACGGCCTGCGTGCTCGGCATCAACCAGCCGGCGGTGACGATCAAGAACGTCGAGGTCTCGATCATCGACAAGGCGTGGGAGGCGGGCTACGTCTCTCCGCAGCCTCCGGAGTGGCTCTCGGGCAAGACGGTCGCCGTCGTGGGCTCCGGTCCCGCCGGGCTCGCAGCCGCGCAGCAGCTGACCCGAGCCGGGCACACCGTTGCCGTCTACGAGCGCGCGGACAAGCCGGGCGGCCTGCTCCGCTACGGCATCCCCGAGTTCAAGATGGAGAAGCAGCACCTCGACCGCCGTCTCGAGCAGATGAAGCGCGAGGGCACCGTGTTCCGCTCCGGCGTCGAGGTCGGTGCCGGTGACCTGACCGGCCGGGCGCTCAAGGACCGGTACGACGCCGTGGTGCTCGCCATCGGCGCGACCGTGCCGCGCGACCTGCCGGTGCCCGGCCGCGAGCTCAAGGGCATCCACCAGGCGATGGAGTTCCTCCCGCAGGCCAATCGAGCCGCGCTCGGCGCGCCCCAGCTGCCCGGCGACGAACAGATCCGCGCCGATGGCAAGCACGTCGTGATCATCGGCGGCGGTGACACGGGCGCCGACTGCCTCGGCACGTCGACCCGTCAGGGCGCCGCCTCGATCACCCAGCTCGAGATCCTGCCCGAGCCCCCGATCGACCGGCCCGAGGGCCAGCCGTGGCCGACGTACCCGATGATCTTCCGGGTCTCCTCCGCGCACGAGGAGGCTCGGCCGGGAAATCCGCTGCAGCGGGTGTACGCCGTCTCGACCAAGGAGTTCGTCGGCGACGACGACGGCAACGTCCGGGCGTTGCGGCTCGTCGACGTGAAGTTCCAGGGCGGCCAGCTGGTCGAGATCGAGGGAACAGAGCGCGAGATCCCGGCAGACCTGGTGCTGTTCGCGATGGGCTTCCTGGGTCCCGAGGGGCCGGGCCTCGTCGAGCAGCTGGGAGTCGAGCTGGACGGTCGGAGCAACGTGGTCCGCGACGCGTCGTACATGGCTTCGGTGCCCGGTGTGTTCGTCGCCGGCGACGCCGGTCGCGGCCAGTCGCTCATCGTGTGGGCGATCGCCGAGGGCCGCGCTGCGGCCGCGGGTGTCGACAGGTACCTCACCGGTTCGACCGCCTTGCCGGTGCCGATCCCGCCGACCGAGCGCCCCCTCGCCGTCTGAGGGGGGCTTCTCGGGTTGTAACGATCCAGGGACCACTAGGCTGGCGTCGTGCGGAGAGCAAAGATCGTGTGCACGTTGGGTCCGGCAACGAGCTCGGAGCGGAGGATCCGCGAGCTCGTCTATGCCGGGATGGACGTCGCCCGGCTGAACATGAGCCACGGCAGCCACGACGACCACGCCGAGGTCTACCGGCTGGTGCGGGAGGCGTCGGACGCCAGCGGGCGGGGGGTCGCGATCTTCGCCGACCTCCAGGGACCGAAGATCCGGCTCGAGCGGTTCTCCGAGGGCCCCGTGCAGCTGCGCCGGAGCCAGCGGTGGACGATCACCACCCGCGACGTCGACGGCAACGCCGAGATCTGCGGCACGACCTACAAGGGACTCCCCGGCGACGTCGGCCCCGGCGACCCGATCCTCATCGACGACGGCAAGGTGCGGCTCCGCGTGGTGTCGGTGACCGACACCGACGTCGAGACCGAGGTCCTCGTCGGCGGTCAGGTGAGCAACAACAAGGGCATCAACCTCCCGGGCGTGGCCGTGTCGGTCCCGGCGCTCTCCGAGAAGGACGCCGCAGACCTGCGGTTCGCGCTGAAGCTCGGCGTCGACTACATCGCCCTCAGCTTCGTGCGCAGCGCGTCCGACGCCGAGGACGTCCGCAAGATCATGCGCGAGGAGGGGATCCTCCTCCCTGTGATCGCGAAGATCGAGAAGCCACAGGCGATCGACAACCTCGACGAGCTGGTCGAGGTGTTCGACGGGTTCATGGTCGCCCGCGGAGACCTCGGCGTGGAGTGCCCGCTGGAGGAGGTGCCGTTCCTGCAGAAGAAGGTCATCGTCGCCGCTCGGCGCAACGCCAAGCCGGTCATCGTGGCGACCCAGATGCTCGAGTCGATGGTCACCAACCCGGCACCGACGCGAGCGGAGACGAGCGACGTCGCCAACGCGGTGCTCGACGGCGCCGACGCGGTCATGCTCTCCGGCGAGACCAGCGTGGGCGAGCACCCCATCCACACGGTCGAGACGATGGCGCGGATCGTCGCCTCGACCGAGGAGCACGCACTCGGCGACGAGACGTTCAGCCGGTTCGGGCGGATCGACTGGGACCCGCACACCCGGGCCGGCATCGTCACCAAGGCGGCCGAGGAGGTCGCGCAGCGGATCGGTGCCAAGTTCGTCGTCGCGTTCACCCAGTCCGGTGACTCCGCCCGGCGGCTCGCCCGGCTGCGCAGCGGCATCCCTGTGCTCGCTTTCACCCCTGAGTCTCGTTGCCGCTCGCAGCTCTCGCTCACCTGGGGCGTCGAGGCCTTCAAGACCGTCACCGTCGAGCACACCGACGAGATGGTGCGTCAGGTCGACGAGGAGCTGCTCCGCATCGGTCGGGTGAAGGAGGGCGACCTGGTCGTGATCGTCGCCGGGAGCCCGCCCGGGATCCCCGGCTCGACCAACGCGCTGCGCATCCACCGGATGGGCGACGCCATCAACGAGGTCGCTCCCGCCTATCGCCGTCGCTGACCTTCAGCTCGGTCGGTTGCCGGCCTTGCTGAAGACCGATGTGGGTCGCGGCTGCTGGACGCCGTCGACGGTGATGTCGACGACCTCGTTGTAGAAGGCGATCCGGTCCTGGACCTTCGCGACGGCGGGGAACGGGTCGGGGTAGGACCAGGCGACGTTGTCGCCGTCGGGCACGCCGGGCAGGCTCCAGTACTCGTCGGCGGAGCCCTTGTAGGGGCAGACACTGCTGTTGGAGGTCGGCACGAGGAGATCGAGCCGTACGTCCTCCCGCGGCAGGTAGAAGCGGGTGGGCAGGTCGGTCTCGAACAGCAGCACGGGGGAGCGGCTGTCAGCGACGACGGTGCCGCCGAGCGAGACCTGGACGTGACGCGTGCTCGCCAGCGCCTCGACCCGCTTGTGCGGGTCGCGCGGATGGGCGATGACCTCCTCGTCCTCCTCCAGCCATCGGTCGAGGACGCCCGGCTCCCAGCTGAGCACGACCCGGTCGCTGATCGCGGGGTCGTCACGGACCCAGGCCGCGTGCTCGATCACACGATCGTCGACCGCGACGTCGTACCACTCCGACACCGGGCCCTTCGGCGTGTAGAACGACGGCTTGGGTCGGGCCGCGGCCGAGGGCCGCAGCAGGTCGGTACGGACGTCGTCGCGGGGAAACGCGTAGGCGGGCACCGGGAACTCCGGCTCCCAGAACAGCACTGCATCGCGGCTGTCCACCACCGTCGTGCTGCCGACGTAGCCCCGGACCCACTTGTCCGTCGCCTCGGTGCGCATGGTCATCGTGTGAGCGTCGCACCGGCCGAACGGGTCGTCAACGACGCGAAGTCGAAGCAGCAGTGCCGGTCGCAGGGAGGTCGGCGTGCCCCGGGTGAGATTCGAACTCACACTGGATGTGGTTTGAGCACATTGTCTCTGCCGTTGGACTACCGGGGCGGGGAACGAGGCGTAACGATACCGATAGCCTTTACCCGTGACCGAAGCGCCTGCGCCCCGCACCGTCGTCATCGCCGAGGACGAGACGCTCATCCGGATGGACCTCGCCGAGATGCTGGTCGAGGAGGGGTACGACGTCGTCGGTCAGGCTGGTGACGGCGCAAAGGCGATCGAGCTCGCCGAGGAGCTGCGGCCCGACCTGGTGATCCTCGACGTGAAGATGCCGGTGCTCGACGGCATCGCCGCAGCGGAGACGATCGCCGGCCAGCGGATCGCGCCGGTGGTCATGCTGACGGCGTTCTCGCAGCGCGACCTGGTCGAGCGCGCGCGCGACGCGGGTGCGATGTCCTACCTGGTCAAGCCGTTCACGCAGTCCGAGCTGGTCCCGGCGATCGAGATGGCGGTCAGCCGGTTCGGCGAGATCGCCGAGCTCGAGGCCCAGGTGACCGATCTCGAGGACCGGCTCGAGACCCGCAAGGCGGTCGAGCGGGCGAAGAGCATCCTCCAGGACCAGCTCTCGCTGACCGAGCCGGAGGCGTTCCGGTGGATCCAGAAGACGGCAATGGACCTGCGCATGTCGATGCGTCAGGTCGCCGAGGGCGTGGTCTCGCACGGTGTTCCGGGTGCGGCCGACGGCTGATCCTGCGGTCCTCTGGTTGATCACAACTTGACAACGAGCCCCCCGGCGTCCGAGCCACGGGCGGCCGACGCACTAGGTTGTGTCGGAGCGCGGTACGACGTACCGCGTCGAACCGACCTCATGAACCGGAGGGCTTGATGTACCGAACGAAGAAGATGGCGCGACTTGGCGTCGCCGGACTGGCAGCCGCGCTCGTACTGAGCGCGTGTGGCGAGGACGGCGGAGACGACGGAGACGACACGTCGGGCAACGAAGAATCGCCCAGCGCGGAGCCCAAGGGCGACGGCGTCCTCACCTTCGGCACGCTGCTCCCGGCGACGGGTGACCTCGCGTTCCTCGGGCCGCCGGAGTTCGCCGGCGTGACCTTGGCCGTCAACGACATCAACGCCGCCGGCGGTGTGCTCGGGCAGGACGTCGTGCAGGTGAAGGGCGACTCGGGTGACGGTACGCCGGACATCGCGGGTGCTCAGGTCGACAAGCTGCTCGGCGCCGACTCCGACGTGATCGTCGGCGCGGCGTCGTCGGGCGTGTCGATCACCGTCATCGACAAGATCACCGGCGCCGGCGCGGTGCAGTTCTCGCCCGCGAACACCGCAGCTGGCTTCGACACCGACGAGATCGACCCGAACCGCCTCTACTTCCGCACCGCGCCGTCGGACTACCTCCAGGGCGAGGTGCTGGCCAACCAGGTCGTCAAGGACGGGTTCGACAACGTCGCGATCCTGGGCCGCCAGGACTTCTACGGCGAGGGGCTCGCCGAGCGGACGCGCGACGTCCTCGAGGAGAAGGGTGCCACGGTCAGCGAGTTCCTGCTCTACAACAAGGACGCAACGAGCTTCACCGCCGAGATCAACAAGCTCGCCGCGGCCGAGCCCGACGCCATCGTGCTCGTCACCTTCGCCGAGATCACCACGATGATCCCGCAGCTGACCGCCAAGGGCCTGGGCCCGCAGGACGTGCAGCTGTACTTCGTGGACGGCAACCTGTCCAACTACCCCGACGAGGACTTCGACCTCACGGGAGTCATTGGAACCGCGCCGACCTCGGCGACTCCCGACCCCGACTTCGAGGCGCTGCTCAAGAAGACTCCGCCGATGGGGCCGGACGACGCGCTGACCTACGGTCCGGAGAGCTATGACTCCGTCATCATCAGTGCGCTTGCGGCCATCGCGGCCGGTGACGACTCCGGTGAGGCGATCGGCGCCAACATCGTCGACGTCACTCGCGAGGGCACGAAGTGCACCACGTTCGAGGAGTGCAAGACGCTGCTCGAGGACGGCGAGGACATCGACTACGACGGCAAGAGCGGTCCTGCGGACATGACCGACACCGGCAGTCTCTCGGCCGGCACGTACGGCGTCTACGAGTACGCCGGAGGGACAACGAGTACGAGCAGATCGACACCGTCTCCGGCGTCGTGCCGCCGAGCGAGTGATCTGAAGTGATCTGAACAGTCAACAGGAAAGGGCCCGGCTTCGGCCGGGCCCTTTCTCATGCTCTTGCTGCGCGGTCACACCCGCGCACCGCAGACGTCAGGCGGCTCCCAGGGTTCCCAGGTACAGCTCGATCACCTTGGGGTCACTTGCCAGGTCCTGGCCGGTTCCCGTGTAAGCGTTGCGGCCCTGGTCCAGCACATAGCCGCGATCGCAGATCTGCAGGCAGCGGCGCGCGTTCTGCTCCACCATCACGACCGACACGCCGGCCCGGTTGATCCGACGCGTCTGCACGAAGACCTCGTCCTGCATGACCGGCGACAGGCCGGCCGAGGGCTCGTCGAGGAGCAGTACCGACGGCTCCATCATCAGGGCTCGCCCCATCGCCACCATCTGCCGCTCGCCACCCGAGAGGGACCCGGTGCGCTGGTTGCGCCGATCCAAGAGTGCCGGGAACAGCTCGCCGACGAAGTCGAACCGCTTCCGGAAGCTGCTGGGACGCTGGTAGCACCCCATCTCGAGGTTCTCCTGGATGGTCAGGGACGGGAACACGTTGTTCGACTGGGGGACGAACCCGATGCCGGCGGAGACCAGCTTGTCCGCCCGCATGTTGGTGACGTCCTTCCCCTGCAGCTTGACGGTGCCTTCGCTGACCGTGACCAGTCCGAAGAGGGCTTTGAGCAGCGTCGACTTCCCAGCACCGTTCGGCCCGATGATGCCGACCAGCTCACCCTCCTGGCAGTAGAGATCGGCGCCGTTGAGGATGTTCACCCCCGGCAGGTAGCCGGCAACCAGACCGTCGGCTCGCAGCACCGCGCCTTCGGCGGCGGCGAGGTGAGCGGTCTGCTCCGGGGTGGCGGTGGCTCCGTTGGTCATTCCTTGGTACCTCCTGGTCGAATCTCGGCCTCTGCCTCGGCGAGGATCCGTTCCTCCTCCTCGAAGCGTGAGCTCGGTGTCGTGGTGGGCTCCCAGGTAGGCGTCGATCACGGCGGGGTCGGCCATCACGGCGTCGGGTGGCCCTTCCGCGACGATCTTGCCCTGGGCCATCACGACCACCCAGTCCGAGATGTCGCGCACCATGTCCATGTCGTGCTCGACGAACAAGACGGTCCGGCCCTCGTCGCGCAGCGACTTCACGTGCCCCAGCAGCGACTGCTTGAGGGCCGGGTTCACGCCGGCCATGGGCTCGTCGAGCATGACCAGCTCGGGATCGGTCATCAGCGACCGCGCCATCTCCAGGAGCTTGCGCTGTCCACCGGAGAGCGAGCCGGCGAAGTCCTCCCGCTTCTTGTCCAGGAGGAACCGCTCGAGCAGATCGTCCGCCCGTGTGGTGTTGTGGTCCTCCTGGGACCGCCACAACGGTGCGAGCATGGCAGCGACCAGGTTCTCCCCCTTCTGTCCCTGCGCTCCGACCCGCATGTTCTCGATCACGGTCAGCCGGGACAGCACCTTGGTCAGCTGGAAGGTGCGCACCATCCCCATACGGGAGACCTTGTAGGCCGGCACCCGTTTGAGCGACCGGTCGTTGAAGGACCAGGTGCCGCTGTCAGGCCGGTCGAAGCAGGTGAGCAGGTTGAACAGGGTCGTCTTCCCCGCGCCGTTGGGCCCGATCAGCCCTGTGATGACCCCCCGCTGCACCTCGAGGTGCTCGACGTCGACCGCGGTGAGACCGCCGAAGGTGCGCACCAGGTTGTCCGCGGTCAGGATGGGGTCGGGCTTGGCCACGCCCGGCCTGCGCTCCACGTCGGCCAGCGCTCGCCTCGACGCGGCCACGTCGACGCCGAACGTCCGCCCTGCCGGAGGGACTCCCCGCCCCGTGGTCGCCGGCTCTGTAGACTCCGCCGATCCTGTGGACGCTGCGGGCTTGGTGATGTCGAAATTCATCTCGCGCTCATCGGGCATCGATCGCCAGCTCCCTCCGGTCGCCGAAGATTCCTTGTGGTCGGAAGATCATCAGCAGCATCAGCCCGAGTCCCAGGAAGATGAGGCGCATCAGGCTCGCCTGCGTGTCGTCCATGATGGACGCCGGGATGAGCGGGTCGGCCCCGGCGGTCGCCTGGCCGAAGAACAGGTCGAGCACCGTGATCAGGAACCAGAAGATGATCGCGCCTGCCACCGGGCCGAGCACCCGCGCCGCTCCGCCGATCAGCAGCACGGTGTAGGCGAAGAAGGTCACGTCGGTGGCGAAGAACGACGGCCCGACCGTCGCCGACCGGAGCGCTACCACGAACCCGGCGAGCGCACCGAAGAGACCGCCGATGATCAGCGACTGCATCTTGTAGGCGTAGACGTTCTTCCCGAGCGAGCGCACGGCGTCCTCGTCCTCGCGGATCGACTTCAGCACGCGACCCCACGGACTGCGCATGAGCAGCCAGGTGATCAGGCAGGCGACGGCGACCAGCGACCAGCCGACGGTCATCACCCAGAAGTCGTTGGGTCCCCACATCACCACGCCCTCGATGCCGACCGGCTCGGAGTACGGGTTCACCTCGCGGAAGGGCGCGATGAAACCGGTGAGCCCGTCCTGGCCGCCGAGGTCGTCGGAGAACTTCGCGGCGCTGATGACCTGGCGGACGATCTCGGCGGCAGCGATGGTCACGATGGCGAGATAGTCGGCGCGCAGCCGGAGGGTGGGTACGCCGAGGAGCAGGGCGAAGAGGACCGTCAGGACGACACCGACGAGGACGCCGAGCCAGAGGCTCTGCCCCCAGATGGTCGACATGGTGACCATGGAGTAGCCGGCGATCATCATGAACCCTGCCTGACCGAAGTTCAGCAGGCCGGTGTACCCGAAGTGGATGTTGAGGCCGATGGCGGCCAGGCAGTAGACCGCAGCCGTCGCACCCAGCCCCTGCTGCAGCGAACCGGTGAGCAGGTCGTTCCAGTCCATCTGATTTCCCCCTCAGCCGATTCTCTGCGCTTTGCCCAGCAGGCCCTGCGGCCTGATCAGCAGGATGACGATGAGCAGGAGCAGCGCGCCCACGAACTTGAACTCAGGATTGATGAAGAGCGTCGACAGCTCTGTGAAGATGCCGATGACGAACGCTCCGACGATGGCGCCCCAGATCGTGCCCAGGCCACCGAGCACCACCGCGGCGAACACGAGCAGCAGGATCCGGAAGCCGAGCTGGAAGTCGAAGCCCTGCGTCACGCCCAGCAGCGCGCCGGCAAGCCCCGCGAGCGCAGCACCTCCGATCCAGACGACGCTGATCACCCGCTCGACGTTGATGCCGGTGGCGCTGGCCAGGCCCGGGTTGTCGGAGACCGCCCGGGTGGCCTTTCCGAGGCGGGTGAACTGCAGCAGGCTCGTGGCGATGACCAGCACCGCCATCCCTATGAGGATCACGGCGACCTCCTTCGGCGTCACCAGGATCTGGCCGATCTCCCACGGCTGCACGCCGCCGTACTGCGAGTAGTTGCGGGTCTGCGCGCCGGCGAAGTACTGGAAGATGTTGCGCAGGAAGATCGAGAGGCCGATGCTCACGATCATCATGGCCACCAGGCCGGTCCCGCGGTGGCGCAGCGGCCGCCACAGCGCGGCGTCGTTCAGCCATCCGAACACGCCGCCGGCGACGAACGCGGCGATCACCGCCAGGATCACCGTGATGTCGGTTCCGCCGACCTCGATCTGCCCCGGCAGGCGGTCGACGAAGAACGCGACCAGCGCCCCGAAGGTGATGAGCTCGCCGTGGGAGAAGTTGGTCAGCCCCGTCGTCCCGAACACCATCGACAGCCCCAGCGCCGCCATCGCCAGCAACACCGAGAAGACGAGCCCCCCAACCACCAGCTGGAGCGCTTCGACCGCCTTGCCGGGCCCGGTCGGACCGGCGTCGCCGATCGGGAACAGCACGGTCTGGTCGTTGTCGATGTTGATGCTGATCGTGCGGGTGGTGATGTCGGGCTTGGTCCCCTCCGGCAGCGTGGACTCGTCGAGGACGACCGTGTAGGACTTGCCCAGGTGCTCGATGGCAGTGCCGGGGAGGTCGATGACGAAGGTCCCGTCCGCCCCCGACGTTGCTTCGCCCACCGGGTTGCCGTCGGCGTCCTCGACGGTCACCGCGACGTCGGGCACCGCGACCGGGGGGCTCTCGCGGCGGTCACAGATCCGGCCGAGGATCGAGATCGTGTCGTCGTCGGTCGGCTTGACGAGCGCACACTTGGTCGTCCCCTCCTCGTCGGCGGGGGAGCCGGCGTGCGCCTGCGGTGCCAGGCCGAGGACTGCCAAGGTCATCAGCGCCAGGGCGATGAGGCGCATGGTCCTGGTCGAGGGCAAGTCGGGCTCCTGTCGCTTCGTGACCGGAGATCCTCCGGGCGGGCCAACCAGCGGACTATAGCGTGACCCGGGTCACACCAAGCGGCCCCACCGCAGCAGCAACACTAGAGCCACGCGAGGCGGGCCCGCGACGGTTTCGACAACGGTCCTGCAACAAATCACGCACCGCCGCCCGGATGTCCACCGACGAACGCCGCCGTCTGTCGTCCCGGCATGGACCGGGCGTAGGGTGGGCGGCTCCCGACCAGGAGGTGGAAACGTCATGACCCGGCCAGGGCTGTCGCCCCGGATCGCCCGCCTCGAGGACGCGTCCGCGCTCGCCGAGCTGTGGGGCGACGTGATCCGGCGGGTCGACCGCTCCGATCAGGTCGCCGACCTCGAGCTGGTGATCAAGGCCGCCGCCGAGTCACCGGAGCAGCGATTCATCGTCGTCGAGCACGACGGACAGGTCGCCGGCAGCGTCTTCCTGCGGATGACCACGGTGTCACCGCTCAACCTCGAACCCTGCGTGCAGTCGATCCAGCCCCGGGTGTTTCCCCAGTACCGGCGGCGCGGCGTCGGCCGCATGCTGATGGAGGCCCAAGTCGCGTTCGCCGAGGAGAACGGCATCCTCCACGTGACGACGGCAGTGCCCGCGACCGCTCGCGATGCCAACCGGTTCATGGCCCGGATCGCGCTCGCGCCGGCCGCCACGTTGCGGATCGCGCCGACATCGGTCGTACGGAGCAGACTGAGCCCGGCCGCGCCCACCGGGCCGGTGCGCAGCACGCCGCGGGTCCTGGTCGCGCGCCGCAACCTGCGTCGTGCCCGCGCCGCCCAGTCCGACGTGCCGCTCCCGGACTGAGCGCGGGTCGATCAGCCCAGGTCGGTCAGCCGGCGATCAGCGGGGTCGATCAGCGCGCAGGTGATGCGCGAGGTGCAGACCCGCTTGCCGCGCTCGTCGACGATGACGACCTCGTAGGCGGCACTGGTGCGCCCGAGGTGGATCGCGGTCGCCGTACCGGTCACGATGCCGGACCGCGCGGCGCGGTGGTGCGTGGCGTTGATGTCGACGCCGACCGAGACCTTGCCGAACTGCGCTGCGTGCACGCCCGAGCCGATCGAACCGAGCGTCTCGGCGAGAGCGACCGACGCACCGCCGTGGAGGAGCCCGAACGGCTGGGTGTTGCCCTCGACGGGCATCGTCCCGACGATCCGCTCCGTGGTGATCTCCACGATCTCCACGCCCAGCTTGTCGTTGAGCCGACCGTTGCCGTCAGGCAGGCCGGCGAGGAACTCGGCGACATCGATGGGCGCGGGGTCGGCGGCAGTGGGCTCGTGCGTCATGGGGTCATTCTGCTGTCGGTGTGGATCGCTACAGTCGTCGGGTGCCTGAGTCCTCCGACGCGCGCCCGCGCCTGCTGCTCCTCGACGGCCACTCGTTGGCATACCGCGCGTTCTTCGCGCTCCCGGTCGAGAACTTCTCGACCGCGGCCGGCCAGCACACCAATGCCGTCTACGGGTTCACGTCGATGCTGGTCAACGTCCTCCGGGACGAGCAGCCGACCCACGTCGCGGTCGCCTTCGACGTCTCGCGGCAGACGTTCCGGCTGGCGGAGTACTCGGACTACAAGGCCAAGCGCAACAAGACTCCCGGCGAGTTCAGCAGCCAGCTCCCGCTGATCGAGCGGATGCTCGACACCTTCTCCATCCCCTACCTCAAGGCCGACGGCTACGAGGCCGACGACATCATCGCGACCCTGGTCACCCAGGCGCTCCGCGCCGACGAGGGAGGGGCCGCCGGCTTCGAGGTCCTCATCCTCACCGGTGACCGCGACTCGCTGCAGCTGGTGACCGACCGCTCGACGGTGCTCTACCCGATGCGCGGCGTCTCCGACCTCGCCCGGATGACTCCCGACGCCGTCCTGGACCGCTACGGCGTGCCGCCGCAGCGCTATCCCGAGCTGGCGGCGATCGTCGGCGAGACCTCCGACAACCTCCCGGGCGTGCCAGGAGTCGGCCAGGGCTATGCCGCCAAGTGGCTCAACACCTATGACGGCCTCGACAACGTCATCGCCCACGCCGACGAGATCACCGGCAAGAAGGGTGAGGCGCTCAGGGAGCACCTCGGCGACGTCATCCGCAACCGGCGGCTCAACGCGTTGGTGACCGACCTCGACCTCGGCGTGCGACCGTCGGAGCTCGCGCTCCAGCCGTGGGACCGACAGGCCGCGCTCACGCTGTTCGACGAGCTGGAGTTCCGCGGCGAGCTCCGCACCCGGACCATCGAGACGCTCGCCGGCGAGGAGCCGATCGAGGAGGGCGGCTTCGAGCTGGCCGGACGCACACTCGGCGACGGCGAGGTCGCGGCATTCCTGAAGGGGCTCGGTGACCAGGTCGTCGGTCTCCACGTGCGCGGCAGCTGGGCGGCCGGCACCGGCGCGGCGGACGGCATCGGGTTCGCGGTGGCCGACGGGCAGGCTGCCTACGTCGACGTGACCCGCCTCGGCCCCGACGACGAGCAGGCGCTGGCCGGCTGGCTGGCCGACCCGGAACGACCCAAGGTCCTCCACGACGCGAAGGGACCCGAGCTCGCGGTCGCTGCCCACGGGTGGGTGCTCGCAGGGGTGGTGAGCGACACCGCCCTCACGGCCTACCTCGCGCGCCCCGACCAGCGCTCCTACGACCTGGCTGACCTGACGCTGCGCTACCTGCGACGCGAGCTCAAGGGCGAGACCGACAGCGACCAGGCCGCCCTCTTCGACGACGGCGCCGTCGACGCCGCCTCCACGGCGATGCTTTACGCCCGCGCCGTGATCGACCTGTCGACGGCGCTCGAGGGAGAGCTCGAGAGGGCGGGCGGCTCGCGGCTGCTGACCGAGGTCGAGCTACCGCTGGTGCACCTGCTGGCGAGGATGGAGCAGACCGGTATCGCAGTCGACCTCGACCAGCTGACCTCGCTCGAGGAGCACTTCGGCGACGAGGTGCGCAACGCGGCCGAAGAGGCATTCACGGTGATCGGCAAGGAGATCAACCTGGGATCGCCGAAGCAGCTGCAGGTCGTGCTCTTCGACGAGCTGGGCATGCCCAAGACCAAACGCACCAAGACCGGCTACACCACCGACGCCGATGCGCTGCAGGGGCTCTACGTCAAGACCGAGCACCCCTTCCTGCTGCACCTGCTGCGGCACCGCGACGTGAGCCGGTTGCGCCAGACCATCGAGGGACTGCTCAAGACCGTGCAGCCCGACGGTCGGATCCACACGACGTTCAACCAGATGATCGCTGCCACCGGCCGGCTGTCGAGCACGGATCCGAACCTCCAGAACATCCCCATCCGCACCGAGGAGGGGCGCCGGATCCGGGAGGGCTTCGTCGTCGGCGCCGGTTACGAGTCGCTGATGACGGCGGACTACAGCCAGATCGAGATGCGGATCATGGCGCACCTGTCGGAGGACGAGCTGCTGATCGAGGCGTTCCGGTCAGGCCGCGACTTCCACTCGATCACCGCCTCCCGTGTCTTCGACGTCCCCGCCGACGACGTCACGAGCGAGATGCGCGCAAAGATCAAGGCGATGAACTACGGGCTCGCCTACGGCCTGTCCGCGTTCGGTCTCGGTCAGCAGCTCGGCATCGAGCCGGGTGAGGCGCGCGGGCTGATGGACGAGTACTTCGAGACCTTCGGTGGCATCCGCGACTACCTTGCCGGCGTCGTCGACGAAGCCCGGCGCACCGGCTTCACCGAGACGATCATGGGTCGTCGCCGCTACCTGCCCGATCTCACCAGCGACAACCGGATGCGGCGTGAGATGGCCGAGCGGATGGCGCTCAACGCTCCGATCCAGGGCTCCGCGGCAGACCTGATCAAGGTGGCCATGCTGCACACGCAACGCGCGATGGACGAGCAGGGCCTGCGCTCGCGGATGCTGCTCCAGGTCCACGACGAGCTCGTGTTCGAGGTCGCGCCAGGGGAGTGCGACACCCTCGAGAGCGTCGTTCGCGAGCAGATGGGCGGCGCGGCCGACCTCGCGGTGCCGCTCGACGTGTCGGTGGGCACCGGCGCGAGCTGGCACGAGGCCGCGCACTGACAGGGCCGCTTCTCAGCTCACCCGATGGCGGACGCCTCCAGGGTGTCGGTGCCCTTCCTGCTCCGGAACACCTGCAACGCCAGCAGCATCGCCACGACGACCGCGTCGACGATCGCGACGGTCACCGCCAGTCCGGTCACCGTCGTGCAGAACGAGCCGAGCACGACCAGTGCGACGACGCCGAGCGTGACGAGGTACTTCGTCCAACGCCCACGCTTGGCGAGTCCGGCGTAGACCAGCAGCTGGAGCACCGACAGCAGGCCGCCGAGGGTGGCGAAGAGCCAGAGCTGGTCCTGGACGCCGGCGTACTCGTCGCCGCCGATGAAGACGAGAGCGACCCCGCTGAACAGGTAGGCGCCGGCGACGCAGACCGCACCGAGCCCAGTGAGGAACGCCAGCCCGCGGAGGACCGCGGCTCGGCTCTCCCTGGCCGTGGACATCGACGGGAAGAGGATCACGACCGCGAACTGCGGCAGGAACAGCACCGCCTTGGTGACGATCAGGCCACCTGCGTAGAGGCCGGCCTGGTAGTCGTCGAGAACGTTGCGGGCAACCACGATGTCGAGGTTCGAGAGCGCGACGAAAGCGAGCAGGGCGACCGAGCTGCCGTAGGTCTCGCGGCGTACGTCGCGTCGGACCTCGCGGTCGTGCTCGGTGACGATCGCGTCGTGGGTACGGTTGCGGAGCACCCAGCTGCCGATGAGGACCGGCAGCCACGAGGCGAGCAGGACGCCGACCATCGCGCTCGCCTCGGTCGCGGAGATGGCGAGCGCGGCGCCGCCGAGCAGCACTCGTGGGACGCCGACGGAGAGGTAGATCAAGCTCAGCGGCAACCAGCGGCGCTCGCCCTGGAGCACGCCGGCCTGGCCACCCATGACCGTGACCGGGACGACACACAGCCCGAGCAGCACCGCAGGCAGCAACCCGTCGAGGCGCAGCAGCCACCACACGGCCGGGGAGGCGACGACAGCGAGCGCACCGAGGACCAGCGCCGCGCGCCAGGTGGTCGTGAGCACGGTCTGCTCGATCGCGGCGACGTCGCCCGGAGCGGAGGCGATCCGCCGGGCGGCGGTCGCCTGCAAGCCGAGCTGCACGACCGACAGCACCATCAACAACGCCATCAGGCCCGCCACCGCGCCGTACTGGCTCGGGCCGAGCATGCGCGCCGCGACCATCTGGAAGGCGTAGGTGCCGAGGTTCATCACCGCCATCGCGATCGCGATGCCCGCGCTGCTGCGCAGCAGCCTCAGGACCCGCGAGCCGCCGGCCGGCGGGGACTCGGTGCCCCCGGGCTGCGGGTGATCGACAGTGCTCGTCACGCTCCGAGCGTAGTCCGCGTCCCGCGCGTGAGACGAACCTCGCAGCGCTGAGGATGCCGGTCGCCGTTGGTCCGCCGATTACAGTGACCCCGCCATCGAGGAGGGGCGATGCGGGACACCAGGGGGGCATCGGGGGCGGCGATCGCGTCGTGCCTCTATGCCGTCGTCGCCTTCTTGATGCTCATCCAGCGACCCGGCGAGGCGACGTACGACACCCGGGCCGAGCTGACCGAGCGGCCGGGGAGCTTCCTCTCGGGGGCGTTCACGCTCTGGCACCCGGAGTCGAACTTCGGCGAGTTCCAGAACCAGGCCTACGGCTATCTCTTCCCGCAGGGCTCGTGGTTCGTCCTGGCGGACGCGATCGGTGCGCCCGGGTGGGTCAGCCAGCGGCTCTGGTCGGCGCTGATCCTCATCGTCGCCTGTGAGGGCGCACGCCGGGCGGCGCGCGCGATCGGGTTGAGCGACCTCCCGGCCCTGCTGGCAGGCTTTGTGTTCGCCTTCTCGCCGCGGCTGCTCGGCACCGTCGCCGTCCAGACCGGGGAGTCACTGCCGGGTGCCGTCATGCCGTGGCTGGTGCTCATCGTGCTCCTGCTGCTGCAAGGGCGGTTGTCGCCGCTACGGGCAGCGGTGCTGAGCGGGGCCGCCGTCGTGTGCATGGGCGGGGTCAACGCGGTCGAGACCGCGGCCTGCCTGCCGCTGGCGATGATCCTCATGGTCTGGGGAGTGACGCGGGGGCTCACCAGCGTCCGGTCCGCTGTCGGCTGGTTCGCTGCCGTCGGCGCCGGCTGCCTCTGGTGGGCGCTGCCGCTGCTGGTGCTGGCACGCTTCGCGCCGCCGTTCTACCAGTACGTCGAGAGCGCGCGGGACACGACCGCGCTCGTCGGCTGGTCCGAGGCCGCTCGAGGCGACTCCTCGTGGATCGCCTACCTCGTGGCGGGGGACCAGCCCTGGTGGCCGGCGGCGTTCCACCTCGCGACCGATCCGGTCCTGGTGGCCGTCGCCGCCGTCGTCGCCGGGGTCGGCCTCGTCGGCCTGACCCTCATCGACAGCGCGGTCAAGCGTCCGTTGATGCTGGCGGCCGTGCTCGGGCTCGGGTGCCTGACGATCGCGCACGGCGGAGCAGCCGGCGCGCCTGCGGCCGACCTGGTCCGCGGCCTGCTCGACGGAGCGCTCCAGATCTTCCGCAACGTCCACAAGATCGACCCGGTGGTCCGGCTACCGGTCGCGATCGGGTTCGGCTGCGCGGTCGCCCGTGCCGTGCAGCTCCTGGTCGATCGCGCGCCACGCCTCCGCAGCGCGGAGCAGCTGCTCCTGCTCGCTCCGCTGCTGGTCGTGCTCGTGCTCGGCCGGCCCTACCTGGAGGGCGACGCCCGCACGCCCGGCTGGGACGAGATACCGCCGCACTGGCAGCAGGCACAGACCTACTTGGCCGAGCACGCCGCCGGCGACGCCGACGGTGGTCGGACCCTGGTCGTCCCCGGTTCCCGGTTCGCCCAGCACGAGTGGGGCTGGACGCTCGACGAGCCTCTCTCGATCCTCGGTGGGGCGCCGATGGTCAGCCGCAGCCAGGTCCCCCTGATACCAGGGGAGTCGATCCGCTATCTGTCCGCGCTGGACCAGCTGGTCTCGACCGGCCGCGCGACCGAGACGCTGACGGGCGAGCTCGCCCGCGCCGGGATCACGCACGTGGTCCTGCGCCGCGACCTGCTCCGTGGCGTGACCGGGTCACCCCACCCCGGAGCGGCGGCGGTCTCCCTGTCGCGCGCCGGCCTGGAGCGGGTGGCGGGGTTCGGCCGCGACATCGACGGTGCCGCACAGGTGGAGGTGTTCGAGGTCCCCGACCGGCTGCCGGCCCTGCGGGCGACGCCGGTCGACGACGTCGTCACCGTGCGCGGCGCCGCGGAGAGCGTGCTCGCGGTCGAGGGCGGCGGCCTTACCGGACCGGACGTCCCGACGGTGCTCGAGGGAGAACCGGGCTGGGACCGCGCCGCGACGGTCGTGACCGACGACGACCAACGCCGCGAGCGGGCGTTCGGCAACAACGACGAGGCGCAGTCCTCGGTGATGACGGCGACCGAGCCGTGGCGCGTGGATCGCACCGCGCACGACTTCCCGGGTGGGCCCGGCGACCAGGTGGTCGCCGCCTACGACGGCCTCGCGTCGGTCACCGCGTCCTCTGCACAGGGCTATGCCGACAACTACGGGCCGGTCCTGGTCCAGGCCGGCCCCGCTGCGGCGATCGACCGCGACATCGACACCCAGTGGATCAGCTCGCTCGCCGGCGATCCCGACGAGCAGTGGCTGCGGCTCGACTTCGATGCCCCCCGGCCGGTCCACCGGGTGACGGTGACCCCGGTGGCGGACGACCCGGCGGTGGTGCCGATCCGGACGCTCGAGATCGCGGCCGGGTCCCAGCGGGTCCGGGTCGACGTCAACACCTCGGGTGCACCCGCCGTCGTCGAGCTCGACGGCAGCGAGGTCGACGGGGTGGAGGTCCGCGTGGTCGCGGCGGCCACTGCCGATCGCGGCGCACGGGTCGGCCTGCGCGAGGTCGCGGTGGACGGGTTGAGGCCGGAGCGCACGCTGGTCCTCCCCGGCACCGTGCCGGCTTCCGCGGCGTGGGCGTTCAGTACGACGCCCGGCCGCCGTGCGTGCTTCGTCGTGCTCGGAGCGCCCGACTGCGACGTCGCGCGGATCCGGGCCTCGGAGGAGAAGGCCGGCCTCGACCGCACGTTCACGCTCGACGGGGCCCAGCAGGTCGGACTGAGCGGGCACGTGGTCGCCCGCAGCACCCCGGAGGCGGGCCGGCTGCTCGACCTCGTCCAGATCCGGCCGCCGGTCACGGGTTCGTCGACCTACGGGCAGGACCCGCGGGTCGCACCGCGGTTCGCCTACGACGGCGAGCCGACCACGGCGTGGGTGTCCGACGACCGCGATCTCTTCCCCACGCTGACCTTCCGCTGGAAGAAGCTGCGGACGGTCACCGGGATCGCCGTCCAGTCCGGGGAACAGACCCCCGTGGGTGCCGTGGTGACGGCGAACGGCCGCACCCAGCGAGTCGCGCTCACCGGCGACACCGCGGTCGGACTCGACCCGGTGGAGACCCGCCGCCTGATGGTGCGGTTCGAGAAGGCGCCGGACGCCCGGCACGTGGTCGTGCCGGAGATCGAGCTCACCGGCCCGGACGTCACCCGGCCGCTGTCTCCGTCGACCCCGACCGGTGCCGTGTGCGGGCTGGGTCCGCCGATCTTCATCGACGGCCGGGAGGTCGCGACCCGGGTAACGGGCACGATGGCCGATGTCATCAACGGCAGTCCGCTCGCGTTCGAGGCGTGCGACGAGGACACCGGCGATCCCGTCGAGATCGACCTCGGGGAGGGCGAGCACCGGCTGCACGCCACTCCGACCGCGGAGTTCGAGGTGATCGACCTGCTCGCGAGCGAAGTCCCGGCGCCGGACGAGGCCGCGGAGCGGCAGGTGACCATCGAGCGCTGGGACGGCGCCGAGCGGACCGCCGAAGTCGAGGCAGGCGAAGAGACCTTGCTCTCGGTGCCGGAGAACTTCAACGACGGCTGGGTGGCTGAGGTCGACGGCACGGAGCTCACCCCGGTACGCGTCGACGGCTGGCAGCAGGGATGGGTGCTGCCGGCGGGCGACCAGGTCACGGTCGAGATGCGCTACCGCCCGCAGGCGACCTACGACGTGCTCCTTCCTGTCGGTCTGCTCGTGAGCGGCGCGCTCCTCCTCGGTGCCGTCGCCATCGCGCTTGCCGGCCTCGTGGCCCGGTTCCGCGGGCGGCGTCGGGCGGCACCCGCCGACGTAGCCTGGCCCGCGGCCGAAGCTCCGGACGGGGTGTTCTGGGGAGTCGCGGTCGGCGCCGCGCTGCTGCTGCTCGGGCCGGTTGCGACGATCGGGCTCGTCGGAGGAGCTCTCGGCGGCCGGTGGCTCCTCCGGGTGTCCGCGGTCGGCGGAGGGCTGGTCGCACTGTCCGGCCTGCTCGACGCGCTGGGCAGGCCGGAGGCGTTCGAGGCCACTGCCGATGTCCTCGCCGCACTCGGGGTCGGCCTGCTGGCCGGGCTGGTGCTCGGGCTGCCACGGCGCCGGAGGCCGCGAGGGGTCACGGGCGGGGTCACACGCGGGGTACCGACGTGAGGAGCTGGCGCGGCGCCCAGGGCGCGGCCGCGATCGGCGTGATCGTGGTCATGCTGGCGGTGCGCGGCCGGCTCCTGGCGGGGTCCTACTTCAACCAGGACGACTTCTACATGACCGGCCGCGCCTACCGGTCGGACCTCACGTGGGACTTCTTGTTCTCCGACTTCGCCGGGCACGTCAACCCGTTCCAGCAGCTGACGCTGTGGATGGTCGCCCACCACGCGGCGTACGACTGGCCGGTGATCGCCGCGGCGATCCTGGTCGTCGACCTCGCGGCGACCGTGCTGGTCTGGCTGATCCTGTCCCGGTTGCTCGACGGGCAGTGGTCCCGGGTGGTCCTGCTGGCCGTCTTCGCCTGGGCGCCGATGACCCTGATGCCGACGTTGTGGTGGAGCGCAGCGATGTTCCTGTGGCCACACGTCCTCGGGTCCCTCGCCGCGATCTGGCTGCTCGTCCGGTGGCGCCAGGGCGACGGCCGCGCGTGGGTCAACGGCGCCGGGATCGTGCTGGTCACCGCGGTCGCCCTGCTGTGGCACGAGCGGGCAGTGCTGATCCTGCCCCTGGTGTTCGGCGTCGCGGTCGCGCTCGCCGACGAGGCGAGCGGGTGGCGGCGGCTGACCGCTGCGCTGAGGCGGTTCCGATGGCTGTGGCTGGGGATGGCCGGGGCGGTGGCGGGCTTCCTCGTCGTCCACGGGATGCTCACCGACGTCGAGGGCGGCGGCGGCACGGCGCGCCAGCAGGTCGAGGTGTCGTGGTCGTTCATCGGCAGGAGCGTGGTGCCGGGGCTGGTCGGGGGACCGTGGGCGGGGCGGACCGCCGGCGGCGCGGTCGTCCCGGCGACCTGGGTCACCGTGGTCAGCATCGTCCTCGTCGTCGCGGTCGTCGCACTGCTGCTGTGGTACGGCGGGCCTGCTCGCCGCTGGGCCCTGGCCGTGCTGGCCGGCTACGTCGCTGCCGACCTCGGGCTGCTGCTCGCCGGCCGGTCGGGGTTCGGGCAGATCATCGGCCTCGACCCGCGCTACTCCTCGGACACCCTGCACGCCGCGGTCGTGTGCGTCGCGCTCTGCCTCCGCGGCGCTTCCTGGCCGGCACCGGCCCGACGGCATGCGCGCGCCCTGGTGGTCGGTGGGCTGGTGGCGGCGTACGGCGTCGCCTCGGCCTTCGGCACGGCCCTGCTCGTGCCGCACTTCCAGAACGAGGAGGACCGGGAGTTCGTCACCAACCTGCGCGACGACCTGGCAGCCGACCCGACCCAGGTCATCCTCGACGGTCCGGCGCCCGAGGAGTTGGTGCTGCCCCTTGTCGGTGACGACAACCAGTACTCCGTCATCTTCGGCCCGCTTCCTGAGCTCCCGGCGTTCGACGAGCCTTCGACGCGCCTCCGGGTGGTGGGACCGGACGGCGGGCTCCAGCCGGTGAAGCTGGCCGGCTCCCTCCCGAGCCTCCCTGGGCCGGACGGCGAATGCGGCTACGAGGTGTCGACCGTTCCCGCGGATGTCGAGATGGCGCTCCCGATCGCGGGCCGGGTCCTGCTCCGGGTGCGTTACTACTCCGCAGACGAAGCCACCGTCACGGTGCGGGCCGGAGGCTGGACCGACGAGTTCCTGGCCCGGCGGGGGCCCAACGAGGTGTGGCTGGTGCTACCGGAGGTCCCCGGCGAGGTGAGCGACCTCGAGCTCGTCGCTGACGGCCGGTCGGAGGTCTGCGTCACGGATGTCGTGGCCGGTCTTCCGGAGATGCCGTGAACCGGCTCGAGCGCGCGCGGACCGCCGACCTGGCCTGGAGCACCGCGCTCGCGCTCGTCGTGTTCGGTCCGTTGCTGGTCGGGCCGGGCTATTGGCTCTTCGGCGACATGGTCTTCGTGCCCGACCAGCCGTGGAAGCCGGCCTGGCTGGGCCTCGACGGCGCGCTGCCCCGGGCGGTGCCGATGGACGCTCTCGTCTCCGTCGTGAGCCAGGTCGTGCCTGGGAGCTGGATCCAACGAGGCCTCCTCCTCGGCGGGTTCGTGCTCGGCGGGATGGGCGTCGGCAGGGTCGTCCGCGAGCACGCGTGGTACGCCCGCGCCGCCGCGATCACGCTGCTGCTGTGGAACCCCTGGGTCTACGAACGGCTGCTGATCGGCCAGTGGGCGATCCTGCTCGGCTACCTGGCGCTGCCGTGGGTCGTCCTGGCCGCACGCCGGCTCCGTGACGACCCGGGACGAGGCTGGGCCGAGGCGGGCATCGCGGTCACCGTCTCCGCGGTCTGCAGCCCGTCGAGCGGGGTGATGGCGGTCGTGGTGCTGGTCGTGCTCGGCACCACCCGGGACCGTCGGAGCTGGCTTGCCGCCGCGCTGGTCGGGGTCGTCGGCAACCTGACCTGGCTGGTGCCGGCCGTCGCCGCCGAGACAGCGGACGTGTCCACGGACGGGGTCTTCGCCGGCTTCGCGGCGCGGGCCGAGTCGAGTGCCGGCCTGCTGCCCAGCCTGGCATCGCTCGGCGGCATCTGGAAGACGTCGATCCTTCCCGACGCCCGCACCGGTGCCGTCCTCGTGGTGCTGTCGTGCCTCCTCACCGTCGCAGCCGCAGCCGGCCTCCGACGCGCCGTGCGTGAGCACCCGGGGGAGTGGTAGCGACTGGCGCTGCTCGGTGTCGGCGCGCTCGTCGTCGCGGCGGCGCCGGCAGTTCCCGGCGGCGCCGAGGCGATCGAGGACCTGGCGTCGCGACTGCCCGGCCTCGCCCTCCTACGCGACTCGCACCGGTTCCTCGCGCCGCTCGGCGTGGTGCTCGCGATCGGCACGGCCGGCGCCGCGACCGCCGTTCGCGAGCGGGTCCGTCCGGGACGCGAGGCGCTCTGGTCGGTGGTCGGGCTGATCGTCGCCGCGCCGGTGCTGCTGCTTCCCGCTCTGGCCTGGGGAGCCGCCGGCGAGCTGGAGCGGTCGTCGTACCCCGCCGAGTGGGACGAGGTGGCCGCGTTGCTCGGGGACGACCCGGGGCGCGTCGTCGTGCTCCCGTGGGAGGGCGCCTACCGAGGCTTCGACTGGAACCACCGGCGCGCCGTGCTCGACCCGGCGCCGCGCTACTTCCCGGGCGAGGTGCTCGTCGACGACCGCGTCCTCCTCGACGACGGCTCGGTCCCGGCGGAGGATCCCCGGGTGGAGGAGGTACGGCGCGCGCTGGCCGCCGCCGACCCCGCCGCTGCCCTCGCCGCGATCGATGTGCGCTGGGTGCTCGTGGAGAAGGGCCGGTCCGGGATCGAGGTGCCCGAGGGTGACGTGGTGCACGAGGGGGACGATCTCACCCTGATCGAGCTCGGACCCGGAACATCTCCGGGTCCAGGAGCCGTCAACGACGATCTCACATCCGGGACAGTTGTCCTGATCGTTATCGGGCACGCCGCGTCGGCAACTTTGCTTTTGGTGGGTGCGACCGTCAGAATCCGACGAGTGTCAGACCGCGTCACGTAGAGTGGCAGGTCACGCGACCTGGAACTTCAGGTCGTCAGGGTCTTTGGGAGGGGACCTCTACATGAACCTGATCATTTCAGCGATCGTCAGCAGCCTGGCCGCCGGCGCCCTCGTCGTCGGGGGCGTCCAGGTCTACCAGGGCGGGACCGAGCAGAAGCCGGTCAGCAACAACGAGCTCTACACCTACTCGAGCAGGTAGTCAGCGCGGCCGCCCGCTGCCGGGAGCACGCGGGTCGGCCGTTCCAGAGACAACGTCCCAGGGAGCTGGGCGGGGTCCCACGATGCTGACGGCTTGGGAGGGTCCGGATGCTTCAGATCGTCATTCCTGCGTACAACGAGGAGCTGCGGCTGCCTCGCACGCTGCGCGCGTTGCGTCGTTTCGTCACCGCACGTCGATCCGTCTACGGCGTGGTCGAGGTGCTGGTCGTCGACAACGGCAGTGCCGACCGCACCGCTGAGGTCGCCGAAGCCGCGGACTCGCCGGCGATGCGGGTGCGGATCCTTGGATGCCCCGACCGCGGCAAGGGCGCCGCGGTCCGCGCGGGTCTGCTCGCCAGCGATGCCGATCTCGTCGCGTTCATGGACGCCGACGGTGCGACCGACCTCACGGCCCTCGACGCGGCCTGGCTCCGGGTGCACCACGGCGCGGACGTCGCCATCGGCTCCCGCGCTCTCGCAGGCTCGGTCGCCGACGTGCGGAGCCGCCGGATCCGCGCCGCTGGCGCGGCGGCGTACCGCCGGCTCGCGCGTCGGCTGGTGCCGAGCATCGCCGACACGCAGTGCGGCTTCAAGCTGATCCGCGGCGACCTCGCCCGCGCGGTCGCCGCGGACCTCGTCGCTCCCGGGTTCTCCTTCGACGTCGAGCTCCTGGTCCGGCTGGGGGCTGCGGGCGCCCGGATCGACGAGATCCCCGTGACCTGGACCGACGTACCCGGCTCCACCTTCGTGCCGGCCCGTCACGGCGCCGGCGCCTTCGCCGAGCTTGCCGCGATCGCGTGGCGCACCCGGCACCTGAGCACCCCGCTTCCCGGCACGGTCACCGTCGGGACTCCTACGGCGTCCCCGGTCCCGCTCCCCGCTCCGGTCGCACTGCCGGTCGCGCTGGCCGTCCCCGCCGCCGCCTCGTTGCTGGGCGAGGCCTGAGATGACCGCCGCGCCCGCCATGACGGGGTCGACCCCCCTCGCCGGACGGCGGGTGGCGATCGTCAACTGGCGCGACCCCGAGCACTCGCTGGCCGGCGGGTCCGAGATCTACGCCTGGGAGTTCGCCCGCGCCCTGCGCGAGGCCGGGGCCGAGGTGGAGCTCCTCACCGCTCGTGAGCCTGGACAACCGGCGACGGTCGTCCGCGACGACATCGTCGTCCGGCGCCGCGGCGGAGCGCTCTCGTTCTACCCGCACACCGCACTCCGGCTGCTCGCCCGGCGGCGGCAGGTCGACGCGGTGATCGACCCGTCGTGCGGCCTCCCGTCCTTCGCGCCGCTGTTCCTGCGGCGCCGTACTCCGGTGGTGCTGGTGATGCACCACGTCCACCAGGAGCAGTTCAGCACGCACTTCCCGGCAGCGGTCGCAGTCCTCGGCCGGTGGCTCGAGCGGGTCCTGATGCCGTTGGTCTACCGCCGGCGTCGGGTCGTCGCAGTCTCGCGGTCGACCGTCGAGGAGATGCGCACCCAGCTCGGCTGGACCGGCCCCGTCGGTCTGCTCGCCAACGGCGCGGACCTGCCGCCCCTCGGTGCCGGCGACCCGGCGGCCAAGGATCCCGAGCGGATCGCGGTCCTGGGCCGCCTCGTTGCGCACAAGCGGGTCGACCTGGTCATCCGCGCCGTCGACGCGCTCCGCACGGACTACCCCGGCCTCCGCCTGGACGTCATCGGCAAAGGCCCGGAGCGTCGTGAGCTCGAGGACCTCGTCGCCCGGCTCGGCCTCGCCCACCGCGTGACGTTCCACGGCTTCGTCGACGACGACGACCTGGCGGCCCTCCTCGGCCGTGCTTCCGTCCATGTCTGTGCGTCCGACGCAGAGGGTTGGGGACAGGCCGTGATCGACGCTGCCGGCTACGGCGTGCCGACCGTGGCGCGTGACGTCCCCGGCCTCCGCGACTCGATCCGTCACGGTGAGTCCGGCTGGCTGGTGCCCGACTCCGCGGACCTCGAGGAGGTCGGGCGCCGGCTGTCCGCGCAGATGCGTGACGCGCTGGCCGAGGCGGCGGTACCGACGGACCGCTCGCCGTCGGTTCGAGGCCTGCCAGGCCTGGGCCCACCAGTTCGACTGGTCGGAGATGCGTCGTCAGGCGCTCGGTCTCGTCACCAGCGAGCTGGACGTCGGCCGAGAACTTGCTCGTACGGCGGGCACCACCGTGTCCGCCGGTCAACATCGCCCGCGAGAAGAACGCGTGGCAGTCATGGGAGGAACGACATGCGTCGAATGATCGGACCGGTTCTCGTCGGGCTGGGGGTGCTCCTCATCGTGGCAGCGGGCCTCGCCCGCTTCTACGCCTACCCCACGGTCGCCAAGGTGCCCGCCGGCTACCACAGCACGACCGACCTGGAGGCCGCGGGGGCCCAGATCTTCAACTCCGATCCCGAGGTGCTCGCGCCGGAGACCCATGACCTGGTGATCACGTCGGAGACCCGTGAGGACGCCGACGCCGACGCGCCGGACGGGGTCGTGGTGTGGGTCAACGTCACCACCACCGACAAGGCGACCGGTGGCAACTTCCAGCTGTCCACCGAGCGGGCGGCGTTCGACGAGGTGTCGGGTGCGGGGTCGAGTGCGAGAGCTGCGACACCTGGATCGCCGAGTCCGACGGCGAGACCGTCGAGGAGGTGCCGACGACCTTCGAGGGGCAGGTCTACAAGTTCCCGTTCGACACGCAGAAGAAGTCCTACGACCAGTGGGACGGCGCGATCGGCGAGGCCACGCCGGCCGAGTACGAGGGCGAGGAGTCGGTCCAGGGCGTCGACGTCTACAAGTTCGTCCAGGTCATCGAGCCCACGGTGATCGAGACCCGCGACGTCCCGGGCTCCGTCTTCGGGGTCAAGGGCACGGTCCAGGCCGACATGGTCTACGCGATGACGCGCACGTTCTACGTCGAGCCGGTGACCGGCGCCCCGATCGACCGGGTCGACGAGCGGGTGCAGGAGCTGGTCTACGACGGCCAGAGCGTCCCGGCGTTCGTCGGCACCATCCAGTACACCGACGCCCAGGTCGACAAGAACGTCGACGCGGTCGACACCAAGGCGATGCTGCTCGGCGGTCTCCGGTTCCTCTACCCGGTGATCCTGCTGGTGCTCGGCCTCGTCCTGCTCGGCCTCGGCCTCGTCCTCAACCGTCGGCAGCAGAACGCTGTGGACGACAAGACCCACGAGGACCGGCCCCTGGTCACCGCATAGGGCACGCACCGACCTCCCAAGGAGCGGGCGGGCGGGCTGGGAGCCTTGCGCTCAGACCAGCCTGCCCCTGACGGCCTCGAGCAGCTGCTCGAGGCCGTCGGCGTTCCAGTCGGCTGCGCGGGCACGCAGCGTGAGGACGGTGCGCCCCCCGTGCCCGACAGCTCCGAGCGACAGGCCGCTGCCACCCGCCGTCACCGGATGGAACGTCAGCCGGTCCACGTGCGGAGCGGTCACCTCGCCGAGGTGTGAGACGAGCAGCGTGGAGCCGAGCCGCCGCCTCAGCAGCCGCATCGCCCCGGCCGCCGCCCTGTCGACGGCGCCGGCCCGGCTCACCGGCGGCCGCTCGACCGGTGCTTCCCTCAGCGCTCGCTCGACGGCCGGCAGGTCGAGCTGCTCGACGTCCCTCAGCCGGAGGAGCACGCTCCGGTCGGCAATCAAGCCGTCCGGTGCGGGGCCGCGGGTGGCGCCGACGGCGATCGCCACGTGCGGACCGGCTCCGAGCTCAGTGGCGGCGGCGGCGGCCGCGTGCACGATCTGCGCGGTGCGGAACGAGCCGGGGAGCTCGATCTCCACCATCACGTCGCCGGCCGTCGGTGCGTCGCTGGTCTGCGGAGAGATCCGGGCCGGGGGGTGGAACGCCGCCTCGACCAGCCGACGGGCGACCGTGCCGACGTAGCCGTGCCCGGCGGGACGGTCGCCCACCCCCCGGGCCGACGACGTCACCGGACCGTGACCGCGCTGCTCCAGGATGCGCAGCAACCCCAGCCCGTCGACGGCGCTGTGATGGGCCGACACCACCAGGTCGTGGCCGGCGACGCCGACGACGACCGGCCGTGGATCGGGCGCCACCAACGCTCGGCGCAGCTCGGCGGTCGACGGTGCCGAGCGGACGCTGGCGTCGGCGGGCGGGAGGTCGGGGAGCGTCGCCGTCAGCAGGATCCGCCACCCGATCGTCGGGTCGGCGACCCATCGCTGCCGTCCCTGTCATAGCCCGGTCATGGGCCGGTCACGGCCGGACTCGGCCCGGTCACGGCTTGCGCGCCGAGACCACGAGGCTGACCCCGGGCAGCCGCCGCAGCGGCAGCACGCGCTCCAGCGCGACCGCGGCCCGCAGACCCGAGTTGAGGACGGGGTGCACCGGTTCCATCTCGCTCTCGGCCTGGCTCCGCCCGCGTCGCCGGGCCCGGACGACCGGTCGCAGCAGGACGTTCCACGACCACATGTCGACGACGTCGAGCCCGGAGCCGGTGACCAGGGCGGTGAGCTGCTCGCGCTCGTAGCGCCGGACGTGCCCGAGGGCGACGTCGTGCCCGCTCCAGAGCTTCATGCCGCACGGCACTGCGACCAGCGCGCGCCCTCCGGGGCGGAGCACCCGGGAGGTCTCCCGGGCGACGGCGCCGTCGTCCTCGATGTGCTCCCAGACGTCGGTCGACATGACGAGGTCGAACGTCGCGTCGGAGAAGGGCAACGCCGTGGCGTCACCGCGGACGACGTCCAGGTCGCGGGAGGCGGCGATCTCGGCCCCGGCGGAGGAGTACTCCAGCCCGGTCACCGACCAGCCGAGGTCCCGCAGCACCGCCGTGTTGCCGCCCCCCGCACAACCGACGTCGAGCGCCCGTCCGGCCGGCCACTGCGAGGCGGTACGGCGCACCATCGCCCGGCGTTCGGCGTACCACCAGTGCTTGTGCTCGAGCGCCGCCGACTTGGCGATCTCCTGGTCGTCCACGCCGTGACTCTAGTCAGGCTCGGGCGGTTCAACGCAGCAGGTCGGCGCCGAAGATCGCCGTGCCCGGCGTCACCCGGCCGCGCACCGCGGACCATCCTCCCCACAGCCGGTCGTGGTCGGCCGGCCACTCCGGCTCGAGCAGCGTCGTGAGCCGGAACCCAGCGGCGGAGAGCAGTCCGACCCAGTCGCCGAGGGTCCGGTGGTGCTCGACGTACGCGATGACCCCGGTGGAGTCGTCCACCTCGACGTACGGCGTCCGGTCCCAGTACGACTGGCTCGCCGTCAGACCCTCCTCGGTGGGGTCGTCGGGGAACATCCACCGTGTCGGGTGGGTGATCGAGAAGGCGAACCGTCCGGCCGGCCGTAGCACGCGAGCGGTCTCCGCGACGGCCTGCTCGATGTCGGCGACGAACTGGAGCGCGCCGAACGCGCAGAACACGATGTCGAAGCTGGCCGCGGCAAAGGGGAGCGCGGTCGCGGTGCCCCGCACGCTCGGGACGGAGATGCCGGTGGCGTCGTCGATGCGCCGGGAGTGCTGGAGCTGGCGCTGCGAGAGGTCGAGGCCGTAGGCGCGTCCGCCCCGGCTGCGGATCCACCGGGAGCACTGGCCGGCGCCGGAGCCGACCTCCAGCACGTCGCGGCCGTCGATCGGTCCGAGGATGCCGGCGTCGGACTCGGTCAGTCCCTCGGGACCCCACACGAACCCGACGTCACCGAGGAAGTCGCCGTGGGTGGACTGGTACTCGTCGGCATACCGGTCCCAGTCCGGTCCGTTGGCCTTGCGAGACTCCTCCTCGGAGGCCGCACGCCGCTGGGCGGTCACCGGAGGATGGGGCCAGTGCTCCTGCCTGGGGTGCCCGCCCTGCTCCACGCGAGAGAGGGTACGCCCGCGAGTTGGACTCCCGGGTTCGCACCCGCGTAGTCTGGACAGGTCTGCGGTCTCCCGACCGCGGTCGTTCCATGCCCTCGATATCTGCCCATCCAAGGACTGTCCCTACTTATGACGAGCACCATCTCGACCCCGCTGGCCAGCCGATACGACGACGACGCCCCTCAGGTGGCTGTCAACGACATCGGCTCGGAGGCGGACTTCCTGGCCGCGATCGACCAGACCATCAAGTACTTCAACGACGGTGACATCGTGGATGGCACCATCGTCAAGGTCGACCGGGACGAGGTCCTGCTTGACATCGGCTACAAGACCGAGGGCGTCATCCCCTCGCGCGAGCTCTCGATCAAGCACGACGTCGACCCGTCCGAGGTCGTGTCGGTCGGCGACAAGGTCGAGGCCCTGGTCCTCCAGAAGGAGGACAAGGAGGGTCGCCTGATCCTGTCCAAGAAGCGCGCCCAGTACGAGCGCGCCTGGGGCACGATCGAGGAGATCAAGGAGGCCGACGGCGTCGTCGAGGGCACCGTGATCGAGGTCGTCAAGGGTGGCCTGATCATCGACATCGGTCTCCGCGGCTTCCTCCCCGCCTCGCTGGTGGAGATGCGCCGCGTGCGCGACCTGCAGCCGTACGTCGGTCAGACCCTCGAGGCCAAGATCATCGAGCTCGACAAGAACCGCAACAACGTGGTGCTGTCGCGCCGCGCCTGGCTGGAGCAGACCCAGTCCGAGGTGCGCCACGGCTTCCTCACCCAGCTGCAGAAGGGCCAGATCCGCAAGGGCGTCGTGTCCTCCATCGTCAACTTCGGTGCGTTCGTCGACCTCGGCGGCGTCGACGGCCTGGTCCACGTGTCCGAGCTGTCCTGGAAGCACATCGACCACCCGTCCGAGGTGGTCACCGTCGGTGACGAGGTCACCGTCGAGGTGCTCGACGTCGACATGGACCGCGAGCGGGTCTCGCTGTCGCTCAAGGCGACGCAGGAGGACCCCTGGCAGCACTTCGCCCGCACCCACCAGATCGGGCAGATCGTGCCGGGCAAGGTCACCAAGCTGGTGCCGTTCGGCTCGTTCGTCCGGGTCGAGGAGGGCATCGAGGGGCTCGTCCACATCTCCGAGCTGGCCGAGCGCCACGTGGAGATCCCGGAGCAGGTCGTCCAGGTCAACGACGACGTCATGGTCAAGATCATCGACATCGACCTCGAGCGTCGCCGGATCTCGCTGTCGCTGAAGCAGGCCAACGAGACCACGGCGGCTGTCGACGTCGAGGAGTTCGACCCGACCCTCTACGGCATGCCGGCCACCTACGACGACGCGGGCAACTACGTCTACCCCGACGGCTTCGACCCGGAGACCGGCGAGTGGCTCGAGGGCTTCGAGGACCAGCGTGCGGTCTGGGAGGACCAGTACGCCAAGGCTCACGCCCGCTGGGAGGCGCACGTCAAGCAGCAGGCCGAGGCCAAGCAGGCCGAGATCGAGGCGGGCGAGGCGACGTCGTACTCCTCCGACACCACCACCGGGTCCGGCGAGACCGAGGAGGTCGAGGAGACAGGCGGGTCGCTCGCCTCGGACGAGGCGCTCCAGGCGCTCCGCGAGAAGCTGACCGGCGGCGCGTCCTGAGGACCTCGCTCGCCGGCGTCCCGAAGGCAAGCTGAAGCAACGCACGAACGGCCCCCACGTCATCGACGTGGGGGCCGTTCGCTGTGTCGGCGGCAGGCGGCGGGGAACCGCCTGCCGGGGTGGGGTCAGCGCCGGTTGAGCGCGCTGGCGGCGGGAAGGAACTCCGGGTCGGGCTGGTGGGAGTCCGGGGGCCGCAGCTGGCCGCGGCCGTCGCGCAGTGTCGCGTGCACCGTGGCTGCGACGACGGCCACGATTACGAGGAGGATGAGGAAGGTCATGGCAGAAAGTCTGCATCGTGTGCGATCCTGCCACCAGTGGCAGATATGCCGCAGTCCGTTGATTTTCTGCCAACCAGATGTCAGGGTGGTCGCATGCTGACCAACGTGGCGGTTCTCGCCTACGAAGGCGTCGCCCCCTTCGAGCTCGGGGTGCTGTGCGAGGCGTTCGGCCTCGACCGCGCCGCGCACGGCGTGCCGAGGCTCGAGTTCGCCGTCTGCGCCGAGTCCTCCGACCCGATCCCCACGTCGATGGGCTTCTCCCTGCAGGTCCACGCGGGCCTCGAGCGGGTGCGCGACGCCGACCTGGTGGCGGTGCCGGCGATGCAGCGTGGTCAAACGGTGCCCGGGCCGGTGATCGAAACCATCCGCGAGGCCTACGACCGGGGTGCCCGGATCCTCTCGGTCTGCAGTGGTGCCTTCACGCTCGGCGCTGCGGGCCTCCTGGACGGCCGCGAGTGCACCACCCACTGGATGTACACCCAGGAGCTGCAGGCCCGGTTCCCGAAGGCCAAGGTCGTGCCGGAGGTGCTCTACGTCGACACGGGTCAGGTCGTGACCAGCGCCGGCACGGCCGCCGGCCTCGACGCGTGCCTGCACATCTGGCGGCAGGAGTACGGCGCAGCCGTCGCGAGCATGGTGGCCCGCCGGGCCGTCGTACCTCCCCACCGGGACGGCGGCCAGGCGCAGTTCATCGCCCGTGCGGTGCCGGACTGCGACGCCGACACCCTCGGACCGCTGCTCACCTGGATCCTCGAGAACCTCGCCGAGGAGCACAGCGTCGACTCGCTCGCGCGTCGCTCCCTGATGTCGCCCCGCACGTTCGCCCGCCGGTTCCGCGACGAGACGGGCACCACGCCGCACAGCTGGGTGACCGCTCAGCGGGTCGCTGCTGCCGAGGAGCTCCTCGAGAGGACCGACCAGCCGGTCGAGTGGATCGCGGCTGAGGTGGGCTTCGGCAACGCCGCCGCGCTCCGCCACCACTTCCAGCGGGCCCGGGGAGTGAGTCCGTTGCAGTACCGCCGCACGTTCTGCCCGGCCCCCGCAGAGGCCACTGCCTGAGCCGAAACCCCGCGGGCTCCTCCTAGAGCACCTAACCTTGCTGCCGGGAGGGGTTCTCGAATGCGCGCGGCACTGGGACTGGCCGGCGCGCTGCTGGTCGCCGGCTCGGTGCCGGCCCCGTCAGCGCGCGCCGTGGAACCAGTGACCCCTGAACCGGTCCGGATCCTGCTGCTCGGCGACTCGGTCACCCAGGGGTCAGCCGGCGACTGGACCTGGCGCTACCGCCTCTGGCAGCACTTCGACGCGGCCGGGGTACCGGTCGACTTCGTCGGACCCCGCAGCGACCTGTGGGACGACATCGCCAAGGTCCATGGTTCGACGGACTACGTCGACGCCGACTTCGACACCGACCACGCGGCCCGCTGGGGCATGCAGGTCCAGGTGCCCGACATCCCGGCCACCCGGCTGGTCGAGGACCACCACCCCGACGTGGTCGTCGCGATGCTCGGCGTCAACGACCTCCTGATCGGCGCCACCCCCGAGGCGGTCGCTCGTCGCACCGCCGACCTGGTCACCGAGGTGCGTGCCGCCGATCCGGACGTGGACCTGGTGCTCGCCGAGGCCACCCAGAGCTGGTTCCCGGGCGTGCCCGACTTCAACACCCTGCTCGACGAGGTCGCGAGCACCGCCGACGAGCCGGGGTCGCGGGTCGTGGTCGCGCAGACGGCCACCGGTTACGACAAGTACGACGACACCTGGGACACCTCGCACCCGAACGCGAGGGGCGAGGTCAGGATCGCCGCGGCAGTCGCCGACGGGCTGTCCGGGATCGGCATCGGGCCGCCGGCCGACCGGCCGCTGCCCGTCGTGCCCCTCGGCCCGCGACGCGGTGCCGAGCTCAGCGCCGACGCCGGGATCGGTGCCGCGACACTCAGCTGGACCGGACCGCCCGGGGCGACCGCGCAGTACGTGTGGCAGCGTGACGTCACCCGCGGCGGACCGTGGCGGCGGCTGCCCTCCCAGGTGACCGGCCGCAGCTGGACCGGCGGCTTCCTCCTCCCCGGTCACCGCTACCGCTTCCGGCTGCAGCCGGTGAAGGGTGACGACGAGCCCGGGGGCGCGGTGTTCTCCAACCGGGTCACCGCCGTCCCGTTCCGACCGCCCGCTGCGCCGCTGCGGCTGGCCGCCGACGCCGGCAGGCGATGCGTGACACTGACCTGGCACGAGCCCCGGTTCGCCACTCGCTACGTGGTGTCGCGGCTGACCACCTCCGGGTGGCGGGTCCTCGGCCGGGTGCAGCGGCCAAGATTCGGCGCCGACCGGCTCCCGACCACACGGACCTGGCGGTTCCGGGTGGCCTCCTGGCACGAGGACGTCCGCGGGCAGTCCGCTCGGCTCGACGTCCGACGAACCTCAGGACGTTGCCGATGACCAGGCTGCTCGCGAGCGCCGTGCTCGCCCTGGTGCTGACGATGGGTACCGCGCCGCTGACGCCGCCGTCATCGTCGTCCGCCGTCGCCGTCGCCGGCGCCGGCGCCGTTGCCGATGACGCGGGCCGACGGCCGGTCCTCTCGGTCTCACCGGCAGACCCGATGACCGGGGAGCGGGTGCAGGTGCGGACGCGGATCGGGACTGCTTCCGTGCGGCCGGTGCGACTGCAGCAGATGCGCAGCGGGCACTGGGTCACCGTCTCGTCCGGGAGCACCAGTCGCTTCGGCAGGGTCGCGTTCGGCTACCGGGTCCACCGCGCCGTGGAGCTCCGCGTGGTCGCACCTGCCCACCGTGCCGGTGGTCGTCGCCTGGCGCCGGTCGCCACCAGGGCGAGGAGTCTGCGTCCCACGACACAACACGTGACCATGGCGTTGCAACCGGGGGCCGCGGGACTCGTGGATCTACGAGTGGTGGCCTCGCACGCCCGTGCCGGTCGTGGCGCCGAGCTCCAGGTGCGCAGGGCGGACGGATCCTGGCGCCGCGTCCTGCTCGGCCGGTTCGGGAGCTCGCCCACCCTCGAGATCGCTGGGGCGGTCGCTCGCGACGTCCTCGTCGGCAGGCAGGTCCGCGTGCGCCTCGCCGCGTTCGCCGGCGTGCCGCCGGTGAGCTCACGGGTCCTCTCGCCGCCGCGTGCGGGGACCGTGGAGGCGACGCTCGACAGTGCCGGGGCGGTGCTCTCCGCCAACCCGTCGGGCACGGTCGACAAGGTCCGCTTCTTCGCCGACGGCGTCCTGGTCGCGGAGGTCGCGCAGGCGCCTTGGCAGGTGGCCTGGACGCCCGATCCCGGCAGGCACGATGTGATGGCCCGCGCGTACGGTCCCGTCGAGAGCGACCTCGGTGCCGCGCGGATGGTCGAGGTGCCGAGCGGCCCGATCGGCGCCGACTCCGGCGTGGCCGAGGGCTTCGCCCTCGAGCAGGTGCAATCAGGTCTCGACCTGCCGACCAGTGCTGCGAGCGCTCCGTCCGGCATGGTGCTGGTGACGGAGAAGGCGGGGGTGGTCAAGGCGGTGGAGCCGTCGGAGGACGGCTGGGCGCTGCCGCGCGAGGTGCTCGACCTCCGCGACGAGGTGTACGCCGAAGGAGACGCAGGCCTGATCGGCTTGACGGTGGACCCCGGGTTCGTCGACAACGGCTACGTCTACCTCAGCTTTGTCCGCGACGACAACGACGCAGGGGACTCCGACGGCCCGGCTCCTCGGCGCAGCCAGCAGGTGGTGCGCTACACCTGGGACGGGGACCGATTGCTGCCCCCGTCCCGCCACGTGGTCCTCGGAGGGGTCACGGGGGCCGCCTGCTCCGCGCAGGAGAACATCCGCACCCCCGACTGCGTGCCGTTGCTGGGTGCGGCGCACACGATCGGGGACCTGGCGTTCGACGACGCCGGGCGGTTGCTCGTCGGAATCGGTGACGGAGCGCTCTACCTGACCGACCACGGCCTCGCGGACCGCTACGAGGCGTTGCGTGCCCAGGATCCGGAGGTGTTGGCGGGCAAGGTGCTGCGGATCGATCCTGTGACCGGTCACGGTGTGCCGGACAACCCGCTCTACGACGGGGACGGGTCCTCCAACGCGTCCCGGGTGATCGCACTCGGGTTGCGCAACCCGTTCCGCTTCACCGTGCACAGTGACCGGCTCGTGATCGGCGACGTGGGGGACGGGGACTTCGAGGAGCTCGACACCCAGCACCTCGGCAGCGACGAGGTGCCGAACTACGGCTGGCCGTGCCTCGAGGGCACGAGTCCGACCGACCTCGGCGAGGTGGCAGGGGCCGACGACGGGCCTCCCGATCTCTGCGCGGACGTGCGGGAGCCTGGGGGAGCCCGGGACCCGGCGTACGTCTATCCCCACAGCAGCGGCGGGGGGTCGGTGACCGCAGGGGTCTTCCTCGACTCCGCGTCCTATCCGGTCGGGGTCCGGGGCCGGTACGTGTTCGGCGACTACGCCCAGAACTTCATCCGCACGGCGACGGTGTCCGCCGGCGGCGAGGTCACCGGGGTCGCGGACTTGGCGGACGCGACCGCCGCGGGAGGTCCCGGTGAAGTTCTTCACCGGGCCCGACGGGCTCGTTTGGTCCCTGTCGATCATCTCCGGAGAGCTGCGGCGGTTGCGCCACACCGGTGAGCCGAACGCCGACCGCTGCCCGGTCGGCTCCTTCCGCCGCAGCTTCCACGACCTCGACGGCCCCGGCTCCGTCTTCGACCAGGAGTACACCGATCCCACCTGGGGCTGGCTCTACCCCTACGCCGCGGTCAGGTTGCCCGCCGCGTCCCTGGCCGCGCCGACCTGCGAGAGCGGCATCAGCCTGACCGCCACCGCCGGGTCGCCGTGGGTGGCCGAGGGGCAGTCGGACACGCGCGACCACCCCGGCGACCGGTTCGGCACGGCGTGGTCGGGGCGGGTCGACCTCCAAGCCGGGACCTACCGCTTCCTGGTGACCGGCAGCGAGTGGATGCGCCTGTGGGTGGACAACCTGCCGGTGCACGACTTCTACGCCAACGAGTTCTGGGGTGACGCACGGGTGCACGAAGTCGTGCTGGGGCAGGGACAGCACGTGCTGCGCGCAGAGCTGGTCCACGGTGACCAGCCACAGGCCAGGGCCGAGGTGACGTGGGGACGCGTCGGCGGTCCGCCGGAGGTCGGCCTCGTCGCGCCCGCCAACGGGCACGTCACCAGCAGCGGCCAAGTGCCCTGGGAGGTGACGGTGAGCGATCCCGACGGGGACGACCCGGTTGCGCTCGCAGCGAGCGTCGAGGTTGCCGTCGACTTCCTGCACTACTCCGGGGCGGGGCACCACTCGCATCCCTCCCTCCGGTTGTCCGGCCGGCTCTCCGGGACCCTGACCGTCGACGACCTGCACGCGCCGGGCCACGGCGTCTACCGGCTTCGCGCCACGGCGACCGACGGAAGTGGCGCCCGCACGACGAGTGCACCGGTCTACGTCTGCTTCCCGGGGGCCGCGGTCGGCCCCTGTGCCTCCTGAACAGCTCCGCTCGCGAGCTCGGTCCGGCGGAGCTTCCCGGTCAGCGTGCGCGGCAGGCCGTCGCTGAACACAATCGTCTTCGGCCGTTTCGGCGGCGCCAGGTGGCTCCGGGCGTACGACGCCAGCGTGTCCTCGTCGACCTCGCCCACGACCGCGGCGCACACCCGCTGTCCCCAGGCCGGGTCGGGAACGCCGTAGACCGCGATGTCGACGACCCCCGGGCACTCGCCCAGCACCTGCTCCACCTCGGCCGGGTAGACGTTTACCCCTCCGCTGATGATGAGGTCCTCCCGTCGCCCGTCCAGGTAGACGTAGCCGTCGGCGTCGATCCGCCCGTGGTCACCGACGGTGAACGCGGGACCCTGCTCGGTGTCACGCCACGCAGCGGCCGTCTTTGCCGGGTCGCCGTAGTAGCTGAACCGGGCGTGCTCGGGGACGACGCACCACAGGGTGCCGTCCGGGTCGGTGGTCAGTGCTCGCCCCGGGCGGGCGCGACCGACAGTGCCCGGCCGCTCGAGCCACTCCTCGCTGCGACAGGCGGTGAACTGCCCCTCGGTCGAGCCGTAGAACTCCCAGGTCGACTCCGGCGGGAACAGCTCGATCAGCCGACGCTTGACGTCGGTCGGGCAGGGCGCGCCCGCGTGCGCGACCAGGCGGAAGGACGACAGGTCGGGACGTCGGGTGTCGTGCCAGTGGACGAAGAGCCGCTGGAGGTGGGTCGGGACGCAGAACATCGTGGTCGGTCGCTCGACCTCGATCGCCGCCGTCACTGCCGCGGGGTCGAACGGGCCGGGGAAGACCACCCGGCCGCCGGCCAGCGCCGTGCCCATCGCGAAGCGCAGTGGTGCAGAGTGGTAGAGCGGGCTCAGCACCAGGTTGACGTCGTCGTGCCGGAAGCCCCACAGGTCGCGTTCCTCGGCGACGAGGGCTGCGGCGGCTGCCTCGTCGAGGAGGCCGGACCACACTCCCTTGGGGGTGCCGGTGGTCCCGCTGGTGCAGTGCATCGGCCGGCCGCGGGGAAGTCCGGGCCGCGGCAGGGTGGCCGCGAGCTCCGACAGGGCCTGGTCGTCCTCGATGACCAGCGTCGGGTCGAGGCCGGCCAGGATCCGGGACCGTTCTGTCATGGTCAGCCGCGGGTCGAGCGGGATCGGGAACACGCCTGCGGTGAGCAGGCGCATGACGACGTCGAGGTAGGCGTGCGACCCGGGGACCAGCAGGGCCACCCGGTCGCCCTCGAGCACCGCACCACTGGTCACGGGGACCACAGTAGGGTCCGGTTGTGCGCATCGGACTGACCGGGGGAGTCGCCTCGGGGAAGAGCTCGGTGTCGGCCATCCTGCGCGAGCTCGGCGCGATCGTGATCGACGCCGACCAGCTGGCCCGGGAGGTCGTCGCGAAGGGGACGCCCGGGCTGCAGCAGGTGGTCGAGGCCTTCGGGCCGGGCGTGCTCACCGCGGACGGCGACCTCGACCGGGCCAAGGTGGGCTCGATCGTCTTCGCCGACGAGGACCGGCGCCGGGTGCTGGAGGCGATCGTGCACCCGCTGGTGTTCGAGCGGATCGTCGAGCTCGAGGAGGCCGCCGCCGGCGCCGACCTGGTCGTCCACGACATCCCGCTGCTCGCCGAGTCGGGGCGAGCAGAGACGTTCGACGCGGTGATCGTGGTCGACGCCCCGCCGGAGGTCCAGGTCGAGCGGATGGTCCGCGACCGTGGGTGGACCACCGAGGAGGCCGAGGCCCGGATCGGCGCTCAGGCCAGCCGTGAGGACCGCCGGGCCGTCGCGACGTACGTCATCGACAACACCGGGACGCTCGACGACCTCCGCCAACGGGTGACGGAGGTCGTCGAGGAGCTGAGGTCAGGCGGCTAGGTCCGGATCGCCGAGGCGGCGCAGCTTCTGCAGCGCCTCGCGCTCCAGCTGGCGGACCCGCTCGGCGGAGATGCCGTGCTTCGCGCCGATGTCGGCGAGCTTGTGCTGACGGCCGTCCACGAGACCGTAGCGAGACCGGATGATGTCAGCCGCCCGCTCGTCGAGCTGCCCGACCAGCAGGTTGAGCCGGTCGCGAGCCTCCGTGTCGAGGACCGTGAGGTCCGGGCTCGGCGAGGTCTCCTGCGCCATCAGGTCACCGAGGGAGGTGTCACCGTCCTCGTCGACAGGTGTGTCGAGGCTGATGTGCTCGCGACCCCACGACATCAGGTCGAGGACCCGGTCGAGGTCCATGCCCAGCTCGGCCGCGATCTCCCTGGGCTCAGGATCACGACCCAGCTGCCGCTCCAGGGTGCGACGGGCGCCACCGACCTGGTTGAGCTCCTCGACGACGTGGACGGGGAGACGGACGACGCGGGCCTGTTGGGCGATGCCGCGGGTGATCGCCTGGCGGACCCACCAGGTCGCGTAGGTGGAGAACTTGTAGCCCTTGGCGTAGTCGAACTTCTCGACCGCGCGGATCAGGCCGGTGTTGCCCTCCTGGATCAGGTCGAGCATCGGCATCTGGGCGCGGCCGTACTTGCGCGCGATCGACACGACCAGCCGGAGGTTGGCGTTGATGAACTCGGTCGTCGCCTTGCGTCCCTCCTCGGCCAGCCACTCGAGCTCCTCCTGGGTGGCGCGCTTGGGCGCTCCGCCCCTGGCCCGGGCGATCCGGCCCTGGTCGAGCAGGCTCTGGGCGAACAGCCCGGCCTCGATGGTCTTGGCGAGCTCCACCTCCCGGGCGGCGTCGAGAAGGGGGGTGCGGGCGATCTCGTCGAGGTAGAGCCCGACGCTGTCGCGGCCCTCGATCTCGCGGCCGGCCGACGGCTTGGGACGGCTCTGCCGTCCGGCGGTCCCTGTCTGCTTGGTCACCACTGCTGTTGCTGCCATCGCGACCCTCCTTCACATACCGACGTCATCCCGACGCCTGTACTTCGTATCCAACGCATCTCCGGATTGCCGTGTTCCCTGCGCCGTCCGATGAGTGCTCTCCACCCTTCTGACGTCCCGGCGGGCCGGAGAGTTGCCGCAATCCGCAACTCTCAGGGACTTCTCAGTGATCAGCCCCGAGGTGACGAAGGGGTACCCACGCCCGCCAGGCCCATCCGGTCGAGGATCCAGGCCAGGGTGAAGGCCCGGTCGTGCCAGGCGCGATAGCGCCCGGAGACGCCGAGGTGACCGGCCGCCATCTCCGTGCGGAGCAGGACGTCGGCATGGGGTGCGGTGGCCCGCAGGCGGGCGACCCACTTCGCCGGCTCCACGTAGAGCACCCGGGTGTCGTTGAGGGAGGTCTCGGCCAGGATCGGCGGGTAGGGCAGGTCACCGACGTTGTCGTACGGCGAGTACGACGCGATCACGTCGTAGGCGTCGGGGTCGGCCTCCGGGTTGCCCCACTCGTCGTACTCGGTGACCGTGAGCGGCAGGCTCGCGTCGAGCATCGAGGTGAGGACGTCGACGAACGGCACGCTCGCGACGATGCCGCCGAACGCGTCCGGCGCCTGGTTGGCGACCGCGCCCATCAGCAACCCACCCGCGCTCCCGCCCTCGGCGACCAGCAGGTCAGGCGTGGTCCAGCCGGTCGCGGTCAGGTGGCGTGCGCAGGCGATGAAGTCGTCGAAGGTGTGCTGCTTGCGCGCGAGCTTGCCGTCGTCGTACCAGTGTCGCCCGAGCTCGCCTCCGCCGCGCGTGTGTGCGATCGCGAAGCCCGCTCCGCGATCGAGCAGCGACAGCCGGCCGACCGAGAAGTACGGGTCGATCGAGGCCTCGTAGGCGCCGTAGCCGTAGAGCAGCAGCGGCACCGCACCGCTTCCGTCCGACCCGGCAGATCCCCTCGCGTCGGTGCGGACCACGAGCGAGATCGGCACCTGGACGCCGTCCGGTGCGGTGGCCCACAGCCGGTGCTCCTCGTAGTCGGTCGGCTCGTAGTCGCCGAGGACCGGGGCCTGCTTCAGCAGGCTGCGCTCCCGGGTGCGGACGTCGACGTCGTAGACCGAGGCCGGTTGGACCATGCTCGTCATGCCGACCCGGACCGTGGGCTGCTCGAACGACGGATTGCCGCCCGCGCCGGAGGTCGAGAGCTCGCCGGGGAACTCCACCATCCAGTCGTCGACGACTCCTTGCGGGCCGTCCGGGCCGAGGTCGAGGATGCGGACCCGCGGCAGCCCGCCGCTGCGCTGCTGAACCACGAGGTGGGTCGCGTAGGCGTCGACGTCCTCGAGCCGTACGGCGGGGTCGTGCGCCAGCAGCGGGACCCACCCCGCCCGCGGGGTGGGTCGCGGGGGAGCGGTGGCGAGCTCGAACTCGGGTCCGGTCGCGTTGTGGAGCACGAGGAACGTGTCGTCCCCGCCGATCACGGCGTGCTCGAGGGAGTACTCGACGCCGTCCTCACGCTCGGCGAAGCACCACGGTTCGGCGGTCGGGTCCGCCGCGTCGAGGACGTGGTACTCGGCGGTGTTCCTCGCCGACGCGGCGATCACGATGTAGCGCCGGCTGCGGGTGCGACCCACGCCGACCCAGAACCGCCCGTCCGGTTCGTGGAAGACGAGGTCGTCCGCTGCCTGGTCGGTGCCGAGGTGGTGTCGCCAGATCGTGTCGGGTCGCCAGGTCTCGTCGATGGTGGAGTAGTAGAAGTGATCGGGGGTCCCGCCCCACGTGACGCCCCCCAGGACGCCGGTCAGCTCGTCCTCGAGCAGGTCGCCGGTCGCCAGGTCCTTGACCCGCACGGTGTAGCGCTCGTCGCCCACGACGTCCGTCGCGTAGGCGAGGAGCCGGTCGTCCGGACTGACCGAGGAGCCGCCGAGGGAGAAGAAGTCGTGGCCCTCCGCGAGCGCATCGAGGTCGAGCAGCAGCTCCTCACCCGGCAGCGCGGGCTCGTCGGGTCGTGCTGCCTCGGCGGGACGCGGCGGTGCCCAGCTCGAGGGGTCTACGACCGGCACGCGGCAGCTGGCGCCGTACTGCCGACCCTCGAAGGAGCGGCCGTAGTACCAGTAGCCGCGGACCCGGGTCGGGACCGAGAGGTCGGTCTCCAGGGTGCGGGACTTGATCTCGTCGAAGACCTGCTGGCGCAGCCAGGCCAGGTGCTCGGTACGGGACTCGGTGTGGGCGTTCTCGGCCTCGAGGTAGCCGATCACCTCGGGGTCGTCCTTGGCCCGGAGCCATTCGTAGTCGTCGGTGCGCGACCGGCCGTGGTGGGTGGCCGTGACCGGCCGGCGGGCGGCGACGGGGGCCGACGAGTTCGTGTCAGGTGCGGGCACGTCGGTCACGGTATCCGGCGGTTCCAGTTCCACAGGCACCGGTGGATTCCTGTGGAGTTCGAGCCAATCCTGTGGACGAGAGCCGGCCGTGTTGTGGACGAGGCTGTGGGACTCGAAGAATGTCGAAGATCTTTGGAGAAAGGGCTTGTGCGGGTGCTCCGGCGCAGCGTAGAACTCTCCCTACCGAAACCGATCGCAAGGCCTCCGGGCCAGGTGAGAAGGATCGGGGAGTCGGACGGAAGTCCTCTCCTACCCGCGGGGCAACCTGCGGGCGTCGGCCCCGGTGGCGGGTCCGGCGGAGAGGTGGGAAGTTCGGCTCGATCGGAGCCACCGCAGCCGGTCAAACCGAGGGCCTCCTGATGCTCATACCATCAAGAGGCCCTCACCTATTTTTCCCGTGCGAGCCAGCGTGCCAGTGCCGGGTCGTCGACGGTGAACGACCGGACGGGGCCGGGGGGCGTGTCGGCGGTCTCGAACCGCACCGTCACGACGCCCTTGCCGGCGCCCCACACCCAGCCGCGCCCGTGCTCCTCGTGGATGACGTCCATGCCGGGCCGGAAGCCACCGGTCGGGTCGGCCGGCACAGGTTCGGGCACCGGTTGGTCCGGCGTCGGGGCGTCCCCGGCGTCTCCCGCGCCCATGACGTCCCCGGCGTGGGCGGCTTCGTCCTCGGGCCCGAAGAGCTCCTCCTGCACCCAGTCGGCCAGCCCCGAGACGCCGACACCGAGGAGGCGCACGCCGCCGGACGTGTCGAGGTCCTCGAGCAACCGGCGGGCGACCCGCGCGATCACCGCCTCGTCGTCGGTCGGGGACGGGAGCGTTGCCGACCGGTTGAGGGTCGTGAAGTCGTAGAGGCGCACCTTGATCGTGACGGTGCGCCCGGACATGCCGCTCTTGCGCAGCCGGCGCGCCACGTCGGCAGCCTGCCGGGTGAGCAGGCTCGCCATCAGCTTGCGGTCGGTGAGGTCCTGCTCGTAGGTGCCTTCGACGCTGACGGACTTGGTCTCGCGCTCGGCCTCGACGTGCCGGTCGTCGCGAGCGAAAGCAAGGTCGTGGAGCACGTGCCCGTGCGCCTTCCCGAGCATCCGCACCAGCTCGTCCTCACTGATCTGCTGGAGGTCGGCGATCGTGTGCACGCCGACGCGGCGGAGGCGTTCGACGGTGGCCGGACCGACGCCCGGGATCACGGACACGTGCATCGGCCGCAGCAGGTCGAGCTCGCTGCCCGGCGCCACCACCACGAGTCCGTCCGGCTTGTCCAGGTCGCTGGCGACCTTGGCCAGGAACTTGGAGCTGGCCACGCCCACCGACGCGGTCAGCCCGCCCGTGAGCTCGTGGACGCGCTCACGGAGGTCCTCGGCGAAGGCGGTCACCGTCGCCACCTCGAGGTCGGTCAGGTCCGCCCGGGCGAGGTCGACGAAGGCCTCGTCGAGGGAGAGCGGCTCGACGAGGGGCGAGCAGGAGCGCAGCAACCCCATCACCACCGCGCTGGTCGCGCGGTAGGCATCGAACCGCCCCGACAGGTAGGCGGCATGGGGGCAGCGCGCGCGGGCCTCCCTCGTCGACATCGCCGAGCGCACGCCGTACGTCCGGGCCTCGTAGGAAGCGGTCGACACCACGCCCCGGTTGCCGACGCCGCCGACCACGACCGGCTTGCCCCGCAGCGACGGCTTGTCGCGTTGCTCGACCGCCGCGAAGAACGCGTCGAGGTCCAGGTGGAGGACCGAGGCCTGCGCGCGCACGCGTGAACCGTACGACGGCGCACCCTCCGAGCCACCTGCCGTCCCGGCGCCGGTGCCCGACACGCCCCGTCCACAGACGCCGTCGGCAGCACGGGCGCACCGTCGGGACGGCGACCGACGGTGGTGCCATGACCTCGTCTCCGATGAACCTCCACGTCCGCTGCACCGAGGACCTGATCGCCGCGGCACCGCTCGTCCTCGGGTTCCGGCCCACCGACTCCGTCGTCATGCTGACCGCCGAGGGCGATCACGTCTTCCATGCGCGCACCAGCCTGCCGACCCGCGCGGACCCGGTCGGCGCGGCCGACGACGTGGCCGAGGTGCTGCTCGGTCCTGCTCGGCGCAACGGCGTCCGACGCGTCGTGTTCTTGTTCTTCAGCGACGACGAGCGGGTCGTGCGGCGCGTCTGGTCCGCGCTCCGGCGCGGCTGCGAGCACTGTCGGCTGCGAGTCGTCGACGCCGTGCGCGTCGACGCCGGGCGCTACTACCCGTTGATCGGCCCCAAGGACGCACGCGAGGTCGGCGTCGGCTACGACGTCGCGGCTCACCCGTTCGCCGCTGAGGCGGTGCTGCACGGGATCGTGGTGGAGAAGGACCGGGAGGCGTTGGTCGCGACCGTCGCGCCGGACCCCGCCGCCCAGACCGCGGTCCGGGACGCGCTCGGCCGCGCGGGCCTGGCCGCGACAGCGGCCCCTCGCACGGGTGCCGAGCGGCGCCGATGGGGACAGTGGCTGCAGCGGGTCGTCGGTCACCACGTCGCGCGTGGGACCGTCGCAACCGACGACGAGCTGGCCCGGATCGGCTGGTGCATGCAGGACCTGCGGGTCCGTGACGCCGCCTGGGCACTGATTCGACGGCCCGGCGCGGACCGCCACCAGGCGTTCTGGGTCGACGCCGCCCGGCGGACGCCGGACGCTCTGGTGCCGGCGCCGTCAGCACTGCTGGGCTGGGCCGCATGGCAGGCGGGCCATGGTGCGCTGGCGTGGATCGCGATCGATCGCTGCCGAGCAGTCGTGCCGGACTACGGCATGGCGGCGATCCTCGCCCAGTGCCTCGACCAGGCCGTACCGCCCGACTCGGTCGAGGCCGACTTCGCGTGGGACGACGGGTTGCCTGCCTGAAAGATGGCTACTGTCGCTCCATGGGCGAGGAGGTCGACGCACAGGAGTTCACCGGCGCGGACCGGACCAGGCACCGCGAGAAGGTCCGGCGCTGCCTCGACGTGTTCGCGCGGATGCTCGGTGAAGCGGCGTTCGACACCGACGACCCGATGACCGGGCTCGAGGTCGAGCTCAACCTGGTCGACGACGCCGGCGACCCCGCCCTCCGCAACGCAGAAGCCCTCGAGGCGATCGCCAACCCGGAGTTCCAGACCGAGCTCGGCCAGTTCAACATCGAGATGAACTCCGCGCCGGCGACGCTGCACGACGGCGGCCTGACCGGGTTCGAGGAGGGCCTGCGGCGCAGCCTCAACGAGGCGGAGCGACGCTCGTCGGCCGTCGGGGCACACCTGGTGATGATCGGCATCCTGCCGACCCTGACCGACGCGCACCTGTCGATCGACGCGATCAGCAGCAACCCGCGCTACCGCCTGTTGAGCGACCAGGTGCTGAGCGCGCGCGGCGAGGACATCAGCATCGACATCCGTGGCGCCGACCTGTTGCGGACCACCGCGGACTCGATCCTCCCCGAGGCGGCGTGCACGAGCACGCAGTTCCACGTGCAGACGCCACCCGAGCGGTTCGCGGCGTACTGGAACGCGTCGCAGGCGGTCGCCGGTGTCCAGCTCGCGCTCGGCGCGAACTCGCCGTACCTCCTCGGCAAGCAGCTCTGGCGGGAGACCCGGGTCCCACTGTTCGAACAGGCGACCGACACCCGCAGCGAGGAGCTGAAGGCGCAAGGAGTGCGACCCCGGGTGTGGTTCGGCGAGCGGTGGATCACGTCGGTCTTCGACCTGTTCGAGGAGAACGTCCGCTACTTCCCGGCGCTGCTTCCGGTCACCCACGACGAGGACCCGCTCACGGTGCTGGAAGCCGGTGGGACCCCGAACCTGTCCGAGCTGCGGCTCCACAACGGCACCATCTATCGCTGGAACCGTCCGGTCTACGACATCGCGGGCGGACGGCCGCACCTCCGCGTGGAGAACCGCGTGCTCGCCGCCGGGCCCACGGTCGTCGACATCGTGGCCAACGCGGCGTTCTACTTCGGGTTGGTGCGGTCCCTCGCCGAGAGCGATCGACCGCTGTGGTCGCAGATGTCGTTCAGCGCGGCGGAGGAGAACTTCCACGTGGCGGCGCGCGACGGCATCGACGCGGAGGTCTACTGGCCCGGGGTCGGCCGGGTGCGCGCCACCGAGCTGGTGCTGCGCCGGCTGCTGCCGCTCGCCTACGAGGGGCTGGCGGGGTGGGGCGTCGAACGGTCGATCGCCGAGCACTTCCTCGGGATCATCGAGAGCCGCTGCCTGAGCGGCACGAACGGCGCCGAGTGGTTCGTCCGCCAGATGGCAGAGCACGAGGACATGGACCGGTACGACGCGATCCGCGCTGTCCTCGCGGTCTATCGCGAGGGCATGCACGCCAACGCGCCGGTGCACACCTGGTAGCGCCGTCAGCGCACCCGGATCCGCTTCCAGGTACGGACCACTCCGGTCCGCGGGTCGTGCCAGCTGCGTCGGGTGACGATCACCAGCCCGAGGGCGAGCCCGAGCTCTCCGCCGGCAGCGTGCACCGCGGCCGACCAGGCGCCGTCGACGTCGTGGGGAGCGGTGTCGCCGCGCCGGGTGAGCCACAGCAGCGGGACCACGCCCTTGTCGACGGCCGGCCGGAGCATCGCCTCGACGACGTCGGTCCGTACGGCGTGGTCGAGCGGGGCCGCGATCTCGAACCGCCGGGACCGGATGCCCGGTACGCCGACGTTGAGCGCCGGCGGGAAGTCCTTGCGGCGCTCCGCGAGCGCGTGATCGACCACGGCCCGGCGCAGCAGCTGCTGCACGGTCCGATCCACGGGTTCCTGGAGCCCGCCCGCGCCGTCGTACCCCATGCGCGGCAGCCTGCCCGATCGGGCGCGCTCCCGCCGCGCTCCTCCACAACGCCCGTCGTGGAGCAAGGTCTCACGAGCCGGTGCGGTCGGTCTGGTCCGATGACGGAGGCAGTGACGCGTTGAGCCGTGCTGCCTGCTGGTTGAGGTGGTTGCGCTCGGCGAGGTTCGGCGCGGCCCGGGCGGCCTCGGCGTAGAGGTGGGCAGCCCTCGCGGGGTCGCCGTCGCGCTCGTGGAGGTACGCCGCGACGGCGGCGTGGCGAGGAAGTGACGGGTCGAGCTGCGCCAGCGCGGCCAGGCCGGCCCGGGCGCCGTCGGCCTCGCCGACCGCGACCGCCCGGTTGAGGCGGGCGATCGGGCTGTCCGTGATCCGCACCAGCTCGTCGTACCACTCCACGATCTGGACCCAGTCGGTCTCATCGGCACGCTGGGCGTCGGCGTGCAGTGCCGCGATCGCCGCCTGCGCCTGGAACTCTCCGATCTTGTCGCGGGCGAGGGCCTGTTGGAGGATCTCGACGCCCTCCGCGATCAGGCGGGTGTCCCACAGGCTCCGGTCCTGCTCGGCGAGCGGCACCAGGCTGCCGTCCGACCGGGTCCGTGCTGGGCGACGGGCATGGTGCAGCAGCATCAGGGCGAGGAGTCCGGCGACCTCCGGGTGATCGGTGTGACCCGCGAGCTGGCGCGTCAACCGGATCGCCTCGGCCGCGAGGTCGACGTCGCCGGAGTAGCCCTCGTTGAAGACCAGGTAGAGCACCCGGACGACGGTCGCGACATCGCCCGCCTGGTCGAACCGGACGTCCGCCACCGTCCTCTTCGCGCGGCTGATCCGCTGGCCCATCGTCGCCTCGGGCACGAGGTAGGCCTCGGCGATCTGCCGTGTCGTCAGGCCACCGACGGCGCGCAGCGTCAGGGCGACAGCCGACGCAGGCGTCAGCGACGGATGGGCGCAGAGGAAGTAGAGCTGGAGGGTGTCGTCGGCCGCCGGGGCCGAACCTGGCAGCGGTTCGGACTCGACCCGCTCCTCGCGTCGCCGTCGCGACGCCTCGGCTCGGGTTGCGTCGATGAACTTTCGCCACGCGACCTTGACCAGCCAGGGCAACGGGTCGCGGGGAGGGTCCTCGGGCCACGCCCGGATCGCCTCGAGCAGGCTCTCCTGGACGGCGTCCTCGGCCGCCGCGAAGTGGGCTCCGCGGCGGACGAGGATGCCGATCACGGCCGGGATCAGGGACCGGAGCAGGGCCTCGTCCACCGCCGCGTCCACCGGGCTCACTCCGTGACGGTGGGCGGTTCGGCCATGAACGGCCTGAGCTCGAGCCACTCGTGGATCGGCTCCCCGCCGGCACCCGGCGCCGCCGAGAGCTCGCCGGCCAGCTCGAGCGCACGGTCGTAGCTGTCGACGTCGATGACCATCCAGCCGGCGATCAGGTCCTTGGTCTCCGCGAACGGGCCGTCGGTGACCGGCGGACGGCCGGCGCCGTCGCTCCGGACCCAGGTCCCCTCGGTCGAGAGCGCCTGTGCATCGACGAGCTCGCCGGTGGTCTCGAGCCGGTCGGCGAAGTCGCGCATGAACTGGATGTGGTCCGAGATCTCGTCCGGGGTCCACCTGTCCATCGGGCACGTCGTTGACCGCGGCCGGCGCGCCTCGGTAGTGCTTCAGCAGCAGGTACTTGGCCATCGTTTGTCTCTCCCTACGTGTGGTGCGGCCCATTGTGGCCGCGTTCGAGGAGGAGACGGAGCCGCGACATCGTTCTCGACATGCCGCGGCGATCTTCTGCGACGAGTTCTCGGCCGGATCTGTGCATGGCTCGTCTAGGGTGACGGCATGGCGACCGTGGTGGCCGGGTACGTCCCGAAGCCCGAAGGCGACGCGGCCCTGCGGGCCGGGGTCGAGGAGGCGCGGCGTCGTGGCGCGCGACTGGTCGTGGTGCATGCCGTGGGTGACGACGACGGGGAGCCGTCCTTCCTGGCCGATGTGCGAGGTGTGCTCGCGGACGCCGGCGTCGAGCACGACCTACGGGTGCTCGAGCGCGGCTACGACGCTTCCGACCAGCTGGTCGGCGTCGCGGAAGAGCTGGCCGCCGACCTGATCGTGATCGGCCTGCGCCGCCGATCGCCGGTCGGCAAGCTGATCCTCGGACCCAACGCGCAGCGGGTCCTGCTCGACGCCCCGTGCCCGGTGCTGACGGTCAAGCCGCGTCCGGGACGGCCTTGACCCGCGGGCCGCTGGTCGACGTCGACGAGCTGGCCCGGCTGATCGGCACGGTGAGCCTGCTCGACGTGCGCTACCGCACGGACGGTCCGTGCGGTCCCGAGGAGTACGCCGCCGGGCACCTGCCGGGCGCGGTGTACGTCGACATGGACACCGCCCTCGCCGCGCCGCCGGGCACGGCCGGTCGGCACCCGCTGCCAGAGACCACGGTCTTCGAGGCGGCCATGCGCGCCGCCGGTGTTTCCGGTGACCGGCCAGTGGTGGTCTACGACGACTGGGGCGGCCACGCCGCCGCCCGCTGCTGGTGGCTGCTGCGTCACCACGCTCACGCGGACGTCCGGGTGCTCGACGGCGGTTGGGCGGCCTGGACCGCCGCCGGCCTGCCGGTCGAGTTCGGTCCCGGCACGGCGGCGGCAGCGGGGACCTTCACCGCGGCTCCCGGCGCGATGCCGGTCGTGACCGCGGCCGACGTGCCCTCCGTGGGCGTCTTGATCGACGCGCGGGCCGCTGCTCGCTATCGCGGGGAGACCGAGCCGATCGACCCGGTCGCCGGCCGGATCCCCGGCGCCGTCAACGTGCCGACGGCGCTCAACCTCGGTGCGGACGGGTGTTTCCGGACCGCCGACGAGCTCCGCGACGTCTACGCCGCGGTGGGTGCCACCGGCAGCGCGACGGTGGCGGCGTACTGCGGCTCCGGCGTGACCGCGACGCACGACGTGCTGGCGCTCGAGCTCACCGGTGTGGCGGCTGCCCTCTACCCGGGCAGCTGGAGCGAGTGGATCGTGGACCCGTCACGCCCTGTCGCGCGGGGCTGAGCCAAACGACGGTGGTCGACGAGGTCGCCCCGACGACCGTCTCGAGACCTACCAGTGCACGCCCGGGAAGAGCCGCGCCATCAGGATCTGCTCGGACTCCCGGCCGCCCGGCTCGACGGCGCTCACGTCGGGCGCCGGGACCACCTCGGCAGCGGCGTCCGACGGCCCCGACCTGGCCTTGGCCGCTGCGCTGTCGGGGAACACCTGGTAGGCGAGGTTGAGGATCCGGAACGCTGCCTTCGGCGCGAACGTGTGTGCGACCGCGCCGGCGTTGCCGGCCAGGGTGTTGATCTCGTGCGGCTTCTCGACCATCGCCCTCACGACGAGGTCTGCTGCCTGTGCGGGGGAGAGGGTCGGGAACTTGTCGTACATCTTGGTCGGCGCGATCATCGGCGTCCGCACCAGCGGCATGTGGATGTTGGTGAAGCTGATCCCGTGGCCGACGACCTCTGACGCCACGACGTTGCTCCAGGCGTCGAGGGCGGCCTTGGAGGCGACGTACGCCGAGAACCGCGGCGGGTTGGTCTGGACCCCGATCGACGAGATGTTCACGATGTGACCTGACTTCTGCTGGTGCATCTTCGGCATCAGACCGATGAGCAGCCGGATCGCGCCGAAGTAGTTGAGCTGCATGGTGCGCTCGAAGTCGTGGAACCGGTCGTGCGAGAGCCGGAGCGAGCGTCGGATCGACCGGCCGGCGTTGTTGACGACGAAGTCGATCGTGGGCAGCTCGGCGGACAGCCGCGCGCAGAGGTCGTCGATCGCCCCCAGGTCCGACAGGTCGCACGGGAAGACGTGGGCCTGGCCGCCACGGAGCTCGATGGTCGCCTTCGTGTCCTCGAGCTTGTCCTTGCCGCGCGCGACGAGCACCGGGATGCCGCCGGCCTGGGCGACCTTGAGCGCGGTGACCTTCCCGATGCCGGAGGAGGCGCCGGTGATGACCACGTGCTTGCCCGTGAGTGCCGCTCGGTTACGCCGGTCGCGACCGGTGGCGTCGTCGAGGTTCTCCTCCCAGTAGCCCCACAGGGTGCGGGCGTAGGTCTCGAGGGCGGGGACGGAGATCCCGCTACCGGCGAGTGCCTTCTCGGTGGCCTTCGAGTCGAAGACGGGGGAGAACGACGTGTGGCCCAGCACCTCGGCAGGGATGCCGAGCCGGCCAAGGGTCTGGTCGAGCACGATCTGCGCCGGCGATGTCCGCACGACTGCGTTGAACAGGTTGGTGGGTCGCAGCGACCGGGGGAGCAGCCGGGTCGCGCCACCGGCGACGTCCCGGTCGATCGGAGTGGCGAACCTCGGCGCGCCTGCGGCGGAGCAGAAGGCGTTGAGCATCTCGGCCACCGGCTGCGGCTCGGGGTTGACGAGGTGGAACGCCTCGCCGTCGCGGTCGGGCAGGTGCGCCAGGTGGTCCATCGCCTTGGCGACGTAGTCGACCGGCACCAGGTTGGTGTCGCCCAGGTCGGCGCCGACGAGCGGCAGCCAGGACGGGAGGTTGTCGCGCAGCCGCTTGATCAGGGGGAAGAGGTAGTAGGGGCCGTCGGCCTTGTCCATCGCGCCCGTCTCGGAGTGGCCGACGACGATGGCCGGACGGTAGACCCGCCACGGGACGGTCGACTCCTCGCGGACGATCCTCTCCGACTCGTACTTGGTCCGGTGGTACGGCGAGGGCAGTGGCTGTCCCTCGTCGAACATCGTCTCGTCGAACCGGCCGTGGAAGTCGCCTGCGGCGGCGACCGAGGACACCTGGTGGAAGCGACCTGCCTGGAGTGCGTCCGCCAGCTCGAGCGCGTGCCGGGTGCCCTGCACGTTCATCGCCTCGTTGGTGGCGTCGTCGGCGGTCATGTCGTAGATCGCCGCCAGGTGGAAGAAGTGGTCGACCTTGCCGACGTGGTCGGTCACCCACCCGGGATCCACACCGAGCCCGGGCTCGCCGAGGTCGCCGATGACCGGAACGACCCGGGAGGACTCCGATCCGCGGGTCCACTGCTGGACCATCGTCTCCACGCGGGAGAGCGACGAGGGCCGCACCAGCACGAAGATCGGGCCGTCGCGGTGGTCGACGAGCTCACTGACGAGGTGACGACCGATGAAGCCGGTGGCCCCGGTCACGAAGGAGGACATGCGGGCAGGGTAGTCCGATTTGCCGGGCTTGCGAGCGGTCGCTCGGGCAGACCTACTGGTCGCCGCCGCCGAACATGATCTCGTCCCAGCTGGGGACCGACGCCCGGCCGCGCTTCTTCGCGACGGGACGCCGGTGGTGGGGAGCCTCGACGGACGGTTCCGCCTCCGCAGGGTCGGGCGCGAGGTCGCCCGAGGTGTCCCGCAGCGGGTCGTCGTGCGTCGGCTGGCGCGCCGCGGGGGCCTCGACCACCGCGTCGGCCCTCTCGCCGGTGATCATGTCGAGCGCGTCGTCGCCGAGAGGCAGCTCGTCGGGCGCGACCGAGGCCAGCCGGCGCTCACGGGCCTGCTGGAGGTCGTCTAGCTGCCGGGCATCGGTGAGCGCGCCGACCGGGTCGCCCACCAGCCAGCGGGCGTCGTCGTTGTCGGTCGTGACGTAGTTGCCCGGCACGTCGTAGGTGAACCGCGCCGTGCCGGACCGTGGGGTCGTCTCGAACGAGCCGGCGACCTCCCAGCGACCGTCGTCGCGGCGGAACGCGTCCCAGGAGATGTCGTCGGCCTTGGCCTGGTGGTGGGACAGCTGGGCGCTGACGGCGTCGCGAAGGACTCGGGTTCCGGAGCCGGAGTCGCTGCTCGGGCGGCGGACGGACGCGGTCTGGGCACGCTCCGCGACGTGCTCGCGTTCGCCCAGGACCGGCCCGACGAACGGCATGATCGCCTCGACCGTCGTCTGTGCTGCTGTCGCGACCGCCTCGGGCGTCTCGCCGGCTCGGATCCGCATCTGGATCTCGCGGGGGCGGAGGGTGCTCGTCATCTGGATCTCCAACTGGCCGATGCGGGTGGTCTCGCCGCGGAGCGCGGCACGCAACGCAGGGGTGATCTCGAGGGTGAACTCCTCGCCCTGCCGATCCACGAGGAGGAGGCGCCGCCCGTCGGCGCTGACTCCTGCGAGATCGAGGTGCGCCATGCTCCGTCCTTCTGGGCCCGTTTCCCGGACCCGTCGTGCTCCTGGTCGTCGTACTCCGGTTGACGGCGACACTACGCCCGCGCCGACGCCAGAATCGGGACCCGCGCCCGGCGTGCCGACAAGTCGATATCCCGCCGGGCCAGCCGTCGAGGACACGCGCCGCCAGAGGGCGGGTCAGCCCTCGAGCACCCGCTCCGCGGGCGCGACCTCGGTCCGCACGTGCTCAGGCACCCGGGTGGCGAGGGCGGCAGCGAGTGCGAGCACGCCGCCCCCCAACGAGACCAGGTAGGCCGCAGACGCGCCGGACTCCTCGATGACGACGCCGGCGAGGGCCGCGCCGGGTGCCAGGCCCAGGGCGATCCCGGTCTGGAGGAGCATCATGCCCTCGGTGAGACGTGCCTCTGGCAGCACCTGCTGGGCGAGGGACATCGCGGCGATCAGCGTCGGAGAGATGGCGAAGCCGCCGATCAGCAGGACCAGCGCCATGAGTGGGATCGACGGCACCAGCGCCAACGGGACCATCGCGGCCGCCATGCCCAGAGCACCCCAGCGCAGCCTGACCAGTGCTCCCTGACGCCAGGAGATCGCGCCGGAGACCAGACCGGCGATGAGGCTGCCGAGCGCCCAGATCGCGAGCAGGAAGCCGGCCGCACCCTGCTGCCCCTGCTCCTCGGAGAAGGCGACGGTGCTGACCTCGGCTGCGCCGAACAGGACGCCGAGGGCGAAGGTCAGCACGGTGAGCGCACCGACGGCGTGCCAGGGCATGGCCGGCCGCTGGGAGCCGGCGGCAGGGAGGGGGTGGACCGGTGGCTCGGTGGAGCGGAGGCCGGCGAAGACGTAGGTGCCGACGAGCCCGAACGCGAGCGCCGCGCTGAGGCCGGCGACCGGGTGCACGGCCGTGGCCAGCATCGTCACGACGATCGGCCCGAGGAGGAACACGGCCTCGTCCGCGACCGCCTCGAAGGAGAACGCGGTGTGGAGGGCGTCCGGCTCGTCCTTGAGGCAGTGCGACCAGCGAGCGCGCACGCAAGTACCGACCGAGGGGAGGGAGGCGCCGGCGACGGCGGCGAGGGCGTACGTCGTCCACACCGGCCAGTCCGCCGTCAGCGACAGCATGCCGGCGGCGAGACCCACGCCCCAGAGGGTGATCAGCAACGGCAGCACCCGGGCCTGCCCGTGCCGGTCGAGGAGTCTGCCCTGGGGGACCGCGAACCCCGCGCTGGCGATCAGAGCGGTGGCTGACACGGCTCCGGCGAACGCGTAGGAACCGGTCTCGTGCTCGGCGAGCAGGACGATGCCGAGGCCGACCATCGAGATCGGCAGCCGCGCGACCAGGCCGGTGAGGCTGAACAGCGTGGTCGCCGGCGTGAAGATCCGGCGGTAGGGGGCGAGAGCAGACGCGATCATGACGCTCTGATGCTCCTCCCTACGATGGTCCCGTGACGAATCCCGAGCCTTATGACGCCCTGCTCCTCCTGAGCTTCGGAGGGCCGGAGGGTCCGGAGGACGTCCTGCCGTTCCTCGAGAACGTCACCCGCGGGCGGGGCATTCCGCGCGAGCGCCTCGCAGAGGTGGGGGAGCACTACTACCTGTTCGGCGGCAGGTCGCCGATCAACGACCAGAACCGGGCACTGATCGCGGCCCTCGAAGCCGACCTTGCAGTCGCCGGGTTCGACCTGCCGGTCTACTGGGGCAACCGGAACTGGGAGCCCTACCTGGTCGATGCGGTCCGGCAGCTGGCGGCCGACGGCCGGCAGCGGGTCGCCTGCGTGACCACCAGTGGCTACTCCTCGTGGTCGAGCTGCCGGCAGTACCGCAACGACATCGAGGCGGCGGTCGCCGCAGTCCCCGGCGCGCCGCGCATCGACAAGGTGCGTTGGTTCGCCTTCCACCCTGGGTTCGTGTCCGCCGTCGTGGACCGGACGCTCGAGGCGATCGGAGGGCTGCCGCCCGTCCACCGGGACGACGCTCGCCTGGTCTTCGTCACGCACTCCATCCCGACCTCTATGAACGACGAGAGCGGGCCTGCGGGCGGTGCCTACCTGGCGCAGCACCTCGACGTCGCGGCCGCCGTGGCCGAACGGGTGACTGCGGTGACCGGGCACGCTCGCGACCACGAGCTGGTCTTCTGCTCACGCAGCGGATCGCCGCGGACGCCGTGGCTGGAGCCCGACGTCAACGACCGGCTCGAGGAGCTCGCGTCGGAAGGTGTCCGGTCGGTCGTGCTGGTCCCCGTCGGATTCGTCTCCGACCACATGGAGGTGATCTACGACCTCGACACCGAGGCGCTGGCCACCGCAGAGAGGCTCGGCATCGAGGCCCGCCGGGCCGGGACAGCGGGCGTCGACCCGCGGTTCGTCGCTGCGCTGCGCGAGCTCGCGCTGGACTGGCCGATCGAGGCCTGCCCCGCACACTGCTGCCTGCCGCGGTCCGCCTCGTGACCGAGCTGGCCGGGGAGCTCGCGGGCCTGGCGCTGAAGGTCGCGGGCGAGGCCGCCACCCTGGTTCGCGACCACAGCGCGCGCGGGGTGGCGGTCGCGGCGACCAAGTCCAGCGACGTCGACGTCGTCACCCTCGCCGACCGGGCCGCCGAGGACCTGATCCGCGACCGCCTGCTCGCCGCCCGTCCCGACGACGCGGTGGTCGGCGAGGAGGGCGACGACGTTGCGGGCTCCAGCGGCGTCCGCTGGATCGTGGATCCCATCGACGGGACGGTGAACTTCCTCTACGGGCTCCAGGAGTTCGCGGTGTCGATCGCCGCCGAGGTGGACGGCGAGGTGATGGCCGGCGTGGTGCTTGATGCCGCCAACGGCAGGGCGTACGTCGGCCATGTCGACCCCAGGATCCCCGGCGGCGGGTCGGCCACCCGCGACGGTGCCACCCTGGCCGTGCGCGGACGGGCCCCTGTGAGCCAGCGACTGATCGCGACCGGCTTCTCCTACAGCGCCGAGAAGCGCGCCGTCCAGGCAGCGGCCACCGCCCGGCTGCTGCCCCTCGTGCGCGACATCCGGCGGCACGGATCGTGTGCGCTGGAGCTGGCCCACGTGGCCGAGGGTGCCCTCGACGGCTACATCGAGGAGGGCGTGAACCTCTGGGACTACGCCGCCGGTGGGCTGATCGCCCGACTGGCCGGCGCCCGGCTCGCCGTGCTCCCTGGAGCCGGCGGCACGGACCTCGTCGTCTGTGGCCCGGACCACGGGTTCGACGAGCTCGTCGACCTCGCCAGGACCGCGGGCTTTACCAGGGAATAGCGGGCGCTCCCGCGCTGTTGCGACGACTCCCGCGGACCCGAGGTATCGCTGGGCTCCGGGATAGTGCACAATCTGCCGCGCCGATCAGAACTTTCGCAGGGTCCGGGGCAGGGAGGACCGAACGACGGCGACCGAGGAGGAGGCAGCGTCATGGCGACCGATTACGACGCACCGCGCAAGAACGAGGACGAGCAGTCCGAGGAGAGCATCGAAGAGCTCAAGGCGCGCCGCCACGACAAGAACTCCGGCAAGGTCGACGAGGACGAGGCCGAGGCCGCGGAATCGTTCGAGCTGCCCGGGGCTGACCTCTCCCACGAGGAGCTGGCCGTCGAGGTGAAGCCCAAGCAGGAGGACGAGTTCACCTGCATGAGCTGCTTCCTGGTGCACCACCGCAGCCAGCTGGCCGACTCCAAGAGGATGATCTGCCGCGACTGCGCGTGACGCCGTGGCTGTCCTCGGCGCCGACGATCGGGTGCGGGCGTCTCGATACGCCCTCGCCTAGCGGCTCGGGCTACTCGACGAGCGAAGGACAGCGGGTGGGCCCGGGCTATTCGCCGTCCTGGCGGAGCGTGGGCGGGAGCTTGCCGGTGGTCTTGACGTAGTAGGCGGCCGCCCGACGCTGGGCGTACATCCTGGCCAGCGACACCGCGGCGCCGGTGAGGGTGGCCCATGCGACCGCCTCCCAGATCTCGATGTCGGGGTCTGCGGGGTTCTCGGGCGGCTTCTTGCCTGTGCTGACCTGCCAGTACTTGTCGATCCCCTTCCGGGCGACCACGGCGGCGCCGAGCGCCGCCACCACAGAGAACATCGACCACAACTTCGAACTGTCGCCCTTTGCCATGGGACGACCCTAGCGAGTCCTCGGGGAGAGCACCGAGGGCGTCCGCGAGCGCCTCGGGATGGCGGGAGCTGACCAGCCAGTACGGCGTCGGGTCTGCGGGGTCGGCCACCTCGACCTTGACCGCCCGGTGGAGGTAGGGCCGCAGCAGCAGGTAGGCGCGCGCGTCCGCGTCGCGGCCCGCGACCAGACGGGTCTGCTCGGCGTCGAGCGCGGCGACCTCACCGACGTGCTCGGCCTCGATCCGGGCCCGGCCGGCCTGGAACCAGCCGTCGCTCACGATCACCCGGGCGTCGCCGTACCAGAAGAGACCGATCGCCAGCAGCACCAGCGCGACCGCCGTGATCACCCACGCGGTCGGCCCCGGGACGGCGACCACCACGGTCAGCCACAGGATGGCGACGAACATGGTGCCCTGCGCCCACCAACGCAGGGGTACGGCGAGCCGCTCGTCGTACTTCGGGCCCCTGCTCACGGGAGGAAGGATCCCATCCGGTCCCCGGCGCCGCCTCGATAGGGTCGGTCCGTGCCCCACGACCCCGACCCGGCAGCAGACCTGGAGATCCCAGTCACCCAGGTCGCCACCGACCTCCCGCTCCCCTCCTACGCCCATCCGGGTGACGCGGGCGCCGACCTGGTGACGACGGTCGACGTCGAGCTGGCTCCCGGCGAGCGGATGCTGGTCCCGACCGGCGTCGCCATCGCGCTGCCCGACGGCTACGTCGCCCTGGTCCACCCGCGTAGCGGCCTCGCCGCGCGACACGGGCTCTCGATCGTCAACTCTCCGGGCACCATCGACGCCGGCTACCGCGGCGAGATCAAGGTGCTGCTGATCAACCACGATCCGGTCGAGCCGATCGTGCTCAGCCGGGGCGACCGAATCGCACAGCTGGTGGTCCAGCGCTTCGAGCGGGCCCGGTTCGTCGCGGTTGCGGACCTTCCCGAGAGCGCGCGAGGGACCGGCGGCTACGGTTCTACTGGAGGCTTCGGCCCTCCGAGCCGGCGATGAAGGAGAGCAGCCAGTGAGGTTCCGTCGCAGGTCCGACGAGACCGGTCCCGACACCGCGCCCGGTGCCGCGGTCGACGAGGTCGTGGACGACGTCGTCGAGACACCTCCGGTGCTGGGCACCGCGGGTCCCTACGACGCCGACGACCTCCCGGACGACGGTGTCGGACGGGTCGACCTCGGCGCGCTCCTGGTCGCTCCGGCCGAGGGACGTGAGCTGAGGGTCCAGGTGGACGAGAAGTCCGGGACCGTGCGCTCGGTCGTGCTTGCCGGCAAGGACGGCGCCGTCGAGCTGCGGGCCTACGCAGCCCCCCGCAACGGCGACCTCTGGAGCGAGGTCCGCCCGCAGATCGCGGCCGACGCGGCCCGCCGCGGAGGTACCGCCACCGAGCAGGACGGACCGTTCGGCACCGAGCTCTACTGCGAGATCCAGGTCAAGACCGCTGATGGCAAGGTCGGCAACCAGACCTCGCGCGTCATCGGCTTCAACGGCCCGCGGTGGCTGCTGCGGGCGACCTTCCTCGGCCGCCCGGCGCGCGACTCCGACGCCCTCGCCGAGTGGGGCACCGCGGTGACCAGCGTCGCCGTCCGACGTGGCGCGCAGGCGATGCCCGTCGGAGAGCTGCTGCCGCTGAGCCTTCCCGAGGACATCCGCCAGGCACAGGCCGAGCAGGCTGCTGCCACCGCGGACGACCAGCCCGGAGCCTGAGCACCGCGTGGCGAGCAAGAGCCGGTTGCGGCGCACGATCAGCCGGTGGGCCAGCCCCGCCGAGGCCGAGGCGCGCGACCTGCGTCGGACGTTCGCCGGCACCGGCGTCGTCACGATCGCGGAGGCCCCCAGCCGCACGCCGGTCCAGCTCCGCGGCACCCTGCGCACCGTCACCCTGCGGCCGCGTGGCGGCGTACCTGCTCTCGAGGCCGAGCTGTACGACGGCACCGACACCCTCACCTTGATCTGGCTCGGCCGCCGCCGGATCGCGGGCATCGGGCCCGGCCGCGCGGTCGAGGTGTCGGGCCGGATCGGCGAGCACGACGGACAGCGGGTGCTCTACAACCCTCGGTACGAGCTGCTGTGAGCCAGGAGGATCAGGCAGCGGTGACGAAGCCCGGGACCGAGGACGAGGACCACTCGCTCACGACGGAGGCCGCCAAGAAGATCGGCGTCGCCACCGTCGAGGCGCTCGTCCGGCACCAGCTCTCGGCGTCCCTCGGCGGCAGGCGCGGGATGCTGGAGGCGGCGATCCCAGGGATCGTCTTCAGCGCGGTGTGGCTGCCGACGAAGGAGCTCGAGGCCGCCCTGATCGCGAGCCTGGCGATCGCGGGACTGGCGCTCGTCGTACGACTGCTGCAGAAGAGCTCCACCCAGTACGTCTTCAACGCCATCTTCGGGATCGGCATCGGCTGGGTGTTCGTGCGCTGGGCCGAGTCGTCCGGAGGGTCGGAGTCCGACCAGGCTCTGGCGTTCTTCCTGCCGGGCATCCTGCTCAGCCTCGGCTACACCGTGGTGTTCGGCACGTCCTGCCTGGTCGGCTGGCCGGTGCTCGGGTTCATGCTCGGCGCCGCGACCGAGGACCCGATCGGCTGGCACAAGAACAAGCAGGTCGTGAAGCTCTGCAGCCGCCTCACCTGGGTGATGCTGATCCCCGGGGCGATCGGCGTGCTCGGGCAAGGGCCGGTCTGGCTGCTCGGCCACTACGACGTTATCGATCCGGACGTCGCGGTGGTGATCATCCTGGTGCTCCGCACCGGCCTCGGCTGGGCGCTCCGGATCGGGTCGTGGACGCTGATGGTCTGGATGCTCGCCCGCAACGCCACCCCGATCGAGGAGGACGCCGAGGGTGACCCTGCGGAGCCGCGGTCGACGTCCGAAGGTTGACCAGCGGTGCGTCCCGGGACCAGGGCGGCTCCGCGCCGTAGCGCGATCCGCCTACTTCTTCTCCGGGTGCGCAACAGGGGCGAGCAGGCGCTCGAGACCGTCCTCGGCCTCGGCCGGTACGACGAGCAGCAGCTCGTCGCCGGCCTCCACCGGCTGCTCCGGCGACGGCACGTAGACCTGGCCGTCGCGCAGGATCGTGACCAGCGCGCAGTTCTCGGGCAGCGGGATCAACCCTGACGCCTTGCCGACGTAGGGCGAATCGGCCGGCAGGGTCATCTCGACCAGGTTGGCGTTGCCCTGACGGAAGGTGAACAGCCGCACCAGGTCACCCACGCTCACCGCCTCCTCGACGAGCGCCGACATGATCCGCGGGGTCGACACGTTGACGTCGACGCCCCAGGCCTCGGTGAAGAGCCACTCGTTGTTCGGGTGGTTGACCCGACCCACCGTGCGCGGCACGCCGAACTCGGTCTTCGCGAGGAGCGAGGTGACCAGGTTGGCCTTGTCGTCACCGGTCGCGGCGATGACGACGTCGCACTTGTCGAGCCGGGCCTCCTCGAGCGACGACAGCTCGCAGCTGTCGGCCAGGAGCCACTCGGCGTCGGGCACCCGCTCCGGGTGGATGGAGGACGGCGACTTGTCGATGAGCAGCACCTCGTGGCCGTTCTCGATCAGCTCGGCCGCGATCGATCGACCCACAGCGCCGGCGCCGGCGATGGCGACCCTCATGTCTGTCCCTCCCTGGGCATGCCCTAGTCCTGGTGGTCCGGTCCGGCCTCGAGCACCTCGTAGGCCTGGCCGGCGTTCTCCTCGCGCACGACGACGTGCAACAGGTCGCCTTCCTGGACCATGCTGTCGCGGGTCGGCAGGATGCCCTCGCCGAGCCGGTCGATCCACGCCACCCGGGCTCGGGCCTGTTCCTGGAACGCGCCGACGGAGCATCCCACCCACTTCTCCGGCACCAGCATGTGGTCCATCCGGACGGTGCCGGAGGGGTCGCGGAAGTCGGGCTCTGCGCCCGCCGGCAGCAGCCGGCGCAGCACCTGGTCCGCAGTCCACTTCACGGTGGCGACGGTGGTGATGCCGAGCCGTTGGTAGACCTCGGCGCGGCCGGGGTCGTAGATCCGGGCCACGACCTGCTGGATGCCGAACGTCTCGCGCGCCACCCGGGCCGCGATGATGTTGGAGTTGTCGCCGCTGGACACGGCGGCGAACGCGTCGGCGCGCCGGATGCCGGCCTTCTCCAGCACCTGCTGGTCGAAGCCCATCCCGGCGACCTTGTCGCCGTTGAACCCGGGCCCGAGCCTGCGGAACGCGTCCGGGGCGCTGTCGATCACGGCAACGGTGTGGTTGCGGTCCTCCAGGCTGCGCGCGAGGGTCGAGCCGACGCGGCCGCAGCCCATGATCACGACGTGCACGGTTGAACGCTATAGCAACCGCAAGGCACGGCGTCGGCGCCCGACAGAGACCGATGGCCTAACGTGGTCGCCCGTGGGTGTCGGCGACGTCTCGAAGCGGATTCTGCTCGGGCGCAAGCTCAGGAGCGCTCAGCTGGGGGAGACGCTTCTTCCCAAGCGGATCGCGCTCCCGGTGTTCGCCAGCGACGCCTTGTCGTCCGTGGCCTACGCACCGGACGAGATCTTCATCATGCTGGCCGTCGCCGGCGCCTCGGCGTACGTCTGGTCGTGGAAGATCGCGATCGCCGTCGCTGTGGTGATGATCGCCGTGATCGCGTCGTACCGACAGACGGTGCACGCCTATCCCTCGGGCGGAGGCGACTACGAGGTCGCCACCGTCAACCTCGGCCGGACAGCCGGCACGACGGTCGCGAGCGCCCTGCTCGTCGACTACGTGCTGACCGTCGCAGTGTCGATCTCGTCGGGGGCGCAGTACGCAGCTGCCGCGATCCCGGCGTTCCTCGACCACGAGGTGATCGTCGCGTGCGCCCTGGTGGTGCTGCTGATGGCGATGAACCTGCGCGGCATCCGGGAGTCCGGAGGGTTCTTCGCGCTACCGACCTACCTGTTCATGTTCGCGATCCTCGGCATGTGCTTGTACGGCTTCATCCAGATGGCGATGGGGACGCTGCCGGACGTCGAGAGCGCGAACCTCGCGATCCAGCCCGACGAGGGATGGGACCAGCCGCTCACGACCATCGGTCTGCTGTTCCTGCTGGCGCGCGCGTTCTCGTCCGGGTGTGCCGCGCTGACCGGTGTCGAGGCGATCTCCAACGGCGTCCCCGCCTTCCAGCGGCCGAAGAGCAAGAATGCCGCGACCACGCTGCTGCTGCTCGGCCTGATCGCGACGACGATGATCGTCAGTGTCGTCGTGCTCGCCCAGCAGATGGGCATCAGGTACGTCGACCCGCACCACATCGACAAGCTGACCCTGAACGGCGAGCCGCTTCCCGCCGACTTCGACCAGCACACGGTGATCGCCCAGATCGCTCGGGCGATCTTCGCCGACTTCGGTCCGGGCTACTACTTCGTCGTCACCGTCACCGGCGTGATCCTGGTGCTCGCGGCGAACACCGCCTTCAACGGCTTCCCCGTGCTCGGCTCGATCCTTGCCAAGGACGGCTACGCGCCGCGCGCGCTGGGCGCCCGGGGCGACCGGCTCGCCTACAGCAACGGCATCGTCTTCCTCGCCGTGATGGCCATCGCGCTGATCGTCGCGTTCGACGCGGAGACCACGAAGCTGATCCAGCTCTACATCGTCGGCGTCTTCGTGTCGTTCAACCTCAGCCAGCTCGGGATGATCCGGCACTGGACGAGGGCGCTCGCCACCGAGCGCGACCCTGCCGAGCGCCGGCGGATGTTCAACTCCCGGATCATCAACGCGGTCGGGTTGACGTTCACCGCAGTCGTCCTGGTCGTGGTCCTCATCACGAAGTTCCTCGCCGGCGCCTGGATCACGATCCTGGCGATGGGCTTCTTCTTCATGGTCATGCGCGGGATCAGGGGCCACTACAAGTCGGTCGAGCTCGAGCTCGCCGCCGACGACTCCGACAAGGCGCTGCCGACCCGCGTGCACGCGATCGTGCTCGTGTCCAAGCTGCACAAGCCGACGCTGCGGGCACTGGCGTTCGCGAAGGCGACCCGGCCCAACTCCCTCGAGGGCGTCTACGTCTCCATCGACAACGCCGAGACCGCCCGGTTGCTGGAGGAGTGGGACCAGCGCAACCTCGGCGTCCCGCTCAAGGTCCTCCACTCGCCGTACCGCGAGGTCGTCAAGCCGATCGTCGAGTACGCCAGCGCCATCCGGGGCGCCAACCCGCGCTCGGTGGTGGCTGTCTACATCCCGGAGTACGTCGTCGGCCGCTGGTGGGAGCAGCTGCTCCACAACCAGACCGCGCTACGGCTCAAGGGTCGGCTGCTCTTCACCCCAGGGGTCATGGTCACGTCGGTGCCCTACCAGCTCCGGTCCTCGCAGGTCGCGCGCGAGCGCGAGGAGCGCGAGGACGCGCGACCGCAACCCGGCGACGTGCGCCGCGGTCAGGGCGACGGCAAGGACCGGCAGGTCCAGTGAGCCCGCCGCGGCGCCCGCGGGCCCGGCAGCAGCGTGGCCGATCGCACGTCGGCGAGCGGTTCGAGGCCGAGGTCGGACCGGTCGCGCACGGCGGGCACTGCGTCGTACGCCTCCGGTCGGAGGACGGTGACCGCGTCGTCTTCGTGCGGCACGCGCTGCCGGCCGAGCGCGTGGTCGTCGAGATCACCGAGGGCACCGAGGGAGACAGGTTCTGGCGCGGCGATGCGGTGGAGGTGATCGAGGCGTCCCCGGACCGCGTGGTCGCGCCGTGCCCCTAGGCCGGCCCCGGTCTCTGCGGCGGATGCGACTTCCAGCACGTCGTCGTTGCCTGCGCAGCGCGGTTTGAAGGCCCAGGTCGTTCGCGAGCAGCTGCGCCGGTTGGCGGGACTCGACGTGGAGGTCGTGGTCGAGCCGGTGCCCGGAGACGTCGAGGGCCTGGGTTGGCGCACGCGGCAGCGCTACGTCCCGCTACCGGGCGGCCGCCGGGGGATGCGCAAGCACCGGTCGCACGACGTGGTCCCGGTGGAGCTGTGCCTGATCGAGGCAGTCGCGGGTCCCTCGTACGACGTCCGGGGTGTGTCGTTCGCGGTCGCCGACGGGGGCTTCTGGCAGGTCCATCCCGGTGCACCGGAGGCGCTCGTCGACGCCGTCCTCGAGGCGCTCGCGCCGCAGCCGGGAGAGTCGGTACTGGACCTCTACGCCGGCGTCGGCCTCTTCAGTCGTTTCCTCCTCGACGCGGTCGGCCCGCAAGGCCGGGTGTGCGCGGTGGAGGGGGACGCGACCGCCGCGCGGCTGGCCCGTCGCAACTGTCCCGGTCTGCGCACGACAGCCGGCGACGTCGGTGCGGTGCTGACGACCGAGCACGACGAGCCGTTCGACCTCGTGGTGCTCGACCCGCCCCGCGCCGGTGCCAAGCGCAAGGTGGTCGAGCAGGTCGTCGACCGTCGCCCGCGGGCGGTCGCGTACGTCGCCTGCGACCCTGCGGCGCTCGCCCGCGATGTCGCGATCTTCGCCGAGCACGGCTACCGGCTGGCGGGCCTGCGGGCGTTCGACCTGTTCCCGATGACTTCCCATGTGGAGTGCGTTGCGCTTCTTGTGAAAAGCGACTCCGGCCTGCGGTGATGCGATTCGTGCTTCCTCGGCCGAGCATCGAAACCGGCTTCAAGGCTCACTTTGGGCTCGCTTTGAAATCGCGAACCACGTCCTGGCCCTTGGTTGGGCCCGCCTTCGGAGCGCAGTGACCGCGTAGACGGCTCGGAGCGCAGCGACTGGGCCCCGGCGCCAATCGTGGAGGCTGCGGGCCTCTCAGACCCCGAGAGCTGGCCCGTCGCCGCTCCCTGTAGGGGGAGCGAGGCGCTCGGTGGCGACGCGGTAGTCGGGCACCGCCAGCTTGCGGTTGATGTAGTGCCGCTCGGTGACCGCCTTGGAGGTGTGGCCGAGCCGGTTCTGCCCCAGCGACGGGGTGGGGTCTTACGCCGATCGCAGGATCAGCGCGAGGTCGGTGGGGTTGAGCCAGCCGCTGGGGGATAGGTCGGCTGAGCACAGGGGGATCAGTGTGGACATCTCCTGCCGTAGGGACGGCGGTGGAGCCGCGTTTGCCGCTGCCTGCGGCGCGGATCGTCCGACCGGCCGTCTTACGTTCAGGCTGATGGAGATGGTGCTCGCGTGACGCTCCCCGGCCAGGCCAGCATTCTCGACGAGTTCGCCGTACGTCGCCGACGCCTCCGAAGTCGGGTCCGACGGCTGCGGTTTCTGCGCCAGCGGTCCTGCCTGGGAGGTAGGCGGCCGCAGCCGCAGTAGTGTGAGCTGCTTGCGTCAGGATGTCCGGAGCGACCGCGTTAACACCGAAGCGGTTCCCATCTTCGTCCCGAAAGACCTTCCATGAATGAGAACGTCAAGGCATTCGTACAAGACTTGATCGACAACCCGCCTGCCGACCTGGCGCAGGCGCTGGAGAGCGATCCTGATCTACGGGTGCGGTACTTCAGGGAGTTCGACCTCGTCAACCCGGTCTACCCGCACCTTGTTTCGGACGCCAAGCAAGCGCTTCCCGAGCTGATCCGCAGAGCCCGCCTTGGACAGACGATCACCTTCACCGAGTACGTCGACTTCCTCGGGCACGGCAACAAGCGCCGAGTGAACGGCGGGACGCTCAACCCCATCGCAGCGCTCTGCATCACTCAGGGCCTTCCCCCTCTGTGGACTCTGATCGTCCGCGCCTCCACGGGCTTGCCAGCCGACTATTGGCGCGAGCACACCGATAAGGAGAAGGCTGATCGCCAGAACGAGTGCTTTGCGTACTACGGAGCAGTCCGTGAGCCCGAGGGCGGTGTCCTTGACCTGTGTCCCGACTGCTTCACCGAACGGACGTTGGCTGGCACCTGCATGTGCTGATGCCCACAGGCTGGCCATCAGGTCCTTCGCTGTCGCGAAGTCCAAGAGCTGTCGCACTACGCTCAGCCACATGTACGCCTTCCCGATGACTTCCCATGTGGTGCGTTGCGCACCTTGTGAAAAGCGACTCTGGCCTGCGGTGATGTGATCGGGCTCGTGAGCACGAGCCCCGAGAACGGGCCGTCAGGGCTCACTTTGGGCTCGCTTTGGTCATCCCGAGCGGTCTTCCACAATCCTTGAAACTCTTCTAGGATTGTGCGCATGGGAGCAGTCAGCGTCGCACAGGCCGCGGAGCGGCTGGGCGTCAGCGTGCCCCGGATCCACCAGCGCATCGCGGACGGCTCGCTGTCTGCCGAGCGGATCGGATCCCAGTGGGTGGTCGACGAGCGTTCACTCCTGCGTATCCAGGAGCGCAGCAAGGCAGGCCGTCCGTATTCGGCCGCGCTCTGCATGGGCGGTCATCGCGGCGTCCGAGGACGACCGCGACCGGGTGGGCGTCAGCGGGCCTGCGGTGTCGGCGCGGGCGCGGATGCAGTTGAAGCGTTTGCTCGAGCCGGCCGCGGAGCCCGTCGCCGATGAGGAAGTCGTCAGGCAGCTTGTGGTGTCGCTCCGGTCGGTGTTCCGCAACCGGGCCCAGACGGCGACTGCTGCGTGCGGCGCCGGCCGACCTTGCCGATCTCAGGGCCGATGAGCGCTGGGCAATGATCGTGGACCTGGGTTCGAGTGGCATCGCCTCGCCCGACGTGGAGGGCTATCTCGCCGAGTCGCTCGTGGAGGGAGTCCTCAAGGACTACCTCTTGGTCGAGGCCGACCGTGATGCGAACGTCGTGCTCCACGTCGTCCCCGACGGGCAGTACCCCTACCCGGACTCACGGCTCCGGCTCGCGGCCGATCTCGCCGAGCACCGCGGGCCGCGCGAGGAGGCCCGGGCTGCGGAACTGCTGCACGAGCTCGCACTGGAGTGGAAGGCAGGCGAGCGATGATCGTCCTGCCGCCCATGCCGCCCGAGCAGACCGCATCGTGGATCGGGCTCCTCGACCTCCACGAGCGGCTCGCCGAGGGCTGGACGCTGATCGGCGGCCAGCTCGTCCACTTGCACTGCGCTGAGCGGGGGCAGTTCCCGGTGCGACCGACGAACGACGCCGACACGGTGATCGACGTACGGGCCGACCCAACGATGCTCGCCACCTTTACCGAGACGCTGACCGACCTCGGGTTCAGATCAGCAGGCATCTCGGCGGAGGGTCTCCAACATCGCTGGGTTCGTGGCGACGCCTCGATCGACGTACTCCTGCCGGACGGGATCGGCGAGCGCGCGAGCCTGCGTCCGGGTGTCACCGGCAGCCCGACCCTCCCGACGGCAGGTGGGACTCAAGCGCTGCAGCGCAGCGAGACCGTCCCGGTGTCGGTCGCGGGCCGCGAAGGATCCGTACGCCGGCCCAACCTCGTCGGCGCACTGGTCGGCAAGGCGGCAGCGCTCAGCAACGCGGGCGACCCTGGCCTCGGTCGGCACCGGCGCGACTTCGTCGTCCTCGCTGGGCTGCTCACAGCCCGCGACTTCCGGAACGAAGAGCTCACGAAGAAGGACCGCCAGCGGCTGCGGGCCATGGTTGCCGCGGCCAGGAAGGACCGCGCGCTGCTGCTCGAGGTGCCCGGATGCCGAGAACTCGCTCGATCGGCTCGCTACGGCGGGGGAGTTGTAGCCATGCCGGAGGACTTCGTGATCGCCCGCAACACCGAACCCGGGTCGACGCTGCCCGTACCTCCTCCGGATCCCGCTCGGGGACGGGATCATCCTCAAGGCGAAGGACACGTGGCCGCGCACCGGCAAGGTCTACTGCCACCGTGTCGAGGAGTGGCCGGTCGACGCCGAGATCGTCGAGCGGGTGGCCGGTGCGGTCCTGTGTGCGACGGGGCGCCGCGATCGACCTCGTGCTCGACCGCGGGCGGGAGAACCGCTCCCAGATCGTCGTCACCAATGCCCGCGGCCGGCAGATGATCTTCTGGCAGACCGCCCGCACGTCCAAGCAAGCGCGTCCCGCGGTGACTCTTCCGGGCGCCCGCGCCAGCGGAGTCGCCGACCTGGAGATCGCGGTCGACATCCGCGAGCGTTACCCGTTCACCTTCGCCGACCGGCAGGCGACGACCCGCCGCGAGCCGCTCAAGGCCGGTGACTACGGACTCATCGTCGACGGGACTGTTGCAGGCGACCGTGGAGCGCAAGTCGCTGGCCGATCTCGTCGCCTCGCTGACCACCGGGAAGCTGAAGTTCCAGCTCACCGAGTTGTCCGCGATCCCACGCGCCGCGGTGGTCGTCGAGGAGCGCTACTCGCAGGTCTTCAAGCTCGACCGCGTCCGGCCCAGCGTCGTGGCCGATGGCATCGCCGAATGCCAGATCCGGTTCCCGACCGTTCCGATCATCTTCTGCGACACCCGCAAGCTCGCCCAGGAGTGGACCTATCGCTTCCTCGCAGCTGCTCGGGTCGGGCTGTCCGAGGAGATGGTCGGCGACCTCGCCGTACGCGGCCTCGAAGCGGCGCCGCCGCTCGCGCCCGCACCGCCCACCCCTGCCGACGTACGTCGCTGGGCGTCCGCGCACGACATCGTCGTCTCCGACCGCGGCCGGATCCCGGTGGCGGTGATGGATCAGTACCTCGAAGCCCGCGCTCGCGGCGAGACCTGAAGACTGCTGTCGTTTGCGACCGTCGGTGCCCGCTGGCACGAGGGCTCGGAATGGGCTCGCTTTGATTCGCAAACGCCCTCAGCGGCGTGCTGACGACCTCAGACCTCTCGGGCGGCATCGCTGCAGGTCAGAGGGCAGTTTCGGCCGTGGGGTGCAGCCAGTCGCATAAGGATCGCACTCACGCTCAGGCCCATCGACCTGTTCCCGATGACCCACCACGTCGAGTGCGTGGCGCTGCTCGAGCCGGTCAGCGCAACGGCAGGGTGACGTTGAGCTGGCTGAGCTCGCCACCGACGACCTCGAACGTCCCGGCGTCGTAGGGCGTGCCACCGTGCCACTGGTGGGTCGAGACCCGCACCTGGTAGCGACCGGCCGGCAGCTCGAGCTCGAAGGAGCCGCCCTCGCCGATCGGCGCGACGTATCCGTCGGGTTCGCCCTCGAGCTCGACGACGCCGGTCGTCACGAACTCGCCGGTGCCCAGGGACGGGCCGCTGTTGAGGGTGACCAGCCCGGCCACGGTGCCCTGCTCGACGGTGGGATCGACATACGTGAAAGGCCCGACCCGGACCGGCGGACGACCTTCGCCCGGGCTGCAGGAGGTCGCCCCGAAGCCGGCGATCTCGACCGCACCGTCGGGCGCAACCCACAGCCGGATGCCGTCGTTGACGGTCGGGCCGCAGTAGTCGGACACCGCCCAGCCGAGGGTGACCCGCACCGCGCGGTCCGGCAGCACCGTGAGCTGCTGGACCTGGCCGAGGCTGTCGTCCGGGACCGTCTCCACCCCGCCGGGACGACCGTTGGCGAGCACCACCGTCGTCGGGTAGCCCTCCACGGAGCACGGCTCGACCCCGCGCGCGAGCTCCAGGGTCGCGATGAGGTAGGTCGTGTCCCCCGACTCCTCCCTCCGCTGGTCGCTGGCAACGAGGTCTCCGCTCCCACACGCCTCGACTCCGACGGGTCCGTCCGACACGCTCGTGCCGGCATCCGGTCCGCGATCACCACGGACGACGGTGAACGTGACGCCCAGCACGAGCACGACGACCGCGGTCGCAGCGGCGGCCAGCACGTCCCGGCCGCGGTGCCGGGCCTGGTGGCCCGGCAGCGGGGCCGTCGGGAGCTCGTCGAGGTCGGGCACGGGGGTCTCCGGTCGTTGGTGGCTACGACCGGTCTACACCCCCGGACCACAACCGGGGCTGCTCGGTGGGGTCGTCGCTCAGCGAACGACGTCGTAGACGAGCTTCTGCACGCCGTTGGCGTAGGACTGGCTCTCGGCCAGCGCCAGCTTGTGCTTGTCGGGCGAGGAGTCGCTGAAGAGCCGCTTGCCGGAGCCGAGGACGAGCGGGAACACGAGCAGGTGGTAGCGGTCGACCAGGCCCGCGGCCGCGAGCGACTGGGCGAGGCGGGAGCTGGCGTGGACCGATATCGGACCGCCCTCGGTCTGCTTGAGGGCGGCGACCTCGTCCGTCGACCGGAGGATGGTGATGTCGCCCCAGTTGTCGACGAGGTCCTTCTCCTGGAGCGTGCTCGACACGACGTACTTCGGCATCGCGTTGTAACGCGGGAACTCGGCGGTCATGGACGGCCACACCGGCGCGAACAGGTCGTAGCTGACGCGGCCGAGCATCAGCGCGCCGGCCTCCTCCTGCTCTTGGCCCTTCATCTCGTAGGCCTCGGGCAGGAAGTCGACGTCCTTGAACGACCAGCCGGCATGAGGGTGGCCCTCGTCGCCGCCCGGCGAGTCGATGACGCCGTCGAGGGTGATGAACTCGGTGACGTACAGGGTGCGCATCGGAGATCTCCTTGGGTGAGGTTGGATTTACCTCACCACGAACGAGGTGCCCGGGAAACGACAGTTACCGTCAAGCATCTCGGAGATCCTGCCGGTCAGCGCCGAGCCGCGTAGATCCGGCGGACGACGTCCTCGATGTCGGGCTCCTCGACGGCCAGGTCCAGCACCTCCACCCGCTCGGAGACCGCCGCCAGCACGCGTGCGGCGGTCGTCGTCTCGGCGTCGAAGGCCAGCCGCTGCCGCAGACCGTGACCCTCCGAGGCGAGGTGGCGGGTGCCGGCGATGCCGGTGAGGTCGTCGACTGCCTCGGCCAGGTCGACGACGAGGACGCGCTCGGCGCCGACGGTCCGGGACAGTCCCGGCAGGTCGCCGTCGTAGGCGAGCCTGCCCCGGTCGACCACCAGGACACGGTCGCAGAGCCGCTCGACGTCGCCCATGTCGTGGGTGGTGAGCAGCGGGGTGGTGCCGTGGGTCCGCCGCTCTGCCACCAGGAACTCCCGGAGCCGCTGCTTGGACAGGACGTCGAGCCCGATCGTCGGCTCGTCCAGGATCACCAGCCGCGGGGAGTGGAGCAGCGCGGCGGCCACCTCGGCGCGCATCCGCTGCCCGAGGGAGAGCTGGCGCACGGGCGTGCCGAGGAACTCGCCCATCTCCAACCGCTCGACCAGCTCGTCGGTGCGCTCGTGCTCGGCTGCCGGGGAGAGGTCGTGGATGGCGGCCAGGATCCGGAACGACTCGCGGACCGGCAGGTCCCACCACAGCTGTGACCGCTGGCCGAAGACCACGCCGACCTGGCGGGCGAGCCGGCGGCGGTCCTGCACCGGTCGGAGGCCGCACGTCGTCACGGCGCCGCTGGTCGGCACCAGGATCCCGGTCAGCATCTTGATCGTGGTCGACTTGCCGGCGCCGTTCGCACCGATGTAGCCCACCGCCTCACCAGGCGCGATCCGCAGCGTGAGGTCGTCGACGGCGACGATCGTCCGGCGGCGCAGCCCGTCCCGCACCCGGAACTCCCGGGTCAGGCCGCTCGTCTCGATGATCGGATCGGTCGTGCCGCTGCTGACGCCTTCGGGGATGGTCATCCGCCGCCTCCTTGGTAGTGCCGGACGCCGATGCGCCAGCTCGTCGACGCCAGCAGCCAGGTCCACGCCGCGGCCAGGGGCGCGCACCAGGCCAGCCAGTCCGGCAGGCCGCTACGGCGGCCGAGGCCGAGCAGCCACAGTGCCGGGAGGTAGGCGGTGAACGCCATCGGGAAGAAGAACCCGAAGACCGCCCACAACGGCCGGTTCCAGACCGAGGCGGGCTGGGTCGCCGCGTAGCGGCCGCCGTAGACGAACGCGTTGGTCGTCTCGGCACCCTCGACGAGGAAGAACTGCGCGCCGCCCGCCCAGACGAACATCCCGGCGAACATGGCGTACCCGCTGACGATCGCCACCGCCAGCAGCAGGACGTGCGCGGGGCTCCACGCGATGTCGTTGGCGGCGAGGCCGACCACCAGTGCGACCCCACCGACCGCGGCGCGCGCGAGCCGGCGCAGGGAGATGTCGCTGGTGATCAGCTGCAGCAGCAGCGGCTGGGGACGGAGGTAGAAGACGTCGAGCGTCCCGGCGCGGAGGTAGGTCGGCAGGTTGTCGCAGTGCCCGAACGACATGTCGGCCAGGGAGAAGCACAGGTCGGCCAGCCCGAACACGAGCAGGATCTGGGCGAAGTCGAGCCCGCCGAGCTCGGTCACGCTGTGGAAGAGCACCCAGATCTCGGCGAGCTCGACGACCCCGACGAGCAGCGAGCTGGCGAGGTCCAGCGCGAAGCTGGCCCGGTAGGAGCTCTGCGAGCGCGCTCGCGACGCGAGCACTGCCCGGTAGGGGCGCAGCCGCGCACGGAGAGCTCCGGCGACACCGACGTCAGCCACCCTGCACCTCCAGGTGCCGCCGCCCGGCGCGGGTCAGGAGCTGGCCGCAGCGCACCGACCGCGCCGAGCCAGACGAGCTGCACGCCGAGCAGCAGCAGCGCCTCGGCGCCGTCGACGCGTCCGGAGAGGATGTCGACCGGGTACATCATCATCGACGGGAACGGCGTCGCCTGGGCGACCATCTCCAGCCAGTCGGGGAAGAGCCAGATCGGCACGAACAGCCCCGCCAGGAACCCGGAGACGACCATGTAGAGGATCTGCAGGCCCCGGGTCTCGACCAGCCAGAATCCCGGCGCGGCCACCATCAGGTAGACGGTGGCGGCCGAGACCACGATGCCGAGCAGGACGCTGACGGCGCCGAGGACGTAGGCCAGCGGGTCGTCGGGCAGTGCCATCCCGACCACGAGCCCGCCGATCAGCACCGAGGGCATGCCGCGGGGAATGCAGGCGAAGAGCGACCTGCCGACCTCGGTCGTGATCGCGGACGCCTGCACGTCGAGCGGGCGCAGGAAGTCGACGGCGACGTCGCCGTCCTTGATCCGGTCCGCGATGTCGATCCGACCGAAGAGGTTGACCGACCCGAGCAGTCCCTGCGACACCCAGATGTAGGTGCTCATCATCGCGACGTCGTATCCCTGCAGCTCGCCGCCGGCGGCCCGCACGGTCGCGAACAGGATCGCCACCTTGAGCAGGCCGAACGTGGTGTTGGCGACCAGACCGCCGAACGCCGCGAGGAGGTAGGCGGACTGCCGACGGAAGCCGGCGACGAGGAGGCGCCAGTAGACCCGGATCGTGGCACGCATGAGGAACAGCAACCTATGGCCGTCTGACGCCCCGCACCAAGGTGCCGGGCCCAGGGCGCCAAAGTTGCCTTCAAGCCGACTTGAAGTCCTAGGGTCGTCGCAGACCCGGCGTCGAGGGACGCCGTAGGACGGAGTGCGGGCCGTGAGCATGGAGTCGATCGCGTGGAGCCAGATGTACCGGCGGATGAGCGCGCCGGACGAGCGGCGCGCCTTCAGCGCCGCGACGGCTCGCCGGATCCTGGAGTTCGCCCGGCCGCACCGGCGCAAGCTGGTCGGCTTCCTCGTCCTCAGCGTGGCGGGCGCTGCGCTCGCGGTGGCGACGCCGGTCCTGGCCGGCCGGGTGGTCGACGCGATCGTCGCCGGGTCCCAGCCCCGGGTCGTGGTGATCTTGGCGCTGGTGATCGCGGGCGTCGCCGTGCTGGACGCGGCAATGGGCCTTGTCACGCGGTGGCTCTCGGCGAGCATCGGTGAGGGGCTGATCCTGGACCTGCGGACGGCCGTGTTCGACCACGTGCAGCGGATGCCCATCGCCTTCTTCACCAGGACCCGGACCGGTGCGCTGGTCAGTCGTCTCAACAACGACGTGATCGGCGCCCAGCGAGCCTTCAGCAGCACGCTGTCCGGAGTGGTCGGCAACCTGGTGATGCTCGCCCTCACCCTGGTGGTGATGCTCGGCATCTCCTGGCGGGTGACGCTGCTGGCGCTGGTGCTGCTCCCTGTCTTCGTCGTCCCAGCGCGCAGGATGGGCCACCGGCTCGCCGGCATCCAGCGCGAGGCGGCCGATCACAACGCGGCCATGGGCAACCAGATGACCGAGCGCTTCTCCGCACCTGGAGCGACTCTGGTCAAGCTGTTCGGCCGGCCGGAGCAGGAGTCCGCCGAGTTCGCGGCCCGGGCGGGGCGGGTGGCGCAGATCGGTGTCCGGACCGCCCTGGTGCAGACGACCTTCGTGACCGCTCTCACCCTGGTGTCGGCCCTCGCGGTGGCGCTGGTCTACGGCCTCGGCGGCTACTACGCCCTCACCGGCCGGCTCGACGCCGGGGACGTCGTGGCGCTCTCGTTGCTGCTGACCCGGCTCTACGCCCCGCTCACCGCCCTGGCCAGCGCACGGGTCGAGGTGATGGGGGCGCTGGTGAGCTTCGAGCGGGTCTTCGAGGTGCTCGACCTCGAACCGCTGATCCAGGACCGACCAGGAGCACGGGACGTGCCGGCGGGACCGGTGTCGGTGCAGCTCGACGACGTGCGCTTCTCCTACCCGTCGGCGGACCGGGTCTCGCTCGCGTCGCTGGAGGACGTGGCGACCCTCGACGCGCGCGGCGGGGAGGAGGTGCTCCACGGGGTGACCCTGCAGGCGGAGCCGGGACAGGTGATCGCGCTCGTCGGCTCGTCAGGCGCTGGGAAGTCCACGATCGCACAGCTGGTGTCCCGGCTCTACGACGTCGACGCGGGCGTCGTACGCCTCGCCGGCGTCGACGTGCGGGACCTCTCTGCGGAGGCGATCCGCGACGCGGTCGGCATGGTGACCCAGGACGGGCACCTCTTCCACGACTCGATCCGCGGCAACCTGCTGTTCGCGCGGCCCGATGCGACGGAGGAGGAGGTGTGGGACGCACTCGAGCGGGCCCGCCTCGCGGACCTCGTGCGGACCCTGCCCGACGGCCTTGCCACGGTCGTGGGGGAGCGGGGCTACCGGCTCTCCGGGGGCGAGCGGCAGCGGTTGACCATCGCCCGGCTGTTGCTCAAGCGACCGCGGGTGGTCGTCCTCGACGAGGCGACGGCGTCCCTCGACTCCACGTCCGAGGCGGCCGTGCAGGCGGCGCTCACCGAGGTGCTCGCCGGCCGGACGGCGCTCGTGATCGCACACCGGCTCTCGACGATCCGCACCGCCGACCGCATCCTGGTGGTCGAGGACGGGGAGATCGTCGAGCAGGGCACCCACGCCGAGCTGTTGGCCGCCGGCGGTCGCTACGAGGAGCTCTACCGGACCCAGTTCGCAGAGACCGGCGACGGCGTACCCGCCTGAGCCTCCCGGCCGGGTGTCAGTCGACCTGGACGAACCCGCTGCGGTACGCCGCGATGACCAGCTGCACCCGGTCACGCACGCCGAGCTTGGCGATCAGGCGGGCGACATGGCACTTCACGGTGGCGGGGGAGATGAAGAGGGTGCGACCGATCTCGACGGTCGACTGACCCTCGGCGAGGAGGCGGAGCACGTCCGCCTCGCGGCGGGAGAGCCGCGCGGCCCATCCGAAGGTCGCCAGGTCCGGGGGCGCCTCGGCGTACGCCCGCCCGACGACCTGGAGGTGCCGGAGCGCCGCCGTCGCGGTGCTGCGTTGCGCCTCGCTCATCATTGCTCCTCGATCGTCGCCCCCACGGTCGTAGCCGGCTCCGTGCGTCCAGAGCCTGTGGCGAGGCTAGGGAGGCGGCTTTCTCGCGTGCAGCGAAGTGGCCGAAGGTGAGACGGTTCTGAGACCAGATCCGACAATGGGGCGGATTGGGAATTCCGCTCGACGTGATGTATCTTGATATCAAGAGATATCAGGTCAACACCACCAAGATTTAGGGCAGCCTCACTATCCGCCCACCCGCTGACGGCGGCAGGATGGGAAGGCAGACCTACCCGACCCAACAGTTGTCGACGGACGGAGACGCGGATGGCCAGCAAGGACAGCTTCGGCGCCAAGGGCACCCTGGACGTGGGAGGGAAGACCTACGAGATCTTCCGTCTCGACGCGGTGGCCGGGGAGGGGTTGGACCAGGCTTCGCTGCCGTTCTCGCTCAAGGTGCTCCTCGAGAACCTCCTCCGCACCGAGGACGGCGCCGACATCACCGCCGAGGACATCAAGGCGCTGGCCGGTTGGGACGAGACCGCCGAGCCCGACAAGGAGATCCAGTTCACGCCGGCCCGCGTGATCATGCAGGACTTCACCGGTGTGCCCTGCGTGGTCGACCTCGCCACGATGCGCGAGGCGATGGCCGACCTCGGTGGTGACGCGACCAAGATCAACCCGCTCGCCCCGGCCGAGATGGTCATCGACCACTCGGTGATCGCCGACGTCTTCGGCACGCCCGAGGCGTTCCAGCGCAACGTCGAGATCGAGTACGAGCGCAATCGTGAGCGCTACCAGTTCCTGCGTTGGGGCCAGACCGCCTTCTCCGACTTCAAGGTCGTCCCGCCGGGCACCGGCATCGTCCACCAGGTCAACATCGAGCACCTGGCCCGGGTCGTCTTCACCCGCGAGACGGAGTCGGGGTCGGGGGCGAGCGTGCTCCAGGCCTATCCCGACACCTGCGTCGGCACCGACTCGCACACGACGATGGTCAACGGCATCGGCGTCGTCGGCTGGGGCGTCGGTGGCATCGAGGCCGAGGCCGCGATGCTCGGCCAGCCGGTGTCGATGCTGATCCCGCGGGTGGTCGGCTTCAAGCTCAACGGCGACCTCCCCGAGGGCGCCACCGCGACCGACCTCGTGCTCACCATCACCGAGATGCTGCGCAAGCACGGCGTGGTCGGCAAGTTCGTCGAGTTCTACGGCCCGGGCGTCTCGGTGCTGCCGCTGGCGAACCGCGCGACCATCGGCAACATGAGCCCCGAGTTCGGCTCCACGATCGCGGTCTTCCCGATCGACGAGGAGACCATCAAGTACCTCAAGCTCACCGGTCGCTCGGAAGACCAGCGGGCCCTCGTCGAGGCGTATGCGAAGGAACAGGGCCTCTGGCACGACCCCGACGCCGAGCCGCGGTTCTCCGAGAAGCTCGAGCTCGACCTGGCGACCGTCGTACCCTCGCTCGCCGGGCCGAAGCGGCCCCAGGACCGGGTGTCCCTGTCCGACGCCAAGGGAGCGTTCCGTGACGCGCTGGACGAGTACGTCGACGACTCCGGTGATCAGGCGGGCTACGACCAAGCCGTCGCCGAGTCGTTCCCGGCGTCGGACGCGCCGTCCCACAACGGCGCCCAGACCGACGCCTCTCCGGAGCCACGCGACCACGGCTCGGTCGACCACACGGTCTCCGGCCGGCCGAGCAACCCGGCTTCGGTGGAGCTCACCGACGGCACAAAGTTCGAGGTCGACCACGGTGCGGTCACGATCGCGGCGATCACGTCCTGCACGAACACCTCGAACCCCTCGGTCATGATCGGTGCGGCGCTGCTGGCCAAGAAGGCCGTGGAGAAGGGCCTCCAGCGCAAGCCGTGGGTGAAGACCACGCTCGCCCCCGGATCCAAGGTGGTGTCCGACTACTACGAGAAGTCCGGGCTGACGCCGTACCTCGACAAGCTGGGGTTCAACCTCGTCGGCTACGGCTGCACGACCTGCATCGGCAACTCCGGACCGCTCATCCCCGAGGTCAGCCAGGCCGTCAACGACAACGACCTCGCCGTCGTCTCGGTGCTGTCGGGCAACCGCAACTTCGAGGGCCGGATCAACCCGGACATCAAGATGAACTACCTCGCGTCGCCGCCGCTGGTCGTCGCCTACGCGCTGGCCGGCTCGATGGACGTCGACCTGTTCAACGACCCCCTGGGCCAGGACAGCGACGGCAACGACGTCTTCATGAAGGACATCTGGCCGACGCCGTCGGAGATCGAGGAGGTCATCGCGTCCGCGATCAACTCCGACATGTTCGACGAGAGTTACAAGGACGTCTTCGCGGGTGACGAGGCCTGGCAGTCTCTGCCGACCCCTGAGGGCAAGACCTTCGAGTGGGATCCGGAGTCGACCTACGTCCGCAAGCCCCCTTACTTCGACGGGATGCCGGCAGAGCCGACTCCCGTCACGGACATCGAGGGGGCGCGGGTGCTGCTCAAGCTCGGCGACTCGGTCACCACCGACCACATCAGCCCGGCCGGCGCCATCAAGAAGGACTCGCCCGCCGGCAAGTACCTCGCCGAGCACGGTGTAGAGCAGCGCGACTTCAACTCCTACGGGTCGCGCCGTGGCAACCACGAGATCATGATCCGCGGCACCTTCGCCAACATCCGGTTGCGCAACCAGCTGGCGCCCGGCACCGAGGGTGGCGTGACCCGCGACTTCACCGACGGCGGCGAGGTGACCTCGGTGTTCGAGGCGTCCGAGCACTACATCGCCGCCGGCACCCCGCTGGTCGTCCTGGCCGGCAAGGAGTACGGCTCCGGCTCGTCGCGCGACTGGGCGGCCAAGGGCACCTCGCTGCTGGGCGTGAAGGCGGTGATCGCCGAGTCCTACGAGCGGATCCACCGCTCGAACCTGATCGGCATGGGCGTCATCCCGCTGCAGTACCCCGAGGGGGAGAACGCCGAGTCGCTCGGCCTGACCGGCGAGGAGACGGTCACGATCACCGGCATCACCGGTCTCAACGACGGCGACACGCCGCGGACTGTGAAGGTGAGGGTCACACCGGAGGACGGGCCGAGCGTGGAGTTCGACGCCGTCGTCCGCATCGACACCCCCGGTGAGGCGAACTACTACCGCAACGGCGGCATCATGCAGTACGTCCTGCGCAACCTACGCAGGAGCTGAGGTCAGCAGGTGGCCCCTCACCCGGTGTGGTGGCGGGCCACCGGCCAGTTCAGTTGGAACCATGGAGCCATGCGCTTCCTGGCTACGGCGACCGTCCTCATCACGCTGCTCGCGCTGACCGCTTGCGGGGCCGGTGCCGGCGACGCGGACGACGTGCCGACGATCACGACCAGGCCGTCGACGCCCGGATCGAGCACCCCGACGTCGACGACGATCGAGCCGACCGTGGCCTCGTCGACGGGCGCGACCGAGACCACCGTCCCGGTGACGGAGACCGCCACGCCGACGGAGACCGAGACCGGCCCCTCGCCCGAACCTCCGACCGACCGACCGGTCGGGCCGACGACCTACCTCCAGGCGGTCGCGCGGATCGCGGCCAACGGCAACGGCGAGAGGGTCTCGCTCGCGCGGTTCACGACACCGGACGACGTCGTCTACTGCTTGCTCGACGATCCTGTGATCGGCCCCGCCTGCGAGCTGCGACGCGGTTTCATCAAGGACGAGGAGGTATGCGGCGGCGGCACTGCCGACGGCGTCGGACGGATCGAGACCTTCGAGGACCGGGCCCGCCCGGCCTGCAACACCGACACCATCCGCGAGCCGGGAGCCCGGGTGATCTCCGGTGACGGAACGGTCGCTGTCAGCGGCGATGTCGAGTGCCTGGTCGAGACGGCCGGCGTCACCTGTGCCGACGACGACGCCCGCACCGGGTTCTTCCTCGCGCCGGGGGAGTATCACGTCTTCTGACCGTGTTCTTCGCGGAGGTCGCGGACAGGGGCTGGACCTTCGTTGGTCGAGGAAGTCGCGCAGCGACTGTCTCGAGACCCCACTACCGTGGACGCATGCTCGTCGCCTTCAGCATCTCCCCGTCCGGACCCGCCGCCGACGAGACCGGCGGCGTCGCCGAGGCGGTTGCCGCAGCGGTCCGCGTGGTCCGTGAGTCGGGGCTGCCCCAACGAGACCAACGCGATGTTCACCAACGTCGAGGGCGAGTGGGAGGAGGTGATGGCGGTGGTCAAGCGCGCTGTCGACGTCGTCGCAGAGGTCTCTCCCCGGGTAGGACTGGTGCTCAAGGCCGACATCCGGCCCGGCCACACCGGCCAGCTCACGGCCAAGGTGGAGCGGATCGAGAAGGCGCTCCGGCCGTGACCGGCCCCGGGGCGTCCGCCGTCTGATCGGAGAACCATGGACAGCGAGACCTTCAGGTTCCGGACCGGCGGCGAGGATCGGGTCCTCGACCTCACCCGCGACTGTGCCGACTTCGCAGCCGGGCGCGGCGACGGGCTGCTCCACGTCTTCGTCCCGCACGCGACGGCCGGCATCGCGATCATCGAGACCGGCGCGGGTAGCGACGACGACCTGCTGGCCGCGCTGGCGGACCTGCTGCCCGCCGACGACCGGTGGCGGCACCGGCACGGCTCGCCCGGTCACGGGCGGTCCCACGTGATGCCGGCACTGCTGCCGCCGTACGCCTCGGTGCCGGTGCTCGCGGGCCGGCTCGCCCTCGGCACCTGGCAGAGCATCTGCCTGGTCGACCTCAACGTCGACAACCACGACCGCGAGGTCCGCCTGAGCTTCCTCGGCGGCTGACCGCGTCCCGCTGCGGCTACGGTGGCGGGCGTGAGCCGGTTCTCCTCCATCGCCCTCGTCGATCCGCGTGGCTGGGTCCTTCTCCAGGAACGGGACGAGCACCCCGTCATCGACCCGGAGAAGTGGGGCTTTCCGGGCGGTGGTGTCGAGGCGGGAGAGTCATGGGAGGACGCGGCCTACCGGGAGCTCGAGGAGGAGACCGGGATCGCGCTGGGCGGTGGGCTCGAGCTCTTCGACGAGTTCTCGGTCCGTCACGCCCATCGCGACACCGACGACACGTTCTGCCTCTTCGCCGGCGCGACGGAGCTCACAGACGCCGACATCGACTGCAGAGAGGGTCGGCAGATCGTGTTCGTGGACCCCGAACGTGCCCGGCGGCTCGACCTGACCGTTGCCGCCGCGAAAGCACTGCCGGATTTCTTCGCCTCCGACCGCTACCGGAGCCTGCTGCCGTGACCAGCATCGCTGGGCCGTCGATCGCGATCCTGGAGCACTGACCGCCTAAACTCGCCACCATGTCCCTTCTCGAGCGCATCTCCTCGCCCCGCGACCTGCGGGACCTGTCGGAGGACGAGCTGACGACGCTCGCGAGCGAGATCCGCGACCTGCTGATCCGCACGGTCGCCACGAACACCGGCCACCTCGGGCCCAACCTCGGCGTCGTCGAGCTGACCCTGGCCATCCACCGGGTGTTCGACAGCCCGCACGACAGGGTCGTCTTCGACACCGGTCACCAGGCATACGTGCACAAGCTCGTCACCGGGCGGGTCGCGGAGTTCGGCACCCTGCGCCGCGAGGGCGGGATCAGCGGCTACCCGAGCCAGGCGGAGTCCGATCACGACATCGTCGAGAACTCCCACGCGTCGACCGCGCTGAGCTATGCCGACGGCATCGCCAAGGCCTACGCGATCCGTGGCGAGGACCGTCACGTCGTCGCGGTGATCGGCGACGGCGCGCTGACCGGCGGCATGGCCTGGGAGGCCCTCAACAACATCGCCATCGCCCGCGACTCGCGGCTCGTGATGGTCGTCAACGACAACGGGCGGTCCTACACGCCGACCATCGGCGGCCTCGCCAACGCGCTCACCGGGCTGCGCACGAACCCGCGCTACGAGCAGGTCCTCGAGGCGGTCAAGAAGCGCGTGAACGCCGTCCCGGCGCTCGGGCCGGCGGCCTACGACGCCCTCCACGCGGTGAAGAAGGGACTCAAGGACGCGCATCGCGCCGCAGGGCCTGTTCGAGGACCTGGGTCTCAAGTACGTCGGCCCCGTCGACGGTCACGACCGGGCAGCCATGGAGCACGCCCTCCAGCAGGCGAAGAAGTTCGGTGGTCCGGTGATCGTGCACGCCCTGACGCGGAAGGGCTTCGGCTACGACCCGGCTGAGCGGCACGAGGCCGACCAGTTCCACGCCCCAGGCCCCTTCGACGTCCAGACCGGTGCCGAGAAGCCGAAGGGCCTCATCTGGACCGACCACTTCGCCGACCACATCGTGCAGATCGGTGCTCGGCGGCCCGACGTGGTCGCGATCACGGCGGCGATGATGCACCCGGTCGGCCTCGACAAGTTCCAGACCCAGTTCCCAGATCGCACCTTCGACGTGGGCATCGCCGAGCAGCACGCGACCACGTCGGCGGCCGGCCTCGCGATCGGTGGGCTGCACCCGGTCGTCGCCGTCTACGCGACGTTCCTCAACCGCGCCTTCGACCAGGTGCTGATGGACGTCGCGCTGCACAAGTGCGGCGTGACGTTCGTGCTCGACCGGTCCGGCGTCACCGGCGACGACGGCGCCAGCCACAACGGCATGTGGGACATGTCGATCCTCCAGGTCGTGCCGGGGCTCCGGCTGGCCGCGCCACGTGACGTGACCCGGATGCGTGACCTGCTCGACGAGGCGGTCGAAGTGGCCGACGCCCCGACCGTCGTCCGCTTCCCGAAGGGGCCGCCGCCGGCCGACATCGACGCGATCGACCGCATCGGCGGGGTCGACGTGCTCGTGCGCGACGGGCGCCGCGACGTGCTCGTCGTCGCTGTCGGCTCGATGGCAGGCATCGGCGTCGGGGTGGCGGAGCGGCTGGCGGCGCAGGGCATCGGCGTCACCGTCGTCGACCCGCGCTGGGTCAAGCCGGTCGACCCGGCCCTGGTCCAGCTGGCAGCCGATCACCGGCTGGTCGTCACGATCGAGGACAACGGCGTCATCGGCGGCGTCGGTGCCGTCCTGCTGCAGACGCTCTCGGCAGCCGGCGTCGACACGCCCGTGCGGCTGCACGGCATTCCCCAGGAGTTCCTCGACCATGCGAAGCGCGCAGTGATCCTCGATCGGGTGGGTCTGTCCGCGCAGACGATCGCACTCGACATCGTGCACGAGATGAGCGGCATGGGGACCGATGACGCAGACGACGCGGACGACCGGACGCTTCTCGATGTCGACAGGAGCCGCTGACAGCGGAGCACCGGCTCCGGATCCCGCCGCTGTGCGAGCACGTCGCGGCAACCTACGGGTGAGCCGGCGGGCGGGCGTCAGTATCGTGACCTCGTGACCCCGACACCTCGCCTCGTGCACATCGTCGACGACGTGCCCGAGCTCGCCGGGGTGGAAGAGCTGCGGATGGTCGTCGCGCTGGACGGTTTCCTCGACGCCGGCAACGCCGGAGCGATCGCCTGCCGCCACCTGGTGGCCGAGGGCGCGGACGGCGGCGGGGTGGTGGTCGCGACGTTCGACGTCGACCAGCTGCACGACTATCGCGCCCGCCGGCCCCCGATGTCCTTCGTGCGCGACCACTACGAGGCCTACGACGCCCCGCGACTCGTCGTGCGCCTGCTGCGGGACGAGCGGCGGCGCGCCGTACCTCCTGCTGCACGGTCCTGAGCCGGACACCCGCTGGGAGGCGTTCTGCCGGGCGGTGCTCGAGGTCGTCGAGCGGTTCTCGGTCTCGCTGGTCGTCGGGATGGGCTCGGTACCGATGGCGGTGCCGCACACCCGCCCGATCGCGATCACCCACCACGCCAACACACCGACCTGCTCACCGGCAGCAGCCCGTGGCGGGGGGAGCTGCGGATCCCCAGCAGCGCCCAGGCCCTGCTCGAGGTGCGGTTGGGGGAGTGGGACCACGACGCGGTCGGGCTTCGTCGCGCACGTGCCGCACTACCTCGCGCAGCTCGACTACCCGCGCGCCTCGATCGCGCTGCTCGAGCAGGTCGAGCGGGCCGGCCCGGCTGACCATCGACCTCACCGACCTCGGCACCGCGGCCGACGAGCGCGAGGAGGAGATCTCGCGTTACCTCGCGGCCAACAGCGAGGTCGACGAGGTGGTCACCGCGCTCGAGCAGCAGTACGACGCGTTCGCCCGTGCCGAGGAGAACGGCTCGAGCCTGCTCGCCGAGGACCAGCCACTCCCCACGGGCGAGGAGATCGGCCAGCAGTTCGAGCAGTTCCTGGCCGGGCTCGAGCGGCCCGACGAGACCGGAGGCGGCGGATGACCGCGCAGGACGAGCGCGATGCCGGGTCCGGCCCGACGGGAGCGACGCGACCCGCAAGCTGGTCGTCGCTGCTGGACCTGGAGCAGCTCGACACCGACCTCTACCGCGGGCAGGCAGCCCGACAGCGTCCGGCAGCGGGTCTACGGCGGCCAGGTCGCGGCCCAGGCGCTGATCGCTGCCACGCGCTCCGTGGGTCCGCAGTTCCACGTGCACTCGCTGCACTCCTACTTCCTGCTGCCCGGTGACTACAACGTCCCGATCATCTACGACGTCGAGCGGATCCGGGACGGCAAGTCGTTCGCCACCCGTCGGGTCCTCGCGCGGCAGCACGGCCGGCCGATCTACTACCAGTCGCTGAACTTCCAGGTCATCGAGGAAGGATTCGAGCACCAGGACGCGATGCCCGAGGTCAAGGGCCCGAGGAGGGTCTCGACCTCGTCGAGCTGATGCAGGAGCGCGGCGCGGACGACGGGCTCGGCAAGGAGTGGGCGGCCCTCGACGTACGCTGGCTCGGCAGCTCGCGCTACGGCCTCGAGCCGGATCCCGAGCGCCCCTCGAAGGCGCAGGTCTGGATCCGGATCGAAGGGCGGCTCTCGCGACGACCCGCTCGAGCACCTCGCTGCCTTCACCTACGCCAGCGACGTGTCGCTCCTGGGGGCCACGCTGGCTGCGCACGAGGTCGATCGCGACCGGGGTCCAGATGGCCTCGCTCGACCACACGATCTGGTTCCACCGGCCGTTCCGCGCCGACGAGTGGTGGCTCTACGACCAGTGGTCGCCGTCGGCCGGCGGCGGCTCGCGGTCTCTCGCTCGGCCGGGTGTTCACCCAGGACGGCACGCTCGTCGCCACCGTCGCCCAGGAGGGCCTGATCCGCCCTCGGACCCGCTGAGCCCGCTCGACGCAACCGGTGCTCGACGCGGTCGTCGGCCCGCACCCCTAGAGCGGCGGTCGTCCGCCCCACCAGGTGCGGGGCACCCGACCCCGGGTTCACGAGGGCGAAGTCCCAGCCGGAGGCGATTGGCCTCAGCGCCGAACCGCGCCTTGCCCGGGCAGGAAGATGGGTTTCTTGAAGGCGACCTCGACCCGGACCTGGTCCGGCAGCCGGTTCTCGAGCGCGGCGACACACCTGGCCTTGCTCCACATGCCGTGCGCGATGTGGCGCGGGAATCCGAGCGCCTTCGCCGTGAGCGGGTAGAGATGGATCGGGTTGCGGTCACCCGACACCGCGCCATAGGCGCGCCCGTGTTCTCGGGGATGTCCCACACCGGTCCCTTGGCCTCGATCGCAGTGAAAGCCGAAGCCGGCTTGGTGCCGGGTCGCTGCTGCTCGCGTTGCCCTTGCCTACCCGCAGGTACGTCGACACCGACTCCCACACGACCTCGTCGTCGACGGTGCGCGGTCACGTTCATGTCCCACGCCCGGCCCTTGGTGATGGTGCGCAGGTTGTCGGCCCGCAGCGACAGCGACACGGTCTCGCCGATCGTGACGGGGCGGTGCTGGATGATGGAGTTCTCGAGGTGCACCGACCCGATGGCGGGGAACGGGAAGGACGCGTCGGTCATCAGCGCCATGTGCAGGGGGAACGCCAACACGTGGAGGTAGGGGACCGGTGCGACGTCCTTGGTCGGGAAGCCGCAGACCGCCGCGTAGCGGTCGACCTCGTCCCTGTTGACCCGGACGTCCTCGCGCCGCAGCTCGAGGTCAGGCAGCCTGCTGCCGGTCTTCTTGACGCCAGGGAGCAGGTTGGCGCCGGGCAGGGCCGGGAGTGCGGCCCTGACCAGGGTCCCGAGGCCGCCACCTCCTTCGACGACGCGCACGTGGCCGGAGTGCTCGGCCATCTCAGGCACCCAGCATCATCTGGCCGCAGACGCGGACCACGTTGCCGTTGACCAGGGTGGAGGCCGGGTTGGCGTACCAGGCGATGGTCTCGGCCACGTCGACCGGCAGCCCACCCTGCGCCATCGCGTTGAGCCGCTGACCGACCTCGCGGGTCGCGAACGGCACCGCGGCGGTCATCTGGGTGATGATGAATCCTGGCGCGACGGCGTTGATCGTGATGCCGTCCGCGAGCTCGTCGGCGAGCGAGTCGACGAGGCCGATGACGCCCGCCTTCGACGCCGCGTAGTTGGTCTGCCCCACGTTGCCGGCGATGCCGGCGATGCTCGCCACCCCGATGATCGAGCCGCCTGCGTTGACGACGCCCTGGTCGAGCAGCTCACGGGTGATCCGCTCGGGAGCGGTCAGGTTGACGCCGATCACCTGGGCCCAGCGGTCGCCCTTGTCGCTGGAGCCCATGTTGGCGAGCTTGCGGTCGCGGGTGATGCCGGCGTTGTGGACGACGACGTCGACCCCGCCGTGCTTCTCCTTGAGGTGATGGGCGATCCGCTGCGGTGCGTCGCCGCCGCTGATGTCCAACGTCAGCCAGTCCCCGTCGAGCTCCTTCGTCAGGGTCTGCAGCTCGCTCGCGGCCTGGGGCACGTCGAGGCCGACGACGGTCGCGCCGTCACGGTGCAAGCACGCGGGCGATCGCCTCGCCGATGCCGCGGCTGGCGCCGGTGACGAGCGCGACCTTGCCGGCGAGCGGGCGGGCGTGGTCGGCCACCTCGGTGACCTCGGCCTTCTTGTCGGGCGGGTGGACCCCGATCCGGACGACCTGGCCCGAGACGTAGGCGGACTTGGGGGAGAGGAGGAAGCCGAGCGTGCTGGTGACGCCGTCCTCCGCGCCCTCGGCGACGTAGACCAGCTGGACGGTGCTGCCTCTGCCGATCTCCTTGCCGAGACTGCGGGTGAAGCCCTCGAGCGCCCTCTGGGCGACGCGCTCGGAACCGCTGGTGAGCTCCGGCGGGGTGCCGATGACCACGACGCGTGCGCACTCGTCGAGGTTGCGCAGGAGCGGGGTGAAGAAGTCACGGAGTGCGATCAGCGCGGACGAGTCCTTGAGGCCCGTCGCGTCGAACACGATGCCCTTGAACCGGGCGCCCTCACCGGAGGTCGGGGACGAGGCGATGCCGAGCAGGTCGAGGAGGCCCGGGAGGGACTCGGCGAGCCGGCCGCGTGCCGCCGATCAGCACGCTGCCGTCGACCAGCGGGTCGCCCGCCGTGTAGCGGTCGAGCTTGGTGGGGTTGGGGAGTCCGAGGTTCTTGACCAGCAGCTTGCCGATCGGGGACGAGACGAAGCCCTGGTACTTGTCACTCATGGTGGTGCAGTGCCTCCGCAGCGGTCGGATCGTGGTCCACGGGCCGGGCCCGCTCACGATCTATGTAACTAGATGTGTAACTCCGAGTCCACATTTCGTGATCTGGCCCTCAAACGGTTCACGCGACGGGCGTGAACCATGAGGATGGGAGACATGGCTGACTCTGCTCATTCTTCCGTACGCCGGGCTGCTGTGATCGGCGGCAACCGCATCCCCTTCGCCCGCTCCAACGGTGCCTACGCCACCGCCTCCAACCAGGAGATGCTGACCGCCGCTCTCGACGGCCTGGTGACCCGCTTCGGGCTCGAGGGTGAACGCGTCGGCGAGGTCGCCGGTGGTGCCGTGCTCAAGCACAGCCGCGACTTCAACCTGGTGCGAGAGTCGGTGCTGGGCACGAAGCTCGCTCCCGAGACCGCAGCCGTCGACCTCCAGCAGGCCTGCGGCACCGGCCTCCAGGCGATCAACTACATCGCCAACAAGATCAAGCTGGGCCAGCTCGACTCCGGGATCGGCGGCGGTGTGGACACGACGTCCGACGCGCCGATCGCGCTCTCGGAGAAGCTGCGCAAGAAGCTGATCCGGCTCAACAACGCGCGCTCGGCCAAGGACCGGCTCGCCGTCCTCGCCACCATCCGGCCCGGTGACGTCGGCCTTGCGATCCCGTCCAACGGGGAGCCTCGCACCAAGCTGTCGATGGGCGACCACCAGGCGCTGACCGCGGTGGAGTGGCAGATCGCCCGCGAGGCGCAGGACAAGCTCGCCGTCACCTCGCACCACAACCTCGCCCGGTCCTACGACGAGGGCTGGCAGGACGACCTGGTCACGCCGTTCCGCGGTCTCGAGCGTGACAACAACCTGCGGGCCGACTCCTCACTGGAGAAGCTCTCGACCCTCAAGCCTGTGTTCGGCAAGGGCGAGGCGGCCACGATGACGGCCGGCAACTCGACACCCTTGACCGACGGCGCGTCGGCGGTGCTGCTCGGATCCGACGAGTGGGCCGAGCAGCGCGGGCTCACCCCGCTCGCCTACTTCGTGGACTCCGAGGTCGCCGCCGTCGACTTCGTCAACGGTCACGAGGGCCTGCTGATGGCGCCGGCGTACGCCGTCCCGCGGATGCTCGCGCGCCACGGCCTGAACCTCCAGGACTTCGACTTCTACGAGATCCACGAGGCGTTCGCGTCGCAGGTGTTGTCGACCCTGGCCGCTTGGGAGAGCCCGGTGTTCTGCAAGGAGCGTCTCGGCCTGGACGCGCCGCTCGGCTCGATCGACCACAGCCTGCTCAACGTCAAGGGCTCCTCGCTCGCCGCCGGACACCCGTTCGCCGCGACCGGCGGCCGGATCGTGGCCAACGCCGCGAAGCTGCTGGCCGAGAAGGGGTCCGGCCGGGCCCTGATCTCGGTCTGCGCAGCCGGTGGTCAGGGCGTCGTCGCCATCCTGGAGCGCTGAGGCGACCCTCGGTCTCGCCGCTGGTCGAGGAGGTCGCGCAGCGACCGCACGCCGCTGGTCGAGGAGGTCGCGCAGCGACCGCACGCCGCTGGTCGAGGAGGTCGCGCAGCGACCGTCTCGAGACCTCAGGACGCGCGGACTCCCCGGCTCACCACGGCCAGCGCCGAGGACACGACGTACTCCCGCACCTGCTCGGCGGAGATCTGGCTGACGACCGGGATCCCGGGCGCCGACTCGCTGACGAGGATGCCGAGCCGCGCGAGATGCAGGGCGCCGAGACCGCTGGCGTACATCGTGTTGGCCATGACCACCGGGTCGGTGGACATCGTGAAGGCGCCGGTCTCGCAGCCGTCCGAGAGCACCTGCGAAAGGATCGTCATGCACGAGGTGATGCCGCGCCCGAGACGGAACAGCGCCCCGTCGGAGATGTCGTCCAGCAGCTCGTCACCCGGGCGGACCATCAGCGACTGCGCGCAGTCGACGAACGCGGGGTGGGCGACGCCGTAGTCGATGAAGGCGCCGACGACAGCGGCCAGTCGGTCCGGGGCCTCCGTGCGCGACGCGGCGGCCGTCGACATCGCGTCGTGGAGCTCGTCGAGGTAGCCGACGAGGGTGAGCGCGAAGAGCTCCTCCTTGCCGGTGAAGTGCCGATAGACGATCGCGCGGTTGATGCCGACCGCGCTGGCGATCTCCTCGATCTGCACGTCGCGCACCCCGCGGGAGTCGAACAGCTCCCGGGTCGCCGCGATGATCTGTTCCTTGCGCGCGCGGCGTCGTGCTGCCGCTGCCCTGCGGCGGCCATCTGTCTGCGGTGCGCGGGTCGCCATGGGGAAACTGTACGGGACGTGCAACTCGGTGTTGCAACATCTGGGACCAGTCCGAGGTGCCGGACTCGCGTCGCCGGCTAGTCCGTCGGGGTCGCGATCCTTCGCACGGTCTGGATGCTGTCGGCCTCGTCGGCGGTCTTGTCGTCGCGGTAACGGATCACCCTGGCGAACCGGAGCGCGAAGCCGCCGGGGTAGCGCGAGGAGCGTTGCAGCCCGTCGAACGCGATCTCCACGACCTGCTCGGGCCGGACGTGCACGGTCCAGTCGTCCTCGTGGGTCTTGAGCTCCTGGAACCGCTCGGTCTGCCAGGCGAGCATCTCGTCGGTCATGCCCTTGAAGGTCTTGCCGAGCATGACCAGCCGCTCGGGGTCCTCCTCGTCGCGGGCGCCGAGGTGGATGTTCGAGAGCGTCCCGCGACGCCGGCCCGAACCCCACTCGACCGCGAGCACGACCAGGTCCAGGGTGTGCACCGGCTTGACCTTGACCCAGGCGGCACCTCGACGGCCGGCGGCGTACGGCGCCGTCGCTGCCTTGACCACGACGCCCTCGTGCCCGTCGGAGAGCACCTGCTCGGTGAACGACCGCGCGGCCGCCGGGTCGGTGCCACGCCAGCGCGGGACCCGGTGCGCCTCGGGCACCAGGGCTTCCAGCGCGGCCCAACGCTCGGTGGCGGGCAGGTCGAGCAGGTCGCGTCCGTCGAGGTGCAGGACGTCGAAGAAGTACGGCGTGACCGCGGTGGTGCCGTCGGCGCTCGATGCGGTGCGGGCAGCCGTCTCCTGGAACGGCCGCGGCCGGCCATCAGCGTCGAGAGCGAGCGCCTCACCGTCGAGCACCACCTCCTCGGCGGGGAGGGACCGAACCACCTCGACGACCTCGGGCAACCGGTGGGTGATGTCTTCGAGGCTGCGTGTCGCGATCAACACCTCGTCGCCGCGGCGGTGGACCTGGATCCGGATGCCGTCGAGCTTGGCGTCGACCGCCAGCGGCCCGTCGAACTTGGACAGCGCGGCGTCCAGGTCGGGGGCCGAGGACGCGAGCATCGGCTGGACCGGCCGGCCTACGGTGAGGCCGATCTCGGCGAGTGCGTCCGGACCGGAGAAGGCCGCCTCGACGACGTACGTCGCGCCGCCGGCGAGCATTGCCGCTCGTCGCACGTCGGCGACCGGCGCTCCTGCGGCTCGGGCGACCCCTTCGGTCATCACCGCCTCCAGCGCACCCTGACGGACGTTGCCGAGCGCCACCGCCCGCAGCCATTCCTGCTCCGCGGCCGTGGCACGTCCGAACAGGTCCGCGACCGCAGCCGCTCGAGCCGCGACGGAGCCGGCACCGCCGAGGGAGGCCAGGTGATCGAATGCCGCGTCGACCTCGTCGACGCCGAGCGAGGCCGCGTCCGCCGGGGGCGGCAGCGCCTGGAGGCCGCGCCAGCCCAGCCCGGTACGTCGCTGCCGGAGCCGTCCACTGACGTAGTAGGCGACCAGCTCCCGCTGGGCGGGCTCGGTGCGGGCCAGCAGGTCAGCGATCAGCTCGGTCTTGTCCTTGCGGGACCGGGTGGCGGCGACGCGTGCGGAGACGTCGACGATCTCGTGCAGCAACACCCGACAGACGCTAGCGGGGACCGCCGACCTCCCGCCCCGGCCCGGCACCGGCCGCGTCCGGCGGAGGAAGCTAGCCGTGGGTGGCCTCGAGCACGGCAGCAGTGACCGCGCCTCGGATGACCATCTCGTAGACCGCGTCGAGGTCGTCCTCGACGTCGCCGAAGTAGCCGGCCACCTCGAGCGAGACGAAGCCGTGCAGCGCAGCGAAGACGGCCATGCCCGTCGGCAGCAGCCGCTCCTCCGGCAGCCCGGCGGAACGGACCATCACGCCGAGCGCCTCGATCGTGTCCGTGGCCGCGGCGAAGAACGCGTCGCGATCGATCGGCGGCCTGGTGATCGCCGCGTATCGCTGGGGGTTGGACCGGGCGAACGCGCGCAGCTCGTGGCTGAGCACCCGCAGGCCGTCGGCGCCGGCGTGGCCCATGGCCGCCCGGCGCACGTGCTCACCTAGCAGCCGCATCGCGCGCACCTGGACCGAGGCGCGGAGGTCCTCGAGGTTGGCGACGTGGTTGTAGAGGGAGGACACGCGGGTGTCGAGCTCGCCGGCGAGGGAGGTCATCGTGAGGGAGTCATACCCCTCCCGGTCGACGAGTGCCTCTGCCGCCTGGAGCACCGCCTCCTGGTCGAGGCGCGGCCGGCGGGTGTCGGGCGCCGAGGTCACGCGGCCTCCTCCCAGATGTCTGTCGTATGGAAGCGAATGAGCTTCGTGTCGGGGGTAGAGCCTAGTGTCTCTCCCGTGGATCGGCCGGACGTGACGCGAGTGTGGCGTCCTGACTGGCCCTGCCCCGTCCGCAGCGTGCTCGCCCAGCAGCGCCGCGGGGCCGGCGACCCGACGATGCGGCTGGCTGCGCCGGGGGAGCGCGGACCGCACTGGCGCTCGAGCCGCACCCCGGAAGGTCCGGTCACGCTCGCGGTCGTCTCCGACGACGCCGCCGCCGAGGTGCAGGCTCAGGCCTGGGGGCCGGGAGCGGCGTGGGCGCTCGACCAGCTGCCCGACCTGCTCGGCGCCGCAGACGACTGGTCCGGGTTCCGGGCCCGGCACCCGGTGGTCGCCGAGGCCTGGCACCGCTATCCCCATGTGCGCCTGGGCCGCACGGCCCGGCCGCTCGAGGCACTGGTGCCGTCGATCATCGAGCAGAAGGTCACCGGCAAGGAAGCGTTCGCCGGCTTCCGCGCGCTGGTGCTGAAGTACGGCGCGCCTGCGCCCGGTCCTGCCGTCGGCCTTCGTCTCCAGCCCGAGCCGAGCACGCTGGCGAGCATCCCCTCCTGGGCCTGGCTCGGCCTCCACATCGACCCCGCCCGGTCTCGGGCTGTGGTCACGGCAGCGCGGCATGCCGATGCGATCGAGCGGATCGCTGCCCGGGCGGGGGACCCCATCGGCGTTCGCGTCAGCGACTTCGACCGAGCGCTCCGGAGCCTGCCGGGACTCGGAGCGTGGACGAGCGCCGAGGTCCGGCAACGCGCGCTCGGCGATCCCGATGCAGTGTCCTTCGGCGACTACCACGTAGCCAAGGACGTCGGTTGGGCGTTGACCGGTCAGGAGATCGATGATCGCGCACTGCACGCGGTTCTCGAGCCCTGGCGGCCGCACCGGGGCCGGGTCCCCCTGCTGCTGGGGGCCGCCCGGCTGCGGCGTCCGAGGCGTGGGCCCCGGCTGTCGCTGCGTGGACACCTTCCCCGCGTGCGAGGTTCGTGACCACGGTCACACCACCCGGCGGCAGGCATGCGAACAGGCCGCGATGACGGCGGTCCCGCCGCCGTCCTGACCGCGGGTCGGCTCTCCTGATTCGGCGGCACCGCCTAGATTGACTGCCGTGGGCAGGCAGCGCGACGGTATGGGGATACCTCGACTGATCCGCCGACTCCTGGTGACGGTCCTCGGGATCCAGGTCGGGCTGGCGGTGACCATGTCACTGGTCGACTCCTACCGGCGGCGCGGCAAGAGGCCGAAGCCGTTCCCGACCCGGACGCCGGCGACGGTCTCGGTGGGTGACGGCGAGGTGACGACCTACACCTTCGGCCGCGACCTGTACGACGACATGATCGCCGCGATCGACGGTGCCCAGCGCCAGATCCTGTTCGAGACCTACATCTGGAAGGGCGACGCGACCGGCGAGCGGTTCAAGCGCGCTCTGGCGGCTGCGGCGGACCGCGGGGTCGAGGTCTACTGCATCTACGACGGCTTCGCCAACCTGGTCGTGGCGCCGCCGTTCAAGCGGTTCCCGCCGTCGATGAAGGTGCTGCGGTACCCCGTGTACGCCGCCGGCTGGCGCTTCTTCGACCTCCGCCGCTACGGGCGGGACCACCGCAAGATCCTGGTCGTCGACGACCAGACCGGCTTCATCGGCGGCTACAACGTCGGGTCGGCCTACGAGACCGAGTGGCGCGACACCCACGTGCGGGTCACCGGACCGGCAGTCTGGGACCTCAAGCGCGCGTTCGCCGACTTCTGGAACCTCAACCGGAGGCACCGGCTCCGTGCGTCGGACCGCCCGTTGCTGCTGGAGACCGCCTCGACGTGGGAGCCGAGCATCCGTTTCCAGCGCAACGTGCCGCGGCTGTGGGTGTTCCCGATCCGCGGCATGTACCTCGAGGCCATCAACCGCGCCAGTCGCAACATCTGGCTGACCCAGGCCTACTTCCTGCCCGACCAGGACTTCGTCGACGCGCTCAAGGACGCATCTCGACGGGGCGTCGACGTACGCCTGCTGGTGCCCCTCAAGTCCAACCACATCGTCGCGGACTGGATCTCGCGCGGATACTTCAGCCAGCTGCTCGACGCCGGGGTGCGGGTCCTCCGGTACCGCGACGCGATGGTGCACGCGAAGACGGCGACCGTCGACGGCACCTGGTGCACCGTGGGTACGGCGAACATCGACCGGCTCAGCCTCCAGGGCAACTACGAGATCAACCTCGAGGCGATCGACCAGGAGCTGGCCAAGCAGCTGGAGGACATCTTCCTCGTCGACCAGTCCAACTGCCTGGAGCTGACGAGTGGCGAGTGGGAGGCGCGCGACCTGCACCGCAAGTTCACCGAGGCCTTCCTGAAACCGCTGCGGCCCCTGCTCTGAACCGCTCGACCTCCTCGCCCGACGCGGTCGCGAGCGAGCCCGCGCCCGCTCGGCTCGGGTGTCGGCGGGCGCCCGTAGGCTCGTGGCATGCGCCCGATCACCGACCTCGAGCGTCGCGTCGCGCCCTTCCGGGTCGAGTCTGACTACCAGCCGTCCGGCGACCAGCCGACAGCGATCGCCGAGATCACCCGTCGGATCCACGGCCGGCACCCAGGACGTCGTGCTCCTCGGTGCCACCGGCACCGGCAAGACCGCGACCGTCGCGTGGGTCGCCGAGCAGGTGCAGCGTCCGCTGCTCGTGCTCCAGCCCAACAAGACCCTCGCCGCCCAGTTCGCCAACGAGCTGCGCCAGCTGTTCCCCAAGAACGCGATCGAGTACTTCGTCTCCTACTACGACTACTACCAGCCCGAGGCCTACGTGCCTCAGACCGACACCTACATCGAGAAGGACAGCTCGATCAACGAGGAGGTCGAGCGCCTCCGGCACTCGTCGACCAACAGCCTCCTCACGCGACGCGACGTGATCGTGGTGTCGACGGTGTCCTGCATCTACGGCCTCGGCACCCCGCAGGAGTACGTCGACCGCATGGTGCGGCTCCGGATCGGGGACGAGCACGACCGCGACTCCGTGCTCCGGCGCCTCGTCGACATCCAGTACACCCGCAACGACCTCTCCTTCACCCGCGGCACCTTCCGGGTGCGCGGCGACACCCTCGAGATCTTCCCCGTCTACGAGGAGATGGCGGTCCGGGTCGAGTTCTTCGGCGACGAGATCGAGCGGCTGATGACGCTCCATCCGGTCACGGGGGAGGTGCTGACCGAGGACACCGAGCTCTACATCTTCCCGGCGAGCCACTACGTCGCCGGTCCCCAGCGGATGGAGCGGGCGATCAACGGCATCGAGGCCGAGCTCGCCGACCAGCTCGCGACCTTCGAGCGGCAGGGCAAGATGCTCGAGGCCCAGCGGCTACGGATGCGCACGACCTACGACATCGAGATGATGCGCCAGATCGGCACCTGCTCGGGCATCGAGAACTACTCGATGCACATCGACGGCCGCTCCCGCGGGTCGGCGCCCAACTGCCTCCTCGACTACTTCCCGGAGGACTTCCTCCTCGTCATCGACGAGTCACACGTCGCGGTGCCCCAGGTCGGCGGCATGTACGAAGGCGACATGTCGCGCAAGCGCAACCTGGTCGAGCACGGCTTCCGGCTGCCGAGCGCGATGGACAACCGGCCGCTGCGGTGGGAGGAGTTCCTCGACCGGATCGGCCAGACCATCTACCTCTCCGCGACGCCTGGCAACTACGAGCTCGACAAGGTCCAGGGCGACGTGGTCGAGCAGATCATCCGCCCGACGGGCCTGGTCGACCCCGAGGTCGTCATCAAGCCGACCAAGGGCCAGATCGACGACCTGATCCACGAGATCCGGCTCCGCACCGACCGGAACGAGCGGGTGCTCGTGACGACCCTGACCAAGAAGATGTCGGAGGACCTCACCGACTACCTGCTCGACGCGGGGGTGCGCACCCGCTACCTGCACTCCGAGGTCGACACCCTCAAGCGGATCGAGCTGCTGCGCGACCTGCGGCTCGGCGCCTACGACGTGCTGGTCGGCATCAACCTGCTCCGCGAGGGTCTCGACCTCCCCGAGGTCTCCTTGGTGTCGATCCTCGACGCCGACAAGGAGGGATTCCTGCGGTCCGACAAGTCGCTCATCCAGACGATCGGCCGCGCGGCCCGCAACGTCTCCGGCCAGGTGCACATGTATGCCGACAAGATCACCCCGTCGATGGCGTCCGCGATCGACGAGACCAACCGGCGCCGGGCCAAGCAGATCGCCTACAACGAGGCCAACGGCGTCGACCCGCAGCCGTTGCGCAAGAAGATCGCCGACATCACCGACATGCTCGCCCGGGAGGACGAGACCACCCAGGAGCTGTTGCAGACCTGGGCCGACGCCGGCGTGAAGGGGCGCGCCGGAGGGGTCAAGGGTCGCCGAGCGCCCGTGCCGACGCTCGGCGAGGGCGCGCTGGGCCAGCACGCCACCGAGCTGGCCGGCCTGCCCAGCTCCGACCTCGCCGCGCTGATCCAGGACCTCACCGACCAGATGAAGGGTGCCGCGGCGGAGCTCCAGTTCGAGCTGGCCGCCCGGCTCCGCGACGAGATCTCCGAGCTCCGGAAGGAGCTCCGCCAGATGGTGGAGGCGACCAAGTGAGGAGCGGGGTGCCGACCGAGGAACGAGGTCGAAGCACCCCCGACGAGCGCGGGAGCGCGCGAGCGCAGCGAGCGCCGGCGACCAAGTGAGGAGCGGGGTGCCGACCGAAAAGGCCGAGTGAGCCTCAGCGGCGCGAGTGGCGGGTGCGGGTGAGGCCCACGAACCGGGCGATGACGAGGGCGACGTAGAGGACGCCGGCGACCTGCTCGACCATGACCAGGGACCGGGCGTGGTCGAGCACCGGGTAGACGTCGGACAGCCCCACGCTGGTGAGGGTGGTGAACGACAGGAAGAGCAGGTCGAACCACGGACGTCTGCTCCGGCGTCGGTGCCGTAGCCGATGAACGACCCAGGCCAGATCACCTGCGCGGCGGCGTACACGTAGGCGAACGCCCAGGCGACCACGGTGAAGGCTGCGCCGACGGCGTACAGCTCGTCGCGGGTCACCTCGTCGTCCTCGAACAAGTAGCGGACCATCGCGTAGGAGACGAAGAAGTAGAACGGCACGTGGAACGCGGCCGAGGCGAGGACGATGGCCTCGACCTCGGGGGAGAGGGCTTCGGCGATGGTGAGCGCCATGGCCGGCGCGCCGAGGACCACCGCCACCCAGCTCAGCACCGGTGTGGATCGCACGGCCCACGCGGCGATGAGGACCACCGCCATCTGGACGACACCGAGGACCGCCCGTCCCACGGTCGAGTGGTCGAGGAACGGATAGATCAGCACGAACACGAGCTGCGCGATGAGCAGCACGGCCGACGGGTGCTGACCGATCGCGCGGAGTCCCGCGGACGTCGTGGTGCTCACGGACGGCGATGTTATCGGTGCGTCCCACCCGATCTCGGACGTGCACTTTCAGGTCAATTGACCCGATGCCGTGACGCACCCGGCTGCGGGCTCGTTAGAGAACGTGTAACACGCCACAGTGTGGCTCGTTGACCACCATAACGAGAACACGTTCTAGTATCGCGTCGTCCTAGACGAGGGGGAGGTGACCGGGTTGGCGTTCAGCGCTGCTTCGGTCATCCGGGGCCCCGGGGAGCTCGCCCTGATGACGGTCGAGGTGACCAGGCGGATCTTCACCCGCCCCTTCCAGTTCCGCGAGTTCGTCGAGCAGGCGTGGTTCGTCACCAGCGTGACCTTGGTGCCGACGATCCTCGTGTCGATCCCGTTCGGCGCGGTCATCTCTCTCCAGGTCGGCAACCTGACCGGTCAGCTGGGCGCACAGTCGTTCGCCGGCGCCACGGCCGTGCTGGCCACCGTCCGCGAGGCAGCGCCGATCGCTGCGGCCATGATCATCGCCGGTGCTGCCGGCTCCGCCATCTGCTCCGACCTCGGCGCGCGCAAGATCCGCGAGGAGATCGATGCGATGGAGGTGCTCGGCATCGACCCGCTCGAGCGCCTGGTCGCCCCCCGGGTGGTGGCCACGATGTTCGTCGCGTTCATGATCAACGGGATCGTGATCGCCGCAGGCATCGGGGGCGGCTACTTCTTCACCGTCATCGTGCAGGGCGGGTCGGCCGGTGCGTTCCTCTCGTCGTTCACGGCGCTCGCGTCCTTGCCCGACCTCTACATCGCGATGGTCAAGGCCATCGTCTTCGGCTGGTTGGCCGCGATCGTCGGTGCCTACAAGGGCCTCAACGCGGGTGGCGGTCCGCTCGGCGTCGGACGTGCGGTGAACGAGGCGGTGATCGTCGCGTTCATGCTGCTGTTCTTCCTGAACGCAGTCATCTCTGCGATCTACTTCCAGGTCGTACCTCCGGTGGGGCTCTGACATGGCAGCGGTCACCGAGCTCGTCACCGACAGCGTGCAGGGGGGACGCCGCTCGTTGGAGCAGTACGGCGACCAGCTGCTCTTCTACGTCAAAGCCATCGTGTGGGTGCCCGCGGCGATCAAGCGCTACCCGCGCGAGATCTCCAAGACCCTGGCCGAGGTGGCGTTCGGCGCCGGCGGGCTGAGCGTCATCGCGGGCTCCGTCGGCGTGATCGCGTTCATGTCGTTCTTCGCCGGCACCGAGGTCGGCCTCCAGGGCTACGCGTCGCTGAGCCAGATCGGTGTCGCGAAGTTCAGCGCGTTCATCTCGGCATACTTCAACACCCGTGAGGTGGCGCCCCTCGTCTCTGCGATCGCGCTCGCGGCGACGGTCGGCTGCGGCTACACCGCCCGCCTGGGTGCGATGCGGATCTCGGAGGAGATCGACGCTCTGGAGGTGATGGCGATCCCGTCGCTGCCGTTCCTCGTGACCACCCGGATGATCGCTGCGTTCATCGCGGTGATCCCGCTCTACATCGTCGCCCTCTGCGCGTCCTACCTCTCACCACGCCTGATCGTCGTCTACATCTACGGGCAGTCTGCCGGCACCTACGACCACTACTTCCTGCAGTTCCTGCCACCGATCGACATGCTCTGGTCGTTCTTCAAGCTGCTCTTCCTCGCGGTGGCGGTCATCCTCATCCACTGCTACTACGGCTACACCGCCTCGGGCGGTCCTGCCGGCGTCGGTCGCGCGGTCGGACGCGCGATCCGGACCAGCATCGTCACCATCGTGGTGGCCGACTTCTTCCTCAGCTTCGCGATCTGGGGCTCGACCACGACCGTCAGGATCACCGGGTAGATGCTCGTCAACATCCACCACGACTCGACGAAGGAGCACAACCGGCTGCTCCTCGCCGGCATCGGCTTCCTGCTGTCGATCGCGTTGCTGCTCTGGCTCTCGATCGCCATCTACAACAAGGAGTTCGACCGGGTCACGATGGTGACGGTCAAGGCCGACCGGGCGGGGCTTCAGCTCGCCAAGTTCGGCGACGTGCGGCTCAACGGTGCTCTGGTCGGCCAGGTCAGGGAGGTCACCCAGGACGGCGAGGAAGCCGAGATCCGCATCGCGCTCCAGCCGGACGCCGCGGAGCAGATCCCCGCCAACATCACGGTCGAGATCCTGCCCACCACCCTCTTCGGGCAGAAGTTCGTGTCCTTCGTCCGGCCGCCGGCGCCGTCGCCCGACGCGATCGAGGACGGCGACGTGATCCCGTCGGACCGGGTCAACACCAACGTCGAGCTGAGCCAGATCCTCGCCGACCTGTTCCCGCTCCTGCGCGCCGTACGACCCGCCGATCTCAACGCCACGCTCAACGCGCTCGCGACCGCGCTGGGCGGACGCGGCGAGCAGATCGGCGAGACGATGGACGAGCTCGGCTGGTTTCCTCGACGCCATCGACGACCATCTCCCGACCCTGCGGCAGGACCTGATCGCGCTCGCGGACGTCGCCGACACCTACGACCTCGCGGCCCCCGACCTGCTCGACGCCCTCGACAACGTGACCGTGACCAGCCGGACGATCACCGAGAAGGCAGCCGACCTCGACGTGTTCTTCGCCGACCTGGCCGGTCTGGCGAAGACCTCGACCCGGATCCTGCGCAACAACGAGCAGAACATGATCGAGTTCGGACGGGTGACCGAGCCGGTGCTGGCACTCCTGCACACGTACTCCCCGGAGTTCCCTTGCCTGTTGAGGGGTGCCGCGGCGTACGCCCCCATCCTCTCCAAGACCTTCGAGGGCAACGTCGTCAAGCAGTACATGGAGCTGGGCAACGCACAGTTCCGTCACTTCGACGAGTCGGACCTGATGGAGTACGGCGAGGTCGGTCACGGGCCGTGGTGCCTGGGGCTGCCGGACTTCAAGATCCCCGGCGACCGGGTGCCGCTCGACAACGGCAGCGACATCGACGAGAAGCCGCCCACGAGCATGATCCCGAGCTTCGGCGCGCTGCCAGACATCGACCTCACCAGCGGCTTCGCGGGGTCGCAGGGAGACCAGGAAGTGGTCAACGCTCTGCTCGCGACGCGCACGGGCAAGCAGGCGGAGGAGTACGGCGCACTCGGCTCGCTGCTCTACGGCCCCGTCGTGAGGAAGGGGGAGAGCGCCGGATGACGTCGCACCACAGCCGCAACGCGGTCTTCCTCGCGGCCGGCATCAAGCTCGCGATCTTCACCGTCGTCTCGGTGCTGACGACGGGGCTGCTCGTCGTGATCATGGGCAACATCGGGCTCGGCGCCGGAAGGACCTACGAGGCGATCTTCACCAGCGCGAGCACGCTCGAGAAGGGCGACGACGTCCGGGTCGCCGGCGTCAGCGTCGGCGAGGTGAAGGAGGTCGAGCACCACGAGCGGGCGATGGCCAAGGTCACCTTCCGGATCGACGCCGAGATCGAGCTCACCACGGCTTCGACTGCCGAGATCCGGTTCCTCAACCTGGTCGGTGACCGCTACCTGGCTCTCGAGCAGGGTCGGCAGGCGAGCAGTGCCGACGTGCTCGACGAGGGCGACACGATCCCCGTCGACCGCACCAGCCCGTCCCTCGACCTCACCGTGCTCTTCGACGGGTTCAAACCGCTGTTCCAGGCGCTCACCCCCGACCAGGTCAACGAGCTGAGCATGAACCTGGTCCAGGTGCTCCAGGGCGAGGGCGGCACCGTTCGCGGCCTGCTCGAGCACACCGCCTCGCTCACCACGGCTCTGGCCGACCGCGACCAGCTGATCGGCAGCGTGGTCACCAACCTCAGCGAGACGCTCGACACGGTCAACCGGCGCCACGAGCAGCTCAGCGACCTGGTCATCGAGCTGAAGGACTGGATGAAGGACCTCGCCCGCGACCGCAAGACGATCGGCGGCTCGCTCGACAACATCTCCGACCTGACGGTGACCGTGGCCGACCTGCTCCGCCGGGGGCGGCCGTTGCTGAAGAAGGACATCGCGTCCCTCAACGACCTCGCCACGCTCCTCAACACCCCTGCGCAGCGCGCCGAGCTCGTCGACCTCCTGGACCGGATGCCCGAGGTGATGTCGGACCAGATCCGCACCGGCACCTACGGGTCCTGGTACCAGTACTACGTCTGTGGTGCGTCGGTGAAGATCGACCTCCCGGCGCTCGGCGACGTCCCGATCATCGACCGGATCGAGGACATGATCTCCCGCTTCGAGTTCCAGTCGACCGCTCCGAGGTGCCAGGACCGATGACAGGCAAGGACGCGCGGGTCATGCGGCTCGGCATCATCACCTTGGTGGTGATGGCGCTGATCTCGGCCGCCACCTTCAACCTGTCCAAGTTCCCGGGCTTCCGCGGCACGACCTACTATGCCGAGTTCAGCGACGCGAGCGGCATCCACAAGGGCAACATCGTCCAGGTCGGCGGGATCCGGGTCGGGCGGGTCACCGACGTCACCCTCGACGAGGACCGAGTGGTCGTGAAGTTCGAGATCAACGACGGGGACGTCGACTTCGGTCCCGACTCCAAGGCGTCGGTCGAGGTCCTCAACCTGCTCGGCGAGAAATTCCTCGACCTCGAGCCCGACGCCGAGGGACAGCTCGAGAGCGGCGGGACGATCCCGCTGACCAACACCGAGGCCGCCTACGACATCGTCGGAGTCTTCGGCGACCTGACCACCACCACCGAGGAGATCGACACCGCACAGCTGTCCGAGGCGCTCGATGTCGTCGCCGGGACCATGGACGACTCCGCGCCCGAGATCGCGGCCGCGTTCGACGGGATCGCCCGGTTGTCCCGGAGCGTCTCCCAGCGCGACGAGCAGATCCAGACGTTGTTCGAGAGCTCGCAGCAGGTGACGAAGGTCCTCGAGCGGCGCAGCGACGACATCGTCGACCTGATGCGGCACAGCGACCTGGTCTTCAAGGAGCTCCGCAGCCGGAAGGCGGCGGTGCACCGACTGCTGGTCAACGCCCGGATCCTCGCCCAGGAGCTGCAGGGCCTGGCCGAGGACAACGAGGAGCAGATCGGACCGGCCCTGGCCGAGGTCGACGAGCTCCTCGGGATGCTGGTCGACAAGAAGGACGAGCTCAAGGCGACGCTGCACCAGCTCGGTCCCTACGTCGAGATCCTCAGCAACATCATCGGCACCGGCCCGTGGTTCGATGCCCTGGCCATCAACCTCGCCTCCATCCCGACCGGCGAGTTCGTCCCGGGCTTCGTGGAGTGATGGCGATGGTGGCAAAGGCGTGGCAAGGGATCGATCGGCGGCTCGTCCTGCTGATCGTGCTCCTGATGGCGGTCGCGGCGGTGCTCAACGTCGCGCGCTCGCCGATGGAGACCAAGACCGTCACGGCGTACTTCCCGCGTGCGGTCAGTGTCTACGAAGGCACCGACGTCCGGATCCTCGGGGTCAACGTCGGTGAGGTCACCGCGGTCACCCCTGCCGGCAACTCCGTCCGCGTGGACATGAAGTACGACGCGACCTACGACCTGCCGAGGGACGCCCAGGCGGTGATCGTCACGCCGACTCTCGTCGCCGACCGGTTCGTGCAGCTGACGCCGGTCTACGAAGCCGGCCCGAAGCTCGAGGACGGCGCCGAGATCGAGCTGCCCGACACCGGCGTCCCGGTCGAGCTCGACCGGATCTACGGGAGCCTCCAGGCACTGACCCGGGCGCTCGGCCCCAACGGGGTCAACAAGGACGGCTCCCTCGACAACCTGCTGCGCGCCGGGGCCAACGCACTCGAGGGCCAGGGCGCTGCCGGCAACGAGATGATCCGTGAGCTGGCACTGGCGGCCGAGACGTTCGGTGAGGGCGCCGGGCCGTTGTTCGAGACCGTGACCAACCTGGCCCTGTTCACCTCGACGCTCGCCGACAACGATGCTCTCGTCCGCGCTTTCATGCGCGACCTGGCGGGTGTGTCGCGGACCCTGGCCGCGGAGAGCGATGAGCTCCAGCAGGCGGTCGCCGCGGTCGCCAGTGCCGTCGGCACCGTCGAGACGTTCGTGCGGGACAACCGGGAAGGGCTGTCCAAGAACATCCGCCAGCTGTCGACGGTGATGTCGGCGATCGCCTCGGAGAAGGAGAACCTCAACACCGCGCTGGAGATCGCGCCGACCGCGATGGACTCCCTCCACCTCGGCTTCGACCACACCACCGGCTCGCAGAACTCGCGGGTCGGCATCGCGGGCAACATCTGGACCGCGGACGGGTTCATCTGCGGGCTCATCCAGCAGAACCCGGGGATGCCGCGGGCGTTGAAGGACACCGCGTGCGACCTGATCGCCCAGCTGCTGAGCCCCATCGTCGACAACCTGCCGCCGTTGCCCCCCGGGTACGAGCAGTACGTCCCCAAGCCTTCGTTGGCGAGGAACGGACGGCTGAACGTGCCGGCCGGACCCGACATGGACTACGCCCCCGCAGACGACCCGTCCCTGAGCGGGCTGCTCGGAGGTGCCTCGTGACCCGGACCCTGCGTTGGTTGCTCGCCACTGCGCTCGGGGCCTCGCTGCTCACGGGCTGCGACTTCGACGGCGCCTACGACCTGCCCCTGCCGGGGTCGCCGGTCGACGCGGACGACGCGTTCGAGGTCAAGGTGGCGTTCCGGGACGTGCTCAACGTCGTACCGCGTTCCCCCGTCATGGTCGACGACGTCGTCGTCGGTGAGGTCACCGAGGTCGAGCGCGACGGCTGGCACGCCGAGCTGGTGCTGCGGATCAAGGACAACGTCGTCCTCCCGGACAACGCCATCGCTGACATCCGCCAGGTCTCACTGCTCGGCGAGAAGTACGTCGCGCTCGAGGAGCCGACAGAGCAGGAGCCCACCGGTCGGCTCGAGCAGGACGACGAGATCCCGCTGTCGGTCACCGGGCGCAACCCGGAGGTCGAGGAGGTCCTCGGTGCGCTGTCCTTCCTGCTGAGCGGGGGCGGCGTCGCCCAGCTCGGCACGATCACGCGTGAGGCGAACCTGGTCATGTCCGGGCGCGAGGACCGTCTGAAGGACCTGCTGGGTTCGTTGGAGGGTGTGGTCGGCACGCTCGATGACCAGAAGACCGACATCATCCGCGCGCTCGAGTCGATGGACAACCTGGCAGCGACGCTCAACGCCGAGAAGCAGACGATCGGCGACGCCCTCAACGCGATCGGCCCGGCGGTCGACGTGCTCGCCGACCAGCACGACGAGCTGATCGACATGCTGGGCGCCCTCGAAGAGCTCGGTCGGGTCGGCACCCGGGTGATCAACGCGAGCAAGGAAGACGTCCTCGAGATCCTCGAGCACCTCGACCCGGTGCTCTCGAGGCTGCACCAAGCGGGACACGAGCTCGGCCCCGGGATCAACCTGCTCGTGAGCTTCCCGTTCCCCAAGGCCGCCAACAACATCGTCGAGGGCGACTACGCCGACACAACGATGACGATGGACCTCCAGCTGGACAACCTCTTGAAGGGCCTCGGTGTCCCCCAGATCGACCTCCCGGACCCGGGGCAGGTCCTCAGCCAGGTCCAGCGATGCCTGCGCAGCGGCAGCCTCACCAGCGCAGCATGCGCCCAGGTCCTCCAGAGCGCCGACCTGCTCGGGGACCTCCAGCGCCAGTGCCGAACTGATGACCTGAAGGACGGCGCGGTCTGCCGACTGCTCAACGCTCTCCCGGAGCTGGACCTGGGGGGCTTCTCGACGGCGGCCAGCTCAGCGGATCGAGCTATGGCTCGACCGGCGGCGTCGACGGCCTCTCGGAGGAGCTGGTCCGCGGTGTGCAGCCGGACTCGACCACCGATCCGTCGGGTCTGCTGGGGGTGAGGACATGATCAGTCGCGGCGTGCGGATCCGCCTGGGCGCCTTCGTCGTCCTGAGCGCGCTCGGCATCACCTACATCACGGCCACCTATCTCGGCCTGGTCGACAGGATCACCGGGAGCGGCCACACGGTGACCGCCACCCTGCCGGGGTCCGGCGGCCTGTTCGAGGGCAGCGAGGTGACCTATCGCGGCGTCAAGATCGGCAAGGTCACCAAGATGTCGCCGACGATCGACGGCATCGAGATCGAGATGGCGATCGAGGAGGAGGTGAAGCTCCCGACCGACTCGGCGATCTACGTCCACAACCTGTCCGCGGTGGGCGAGCAGTACCTCGACTTCCAGCCCGAGGACGAGGACGGCCCCTATGCAGAGGACGGCACCGTCTTCCACGGCGACGAGTCGTCCCTCCCGGTCGACGAGGCCGACCTGCTGGTCGACCTCGACGACTTCGTCGGCTCGGTCGACAAGCGCAGCCTCCAGGTGACGGTCGAGGAGCTGGGGATCCTGTTCGGGGACACCGGTCGGGAGCTGCAGGCGCTGCTCGACAACGGCTCCGCGTTCATCCGCGAGGCCTCCGCACACACCGACGAGACGATCGCGCTGCTGCGCAACGGGCTCACGGTGCTGCAGACCCAGCAGGGCCAGAAGGAGAACATCCGCTCCTTCGCCAGCGACCTGTCCACCATCACGGCGGCGCTGCGCGGCAGCGACAAGGACCTGCGTCAGGTGCTGACCAGTGCGCCGGGGGCCGCCCGCGAGCTGCAGAGGCTGCTGGAGGACGTGGAGCCCAGCCTTCCGGTGCTCTTCGGCGACATGGTCACGGTCGACCAGATCGTGCTGGCCAACCTCGACGGGCTCGAGCAGCTGTTGGTGACCTATCCGACCCTGATGGCCGGTGGCCCGACCGGCAGCACCCGCGACGGGTACGGCCACATCAACCTCCAGTTCGACTACAGCGTCCCGCCCTGTACCGACGGCTACCTGCCGCCGAGCGAGTGGCGGTCGCCGCAGGACCGCACCGACGCGCCGTACTTCCACGCCAGCTGCGAGTCCCCAGCGCCCTACGTGATGCGCGGACCGAAGCATGTCCCCGCCCGCCGCGGCAATGCATCGGCGCCACGCGTCTACAGTGGCGTCTACGACCCGGCGACGGGGGAGGTCCCGGGCGTGCGAGATGACGAGGGCCGCCAGATGAAGTTCCGTCAGCCCGGGAACCTGTCGGTCCTTGGAGGGGATGCGTGGAAGTGGCTGCTCGTGGGTCCGGTGACTCGTTGACGTCTGGGTCTCCCGGGGAGCAGGAAGGTCGCAGCGGGCCCCGTCTCGACGTCGTGCTTGCGATCGGTGCGGTCGTGGCGCTCGTGGCGGTCATCGGCGGTGCCTGGCTGATGAGTCGCACCTACGACAACCGTGCTGATGCAGTCGATGACGGCGGGCTCTGGTCAGTGCTGAGCATCGAGCGTGACGAGGCTGTCACGAGCGAGACCCGCGCCGGCGAGGACGTCGGTGCGGGCACGGTTGAGGCCATGGCGCCCGCGCCGCAGGCCGAGCAGCTGCGGACGGCAGATCAGATCGAGGCAGCCACCAAGATGGCCAACGCGTTCCTCAACCTCGACCACGAGAGCATCGAAGCCGACATCAAGACGGTCAAGTCGCTGGCAACCGGACCGTTCCTCCGGCAATACACCCGGGCCTCCGACGACCTCATCGAGCTGACGCGGCGCGCCCAGGCCACCCAGACCGGGGAGGTCGAGTGGGCGGGACTGGTCGCCGGTGACGACGACAGCGCGACGGTGATCGTCGCGACCTCAGGCACGGTCGCCAACAAGCTCACCGAGTTCGAGCCCGTCGGCCGCACCTACCGCCTCCAGCTCGAGGTCGACCTTGTCGACGGCCGATGGCTGACCAGCGACCTCCAGTACGTCAGGTGATCCCGTGACCAGGAACGCACCGCGCCGACCGTCGCGGACCACGACGCCCCGGCCGCGCAGGATCGCCGGCCGGGACGAGGGTGCTGCAGAGCCGACTCCTCCGGCGGACGCGATCGAGCCGACCGTGGGCAAGCCGGCAACGGTCGCCGAGCCACCGGCCGAGCCTCCGACGCCAGACGAGGGACCGAGGCCAGGCGCGGGACCGACGTCGACGCTGCTCGCACTGCTCGGTCTGCTCGTGGTGGTGCTGATCGTCCAGTGTGCGTGGTTCGTGTGGAACAGCGTGCGGGACGAGGAGGTCGCTGCCGACTCGTCCGCCGGGACCTCGAACGACGCGGACGAGTACGTGCCGATCTCCGTGCCGGAGGGCCGCCCCGTCCAGCTCAACCAGCTGGCGGTGCAGGAGGGTGTCGATGCCGCTGCATCCGCCGCACAGGTCATGTTCGCGCGTGACTGGAAGAGCTACGACGAGGGCGTCGACTCCGCCGCCGAGCTGATGACCGAGGCGTTCGCCGCCGAGTACCGGGTGACCACCCGAGACGTACGGCGCGAGTTCGTCGCGAAGAAGACCGAGGTCCAGGTGCGGGTCGTCGCCCAGAGCGTCGTCCGCGCCAACCTCGACCGAGCTCGAGGCGCTGGTCTTCCTCAACCAGTACGTCTTCCGTGGAGAGGGCGACGACGCGGAGTCGACCTACACGCCCTACCGGGCGCTTGTGACGATGGTGCACACCGACAAGGGCTGGCTCGTCGACGGAGTCGACACGAAGTAGAGGAGGGGTCATGCCCCACGAAGAAGTAGAACACGTTACAGTTTCTTCCGTGGAGCATGACCTGGTGATCGTGGGTGCCGGCCCGACCGGGCTGTTCGCCGCCTACTACGCCGGGTTCCGCGGCCTGAGCGTCGCCGTCGTCGACTCGCTCCCGGAGCTCGGCGGCCAGATCACCGCGATGTACCCGGAGAAGGCGATCCTCGACGTCGCCGGCTTCCCCACCGTCAAGGGCCGTGAGCTCGTGGCCGGGCTCGTCGAGCAGGCCGCCGCCGCGTCGCCGGCGTACCTCCTCGACCGGACCGCAACCACTCTCGAGCAGGACGACGACGGAGTCATGCTCGGGCTCGACGACGGTACGACGGTGCGCGCCAAGGTCATGCTGATCACCGCCGGCATCGGGAAGTTCAGCCCCCGGCCGCTGCCGTCCGGAATCGGTTGGCTGGGTCGCGGCATGGAGTTCTTCGTGCCCAGCTTCGACCCGTACGTCGGAAAGGACGTGGTGATCGTGGGCGGCGGCGACAGCGCGTTCGACTGGGCACTCCACCTCGAGCCGGTCGCCAGCTCGGTGGCGCTCGTGCACCGACGCGACGCCTTCCGGGCGCACGCGCGCACGGTCGAGCAGGTCCGCGCGTCCTCGGTCGAGATCATCACCAGGGCCGAGGTCACGGCGATGCGCGACGCCACAGGCGGCAGCGACGGTGCCCTCGCCGAGGTCGAGATCACCGTCGACGGCGAGCCGACCACCCACAAGGCGCAGGCCGTCGTCGCCGCGCTGGGCTTCATCGCCGATCTGGGTCCGCTCCAACAGTGGGGCCTGGAGACCCAGAAGCGGCACCTGGTCGTCGACTCCGCGATGCGCACCAACCTGGACCGCGTGTTCGCGGCAGGCGACATCACCGACTACCCGGGCAAGGTGCGGCTGATCGCGGTCGGGTTCGGCGAGGCTGCCACGGCCGTCAACAACGCCGCAGTCGTGATCGACCCCAGCGCGCACGTCTTCCCCGGGCACTCCTCGGATGGGTCCTGAGCGGTGGGCGGTGGACGCAACGCCGTCGCCATGAGCGACGAAGAGGTCTCTACGCTCCTCGCGGAGAACCTCAAGGTGCAGGTCGCGAGCAACGGGCCGGAGGGCACGCCGCACCTGACGACGCTCTTCTACATCGTGCGCGAGGGCAAGATCGCGTTCTGGACCTACGGCCGCAGCCAGAAGATCCGCAACCTCGAGCGCGACCCCAGGGTCAGCGCGCTGGTGGAGGACGGCGTCGACTACTTCGAGCTGCGCGGGGTCTCGATCACCGGTCGCGCGCAGATCATCCGTGACCACGACCGGATCTACTCGATCGGGTCGGAGGTCGCGACCCGGATGCTGGACGCCGAGTCGTTCGAGGCCCTCGGTGACTTCGGCCGCGAGACCGTGGAGAAGCAGGCACAGAAGCGGGTGGCCGTGATCATCCATCCCGATCACGTCGCCACCTGGGACCACCGCAAGATGGTGTGAGGAGAAGAGATGAAGATCAAGGTCGACTTCGACCTGTGTGAGTCGAACGCGATGTGCGAGGCATTGGCCCCCGACGTCTTCGAGCTCGACGACGACGACTTCCTGCAGCTCAACACCGACGAGGTGACGCCCGAGAACGAGCAGCGGGTGCGGCAGGCAGTGGCCGCGTGCCCGCGGGCCGCCATCTCCCTGGTGGAGGACGGGGAGTGAGCTCACCCCAGATGAGCACCGGCCTCGACGGCAAGGTCGCGATCGTCACGGGCGCCGGGGCCGGGCTGGGTCGCGCCGAGGCGCTGGCTCTCGCCGAGGCCGGCGCCCGGGTCGTGATCAACGATCTGCCCGGGGCAGGCGAGGACACCGCGGAGCAGATCCGCAGTCGTGGCGGTGAAGCCGCGGTCGTGGCCGGCGACGTCAGCGAGCGGGCGACGGCTGACGCGATGGTGGCCGCCGCCGTCGACGGGTACGGCGGGCTCGACGTGGTCGTCAACAACGCCGGCATGACGCGCGACCGGATGCTCTTCAACATGGCCGACGAGGAGTGGGACGCTGTGATCGCGGTGCACCTCCGCGGCCACTTCCTGCTCAGCCGCAACGCGGCGTCGTACTGGCGCGCCCGGTCGAAGGAGGCTGGCGCCCCGGTGTACGGCAGCATCATCAACACCGCCTCCGAGGCCTTCCTGGGTGGTTCGCCGGGACAGCCCAACTATGCGGCGGCGAAGGCCGGCATCGCCGCGCTGACGATGTCCACGGCCCGTGGCCTGTCACGCGTCGGAGTCCGTGCCAACGTGATCTGCCCGCGTGCCCGGACCGCGATGACCGCGGAGGTGTTCGGCGACGACACGTCCGGCCGGTCCGTGGACCCGTACTCACCCGACCACGTCGCCCCGCTCGTCGCCTACCTTGCCTCGCCCGCCGCCGAACGGATCACCGGACAGGTCTTCGTCGTCTACGGCGGGATGGTGGCGGTCGTCGCCGCACCTGTCGTCGCCCAGCGCTTCGATGCGGCCGGCGACCTCTGGACCGGTGAGGACCTCGACAAGCAGCTCGGCGGGTTCTTCGCCGACCGCGACCCCTCGGTCGGCTTCGCTGCCGACGCGATCATGCAGCTAGGAGTCTGAGATGGGCCGTCTCGACGACAAGGTCGCCATCGTCACCGGTGGCGCGATGGGACAGGGCGAAGCGATCGTGCGCGCCTACGTCGCCGAGGGCGCCGAAGTCGTCGTCGCCGACATCGCAAAGGAGGCGGGCCAGGCGCTCGCCGACGAGCTGGGGGACTCGGCGCACTTCTTCGCCCATGACGTGAGCGATGCCGCGTCCTGGGCGACCCTGGTCGAGGACACCAACGCCCGGTTCGGCCCGGTCAACGTCCTGGCCAACAACGCGGGACTGCTTCGATTCGGCCGGATCGAGGAGATGCCGCTCGAGGAGTTCATGCTGCTGGTGAACGTCAACCAGGTCGGGTCGTTCCTGGGCATGCAGGCCGTCGCCCGCACCATGCGCAAGAACGGCGGTGGCTCGATCATCAACGCGTCCTCGATCGAGGGCATCGCAGGCATGCCGTCGTGCACCGCGTACGCCGCGACCAAGTGGGCGATCCGCGGCATGACCAAGTGCGCGGCGATGGAGCTGGGACCGAAGGGGATCCGGGTCAACTCGGTCCACCCCGGCATGATCGACACCCCGATGACCCGCGTGCACGGCGGCGATGCCGCCATGGAGTTCGGCGCCAGCCGGGTGCCGCTGCGCAGGGTCGGCCACCCCGAGGACGTCGCCCCGCTCTACGTCTTCCTCGCCAGCGAGGAGTCGGCCTACATCAACGGTGCTGAGATCACCGTCGACGGGGGAGTGACCTCCACCCACGCGTTCGGGGCGTAGCCCCGGCCTGCGGGCGCGAATTACGGGTTCTGCTCGCGCCGGCGCCGTGGGAGTGCCACGGTGTCTGGATGATGCGCACGATCGACGCCGACTACCTCGTGGTGGGGGCCGGTGCGATGGGCATGGCGTTCACCGACGCACTGGTCGACCACGCCGACGTCCGCGTCGCCGTCGTCGACCGCCGCCACAGCGTTGGCGGGCACTGGCTGGAGGCATACCCGTTCGTCCGGCTGCACCAATCCTCTGCCTTCTACGGTGTCCCCTCCACCCTGCTCGGTGGCGGCCAGCTGCAGGAGCGCGGACCGGAGGCAGGCCTGCAGGAACGCGCTTCGCAGGCTGCGATCTGCGAGTACTACGCGCGGGTGCTCGAACGGATGGTGGAGTCGGGACGGGTCGAGTTCTACCCGAACAGCGAGTACGTCGGCGACCGCACCGTGGTGTCGCGCATCGCGGGCACCCGGCTGGAGGTGCGCGAGGACTGTCGGATCGTCGATGCCCACTACCTGGCTCCCAGCATCCCCGCGGAGAAGCCGCCGCCCTTCGCCGTCGCCGACCAGGCCCGGGTGATCACGGTCAACGCCCTCGCCCGGCTCGAGGAGGCGCCGCGCGAGTACGTCGTCGTCGGCTCGGGCAAGACGGCGACCGACGCCTGCATCTGGCTGCTCTCCCGTGGGGTCGATCCCGACGCGATCTGCTGGATCAGGCCGAGGGAGCCGTGGATGATCAACCGAGCGGTGGTCCAGCCGGATCCGGCGATCTTCCTCGGCATGGCCGCCGACACGTTCCACGCCGCCGAGCAGGCCAGCTCCCTCGACGACCTGTTCCTCAGGCTGGAGGACGCCGGCATCATGCTGCGGATCGACCGAGCAGTGACGCCGACGATGGCCAAGGCGCCCACGCTCGCCACATGGGAGCTCGACAAGCTGCGGACCCTCGGCAACGTCGTCCGGCGCGGGCACGTCCAGGCCGTCGGACGCGGGCGGCTCACCTTCGCCGACGGATCGGTGTCCGTCGCGGACGACGCGGTCGTCGTGCACTGCGCCGCGGACGGGCTGAAGTACCCACCCCTGGTGCCGGTGTGGCGACCGGAGGCGATCACGCTGCAGCCGATCCGGGCCGGGTTCCCCTGCTTCGGAGCGGCGGTGACCGGATACGTCGAGGCGACCCGCGACGACGACGCCGAGAAGAACCGGCTGTGCACGCCCACGCCCTACGGGAACTCGATGTCCGACTGGGCGCAGATGAACATCCGCGGTGCCCGGGCCGCGCAGTCGTTCTCGGCGGAGCCCGACATCGCGGAGTGGTCGAGCAGGGTGGCGCTCAACCCGGCCGGATCCCGGCCGGTCATCGGGGTGTCGGCCGCGCTGGACGACGCCCGCGAACGACTAGCCGCGCACGGTCCGCCGGGCCTCGCCCGCCTTGCCGAGCTGGTCTAGCCGGCCGTGACCACGTCGCCCTGCCCGGGCACGGCCGGGGCATAGCCCAGTGCGTGCTGGCTGGCGATCACGCCGTCAGCCCCAGCCGACCCGCCATCTTGTCGAGGTAGCCGAGCACCTCGTCCTTGTCGGCGTCGGGGACGCCCCAGATCAGCTCCGAAGCGCCGGACGCGGCCCAGTCGGCGAGGTCTTCCGGCGTCGGCCGCTTCGCCACCAGGACCCGGACGTCCGGTAGTCCCTCGCGGCCGGCGTCGGCCCAGGCCTTGCGCAGTGCGTCGGCACTCCCGGAGACGTCGGTGGAGGTCGGTGTGGTCATCCAGCCGTCGGCGTTGCGCGCGATCCACTCGAAGGTCTTGGGCCCGGCGCCGGCGCCGATGATGACCGGGATCCGGCCCTGCTGCGGCTTGGGATATGCCCACGAAGGACCGAAAGTCACGAACTCCCCGTCGTACGACGCCTCCTCCTCGGTCCAGAGCGCGCGCATCGCTTCGAGGTACTCCTTGAGCACGGTCCGCCTCTTGGCGGCCGGCACGTGGTGGTCGGTCAGCTCGTCGGTGTTCCAGCCGAACCCGGCACCGATGGTGACCCGGCCCCCGGAGAGGTGGTCGAGCGTCGCGATCGTCTTGGCCAGCGTGATCGGGTCCGACTCCACCGGCAGGCAGACGGCCGTGGAGAGGCCGATCCGCTCCGTGACGGCGGCACAGGTAGCCAGCGACACCCACGGGTCGAGCGTCCGCAGGTAGCGGTCGTCGGGCAGCTCCTCGCCACCGGTCGGGTGCAGCGCGTCGCGGCGTACCGGGATGTGGGTGTGCTCCGGGACGTAGATGGTGTCGAAGCCGCGTTCCTCCGCAGCCAGGGCGAGCTCGGCCGGCGTGATGCCGCGGTCGGACGTGAAGAGGACGATGCCGTTGCGCATGCGCCCACAGTAGAACGAGTTCTAGATGTGGTCTTGCGCCCGCCGGAACGTCTCCTGTGCAACGCGCCCCGGTGGTCGAGGAGGTCGCCCTGGCGACCGTCTCGAGACCCCGCCCTCCGGTGGTCGAGGAGGTCGCCCGCCCTCCGTTGGTCGAGGAGGTCGCTCTGCGACCGTCTCGAGACCCCCCGCGCCCCCGTTGGTCGAGGAGGTCGCCCTGGCGACCGTCTGAGACCCCACCGCCTGTGTCCGCCTGCTGCGGGGCCGTGGGTGGTCGCGACCGAAAGGCTGGCTACGGGGCCAGGCAGTTGCGGGGTCACGCGCCGCGGCCGACCCACGGTTTCTACGCGGAAAAAGCCACACACAAGTCCGCCGCAACCTGGCTATTCGAACACGTGTTCGATACACTAGGGGCATGCCCACCGCCACCATCACCCCCCGCGCTCGCCGCGACAGCCGACGCTGTCACCGGCGCCGCCGGGCTCCCCGGTGCCGGCTGGGAGGACCTGGCGGGTCTCGATGCGCTGGAGGCCGCGGTGCAGCTGGGCCGGTTGAAGGCGATGGTGGACGGGGCGCTGGTCGCGGTCGCCGAGCGGCTCGAGGAGACCGGCGCCGCGGAAACGGTCGGCTGGGCCACGGCCAAGGACTTCCTCACCCACGTCACCGGCGGCCGCAAGGGATCGGGGGCCGGGTTGGTCCGCATCGCGGACCACACCGCCGACCTCCCGGCGGTCCGGGCGCGTTGGCCGCGGGTGGGATCTCGCTGGCCCAGGCCGGGGTGATCGGCGGCCGGGTCGCCACCCTCCCGCGGGACCCGGAGCTCCGCGAGCGCAGCGCCGAGGCGCTCCTGGCGCTGGTCAGGGACCACGCCTATGACGCCACCGACCTGGACCGCTGCTTCCCCGGCGTGGTCAAGGCCCTGGACACCGACGGGCTGCTGGTCGGCACCGACTTGTCCAAGGACCGCCAAGAACGCGGCGCCCACCACGCCCGGTTCCTCTCCCTGAGTCCCCGACACCCTCGGCGGGGTCCGGATCAAGGGCTACGCCACCGTGGAGGAAGCCGAGCTGGTCAAGACCTGCCTGCTCCCCTGGCCGCACCCGTCGTCACCGAGCCCGGCGCCTGCGGCGGCGACCCGTCCCCCACCGGCTACCGCGACCAGCACGGCCGGCTCATCGGACCCGGCTGCCCCCAACCCCGCTGCCTCCACGACGGCCGCGACCCCCGCGACGCCGGGGTCCGGATGTGGGACGCCCTGGTCACCGCCTGCCGCCGCCTCCAAGCCACCGACCAGCTCCCCCACGCCCACGCCACCACCGCCCGGATCACCATCACCATCGGCATCGAGGACCTCCGCGACCGGCTCGACGCCCACGGCCTCGACGCACCCGGCCTCGACGCACCCGGCCTGCTGCCCTCCGGTGACCGCTGTCCGCGGCCGCGGTCCGCCGGCTCGCCTGCGACGCCGAGATCATCCCCGCCGTCCTCGGCAGCCACAGTCAGGTCCTCGACGTCGGCCGCACCCAACGCCTGGTCACCCCCGGCATCTGGACCGCCCTCGTGCTCCGCGACCAGCACTGCGCCTTCCCCGGCTGCACCCGGCTCCCCATCGCCTGCGACGCCCACCACATCCAGCACTGGGCCGACGGAGGAGCCTACCTCCCTGGACAACCTGATCCTGCTCTGCAGGAAACACCACACCATCACCCACCAGACCCCCTGGCAGGTCGACCTCGACCCGCACACCCGACGACCGGTCTGGACCCCACCACCCCTAGTCGATGACCGCGACCGCTTCACCTACCGACCAGCCAGCCGACCACCACCCATGGTCGCCTGAGCGGCGGCCAGGCGACCCCACGCCGCCTGGCCGCCGTCAGCGCAGGATCAGCCGGACGGCTTTCTCCATGTGAGCCGCGGTCTCGGGTGCGGTCGAGCGGCCGGTGACCCAGGCCATCAGAGCGGACAGCCACACGTCGCCGATCACCCGGGCGAGCACGATGTCGTCCTCGGTGATCGAGTCGCTGTCCGGGACGGTGCCGTGCATGGCGTGTGTGACGATCGTCGTCATCGACATGCCGACGGTGTGGATCTCGTCGGCGACGCTGGCGTCAGCGAACATGAACGCCCGGGTGAGCGCCTCGGTGAGCTTGGGGTCGCCCTGCATGCCGCGGGTGAGCCGCTTCAACACGTAGAGCACCCGCTCGCTGGGCGTGTCGCCCGGGATCTCGCGCACCTGCAGCTTGGCCTGCGCCTCCTGGAACTGGCGGTCGAGGGCCGACACCAGCAGGTGGATCTTGGACGGGAAGTAGCGGTACAGCGTGCCGAGCGCGACGTCGGCCTGCTCGGCGACGGCGCGCATCTGGACAGCGTCGAAGCCGCCCTGCTTGGCCAGGTCGTAGGTGGCGTCGAGGATCCGCTTCCGCCGGTCACGCTGGGCGGCGCTGCCGGCGGAGTCGTTGCCGGTCGGGCGGTCGTCGGCCGAGAGCGAGTTGGTGATGGTCACGACGGTCTCCCATGCGACGTCGGCGAGCTCGGATGTGCCTCACGTCACTGGAATGACGCACCCGAGCCGGAAAGTTGTATTTCTGCGGTGTCCTCAGCATTCCTCACGGTGGGACGCCCCTGGATAGGCTACCCGTACGTAACCCATAATAGGAACACGTTCTATGTTCTGACGGCCCTGCTCCGCCCGGAGCTCGGCGCCGCGACTCAGCGCAACGAGCCAGCGCCGGGATGAAGGAAGAGGAGTCGGCATGCGGATCGCGATGCTGTCGTACCGCAGCAAGCCGCACGTCGGTGGGCAGGGCATCTACATCCGCCGCCTGAGCCGTGAGCTCGTCGCACTCGGCCACACGGTCGAGGTCTTCTCGGGGCAGCCTTATCCCGACCTCGACGAGGGCGTCGTCCTCACCGAGGTCCCGAGCCTCGACCTCTACCGACCCGGCGACGAGTTCCGCAACCCGCGCCCGCGTGAGTTCCGCGATCTGATCGACGTCGAGGAATGGCTCCGGATGCGCAGCGGTGCGTTCCCGGAGCCGGTGACCTTCGCGAAGCGCGTGGTGAAGCTGCTGCGCGCGCGACGCGACGACTTCGACGTCGTCTTCGACAACCAGACGCTGGCGACGCCGATCCTCGGCGTGGAGCGCTTCGGACTGCCCCTGGCGTCGACCATCCACCACCCGATCACCATGGACCGCGCCATCGAGCTCGAGGTGGCGCCCTGGGTGCGGAGGAAGGCGAGCTCGCGGTGGCGTGTCGAGTTCCCCAAGATCGGTGTCTGGCGCTGGTACTCCTTCCTCAAGGAGCAGAAGCGCACCGCGCCCCGACTGCGCCAGGTCCTCGTGCCGTCCGAGTCCTCCAAGCGCGACGTCGTGCGGGAGTTCGGTGTCGAGCCGGCGCGGATCGAGACCATCCTGCTGGGCGTCGACGAGAGGTTCTGTCCGCCGACGGCAGCCGCGGGTGCCTGGCCGGATCCTCGCGATGGCGAGTGCCGATGCTCCCCTGAAGGGCATCCACATCCTGCTGGAGGCGTTTGCCAAGCTGCTCACCGAGCGCGACCTCGAGCTGGTCCTGGTGACCAAGCCGAAGGAGGGCGGGGTCACCGAGAAGCTCATCGACAAGCTCGGCATCACCGGCAAGGTGAGCTTCGCCAACGGCCTCACCGATGACGAGCTGGTCGCTTTGATGGGCTCGGCCGAGCTCGCCTGCGTCCCGTCCCTCTACGAGGGATTCTCGCTGCCGACAGCGGAGCTGATGGCGTGCGAGACCCCGCTGGTCGTGTCCCGGGCCGGCGCCATCCCGGAGGTCGTCGGCCCCGACGGCCTCTGCGCGGACGTGGTCGAGCCCGGAGACGTCGGCGCGCTCGCTCACGCCGTCGCTGCCCTGCTCGACGACCCGGACCGGCGCGCCCGCATGGGCGCTGCAGGACGTCAGCGGGTCAAGGAGCTCTTCAGCTGGAGTGCCGTCGCGGTCCAGACCGCCGGCGTGCTCTCCCACGTGATCACCGAGTACCACCAGGAGCAAGTAGATGCTGACCGTTGACTTCGACCGTCTCGGCCTGCAGCCGGGCGACCGGGTGCTCGACATGGGAGCCGGCGCCGGGCGCCACAGCTTCGAGATGTACCGCCGCGGCGCCGACGTCATCGCGTTCGACATGGACGCCGAAGAGCTCGAGAGCGTCAAGGACCTCTTCGTCGCCATGGAGCAGGCCGGCGAGGTGCCCGAGGGCGCCGAGGCCGACGTCAAGCAGGGCGACGCGCTCGCACTCCCGTTCGGCGACGGTGAGTTCGACCGGATCGTCGCCGCGGAGGTGCTGGAGCACATCCCGGCCGACGTCGAGGCGATCAAGGAGCTGGTCCGGGTGCTGCGTCCCGGCGGCACGCTCGCGGTCTCCGTGCCCCGCTGGCTCCCCGAGGTCATCAGCTGGAAGCTCTCGGCGGACTATCACAACGCCGAGGGCGGCCACATCCGCATCTACACCGACCACGAGCTGATCGACAAGATCACCAAGGCCGGCCGGCCCAACGACGGCACCACCGGCGACGCGATGATCTTCCAGGGCAGGGACTACGCCCACGGGCTGCACTCGCCGTACTGGTGGATCAAGTGCGCGGTCGGCGTCGACAACGACGACCACCCGCTCGCCAAGGCGTACCACAAGCTGCTGGTCTGGGAGATCATGAAGCAGCCCACGGCGCTCAAGCTGGCCGGCAAGGTGCTCGACCCGCTGATCGGGAAGAGCATGGTTCTCTACTTCACCAAGCCGCTGGCGGCAGCGTCGCGGTCGGCGGACGTGCTGGAGGACGCCCAGCGTGCGTGAGGTCTCCGAGGTCCCCCTCGCCCGGTTGCCGTACGTCGAGGGCGTGCTCAGCGCCGTCGACATCGCGGAGACCGCGGCTTCGATCGCAGCGATGCAGGAGCCGTGGGGCGCCATCCCGTGGACGGTCGGCGAGCACGTCGACATCTGGAACCACGTCGAGGGCGCGATGGCGATGCTCGTGGGCGGTCAGGTGACCGCTGCGGAGCGGGCATACGCGTGGATCCCCACCATGCAGCGCCCGGATGGCTCGTTCCCGATGAAGATCGTCAACGGCCAGCCGGACGACGAGCGCGGCGAGGTCAACATGTCGGCGTACTTCGCCGTCGGCCTCTGGCACCACTGGCTGGTCCGCCGCGACATCCGGTTCGTCCAGCGGTACTGGCCCTCGGTCCGGGCCGCGCTCGACTGGGTGGTCACGTTGCAGGAGCCGTTCGGCGGCATCCGATGGACCCCGGTCGACGACTTCTGCCTGCTCACCGGGAACTCCTCGATCTACCACTCGCTCCGCGCAGGGGTCGCGCTGGCCGAGCTGATGGATGACCCGCAACCGGAGTGGGAGCTGGTCGGCGGCCGGCTGGGCCACGCGGTGCGCGTCCACCGCGAGATGTTCGCCGACAAGAGCACCTTCTCCATGGACTGGTACTACCCGGTCCTCGGTGGCGCTGTGCGGGGGAGGGACGCGTTCGAGCTGCTCGACTCGCGCTGGGACGACTTCGTCGTTCCCGACCTCGGGATCCGGTGCGTCGACACGAACCCCTGGGTCACCGGAGCCGAGACGTGCGAGCTGGCGATGGCCCTCGACCTGCTCGGCGACCACCGCCGCGCCCGGGCGCTGCTGACCGACATGCAGCACCTGCGGAGCGAGGGCGGCAAGTACTGGACCGGCTGGGTCTACGGCGACACTGCGGACGAGGTCGAGGTCACCAACGCGGCCGGCGAGGTCGAACCGCGCAACGTGCCTTGGCCCGACGAGCACACGACCTACACCGCGGCCGCGGTGATCCTCGCTGCCGACGCGCTGGGGGAGACCTTCGGCCACAGCTCACCCGGTTCGGGGATCATGCGCGGCACGTCCCTCGCACCGCACTTCCAGGAGATCGCCCTGGAGTGCGACTGCCCCTCACCCGCGCGCGTCGCCGGCCGCGCCTGAGCGAAGCGACGGTGGTCGAGGAAGTCGCTCTGGCGACTGTCACGAGACCCGGCGCAGCACCCGCATCGACCCGACCGCCTCTACCTCCGCGAAGGCGCCGCTCGCCAGGGCCGGCAGGTAGATCTGCTCGTACGGCGGACGCCCGCCGTCCGCAGGATCAGGGAACACGTCGTGGATCGCGAACAACCCGCCCGGCATCACCCAGTGCGCCCACGACTCGAAGTCCTCGCGGGCCGGCTGCTCGCCGTGCCCGCCGTCGATGAAGAGCAGGGACAACGGCGTACGCCAGTGGGCGGCCACTGCGGTCGATCGCCCGACGACGGCGACCACCTGGTCCTCGAGCCCGGCGCGCGCGATCGTCCGGCGGAACGTCGGCAGCGTGTCCATCAGCCCGAGCTCGGGATCCACCACGGTCGGGTCGTGGTGCTCCCACCCCGCCTGGTTCTCCTCCGACCCGCGGTGGTGGTCGACCGTGAACACCACCGTCGACCCGCCGGCTGCGTTGACCTCGCGGGCAGCCGCGCCGAGGTAGATCGCCGACTTGCCGCAGTAGGTGCCGACCTCGAGCGCCGGCCCGTGGGGGAGTCGCTCGAGCGCGACCCGGTGGAGGAGAGCACCCTCGTCCGGCGGCATGAAGCCCTTCGCGGCGAGCGCGTGCTCGAGGAGGTCCGGCGGCATCGTGTCGGTCACCACCCAATTCTAGTAGCATTAGAACAGGTTCTAGTTTGGCCACCTCAAGGAGCACAGATGTCCATCGGGATCACCGACGAGCACGCGGAGCTCGCCGCGAGCCTGCGCAAGTGGGCGGCCAGCCTCGGGACGATCCTGGCGGTCCGCGCTGCGGAGGGCCGGGTCGACGAGCGCTTCGACGACATCTGGGCCGCGGCCGAGGAGATGGGCGTGGCTGCGATCGCGGTCCCGGAGGCCGACGGTGGTGGCGGGGGCACGATCCTCGACCAGGCCGTCGCGCTCGAGACGTGCGCCTACGAGCTGGTGCCGGGCGGGCTCCTCGGGGCTGCGATCGGCGCGACCGTGACCGGTGCGCCCGGGCGGCACGGGGTCCAGGTGTACGACGGAGGCCTCGTCTGGGACGGCGGCTCCGCCGGCGCCGCTTCCGCCGTCGACGGCCTCGACCTGAGTGCCCGGCACGGGAGGCTCGGTGCCCCCGTGCCCAGCGGTTCGGCACCCGTCGTCTCGGGCGGGGCTGACGAGCGCGTCCGCCGTACGGCGGTGACCCTCGCGGCCGCAGAGGCTTCTGGCGTCGCGCGCTGGTGCCTCGAGACCGCGGTGGAGTACGCAAAGGTCCGCGAGCAGTTCGGCAAGCCGATCGGGTCCTTCCAGGCGATAAAGCACCTGTGTGCCGAGATGCTGGAGACTGCCGAGGCGGTGACCGCGGCAGCGTGGGACGCGGCCTGCGCGGCGGACGGCGACGACGACGAGCAGTGGGCGTTCGCGGTCGATGTCGCCCAAGCGGTCTGCTTCGGCGGGGCGGTCGACGTGGCCAAGTCCTGCATCCAGGTGCTCGGCGGGATCGGGTTCACCTATGAGCACGACGCGCACCTCTACCTGCGGAGGGCGGTCTCGCTACGGGCCCTCGTCGGCTCGGCCGACACGGCGGCGACGCGGCTGACGGCCGCCGCCGTCGGGGGAGTACGACGACGCGCGAACGTCGATCTCGGAGGACTCGACGAGCCGTTCCGCACCGAGGCCCGGGCCACCGCGGAACGGATCGCCGGCCTGCCGCCGGCCGAACGGCGTGCGGCGCTGGTCGATACCGGTTATCTCACGCCGCACTGGCCCGCCCCCTACGGGCTGGCCGCCGACCCGGTGACCCAGGTCGTGATCGACCAGGAGCTCGCCCGCGCCGGCGTCACCCGGCCGGACCTCGTCATCGCCGGCTGGGCGGTGCCCACGATCCTGCAGCACGGCACCGACGAGCAGCGCGAGCGGTTCGTGCGGCCCTCTCTCCTCGGCGAGCTCACCTGGTGCCAGCTCTTCTCGGAGCCAGGTGCAGGCTCCGACCTGGCCTCGCTGCGGACGCGTGCGGAGCGGGCCGAGGGCGGCTGGCGCCTCACCGGGCAGAAGGTGTGGACGTCCGTCGCCGAGCGCGCCGACTGGGGCATCTGCCTGGCCCGCACCGACCAGGACGTGCCGCAGCACCAGGGCATCACCTACGTCCTCGTGGACATGCGGTCACCCGGAGTCGACGTGCGGCCGCTCCGGGAGATCACCGGGGAAGCGCTGTTCAACGAGGTGTTCCTCGACGACGTGTTCGTGCCCGACGACTGCGTGGTCGCCGAGCCCGGCGACGGCTGGCGGCTCGCCCGCACCACGCTTGCCAACGAGCGGGTCGCGATGGCGAGTGCGCGGCTCGGCAAGAGCGTCGAGCGGGCGGTCGGCCTCGCGGCCGACGGGTTGGGGCCGGTCGAGACCGCCCGGGTCGGCCATGCCGTCGCCCTGGCGACGGTGTGCGGGCTGCTCGGCGTCCGCACCACGCTACGAGCGATCGGCGGTCACGGACCGGGTGCGGAGTCGAGCGTGGCCAAGCTGCTCGGGGTCCGCAGCCGTCAGTCGTCCTCCGCGCTCGTCGTCGAGCTGCAAGGCGACGCGGTGGCGGCGACCGGGACGGTCGAGCGGGACGCCGACGGTCTCGCGGCCGACGTCTGGGAGATGCTCAACACCCGCTGCCTGTCGATCGCCGGCGGTACGACGCAGGTCCTGCGCAACGTGGTCGGCGAGCGGGTCCTGGGCCTGCCCCGCTAGCTCCGATCAGCGCTCGGCCTGCTCCTTGCGCCACATGTTCCAGTGCCAGTGCAGGTAGCGGTCGATCGCGCGGACGATGTGCTGCGACCGGATCGAGGGGAACACGTCGAAGGCGTGCTGGGCATAGGGGAGCTCGGCGTAGACGACGGTTCGTTTCGACGTCTCGCGCAGCCGCTCGACCAGCTGGCGGGCCTGCGTCACACCGACCAGGGTGTCGTGGCGGCCGTGGATCACGAAGAAGTCGGGAGCGTCGGCGGTCACCCGTAGCAGCGGCGTCGCCGCCTGGTAGACCTCGGGCGCCGCGGAGTACGGCTGCTCGAAGACCCGCTTCGCGAGGAACTGGTCCCGCATCAGCTCGACGTTGCGGTGACCTCCCACGCCGGCCATGTCGTAGACGCCGTAGTGGGGCACGGCGACCTGGACGGTCGTATCGACGTCCTCGAAGCCCGGCTGGAAGTCCGGGTCGTTGGGCGTCAGCGCCGCGAGCGACGTGAGGTGCCCGCCCGCGGAGCCACCGGTGATCGCGATGTAGTCGGGGTCGCCGCCGTAGTCGGCGATGTTTTCCTTGATCCAGGCGATGGCTTGCTTGACGTCGACGATCTGCGCCGGCCACCGGTCGCGTGGTGCCAGCCGGTAGTTGACCGCCACGCACACCCAGCCCTTGGCCGCGAGGTGCTCCATCAGGGCGAGGCCCTGCTCCTCCTTCTTGCCGATGACCCACGCGCCGCCGTGGACCTGGAGCAGCACAGGTGCGCCGGAGGCCGGGGTGTTCGTCGAGGTGTAGACGTCCAGCATCCCGCGCTTGCCGTACGGCGCGAACGGCACGTCGCGCTTCACCTGCACCCCGGCGCGGCGCCGTGACCGGTCGAAGGCGAACGGGTTGGCCACCCGCCCCCACGGTGTCGCGAGGTCGGCCGGCGACGGCGCCTGGTCGAGCTGCTCGACGTAGTCGAGCCCGATCGCCTCGACGAGGGCGTCCTCCGCCACGTGCACCGCACGGCGGCTCTGCGCGATCAGGTAGCTCAGCCCGACGACGCTCGCGCCTGCGAGCGCGAAGCCCAGCGGGTCGCGACGTCCGCGGGCGATCTGGGCTGCGGTGTCGGTCGCGGTCGCGGCGAGGACGTGGGGCGCGAGCTCACCGGTGAGCCATCCGGCGAAGAAGGCGGGGATGCCTACTCGATACCCAGGAAGGGGGCGGACCGCGTTCGCGGTGAGTGCTGCGGTGATCGCCTGCCGCACGACATAGCCGTTGACCATGAGTAACGGTGATGAAGATAGAACCCGTCGGTTCCTGATGCGCCGGAATAGAACACGTTACAGTTCTGCCTGTGGAAGCTGACGAGATCAGTGCGGTACGCGCGGTCGTCACCGAGGTGCTGGACCGGGCCGGGGACTGGGCTGCCTGGCAGGCGGCCGGACTGACTGCGCTCCCGCTTCCCGAGGAGTACGGCGGCGACGGGCTCGGCCTCGAGGCGGTCGCGGTGCTGCTGCGGGAGTCCGGTCAGCGTGCCCAGCGGCTGCCTGCGTGGGAGACGCTCTGCTGCGCCGCGCTCTCCCTCGCCGCCCACGGCACCGAGGCGCAGCGCAAGGAGCACCTCGCGGCGATCGCCGACGGCGCCGTGCTGACGCCGGCGCTCACGGACCGGCCCGGGACCATGGCGACGTACACCGACGGACGGGTGAGCGGTCGCAAGGTCGCGGTCACCTACGCCGACACCGCCGCGGCGCTGCTGGTCGTCGCCCGCGACGGTGACCGCGAGGTCGTGGCCGTCGTCGACCCCCGGGGCTCTGGCGTCACCCTGCTGCCGGCCAGCTCCTCGGCAGCCACCCCCACGTTCAGCGTGGTGCTGGAGGACGCGCCGGCCGAGCTGCTCGAGGGGGCCGCGGCGCCGTACCTCCGAGCGGTGGCCGCCGCCGGTCTCGTCGTGACCGCGGCGGGTGTGCTCGCCGGCGCCCGCGACCTGACCGCCGACTACGTCAAGGGCCGCGAGCAGTTCGGTCGCGCGTTGGCGCAGTTCCAGGCCGTCTCGCTGCAGATGGCCGACGTCTACATCGCCAGCCGCACCCTCGACCTCGCCGCGGACAACGCCGTGTGGCGGGTCGCGCACGCGCTGCCGGCCGCGGACGATCTCGCGGTCGCCGCCTACTGGGCGAGCCGGGTGGCGCCCCACGCCTTCCGCACCTGCCACCACCTGCACGGAGGCATGGGCGTCGACGTCACCTATCCGCTGGTCGGATTCTCGACCTGGGGCACCGACCTCGCGCACGCCCTCGACACCGCGGGTGCCGAGGTGCCGGTCGAGAGGACCGACGCCAAGAACCTCGAGCTGTCCGACGAGCAGCGCGCGCTGAAGGCCGAGCTCCGCAGCTACTTCGCCGGGGTCGCCGAGGAGTTCGGGCACCCGGCCGACCCGAGTCCCGTCGAGGGCGCCTGGGACCGGCACGGTGCGTCGTACGAACGGCTGGTCAAGCGGCTCGGCAACGACGGCTGGATGGGGGTCGGCTGGCCGAAGGAGTACGGCGGCCACGGGCTCGGCGAGGTCGAGCAGACGATCTTCGCCAACGAGGCGCAGTACGCCGACGTGCACCTGCCGGCCGTGACCCTGCAGACCGTCGGGCCCACGCTGATCCGCTACGGCACGGAGAAGCAGAAGGAGCTGTTCCTGTCGCGGATCCTGGCCGGCGACGTGCACTTCGCGATCGGCTACAGCGAGCCCGACGCCGGCACCGACCTGGCCTCGCTCAGGACGACGGCGCGGCGCGACGGCGACCACTACGTCGTGAACGGCCAGAAGATGTGGACCACTGGCGGCCACCAGGCCGACTACCTGTGGCTGGCGGTCCGCACCGACCCGGACGCCCCGAAGCACCGCGGGATCTCGATCCTGATCGTCGACACGTCGGACCCCGGCTACAGCTGGACGCCGATCATCACCGCCGACGGGTCCCACCACGTCAACGCGACCTACTTCAACGACGTCCGGGTGCCCGTCGACATGCTCGTCGGCGAGGAGAACCAGGGCTGGAAGCTGATCACCACCCAGCTCAACCACGAGCGGGTCATGCTCGGACCGGCCGGACGGATCGAGGGTCTGCGCGACAAGGTGCTGCGCTGGGCCGACACCGCGGGCGTGCGGCAGGTGCCCGGCGTGGCCGAGCTGCTCGGCCGGGCGACGGCCGTCTTCCGCGTCAACGAGCTGCTCAACTGGAACGTCGCACGGCAGGCGGCGACCGGTGAGATTGCCGTTGCGGACGCCTCGGCAACCAAGGTGTTCGCCTCCGACCAGGTCCAGCACCTGCTCGCCGACCTGATCGCGATCGTGCACAAGCACGGCGACGCGGGCGACCCGGAGACCAAGGAGCTGCTGGACTACCTGGACGCGCAGGCGAAGCGCAACCTGGTGCTGACGTTCGGCGGCGGCGTGCAGGAGGTCCAGCGCGAGCTGATCGCGATGTTCGGTCTCGGCCTCCCGCGGGTGCCGCGATGAGCGGCTCCGGTGGTCGAGGAGGTCGCTCTGGCGACCGACTCGAGACCCGGCACGAGCGGATCATGGGCGAGGCGGAGCGGATCAAGGCGCTGGGGGAGGCGTCGGAGTCGGTGGCGCCGTATCCCGTCAACCAGCCGACGATCGGTGCCTGGCTCGACGCGATGGGCTACGAGAACGAGCGGTTCCGGTCGGGAGAGGCCCCGCCGTCGATGGCCCAGGTGTGGACCATGCCCGGCCTGGGACGACGCCGCCCCGACGACGACCCGCTGAGCCAGATGATGGAGATCCTCACCGCGGAGGGCTTCACCGCCGTGCTCGGGACCAACTGCGAGCAGACCTACGAGCGTTACCTGAAGGTCGGCGAGGAGCTGCGGGTCACCACCGCGCTCGACTCCGTCGCGGGCCCGAAGAACACCGCGATGGGCCTCGGCTACTTCGTGACCTCGCGCAACACCTGGTACGTCTGCCACCCGGACGGGCGCAGTGAGAAGGTCGCGAGCATGCTCTTCCGGGTGCTGAAGTTCATCCCGAAGGACTCCGCATGATCCGTCCGATGGTCAACCGCGACAGCGCGTACTTCTGGGAGGGCACCCAGAAGGGCGAGCTGCGGATCCAGAGCTGCAACGCGTGCGGCGTGCTCCGGCACCCGCCCGGTCCGGCCTGTCCCGCGTGCGGTGCCCTCGATCGCGGCTACGTCGTCGCGTCGGGACTCGGCACGGTCTTCTCGTACGTCGTGCACCGGCACCCGCCGGTCCCGGGCAAGGAGCTGCCGATCGTGATCGCGCTGATCGACCTCGACGAGGGCGTGCGGATGGTCGGCGAGGTCGCCGGCGTCGCCGACGACCAGATCGAGATCGGGATGCGGTTGCAGGTGGACTACGACCGGGTCGACGACGACCTGACCCTCCCGATCTGGCACGCTGCGACGGAGGCGGGGCGATGAGAGCTCTCGAGCCCGGCCAGGTGATCCCCGAGTGGAGCCTGCCGATGACGCCGACCACGATCGTCAGCACCGCGATCGCGACCCGCGACTGGCAGGACGTCCACCACGACCGCGACGTCGCTCAGGGCGCCGGGTCCAAGGACATCTTCATGAACATCCTGACCACCAACGGGCTGGTCGAGAAGTTCGTCGCCGACTGGGTGGGTCACGACTGCCGGCTCGAGGGCATCGCCATCAGGCTCGGCGCCCCCGCTCACCCCTACGACACCCTGACCTTCAGCGGCACGGTCACCGACGTGTCGGGCGGGACAGCCACCATCGACGTCGTGGGCCGGGTGTCGCTGGGCGACCACGTGACCGGGACGGTCAGGGTCGCGGTATGACCGACCGCACCCTCAGCGGAAGGACCGCTGTCGTCGGCATCGGGGCGACCGAGTTCTCGAAGGAGTCCGGCCGCTCGGAGCTGCAGCTCTCGGTGGAGGCGGTCCAGCACGCTCTGGCCGACTGCGGCCTCTCCGTCGCCGATGTCGACGGGTTGACGACCTTCACGATGGACACCTCCTCCGAGATCGCACTGGCCCGTGAGCTCGGCATCGAGGAGCTGCGGTTCTTCAGCCGGATCAACTACGGCGGCGGCGCGGCCTGCGCCACGGTGCAGCAGGCAGCGATGGCGGTCGCCACCGGCGTCGCCGACGTCGTCGTCGCCTACCGCGGCTTCAACGAGCGCTCGGAGTCACGCTTCGGGCAGGTGTCGGTGGCTGCGGCTACGCAGGTCAACACCAACGGCCTCGACAACGCGTGGACCTACCCGATGGGCCTCGGCACCCCCGCGGCGACCGTCGCGATGCAGGCCCGCCGCTACATGCACGAGTACGGCGCGACCTCGGAGGACTTCGGTCGTGTCGCCGTCGCCGATCGCCGGCACGCCGCGATCAACCCCGGCGCGTTCTTCTACGGCAAGCCGATCACGCTCGAGGACCACCAGGCGTCGCGGATGATCGCCGACCCGCTGCACCTCCTCGACTGCTGCCAGGAGAGCGACGGAGCGGTGGCGCTGGTGATCACCTCCGCCGAGCGGGCGCGGGACCTGGCGCAGACGCCGGCCTACGTCGTGGCAGCCGCGCAGGGGAGCGGTCGCGACCAGTTCGTGATGACGTCCTACTACCGCGACGACATCGGGATCCCTGAGATGGGCGTCGTCGGTCGCGAGCTATGGCGACAGTCAGGCCTGACGCCGGCCGAGATTCCGATGGCGGTGCTCTACGACCACTTCACGCCGTACGTCCTCATGCAGCTCGAGGAGCTCGGCTTCTGCGGTCGCGGCGAAGCGCCCGACTTCGTGAGGGACGGCGCGATCGAGGTGGGCGGACGGCTGCCGGTCAACACCCACGGCGGGCAGCTCGGCGAGGCCTACATCCACGGCATGAACGGCATCGCCGAGGGCGTCCGCCAGATCCGCGGCACCTCAGTCAATCCCGTCGACGACGCCCACCACGTGCTGGTCACCGCCGGCACCGGCGTCCCCACGAGCGGGCTGATCCTGTCGGCCTCGTAACCTGACGCCGTGAGCGACACCACCGCCTCGGAGCGAAAGACCCTGGTCGACACGCTCGCGGCCAACCGGGCAGAGATCCTCGAGCTGCTGGACGGGGTCACCGACGAGGAGGCGCGACGCAGCCTGGTCCCCTCGCTGACCACCCTCCTCGGCCTCGTGAAGCACGCGGCCTTCGCGGAGCAGGTCTGGTTCCACGTCACCCTGCCCGGTCGCACCCGTGCCGAGGTCGGGGTCCCCGACGACATCGACGACAGCTTCCGGCTCGCGACCGACGACACCATCGCCTCGATCCGCGAGAACTTCCGCCGCGTGTGCGAGGAGTCCGACCGGCTCGCGTTCGACAACGACCTCGACGACACCGGCGCGCATCCGCGGCGCGGCCCGGTCAGCCTCCGCTGGATCTACGTCCACATGATCGAGGAGCTCGCCCGGCACGCGGGTCACGGCGACATCCTGCGCGAGCAGATCATCGCGACGCGGAGCCGCTGACCCCGGACCGACCTCCGACCCCTCGAGCCCGCTTGTGAAAGGATGGCCGCCAGGACCCAAGCAGTCGGTCCTCGGGATCGACGGCGGTGGAGGCGACACACCTGTGACGGTGGATCTGGGCTCGGTCCAGGACCTGGTCGACAACGTCCGGAGCTCGATGGCCTCGGACACGGCGACGCTGCTCCTGCTCGACGAGACGGGCGACGTGCTCGAGCCGGCCGCGTCGGCAGGCCTCGGGCGCCGGTGGCGCGGCGCTCCGCACGTGCGGGTCGGGTCCGGTTTCGCCGGCCGAGTCGCCGAGCGACGCCGACCGGTGTTCGTGAACGAGGTCAACGAGGTCTCGGTGCTCAACCCGATCCTCCGCGAGGTCGGCGTCCAGCGGCTCCTCGGCGTGCCGGTCTTCGGCGCGCGACCGCCTGCTCGGCGTCCTGCACGTCGGAAGCTTCGACAACCGGTCGTTCACCGACGGGGAAGCCGAGCGGCTGGCGGGTGCCGCGGCGGAGATCGGCCGGCGACTGTCCGAGCGGACCCAGGACGACGCGCACCTCGCGGCACTGGTCCTCCAGCGCAGCCTGCTCCCGGCGGCCCCGCCGGCCATCGACGGCCTCGACGTCGCAGTGCGCTACCTGCCCGCTGAGGGCGACCTGGGCGGTGACTGGTACGACGTCTTCACCCTGCCGAACGGCAAGACGGCGTTCGTCATGGGGGACGTGGAGGGCCACGGCCTCCGTTCGGCAATCGTCATGGGTCGCCTCCGTAGCGCTCTCCGGGCCTACGCCCTCGACCACGACGACCCGGCAGAGGTGCTGCAGCGCCTCGACCGCAAGCTCTGCTACTTCGAGAGCGAGATCTCGGCCACCGTCCTCTATGCGGTGACCGAGCCACCGTTCGACGAGTTGGTCGTCTGCAGCGCGGGGCATCCGGCCCCGTTGATCGCCCGCGCCGGGGAGGAGCTCGCCGACCTCGCCGACATCTCGCCCGGTCTGCTGCTCGGCGTCGATCCGGAAGGACCACGCCACAGCGAGAAGATCCCTGTTGCGCCCGGCTCCTCGATCGCGTTCTACACCGACGGGCTGGTCGAGCGCCGGGTGGGCCGGCACGGACGCCCCGACCAGTACGACGAGCGCCTCGAGCTGGTCCGACGAGCTTTCTGCGCCGGTCACGACGCGGAGACGGCCTGCAGTCGCATCATCGCTGTCGGGCTGGGCGACGAGAGCGTCGAGGACGACGTCGCCCTGGTCGTGGTGCGCCGGGCTTCCTGAGTCTTCAGTCGGTCCACAAGTTGTCGTGCTCGGCCATGAACCGGTCGTACTCCTCGGGCGTCCACTTCTCGCCGCGAGCGAGCCGGTCGAGGCCTTCGAAGTAGGCCTCCCGCGGGGCGCCGGGAGCGAAGTGCAGCAGCATGGACGCGGCAGCGCCGGACTCGTTGCGGAAGCCGTGCAGGCCGCCGGGAGGGACGTGCAGGAAGTCACCGGGTGCGGCCGTGACCCACTCCTTCCCGTCGTAGACGCTCACCTCGCCGGTGAGGATGTAGAAGGACTCCGAGATGGTGCGGTGGAAGTGCGCGCCCGGGCCGCTCACGGCCTCTGAGAACTCCCACTTGTAGAGCCCGAACAGCCCGCCGGTCGACGCGCCTTCGGCGAGATAGGTGACGCGGTTGCCGTTGGGGTAGACGAGGTCCGGCTCGGCGCCGTCCCGCGTGATGGTCGCGGAGACCTCACCGGAGGCGCCGTCGTACAGCGGGGGAGGGTAGGACATGTTCTTTACCTTACGGCGAGACGACGACCGCTACCTGGAGCTCGGCTCCTAGAGGGTCAGGACGCAGTCGGCGAGCACGGGGGACCCGTCGCGGTCGCCGCCGGCGATGGTTGCCGCCGCGACGACCTGACCGTCCTCGCGCCAGCCGGCCACCCGGATCGTCTCGCCGGGGAAGACCACACCGGCGAACCGCCCGGTGAAGGCGCGCACCATCGTCGCGTCCCTGTCGAGGAGGCCGTCGGTGAGCTCGCGCAGCACGATGCCGTAGGAGCACAGGCCGTGCAGGATGGGCGCCGGGAAGCCGGCGGCCTTCGCGAAGTCCGGGTCGGCGTGCAACGGGTTGCGGTCACCGCAGAGGCGGTAGAGCAGCGCCTGCTGAGGGGTCACGGCGTAGGACGTCAGCAGGTCGGGCTCGCGCTCGGGAAGCACGACCGTTGCCGTCGTGCCCCGGCCGCCGCCCCAGCCGCCCTCACCCTTGACGAAGATCGACGAGCGCGCCCTCCACAGCTCCTCGCCCTGCCCTCCGTCCGGCGCAGTGGAGCGGGCCACGCTCTCCTGCCAGATGACGGCGGCCTTGCCCTTGTCCCAGATGTCGGTGAGCTTCGTCGACAGGGTCGCGGTGCCGGACGTGGGCAGCGGGCCGGACACGGAGACCGCCTGCGAGCCGTGCACCACCTGGGCGAGGTTGATGTCGCAGCCGGGCAGGTCGAGCGCCGGCGGGTCGGTCTCGTGGAACGTCGGCGCGACGACCGCGAACGAAGGCAGCACCTGGAGCGCCGGGCCGTCGAGCGTGTATCGCAGTCCGGCGAGGGACCGGTTGTCGCCCTCGCGCGACCCGGCGCCGATGCCGAGGTGGTAGAGCAGCACGTCGCTCTCGGTCCACGAGAAGGTGCGGGAGCCGAGGTCGGCCCCGATCGCGACGGAGGGGTCGATGGGCACTAGGCACTCCCAGTGGTTGAGCTTGTCGAAACCAGGTCCTCGACGGCCAGGTAGCCGAACACCAGCGCCGGGCCGATGGTGGCGCCGGGCCCGGCGTAGGTCCGGCCCATCACCGCCGACGACGCATTGCCGGCGGCGTAGAGGCCCGGGATCACCGAGCCGTCCGGGCGCAGCACCCGCGCCCGCTCGTCGGTCACGAGGCCGCCCTTCGTGCCGAGGTCGCCCGGCACGATCTTGACGGCGTAGAACGGTGCGTGGTCGATCGCGTGCAGCGACGGGTTCGGCTTCACCCTCGGGTCGGAGTAGTACTTGTCGTAGGCCGACTCGCCCCGGTGGAAGTCCTCGTCGACGCCGGTCCCGGCGAACCCGTTGAACCGCTCCACGGTCGCGATCAGCGCGTCGGCCGGCACCTCGATCTGCTCGGCGAGGTCGGCGAGCGTCGCCGCCTTCCGCACGACGCCGGACCTCAGCCAGCTGCCGGGAAACGGCTGGCGCGGACCGAGACCGGCGAACAGGTAGCGGTTGCGGTAGCGCTGGTCGATGATCATCCAGCTCGGCACGTGGCCGACGCCGGTGGCCTCACCCTCGTAGATCGCGTGCGTCGCCTCGACGTACGGAAGTGCCTCGTTCATGAACCGGCGGCCCGCCTGGTTGACGATGATCGATCCCGGCAGGTTGCGCTCGGCCAGGCAGAACCACGGGCGGTTCGGCAACGGGATCGTCGGCCCCCACCAGGCATCGTCCATCAGGTCGGTCTCGGCGCCGGCTGCGATGCCCGCGAGGATGCCGCCCCCGGTGTTGAACTGCGAACCGGTCGTCCAGTCGGTCGAGGTCGGCTGGGGCTGGTACTTCTCGCGCATCTCGAGGTTCCTCTCGAACCCCCCGCTGCCGACGATCACGCCCCGGCGTGCCCGGACCACGTGGTCCGCGCCGTCACGCACGACCCTGACCCCGACGACCCGGCCGTCCTCGATCACCAGGTCCACGAGCTCGGTCTCGTAGTGCACGGGGACGCCCGCGTCGACCAGACCCTGGCGGAGACCGATTGCGACCGCGTTGCCCATCGCATACATCCGGCGTCCCAGCATGGTGGAGATGATCCGGCGCAGCAGGACGAGCACCATCGTGATCGGTCCCCTGACGCTTCGCGTGCCGAGGCTGATCTTGCGGAAGTCCTTCTGGGTGACGATCAGGTTCGCCGGAGCCTTGGTGTACGGCGGGTGCAGCCGGTCGAGCTCGTCGCCCAGGAAGCGGGCGTCGAGGGGGACCGGTTCGACGCTGCGGCCGCGTGGCCGGCCCCCGGGCGCCTCGGGGTGGTAGTCGGCGTACTCCGGCACCCAGCGGAAGCGCACCGGGGTGTTGTCCTTGATGAACTCCAGGACCTCGGGCCCGCGCGCGAGGTAGGTGTCGCGCCGGGTCTTCGGTACGACGTCGCCGACGATCGCGTCGAGGTACTCACGGGCGCGCTCGGGCTCACCCGCGTCGACCTGCCGGGCGTCGGCCAGCGCGTAGTTGCCGGGGATCCAGACTCCACCGCCGCTGCGGGCAGTCGAGCCGCCGAAGTAGGCGCTCCTCTCGACGAGGATCGTGTCGAGGCCCTTCCGCCCGGCCGCGAGCGCAGCGCTCATCCCGGCACCGCCGGCACCCACGACGACGACGTCCACCTCTGCTGGGAGGGCGGTCGGAGCGCCACCGTGGGCAGGGAGGGGTCCCGTCATGGCACAAAACTGTAACAGGTTCTAGTATTGACTCCCGTGACCTCCCAAGACGCGATCGCGGCAGCGGTGGAACGCCTGGCCGTCGCGCAGGACACGCGGGTGCCGTGCGCGCCGGTGCGCGACCTGATCGGCACCGACGACCTGCCGGCGGCCTACGCGGTGCAGCAGGGACTCGTGCGGCGACGGCTGTCCGCAGGCGTCACTGTCGTGGGACGCAAGATCGGTGCGACCTCGGAGGCGGTCCAGCGGCAGCTCGGCGTCGACCAGCCCGACTTCGGCTACCTGCTGAGCGACATGGATGTCAGCGACGGGATCGACGGAACCCCGATCCCGATGCGGAGACTGGTGCAGCCGCGGGTGGAGGCCGAGGTGGCGTTCGTGCTCGCGCCGGGACATCGACCTCGACGAGGACGAGATCACGGTCGAGGCGGTGCGCGCGGCCGTCGACGTTGCGCTGCCTTCGCTCGAGATCGTCGACTCGCGGATCGCGGACTGGAAGATCGGGTTCACCGACACCGTTGCGGACAACGCGTCGTCGGGGTTGTTCGTCGTAGGGCGGGACGGCCGCAAGCTCGACGCCTTCGAGCCGCGCGACGTGGTGATGTCGCTGTCCATCAACGGCGAGGAACGTTCCGCCGGTACCGGTGCAGCCTGCCTCGGCGACCCACTGCGAGCGCTGCGTTGGCTCGCTGTGCAGGCGCGTCGCTTCGGCGACCCGCTGCGGGCCGGTCACCTGGTCCTGTCCGGGGCCTTGGGCCCGTTCGTGCCGTTCGCCCCGGGTGACCAGGTGACGGCGTCCATCAGCGGGTTCGAGCCGCTCGCAGTCGAGTTCGAGGAGTAGTACGGATGAGCACGCCCAAGAGGACCGTCACTGCCGCGATCGTCGGGCCCGGCAACATCGGGACCGACCTGATGTACAAGCTGCTGCGTTCTGGCCAGGAGAACGGAATGATCGAGCCGCGCTGGATGATCGGCGTCGACCCCGCCAGTGAGGGGCTCAAGCTCGCCGCCGATCAGGGACTGGTGTCCACGCACGAGGGCGTCGACTGGCTGCTCGAGCAGGACGAGCTGCCGGACCTCCTGTTCGAGGCCACGTCGGCCTACGTGCACAAGGAGTACGCCCCCCGCTACGCCGAGGCCGGCATCCGCGCGATCGACCTGACGCCCGCCTCCGTCGGCCCGGCGGTCATCCCCCCGGTCAACGGCGAGGAGCACGTCGGCGAGCCCAACGTCAACATGATCACCTGCGGTGGCCAGGCCACGATCCCGATGGTGGCGGCCGTCTCCCGGGTCACCGCCGGTGTCGTACGCCGAGATCGTCGCCTCGGTCTCCAGCGTGAGCGCCGGCCCCGGCACGCGCGCCAACATCGACGAGTTCACCCGCACCACGGCCGCGGGCGTGGAGACGATCGGCGGCGCCGAGCGCGGCAAGGCGATCATCATCCTCAACCCGGCCGAGCCGCCGATGATCATGCGCGACACGATCTTCTGCGCGGTCGACGCTGACGCCGACACCGACGCGATCGCGGCGTCGATCCACGAGATGGAGCGGGCCGTCCAGGAGTACGTCCCGGGCTACCGGCTGCTCCAGGAGCCGCAGTTCGACGGGCCCTCGGACTTCACCAAGGGGATGAGGAGAGTCTCGATCTTCGTCGAGGTCGAGGGTGCGGGGGACTACCTCCCGCCGTACTCCGGGAACCTCGACATCATGACCGCCGCCGCGACCCAGGTCGGCCAGCACATCGCCCGCTCGATCCTCACACACGGGGGCTCCGCCCCCGTGGACCCCCGGAAGGCGGACGCCTGAGATGACCGACTTCGACAGCTCCGCCGTCAACACCCTCGAGCGGACCTGGTCCGGCACCCACGGCGACGAGCCGTGGGGCGAGCTCGACCTGCGCCTGACCGACACCTGCCTGCGCGACGGGTCGCACCACAAGCGGCACCAGTTCACCGCCCAGGAGGTGCACGACATCGTCGAGGCCCTCGACGAGTCCGGCATCCCCGTCATCGAGGTCACCCACGGCGACGGCCTCGGCGGCAGCAGCTTCAACTACGGCTTCTCCAAGACGCCGGAGCAGGAGCTGATCAGGATCGCGGCCGAGACCGCGAAGCGGGCCAAGATCGCGTTCCTGATGCTCCCCGGCGTCGGCACCAAGGACGACATCCGGGCAGCCCAGGACAACGGCGGCCAGATCTGCCGGGTCGCCACCCACTGCACCGAGGCGGACGTCTCGATCCAGCACTTCGGGCTGGCTCGCGAGCTGGGTCTCGAGACGGTCGGCTTCTTGATGATGAGCCACACCCAGCCGCCGGAGGTGCTTGCCGTGCAAGCGCGGATCATGGTCGATGCCGGCTGCCAGTGTGTCTATGTCGTCGACTCCGCCGGGGCGCTGATCATGGAGCAGACCGCCGACCGGGTGTCCGCCGTCGTCGCCGAGATCGGCGCCCAGGCCGACGTCGGGTTCCACGGCCACGAGAACCTTGGTCTCGGCGTCGCCAACACGGTGATCGCGGCGCGCGCGGGCGCGACCCAGATCGACGGCTCGGTCCGCCGGTTCGGTGCCGGCGCCGGCAACACTCCGCTCGAGGCGTTCATCGGCGTGTGCGACAAGGTCGGCTGGACCACCGGCGTCGACTTCCTCAAGATCGTCGACGCGTCGGAGGACGTCATCAAGCCGGCCATGCCCGAGGAGTGCCAGCTCGACCGGATGACGCTGATGATGGGCTACGCCGGCGTCTACTCGTCGTTCCTGAAGCACGCCGGCAACGCCGCGGAGCGCTACGGCGTCTCCGGCGCGCAGCTGCTGCTGGAGGCTGGAGCGCGAAAGCTCATCGGTGGCCAGGAGGACCAGCTGATCGACATTGCGTTGATGCTCAAGGCCAAGCAGGACGCCGAGGTGGGGAAGACGGGGTAGCCGACGACGAGGGCGGTGCGACCGGTCGCGTCGCCTCGACGGCACCGAAGAGCAGGTCGACACCGGCCGGCGCGGCGGGTGTCGTCCCGGGGGCGGTCAGCTCGGCACGGGTGCGTTCGAGGACGCTCAGCAGGGCCACGCGGACGGCCTCGGCGTCCGCGATCGTCCGGTCCGCACGGGTCTGCGCCTCGGCCACGATCTGCTCGGCGCGCTCCCGTGCCTCGGCCTCGATCCTCTCGGCCAGCGCGTCCGCGTGCCGCACGATGTCGTCCGCGTACGTCGCCGCGCGCTGGCGCGCCTCGAGGGACGGCGCGCCGATGGCGTCGGCCGCACGTCTCTGCTCGAGCGATGCCCTGAACTCGCGGGCAGCGTCGCCTGCAGGGCTCGTCGCGACCTGCGCTGCGCTGGTCGTGTCGTCCAAGACTCAGCGCGCCTGGCGGAAGCGCTCGCGCCAGCGATCGAGCCGCGCTTCGGCCACGGCACGGGACTGGGAAGCAGGGAGCTTGTCGGTCCGCGGAGCACCGTCGGGGACGCTCTCGAGCGGAGCGCTGTCGGGGACGCTCTCGACGTCGCCCGTGAGTGAGTCGGTCACCTCGGCGATCGCGTTGTCGAGGACCATGTGCACCTCGCTCGCCATCGACTCGAGCCGCCCGATCGTCGCGCTCACCCGCTCGGCATGTTCAGCCTCGGCGAGGTCGTCCCGGGCGGCCGCATCCTCGAGCGCCTGCTGCGCCTCGGCGGTGAGTCGCGTTGCCTCGGCGATGAGCCGGTCCGCCTCCTGCTGGGCGTCGGCGACGATCTGGCGCGCCAGCGCCTCGGCGTTGCGGATGATCTCGGCGCCCTCGACCGTCGCCCGCTGGCGGACCGACACCGCGTCGGCGACGAGGTCGTCGATGTCGCGCCGGTGCTCCAGCGAGACGCGGAAGTCCCGGGCGGCGAGGGCGGCGTCGGTCGCGCCGCCGGCACCACCAGCCGTCCCGGTGTCCTCCATTGCTGCTCCCCCAAGCGTGCGGTCCCGACTTCTCGGACGGTATCCGCCGCCGTGGCGCGGACCAATGAGCGGCGTTGCCGGATGTGACAGCCGTTCTGGTCACCCGGTGGTGGCGCCCGGATCCGGGGACGAGCTCCGCGTTCGGCTTCACCAAAACGAGAACGTGTTCTAGTATCAACTCATGAACCGATCTGCGGAGGTCCAGTCCGTCCTCGACGGCGTGCGTGACCTGCTCCCCACGTTCCGCGAGCGCGCCGACGAGGGCGAGCGGTTGCGCGTCGTACCCGAGTCCTCCGTCAAGGAGCTCGAGGAGACCGGGTTCTTCCGGCTGCTGCAGCCGAAGCGGTACGGCGGCTTCGAGGCGGACCCGGTCGACTTCTACACCGCGGTCCGCGACATCGCGTCCGCCGACGGGTCGACCGGGTGGGTCTCGAGCGTGGTCGGCGTCCACCCCTGGCAGGTGGCCCTGTTCGACGACGAGGCCCAGCAAGCGGTGTGGGGTGACGACCAGGCGGTGCGCCTCAGCTCGTCGTACGCCCCCACGGGCAAGGCGATGCTCGCCGAGGGTGGTTTCACGCTCTCCGGCAAGTGGAGCTTCTCCTCGGGCTGCGACCACTGCAGCTGGGTGCTGCTGGGTGGGCTGGTCTTCAACGACGAGGGCCAGGTCGTCGACTTCCGGACGTTCATGGTCCCGAGGGAGAAGTACCAGATCGTCGACGTCTGGAACGTCGTCGGCCTCCGCGGCACCGGGTCCAACGACATCGTCGTGGAGGAGACGTTCATCCCCGAGGCGTTCACGCTGTCGATGGGTGAGACCGGCCAGTGCAAGGGACCGGGCCAGGCGGTCAACCCCAGCGACCTCTACAAGCTGCCCTTCCACTCGATCTTCACCAGCACCATCGCCACGCCGATCATCGGCATGGCCAAGGGGGCCTACGCCGAGCACGTCGAGATGCAGCAGAAGCGAGTGCGCGCGGCCTATCTCGGTGAGAAGGCCTCGCTCGACCCGTTCGCCGCCGTGCGGATCGCCCGGTCGTCGTCCGAGATCGACGCTGCCTGGGCGCTGCTCATGAACAACATCCGCGAGGAGCAGGACCTCGTCGCCCGCGGCGAGGCCATCCCCCTCGAGCTGCGGCTCCGCGTCCGGCGCGACCAGGTGCTCGGCACCACCCGCGCCATCGACGCGATCGACTCCCTCTTCGAGGCGTCCGGTGGTCGTGCGCTCGCTGAGGGCACCTTCCTCCAGCGGGCGTGGCGCGACGCTCACGCCGGCCGGGTGCATGCCGCCAACGATCCCGAGCGGGCGCTCCAGATGTACGGCGCCCACCAGTTCGGGCACAAGGTCGACCCGGGGATGTACTGATCCGGTGAGTGACTACTCCAAGGAGAGCACCCGTCGTACCGCCCAGGTGAAGACCGAGGCGGCCGGCGAGATCACGCTCCAGTACTACGACTCCGCCGAAGCAGATGGCGGTGATCGAGGAGGTGGTCTCGAGATCCCGCTCGTCATGCTGCACGGCGGCGGCCCCGGTGCCTCGTCGTGGTCGAACTTCGGCTCCGCCCTGCCGGGATTCGCGGCGGACTACCGGACGCTGCTGGTCGACCAGCCCGGCTTCGGCGGGTCCGACAAACCGCCCGTCGTGGGCAACTACTACCGGTTCTCGGCCGATGCGGTCGTCGCGCTGCTCGACCGGCTCGGCCTCGAGAAGGTGCACCTGCTCGGCAACAGCCTGGGCGGCGGTACGGCGATGCGGCTGGCGTTGTCCAATCCCGACCGGGTCGGGCGGCTGATCATGATGGGGCCGGGTGGGCTCTCGCTCAACCTGTTCCACGCGGACCCCACCGAGGGGGTCCAGCGGCTGATGGACTTCGGCGCCCACCCGACCAAGGAGACGCTGCGCGCCTTCATATCGACCATGGTGGTCAACCAGGACCTGGTCACCGACGCGCTGGTCGAGGAGCGGTTCGCGGACGCGACCGCGCCGGGGGCGCAGGACGCGATGCGCTCCATGGGCATGTCGTTCTGGAACCCGGAGACCGCCGAGGACGGCATGCTGTGGCGGGAGGCGCACCGCCTCCGCCACCACACGCTGCTCACCTGGGGCCGTGAGGACCGGGTCAACCCGCTCGACGGTGCCATGGTCGCCCTCAAGCTGATCCCCAAGGCGCAGCTGCATGTCTTCCCGCGATGCGGGCACTGGGCCCAGATCGAGGCGGCCGAGGACTTCCGCGAGGTCGCGGTCCAGTTCCTCGGTCGCCATGTCGAGAGGAACAAGAAGTGACGATCGACATCAAGTCCATGGGCTACGTCCGGGTCGCCAGCACCGACCTGGACGCTTGGAAGACCTTTGCGAGCAAGGTCCTCGGCCTGGCCGAGGGTCGCGGACCCGACCCGGACCACCAGTACTGGCGGATCGACGAGGTCTCGGCGCGGATGGTCGTGTTCCCCTCCGATGTCGACCAGCTCGCCTGCTCGGGCTGGGAGGTTGCCGACCACCAGGCCCTCCAGGGCGCTCGTGAGCACCTGCAGAAGGCCGGGGTCGAGTTCGAGGAAGGCACCAAGGACGAGCTGGACGAGCGGCGGGTGCAGGAGCTGATCCGGTTCCGGGACCCGTGGGACAACGTGTTCGAGCTGTTCCACGGCATCACCTACGAGTCCCGTCCCGTGGTGACGCCGTACGCCGCCAAGTTCGTCACAGGCGACCAGGGCATGGGTCACCTCGTCGTACCCGTCCTCGACGACGTCGAGGCGCTGCGCTTCTACACCGAGGTGCTCGGCTTCCGCCTGCGTGACTCGATGAGCATGCCGGGGGAGTTCGTCGGCAAGGAGCCGGGCAGCAAGGTCTGGCTGCGGTTCCTGGGCGTCAACCCGCGCCACCACTCGTTGGCGTTCCTGCCGATGCCGAACCCGTCGAAGTGCGTGCACATCATGTTCGAGGTCGACGAGCTCGACCACGTCGGCCGGGCTCTCGAGCGGGTACGCAAGCACGGCGCCAAGCTGTCGGCCACGCTCGGCCGCCACATGAACGACGAGATGATCTCGTTCTACGTGCGCTCGCCCGGTGGTTTCGACATCGAGTTCGGCACCGAGGGCCTGCGTGTGGACGACAGCAAGTGGGTCGCCCGAGAGTCCACCGCCGTCTCGTACTGGGGCCACGACTTCGGCGGCGGAAGCTGAGATCGCTACGGTTGCCAGCATGCCCGCGGAGTCGTCACACCAGGTGCCGGACGGAGCTGTCCCTGACGGGATGAGCCCGGACGCCCGGGAGACCTGGCCGCACCCGGCGCTGATCGACTCCTGGCTGGGCGACGCCGAGATCGACTTCGAGTTCCGCCCTGGTGAGGATGTCGCGGTCCAGGACGACCCGGAGGCCCGCGCGGCCGCGCGGCGGTTCCGTGACGTGCTCGGCACCTTCGCCTCCGGCATCACCGTGATCACGACGGTGAGCAACGGCGAGCCGATCGGCATGACCTGCCAGTCCTTCTCGAGCGTCTCCCTCGACCCGCCGCTGGTGCTGTTCGTACCGGCGCGGTCGTCCCGGGCGTGGCCGGTCATCCAGCGCACGGGCCGGTTCTGCGTCAACATCCTCGCGGCCGACCAGGAGCACGTGTCGGCGCGGATGGCGACCAAGGGCACCGACAAGTTCGTCGGCATCGAGTGGCACCCGGCGGAGGTCACCGGCTCGCCGGTCATCGATGGCTCGCTCGCCCACCTGGACTGCACCATCCACACCGTGCACGAGGGCGGCGACCACTACGTCGTCGTCGGCCGCGTGGAACACCTCGAGACGACCCACCGCGACGACCCGGAGCCGTTGCTCTACTACCGCGGGCGCTACCGGACCACCGATTCCTGAGCCCCGCTAATCGCTGACGGTGGTCAAGGCCGGCTTCACGTCGACGATCGGAGTGCCGTCAACCGCCTCTAGGTCCGACACGCGCACCCGGCACCCGTCGACCAGGAGCACGCGGACGCGATGCAGGCCGATGGGGTTGGGCCGGTCGGCGGATCGCGTGCTGAAGACGCCGGTGAGCGGCGCTCGCGGATCGTCGCGGGGATGCACGGCCATCACGGACCGGTCGCCGAGGTGCAGCCAGGTCAGGATGATCACCTCGTCCCCGACAGCGAGATCAGCAAGGCCGTCGGCCACTGCCTCGTCGAACGCGAGCCAGGCGTCGGGACCGCCCTCCACCCCCTGTTTCGGAGCGGCCGCAGCGTCCGCCAACGGCGACTCGACAAATCCGATCGGACGAATCTCGTACGTCATCACTGCTCCGTAGCTTACGCTGGTCGCACCATGCTGATCCAGGGCTGACCCCGACTCGCGCCTGCGGCCGCACGCCCGGCGAGTCCACCTCGTGCCTCGAAGGTCTCACCATGTCAGCACCCACCAGCGGCCCCGCTTTCGTCCCGATCGTCGTCCGGGACCTGACCGTGACGTTCGGACGTCGTACCGCCCTCGACGACATCGACCTCGTCGCCCCGCCCGGGCGGCGGGTCGGGCTGATCGGTGAGAACGGCGCCGGCAAGTCGACCCTTCTCCGTGCGGTCGCGGGGATGCTCCCCGGGACGGCTCACGTGATCGGCCACGTCGACCGCCCCACAGATCTGGCGTTCCTCTCCCAGGAGCCGCCCTTTCGCGACGCCGACACCGTCGGCCGACGTGCTGTCGTCCACCCTGCGCCCGCTGCGGGACGTGGTGGCGAAGGTCGAGGGGCTGGCGGGCCGGCTCGAAGACCCAGCGGCGGCCGCCGAGTATGCCGACGCGCTCGAGGAGGCGCTCGCGCACGACGCGTGGGACGCCGACCGACGCGCGCTCCTCGTGGCCGAGCAGCTGGGCATCGACGGGCTCGACCAGGACCGTCGCATCGGCACCCTGTCGGGCGGGCAGCGAACCCGGCTCGCGTTGGCGACGCTGATGACGCGCCGGCCGCGGTGCCTGCTGCTGGACGAACCGACGAACCATCTCGACGACGACGCGATCGCGATCCTCGTGTCGTTCCTTCGCGACCTGCCCGGCGTGGTGCTGTTCGCCAGCCACGACCGGGTCCTGCTCGACGAGGTGAGCACCGACCTGGTCGACCTCGACCCGGTGGGCCCCGGATCCGACGGTCGCGGTGGTCGGAGGTACGGCGGCGGCTGGACCGCCTACGCGCAGACGCGTGCCGCGGCGCGACGCCGGTGGGAGGAGACCTATGCAGCGCAGCAGGACGAGCTCGCACGGTTGCGCGGGGACGTCCACATCGACAGCTCGGCGGTCGCCCACAACCGCGCACCGCGGGACAACGACAAGTTCATCTACGCGTTCAAGGGTCACAACGTCGACCGGACCGTGGCGCGGCGGAAGCGCGACGCCCAGCGCAAGCTGGAGGCCGCGGAGCGCGGACAGGTCCGCAAGCCGCCGGCACCCCTGCGCCTCCGCGCGGATCTCGGCAGTACGACGGCCGGCGGACGCGCCGTGACGGTCCGCGACCTCGTGGTCGCCGACCGTCTCGCCCTCCCCGACCTCGACGTCGAGGCAGGGGAGCACCTGCTCGTCACCGGCGCCAACGGGACGGGGAAGTCGACCCTCCTCGGCGTGCTGTCAGGACGTCTTGTGCCCTCGAGCGGAACCGTGCAGGTCTCGGCACAGCGTGTCGCCGAGCTGACCCAGGATCCGGGCTTCCCTGACCTGGCGGCTTCGGCCAGGGTCGCGTACGAGACGCTCGTCGGGCACGCGCTGGCTCAGCGCCGGCCACTTCGCGACCTCGGGCTCCTGCACCCGCGCGAGCACTCGAAGCCTGTCGTCCTGCTCTCGGTCGGTCAGCGCCGACGGCTCGCACTCGCGATCGTGGTGTCCACGGCGCCGGACCTGCTGCTGCTCGACGAGCCGACCAACCACATCTCCCTGGCGCTCGTCAGTGAGCTGGAGGAGGCGATCGGGCGCAGCCCGGGCACGATCGTGGTCGCTTCTCATGACCGCTGGCTCCGGCGCCGGTGGCAGGGATCCGGCCTCCACCTCGGTCGATGAGTCGTAGTGTGGGGCGACCGCGGCGGACCGGCGGGACTGACACGAAAGGGGCGTGACCAGGTGGAACCCACGCCTGATGCCGCGGCCACTCTCGCTCGTGCACACGAACATGCACTGGCGTGGCTGGACACCTTGCCCGGGCGCGCCGTACCTCCGGCTGCCTCGGTCGCCGACGTGGTTTCGGAGCTCGACCCGGAGCTGCCCGAGGGTCCGACCGATCCTGTCGCGGTCATCGACCTGCTGGCCCGCGCGGTGGAGCCGGGGTTGACGGCGATGCCGTCGGGCCGGTTCTTCGGGTTCGTGATCGGGGGAACGCACCCTGCTGGCATCGCAGCGGACTGGCTGACCTCGGCGTGGGACCAGAACGCCGGGCTGCGCACGGTCACGCCCGCCGCGACCGCGGTGGACGACGTCACCGAGGCGTGGGTGCTCGACCTGCTGGGCCTCCCCGGGGAGCAGCGCGGTCGGCTTCGTGACCGGCGGCACCATGGCGAACTTCACCTGCCTGGCCGCCGGCCGCGACGCCGTGCTGGCCCGTGCGGGGTGGGACGTGGGGTCCCAAGGACTGGTCGGCTCGCCCGGGGTGCGGGTGCTGGTGGGAGCGGAGCGTCACGCCTCGGTCGACCTGGTCCTGCGCTACCTCGGCCTCGGTGCGCCGGAGCCCGTCCCGGTGGACGTTCAGGGGCGGATCGACGCGGCCGCGCTTCGCACGATGCTCGACGCCGACGGTGACCGGCCGGCGATGGTGGTCCTTCAAGCGGGCAACATCCACTCCGGTGCGTTCGACCCCTTCGAGGAGGCGATCGCGGCTGCGCATGAGCATGGCGCCTGGGTGCACGTCGACGGCGCGTTCGGGCTCTTCGCCGGCGCCGCCCCGTCGTACCGCCACCTCGTGCGCGGTTACGAGTCCGCTGACTCCTGGGCGACCGACGCCCACAAGACGCTCAACGTGCCCTACGACTGCGGGCTGGCCATCGTGCGCGACGCCACCGCCCTGCGGGCGGCGATGTCGATGCACGGTGACTTCCTGATCCACGACGCGGCCGGCGATCCGTTCGAGAAGGTTCCCGAGCTGTCCCGCCGCGCCCGCGCCTTCACCGTGTGGGCCGTGCTGCGGTCGCTGGGTCGCAGCGGTGTCACCGAGCTCGTCGAGCGGATGGCCGGTCATGCGCGGGCTTTCGCCGACGGCATCGCGGACATCGACGGTGCCGAGGTGCTCAACGACGTGGTCTTCACCCAGGTCTGCGCGTCCTTCGGGGAGGACGCGCGCACCCGCGACATCGTCCGACGGATGCTGGACGACGGCACCGCGTGGACCAGCGGTTCGGTCTGGCGCGAGCGAGCCGTGCTGCGGATCTCGGTGAGCAACTGGTCGACCTCCGAGGCCGACGTCGAGCGCACCCTCGGGGCCCTTCGCGCCGCTGTCGCCGCGTCGTGACGGGCGGACGCCAGCGTCAGCACGACGGAGATGACCCGCGGCGCCGACTGGAGTCCGAGCGCGAGCAGACGCTCAGGCGCCTGGCCAGCCTGACCGAAGACTTCGACGCGGTGGTCGCGGCCTCGCGCGACACCAACGCCGACGACGAGCACGATCCCGAGGGGACGACGATCGCCTTCGAGCGGTCACAGGTCGCATCCCTCGTCCGCGATGCGGAGCGGCACGTTCGCGAGATCGACAGCGCCATCAGGCGGTTGGACGAAGGGACGTACGGGTCTTGCGAGTCGTGTGGAGCGCCGATCGGCGAGGGCCGGCTCGAGGCAAGGCCGGTGGCGCGCTCGTGCATCCGTTGCGCGGCGCAGGGGCGGGAATGACAGGTCGGCGTGGGTGACAGGGGGAGCGAGCCGTCCGACCTTGGTGGGTTACCTCATGTGGCGCCTGCGAGTGACAAAAGCTCCTCCACAAGCCAACGATGTCCTGCAGGATGTTGATGACGACATCAGGAGGCCCGGTGCTCTTCCACATCACGCAGGTCCACACCCCCGAGCTCTGCCCTCGGGACGAAGGCGGCTCCAACTCGCTGTTCGACGACACCGTGCCTGGAGTCAGGCTGGTCGGGCGCTATGGCGCGAACGCCCAGCACACGCTGTTCCTGGTGGTCGAGGCTGATGACGTGAACGCCGTCCACAAGTTCCTCTGGCCCAGCTTCAAGCGCTGCACGAGCACGATCACCCCGGTGAGCGAGGTTCCCGTCCCCAAAGATTGAGCCGCCGCACGACTAGGCACGGAGATCAATGTGCCCGGGTCGACACGTGCGACCCGCAGCTCCCCTCGTCAGCCCTTGCGGCACTCTTCCAGCATTGTGTTGAAACGCGGCTCATCCGACCCGTCTGCACCCGCGACGTACACGGTCGGCTCGCCCACGAACCCGGCCACCGACCCGCCGAGGTAGAGGACGCGACCGTCCGCGCAGTCGTAGACCGTCACGACCTGCAGCTGGCCGTCTTCCTCGCAACCCTCGAACTCCTCGGGCATGTCCTCTCCGTCGATCTCGGCGCACTCGGGCACACCGCCGGCCACACCGCCGGTCAGCTCGGGATCCTCTTGGTCCTCGTCACCGTCCCCGCCGCACGACGCGAGCAACAGACCGGGCAAGACGCACAGCACCGCGGCAACCTGACGCATCATCAGGCGATCTCCAGGTCGCGCGCCCGAAGGTCGATAAGGAAATCGGGGGCTTTCGCCCGGAAGCCCCTAGGTCCGCGCTGGGTCGCATCTCTGGTGCCATGGACTGCACGCTAGCCGTCTGCACTGGGGGTGTCAGCCCCGTGAGCCGGCGAATCTCGGGTGCCTCTCAGACGACGTCGTAGGTCAGGTGGACCGCTGTCGAGGTAGGCGTCACGCTGCGCTGCACCAGGGCTCGCTTCGCCCCGCCGGTTGAACATCGGCGTGCCGGAGCCCAGCACGACGGGCGCGAGGTGCAGCGAGAGCACGTCGACCAGGCCGGCGGCGAGCGCGGAGCCGACGGTGGCGCCCCCGCCCATGAGCACGACGTCGAGGTCCTCTGCACTGTTCGCCGAAGCGGCCTCTGCCCGTTCGCGCGCAGCGGCGACGGCGTCGGCCAGGCCGGTCGTGACGAACGTCCAATCCAGGTTTGTGAGCCTCACGGAACCTGGCGCCGAGCTGGTCACCACGACGAACGCGGGTGTGCCGACCTCGCCCGCGCCGTAGCCGGTCTCCTCGTTCCAGCCTTGCGGTCCGTCGACCACGTCGAAGAGTCGGCGTCCAAGGACGACGGCGCCCGAACGAGCGGTCGCTTCGCGCAAGACCCGCTGATCGGCGGGGTCGTCGGAAAATGCCCACGTGTGGAGAGCCTCGCCGCCGACGCCCAGGCCGTTGTCTGGTCCGGGGTCCGGCCCGGTGACGAAGCCGTCGAGCGAGACCGAGATGTCCGCGATGATCCGAGTCATACCAGGGCAGACCCAACCCGCCGGCTCAACTCATCGCAGCCTCAGTCGGCGATGCTGATCAGGACTTCGACGACCTGGTCGACGTGGCCGGTGAACGCACGGCCGTGGGGGAGCAGCGATGGTGTGGCGTGCGCCAGCTGTGCGTGACCGAGGAAGGCCGTGTAGGCGAGCAGGGCGCGGTCACGCGCACGGGCGCGCGGCAGGCCTAGATCCGTGAACAGCCGGGTGAGCTGTGCCAGCCGTCGCTTCGTGACCCGCTCGAGGGCGGGCGCGACCAGAGGGTGCGAAGCGCTGGCCTGCAGGGCGAGCTCGACCGTTCCTGGCCCCTCGGTCGAGCCGTTAGGAACTGATGAGAACGCCAGGCGGAGCAGGCTTCGCAGCCGCGTCGTCGCGTCCTGCGACTCGTCGACCGCAGCGATCACCCGGTCGGTGTCGCGCAGCTCCCAGAGCTCCAGGGTCGCCTGGAGCAGCGCGCTCCGGTCGGCGAAGTGCCAGTAGAAGCTGCCCTTCGTGGTGCCCAACGCCTTCGCGAGTGGCTCGACCGCCACCGCGGCCAGGCCTCCGCGGGCGAGCGCGTCGAGGGCCGCTTCGGCCCAGTCCGCGGGGCCCAGGCTTTCGCGCTTCCCATTGGTCATGTCCATACGCTACCGTACGGACCACGTCACCGTACGGTGGCGTATGGAAGGAACAGACATGAACGTACATCTCCACGCGGGCAAAGCCTCCGCTGTCGCGCTGCCGAGCACTCCGTTGCTTGCCCGGGCCCTGCCGAACGTCGACTGGTCGGACGCGTACTCCGTCACGGTGCCCCCCGGTGCGCAGGGTCGTGACCCGCAGGAGTGGGCCGACGCGATCTTCCGGTCGCCGCCACCCTGGATCCGCATCCTCTTCGGCATGCGTGAGGTGCTGGTTCGGGCGGTCGGCATCGAGCGTGGTGGCGCCCACGTCTTCGAGACCGTCGGTTGGAGGTCGGACGAGGTGCTGCTCGGCGTCGACCAAGCACACCTCGCCTTCCGCGCCTCCGTCCTGCTCGAAGACGGTCGAGCCGTGCTCAGCACCGTGGTCGACGTACGGAGTCGTCGAGGTCTCCTGTACTCCGCACTCGTCCGCCGGGTCCACCCGTTCGTCGCACGCAGCCTGTTGGCTCGTGCGGCCCGGAAGCTGACAGGAGGAACAGATGTCCGTTGACACCCGCCGCCGGCCTACGACTGGGAGGACCAGGAAGCCACCGTCGTCGCCGGTCTCCATCAGGACGGTCTGGCCGTGCTGCACGCCATCGGCGCCGGCACGCTGCCACTCCCTCCAGCCGTGAAGACCCTCGGGATCGAGCCGGGCGAGGCAGAGCCCGGGCAGGTCACGTTCCACCTCGACGTGGGCGAGTACCACCTCAACCCGTTCGGCATCGTCCACGGTGGCGTCCTGGCGGCGATGCTGGACACGGCCATGGGATGCGCGGTCCACTCGCTGCTTCCTGCGGCGGTCGGCTATGTCACGGGTGAGATGAACGTCCGGTTCCTGCGGCCGGCGCTGCTGAGCGGCGGAGCGCTCGTCTGTACCGGCGAGGTCGTCAACCAAGGACGGACCACGATGGTGGCGACCGCCCGCGATCGTCGACGCGCAGGAGCGGATCATCGCGATCGCCGGCGCCACCTGCCTGGTTCGCAGACCATGATGAGCCTTCAAGCCGCGACCGTTCACCGAGCTGCCAAGGGCGGCACGCTGATCCTCGGTGGAGGGTTCGGCGGCGCACACCTGGCGCGGCGCCTCGGCTCCGCGACGATCATCAGTCCCGACAGCTCGATGCTCTTCACCCCGCTCCTCGCTGAGGTGGCAGCCGGCGCGATCGAGCCTCGTCACGTGATGGTGCCGCTGCGAATGATGTGCCCCCAAGCCGACCTGGTGAGAGGCCGGGCGAGTGGGTTGGACCAGACGGCTCGGACCGTCACGGTCGAGACCGATGCCGGCCCTGTAGCCGTTTCCTACCGACGCCTCGTGATCGCGGTGGGCTCGGCACCGCGGTTGTTGCCCATCCCCGGGCTTGCCCAGCACGCGATGACCTTCAAAGGCGTCGCCGATGCCATTCGCCTGCGCAACCACGTGCTCAGGATGCTCGATCGTGCCGATGCGGATCAACGGAACCCGGGGCGCTGGCTCAGCTTCGTGTTCGTCGGCGCCGGGATACGCCGGCGTCGAAGCCATCGCCGAGACGAGACAGCTCGTCCAGGATGCGCTCCAGCACTACCCGGCGCTGCGCGGCGTCCGCCAACGCTGGGTCCTCATCGACGCCGCTCCCAGCATCCTTCCGGAAGTGCCGCGCCCGCTCGCTCACTACACAGCATGCGCATCTCCGGCGCCAAGGAGTGGAGATCCTCACCTCCACTACGGTCGGGTCTGTCGAGGCAGGAACGGTGACCTTGACCGACGGCACCCGCATCGACACCGAGACCCTCGTGTGGGCAGCTGGAGTCGCCGCCAATCCCGTGGTGGAGACACTGGGGCTACCGCTCGACGATCGTGGCCGGATCACCGTCGATGCCGCGCTCCGGGTCGAAGGGCACGCCGACATCTGGGCCCTCGGCGACTGCGCCGCCGTACCGAACGCAGCCACGCCCGGGAGACTTGATCCGGCCACGAGCCAACACGCGGTGCGCCAGGCCCGTACGCTCGGCACCTCGCTCGCGCTCAGCACCTCGCTCGCGCGGGAGACCGGACGGTACTGGTACCGCAGCATCGGCGAAGGCGCCACTCTCGGGAGAGGCCGAGGGATCGCACGGGTCTTCCGGTGGCACTTCCGCGGTCGGTCAGGCGCACTGATCACTCGCGCCTACCACCTCCAGGCGCTACCGGTGCGCTCTCGTCGCCTGCGGATCCTCGCCGACGGGCTGCTGTCGGTGGCGCTCAGACGCGACATCGCCGAGGTCGGTGCTCCACGTCCGCGTGCGTAGGGCGACGTCAGTCGTCACGTGCCGTCCACGTCCCTGATGCGTAACGTCGTAGTCCGTCGAGATCGGCCACCACGATCTGGCGTCGGCGGGTCGCGATCAGCCCTCTGGTCCGCAACGTGCTGAGACCACGGACGGCAGAGTCGCGCGACGTGGAGATCAGGCTGGCCAGCTCCTCCTGGGTCAGGCGGATGCTGATGTCGATCGACGATCCGTCAGGTGTGCCGTAGCGGTCCACCAGCTCGACCAGGAAGCTGGCGAGGCTGCGAGAGGCTCCCATCGACGCTGAGGCCTGGCGGCGGCGATCGGCCGCTGCCAATCGGCTGAGGATGACGCGCACCATCGCCAGCAACATCCGCGGGCGCGCCTCGAGCGCAGCCATGAACTCGTCGCCCGGGATCACGCGGCACTCGACCGGCAGCACTGCGACGTTGCCGGCGGTCCGCTGGGGCACGCCTTCGAGCACCTCGAACTCACCGAGGAGATCACCGGCGCCCAGGACGGACAGCACGATCTCGCGACCATCCGGCGTGTCCAGAGTGACCTTGGTCAGACCCGAGAGCGCGAGGAAGACGTTGTCGCTGTGGTCACCCTGGACGATGATCCGCGCCCCTTCAGAGAAGCGCCTGGGACGACCGAGGCGAAGCAGGAACGCTCGATCGGCCGGTTCGAGCCTGCCGAGATAGGAGCGGTGGTCCACCCGCTCCCCGTCCGCCATCCATCCAGCCTAGTGCCGCAGATGCCCCGCTCGCTGTGCCTCATTTGAGGCGGACGCAACTCCTCGCACAGAGCATCGTGGCCAGGAAGTCCGGAGGCTTGCAGAGAAAGGTGAGAATCATGAACCCGAAGCCACTACTCCTCTCGCGAACGACCACCGTGGCACTGGTGGCAGTTCTCCTCAGCGCAGTCCTACCAGCCGCGCCGATCGCCGCGAGCGGCCAGATCGAGGATCGTGAAACGCGATCCGCGTCCGCCGCACCTGAATCCAGCCCCGCCGTGTATGTCATCAACGGACGAGTGGTCGCCATCAGGCGGGACCCGTTGCCGGCCGGCGCGTACGGGGGCCACGGCGTCGACTATGCACCTGACATGACAGCGTGGGTTCTCGGTCCAGGCTGTGCTCAGGCTCAGTAGATCACTGCGCAGCTCGACATCCGCACCTCACCGCTGGTGCACCGGTCGGCACCGTCGTCACCACGGATGGAGTCTGAGCCCGCCCCGCCATCAAGGGTGTCGGCCGCGCCACCACCGTAGATGTCGTCGTTGTCCGAGCCGCCATCGACCGTGTCAGCGCCGCCGCCGCCCTTGATCAGGTCCACCCCGCCGCCGCCGCAGAGCTTGTCACCGGCTCCCAGACCGTCGATCTTGTCCGACCCTCCGAGTCCGTGGATCACGTCGGCACCCGGGGTGCCGGTGATCAGGTCGTTGCCGCCGGTCCCCAGGATCGTCGGAAAATTGCCCTCGCACTTGGGGACCACGACGGAGTAGCCGACAGGACCGGTTCCTCGTGTTCCCGGCCCGATCGACGCCGGTGAGCACGGTGGAGTGCACGCCGGCAACCGCGGTCGGGACCGGCCTGCTGATCGACGCTGAGACCGGGCCGGACAGCGAGCGGCCACCACCGCGCTGACCGACGCGTTCGACTGACCGAGCTCGAACGTCGGGGCGGTCGCGCACGAGACGCCGGGTCGGGTTGCGTCGCGCTTCACAGTGACCGATCCCGAGCCGGACCGCCCAGTCCGGTTGAGGTCGCCGTGCAGGCGAAGGTCATGCCACCGTGGTCGATCGACAGCGTCGACGGCCCACAACCCTCGCGCGAGGCGATGGGCGACTCGTTGTCGGTCACGGTCCAGCTCGCTCGACGTCCGAGCGGTACCACCCGTTGTCGCCCAGAGTTCCGGTGACCTCCGGCGTCACGACCGGTGCTGTGTAGTCGCCGTCCGCCGGACGCCAGAGGAAGACTCCTCGGACCGCTGGCCGCATCGGCATCCGTGCCGAGACCGATGCTTCCTCTGAGCCGTGCTGCCTGCCAACGCGTGTGAGTATCCGGCGCCTCCGGTGATGGGGAGCCCGGATCCGGTCTCCTTGGACGCAGTCCACCCGCCGGTCCACTCCGAGTCGAAATCGGTGAGCGGAGGTGTAGGTCGTCCACCGCATCACGCCGAGGAAGCTTGCTGCCCCCCAGAACCCGTCGATCCCTGTAAACCACGGGCGGATCCGCTGTCGCCAGTCCCGGCGCGTGGTCGTCCATCAGGTCACGCACCTGGTCAGCCGTGGCCCAGGTCCAACCCGTGAGGTCGTGCCCGCCGACGGAGCCCGAGCAGAGCGTCTCCCCGTCCGTGGGACACACAGACGCGACCTGGGACCAGAAAGGCCAGTGATCTGGAAGAGCTCCCGCCACTACTCAACTATCAACGCAGCGCAGCAGTGACCGTAGCACTACCAACCAACGAGCTCCCCACAACACAGCACAGTGCGAAACCACAACCAGTACGCAACAACCTCCACCGCAATTCCCACTCCACAATTATGGTCGTAGTCTCCCTGCTCAGGCGGGCGCCGAGTGCGGCGCTCTCTTGGTCAGAGCCGCTCGCGCCCGTGCGGTACGAGCCAACCGGCAGGGTCCGGGCCTCGTGGAACGATGCCCGACGGGTTGATGTCCTCGTGCACGACGTAGTAGTGCCGCTTGATCTGGTCGAAGTCGATGGTGTCGCCGAACCCGGGAGTCTGGAACAGGTCACGCGCATAGGCCCACAGCGCCGGCATCTCGGTCAGCTTGTTGCGGTTGCACTTGAAGTGCCCGTGGTAGACCGCGTCGAACCGGACGAGAGTGGTGAAGAGCCGCACGTCGGCCTCGGTGATCCGGTCGCCCATCAGGTAGCGCCGTACGGACAACCGATCCTCCACCCAGTCCATCGTCGCCCAGAGTCGGGCGTACGACTCGTCGTACGCCTCCTGCGAGCCGGCGAATCCGCACCGGTAGACGCCGTCGTTGATGCCGGCGAACACCCGGTCCATCACTTCCTCCATCTCCTCCCGGCAGTGGTCAGGCCACAGGTCCGGGGCATCGGGCCGGTGGTGGTCGCGCCACTCGAAGAAGAGGTCGTGCGTGATGGACGGGAAGTCGTTGGTGACGGCGGTCTTCGACGGGATGTCGACGACCGTGGGGACGGTGATCCCCCGGGAGTAGTCGGGGAAGCGAGCGAGGTAGGCCTGCTCCAGCCGCTTGTAGCCGAGGACCGGGTCAACCCCGTCCGGGTCCAGGTCGAAGGACCAGCTGCGGTCGTCGTGGGTGGGACCAGCGAGGCCCATCGAGAGCACGTCCTCGAGGCCGAGCAGCCCGCGCACGATGATCGCCCGGTTGGCCCACGGGCAGGCGCGCGCGGCGACCAGTCGGTAGCGGCCAGGCTCCGCGGGCCAGGTCCGTACGTCGAGCTCGTGCCCGCCGAAAGGGTCCTGCGAACGGTCGGGCTCCTTCGTGATCCGGTCCGGGATGTAGTCGGTGTCCCGCTCGAAGGCCTCGCCCTTCTTGCTGAATGTCGGCACGCGTCACCTCCTCGTCGAAGCGCATCGGGGCTAGGTACCCGAAAGGATCACGAGGAACGGTCGGCCGACTCCCGGTGCAGCGGCATCATCGCTTCGTCGTAAGGACGGACGGGCCCGGTGATGCGGGAGCCGGGCAGCACGACGGACAGGGGAAGCGGAGCGACCGGAGATGCCGCCAGACCCCACGAGGCGCGCCACGCGGACAGCTGCTGGGAGGACGCGGCGAACACGATCGCACCCAACCCGACCCAGCCGTGCGCTGCGGCGCACATCGGACAGTGCTCACCCGAGGTGTAGACGGTTGCACCAGCACGATCCTGGGGGCTGAGGTTCCGCGAGGCCCACTGGGCGAGCTCGAGCTCGGGGTGGGCCGTCGGGTCCGCGAGGCTGCTCTCCTTGTTGCGCGCTTCGGCCACCACGTTGTCGTCGGCGTCGACGAGCACGGAGCCGAAGGGATCGTCACCGGCATCGAGCGCCTCACGCGCGAGCTCTACGCAGCGCGCCAGGTGAGCATCGTGGTGGGTCATGGCCGACGGCCTCCAGGTAAGTGCGGAGCAGGTCAGAGCGCGAGGGCAATCCGGTGCTGGTGCGGGGCGCCGAAGAGCTGGCCGAGGGCGTGGGCGCGCTTGAACACCAGCTGGGCGTCGTGCTCCCAGGTGATCGCGATGCCGCCGTGCAGCTGGACGCATTCACCGGCCAGGTGGGCCGCCGCCTCGAGGCAGTACGACGACGCGGTGCGGGTCAGGTCCTCGGCATTGCCCGGCACCGGGTCGGTCGACAGGGCGTAGGACGCAGCCCAGGACGCGGAGCGGGCGATCTCGAGCCGGGCGAGCATCTCGGCCATCCGGTGCTTGAGCGCCTGGAACGACCCGATCGGCCGTCCGAACTGGACCCGCTCCTTGCTGTAGTCGACCGTCATCCGGAGTGCCCGGTCGCACAGACCGACTGCAAGCGCCGCGGCCGCCGCTCTCCCTACCAGCTCTACCCGGGCGCGGGCAGCGACGCCATCGCCGATCCGCGTGCTCGTCGCGGCCGACCGGTTGACACCAGCGAGCCGGATCGTCTGGTCCATCGACTCCGCCCAGGTCGCGCTCGCCCCGGTGACCTCGACCAGGTCGTCGTCGTCGATGGCGAGCACGATCGCGGCGCGGTCGGCGTCGAGCACCGGACCATCGTCGATGGCGACGGTGGCGATCTCGCCGGCGGCGATGTGGGGAAGCAGTCGTGCCTTGGCGTCATCGGACCCGCCGGCGAGCAGTGCCTCCGCCGCGATCACGGACGCCAGCAACGGGGTCGGTGCGAGGGAGCGGCCGAGCTCCTCGAGCACGACCGCTGTCTCGAAAAAGGTCGCCCCGGCGCCGTCGTACTCCTCCGGGATGGCGAGCGCGGCGACACCGACCTGCTCGCACAGCGTCGACCACAGCGCCGGGTCGTAGCCCTCGTCCATGGCGATCGCAGCGCGGACGGCTGTCGAGTCGGCGTGCTTGGTCAGCACGGCACGAACCGTGGCGGACAGCTCGCCCTGCTCCTCGCTGAGCGCGAACTCCATCTCAGGCCCCCGTCGACGCCGTCAGCGAGGAGAGGATCCGCGCCCTGTGGAACGCGGGCGTGCCCCAAGCCGTCACCAGCGCGCGGATCTTGGTGATCCAGATGCTGAGGTCGAACTCCTGGGTATAGCCGATCGCGCCGTGCACCTGGAGGCCGGTTCGAGAGGCGAGGTAAGCCGCGTCGGCGCACATCACCTTCGCGGCCGACACCGCCCGCGGGGCGGTGTGGGCGGGCTCGGCCACGGACAAGGCTGCGCCGTGGACCAGCGGGCGGGCGAAGTCCAGAGCGATCCGGACGTCGGCCAGCTGGTGCTTGATTGCCTGGTAGGACCCGATCTCGCGTCCGAACTGCCGGCGCTGCTTCGCGTAGGTCACCGTGTCCGCGAGCACCCGTTCGCCGAGACCGAGCAGCTGCGCGGCCGTCGCCAGCGCGGCGACCTCGAACCCTTCGGTGGTCGAGTAGCCCGAGCCGCCAGGCGAGGGCGCATCGACACCCCGTACCTCGAAGAGCCTCCTGGTCCGGTCGACAGAAGCCTTCTGATCGCCGACCACTGCCTCGGCAAGTCCGTCGGGCCCGACGAGGTAGACCGCGTCGGCCACATCGGCGTCGAGCGCGTACGGCACGTGCGGGGGGATCGCCACCGTGGCGACGCCTTCGACCTCGCGGCCCAGCGCGATCGGCAGGAACGCGGCCGACTCCACCCATGGACCGGGTACGGCGTGCCGGCCCAGCGCCTCGAACGCGATCACGACCTCGACCGGCGAGGCCTCGGTGGCCAGCATGGTCAGCCCCTGGTCGGCCAGGCGCTGCCACAGCTTGAGTCCGGGTGCGTGGTCGCCGTCCGCCCAGCCGCGCGCGGCCGCCACGGTGTCGGCGGACGACAGCAGCGACTCGAGGGAGGTAGCGAAGTCGCGCTGGTCGGAGGTGAGCTCGAACCTCATCGCTGGGCACCCTTTGGTTCGCGCGGCAGGCCGAGGATCCGCTCGGCGACGATGTTGCGTTGGATCTCGTTGGTGCCGGCGTAGATCGGGCCCGAGAGCGCGAACGTGTATCCGTCGAGCCAGCACGACTCCAGCTCGGCGCCGGGGCCGAGCAGGTCGAGCGCGGTCTCGTGGAGCGCGATGTCGAGCTCGCTCCACCAGACCTTGTTGACCGACCCGGCTGCCCCCATCTCGCCGCCGTCCGCGAGTCGCGTCACCGTGCCCCATGTGTAGAGCCGGTAGGCCTCCGCCTTGAGCCACGCGTCGACGACCCGTTCACCTTCCCCGGTCGTCGAGCCCGAGTCCCTCCGGTCGTCGAGTAGCCCGAGCCTCCGGTCGTCGAGTAGCCCGAGCCTCCGGTCGTCGAGTAGCCCGAGCCGCTAGGCGAGGGCGTATCGAGACGCCGCTCCTTGTACAGCTCGACCAACCGGTCCGCCGCAGCGCAGAACCTGCCAGGGGAGCGGAGGGACAGCCCACGCTCGTTGCCTGCCGTGCTCATGGCGACCCGCCAGCCGTCGCCCGGAGCGCCCAGCACGTCGGCGTCCGGCACGAACACGTCGTCGAAGAACACCTCGGCGAACCCGGTCTCGCCGTCGAGCTGGGCGATCGGCCGGACGGTGATGCCGTCGGCGTCGAGGGGGAAGAGGAAGTAGGTCAGTCCGTGGTGGCGTGCCGCGTCCGGGTCGGAGCGGAACAGCCCGAAGCCCCAGCTGGCGTACGTCGCCCGCGACGACCAGGTCTTCTGTCCGTTGAGCACCCACCCCCCACGATCGTCGTCGCGCCGCGCGGTCGACTTGAGCGAGGCGAGGTCGGAGCCGGCCTCGGGCTCGGACCAGCACTGCGCCCAGATGTGCTCACCGGTGGCCATCGTCGGCAGGTAGCGGTCCTGCTGCTCCTCGGTCCCGTGCTCGAAGATGATCGGGGCGAGCAGGAAGATGCCGTTCTGGGAGACCCGGCCAGGGGCACCCGCGCGGTAGTACTCCTCCTCGAAGATCACCCACTCGACCAGGGATGCCTCCCGGCCGTGGTACTCACGGGGCCAGGAGACCACCGACCAGCGGTCAGCAGCCAGCCGCGCCTCCCACTCCTGGTGGAGCGCCCATCCTTCGGCCGTGTCCATCGAGGGCAGCGGCTCGGCCGGCACGTTGGCCGCCAGCCAGTCGCGGGCCTCGTCACGGAAGGCGAGCTCGGACTCGCTCAGATCCAGGTCCATTACTTCCTCAGCTCGTTCTTGAGCACCTTGCCGGACAGGTTGCGGGGGAGCGTGTCGACCGTCTCGACGGATCGCGGCACCTTGAAGTTGGCCAGTCGCTCCTTCGCGAACGCGATCACCTCGTCGGCATCGGCCTGCCCGACGACGTACGCCTTGCCGACCTCGCCCAGTCGGTCGTCAGGGACGCCCACGACGGCGACGTCCTGGATCCCTTCCATCCGCAGCAGCGCCTGCTCGACCTCAGCGGGATAGACGTTGAAGCCGCCGGAGATGTACATGTCCTTGAGCCGGTCCGTGATCCGCAGGTTGCCTTCGTCGTCGAGCACGCCGACGTCGCCGGTGTGCAGCCAACCGTCCGCGTCGATCGCCTCGGCCGTGGCCACAGGGTCGTCGAGGTAGCCGAGCATGACGTAGTCGCCGCGCACGAGCAGCTCGCCTGCTGCACCCTCGGGCGCATCGATCCGCGTCTCCATGCCCGGGATCGCGCGACCGCAGGTCGTCGCGACCGTCTCGGCAGGATCACCCGCGCGGCACATCGTGACGACGACCGCCTCGGTCATGCCGAAGGCGGTCACCACCTGGTCGATCGCGAGGTCGTCCCGCATCCGCTCGATGAGCACGACGGGTACGACGGCCGCGCCGGTCACGGCCAGGCGCAGCGAGGACAGGTCGCGCCCGGGCCGGCCCGGCGCGGCGAGCAGCGACTGGTAGATCGTCGGGGCGCCAGGCAGCAGGGTGATCTGCTCGGACTCGATCAGCGACATCGTCTGGTCGACGTCGAACGTCGCGACGGGGTAGAGGGTGGCGCCGGTGAGCAGCCCGACGATGATGCCGATCTTGTAGCCGAAGGTGTGGAAGAACGGGTTGACCACCAGGTAGCGGTCGTCGGCGCTCACCCCGCCGAGCTCGGCCCAGGCGCGTGCCACGCCGATGCTCTGCCGGTGCGCGCTCATGGCGCCCTTGGGCCGGCCGGTGGTCCCGGAGGTGAAGAGGATGTCCGCGACGTCGTCGGGGCGAGATCGCGTCGGCGCGTGCCTCGACCTCGGCGCCGGTCGCCTCGCGGACGTGGCGCTCCTCGCCGCGGTGGTCGAGCGAGAGCTGGGAGAGCTCACCCAGCACTCGCACGGACGCGATCTCGCTGGCGGCGCGCAGCTCTGCGACCTGGCTGCGTCCGAGGAAACCGTCGGCGACCATCACGACGGTGGCGCGAGTGCGGTCGACCAGGTCGGCCACCTCGTGGCCGGTGTAGCGGGAGTTGGCGGGGACGAGGGTGGCGCCGGCGTACGTCGCCGCGAGCGCCGCGATCACCCACTCGATGCTGTTGGGACCCCACACGACGACCCGCTCGCCCGCGGCCAGGCCGTGCCCGACGTACCGCCGGGCCAGCTCCCGCACCCGGTCGTGGAGCTCGGCGTGGCTGAGGGTCCGGCTGCCCTCGACGACGGCGGGTCTGTCGCCGTACTTCTCTGCAGCGGCACGCAGGACCGCTGGGATCGTGTCCACGCACCCACCCTACCAAGCATTTGCTTGGTATGGTGCAGAGGTGGACCTGACCGAGAGCGCCGAGGACAGCGCCTTCCGCGAGGAGGTGCGGACCTGGCTTTCCGAGCACCTGGTCGGCGAGTGGCGTGACCTGATCGGGCTCGGCGGGCCGGGTCGTGACCACGAGGCGTTCGACGAACGGCTGGCATGGAACCGGCTGCTTGCCGAGCACGGCTGGACCTGCGTGGGCTGGCCCGAGGAGCACGGCGGAAGAGGGCTGTCGCTGTGGCAGCAGGTGATCTTCCACGAGGAGTACGCCCGTGCTGACGCGCCGCACGGCGTCAACCACCTCGGCGAGACCCTGCTCGGTCCGACCCTGATCGGGTTCGGCAGCGATGCCCAGAAGGAGCGGTTCCTGCCGCCCATCCGGGCCGTCGAGGAGCTCTGGGCGCAGGGCTACTCCGAGCCTGACGCCGGCTCCGACCTCGCCAACGTCCAGACCAGGGCGCGCCTCGAGGGTCCGCCTGACAACCAGGAGTGGGTAGTGGACGGCCAGAAGATCTGGACCTCCAACGCCCACTTGAGCGACTGGTGCTTCGTCATCTGTCGCACGGAACCGGGTTCGTCCCGCCATCACGGGCTGTCCTTCCTGCTCGTCCCGCTGGAGCAAGACGGGGTCGAGATCCGCCCGATCGAGCAGCTGACCAGTGGTTCGGAGTTCAACGAGGTCTTCTTCACCGGCGCCCGCACTGCGGCGGACCTGGTTGTCGGCGAGCCGGGTCAGGGCTGGGGAGTGGCCATGGGCCTGCTCGGTTTCGAGCGCGGGGTGTCCACCCTGGGTCAGACAGTCGGCTTCGCGCGCGAGCTCGACGACGTGGTGGCACGGGCGAAGGTCAACGGCTCCATCGACGACCCCATCGTCCGCGATCGGCTGGCACGGCTCAAGGTCGAGCTGAGCGCCATCCGCAGCTTCGCGCTGCGCGCGCTGGCGTCGATCGAGGGCGGCCACGACTCGTCGCGCCGGTCGAGCAATGTCGATGGCGCCGACTCGATCTTCAAGCTGGCGTGGGCCAACTGGCACCGGCAGCTCGGCGAGGTGGCGATGGACGTCGCCGGAGCGTCCGGACTGTTCACCAAGGGCACGAGCACGACCTACGACCTCGACGAGCACCAGCGACTCTTCCTCTTCTCCCGCTCGGACACCATCTACGGGGGCAGCAACGAGGTGCAGAAGAACATCCTCGCCGAGCGGGTGCTCGGCCTACCCAGGGAGCCAAAGGGATGACGACGACGAGGGCTGAGCAGCCGACGCCCGACTACGTCCCCGGCCACGGCCTGCTGCGCGACCAGGTGGTCGTCGTGACCGCTGCCGCGGGCGCCGGCATCGGCGCGGCCGTCGTACGACGAGCGCTGGAGGAGGGTGCGAAGGCGGTCGTCTTCAGCGACACCCACGAGCGCCGGCTCGCCGAGGCCGAGCAGACCCTCACCCAGGAGTTCGGCGCCGACCGCGTCCGTCAGCTGGTGTGCGACGTCACCGACGAGGCCCAGGTCGCTGCACTGCTGGACGCCGCCGACGAGCTCGGCGGCGTCGACGTGATGGTAAACAACGCCGGTCTGGGCGGCACGGCCAACGTGCTCGAGATGACTGACGACCAGTGGTCGAAGGTCCTCGACATCACGCTCACCGGCACCTTCCGCTGCGTCCGCGCGGCCGGCCGGCGGATGGCCGCGGCAGGCAAGAGGGGCGTGATCGTCAACAACGCCTCGGTGATCGGTTGGAGGGCGCAGGAGGGACAGGCCCACTACGCAGCGGCGAAGGCCGGCGTGATGGCGCTGACCAGGTGCTCGGCGATCGACCTGGCCCCGCACGGGATCCGCGTCAACGCAGTGTCCCCGAGCCTGGCGATGCACCCGTTCCTCGAGAAGGTGACGTCGCCCGAGCTCCTCTCCGAGCTGAAGCAGCGAGAGGCCTTCGGACGCGCCGCTGCACCGTGGGAGGTCGCCAACGTGATGGTGTTCCTGGCCAGTGGCTACTCGTCGTACCTGACCGGTGAGGTGATCAGTGTCAGCAGTCAGCACGCCTGAGACCCAGGCCAACGAGCCCAGCCGCCGCGAGCAGCTCCTCGCGATCGCGGCCCGGCTGTTCGCGGAGAAGGGCTTCAAGAACACGACGGTCCGGGACATCGCGGACGCCGCCGGGATCCTCTCCGGCAGCCTCTACCACCACTTCGACTCGAAGGAGTCGATGATCGACGAGATTCTGTCCACCTTCCAGGCCGCGCTGTTCGGGGAGTACGACGAGATCCTCGCCAGTGGCGAGGACGCGCGCACCAAGCTCGAGCGAGCCGTCCGGGTGTCGTTCGAGGCGATCGACCAGCATCCGCACGAGGTCGCGATCTACCAGAACGAGGCCGACTACCTCGGCACGTTCGACCGGTTCGGCTACCTCGCCGCCCGCAACACGCAGTCGCGCCAGGTCTGGGTCACGTTGATCGAGGAGGGCGTGCGCACCGGCGTGCTCCGCTCCGACCTCGACGTCACCCTCACCTACCGCTTCATCCGCGACACCGTGTGGGTCGCCGTCCGGTGGTACCGCCCCGGCCGCGGCCACACCCACACCGAGGTCGCCGACCAGTACGTCCGCATCCTCCTCGACGGCATCTCGTCCACACCGCTCGTCGAGTAGCCGCCGAGACGTCGCCATCGAAGGGAGTTCCGCCATGACTGAAGCATTCATCGTGGACGCCGTCCGCACACCGGTCGGCAAGCGCGGCGGTGCGCTCGCGTCCGTGCACTCTGCGGACCTGGCCGCGCACACCATCTCAGCCCTGATCGACCGCACCGGTGTCGACCCAGCGGCTGTCGACGACGTCATCCTCGGTTGCTGCGACTCGATCGGCTCCCAGGCCGGCGACGTCGCAAGGACGGCATGGCTGGTGGCCGGACTGCCCGACCACGTGCCGGGGGTGACCATCGACCGCCAGTGTGGCTCCTCCCAGCAGGCAGTGCACTTCGCCGCCCAGGGCGTCATGTCGGGCACCCAGGACCTGGTCGTCGCAGGCGGCGTGCAGAACATGAGCGCGATCCCGATCTCGGCGGCGATGCTGGTCGGTCAGCAGTACGGCTTCTCCACGCCGTTCGCCGAGTCCCCCGGCTGGCTCAAGCGGTACGGCGACCAGGAGGTCAGCCAGTTCCGCTCCGCCGAGATGATCGCCGAGAAGTGGGACATCACCCGCCAGGACATGGAGTCCTACGCGCTCGCATCCCACCAGCGGGCGCGCGCGGCCATCGCAGAAGGACGCTTCGACAACGAGATCGTCCCGGTCCAGGACTTCGTCGTCGACCAGTGCCCGCGTGAGACGTCGCTGGAGAAGATGGCCGGCCTGGAGCCGCTGGCGCCGGGGGGTCGGATCACTGCCGCCGTCGCGTCCCAGATCTGCGACGCCTCGTCGGCGATGCTGATCGCGTCCGAGGCAGCGGTTGAGGCGCACGGGTTGACCCCGCGAGCCCGGATCCACCACATGTCGGTGCGCGGTGACGACCCGGTGTGGATGCTGACCGGCCCGATCAACGCAACCCGGCACGCACTGGAGAAGACCGGCATCGCCATCGACGCCATCGACCTCTTCGAGTGCAACGAGGCGTTCGCATCCGTCGTGCTCGCCTGGATGAAGGAGACCGGCGCTCCGCACGACAGGGTCAACGTCAACGGCGGCGGCATCGCCCTCGGCCATCCGATCGGCGCCACCGGCACCCGGTTGATGACGACGCTCCTCAACGAGCTCGAGCGCACCGGCGGTCGCTACGGCCTGCAGACCATGTGCGAGGGCGGCGGTCAGGCCAACGTCACCATCATCGAGCGGCTCGGCTGAGTCCAGCGGCGAGGGTCTCGAGTCGGTCGCTCCCAGGGCCAAGTACTTCACCGTCGGACTAAACCGAATGGCCCCTCGGGGGCGTTTAGGCATTGAGGGTGTCCCTCGGGCGGGCCTCTTGTACGAGTCGCCTCAACCAAGGGAGCACGGAGATGAAAACTCGATCCAAATTCGCCCTGATTGTCGCCTTGTCAGCGATCGCGGTCGCGGCGCTTGCCGCTCCCGGACTCGCTGACCCACCGGACAGTCTGTTCAGCCCACCCAACCATCGGCACTTCATCGTGTCGCCTGACGGGGACCTGGTCCCCGTGGGCCCGCAGATCTGTACGGACCCGGGCCTGCAGGAGGCGTTCAACGCATTCCACTACAACGTGCACCACTCCGAGGTGCCGGGAATCGGCGACATCCTCACGCTCGGCCCCCAGGACGGCGCGCCAGGACTGCACAACGGCCACGGCGCTGAGGTGATCGGCGTACGAGGCTGTTGAGCCGGCGCGGAACGTGCGGGGATGATGGGGCGTGGCCTGGGCGACGACCGATGACATCGAGAAGTTCACCGCCCGGGCGGGGGAGTTCCTGGCGTCGCGGCCGGTCGAGCACAGCCCGCTGCTGACCGAGGCCGATCACCTGGGTCGGCATCCAGAACCCGGCACCGACCAGGCCTACGGCTGGTGGGTCGACGACGCCGGTCGGGTGACGGGTGCGTTCCTGCGAGCGCCACGCCACCCAACGTTCCTGACCCCGCTTCCCGAAGCGGCCCTCGAAGCCCTGGTGGCGATGCTGCCGCTCGATGTCGGCGTCGGCTGCGACGTCACGACCGTCGACGCCATGCTGTCCGCGGCCGAGCGGGCAGGGGTGCGGCTCGCGCCGCGGCATCGAATGGTGATCCATCGGCTCGCCACGCCACCGAGGCCCGAGCCGGCGACGGGGAGATCGCGGCTGGCGGGCGTCGGTGACCGTGCACTGCTCGACCAGTGGTTCGACGAGCTGATGGCCGCGCACCCGGGCGACGCGAGCGACCGCGCGTACGTCGTCGGCGACCCGCTGGCCGAGCAGCGCATCGTCCTGTGGGAGGTCGACCGCACCCCCGTCGGGATGGCGGGCTGGAGCCGACCCGTCCACGCGATGACTCGCGTGAGCGCGGTGTATGCGCCGTCCGGCGACCCGCAGGTGGAGACGGCGGTCCTCGCGGCCGCGACGGCCGCTGCCCACAGCGTCGCGTCGGACGTGGTCGTGCTGGCCAGGAAGGACGACCGGACCGCCGTGTCCCGCCTGGCAGCGCTGGGCTACCGAGCGGTGCGCGAGCGGATCCTGCTGGCTCCCGCGCCCTGACGCGCCGACCGCTCAGTCCTCCCAGGGCGGGTCGGCGGGCAGTCAGTCAGCGGACGACGACCCACCAGAGACCCGCGGCGAGCGGGACCAGGCCGGTGAGCATCCACCACGTGAGCAGCGGCGCCTTGTTGATCGCGCGCACCGCGCAGATCCCGACGAGGTAGAAGGCAACGCCGAGCGCGACCAGGATGACCTGGGCATAGCGACGGTCGTCGTCGATGGCGTCGGCTGCCAGGATCAGGCCGATCGTGAGGTGGACGAGGGTGGTGATGATCAGCACCGAGATCACCCGCCGCTGGACCGTGTGGAGCCGTTCCAGGTCCTTCGGGTCGGCAGGCTTCCGTGGCGCTGCGGGGTCCATCAGGTGTCGGCGGCGGGGCGGCGACGACTCCTGACTCACGTCCTCAGGATATCCGGGCAGAAACCGCCCTCAGTAATGCGGTGGCGAAGTCATCGGCGTCGGTGGATGCTTGCTTGTCATGGACATCACACGGTTCGGTCCCGACGACGTGGCCGCGCTCAAGGAGTGGGTGGAGCTCTTCAACGCAGTGCGGCTGACGGACTCACCCTGGGAGACGGAAGGGACCCTGCTCCGTGCGGAGGCCCGGTTCCGGGTCGGTTGGGACGGCGAGCCGTCGACGCCCTACCTCGCCAGGATCGACGGCACGGTCGTCGGCGGCGGGTCGATCTCGATCAGCGAGTACGACAACCTCCATCTCGCCTGGATCGGCGTCCTCGTGCATCCTGAGCACCGACGCCAGGGCCACGGCAGTGCGATCCTCGCGTTCCTCGAGGACGAGGCTCGCAAGCTGGGACGCACCAGCGTCGGCATGGACGGCTGGGAGTCCGATGCGACCCGCGGCTTCGCCGCCAAGCAGGGCTATGACAAGAAGCACCAGGCCATCGCCCGCCGTCAGTACCTCGCAGACCTCGACCGGGGTGAGCTCGACAAGCGGTACGAGGAGGCGCTCGCGGCCGCCACCGACTACGTGCTCGAGCGGCAGCGGTTCCCGACTCGGGACGCTGACCTCGACGACCTCGCTGAGATGGCGTCGGCGATCAACGATGCCCCGACCGACGACCTCGAGATCGAGGACGAGGTCTTCACCGCCGAGAGGATGAGGGCCTACGAGGACGCATGCGCGTTCCGCCGGGAGCGGGCCTACCGGGTGGTCGCTCGGCACGTGCCGAGCGGCAAGCTCGCCGGTCAGACCGTCGTGGTCGTGGAGTCGGAGCGCCCGGCGTACGGCGACCAGCACGACACCTCCGTCGTGAAAGCACACCGCGGCCACCGGCTCGGTCTCCTGCTGAAGATCGAGATGCTGCGCTGGCTGGCCGAGGAAGAGCCGCAGCTCGAGCACATCGAGACCTTCAACGCCGAGTCGAACGACCACATGGTCGGCGTCAACGAGCTGCTGGGCTATCGCATCATGGCTCGCGAGCTGGCCTACCAGAAGTCGCTCTAGACCTCCTCCCGGTCCGCCGCTGCTTCAGCTGCTTAACCCCGCCACGTACGACGAGGCGCGGCGCAGCTCGTCCGCCGCCCGGGTCACGATCCGGTCGATGAGCACCTCGCACGAGGGCAGGTCGTCGATCACGCCGACCACCTGGCCGCTGGCAAGCACGCCGGCCGAGGTGTCGCCCTCGACCAGCCCTGCCTTGAGCATCGTGGGGGTGTTCGCGGCCAGTGCCATCTGGCCGAGGGTGCGCCCTTGCTGCTTCTTCATCTCCCGGCCGTCCTTGGCCAGCTCCCACCACGACAGCCCGGAGTCGCGCTTGAGCTCGAGGGTACGTCGCAACGTGGGCCGCATCCGCTTCACGGCGCTGGACTGCTCGAGCTCCTCGACGAGGTCGGTGCGCAGCATCCGGTGCGGCATCCCGTCGACCTTCGCAGTCACGATCGTGTCCGTGAGTCCGTGCTGGAGGTAGAGGTTCTTGACCGCGTCGGGCACCGCGGAGTCGGACGTCAGCAGGAACCGGGTGCCCATCCCCACCCCCGCGGCGCCGTACGACAACGCGGCTGCGAGACCCCGCCCGTCGAAGAAGCCGCCGGCAGCGATGACCGGGATGTCATGACCGTCGTCGTGCACGGCGTCCAGGACCGTCGGCAGCAGGAGCGTGGTCGGCACCGGGCCGGTGTGACCGCCGCCCTCGCCGCCTTGGACCATCACCGCGTCGGCACCCCAGCCCACGACCTTCTTGGCGTGCTTGGCGGCACCGATGGACGGCATCACGACGACGCCGTGCTCCTTGAGCTTGGCGATCTGCTCGGGCTTGGGGGCGAGCGCGAAGGAGGCGACCTTGACGCCGTGCTCGATCAGCAGGTCGCAGCGCGCGCGGGCGTCCCCGGCGTCGGCGCGCAGGTTCACCCCGAACGGCTGGTCGGTGCGGCCCTTGACCTCGACGATCGCCTTCTCCAGCTCCTCGAAGGTCATCGTCGCCGACGCCAGGATGCCGAGGCCGCCGGCGTTGGCCGTCGCCGACACCAGGCGCGGACCGGAGACCCAGCCCATCCCGGTCTGCACGACCGGGTGCCGGACTCCGACCAGATCGGTGAACGGCGTGCGGATCAGCTGTTCGATCACAGGGATGCGCCTTCTGCGGCAGCCGGCTGCGGGACTTCCTTGAACCGCAGTCCTTTCGGGTCGAGCACCTCCCTGATCAGGATCAGCTCCTCCGGCGTCGGCTCGCGGGTGGTCGGTACGTCGTCGCTCGTCGAGTAGCCGCGCGAGGTCCGAGCGTCGGCGTATCGAGACGCGGTGAGGTGCCTTCGGTCGGGTGGCGGGAACGCCAGCTCGAAGCCGGTCGCGGCGACCACCTCGTCCACGGTCACGCCGGGATGCACGCTGAGTAGCCGTACGGTGTCGTCCGGTCCACCCACGTCGAGCACCGCGAGGTCGGTGACGATGCGGTGGATGTCGTTGAACCGGGCCGCTGCCGGCCCCGCCGCCCTCGCGCGGCGCGGGCCGACACCGGAGACGATGTCGACCTGCTCCACGAAGACGCGGGGGGAGTGGCGGGGCACCCAGTACGACGTCCGGTTGTTGACCGTGTTGCCCGGCGCGCCCCGGGATCCGAGCAGCTGCCGCTTGGGCTGGGCGAAGTCGCCGATCGCCGAGATGTTCTGGTTGCCGTCCCGGTCGACCTGGGTGGCGCCCATCATCACGTGCCGCTTGCCGTAGGCGACGACCTCGAAGACCTTGCGGAACGGGATCCACCCCTCGATGACCTCAGCCTTGGCGAGCAGCGGAGGCACGCCGGCCAGGAACAGGGACTCGCCGTCACTGATCACCAGGTCGGGGTTGGACGTGAGCTTCGCGAGCCGGACACCGAGCATCGGCAGCAGGCCCATCGGGCTGGCGAAGATCTCGCCGTCGTCGCTGAACGCGTCGGCGATGGCGGCCGCGCAGACGTCTGCCCTTGAGACGGTGCTCATCCCTGCTCCTCGTGGAACGCCTTCACTGCGGCTTGGTAAGACGCCTCGTTGCCGGCGAGGAAACGGTCGTGGAACGTCTGCCAGTCCTCGTCCGACCCGCCGGCCGCGGCGGCGTATGCCTGCTGGAACTTCTCGTCGCGCTCGTAGTCGGGCGTGCAGGTGGTGAAGTGGGCGCCGTTGGGGGTCTCGACGACGCCTTCGACCATCATCCGGCTCAGCAACAGCCGCTGGACGGGGGAGTCGACCGTCAGCCCTGCTGTGTCGACCACCTGCTCGACGCTGACGAACGCCTTCCTCGCCGCCATGCAGAAGAGGTCGTCGAAGTAGGGATCGGGTCCCAGGTAGGTCGCGTTGCCGTGCTCGTCGGCACGGTTGAGGTGGACCAGCGCGACGTCCAGCTCGAGGGCCGGTACGGCGACCAGCTCCTCGCGGTCGTCGTACGGGCTGGCAACAGTCTTGATCCACGGGTTGTTGACGAGCACGTCGGACCCGAGCCCGGCCCGCATCGGCAGGAACGGCAGCCGTTGGGCAGCAGCGCGCAGGCCGGTCTGGAACATGCCCTCGTCGAGCTCGACGACCTCCGGGATCGTCTTGCCCTGACGGGCTCGCTGGAAGTTGGGTTCGAGGGGGATCGAGTCGAGCGACACGAACGCGTAGACCAGCTTGCGGATCTTGCCGGCGCGGGCCAGGAGGCCGACGTCCGCTCCGCCCCAGCTGACGACGGTCAGGTCGGTGAGGTCGGAGCCGCACAGCGCGCGCACCAGGGCCATCGGCTTGCGCCGAGGACCCCACCCGCCGATGCCGATCGTCATCCCGCTCTCGAGGGTGTCGACGACCTCCTCGATGGTCATCCGCTTGTCGCGCGGCTTGCGAGTCACGCCTTGCCCCCCTTGTCCGTGCCGGCGAATTCGTCGCGCAGCTCGTCGCTGACGCCCATCAGGTTGAGCTCGTAGGTGAAGCCCTGCTCGAACCGGTAGCTCTTGTTGACGTCGACCGGATCGATGCCGTTGAGCGCGGCCTTGGCGGCGCGGATCACGCGACCGTCCTTGGTGGCGATCTCGGAGGCCACCTTCAGCGCGGCGTCGTCGAGCCGGTCGCGGGGGACCACCTCGAGCACGGACCCGAACTGCACCAGGTCGGCCGCCTTGATCGTGCGGGCGGTGAAGTAGAGGGTCCGCATCATGTGCTGCGGGACCAGCCGAGCCAGGTGCGTGGCCGCACCGAGCGCTCCCTGGTCGACCTCCGGCACCCCGAAGTAGGCGTCGTCGCTTGCGATGATGCAGTCCGCGTTGCCGACCAGTCCGACGCCGCCGCCCACGCAGAAGCCGTTGACCGCCGCGACCACCGGGACCGCGCACTCGTAGACCGCCTTGAACGCCGCATAGCAGCCGCGGTTGGCGCCGAGGAGCGCGTCGAAACCGGTCGTGTGCTGCATCTCCTTGATGTCGACACCGGCGTTGAAGCCCTTGCCCTCCGCGCGGAGGACCACCACCTTCGTGGCCAGGTCACGGCTCGCCTCGTCGAGTGCCGCCGCCAGGTCGAACCAGCCCTGCACCGTGAGGGCGTTGACCGGGGGAGCGTCCATGGTGACGACCCGGATCCCGTCCTCGCGCAACTGGCTGGTGACTGTCATGCCCGCACCCTACCAAGCATTTGCTTGGTAGGGTGCTCCGCATGGCACTCACGATCGACCTGGCCGACCGGGTCGCGCTGGTCACCGGCGGCGCGAAGGGCATCGGTCGTGGCATCACCGAGGTCCTGGTCGAGGCCGGCGCGACCGTCGTGACCTGCGGCCGGTCCGAGGCCGAGCCCCCCGCGGGCGCCACCCACCGACGCTGCGACGTCCGCGAGCCGGAGTCGGTGGCCGACCTGGTCGCCGGGATCATCGCCGACCACGGGCGGCTGGACATCCTGGTCAACAACGCGGGCGGGGCGCCGTACGCGCTCGCGGCCGAGGCGTCGCCGCGCTTCCACGACAAGCTCGTCGGGCTCAACCTGATGTCCGCGCTGCATGTCAGCCAGGCCGCCAACCGGGTGATGCAGGGGCAGGACGGTGGCGGTGCGATCGTCAACATCTCGTCGGTGTCGGCGAACCGGCCCTCGCCCGGCACGGCGGCGTACGGCGCAGCGAAGGCGGGCCTCGACGCGCTGACCGGGTCTCTCGCGATGGAGTGGGGACCCAGGGTCAGGGTCAACGCCGTCGACGTCGGCCTGGTGCGGACCCCCGAGACCACCGACCACTACGGCGGGGACGCGACCGTCACCGAGATCGAGCGCACCATCCCGCTCGGCCGGATGGCCGACCTCGCGGAGATCGGACAGGTGGTCGCGTTCCTGGCCAGCGACCTCGCGTCGTATGTCTCCGGCGCGTGCGTCGCCTGTCATGGCGGCGGCGAGTTGCCGGTCTTCCTCTACGTCGCGCAGAACCACATCGGACACGAACCAGGAGAGAGCGATTGAGCAAGCTGTTGGAGGGCCGGATCGCCATCGTGACCGGTGCCGGACGTGGGATCGGCCGCGCGCACGCACTCGAGCTGGCCCGCCACGGCGCCCGGGTCGTCGTCAACGACTACGGCGTCTCGCTGGCAGGCGAGGACACCGGCGAGTCGCCGGCGCAGCAGGTGGTCGGCGAGATCGAGGCGATGGGCGGCGAGGCGGTCGTCAACGGCGCCGACGTCGCCGACTTCGATGCGGCCGCTGCGATGGTCCAGCAGGCGGTCGACACCTATGGCGGCCTCGACGTCCTCGTCAACAACGCCGGGTTCGTGCGCGACCGGATGCTCGTCAACACCTCTGAGGAGGAGTGGGACAGCGTGATCCGGGTGCACCTCAAGGGACACTTCGCGCCGTTGCGGCACGCGGGCGCCTACTGGCGCGCGGAGGCCAAGGAGGGACGCCAGAGGACGGCGCGCGTCGTCAACACGTCCTCCGGTGCCGGGCTGCAGGGCTCGATCGGCCAGGCGACGTACTCTGCGGCGAAGGCGGGCATCGCGTCGCTCACGCTGGTCGCGGCGGCGGAGATGAGCCGTTACGGCGTGACGGTCAACGCGATCGCGCCGGTGGCGAAGACCAGGATGACCGAGGGAGCGTTCGACACCTCCGCGATGGCGCTGCCCGAGGACAACTCGCCGATCGTTGCGTGGCTGGCCTCGGCGGAGGCGGGGGACGTGACCGGCCGGGTGATCGAGATCGACGGCAGCAGGCTCACGCTGGAGAACGGCTGGGCGCACGGCCCCGCACGGGACCTCGGGCGGCGGTGGGAGGCGCCCGAGGTCGGTACGGCACTGCGTGACCTGATCGCCGAAGCACCGGCTCCCGAGCCCGTCTACGGCGCTGGCTGAGGAAGGCCCACGTAGCCTTCGTCGGGTGACCTCGCGACGGGACGCGGCCGCCCTGCTGGGCGTCGTCGTGGCGGTGCTCGCCACCGCCTGCAGCGGCGGCGGAGCAGGCTCGTCCGAGGACGATCGACCCACTGGCCGGCCGGACCCGGTCGAAGGGTTCGTCTGGCCCGAGGTCCGGCCGAGCGCAGCGGGGCTGGATCCGGCGGCACTCCGCCTGGTCGCTGAGGATGCCCGGCGGGCCGGAAGCACCTGCCTGCTCGTCGTCCGCGGCGACCGGATCGCGGGAGAGTGGTACTGGCGTGGTGGGACCGCGGACGGACCGGTCGCGGGGTTCTCGATCACCAAGTCGGTGACCAGCACGCTGGTCGGCATCGCGGAGGCCGACGGGGCCCTGGACATCGACGACCGCGCCGCGCGGTACGTCCGGGAGTGGCGCGGTACGCCGGCCGCTGCGGTCACCGTCCGCGATCTGCTGAGCAACGACAGCGGCCGCAAGTGGTCGCGCGAGACCGACTACGCAGGCCTGATCCTGGCCGAGGACCGCACGTCGTACGCGGTGGGGCTGCGGCAGGCCGATCGACCCGGCGTGGTCTGGAACTACAACAACGCGGCGATCCAGACCCTCGATCGGGTCCTCCGAACCGCGACGGGCATGCCGACCGCGGACTTCGCCGAGGAGCGCCTGTTCGGACCGCTCGGCATGAGCGACACCCGGATGACCGGTGACACGAGCGGCCGCTCGACCAGCACCGCGTTCGGGCTGGAGTCGACGTGCCGCGACCTGGCCCGGCTGGGCCGCTTGTTCGCGCAGGGCGGGGTCTGGGAGGGCGAGCGGGTCGTGCCTCGGGCCTGGGTGGAGGAGGCGGTGGGCGGGCCCTCGCAGCGGCTCAACCCGGACTACGGGCTGCTGTGGTGGCTGAACACGGACGGGTCGCTGGCGCCTGGCGCACCCCGCGCGATCTACGCAGCACTCGGCTTCGGCGGCCAGGTGCTGATGGTCGACACCCGATCGGGGACCGTGGTGGTCCGGCTCGGGGAGCCGGGTGAGGGCGAGTACGACGTGGCCGACGCGGCGCGGGTCGTCACGGAGGCTGTGCGTCCGCGCCGGTGAGCGGGGCCATCCGCGGTCAGATCCGCTCGAGGACGGTGCCGGTGGCCATCGCGCCGCCCGCGCACATCGAGATCAGCGCCGTCGACTGGTCGCGGCGCTCGAGCTCGTGGAGCACGGTGGTGATCAGCCGGACGCCGGTGGCACCGACGGGGTGGCCGAGAGCGATCGCCCCTCCGTTGACGTTGACCTTGTCCATGTCGACACCGTGGACGCCGGCCCAGGAGAGCACGACCGACGCGAAGGCCTCGTTGACCTCGAACAGGTCGAAGTCGCTGATCGCCATCCCGGTCTTGTCGAGCACCCGCTGCGTGGCGTCGACCGGGCCGTCGAGGTGGTAGTAGGGGTCGGAGCCGACCAGGCAGTGAAGCTTGATCCGTGCCCGCGGCTCGAGCCCGAGGGCCTTGGCCCGGTCCTCGTCCATGATGACGAGCGCCGCGGCGCCGTCGGAGATCTGCGACGACGTGCCGGCGGTGTGGAGACCGTCGGGCAGCACCGACTTGAGGCCGGCCAACCCCTCGAGCGTGGTGTCGCGGAGGCCCTGGTCGGTGTCGACGAGACGCGTCTCGCCGGTCGTCGTACCGTCGTCGCCCAGAACCGGCGCCTCGGTCGGTGCGATCTCGCGCTTGAACCGCCCCTCGTCGACGGCTGTCCGGGCCTTCTGCTGGGATGCGAGCCCGAAGGCCTCGAGGTCGGCCCGGGTGATGCCGCGGTTCCTGGCGATCCGGTCGGCACCCTCGAACTGGTTGGGCATGTCGATCGACCAGTCGTCCGGGCGCGGGTCCCCGAGGCCGGCCGGCACGTTGCCGCCCAAGGGGATGCGTGACATCGCCTCCACGCCGCACGCGAGACCGACGTCGATGCTGCCGGCGGCCACCATGTCATGTACCAGGTGGGCGGCCTGCTGACCCGAACCGCATTGGGCGTCGATGGCCGTGCCGCCGGTGTGCTGGGGGAGCCCCTGGTAGAGCCAGGCGCGCCGCACCATGTCGTTGGACTGCTCGCCCGCCTGGGTCACGCAACCGCCGATCACCTGCTCGACCAGGTCGGGGTCGACGCCCGCGCGGCGGAGCACCTCCTCCTGCACGAAGCCGAGGAGCTGGGCAGGGTGCAACCCGGCGAGCCATCCCTTGCGCTTGCCCAGGGGAGTACGGACGGCATCGATGATCACGGGGTTGCCCATGACGTCATCATAGCGGAAACTAGAACACGTTCTCGTTGCGGCGACGGCCACAGGATCGCCAATACGAAACACTTTCGTATTTGTCCGATGCTCTGTAGTCTCGCGCTAGAACGTGTTACACCCGGGTCCGCCCCATGCTGCCCGAGCGATCGAAAGGTTCCACCGACGTGACCGCTGTCAACTCCGTGCCCACCGACCTCGACTACACCTCGCCCGACCTGATCATGGAGGGCGGCATTCCCCACGAGCAGTTCAAGGCAGCCCGCCAGAGCGAGCCGGTGAGGTGGGTAGAGCAGCCGCAAGGCTCCCGGGACGGCATGTCGGCGGAGTCCGGCACGGGCTACTGGGCCGTGACGAAGCATGCCGACGTGTCAGCGGTGTCGAAGGATTCCAAGCGGTTCTCCAACATGGAGAACGGCGCGATCATCCGCTTCGCCGAGGGCATGGAGCGCGACCAGGTCGAGCTGCAGCGCGTGATGCTCATCAACCAGGACGATCCCGATCACGGAGTGTTCCGCCGCATCATCAGCCGCGGCTTCACCCCGCGCGCGATCGGCGGACTCGACGACCTCATGCAGCAGCGCGCCGTGCAGATCGTCAAGGACGCCAGCGAGCGCGGCACCGGCAACTTCGTCGACGAGGTGGCGGCCGAGCTGCCGCTCCAGGCGATCGCCGACTTCATCGGTGTGCCGCAGGAGGACCGGCACAAGCTCTTCCACTGGTCCAACCAGATGATGTCGTACGACGACCCCGACGTGGACGGCGAGCCGGACGTCGCTGCCGCGGAGATCCTCGGCTACGCCATGGGCCTGGCCGCGGAGCGGAAGGCAACGCCCCGCGACGACATCATCACCAAGCTGGTCACCGCCGACCAGGACGGGCGCGGCCTGACGGACGACGAGTTCGGCTACTTCGTCATCATGCTGGCGGTCGCGGGCAACGAGACGACCCGCAACGCGATCACGCACGGGATGAACGCCTTCTTCGACCACCCGGACCAGTGGGAGCTCTTCAAGCGGGAACGGCCCGAGACGGCGATCGACGAGATCATCCGCTGGGCGACCCCCGTGCTCTGCTTCCAGCGCACCGCGCTCGAGGACGTCGAGCTCGGTGGCGCAGCGATCAAGAAGGGCGAGCGGGTCGGCATCTTCTACTCCAGCGGCAACTTCGACGAGGACGTGTTCGAGGACCCGTTCTCGTTCAACGTCCTGCGGGACCCGAACCCGCACCTGTCCTTCGGTGGGCACGGCGCCCACTACTGCATCGGCGCGAACCTGGCCCGCAAGGAGGTCGGTTTCATGTTCAACGCGCTGGCCGACCACGTCCCAGACATCAGCAGGCTCGCGGAGCCGCGTCGCCTGCGCCATGGTTGGATCCACGGCATCAAGGAACTGCAAGTCGCCTACACGTGAGCGGCCTGGGGCGCTAACGTTCAGGCATGAGTGACACCGATACCGAGCGGTTCTCGGGATACTCGGAGAACAGCTACCAGCACACCATGCACACCTATGCCTGGATCTCGCTCTGGCTGATCGTCGGGATCGGCGTCGCTTTCGGGATCTACGGGTTCGTGGTCGGCCTGGACTAGCGACGAGCGGGCGCTCTTCGAACGCGACCCGTCGTGGCTCCAATCTGTGCACAGGTTCCTCAATCTGCTTGGATTCGAACTGGTGTTCGAGTAGAATCTCTCCATGGAGTACGCCGACCTGACCGCCCTCGACGCAGCGGAGACTCTCGCTGCGACGGAGGAGCGGACCCGTGCGCGGCGGGCGGGCGACGCGCAGGACCTGCTGCACGTCCTCCACTGGTGTGATCTCCATTCCGTGGACCCCGAGGGCGAGCCTGGAGGTGTGCCCAAGAGCCGTGGCGGCGACTACCTGCGAAGGATCGGCGGCGATGGCACCCCGGAGGTCGCCGACCTGTGTTTCGCGGAGCTCGCGATCGCGCGTGGCGGGGGCGAGATGTCGACCTGCAACCTGGCCGCCGACGCGCTGGACCTGAAGCACCGGATGCCCCTGCTCTGGGGGGCGGTGCTGGACCTGCGGATCGAGGTGTGGCTGGCGCGCAAGATCGCCCGGATGGCCCGCAAGCTCAGCAAGGACCTCGTCGGTCTGGTCGACGCAGCGGTCACTGTCGCCGTCCACGAGTCCCCGGGCCGGCTCCTGGAGATCGCCGAAGCCAAGGTCATCGAGGCCGACCCCGACCTGCACCGTGCCAGGCTCGAAGAGGACGCCCATCGCACCGGGGTGTGGCTCTCCCGGGTCCGGCCCGGGGAGATCGTCGACGAGGCCACAGGAGAGCCGGCCACCCGACGCCTGAGCGCGAAGCTGCCCACGGGGAGCGCGGTGCGGTGCGAGGAGAACATCGAGGACCTGGGCGAGGCGATCTTCGAGCACACCGAGCCGGACAAGGACGGCAACCGGCCCTCGCGCCAGGAGTGCCGGCTTCTGGCCTTTGAGATGCTGACCACCCAGCCTCACCAGGCCGCAGTGTTCCTGGACTCCCTGGACCCCGACCCATCGGTCGATCCCGCCCGTGACCGGGGCCAGCAGAAGCGCAAGTCGCGGCCGGCGACGATCATGGTCCACCTGACGGACCGGGTGTTGTCGGGCGAGCCGGGCGTGGCACGTGTCGAAGGGGTCGGCCCAGTCCTGCTGGACAAGCTCAGCGACCTCCTCGATGGCCGCGACCTGGTCGTACAGCCGGTCATCGACCTGGCCGTCGTGAAGTCCGTCAACGGCTACGAACACCCGACCTCGGTCAAGCAACGCACGTTGCTGCGCACTCTCGGCGACGTGTTTCCGCACTCCACCAACCGCGGCACCGCCAGGCTCGATCACGACCACCCCACGCCGTACGATGCCAAAGGCCCGCCCGGACAGACCGGCGACCTGAGCGACGCACCCCTGACCCGCCGGCACCACCGCGCCAAGACCCACCTGGGCTACCGCTGCGACCAGATCGGCTTGGGCGCCTACCGGTGGTGCACCCCCCACGGGCTGGCCCGACTCGTCACCCCGACCGGGACCAGGAAGATCGAGATCCTTCGAGATCCTGGCGGCAACCCGGTCGGCGAGACCTACGACGGTCCCCGCATCCAGTTCCACCTCGGGACCTGATCGCGTGCCTTCGCGAGTGCCCTGTGCTGAGAGTCATCTCAAGGCGGGGACGACTTCACCCGCCAGCAACGTGACAGATTCGAGGGCATCCGCGAGTGGGGTCGCTGCGTGATCGCGGACAACGAACTCGTCCACTCTCGCGTCCCGGTAGTCATCGAGTCGGTTGGTCACGAACTCGGGCGTGCCGATGATGTCGGAGGCGTCGTCGACCGGATCACCGCGAGCGAGCACGCGCAGAACCTGTCCGGTCAGTCGGCGGATGACCGACGGGTCTCGTCCAGCAGCCACGCATGCCTCATCGAGGATCTCGTTCTTGCGCTGGAACTCGAGCGGCGCGGCCCACGTGTGCCACGCATCGGCGTAGCGGGCAGCGAGCGGGATGGTGCGTCGTTCCCCGGCTCCGCCGACGAGCAGCGGCAGTGGACTCTGCACGGGTGATGGTTCACAGCGAGCCTGGGTGAGGCGGTAGTGAGCCCCTGCGAAGTTCGACACATCCGAGCGCAGCAGCAGTGAGATCACCTGTACCGCCTCCTCGAAGCGAGCGAGTCGGTCACCAGGGTCGGGCAGATCGATGCCATACGCGGTGTGCTCGTTGCGCTGCCACCCCGCCCCTAGACCCAACAGCATTCGCCCGCCGCTGACCTGGTCCAGGGTGGCGGCCATGTTGGCGACCACTGCGGGATGTCGGTAGGTGTTTCCGAGGACGAGGGAGCCCAGCCCGATCCGCGCGGTGGCCGCTGCGAGTGCGGTCATGACTGTCCAGCACTCGAGCACCTGGCCTGGCATCGCTCCCGACGGGTCGTAGGGCATGAAATGGTCAGGGACGTACATCCTCTCCAAGCCCGCATGCTCAGCGTGGCGGGCCAATGTGACTAGGTCTCCCCAGGGGCGCCTGGTGTCGACACAAACGCTGAAGAGCACGTGGTCACTCTAGGACGCAGGGGCACGCCGGGATCCCTCGGCGGACACCCGATGTTACGAGCGGGGGCGCTTCTTCTCCGTGTCGTAGATCGGCAGCACATCAACCGTTGCGGAGACGATCTCGCCGCCGACGTCAACGCCCAGCACGTTCCCCACAGTTGCCTGCTCGCTGGCGATCACGGCGAGCCCGATCTTGCCGAACTTCGGGCTTTCTGTCGGGCTCGTGAGGACCCCCACCTCCTCGCCGTCCCTCGTGACCGCCGCTCCGTACTCGGGGAGCTTGTCGGCCGCGTAGCGCAGCGTGACGAACCGGTGGGGAGGGCTTACGGCGACGGCGCGCAGCGCGTCCTCGCCGGCGAAACCGAGCCCAAGGTCTCCCCGCACCATCCGGTCGAGGTTGAAGTCGAACGGCGTGCGCTCGTGCGGCTCGTAGTCGTAGCCGGTCACGATCAGCCCGGCCTCGACCCGGGCGATCTCGATGGCGTCGGTGCCGATCGGCGTCACGCCCGCGCCGACGACCGCGTTCCAGAGGGTCTCGGCGTCGGCTGGATCGAGCAGGAACAGCTCGTACCCGAGCTCGCCGCCGTACCCGGTCCGCGAGAGGTGCACGTTCACGCCGGCGACCTGGATCGGCCGCGGGATGAACCGGAAGTACCGCAATGACCCGATGTCCACGTCCGTGAGCGTCTGGACGACGTCGCGCGACCGCGGACCGATCACGCCGAGATGCGGCATCGACGGCGTGATCCACTCGAACTCCGCGTCGAGGTCCTGCAGCAGCTCGCCGAAACGCTCGTCGTGGTCCCGCTCGTTGGTCATCACCCAGCAGTGGTCCTCCCGCGCGGTGTTGAACACGGTCCCGTCGTCGACCATGAGCCCATCGGCATCGAGGAACGCGCCGTACCGCACCTGCCCGACCTCGAGCCCGAGCGCGTCGTTGCTGAACAGCCTCTGGGCGCCTCGCAGGGCGTCGGGTCCGCGGAACTCCCACTTGTTCAGCGGCGAGACGTCCCACACCGCCACGTCGTCGCGGATCGCCGCGTACTCCTTCACCACGTCGCCGAACCCCTCGAGCCACATCCACCCGCCGTCCTCGAAGTGCGAACCGCCCTGCGCTGCGGTCACCTCGTAGAACGCCGTCTTGATCGCTTCGTTCTCGTTCACACGGTCCTCCGGGTAGACGGAGCCGCATCCTCCCACGGGTTTGAATCGCCATTCAAGGTTGAGGCGACGGCTCAGCGCTCGAAGCCTGCGACGTCCCAAGTCCACCCGTGGACGTGCATCCTCTGGGTGAGGCCTTGGGCTTCGGCCACCGAGTACATCGCCGGCGGCGGGTGGACGAACGCGCGGAAGTCGCTTCGCCGTAGTCGACGCAGCTGGTTCTCGAGGGCGAACGACGCTCGAACAACGGTGGTTCTGGGCGGGTGGGAGAAGACCAGCAGCCGTTCTGCGTGGCTAGCCGCCGCCGCGAGCAGGCGCTGGTAATCCGGGTAGCAGCAGACAACTCGGTGCATCACGACCACGTCGGCTGGCTCAACCGCCTCGGGATCGGTGGCGATGTCGTGCCGGCGGCGGGTCACCCGGTCCGTCATCCCCGAACCGGACAGAAGCGCAGCGGCCTCTGCCTCGTAGCCGGTGGAGATCTCCAGGTTGGTGACCTTGCTGGCGCCGCGACGCAGCAGCTCGATGTGCAGGTCACCGACCCCACCGCCGACTTCCAGGACCGACGCGCCGTCCAAGCCGCCGCGCTTTGCCAAGAAGTCGACGATGGATTGCTGGGTTGGGTTGAGACCGCGGCGCCGGTACCGGCGCGCGGTGCGACGCGCGAAGCGCGTCCCGAACGTGTTCTCGTACGCGCCCTGATCACAACATTCACCCACGTCGGCAGTATCCGCCTCAGGTCAAGGAACAGCCACGGACGTGGTCATCGGCCGCGCATGCGGTCATCTGCCCATCAGCGACTCGTCATGGGTCGCAGTCAGATCGCCTCCGGCATCGCCCGTGTTAACCACGCCTCGCGGTTCCAGCAGCAGGGCGTGCGTCTCCTCCTCGGCGACGGGACAGTGCTCAACACCCTTGGGTACGACATACATCTGTCCCGGGCCGATCTCGACGGCACCTTCTCGCATCTGGATACGAAGCCGTCCGCGTAGCACGAGAAACAGTTCATCGGTGTCCTCGTGCCGGTGCCACACGAACTCACCTTTGACCTTCACAACCTTCACGTCGTAGTCGTTCACCCTGGCGACGACCTTGGGTGACCAGAACTCGGTGAACAGCGAGAGCTTCCGCTCCAAGTCGACAACCTCAGCACTCATGTGTCGAGTCTCGCAGCGGCACGGCAGGACCGCACGCCTCGTTGCGTCGCCGAACGCCGACCAGAAAGCGCCGACCAGAAAGCACAGTTGGGCGCTTTGAGCTCCCTTCGCCTCGTGGCGTGGTCACCCGCCTTGGTCGTGGGGGACGTGGCAGGTTGCGGCCTCTGTCCGGGTGTTGCCCGCGCGGTCGATGACGGTGGCATGCAGTGTGTAGGTGCGCCCGTCGCCGTGGCTGTCGCGCTCGGCACGCACACGCACCCGGCCGCCGTCGATGACGATGTCGTCCGCGGTGGGGTCCGCCTCGTCGGAGGTGCCGGTGACCTGGAGGTCGGCCACCCCGGAGCGATCGTCGCTGCCGGTCACATCCGCGACTGCGTAGAGCTGGCGATCCGGCGGCCACAGGGTGCACTGCTCCGCGGGAAGACCGCTCAGGGACGGGTCGGTCTTGTCGAGTCGCACGACGAGGGTATGAGGTTCCTCGCTGTGGCCGAGGGCATCGACGGCGTAGTAGGTCAGGGTGTACTCCCCTTCGACCGTGAGCGGGGGAAGGGTGAATTCGGGGCCCGGGTCGATCCAGGCCCGGTCGGGCACAGCCTGGTCCCGCTCCTGGATCAGCGCGTGGATCTCCTTGACCCCGGCCAGGTCGTCGACGGCGGACAGCGACACGCCCACGTCCTCGCGGTGCCAGCCGAACTCGGTGGCCTCCGGTGACACAGAAGCGGTGGTGGTCGGCGCCGTGGTGTCCGCCGGCGCCGGATAGGGCTCGGGCTCGACGGCGTCCAGGCCTGTGAACTCGACCTCCACCAACCGGTGGCCGGGCAGATCGGCCAGCGGCGCACCCACGGTGCGGGACTGGCCAGCCGCGTCGAACCAGTACGGCTTGGCGACCGCGGTCAGGGCCTGGTCGTCGGGCAAGGCGTAGTAGAGCCTGGCCGGGAGTCCCTCCAGGGCCCGGCCGTGCAGGTACATGATCAACGCGTGCTCGTGGTTGTGCAGCATGTTCTTGCCGATGTGCGACTTCTGCAGGTTGGTCATGGTGCCGGTGCGCTCGACCCGGGTGAAGGTCTCCCGGACCGGATAGGCCGGGTCGCGGTCGACGTACACGTCCAGGAAGGTCTGGGCGCTCAGCGCGAGCTGCTCGCTGTGGGCGAATCCGTTGTCCAGGTCCAGGGCGGCCAGCGTCTGGTCGGCCTCGTCGTGCATCCACCAGGCGCTGTCGCGCTCGACCAGCAGGCCCCGGGCACCCGTCCGCTGGTGGTTCCACCGTCGCGCACCGGCGTCCCAGGCCTGCTCCAGCAACCTCGTGCGGTCCTGCTCCGCTCAGGGCGCTCCAGGGACGGTCGGCGAACCTCCGGTCCGCGTTGTAGATCATCTCGTAGCTCTTGATGTTGTGCCCGTAGTCGGTCTGCAGGCTGTTGTAGAACCCGTTGCCGACCCGCCCGGTCCGGCCCCAGAACCACCACCCGTTCGATTCCGTGGTGTCCTTGTGCCGGTCGATCAGGCTCTGGGTGAGGTTGCGCAGGTCGCCGGCGAACTGTGCCCTCCTCGCCGGGTCGGACAACAGCGCCATCGTGGGCAGGTAGATCGCGGTCGCCGGGACCAGCAGGTTGGTGATGTCGCCGCCGTTGCCGGCCGTGTCGACCTCGGTGGCCAGGTCGTAGGTCAGTGAGTCCTTCACCCGGTTGTTCGCGGCGTCGTAGTACTTGTCGAAGAGCAGGTCGCGCACTGCCAGCAGGTCCGCCTCGGCCGCCGGGTCCCGGGTGGCGTTGTAGTACATGCCGTAGGCCAGCCCCAGCGATGCCAGGTCGAAGACATCCTTGTCGGCCGTCCGGTCCACCGGCTCGCCGTCAGCCTGAAGCTCGCCGAAATAGCCGCCGTACACAGGATCCTTGGCCTTGGTGTTGATCCAGTCCAGGCCGGCCTTGGCGTACGTCAGGTACCGCTCCTCGCCGGTCAGCATGAACGCCAAGGAGTACCCGTACACGCCTCGCGCGAGCGTCGACAGACCGCGCCGCTCATCTGCGAGCAGCTCTCCCGACCGGCCCCGGAACGAGGGGAAGTTGCCCACCGGCACCCCCAGCGCCTCGGGCATGTCCCAGTACGGCATCAGATCCTCCCGGAGATGCCGCAGCCACGTGTCGCCCTGCAGCACCTCCGGGACCCCCACCGTCAAGTCCGCCTTCGGTGACACCGTGCCCGCTGCCGCGGCAGCAGACCCGGTCGGTTCTGCCGCCATCCCCGTAGAGCCCACCCACACTGTTGCGGCCACGGCGAGGCACGCCCCCGCGGCAGCCAGCCGTCGCCTGGTCACGGTGTCGCCTCCATGGCTGCGAGTAGGACCGCAGCCGCGGTCGTCCTCTTCATAACTGTCCAGACGCGCGGCGGCCGGTGAGGTTGCGCTGCAAGGTCAAGAAGGCCGCAACTTCCTTCGCCTACCCGATGCGGGACCGTCGCGAGATGGACATGCGGCTTGGATCAAGTCCTTCGGCCCGACGTGCGCTCGACGTAGGTCCGCGCGGCCCAGGCGAGAAGGCGGTGATCGCTGGTACGTCGCAGACCCGCCTTCTGGAGGTGAAACCCAGCGGCACGGATGCCGCTGCCGAGCACTTCCTGCGGGGTTGGGAGCCTGCCCTCCCGTTCGGCGAAGGCGCGTCGGTAGCGCCTGAAGAGTTGGCCGTGCGCAAGCGCGAGGGACGCCAAGGCTGCCTCCGCCGCCTCCAGGAGCTCGGCCTCGCACACCACGTCGAGCGGCGGACCTGACGGGGGACACTTCTCAGGAATCAGGTCCGCGAGATCACCGACGACGCGGACGCCGCGTCGCTGGAGCTCTGCCACCAGTCCCTCGCCGTACCGACAGGCCCAGGGGACGTGCTCGGGGGAAGCCGGAGCGGCCGCGGTCGTTCGACCGCCAGCTGCGACCTGATCCCGTGCTCGATGACGAAGCGGTACTGCTCCTGGTTCAGCCGGGCGAGGACTGTGGGGTTGAGCCTCCGGACCACCTCCAGCTCGGCCGCACCGAAGGACACGTTTCGCGGCTTCGGCTCCCCGACGTCCCAAAGCTCGACCGGCAGGCCGGTTGCCACGGCGAACCGCGCGAGCAGGGTTCGACTGCTTGCACCAGCTGGCGGCACGGTGATGACGCTGATCCGCTCGACCGGGACGGCGGTGCTCCAGGCATCGATCACGCGGAGTGGGTCGTGACGGATCCAGAATGCCGTGGCGGCAGGCACCACCCTCTGACGGGGCTCGCGAACCGAGCCGATGAAGTCCTGCCAGGTCGTGGTCCCGCCCGTCACCACGTCCTGCTGCCAGGCGGACACCACGGTCCTTGCCATGTCCCGGACGCCGATCACGACGTGCACGCGATGGTGAGCAAGGCCCCGGACCAGCTTCCTGACGTGGCGTGGCCGGGCCAGCCCGAGCTCCTCCTCCGACACGACGATGCTGGGGCCGGTGTACCCCGCCATCTCCTCCACCATCCGTGTGAAGGCTCCCGCCACCAGGTCGGCGTCATCGCCCCGGACCCGCTGGCCGAGGAGGTCGTACGCCGCAAGTCGGTGTGCGCGGTGACGGCCCCCTGGGTACAGCACGCCAGCCTCGGCGAGCGACGTCGCGCGCGTCGAGGGCAGCCTGGATGGACGACGTCCCGGTCTTGGGTAGCCCGACGTGCACGTGGACGTCGGCCATCACTTCCCCCGGACGTCTCGAGCGACGGGCGAAGAGGCGCTCGTCGGCGGCGTGCCGCCTTTCCTGCCGTCCACATGAGCACCAGTGTCGAGCCGGCCGAGACCCACGGGCATGGGGCTGCAGTCCCGATCGGAGTCGGGAATTTCCGTCCCCTGGAGCGCCGGCCCACCGCTCTACAGCTCCGCCGGACCTCCGTCGAGCTCAGGCCGTGGGACGCAGGGTTTCGAGCATGTAGTCGAGCTCTTCGACCGAGCGGCCGGGTGGAAGGGTCAGCGTGGGCATCTGGGCCCCGGCGGCGTACCAGCGGTCTAGGGCTTTCCGGGCGTGCTCGGCATCGCCCCACAGCGTGAGCTCGTCCAGCAGTCCTCGGGCCGACTGGGGCACCTCGAAGGTGCGTGAGGTCGGGTTGGCGGCGAGGACTTCTTCGACTGCTGGACCGTGACCGAGTCGACGCAGGGTGTTGCGGTACAGCGGACCCATGCTGACGAGGTAGAACGACACCCACCAGGAGGCCACCTCGAGTGCCATCTCGGGATCGTCGGAAACAGCTGTCGGGATGCAAGGAGCAATCGTCGGGATCTTGCGGCCGGCGCCGCCGCGCGCCGCGCCCTTCTCCAGCAGCCGAATGCCCGCGTTCAAGCCGGACAGCGGCATCAGGAAGGGGTACCACCCGTCAGCGAGCTCGCCGGCCAGCCGTACGGCGCTGGGGCCGAGGGCGGCCAGGTTGATAGGGATGGGGGTCCGTGGCGGAGCGGCGAGCTTCAACGGACGGTTGGCCCGCTCGACCGTCGGTTCGAGGCGTTCGCCGCTCAGCAGCCCGCGGACCTGCCGGGTCACGGCGCCCAGCCGTTCGATGGGATCGGTGAAGGCGACGTCGTGCAGACCTTCCGCCAACGGCGGGCTGCCGGCTCCGAGTCCGAGCATGAACCGGTCACCAGAGACCTCCGCGAGGCTGGCGGCCAACATCGCGATGCTGGCTGCCGTGCGCCCCCAGATGTTGATGATGCCGGTGCCGATTGTGATCCGGTTCGTTCGGTTCGCAACCTCCGCCAGCAGCACCCCCGCGTCGTGACCCCAGCCTTCAGCAAGGAAGAACGCCTCGTACCCCAACGCCTCAGCCCGGTCGGCCACGTGCAGTACGACGCTCCGACGCGTCTCCAAAGGGGTCAGTCCGACGCCGAGTGGTGGAGCGAGCATGCAGCGATCCTTCGCCGCGACGCCGCGCCTGTACAGGGATCTCGGTGAAAAGTGCAGCAGGGACGATGCTGTGAATCAGACGAAGGTCGGGAACGTCGGGGCGGGAAGCGGGCCGCTGGAGCCGTTCCGCGCCATCTCGTAGCCGTGCGCGATCTCGATGAGCGTGGTCTCGCTCCCGGCGGTGCCCCAGAACGACACCGCCACCGGCAGGCCGGCCGCCAGCTCGCTCGGGACCGTGATGAGGGGGTACCCGGCGACGGCGGTCGGCCCGGTGCAGCCGCCCGCGAAGGTCTCGGGGTTGATGAGGTCGATCGGGCTGGCAGGTGCGTACGAGGGCGTGACCAGCGCGTCCAGCGCGTGCTCGTCGAGCACTCGGTCGATGCCTCCGGCCCTGGTGGCCGCGACCCCTCGCGAGCGAGCCGCGAGGTGTTCGGGACTGCCAGCTATCGGTCCGGCCAGCGCCCTATCGAAGAAGGACTGGCCGAAGTGCGCGAGCTCCGTCGATGCGTGCTCACGGTTGAACTCGACGAGCTCCTCGAGCGTTCGGGGCACGTCACCGGCGCGCGTGGCGAGGTAGTCGGCAACCTCTGCACGGAACTCGGCCAGCAGCACCAACAGCTCGTCCTCCCACACCTCGTCCTTCAGCTCCGGCAGGTCGGTGTTGTCGACGATGGTCGCTCCCTCGGCAGCCAGCAGTGCCAGTGCCCGCTCGGCCGCGCCGTCTGCATGGGGCGAGTAGCCCCAATAGGTCTTCCGCGGGACTCCGATGCGCTTGCCTGCGAGCCGGCCGGGCACTGCGTGCTCGGCGTAGTCCGTGCCGTCATCGGCCAGCACCGTCAGCAGCGCAGCCGCGTCGAGCACGGTCGTGGCCATCGGTCCCGGAGAGTCCTGCGACCGGGAGATCGGCACCACGCCTTCGGTGGGCACCGTGCCCACGGTCGGCTTGATCCCGACGCAACCGTTGAAGGCCGCCGGGCAGCTGATCGAGCCGTCCGTCTCCGTGCCCACCGCGTACGGGGCCAGCCCGGCCGCCACCGCAGCGCCGCTGCCGGAGCTGGACCCGCCGGCGGACCGGTTCAAGCCGTAGGGGTTGCGGGTCAGCCCGCCGTACGCGCTCCATCCGGACGTCGACGACTCGTCGCGGATGTTGGCCCACTCGGACAGGTTTGTCTTGCCCAGTACGACGAGCCCGGCGTCCCGCAAGCGCTGCACGAGCGGAGCGTCCCGGCTGGGCAGCGGCGCGTCGGCCAGCGCCAACGAACCAGCAGTCGTCGGCAGGTCATGGGTGTCGATGTTGTCCTTCACCAGCACGGCCCGCCCGTGGAGCGGGCTCCGGACCTGTCCTTCCGCAGCCTCGCGATCGAGCCGGCCGGCCTGTAGCAACGCATCGGGATGGACGGTGCAGATCGCGTTGACCTGAGGGTCGACCACGTCGATTCGGTCAAGGAGCTCCTCGACCTCTGCACGAGCGCTGATCGGTGAGGGGGAGGACGCCATCGCACGATCCTGCACCACCTCGAACGACCTGTGGTTGGAACCAGCGACGGCGCGGGAGAAGCCTCCGCCCGGGCGTCATCCGGCCGGTGCTGCGTCCGGGCGGCGTCCCCACGCGCTGATCATCACGCTGGAGCCGACGATGGTGTCGGGGTGTCCCATCACGTCGAGGAAACGATCGACGTCCTGGATTCATTGTCGATAGTCGTCGCCGAAGCGTTGCAGGCTGTAGTGCTCTTCGGCGAGTCGCCGGAGGGTCGCGAGGACCTGTCCGAACACGACTTGACCCACCACCATCTCCTCGAGCAGGCCGATCCGGTCCTTGGCCTCGTCGAGGTGCCCGATCTCGTAGTCGGCGATCTGGTCGGCGAACCGGAGATAGGGCTCGATCTCTGCCGGGTCCCGCGGGTGGGTGTCGTAGGTGGCGATGAGCTCGAGAGTGGCCGCGAGGTTCTCGCGGTCGGGACTGTCGGGTCGGACGTGGCTCCATCCGGCGGCGGCGATGAGCTGGTCGGCCAGCGCCCGGGTCGCTGAGCGCAGCTGGCCGGCAGGAGGCGGGGTCGGGGCGAGGGCGACGGCCGCGGCCGAGAACAGGTCATGGATCGGGACGTCGGTGCGCTCCGAGACTCCCAGGAGCCGTTTGAGGCCTTCGATCGGGACGTTCCCGACCTCGCGGAGCAGCTTGATCAGCTGCAGCCGTCGGACGTGGCGCTCGTCGTAGTCGGCCAGGCGCGCGGCGCGCTTGTCCGCAACGGGGAGGAGCCCCTCCCGCTGGTAGTACTTGATGGTGGCGACGGGGAACCCCGTTGCCTCAGCCAGTTCCGAGATCCGCACGCGATCCCCTTCTTGACAAGTCTCGTGGATAGTGCCACTTTCTAACTGGGGAGTATAACTATCCAAGGGAGGAATGTCATGACGCGCTCGAGGCCCCGTAGGAAGGTGCTGGTGACGGGCGGGACCGGCTTCGTCGGGTCTTGGATCACCACCGCGCTGCTCGACGCCGGCCACGGCGTGCGTCTGGCGGTTCGCCGACCGGAGCAGGTCTCGAGGACCTTCGCGGGCCACAGTTCTGCCCCCGACGACGTACAGGTTGTCGACCTGTTCGATCCCGCGTCGGTGGCTGGAGCGATCGTGGGCTGCGACGCGGTCGTTCACGCAGCGGCCGTCTTCAGCCTCGATCCGCGCAAGGGCGAGGAGGTGCTGTCCACCAATGAACGCGCGACGCGAACCGTCCTCGAAGCCGCGGTCGAGGCAGGGTGTGATCCAGTCGTCCACATCTCCAGCACGGTCGCACTCACCCGACGCGGCGGGACCGACAGCTCCCTCCCGCTGGGCGACGTCGATCTCCCCTACTCCCGGTCGAAGATCGCTTCCGAACGCGTGGCCCGCGACCTCCAGGACCGAGGCGCCCCGGTGGTGTCGGTGTATCCCGGGAGCGTCTACGGCCCAGCTGACCCCTACCTGGGCGAGCAGGTGACCCGCCTCGGTTGGGTTGCCCGTGGACGCTTCCCGATCTGGCCGAGCGGAGGCATGCACGCCGTCGACGTCCGCGACACCGCCGCGGTGGTCGAGGCGTGTCTTGAGCCCGGCCTGGGTCCTCGACGGTACGTCGTGCCGGGACACCACATGACAGGCGCCGACCTGTACCGAACCGTCGGCACCGCTATCGGCAGGCGGCGCCCGCACGTGAGCCTGCCGGCACGACTGGTCCCGATGACCACGACTCCGATCGATGCGATCCAACGGCTGCTGCCGGCGTCCTGGCGCTATCCCGCCGACAGGGAGGGCGCGGAGCTCGGCGTTCGCAACAACCGGTTCGACACCTCACCTGCCGAGCAGGAGCTCGGTGTCCACGCCCGACCCCTGGACGAGTCCCTGCGTGACACGCTCACCTGGATGGTCGACACCGGCAACCTACCGGCGAAGTACCGGCCGGGCTCACGACAGGACCTCAGTCGCGAGCGGTCAGCACGATCGGGTCGGCGTCGGTGATGGCGATCGTGTGCTCGACGTGCGCTCCGCGTGAGCCGTCTGCGCTCCGGATGGTCCAGCCGTCGGGGTCGAACCGGATCTCGTCGGTGGTGTGCAGGAACCAGGGCTCGATCGCGATGACCAGCCCGGGCCGGAGCTTGAGACCACGCCCTGCTTGACCGTCGTTGGGCACGTGCGGGTCGCCGTGCATGGTCCGGCCGACGCCGTGGCCGCCGAACTGCAGGTTGACCCGCAGCCCCTCGGCCCGGGCAACCGAGCCGATCGCCGAGGAGATGTCGCCGAGCCGGTTGCCCGACCGGGCGGCGGCGATGCCGGCGTCCAGGGCGTGCTGGGTGACCTCGATCAACCGGACGTCCTCGGGTCGCGGCATGCCGGCGATGACCGACAGGGCGGAGTCCGCCACCCACCCGTCGACGGCCGCGGCGAAGTCGACCGACAGCAGGTCGCCGTCCCGGAGCGTGTAGTCGTAGGGCAGCCCGTGCAGCACGGCGTCGTTGACGGACGTGCAGAGCACCTTGCCGAACGGCATCGCGCCGAACGACGGGTGGTAGTCGATGTAGCAGGAGGTCGCCCCGGCGTCCTTGATCATCCGGTGCGCCAGCTCGTCGAGCTCGAGCAGGTTGACCCCGACGTCGGCCTTCTCGGCGAGGGCGCCGATCACCGAGGCCACGAAGCGACCCGCGGGACGCATCTGTTCGATCTGGGTCGGGGTGCGGAGCTCGATCACGCGGTCAAGAGTACGGGTTCTCGAGCCGGTCGAATGCCGCCGGGCTTGCTCATCAGTTGCTCGGCCTGTCGGCGCCGACCACCCACATCGCGAAGAACTGCGAGCCACCGCCGTAGGCGTGGCCCAACGCCCGGCGCGCTCCCTCCACCTGGTGCTCGCCTGCCGCGCCGCGGACCTGGAGCGCGGCCTCGCCGAAGCGCAGCATGCCGGACGCGCCGATCGGGTTGGACGAGAGCACCCCACCCGAGCAGTTCACCGGGAGCTTCCCGCCCATCGCGGTCTCGCCCGACTCGGTGAGCCGCCAGCCCTCGCCCTCGGCGGTGAAGCCGAGGTTCTCCAGCCACATCGGCTCGAACCACGAGAACGGCACATAGATCTCCGCGGCGTCGATCTCCTCGAGCGGGTTCGTGATGCCCGCCTGCTTCCACAGCGCAGCGGCGGCGTCGCGACCAGCCTGCGGGTTGACCTGGTCGCGCTCGGCGGCAGTGGTTGCCTCCGACCGCATGACGGTGCCGTGGATCCAGGCGGGGTTCGGCGACGACGCGGCGGTGTGCTCGTCGACGATCACCAGGGCGCACGCGCCGTCGCTCGACGGGCAGGTCTCGTCGTAGCGGATCGGGTCCCACAGCATCTGGGAGGCCAGCACCGACTCGACCGTCGTACCTTCGTTGTGCAGGTGGGCATAGGGGTTCTTCAGCGCGTTGTTGCGGTCCTTCGCAGCCACGATCGCGCCGACGTGGGTCGGCGCCCCGGACCGGCGGATGTAGGACCGCACGTGCGGTGCGAAGTAGCCGCCGGCGCCGGCGTGCACGGGCATCCCGAACGGCAGGGGCACCGAGAGCGCCCACATCGCGTTGGACTCCGACTGCTTCTCGTAGGCCACGGTGAGCACCCGCTTGTGGACGCCGGCCTGCACCAGCGAGGACGCCACGATCGCGGTCGATCCGCCCACCGAGCCGGCCGTGTGCACCCTCAGCAGCGGCTTGCCCGCCGCACCGAGTGCGTCCGCCAGGAAGAGCTCGGGCATCATCACGCCCTCGAACAGGTCCGGGGCCTTGCCGACCACGATCGCGTCGATGTCGTCGAGCGACAGGTTCGCGTCCGCGAGCGCACGGTCGATCGCCTCCCGGCACAGGCCCGCCATCGAGACGTCCTCGCGCTTGGCGCGGTGGTGCGTCTGGCCGACGCCGATGATCGCCGCGGGTTGCTTGCCCATCAGTTTCCTGCTCCTTCGGTAGCGGCGGTCGATCCGGGCGACGCGGCCAGCGTGCACACGAGGTTCTGCTGCAGTGCCGGGCCGGAGGTGGCGTGCGCCAGCACCTTGGTGGCCTCTCCGGACCACACACGTGCTGCCGCCTCGCCCACCCGGATACCGCCTCCGGAGAACATGGGGTTGCTGGCGAGCGCGCCGCCGGAGCGGTTGATCGCGACGTCGCCGGCCAGCCCCAGCTCGTTGCGCAGGATCAGCTCCTGGTGGCTGAACGGTGCGTGCAGCTCGGCCATCTCGACCCCGTCGAGGTCGAGAGCGGCGCCGGCCCGCTGGGCGGAGGGCGACCGGGTCAGGTCGCGCACGCCCATGCCCATCGGGTCGACGTAGTGGGAGATCCCGGTCAGCCAGGCCGGCCGGTCCCGCACCTCGCGCGCGCGGTCGCCGGCGGCGAGCACGATGGCGGCCGCGCCGTCGGTGACCGGGGCGCAGTCGTGCTTCCGCAGCGGGTCGGCGTACATCGGGCGGGCGAGCAGCTCGTCGACCGACGAGCCACCCTTCCTGACGGCGTACTCGTTCTTCTCCGCGTCGGTCAGCGACCGGTTGGCCACCTCCGCCATCGCCCTTTCGTCCCACAGGCCGGCGTCGATGCCGGCGCGGGCCTGCAGTCCCGCCAGGGACACGGTGTCGGGCCACAGCGGAGTCATCGTGTACGGGTCGAGCTGCAACGCGAGCGTACGGCGCAGGACGCCGGCCGAGCTCTTGCCGAAGGCGTAGACCAGGGCGGTGTCGACCTCGCCGGTCTGGATCTTGATCCAGGCCTCGTACATCGCCCACGCGAGGTCCATCTCGACGTGCGACTCGTTGACCGGCGGGATGACACCGATCGCGTCGACCGCCTGGACGAAGGAGAACGAGCGTCCGGCGAGGTAGTCGGAGGAGCCGGAGCACCAGAACCCGACGTCCGTCCGGGTCCAGCCGGTCTGCTCGTAGCACTCCTTGAAGACAGGGACGAGGAGCTCCACACAGGTCGGCGACCCGTCGAACTCGGGCATCTGTCGCTGGGCGAACCCGACGACGGCGACGTCTCTCATCGAAGCCCTCCCTCAGAGATGTTGCTTGTAGGTGTCGTAGTCCGCGTCCGGGTCGCCGGTGGGCTCGAAGTGGTCGATGTTCTCCAGGGAGAAGGCCCACTCGTCCTTCGGCTTCCACACCGCCTTGACACGCATGCCCATCCGGACCTCGTCGGCGGGGACGCCGAGGATCAGGTGCAGGACCGCGATGTCGGCGCCGTCGAGCAGCACGTACGCCGAGACGTACGGCGGGGTGATCTTCTGCCCCAGGAACGGCACGTTGACGATGCAGAACGTCGTCACCGTGCCGGTCTGGGAGAGCTCGACCTCCTCCTCGGTGGGAGTGCCGTCGGCCGGACACGCGCTGCGAGGCGGGATGTAGACCTTCTGGCAGGTGGGGCAGCGCTGGCCCACGATCCGACCCTCGTTGAGGCCGCGGTAGAACAGCGACTCCTCGGGCGAGGCGGCGTAGTTGTAGTCCAGGGAGACCCGGGTGACCACGCCGGTGACGGGGTCGAGCGTCCCCGCGACCGCAGGTAGCGGCGGCTACTCGATCAGCGTTCTCGGGCTCGAACGCCGCGATGTCGGTGATGGCGCCGGTGCGCTCGGCTGCCCAGCGCACCCGGACCCGCATACCGGTGCTCACCTCGTCGGGCGACGACACGTCGAGGGCGTGCAGGAAGGGCACGTCGGCGCCGTCGAGGATGACGAGGGCGAAGGCGAACGGACGGTCGAACGGCTGGTCCTTCACCGGCTCCGGCACCCAGGTCCACGACGTGACGGTGCCGACGGAGGCGACCTCCACGAACTCGGTGGTCGCCTCGTGCGTCTCCGGGTCGAACTCGAGGGGCGGCACGACGACCTTCCCCGAGGAGGTGCGGCCGCCGACGACGACACCGTCGCGAAGACCGGAGAGGAACCGACCGATGACGGGACCGGTCGAACGCGTGTAGTCGAAGGCCACCGTCACCGGCGCCTGCAGGGTGCGGGTCATGGGCGAAAGTGAAACACGTTCTAGTTTCGGCATCAAGTACGGCATGATGCGTCTCATGAAGCTGGGACTGCAGCTGGGCTACTGGGGTGCGCAGCCTCCGCAGGGTGTCGGGGAGCTGGTCGCGGCCGCGGAGGACGCGGGATTCGACGCGATCTTCACGGCGGAGGCCTGGGGGAGTGACGCGTTCACGCCGCTGGCGTGGTGGGGTCGGGAGACCTCTCGGGTACGTCTGGGCACCTCGATCGTGCAGATGTCGGGCCGGGCCCCGACGTCGATCGCGATGCACGCGCTGACCCTCGACCACCTCACCGGCGGCCGGGTCGTCCTCGGCATGGGCGTCAGCGGTCCCCAGGTCGTCGAAGGCTGGTACGGCCAGCCGTTCCAGAAGCCGCTCGCGCGCACCCGCGAGGTGGTCGACATCATCCGCAAGGTGCTCGCGCGCGAGGAGGCCGTGACCAACGACGGACCGCACTACCCGCTGCCCTACAACGGCCCTGGTTCGGTCGGACTCGGCAAGCCGCTCAAGCCGATCGTGCACCCGCTGCGGGCCGACATCCCGATCTGGCTCGGCGCGGAGGGGCCCAAGAACGTCGCGCAGACCGCAGAGATCGCCGACGGCTGGATCCCGATCTTCTACACCCCGAAGAGCGCCGGCATGTACCAGCCCTGGCTGGACGAGGGGTTCGCCCGCGAGGGTGCGCGTCGTACTCGCGCCGACTTCGAGATCGCTGCGACCTGCCACCTCCAGATCACGACGAGCGAGGACGAGCGCCGGGCCGTCGTCGAGGGGATCAAGCCGGTGGTCGCCCTCTACATGGGCGGCATGGGCGCGAAGGACCAGAACTTCCACAAGTTCGTCTTCGAACGGATGGGGTACGCCGCCATCGCCGACCAGGTCCAGGAGCTCTTCCTCGCGCAGAAGCGCGACGAGGCGACGGCGCTGATCCCCGACGAGCTCGTCGAGGAGATGCACATCATCGGCGACGCCGCCTACGTCAAGGACCGCGTCGCGGTCTGGGAGGAGACCGGCGTGACCACGCTGCTGCTCAGCTCCCGAAGCGCGGACGAGGTCCGACAGGTCGCCGAGCTGCTCGCCTGACGAACCTCCCCGGGAGGTACTAACGTGCGGGCATGCGGTTGCCGCACGAGAACGTCGCCACGGTACTGGTGGACCCGCGCGTGCTCGCCGACCTGGAGCTCGCGCTGATGGAGCTCGACCTCCGGGTGTGGCCGGTCGCCACCGCTCCCATCTGCGTCGACGGCGCGCGGACCGCCTTCCAGATCCGGCGGAGCCTGGTCATGCGGCAGCGCGGTGCCTGGGACCTCGCCGCGGACTGGACGCCGGTGTGGATCAGCTTCGGCGCGAGCTGGTACGACGGCGCCGAGCCGCTGCCGTGGGAGGCCCATCAGGTCCTCGTGGCGGGCGCTCGATGCCCAGGGCGACCACGTGCGTTTCCAGCGCCGGCTGGGCGGTGTCCGGCCGCTCCAGGTGCCGCTCGAGGCCACCGGCTGACGCTTGCCCGCGACTAGAACAGGTTCTATATTTCGAGACGCACGCTCGTTCCTCGCGAGCTCCTCGACAACCGAAAGACGCCAATGGACGACACTCTGCGGACCGGCGCCCACAACGGACACCTGATGGTGGCCGCCCTCAAGCGGCACAAGGACCGGCCGGTGATCCACCTCGGCGACGTGACCCTGACCGGTGGCGAGGTCGCGCAGCGGATCAGCCAGTACGTCCAGGCCTTCGAGTCCCTGGGCGCCGGGACCGGCGCCCCCGGGGCGCTGCTCGCCCTCAACCGACCCGAGGTGCTGTTCATCCTCGGCGCCGGCCAGACCCAGGGCTACCAGCGGACGTCGCTCCACCCGCTCGGCTCGGCCGACGACCACGCCTACGTGATCAATGACGCCGGCATCACGACCTTGATCATCGACCCCTACTTCGCCGACCGCGCGGTCGGAGCTGCTCGAGAAGTGCTCGGGACTCAAGCAGGTGCTGACGATCGGCCCGGTGCCCGAGTCGCTGACCGCGGTGGGCTCGGACCTGACCGCGGTTGCCGCGACGTTCGAGCCGCAGCCCCTCCACGCCCGCACCCTGGCGCCCGACCACATCGTCTCCCTCATCTACACCGGAGGCACGACGGGCAAGCCCAAGGGCGTCATCGGCACCGTGCAGGCGATGAACACGATGACCCAGATCCAGCTCGCCGAGTGGGAGTGGCCCGAGAGCCCGCGGTTCCTGATGTGCACGCCGCTGTCCCACGCGGGTGCGGCCTTCTTCGTGCCGACCGTGATCAAGGGCGGCACCCTCTTCGTCTCGCCCGGTTCGACCCGGCCGAGGTCCTCGCGACGATCGAGGAGAAGCGGATCACCTCGCTCGATGCTGGTCCCGACGATGCTCTACGCGCTGATGGACCACCCCGACTCGCGGACCCGCGACCTGTCCTCCCTCGAGACCGTCTACTACGGCGCCTCCGCGATCAACCCGGTCCGGCTGAAGGAGGCGATCGAGCGGTTCGGTCCGATCTTCGCCCAGTACTACGGCCAGTCCGAGGCGCCGATGGCGATCACCTACTTCCCGAAGGGCGACCACGTCGACGCGGACGGCAAGCCCTACGAGAAGCGGCTGACCTCCTGCGGCCGCCCGGCCGCCTTCATCCGTACCGCGCTGCTCGGCGAGGACGGCAAGCCCGTCCCGCAGGGCGAGCCGGGCGAGATCTGCGTAGCCGGGCCGTTGCTGGCCGGTGGCTACTGGCACCTGCCCGAGCAGACCGCGGAGACCTTCCGGGACGGCTGGATGCACACCGGCGACGTCGCCCGCGAGGACGAGGACGGCTTCTGGTACATCGTCGACCGCACCAAGGACATGATCGTCACCGGCGGCTTCAACGTCTTCCCGCGCGAGGTCGAGGACGTCGTCGCCGAGCACCCGACGGTCGCCCAGGTCGGGGTGATCGGGACGCCGCACGAGAAGTTCGGTGAGGCGGTCACCGCGATCGTCGTGCTCCGTCCGGACGCGTCGGACGACGACGCGTCGGTCGCGCGGATGACCGAGGAGATCCAGGCGTCGGTCAAGGAGCGCAAGGGCTCGGTCCACGTGCCGAAGCAGGTGATCGTCGCGGACGCGCTGCCGCTCACCGCGCTCGGCAAGCCGGACAAGAAGGCACTCCGGGCGCAGTTCTGGGAGGGCCAGGGCCGCGCCGTCGGCTAGCGACCCTTGAACTCGGGCTGCCGCTTCTCCATGAACGCGCGCGGCCCCTCCTTGGCGTCCTCCGAGGCGAACACGGCGGCCCCGACGCGCGGCGTCGTCGGCCCAGCACTCGTCCTCGTGCTTGCCCTCGGAGTCGCGGATCGTCCTAGGATCGCCTGGACAGCCAGCGGACCGTTCGCGGCGATCAGGTCGGCGAGCTCGTGCGCCTTCGTCGAGCGCCTGGCCGTCGGGGACGACGTGGCCGATCAGTCCGAGCTCCTTGGCCTCCGGCGCCTTGATGTGCCGGCCGGTGAGCAGCAGCTCGGCGGCCACCGTGTAGGGGATCTGGCGGGGGAGACGTACGGCGGACCCACCCATCGGGTAGAGCCCCCAGCGGGCCTCGGACACCCCGAACTTCGCCGACTCTCCCGCGACCCGGATGTCGGTGCCCTGCAGGATCTCGGTGCCACCGGCGATGGCCGGCCCCTCGACCGCGGCGATCAGCGGCTTGGTGAGCCGGAAGCCCTTGAGCAGCCCCTTGATCACCGAGGGGTCGTACTCGCCGGACTCGAACCTCTCCGAGGGCGGACGCTTGTTCATGGACTTGAGGTCGGCGCCCGCGCAGAAGGCGCCGCCGGCGCCGGTCAGGATGCACACCCGGACCTCGGGGTCGGAGTTCACCCGGTCCCAGGCCTGCTCCATGATCGCGAGCATCTCGCCGGAGAGCGCGTTGCGGACCTCCGGCCGGTTCATCGTGACGACGAGGGTGTGGCCGACCAGCTCGACGAGGCAGTGCGGCTGCACGTCGGTGGTGCTCGGACGGGTGACGGGAATCCGTTGTCGTCATACGAGCCACGCTAGCGAAAAATGGAACGTGTTCTAGTCTTGGGCTATGGCCCTGAACATCGCCGACCTTTTCGAGCACGCCGTCGACGCCGCCCCCGGACAAGCCCGCTGTCAAGGTGGGTGAGCGGATCGTCACCTACGCCGAGCTGGAGTCCGAGCCAACAAGCTGGCGCACTTTCTGCCGCGCGGGGGGTCGGGCCCGGCGACCACGTCGGGCTCTACGCCAAGAACAGCATCGAGCACGTGATCGCCCTTCTCGCGGTCCTCAAGATCCGTGCAGTCACGATCAACGTCAACTACCGCTACGTCGCCGGCGAGCTCGACTACCTCTTCGACAACGCCGACCTCATGGCCCTGGTCCTCGACCGCGTCTACGCGCCGTTGGTCGCCGAGGTGCGCCCCGAGCACGCGCAGCTGCAGACGTTCGTGGTCCTCCCCGACCCGATCGAGCCCGACGACGAGGCAGCGACATCGCGTCCTTCGGCGGGCTCCTGTAGCCGACGCGGTCGCCGGGCAGACCGACCGCCCGCGACTTCGAGGAGCGCAGCCCCGACGACCTCCACATCATCTACACCGGCGGCACCACCGGATACCCGAAGGGCGTCATGTGGCGCCACGAGGACTTCTGGCGGGTGCTCGGCGGCGGCATCGACTTCTACGACGGGCGAGCCCCTCAGGAGTACGACCAGTCGAAGCAGGCCGCCGAGCCGCGGACTGGTCACCTTCCCGCTCAGTCCGCTGATGCACGGCGGCGCCCAGGCCAGTCTGCTGATGCACCTGTTCGCCGGTCACCTGCACGATCCTGGAGCCGAAGTTCGACCCGGTGCGCACCTGGGAGATCATCGACCGCGAACAGGCGCACATGATGTTCATGACCGGCGACGCGATGGCGCGACCGCTGATCGAGGCCTACGAGGCGGGCAGCTTCAGCGGGCAGTCCCTGTTCGCCATCTCCAGCAGCGCCGCCATCTTCAGCAAGGCGTCAAGGAGCGCTGGATGGCCCAGTTCCCGAATGCCGTCTTCACCGACTCGATCGGCTCCTCCGAGACCGGTTTCCAAGGCACCGGGCTGCAGGACGCGAGCGCGTTGTCGACCGACGGCCCGGTCGTGTCGATCGGGCCCGAACACCGCGGTCATCTCCGACGAGGGCCACGTCCTCGACCCGGCGAAGGACGTCGGCAAGGTCGGCCGCACCGCACGGGCAGGGAACGTCCCGGTCGGCTACTACAAGGACCCCGAGAAGTCCGCAGAGACCTTCTACGAGATCGACGGCATCCGCTACTCCGTCCCGGGCGACTTCGCCCGGTTCGAGGAGGGCAACCGGTCACCCTGCTCGGCCGTGGCTCCAACTGCGTCAACACCGGGGGCGAGAAGGTCTATCCCGAAGAGGTCGAGATGGCGATCAAGGGCCACCCCGCCGTCTACGACGTGCTCTGGTCGCGGCATCCGGACGAGAAGTACGGCCAGGCCGTCGCCGCCGTCGTCCAGCCGCGCGAGGGCAGACCGTCGAGCTCGAGGAGCTGCGCGACTTCCTGCGCGCGCACCTGTCCGGCTACAAGCTCCCGCGGGTGCTGACACTCGTGGACGAGATCCCGCGCAACGCCACCGGCAAGGCGCAGTACCCCCGGGCCAAGGAGCTCGCGCTCAGTGCGCAGGAGGCGGGCACTGCCCAGACCGCGCTGAACGGACCAACGCCTGATGCGCACCGAGCTCTGCGATGCCTTCGGCATCGACTCCCGATCTTCGCGTTCACGCCGTCCGAGCACGTCGCCGCCGCGGTCTCCAACGCCGGCGGCCTGGGCGTCCTGGGCTGCGTCCGGTTCAACGACGCCGACGAGCTCGAGCAGGCCCTGACTGGATGGACGACAACACCGACGGCAAGCCCTACGGCGTCGACGTGGTCATGCCGATGAAGATCCCGACCGAAGGCACGTCGACCGACCTGTCGACGTACATCCCGGAGGAGCACATGAAGTTGGTCGACGAGACGCTGCTCAAGCTCGGCGTGCCGCCGCTGCCGGAGGGCGAGGGGCGGGAGGGCGTCCTCGGTTGGCTGCACTCGATGGCGCGCTCGCACGTCGACGTCGCGCTGAAGCACCGGCCGGTGCTGATAGCCAACGCGCTCGGCACCCCCCCGAACGACGTGATCGAGCAGTGCCACGCAGCCGGCGTCAAGGTCGCCGCGCTGGCGGGTGCCCCCAAGCACGCCGCTGTAGCCACGTCGCCAACGGCGTCGACATCATCGTCGCCCAGGGCTACGAAGCCGGGGGCCACACCGGCGAGATCGCCTCGCATGGTGCTCACGCCCGATATCGTCGACGCGGTCGGCCCGGACGTGCCGGTGCTGGGGGCCGGCGGCATCGGTTCCGGCCGGCAGGTCGCGGCCTCGCTCGCGCTGGGCGCCCAGGGCGTGTGGACGGGCTCGATCTGGCTGGGTACCGAGGAGTACCGCAACCTCGCCGGCAACAAGGGGTGGGAGACAGCCTTCCTGCGGGCCACGTCCTCCGACACCGTCCGCACGCGGATCTACACGGGGAAGCCGGCGCGACTGCTCAAGACCAAGTGGACCGAGGCCTGGGCCGCGGAGGACGCACCGGCGCCGCTGCCGATGCCGCTGCAGAACCTGCTGGTCGCCGACGCGCACAACCGGATCAACGCCTCCGGTGACCCCGACGTGATCTCGATGCCGGTCGGCCAGATCGTAGGGCGGATGAACGAGGTCCGTCCGGTCGCAGAAGTGATGGCCGACCTGGTCGCGGAGTTCGAGACGACGGTCAAGAAGCTCGACGGAATCGCCGGGCTCTGAGGCTCGGCCACAGGGCCCCGGCTGGGCGCCGGGACCCGTGGCCACCTCGCCCTAGGGCGTCGGCGTCCCGGCGAACTGTGCGTAGAGCCGCTGCTGCACTCCGTGGAAGTGGGTGAACTGCCCGCCGGCGTGCAGGTTGTCGCCGTGGATGACCAGGGACCAGGTCCCGCTCTTGATACCGGTGGCTTCCGGGTCCCAGCCTGTCGGGACACCCGTCGAGGGGTCGATGCTGGTCAGGAACGGGATCGTGCCGCCGAAGTGCCCGCCGACGTAGATCTCGGTCGGCGAGATCGCAATCGCGTGCGTGTTGCCACCCATCTTCCTGGTCCACATCGGAGCATTGGACGCAGCCGGCTTGTAGGCGAAGATCGTGTTGTTCTCCGTGCTGGCGAAGACCGTGCTTCCGTCATCACTGACCGCGACAGTGACGACGTAGCCACCGTCCGCGCCTCGGTCGAACGAGGTCGCAAGTCCCGAGACGGCGTCGATGGCGGCGAAGTAGCGCCGCGTCGACCCCCTTGATCCTGGTGAAGGAGCCGCCAACCCACACGGTCGCGCCATCGGGTGAGACCCGGACCTCGTTGACGTTGCCGTTGATCCCCGTGTTCCACGTCACCAGGTTGCCGGTGCCGACGTCGACCGCCGCGACCTTCTGCTTGGCGCTGCCGTCGATGCCGGTGAACTTGCCACCGACGTAGAGCCGGTCGTCGTGCACGGCGAGCGACTTCACCATCGGGACGGTGCCCGTGGTGTCCGCTTGCCAGTCCGGGATCAGTGCTCCGGTCACCGCGTCGATCGCGGCGAGGTTCTGCCGAGGCACTCCGTTGACCTCGGTGAAGGTGCCGCCGATGAAGATCCGGGAGCCGTCCTCGGACGCGGCCACCGCTCGCACGTCGCCGTTGGTAGAGGCTTCGAAGCCGAGGTCCGGCTTGCCGGTCGGCAGTAGCGCGCCGACGTCGGTCCGCACGCACGGCGCCGATCTTGGTGTAGTTGCCGACCAGGATGACTCGCCCGCTGTCGAGCACGGTGAGGTCATAGACCGCGATGCCGGAGAGACCGGCTGTCTTGGTCGGCGTCGGCGACACACTCGCGTGCGCCGTGCCCTGGACAGACATGGTCAGAGCCAGTCCGACGGCAAGTGCGCCGGTGAGCGTGCGCAGACGCGCACGGGTAGTCATGGTGGCCATGTGGCCATCCCCCAATTCGTTAACAGCGGAGCGTGATGGATACGCCGGCCCGATCAAGCGACCGTGAGGGCTGCGTGGAACCGGAGCCCAGCCCTAAGGATGAGACCTGTCTACAGTGAATGTCCGGGCTCCGGGAGCGAAACGGGTACCGTCGTTATCAGGTCTGAGACGCCAATTCTCGACCCACGGTCAGCGCCTGGTCGGTGGCGCCGCCGAAGAGGAATTCGAAGCGCTTGGCCGACGTGAAGTAGCGGTGGGCGTCGCCGTCGAGGTCGATGCCGACGCCTCCGTGCACATGCACCGTCGTGTGGGCGAGCCGGTGCCCTGCGTCGGCGGCCCACAGCTTCGCGACCGCGACCTCGGTGGTCGCCGGCAGACCCTCCTGCAACCGCCAGACCGCCTGCCACAGCGTCAGCCGCTGACCGAGGACGTCGATGAAGCCGTCGGCAAGACGCTGGGAGACCGCCTGGAAGGTGCCGATCGGTCGGCCGAACTGCTCGCGTGCCTTGGCGTACGACGCCGTCAGCGCGAGCGCCCCCTCGGTCACGCCCAGCTGCTCGGCAGCGGCGCACACGGTGAGGAGGTCGTGGAACCGCTCGAGCGTCGGTGTCCAGGAGCTCGGCCGGAGCCTCGGTGAAGGTGATGAGCGCGGACCGGTCACCGTCGCTGGTGCGTTGGGCCTGCCGTTCGACGCCCGTGCCGACGGGATCGACCAGGTAGACGCCGAGACCGTCCGGGCCGGTCGCCGTCACCAGGAGCGCATCCGCGGCGAGCCCGGCACGGACCAGCGTCTTCGTGCCGGACAAGGCGCCCCGGGCATCCGCGGCCACGGTCGGTGCCGTCGGGAGGTGGTCGCGCTCCTCGGCGACCGCAGCGGCGTACACCGACGCATCAGCCGACCGCCCGAGTCCGCCCAGGAAACAGACGCAGGCGCCATGGGTGGCGAGGGGGACCGGTGCCACCTTGCGACCGACCTCGACCAGCACCCGCGCAAGCTCGATCAGGTCGAGCTCGGACCAGTCGAACGCGTCGCCGAGGGTCGTCCACAGCTCGCGGTCGAAGCGGTCGCCGGCCGCCTCGACCGCCTTCATCCGCTCGACCGTCGCCTTGTCGACGAGGATCTCGGCGGCCAGTGCCGCTGCTTCGTCCTGCTCGGGGGTGAAGAGAAAGTCCATTCCAGCTCCTCGGGTCTCAGTACGCCGGTCAGCGCTTGGCAGCCGGCAGGCCGAGCCCGACGTAGCCGATGATGTCGCGCTGGATCTCGTTGGTGCCGCCGCCGAAGGTCATGACGAGCGACGAGCGGTAGAAGCGCTCCAGCCGCCCGGCGACCGCGGCACCGGGGGAGTCGGCGGTCACCCCTGCGTGGGGCCCGACGATCTCCATCAGGCTCCGGTAGACCTCGGTGGCGAGCTCGGAGCCGTAGACCTTGGTGGCCGATGCCTCCGCGGGAGAGAGCGCGACGCCGTGGTCGGCATCAGCAGCGAGCTTCCAGTTGATGAGCGACAGCGCCTCGATCCGGGCATGAGCACGCCCGAGCGCTATCTGCACCCACTCGGTATCGATCACCCGGCGGCCGTCAGGGTTCGTCGTAGCGGCCGCCCAGTCGCGCACGAGCTTCAGGCTGTGGACCAACGGAGCGGCCGACGTGAGCGCGACCCGCTCGTGGTTGAGCTGGTTGGTCATCAGAGCCCAGCCGCCACCACGCTCGCCGACCAGGTTGCCGGCGGGCACCCGGACGTCGGAGTAGTAGGTCGCCGAGGTGCCCACACCGGCGACGGTGTGCACCGGCGTGTAGGAGACGCCGGGGGCGTCGGCCGGCACCAGGATCATCGACAGGCCCTTGTGCCGCGGCTGGTCGGTCTCGGTGCGGCAGGCCAGCCAGATCCAGTCGGCGTACTGGATGAGCGAGGTCCACATCTTCTGGCCGTTGACCACCCACTCGCCGGCAGCCTCGTCGAGCACCGCCTTGGTCTGCAGGGACGCCAGGTCGGTGCCGGAGCCGGGTTCGGAGTAGCCGATGGAGAAGTGGAGGTCGCCGGCCAGGATCTTGGGCAGGAAGAGCTCCTTCTGCTCGTCGGTGCCGAACCGCATGATCGTCGGTCCGACCGTGTTGAGCGTGAGGTAGGGGATCGGGACGCCGGCGACGGCAGCCACGTCGGTGAAGATCAGCTGCTCGATCATCGAGCGGTCCTGTCCGCCGTACTCCTTGGGCCAACCGATGCCGAGCCAGCCGTCCGCTCCGATCCGGCGGATGACGTCCTTGTAGACGCCCGCCTCGCCGAACTCCCCGGTGGCGGACGACAGTCCGGCCCGGATCTCGGGGGTGACGAGATCGGCGAAGTACTCGCGCAGCTCCTCGCGCAGCGCGACCTGCTGCGGCTCCAGCTCGACGTGCACGAGGCCTCCCTGGTCGAACGCTGTGGGGCGCGGGTCAAGCCCGTTCGGACGTGGTGTTCGTTGTCAGACTACCGGCAAAACTGTAACGTGTTCTACATGAGTGACACCGCCAAGCCGGATGTGCGCAGCCTCGACCCGGGAACGACGCCGATCCGCTACGCGCGGGGTTGGCACTGTCTCGGGCTCGCCTCGACCTTCGCCGACGGCAAGCCGCACGCGGTCCACGGGTTCGGCACCAAGCTCGTCGTCTGGCAGGACAGCCATGGCGACCTCAACGCTCTCGACGGCTACTGCCGGCACATGGGCGGCGACCTCACCCAGGGCGAGGTCAAGGGCGATCAGATCGCGTGCCCGTTCCACGACTGGCGCTGGGGCGGCGACGGCAAGTGCAAGGAGATCCCCTACGCCCGCCGGGTCCCCCTGCGCGCCCGCACCCATCGCTACGACACCGCTGTCCGCAACGGTCAGCTGCTGGTGTGGAACGACCCCGAGGGGTCCGCGGCCGACCACGAGATCCTGCCCCCGGAGCTGCCCGGAGTCGGCCAGGAGCTCGGAGCGGCGAACGACTCCTACACCGACTGGACCTGGGAGACGGTCCCGATCGAGGGATCGCACTGCCGCGAGCTCATCGACAACGTCGCCGACATGGCGCACTTCTACTACGTGCACTTCTCGTTCCCGACCAGCTTCCGCAACATCTTCGAGGGCACCCAGGCGACCCAGTTCATGGAGTCGAAGGGTCGCCCGGACAAGGCGGGGGGCTACGGCGACGCCGAGCTCTTCCTCAAGTCGGAGGCGACCTACTACGGGCCGGCGTACATGATCAACTGGCTCGACGTCGACTACAAGGGCTTCGAGACCGAGGTCATCCTGATCAACTGCCACATCCCTACCGGGCCCGATTCGTTCACCCTGCAGTACGGCATCACCGTCAAGAAGCCCGAGGGCATGGACGACAAGACGGCCAACTACATCGCCAAGAAGTACGCCGAGATGTTCGGTGGCGGCTTCCTCCAGGACGTGCACATCTGGCAGAACAAGGTGCCCGTCCAGAACCCGCTGCTGTGCGAGGAGGACGGCCCCGTCTACCAGCTGCGGCGTTGGTACGAGCAGTTCTACACCGACGTCGCCGACCTCGAGCCGGAGATGACCGACCGGTTCGAGTTCGAGGTCGACACCACCAAGGCCAACGAGTACTGGCAGGCCGAGGTCGCCGCCAACCTCGCCAAGCGGGCCGAGGACGAGACCGTGAGCCACTGATGCCGTGCTTCGTCCCGATCAACGCCGACACCCTCGAGGAGCAGCGGCTCTACACGCAGGCGCGGCTGGCCGAGGTCGCCTGCCTCGACTGCCTCGCCACGGTGGCGGTCAAGAAGAACAGCGAGCACCACACCTCGATCCAGTGGAGCGCGGAGGCGGTCGAGGCGTGCCCGGTGCTGGGGCGGCGTGGACATCCCGGTGGCCGGGACGGTCACCGGGGTTGCCCCCGTCTGCTGGCTAGCATTGACGCTGCCGTTCAGGACGGTCAGGTCCCCGTCGGCGCCGAAGACGGCTACTGAGCAGCACCACTCCTTTCCTCCGACCGACCTTCCCTCAGCTTCCTGCAACGGAGAGAGAACTGCCGTCGTGGACATCGAGTCCTTCCTGCTCAACGTCGTCGACGTCGTCGACGAGACTGCGGACGCGCGCTCCGATCAGCTTCGAGGTGCCGGTCGACGCGCCGGAGAAGTTCGTCTACAAGCCGGGCCAGTTCCTGACCGTCGCCGTCCCCAGCGAGCAGACCGGCATCGCGGCGCGTTGCTACTCACTCTCGAGCAGCCCCCAGGACGGCGGTCCGCTGACGGTGACCGTGAAGCGCACCGTCGACGGCTACGCCTCGAACTGGATCTGCGACAACCTCGCCGTCGGCGACACCCTCCGCGCGCTGCCGCCGTCCGGCATCTTCACCCCGTCGTCCCTGGACGCGGACCTGCTGCTCTTCGCCGGCGGCAGCGGCGTGACGCCGATCATGTCGATCACCCGGACCGCACTCTCCGAGGGCACCGGCAAGATCGTCGTCTTCTACGCCAACCGCGACGAACGGTCGGTGATCTTCGCCGCCGAGCTCACCCGGCTGGCTGCGGAGAACCCCGACCGCCTGCAGGTCATCCACTGGCTGGAGTCGGTCCAGGGCCTCCCGTCCCCGGAGCAGATCAAGGCGTTCGTCGAGCCCTACCGCGCGTACGACGCCTTCGTGTGCGGTCCGGCGCCGTACATGAAGATGGTCACGACCGTGTTGCGGGATCTCGAGTTCCCGCGCGAGCGTCGACACCAGGAGAAGTTCGTCTCCCTGGGCGGCAACCCGTTCGGTGACATCGAGGAGATGCACGAGGCCGAGCGGGAGATCGCGGAGGCCGAGTCCGACGAGGCCGACTCCGAGGACGGATCTCCGGCGGAGGTGCCCGGCCCTGCCGGCCCGGTGAAGCTCGAGGTCGAGCTCGACGGCACTGACCACACCTTCGACGACTGGGACCCGAAGGTGAAGCTGCTCGAGTTCCTCGAGAGCAAGGGCGTCAGGGCGCCGTACTCCTGCCGCGAGGGGGAGTGCTCGGCGTGCGCCATCCGGCTGCTCGAGGGCGAGGTCCGGATGCTCCACAACGACGTGCTCGACGAGGAGGACCTCGCCGACGGCATCCGGCTCGGCTGCCAGTCGCTCCCGGCCACCGGCAACGTCCGGGTCACCTACAGCTGATCAGCTCACGCGGCGAGGCAGGTCGCGCTCAGGAAGGCGCCGTACGTCAGGAAGCGGCGATGCGGCCCGGCGCTGATACTCTGTCCTCAGTTGAAGGGGCTCGTCACGCACGAGCTCCCCCGGCGCCCGGACTGCAGGGGTGCCGGTCCATCTACATGAATTCCTTGCGGCCTGTCGTTCGGGCTGCCGTCGAGGTTGCGGTGCAGGTGTGTTCATCCGCGCGGCAGGCACCATCGTCTGCGCGTCTCGACAGCAGTGACATCAAGGAGAAGAGAATGGCAACCGGAACCGTCAAGTGGTTCAACGAGACCAAGGGCTTCGGCTTCATCGCGCAGGACGGCGGTGACAGCGACGTCTTCGTGCACCACACGGGCATCGCCGGCACCGGCTTCAAGACGCTCGCCGAGGACCAGAAGGTCGAGTTCGACGTGACCCGCGGCCCCAAGGGTCTGCAGGCGGAGAACGTCCGCGCCGTCTGAGCGACGTACGCAGCGAACGGCCTCACCTCCGGGTGGGGCCGTTCGTCCATTTCCAGGTCCCCACGACTGGCGACGCGCGCGTCAGCGAGAGAACTAGCCGAAAGTTCAGTGATCTGCTATCCTTACCAGGTTGATAGACTTTACCGAGGTAGGTCACTGTGTGGATTCTTCTTGCCTTCGCCGTCGCCGGCGGCATGGCTCAGCTCGTCGACGGCACGCTCGGCATGGGCTTCGGGGTCACCTCCGCGTCCGTGCTGCTCTTCATCGGCGTCGCGCCGGTCACGGCGAGCGCTGCGACCCACGCAGCCAAGCTCCCGACGACGCTGATCAGCGGCCTCGCGCACTGGCGTGAGGGCAACATCGACAAGGCGATCCTGCTCCGGGTCGCCGTCCCTGGTGCCATCGGCGGCTTCCTCGGTGCCGTCGTCCTCACCAACATCAGCCTCGAGTCGGCGAAAGGATGGATGGCGGGCCTGCTGATCTTCTTCGGTCTCGTCATCTTCGCCCGCTTCGGCCTCGGCCTCCGGCTGATCCCCACACCGAAGAACGGGCACACCGCGCGCTGGCTCTCTCCGATCGGTCTCGTGGGCGGATTCGTCGACGCGACCGGCGGCGGTGGCTGGGGACCCGTGGTCACGCCGAGCCTGATGACCGTCACGAGCCACGAGCCGCGCAAGGTCGTCGGGACCGTCAACGCCGCGGAGTTCGTGGTCGCGGTCTCGGTGTCGTTCGGCTTCCTCACCGGCGCCGCTCAGCACGGCATCCCGTGGCTGCCCGTGATCGGGCTCGTCATCGGCGGCGTCATCATGGCGCCCGATCGCTGCCCGCCTCGCCGGCCGCCTCCCGCACGCTCCGATGGGCACGATGGTCGGCGGCCTGGTGGTCATCGTCAACGGCGTCGCGATCGTGGCCGCTCTGGGTGGTGTCCCGGGATGGGCCGATGCCGCGCTCATCGCGACCGCTCTGGTCATCACCGGCGCCGTCGCCCGGAAGGCGTGGCACCGCGAGAAGGCCGAGCGGATCGCGGTCAGGGACGCAGCGTCGGCAGACGTGGTGCCGGCCTCCTAGGCCCAGTCGCTGAGCGGGCTCACCACCCGGTGGACGCCTACGCGGAGTGACGGCGAGGGGCGGCGGCGCTAGTCTGCGTCTCGGCGCACTGATCGAGCTCTCCGAGAGGACGAGGTCCATCTTCTTCGATGACTACCCAGCATTCTGCGGGTCCAGCAAGACGGCCGCCTCCCCCCGTCGGCTCAACCTGCGGCACCAGGCGATCATCGAGGCGAACCGTGACGTCCTGGCTGGTGCGCGGGTCCTGGACCTGGCGAGCCACGACGGCCGCTGGTCGTTCGCCGCGCTGAAGGCTGGTGCTCAGCACGTGACGGGCGTGGAGGCCCGTCCCGGGCTGGTCGACGCCGCGAACAGGGCTTTCGCCAAGTACGACGTGGCGCCGACGCAGTACCAGTTCATCGAGGGCGACATGTTCCGCGTCCTGGAACAGAACACGTTCGACGTGGACGTCGTCCTCTGCCTCGGATTCATCTACCACACGCTGCGCTACGGCGAGCTGTTCCGTGGGATCAGCGAGGCCGGCCCGGACTACTGCATCCTCGACACGAAGGTGCTGCAGAGCGACCAGGCGTACGTGCAGATCCTGACCAATCGGACAGGAAAGCGAAGCAACGCGTTCGACGACGACCTGTCCCAGCGCGGACACGCACTAGTCGGCTATCCGTCGCTGCCCGCACTCGAGCTCATCCTCGATCTCTACGACTTCGAGGTCGAGCAGCAGTTCGACTGGGTAGCCCTGCTCGACACCCTGCCCAGGTCGAAGCGGATCAGTGGCTACGCCACGGGCGACCGCGTGACCTTGCGGTGCCGGTCGCGCCGACCCTAGCGGGAGGGCTATCAGACACTCATCGCCGCGACGAAATCGGTCATCGACCGGCTCTGTCGACCCGCACCCACCCGCTGGTCGCCTGGCCGGGCACGTGGTCCGCACGGGTGACGGTCGCAACCACCCTGAGTCGACGGCCGGCATCCTCGGGGACCACCGAGTACGTCGGACCGGTTGCGCCCGCGAGCACGCTGGTGCCCCGGAACCACTGGTACGTGACGGCGTCCGGCTGGGCCGACCAGGTACCCGGGCTTGCCGTCAGCGTCTGGCCGACCATGGGCGTTCCGGTGACCTGCGGAGAGGACACGTTGATCAGTGTCGGCTCCGGGGCTGGGTCCGGGGTCGGTTCTGTGGTCGGTTCTGTGGTCGGTCCGGGTCGGGTCCGGGGTCGGGTCCGGGGTCGGGTCCGGGGTCGGTTCTGCGGGCGGGTCGGTCGGCATCTCCGCGGGCTGGGTCGTGACACTGTCCGCACAGTTGGCGAGGAGGCTGTCGTGGACCTGACGGCGCTTCACGACGTCGAGGGCCTGGAAGGCGGCGTACTCGAGGAAGCAGGCACCCATCGCAACGCCGGCGTCCGCAGCCGCTGCCATCGATCCACCGTTGAGGGTGAACTGCCAGCCGTACGCCGCCGGCGAGGCGTGGAGGCCTGACATGTAGCAGTACCAGCTTGTCGCCGTGGAGCGGGTCTCACCGGGGGTCGGGCACACGGCGTCGTCGGGGCCGAGACCGTGGTCGTCGAGGACCAGGCGGCTCCCGTAGGCGCTGCTCAGGTCGTTGAGCAGCGATCGCTCGTCCTCCCAGGACGCCGCGGAGGTGCCGTCGTCGGGCCCGCCCCGCCCCTGGACGATGAACTGCCACTTGCCGTGACCGGCGAGGGACACCCGGGTGGTCCTGAACAGGCTCATCATCGCGCTGGTGGATCGGCGCAGGCAGGTGTCGTGGCCCTGCTTGGTGTAGCCCGCCCGCCACAACCGGTCGACCGACGTGGAGTCGGCGCCCAGGATGAACGGCTCCGCGAAAATGGTCGTGCACTCGCTGTTCGTGATCTCGACGACCTGCGGGTCGCCCTCGTAGCGCGCGGCGACAGCCTGCATCAGTGCGACGTAGTCAGCGTGGAAGGCGTCGGTCCAGAAGCGCGGGGCGCAGCCGGTGTTCCCGTTCGGGGAGTTCGGCTCGATGAGCACGCAGCCGCCCGAGTCGTCCTTGACCCAGGTCGGGGCGTGGATCCCGGCCATGAACCGCAGCCGGAACTGGACATCGGGATGGGCAGCCAGCGCGTTGTCGATCTGCGAGAAGCTGTACTCGCCCGGACTGCGTCTCGATGGTGTTCCAGGGCAGCTTCATCGATCCGAAGTCGGCGTAGGGGACGGTCGAAAGCGCCGTCGGCTGCGTCACGACCAGGCCGCGCAGCCCGGGCTTGAGGGTCGTGGTCTCGACGGCAGTGGCGGCGGTGGCTCCGCCGTCGACAGCCGTCAGTCCCGCCACCATGATCGGGACCGCGATCAGCGATGCGCCCATCTTCCTGGCTCGCAAGAAATTCACCATGACCTCCGTCGATGGCGGGCGTCAGGCGCACCCCGCTCGCATCAGCCCCGACACCGTCTTGCGATCGAACGATCGCGACAGCGGCCTTGACCTAAGTCTCTTGGGCGGGTCGGGGCAGAACTACGGCCATAAGGTCGGGGATGTTCTAGTCCGAACGTGCGTAGTTACACGCCGATCGGGTGCCAGACGGTCTTCGTCTCACCATCCCCGGGCGCGCCACTCCGCCAGATGGGGACGCTCGGCGCCGAGCGTGGAGTCGTCGCCGTGGCCGGGGTAGAACCACGTCTCGTCGGGCAGGGCGCGGAACAGCTTCGCGTCCACGTCGTCGATGAGGCTGGCGAAGGCACTGCTGTCGCCGAACGTGTTGCCGACGCCGCCTGGGAACAGGGAGTCGCCCGTGAAGAGGTGCGGGTGCCCGTCGGGGTCGCGGTACAACAGGCAGATCGAGCCCGGCGTGTGGCCGGTGATCCGGATCACCTCGAGCTCGCAGGACCCGACCATGACCGTGTCCCCGTCGCCGACCCGGCGTCCGACCTCGACGCCGGTCTGCTCGGTGATCGCATCCGCGTCGGGCTCGCCCGCGACCACATCGGCTCCGGTCGCCGCGACGACGTCGGCCAACGCGCGGTGGTGGTCCCAGTGCTGGTGCGTGGTGACCACCGTCGACAGCCCGGCGTCGCCGACGAGCGGCAACAAGGTCGTCGGCTCGGCCGCAGCGTCGACGAGGACCTGGTCGCCGGTCCCGGAGCAGCGCAGCAGGTAGGCGTTGTTGGACATCTGCTCGTCGACGGCGACCTTGGTGATGGTCAGGTGCGTCAGCTCGCGTACGTCGGGAGCGCCGCCCGGCGTGACGGCTCCGGTGTAGGTCATCGTCCCTCCAGGGTGGGGAGTATGCCGGTCGTGCTGGACAGTACTGGGCCCGACCCGTGGTCCGGCACGGGGCGACCGGTCGCCCACCAGGCCAGTGCCGAGGCCGGCCCGGACACCACCGGCGCCGCCGACGGTCGGGGAGCCGAACGCCCACTCGCGGCCCAGGTCCGTGGCGCGCGCGACGAACCCGGCGCCGTCGTACCCCGCGGCGTCGCGGTCGAGGAACGCCACCACCGTCTCCGGCCGCCAGTCGGCGTGGCTGTAGCCGGCGGCCAGGTCGGCGTGGTGGATCTCGACCTCGCGCAGCCGGAGCCCGGGGACGTGGGCCGCCACCATCACGAGCCCTCCGGGCGTGCGCTCGAACGTGGTCCCGGCCGGTAGCGACGCCACGCCGCTGACGGCGTCGGAGAAGAAGGTGGCCGCCGACCGCAGCCGGTCGCGGATCCCGTCCGGTGGTGCTGCCGCGAGGGTCTCGATGTCGGCGGCGCGTGCGTCGTTCGAGCCGTACATGTGGTCGGCGTGCCCTCCAGCAGCCCGCGTACGACGCCGCCGAGCGCCTCCGCATTCAGCGCGAGATGCGCGACCACATGGGCGCGGCTCCAGCCGAGGCACACGCTGGGCGCGCTCCACTCCGCGTCCTCGAGGCGGTCGACGGTGGACAGGAGCCTCCGGGTGGCTGCCGAGAGCTGGTCGGTCACGGCTCCATCATCCCCCGGAATCCGCTGTGTCGGTGGCGCGTGAGATCGTGCCGATGTCGCCTCTGCGGCGTGGCGGGTTGTCCGGCCTCGTACTATGGCGAACACTTGTTCGAAGGACATCCGAGGACGAACGGAACGGTAGTGGCGGACCAGCTCATCATCCGCGGGGCGCGCGAGCACAACCTCAAGGACATCTCGCTCGACCTGCCCCGCGACTCCCTCATCGTCTTCACCGGGCTGTCCGGCTCGGGGAAGTCGAGCCTGGCCTTCGACACGATCTTCGCCGAGGGCCAGCGCCGCTACGTGGAGTCGCTGTCGGCTTACGCCCGCCAGTTCCTCGGGCAGATGGACAAGCCCGACGTCGACTTCATCGAGGGCCTGTCGCCGGCCGTCTCGATCGACCAGAAGTCGACCTCCAAGAACCCGCGTTCGACCGTCGGCACCATCACCGAGGTCTACGACTACCTCCGGCTGCTCTACGCCCGGGCCGGCCGGCCGCACTGCCCGACCTGCGGCGCCCCGATCGAGCGGCAGACCCCGCAACAGATCGTCGACCGGGTGCTCGCGCTGGAGGAGGGGCGGCGGTTCCAGGTGCTGGCCCCGGTGATCCGCGGCCGCAAGGGGGAGTACGTCGACCTGTTCCGGCAGCTGCAGACCCAGGGCTTCAGCCGCGCCCGCGTCGACGGCACGATCCACACCCTCGACACGCCGCCCAAGCTCGACAAGAAGATCAAGCACAGCATCGAGGTCGTGGTCGACCGGCTCGCGGTCAAGGAGTCGGCCAAGCGTCGGCTCACCGACTCGGTCGAGACCGCGCTCAACCTGGCCAGCGGCCTGGTCGTCCTCGACTTCGTCGACCTGCCTGAGAAGGACCCGCACCGCGAGATGCGGTTCAGCGAGAAGATGGCGTGCCCCAACGAGCACGCGCTCGACACCGACGAGCTCGAGCCGAGGTCGTTCTCGTTCAACTCGCCGTTCGGCGCCTGCTCCTCGTGCACCGGCCTCGGCACCCGGATGGAGGTCGACCCGGAGCTCGTCGTCCCCGACCCGACGGCGACGCTGGCAGAGGGCGCGCTCCAGCCGTGGAGCCACGCTCACGTCGCCGACTACTTCGGCAAGCTGGTCCAGGCGCTCGGTGAGGAGCTGGGCTTCGACATGGACACGCCGTGGGAGCAGCTCCCGGCCAAGGCGCAGCAGGCCGTCCTCGACGGGCACCCGACCAAGGTCCACGTCGTCACCCGCAACCGCTACGGCCGCCAGCGGTCCTACTACGCCGACTTCGAAGGCGTCCGCTCCTACGTCGAGCGGCGTCACCGCGAGGCCGAGAGCGACGTCAGCCGCGAGCGGTTCGAGGGGTTCATGCGCGAGGTGCCGTGCCCCGTGTGCGAGGGTTCGCGGCTCAAGCCGGTGTCCATGTCGGTCACCCTGGGCGCCAAGGAAGACGGCGGCAAGAACATCGCGGAGGTGTGCGCGCTGCCGATCAACGAGGCGGCCGACTCACCTGCGCAGCCTCGACCTGTCCACCCGTGAGCGGCAGATCGGCGAACGGGTGCTCAAGGAGATCCAGGAGCGGCTGCAGTTCCTGCTCGACGTCGGCCTCGACTACCTGAGCCTCGATCGACCGTCCGGGTCGCTGTCGGGCGGCGAGGCGCAACGGATCCGGCTGGCCACCCAGATCGGCGCCGGCCTGGTCGGCGTCCTCTACGTCCTCGACGAGCCGTCGATCGGCCTCCACCAGCGCGACAACAAGAAGCTGATCGAGACTCTTCTCAGGCTCAAGGACCTCGGCAACACCCTGATCGTCGTCGAGCACGACGAGGACACGATCCGGGTGGCCGACTGGGTGGTCGACATCGGCCCCGGCGCGGGCGAGCACGGGGGCCAGGTCGTCCACTCCGGCACGGTCAAGGGGCTGCTGGAGCACCCGGACTCGATGACGGGCGAGTACCTCTCCGGTCGTCGGGAGATCCCGGTGCCCGCCGATCCGGCGCCCGCGCACCGTGGGCCGCGAGCTCGAGGTCCTCGGCGCCCGCGAGCACAACCTCAAGAACCTCGACGTGAGCTTCCCCCTGGGGATGTTCGTCGCGATCACCGGGGTGTCCGGCTCCGGCAAGTCGACGCTGGTCAACGACATCCTCTACACGTCGCTGGCCAAGGAGCTGCACCGGGCGCGATCGATCCCTGGGCGACACCAGAAGATCACCGGCATCGACCACGTCGACAAGGTGATCCACGTCGACCAGGGCCCGATCGGCCGGACCCCACGGTCCAACCCGGCGACCTACACCGGGGTCTTCGACCACATCCGCAAGCTCTTCGCTTCCACACCCGAGGCGAAGATCCGCGGCTACCAGCAGGGTCGCTTCTCCTTCAACGTCAAGGGCGGACGCTGCGAGGCGTGCGCCGGCGACGGCACCATCAAGATCGAGATGAACTTCCTACCGGACGTCTACGTCCCCTGCGAGGTCTGCCACGGCGCCCGCTACAACCGCGAGACGCTCGAGGTGCACTACAAGGGCAAGACCATCGCCGAGGTCCTCGACATGCCGATCGAGGAGGCGCTGGAGTTCTTCGGCGCGGTGCCGGCGATCGCCCGTCACATGAAGACCCTGGTGGAGGTGGGCCTGGGCTACGTCCGGCTCGGGCAGCCGGCGACGACGCTGTCCGGCGGCGAGGCACAGCGGGTCAAGCTGTCCACCGAGCTGCAGAAGCGGTCGACCGGGCGCACCGTCTACGTCCTCGACGAGCCGACGACTGGCCTGCACTTCGAGGACATCCGCAAGCTCCTCGGCGTCCTCTCCTCGCTGGTCGACAAGGGCAACACGGTGCTGGTGATCGAGCACAACCTCGACGTCATCAAGACCGCCGACTGGATCGTCGACATGGGTCCGGAGGGCGGGTCCCGGGGCGGCACGGTGGTCGCAGAGGGCACGCCGGAGCAGATCGCCGCGACACCGGGCAGCTTCACGGGCGAGTTCCTGGCACCGCTGCTGGAAGGTCGTGCGGCTGCGCAACCGAAGCGCAAGCGTGCAGCCGCCAACGCCACGGTGGCCAAGCGCCGCACCACCACGGCCAAGCGCGCTGCCGCTCGCTGACAGCGGCGGCCGGCCCGGCGACATCAGGATCCGCCTGAACCAGATGGCCGTCCACTACGTTCATCCAGTCATGACGGCTGAAAAATCAACTATCAGCAGGCGTCGTGCTCTCTCGGGGGTCGCGACGGCAGGACTCGGGCTGCCTCTGCTGGCGGCCTGCGGTGACGACGGCGGCGAGACGGCAGCAGAGGATCCGACCTCGTCGGCGACCGCACCTTCATCGGAGCCGACCCGGAGGTCGGAGGAGCGCCAGCAGACCAAGACGTCGTCGTCGGCACCTGCGGACGGCGGGATCCCGACGGCGGACGTACCGGTCGGCGGTGGCATCGTGCTGGCCGACGAGCAGGTGGTGATCACCCAGCCCAGCGATGGCGAAATCAAGGCGTTCAGCGCGGTCTGCACGCACCAGGGCTGCCTGGTCGCGCGGGTGAGCTCGGAGATCGAGTGCGACTGTCACGGCAGCCGCTTCTCGATCGCCGACGGTTCGGTCACCGGCGGGCCCGCCTCCGCGGCGCTCGGACCGGTCGACGTCACCGTCTCCGGCAACCAGGTCACGCTCGCATGAGCGGCATCGGTGGGATCCGGGCCAACCGGCGGATCGTCTTCCACGGCCTCGGTGCGCTCGGTGTCGCCGTGGCGCTGGCCGGGTGCGCAGGTGACGACGGCGGCGATGAGGGCGGCGATGAGTTGGGCGGCAACGACGTGGAGTCGGGCGTGGAGCTGACGACCACCGACCAGGTCCCGGTCGGCGGTGGCATCGTGCTCACCGACCAGAAGGTCGTGGTCACCCAGCCGTCGAAGGGCGAGTTCAGGGCCTACACGGCGGTGTGCACCCACCAGCAGCTGCTGGTGACCTCGGTCGAGGACGGCGTCATCCACTGCGACAACCACGGCAGTGAGTACGACGCCGCGACTGGCGAGGTGAGCCGCGGGCCGGCCCCTGCGGGACTGGCCGCCGTCGAGGTCAGTGTCGACGGCGACAGGATCGTCACGGTCTAGGGCGGGCGGCGGACTCGCGCCACCGGACGTCGCGCGGGGAGGGGCGGCGGTCGAGCCGGGCGTCGAGCAGCATCCGCGCGTCGTCGTACCTCTCCGCGCGGAGCAGGGCCGCGATCCGGGTCTCCTCGATGATCTCGCGCTGCGCGTCGGAACCGCCGAACCGCCAGCACTGCGGCGCCAGCGCACCGAGCCGATCGGCCGCCTCCGCGGCGCGACCCGAGCCCAGCACCCACAGGGCATCCGCCAGCGGCGCCACCGCCTCGCGCTGCGCGACATGCGGATGGGCGGCGCATCGCGTCGCCAGCCGACGGAGGCCGTCGAGGTCGCCGAGCGCCAGCAGCGTCACCGCGGCATGCATCCCGAGGAACGCCGTCGCCGGCGCCTCCAGCGCACCCCGCCCGGTCACCCGCGCGACCTCCTCGAGATCGGGCACGGCCACGGCGTCCGGTGTGAGCGCCCAGCGGTAGAGGAGCGAGCCGGTGTCGACCAGTGCCCGGCAGCCCACGGCGTGCCGGGGCTGGAGCTGTTCGGCGTACCGCCTCCGCACGGCGTCGAGGTCACCCAGCGAGAGCTCGTGCAGCGCGGCGTGCCAGCGAGAAGTGCGTGAGGCTCTCGGTACCGGCCCCCTCGCCGGACACCCAGGCGTCCATCCAGGCCAGTCCGGCGATGTGGTCGCCGGTCTCGTAGTGAGCGTGGGCGCGCGCGTGGGCGGCGTGCCCGGCCGTCGGATCCGTGGAGAGCGCCGCGCACGAGAGCGTCATCGCGTCGTCGTACCGCCGCTGCTCCTGGCGGACGAACGCGAGCAGCCCGAGGAACCACGGGTCGTCGCCGTACGCCGGGGCGGCGCCCTCGACGATCGCCCACGCCTCCTCCGGTACCTCGGTCACCCCGGCGAAGGCGATGGTGGGCATGGCGACCGACAGCAGCACCGCGTCCCGCGGGTAGGTGGTGAGGTGTGCGAGGAGCGGCCCGTGGTCGCCCTGGAGGTGGCGGTCGACGGCGTGCACGTGGCTGCGCTCCCGCTCGGTGGCGCGGGGCGCGAGCCGGCGTGCGTCCTCCAGCCGGGAGGCGATGTCGACGTCGACGCACATCTCGTGGCCGAGCAGCGCCAGGTCGGCGTGCGCCAGAGCGAAGGTCGGGTCGTGGGCGAGCGCGGACGCGATCCGCACGTGCGCTTCGCGACGGAGCCGGAGCAGGTCGCGGACGCCACTGACGTATGCCGCCGCTGCCGCGGTGCTCGTGGTCAGCGGATAGCCGTAGTCGTCACGACAACCCATGGCTGCAGTGTCCCCCGAGCGGCCCGGATCGTCGACGACTTTGCTGCGCGCGTCTGCCGATCACGCTGCCTGGTCCGCTCGGTCGGCGCGGGTACGTAAGGTTGAGGCGTGTCGCAGAGCTACCGCCCGAAGCCGGGGGAGATTCCCACGGAGCCGGGGGTCTACCGCTTCCGCGACAAGCAGCAACGGGTGATCTACGTCGGCAAGGCCAAGAACCTGCGGGCCAGGCTGTCGTCGTACTTCCAGGACATCGGCAACCTGCACCAGCGCACCGCCACCATGGTCGCCACCGCGGCCTCGGTCGAGTGGACGGTCGTCAAGACCGAGGTCGAGGCGCTGCAGCTGGAGTACTCCTGGATCAAGGAGTTCGACCCGCGCTTCAACGTGAAGTACCGCGACGACAAGTCCTATCCCTGGCTCGCGGTCACCGTGGGAGACGAGTTCCCACGCGTGATGGTCGGCCGCGGGGCCAAGCGGAGGGGCACCCGCTACTTCGGGCCCTACAGCCACGCGTGGGCGATCCGCGAGACCGTCGACATCCTGCTCCGTGTCTTCCCGATGCGGTCGTGCAGCAACGGCGTGTTCAAGCGGTCGTCGCAGATCGGGCGTCCGTGCCTGCTCGGCTACATCGACAAGTGCGCCGCACCGTGCGTCGGCAACGTGACCGCCGAGGAGCACCGGGTCATCGTCGACGACTTCTGCGAGTTCATGGCCGGCCGCACCAAGCCGTTCATCAAGCGCATCGAGCAGCAGATGTACGCCGCCAGCGACGCCCTCGACTTCGAGAAGGCGGCACGGCTCCGCGACGACCTGGGCGCGATGCAGAAGGCGCTCGAGAAGCAGGCGGTCGTGCTCGGCGACGGCGCGGACGCCGACGTGATCGCGCTCGCGGAGGACCCGTTGGAGGTCGCTGTCCAGGTGTTCTACGTGCGTGGAGGCCGGATCCGTGGGCAGCGCGGCTGGGTGGCAGACCGCACCGACGACGGGGCCACGCCCGACCTGGTCGAGAACTTCCTGCTCCAGCTCTACGCCGGCGAGCCCGAGTCGGTCCCGAGGGAGATCCTGGTGCCGGAGCTGCCACCGGACACCGGCACCTTCGAGCAGCTGCTCGGCGACCTGCGCGGCTCGAAAGTGTCGATCCGCGTGCCGCAGCGGGGGGACAAGAAGTCGCTGCAGGAGAACGTCGCACGCAACGCGAAGGAGGCGCTCGCGCTGCACAAGACCAAGCGGGCCAGCGACCTGACGACCCGAAACCAGGCACTCGCCGAGATCGCTGCCGCTCTCGAGCTCGAGGACGCACCGCTGCGGATCGAGTGCTACGACGTCTCCCACATCCAGGGCACGGAGATCGTGGCGTCGATGGTGGTGTTCGAGGACGGGCTGGCGCGCAAGAGCGAGTACCGGCGGTTCGTGATCCGCGACCAGGAGGGGTCCGACGACGTGGCCGCGATGCACGAGGTCATCACCCGTCGGTTCCGGCGTCTCCTCGACGAGCAGGCGCGGAGCGAGGAGCGGATGGGGGAGGACGGGCCGATGCTGGTCGACCCTGACACCGGCCGACCGCGGAAGTTCGCCTATGCCCCCGGTCTGGTCGTGGTCGACGGAGGTGCGCCCCAGGTGGCGGCCGCGCAGCGCGCGCTCGACGAGCTCGGCATCGACGACATCCCGGTCTGCGGCCTCGCGAAGCGGCTGGAGGAGGTGTGGCTCCCCGGGCAGCCCGACCCGGTGATCCTGCGCCGCACGTCCGAGGGTCTCTACCTCCTGCAGCGGATCCGCGACGAGGCACACCGGTTCGCGATCGCCCACCACCGCGGCCGCCGGTCGAAGTCGATGGTCGAGAGCGTGCTCGACGACGTACCCGGGCTGGGGGAGGTACGTCGCAAGACGCTGCTGCGTCACTTCGGGTCCCTCAAGAAGCTGCGCGAGGCGGAGGTCGACGAGATCGCCGCCGTCCCCGGCATCGGACCGCGGACGGCGTCAGCGATCAAGGACGCAGTCGCGGCGGGTGGCGCGACAGTCGCGACCAGGGCCGGGAAGACTACGTCCACATGAATGCCGACCTGTACGCGCAGCCTCCGGGCGAGCTGGTGGTGGTGACCGGCATGACCGGCGCCGGACGCAGCACCGCGGCCAAGGAGCTGGAGGACCTCGGCTTCTACGTCGTCGACAACCTGCCTCCGAACCTGCTGCCCGACGTCGTCCGTCTCGTCGACGAGAGCCAGGGCCGTAGCCAGCGGATCGCGGTCGTCGTCGACGTGCGCTCGGGGTCCTTCTTCCAGGGTCTCCGCGCCGCGCTCGCCCACGGTGTGACCGGACGCAACACCACGCTGGTCTTCCTCGACGCCAACGACGAGGTGCTGGTCCGTCGTCAGGAGGCCGTACGCCGCCCGCACCCCCTGCAGGAGGGCGGCCGGCTGCTCGACGGCCTCGTGCGCGAGCGCGTCGTGCTGGCCGACCTGCGTGGTGAGGCCGACCTGGTCATCGACACCAGCAACCTCAACGTGCACCAGCTCACCGACCGGATCTCGGAGGCGTTCGGGACCCCGGAGACCACCCGGCTGCGGGTGACCACGATCAGCTTCGGCTTCAAGTACGGGATCCCGGCCGACGCGGACTACGTGGCCGACATGCGCTTCCTGCCCAACCCGCACTGGGTGCCGGAGCTGCGAGCGCACACCGGCCGCGACCAGGACGTGTCGGAATACGTGCTCGGCCGGTTGGGTGCCACTGAGTTCCTCGACCAGTACGTGCCGCTCCTGGCGGGGGTCGCTGAGGGCTACCTCCGCGAGGGCAAGCGCTTCATGCGGGTCGCCATCGGTTGCACCGGTGGGAAGCACCGCAGTGTCGCGATGAGCGAGGAGATCGCGCGCCGGATGCAGGAGCGGGGTTACGTCGCCCGCGCCCTCCACCGCGACCTGGGGCGCGAATGATGACGCCGCGCCAGCACCGGCCGCACGACCGCGCGCAGGCGGTGGTCGCGCTCGGCGGTGGTCACGGCCTCCACGCGTCGCTCACCGCGCTGCGGATGCTCGTCGACGACCTGACCGTCGACGAGCTCACGGCCGTGGTGACGGTGGCCGACAACGGCGGCTCGTCGGGACGACTCAGGGGCGAGTTCGGCGTACTCCCTCCGGGTGACCTGCGGATGGCACTGGCCGCGCTGTGCGGTGACGACGAGTGGGGCGACACCTGGGCGCGCGTGCTCCAGCACCGGTTCGAGGGTCATGGCGAGATGCGGGGCCATGTCGTCGGGAACCTGCTCATCGTCGGGCTCTGGGAGCTGCTCGGCGACCACGTCGACGCGCTCGACTGGGTCGGTCGGCTCCTGGGCGCCAAGGGTCGCGTGCTGCCGATGGCGATGACCCCGATGGACATCACGGCCGAGGTGCGCGGCATCGGGACCGACCCGGACGAGCTGGTCACGGTGCGGGGTCAGGTCGAGGTCGCCACGACCGACGGCGTGATCACGACGATCGCCCTCGAGCCGCCTGATCCGGAGGTCAGCGCCGCTGCGCTCACCGCGATCGACCAGGCCGACTGGGCGGTGCTCGGCCCGGGCTCGTGGTTCAGCTCGGTGATCCCACACCTGCTGGTACCGCAGCTGCGCGACGCGCTGGTGGCGACCGACGCCCGGCTGCTCGTCGTGCTCAACCTCGCCGAGCAGCAGGGCGAGACCGGTGGGTTCGGGCCGGCCGACCACCTGGCGGTGCTCGCCGAGCACGCGCCGGACCTGGTCGTGCACACCGTGCTCGCGGACCGGACCAGTGTCGGGGAGGACGCCGCGGAGCTGGTGACGATGGTGCATGCGCTCGGTGCCCGGCTGGTCATCGACGACGTCGCGATGGCCGACGGCACTCCACGGCACGACCCGGCACTCCTCGCGGCGGCGTACTCGAGGATCATGGAGTCCGCCGCGATGGATCCCGTTCCGGGGTAGTTGACCCTCGTGGCAGGATCAGGGCCATGGCGATGACGGCTCAGGTCAAGGCGGAACTGGCCAGCACCCCGGTCACCAAGGCGTGTTGTCGCAAGGCCGAGGTCGCTTCCACACTCCGGTTCGCAGGCGGATTGCACATCGTGGCCGGCCGGATCGTCGTCGAGGCCGAGCTGGACACCGGCGCGGCCGCCCGGCGGCTCCGTCGCGACATCGCGGAGATGTACGGCCAGTCGTCCGACGTCGTGATGGTCCAGGGCAACGGCATCCGCAAGGGGAGCCGCTACATCGTGCGAGTCGTCAAGGACGGTGAGGCGCTGGCCCGTCAGACCGGGTTGCTCGACCAGCGCGGCCGACCCGTGCGCGGGCTCCCACCTGCCGTCGTCTCCGGCGGCGGGTGTGACGCGGTCGCCGCGTGGCGGGGTGCCTTCCTCGCCCACGGGTCGCTCACCGAGCCTGGTCGATCCTCGTCGTTGGAGGTCACCTGCCCGGGCTCCGAGGCCGCGCTGGCTCTCGTCGGGGTCGCCCGCCGTCTCGGGATCCAGGCGAAGGCACGCGAGGTCCGCGGCGTCGACCGGGTGGTCATCCGCGACGGCGACGCGATCGGCCAGCTCCTGACCAGGCTCGGCGCGCACGAGACGCTGATGGCATGGGAGGAGCGTCGGATGCGGCGCGAGGTCCGGGCCACCGCCAACCGCCTCGCCAACTTCGACGACGCCAACTTGCGCCGCTCCGCGCGGGCGGCCGTGACCGCCGGGGCCCGCGTCGAGCGGGCGATGGAGATCCTCGGTGACGAGGTGCCGGACCACCTGCGGATGGCCGGACGGCTCCGCCTCGAGCACAAGCAGGCGTCGCTCGAGGAGCTCGGCCAGCTGCACGAGCCGGTGCTCACGAAGGACGCGATCGCCGGCCGCATCCGGCGGTTGCTCGCGATGGCGGACAAGAAGGCCGAGGAGCTCGGCGTGCCGGACACGGAGTCCTCCCTGACGCCCGAGATGCTCGCCGGCGACGCCTGAGCTCTACCTCTTGTCCGTGCGCTGCTAGCGGAGCATCGTGTGTGGTAGGCCCGCAACGAGGCGGGCCCGACCCACAGGAGGTGACCAGATGCGAGCAAAGGTTGGCGACCGACTCGTCGTCGAGGGGCGGACCGACTCGACGCACCGCCGCGAGGCCCAGGTACTGGAGGTGCGCGGTGAGGACGGCGGTCCGCCGTACCTCGTGCGATGGGAGGACGGCCACGAGGCGCTGACCTTCCCGGGGGCCGACGCCCACGTCCTGCCGGCTCCGTGAGCGGTGCCCTTGAACGGTGATCCTTGTTACCCGCACGTATGGCGGGACCGACCGGTGGGCTGCGCAAGGCCGCTTGTAGGGTGACGATCGCGGGTGACTGAACGCCCGCGATCCAGTCAAGGCGGGTGACCGAACGCCCACCACCGAGACAAGGAGCACAGTGCTGTGACCGTACGTGTAGGCATCAACGGATTCGGCCGGATCGGCCGCAACTTCTTCCGCGCAGTCCGAGCAAGTGGCCTCGACATCGAGATCGTCGGCGTCAACGACCTGACCGACAATGCCACCCTGGCGCACCTGCTCAAGTACGACTCGATCCTCGGCCGGCTCGACGCGGACGTGAGCTCGACCAACGACGCGATCGTCGTCGGCGGCACCGAGATCAAGGCGTTCGCCGAGCGCGACCCCGCCATGCTCAAGTGGGCGGACCTGGGCGTCGACGTCGTCGTGGAGTCCACCGGCTTCTTCACCGACGCGACCAAGGCACGCGCGCACGTCGACGGCGGCGGCGCCAAGAAGGTCATCATCTCCGCCCCGGCGAAGAACGAGGACCTCACCGTCGTGATGGGCGTCAACCACGACCTCTACGACGCCGAGCAGCACACGGTCATCTCCAACGCCTCGTGCACCACCAACTGCCTCGGCCCGATGGCAAAGGCGCTCAACGACGGTCTCGGCATCAACAAGGGCCTGATGACCACCATCCATGCCTACACCGCCGACCAGAACCTGCACGACAACATCCACAAGGACCCGCGCCGGGCCCGCGCCGCCGCGCTCAACATCGTGCCCACGTCGACCGGCGCCGCGAAGGCGATCGGCCTGGTGCTGCCCGAGCTCAAGGGCAAGCTCGACGGTTATGCGCTGCGCGTCCCGACGCCGACCGGCTCGCTCACCGACCTTTCCTTCGAGGCCGGCCGCGAGACCAGCGTCGACGAGGTCAACGAGATCGTGAAGGCGGCCGCCGACGGCCGGATCCTGCGCTACTCCACCGAGCCGATCGTGTCCTCGGACATCGTCACCGATCCGGCGTCCTGCATCTTCGACGCGCCGTTGACCAAGGTCATCGGCAACCAGGTCAAGGTGGCCGGCTGGTACGACAACGAGTGGGGCTACTCCAACCGCCTCGCGGACCTGATCGTCCACGTCGGCGCCACCCTCTGACGGCCGGCCAAAGCATGGGGAGCTACGCCGGACTCGGCGAGGTCAGCGGCAAGCGCGTCCTCGTCCGGTCGGACCTCAACGTGCCGCTGGACCGTCAGGCGGACGGACAGAGCACGATCACCGACGACGGCCGGATCCGGGCCAGTGTCCCGACCATCAAGGAGCTGGCGGACGCCGGGGCCCGGGTGGTCGTGACCGCCCACCTCGGTCGCCCGAAGGGCGAGCCCGACCCGGCGTACTCCCTCGAGCCGGTGGCCGCGCGGCTCGGTGAGCTGCTCGGCCAGAAGGTCAGGTTCGCGCGCGACACCGTCGGCGACTCCGCACAGGCGGTCGTGGCAGCTCTCGAGGACGGCCAGGTCGCGGTGCTCGAGAACGTCCGGTTCAACGCCGGCGAGACGAGCAAGGATGACATCGAGCGTGGTGCGTTCGCCGACCAGCTCGCAGCGCTGGCCGACGCCTTCGTGTCCGACGGGTTCGGCGTCGTGCACCGCAAGCAGGCCTCGGTCTACGACGTGGCCCAGCGGCTGCCGCACGCCATGGGTGGCTTGGTCGCGGCCGAGATCGACGTGCTCCGCCGGCTCACGCTCGACCCCGAGCGGCCCTACGTGGTCGTGCTCGGCGGGTCCAAGGTCTCCGACAAGCTGGGTGTCATCGACAACCTGCTCGGCAAGGCTGACAAGCTGCTGATCGGCGGCGGCATGGTCTTCACCTTCCTCGCGGCTGAAGGTCACGAGGTCGGCAAGAGCCTGCTCGAGGAGGACCAGCTCGACACCTGCCGCGACTACCTCCGCCGGGCGCGTGAGGCCGGCGTGGAACTGGTGCTGCCCTCCGACATCATCGTCGACACCGAGTTCCCGTCGGGCGACCGGGCACCGGCGCCCAGGTGCGGTGCCGTCCTCGGAGATCCCGGCCGACTGCTTCGGACTCGACATCGGACCGATGAGTGCGGCAACGTACGCCCGGTCACTCGCCGACGCGCGCACCGTCTTCTGGAACGGCCCGATGGGCGTCTTCGAGGTCGACGCCTTCGCGGCGGGCACCAGGGCGGTCGCCGAGGCGCTGACCAAGGTGGACGGGCTGACGGTCGTCGGCGGCGGCGACTCCGCGGCCGCCGTGCGCAAGCTCGGGTTCGACGAGGCCGCGTTCGGCCACATCTCCACCGGCGGCGGCGCCAGCCTCGAATACCTCGAGGGCAAAGAGCTCCCCGGCATCACAGTCCTGGAGGACTAGTACATGGCAAGCACCCGCACGCCGATCATGGCGGGCAACTGGAAGATGAACCTCAACCACCAGGAAGCGGTGGTGCTCGTTCAGAAGCTTGCGTGGACGCTGTCGGACAAGCGGCACGACTACGGCAAGGTCGAGGTCGTCGTGCTGCCGCCGTTCACCGACATCCGCTCCGTGCAGACCCTGGTCGACGGCGACCGCCTGTCGATCAAGTACGGCGCGCAGGACGTCTCCGTGCACGAGTCCGGTGCCTACACCGGCGAGATCTCCCCGGGCATGCTCGCGAAGCTGGGCTGCTCCTACGTGACCGTCGGCCACTCCGAGCGCCGGCAGTACCACGCAGAGACCGACGCTCTCGTCGCCGCGAAGGCCAAGGCCGCGATCGACGCCAAGATCACGCCCATCGTCTGTGTCGGAGAGGGCCTGGAGATCCGGCAGGAGGGCACGCACGTGCCCTACAACACCGCCCAGGTCGTCGGGTCCCTCGCGGGCCTGACGGCGAAGCAGGTCGCGAGCCTGGTCATCGCCTATGAGCCGGTGTGGGCGATCGGCACTGGCGAGGTCGCCACCCCCGACGACGCGCAGGAGGTGTGCGCGGCCATCCGCGGGCAGCTCAAGGAGTCCTATGGCGCCGAGGTCGCCGACGCCGTACGGATCCAGTACGGCGGTTCGGTGAAGGCCGCGAACGTCGCCGGGATCATGGCGCAACCCGACATCGACGGTTGCCTCGTAGGTGGGGCGAGCCTGCAGGCCGAAGAGTTCGGCGGCATCTGCCGGTTCTACGACATGCCGCAACTAGGAACTCACTGAGCGGATCCCCGCAGACGTCGGTTCGCCGCTGACCTCGCCTCTCCTTTCGCGGCTGTTCCACGAAGTAAGGCGCCCGGGCTCAAGCACGATCGCGTGCGCCGTGCGGCATGAGCGCGCGGACACAGCGTCTAGAAGGTGATCCATTCCCGTAGCAGCGTCAAGAAGGCATCGGGGCGCTCCATGGACGGAAGGTGGGCCGGTCTGGCCGTCAAGGCGGCGCGCGTCGGGAATTCCTTCGGTCAATTGTCGTGCTGCGTGATGGATGGCATCGAGATCGTGTTCACCGGTGAGGACGAGCGTCGGAACGAGGATCTCGGCAAGCCGCTCAAGCGGAGGCGGATCAGCTCGCCTGCTCCTCGATGTCGTCCCAGTCAGCGGTGAGTTCAAAAGCACGCCGCTGCATGCGTCGTACCACGTCACGGACGGCCGGGTCCACGGCACCGGCGCGCCGCCGGGGGCCGTCCACCCACCAGGTCAGATTCGCTTCTACCGCCTCGTCCAAGTCGTCGCGACTCAACGCCTTCCGTTCCGCGTCGATGAACGCCCGCAAGTCCGGCGTCACCTCGGCAATGAGTGATCCACCGGGCGCGACGAGAAACAGCGAGGCCACCCGCTCGGGACTCATCAGTGCCACTTCGACGGCCACGCCCGCCCCGACGAGGCGCCGACCAGGTGACAGCGCTTGATCCCGAGCGCGGCCAACGTGTCGAGCACGTCGCGCACCGGGGAGAGCACGCCGTCCGGGCGAGCGATGGACCCACCGAAGCCGCGAAGGTCCAGGCGGACAGCATCGCGGATGGCGGTCAGTGCCGCCCATTGCGGATCCCACATCCGGCGATCGGCGATGCCCGCATGAATGAAGACAACGGGCAGATCTGCACGCGCGCCCGCGCGCTCGTATGCAATGCCGGCGGGCGATCGCAGCGTAGAAGACATCGGGTTCCCATTCAGGATGACGACTGTCAATCCTCAACCAATCAGCAGGAGGTAGAAACCACAACCGCTTGGGCGGGCCGCTCACGCCGCTCCCACTGCGTGCATCTGCCGGTTCTACGACATGCCGCAGCTCGGAACTCCCTGAACGGCACCCTGAGCTCCGCGAGGATGCTCGACACGTCGTTGCGCACCGTCTTGAGACTGAGCGAGAGCTCCGCTGGCGATCTCGGCGGTTGACGTAGCCGATCCTCATCGACGCAACCGCCGTGCGCTGGCGATCTGCCCCGTCCACGCACGTGTCCCGGGTTCGGGACGCGACCGAGGCTGACGTAGGATCCCTGACGTGTTGGAAACCGCTTTCACCGTTTTGCTCGTGCTCACGAGCGTGCTGATGATCCTTCTCGTGCTGTTGCACAAGGGGCGTGGCGGCGGCCTCTCGGACATGTTCGGCGGCGGTGTCTCCAGCTCCCTGGGCGGTTCGTCGATCGCCGAGCGCAACCTTGACCGGTTCACGATCGGCATCGGCGTCATCTGGTTCGCGACCGTGGTCGCGCTGGGCCTCCTGCTTGCCTATCAGTGATCCCCCGAGACTGAACCATTTTCCGGGCCCACCGGATCAGAACTGAGGAGAGTGTCCGTTGGCTGGTGGTGGCAGCGCGATCCGCGGTAGTCGCGTCGGCGCAGGTCCGATGGGTGAGGCCGAACGTGGCGAGGCGGCCCCGCGCCAAGCAGTGACCTACTTCTGCGCACACGGGCATCGCTCGGTGATCGCCTTCTCCGTGGAGGCCGTCGTACCCGACTCCTGGGACTGCCCGAAGTGCGGTCTGCCCGCCGGGCTCGACTCCGAGAACGCCCCGCCGGCGCCGAAGATCGAGCCCTACAAGACCCACCTCGCGTACGTGAAGGAACGCCGCTCCGACAAGGAGGCCGAGGTCATCCTCGACGAGGCGATCCAGCTCCTCCGCTCTCGCCGCAAGTCGGGCGAGATCATCTTCTGACGCCTACCCGCCGTTCCTGACGGATGGTCAGAGGCGGGAGGCGGCCTCGTGGTCGAGGAAGAAGGTCGTCTCGACAAGGCCTCTGACGCCGCGAGCGGGGGTCTCGGCCACGCTTCCGTCGTCGGCGAGGGTACGAGCGACGGCATCGGCCTTGGCCTCGCCGGAGACCAGGAACCACACGGCGTGTGCTCGGTCCAGGGCCTCGAAGGTGAGGGTGACCCGGTCGGGCGGGGGTTTGGGGGAGTCGTGCACCGCGATCGCGATGGCGCCGGTGACGTCGAGGGCGGGGTGGCCGGGGAAGAGCGACGCGACGTGACCGTCGGGACCGATGCCGAGCATGAGGACGTCGAAGGCGCCCTCGCCCTCGGCCCGCACGACGTCTGAGTACGACGCCGCGGCGGTCTCCGCGTCCGGCACCTGATCGGCGGCCGGCACCTCGTGGACCCGGCTCGCGCCGACCGCGTCGAGGAACGCCCCGCGCGCCTGGCCGGCATTGCGGTCGGGGGAGTCCGCGGGCAGGAAGCGCTCGTCGCCGAACCAGAAGTGCACCGCGCCCCAGTCGACCCCCGACCCCGCGGACATCCGGGCGACCTGACGGTGCACGGCGTCGGCGATGGTGCCGCCGGTCAGGCCGATGTGGGGGACGCGTCCTGCTGCCTGTGCATCGGCGATCCGGTTGAGGAGCTCGCCGGCCACCGCGGTGGCCAGGGTCTCCGGGTCGGGCTGGACCTCGATCAGAGGGGCCGGTCGGTCGTGCATCAGCGTCGGTGCCTCCGGTAGTAGTCGATCAACGCGCGGGTCGAGGGGTCCTGCTGCTCGATCGCGGCGTCGTCGCCGGCGACCGCGGGAGTGATCTGCTGGGCGAGCTGCTTCCCGAGCTCGACGCCCCACTGGTCGAAGCTGTCGATGCCCCACACGACGCCCTGCGTGAACGTGATGTGCTCGTAGAGGGCGATCAGCTGCCCCAGGACCGATGGCGAGAGGTCGGGCGCCATGATCGATGTCGTCGGGCGGTTGCCGGTGAACACGCGGGCCGGGACGATCAGCTCGGCCGTCCCCTCGGCCCGCACCTCCTCGGCGGTCTTTCCGAACGCCAGCGCCTTGGTCTGCGCGAAGAAGTTGGCGAGGAACAGCTCGTGGACGTCGACGTCGCCGTCGCGGAGGGGGTAGGCCGGATTGGCGACTGCGATGAAGTCGCACGGGATCAGGCGGGTGCCCTGGTGGATGAGCTGATAGAACGCGTGCTGCCCGTTGGTGCCCGGCTCGCCCCAGAACACCTCGCCGGTGTCGGTCGTGACGGGTGAACCGTCCCAGCGCACGCGCTTGCCGTTGCTCTCCATCGTCAGCTGCTGGAGGTAGGCCGCGAACCGGTGCAGCGACTGCGCATAGGGGAGTACGGCGTGCGTCTGCGCGCCCAGGAAGTTGACGTACCAGATGTTGAGCAGCCCCATCAGTGCCGGCAGGTTGCTCTCGAGCGGCACGTCTCGGAAGTGTTCGTCGATCAGGTGGAAGCCGGCGAGGAACTCGGCGAACCGCTCGGGCCCGATCGCGATCACGAGCGAGGCGCCGATGGCGGAGTCGACCGAGTACCGGCCACCGACCCAGTCCCAGAAGCCGAACGCGTTGGCAGGGTCGATGCCGAACGCCTCGACCTTGTCGAGGGCGGTGGAGACGGCGACGAAGTGCTTCGCGACGGCGCCGGGCGGGTCCCCCAGTCCGTCGAGCAGCCACGTCCGGCACAGTCGGGCGTTGGTGAGCGTCTCGAGCGTGCCGAAGGTCTTGCTGGCGACGATGAAGAGGGTCGTGGCCGGCTCGAGGTCGGACAGCTTCTCCGCCGCGTCGGTGGGGTCGATGTTGCTGATGAAGCGGCACTCGATGCCGTCCTGGCGATAGGCCTTGAGCGCTTCGTAGGCCATCACCGGCCCCAGGTCCGAACCACCGATCCCGATGTTCACCACCGTGCGGATGCGCTGGCCGGTGGCGCCGACCCACTGCCCCGACCGCACCTTCTCGGCGAAGGCGTAGACCTGCTCGAGCACGGAGTGCACGTCGCCCACGACGTCCTGGCCGTCCACCTCCAGCCGGGTGCCTGCGGGGTGGCGCAGCGCGGTGTGCAGCACCGCTCGGTCCTCGGTCACGTTGATGTGCTCGCCCGCGAACATGGCGCTGCGGCGTTCCTCGAGCCCGACCTCACGCGCCAGGTCGACCAGGGCGCTGAGCACCGCGTCGTCGACGAGGTTCTTGGAGAGGTCGGCGTGGAGGTCACCGGCGACGAAGGTGAGCCGTGCGACCCGGCCGGGGTCGTTGCCGAACGCGGTGCGCAGGTCGGGGGTGCCCACCCCGGCCAGGTTGGTCAGCCGCGCCCAGGCCGCGGTCGTCGTCGGGTCCACGGTCAGCCCATCTGGCCCTTGACGGTCTCCAGCAGCTCCACCCACGACTTCTTGAACTTGTCGACGCCCTCGGTCTCGAGCGTCAGGAAGACGTCGTCGAGGTCGACCCCTACCTCGCTCGAGCTGGTCGAACAAGGCCTGCGCCTCGCGCGGACCTGCCGGTCACCTGGTCGCCGGACACCTCGCCGTGGTCGGCGAACGCGGTCAGCGTCTTCTCCGGCATCGTGTTGACGGTGCCCGCGACGACCAGGTCGGTGACGTAGAGCGTGTCCGGGTAGTCCGGGTTCTTCACGCCCGTGGACGCCCATAGCGGACGTTGGGGGTGCGCGCCGGCGGCGGCCAGCGCCTGCCAGCGCTCCGACGCGACGACGTCCTCGTAGGCCGCGTAGGCGAGGCGCGCGTTCGCGACAGCAGCCTTGCCGCGGAGCGCGAGCGCCTCGTCGGAGCCGATCTCGTCGAGGCGCTTGTCGATCTCGGTGTCGACCCGCGACACGAAGAAGGACGCCACCGACCGGATGGTCGAGAGGTCGATGCCGTTGGCCTGGGCCTGCTCGAGACCGGAGAGGTAGGCGTCCATGACGGTCCGGTAGCGCTCGGTCGAGAAGATCAGGGTCACGTTGACACTGATGCCCTCAGCGATCGCGGCGGTGATCGCCGGAAGCCCCTCGAGCGTGGCAGGGATCTTGATCAGCGCGTTGGGACGGTCGACAGCGGCCCACAGCGCCTTCGCAGAGGCGATGGTCCCGTCGGTGTCGTTGGCGAGCGTGGGCTCGACCTCGATCGACACCCGGCCGTCGTCGGCGGTGCGTGCAGCGACCGGAGCGAGGATGTCGCACGCGTTGCGTACGTCGTCGGTGGTGAGCTCGAAGACGACCCGGTCCACGTCCGCGCCGTCGGCCACCAAGGTGCGGACCTGCTCGTCGTAGCGCTCGCCGTCGGAGATCGCCGCCGCGAAGATGGTCGGGTTGGTCGTCACTCCGACCACCGACTTCTCGACGACCAGCTCGGCGAGGTTGCCGGTCTCGATCCGCTCCCGTGACAGGTCGTCGAGCCAGATGGACACACCGGCGTCGGCCAGCGCCTTCAGACGATCGTTTGAGATGGTTTCCTCGCTGCGCTCGGTCACTGATCTTCTCCTTCGTGCGTCGGTGGGCAGGGTGTTACCGCGTCGCGGCCTCGATGCTGTCCTTGGCGGCCTGCGCGACGGCTTCGGCTGTGAATCCGAGCTCGCGGAAGATCCGGGCACCGTCGGCGGAGGCGCCGAACCGCTCCAGGCTCACCATCCGGCCGGCGTCGCCGACGTACTCCCGCCAGCCCTGCCGGATGCCGGCCTCGACGCTGACCCGCGCCTTCACCATCGGCGGCAGGATCTCGTCGCGGTAGGCCTGCGTCTGCTGCTCGAACCACTCGATGGAGGGCATCGACACGACCCTGGCCCGGATGCCGTCCGCGGCGAGCAGCTCACGCGCTCCCACGGCGAGCTGGACCTCGGAGCCGGTGCCGATCAGGATCACGTCCGGCTGGCCGCCCTCGGCCTCGACCAGGACGTAGCCGCCCTTGCTGACGTCGGCGGTCGTGGCGAACCCGTCCTCGCCGCGCGGGAACACCGGCACGGCTTGGCGGGAGAGGACCAGGCCCGCCGGGCGGTCGGTGTTCTTGAGGACCTGCAACCACGCTGCAGCGGTCTCGTTGGCGTCGGCCGGCCGCACGATGTCGAGCCCGGGGATGCCGCGCAGCGCCCACAGGTGCTCGACCGGTTGGTGGGTCGGGCCGTCTTCGCCGAGGCCGACCGAGTCATGGGTCCACACGTAGATGACGGGCGCCTGCATCACCGCCGCCACCCGCACCGAGCCGCGCATGTAGTCGGAGAACGTGAGGAAGGTGCCGCCGAAGACCCGGGTGCCGCCGTGGACCGCGATGCCGTTCATGATCGCGCCCATGCCGTGCTCGCGGATGCCGAAGTGCAGGACACGGCCGGCGAGCGGGTCGCCCTTCCACTCCTCGACCGAACGGTCCTCCGGCAGGAAGGACGGCGCGTCCTTGATGGTCGTGTTGTTGGAGCCGGCGAGGTCGGCCGACCCGCCCCACAGCTCCGGCATGAGGGGGGCGATCGCGTTGATCACCTGTCCTGACGCGGCCCGCGTCGCGATGCCCTTGGCATCGGCGGGAAACGTCGGCAGTGCGTCCACCACGCCGTCGGGCAGCGCTCGGCCCTTCATCCGCAAGAGCAGTGCGGCCTCCTCGTCGTGGTCGGCGGCCCAGGCGTCGTACTGCCGGTCCCAGTCGGCCCCCCACCCCTTGCCGCGCTCCAGCAGGGACCGGGTGTGCTCGAGGACGTCGTCGGGCACCTCGAAGGTGCGCCCCGGGTCGAAGCCGAGCACCTCCTTGGTGGCCGCGACCTCGTCGGCCCCGAGAGCCGAGCCGTGCGCGGCCCCGGTGTTCTGGGCGTTGGGTGCGGGCCACGCGATGATCGTCCGCAGCACGATCATCGACGGCTTGTCGCTGACCGCGTCGGCCGCCTTGATCGCCTCGTAGAGCGCGGGCACGTCCTCGGCGTAGCCGTCGCCGTTGGTGTGGTCGCCGGCGTCGGTCCAGTCGACGGTCTGGACGTGCCAGCCATAGGCCTCGTAGCGCTTGGCCACGTCCTCGCTGAACGCGATGTCGGTGTCGCCCTCGATCGAGATCCGGTTGGAGTCGTAGATGACGGTGAGGTTGCCCAGCCGCTGGGTGCCGGCGATCGAGGACGCCTCGCTGCTGACGCCTTCCTGGAGGTCGCCGTCGGAGCGCGATCGCGTAGATGTGGTGGTCGAACAGCGACTCCCCGGGAGGGGTGTCCGGGTCGAGCAGGCCGCGCTCGCGGCGGGCGGCCATCGCCATGCCGACCGCGTTGGCCAGACCCTGCCCGAGCGGGCCGGTGGTCACCTCGACGCCGGCGGTGTGGCCGAACTCGGGGTGGCCGGGGGTCTTGGAGTCCCAGGTCCGCAGCGACTTGAGGTCGTCGAGCTCGAGGCCGAAGCCTCCGAGGTAGAGCTGGGTGTAGAGGGTGATCGAGCTGTGGCCGGCGCTCAGCACGAACCGGTCGCGCGACATCCAGTTCGGGTCGGCCGGGTCGTGCCGCATCACCTTCTGGAACAGCAGGTACGCCGCCGGCGCCAGGCTCATCGCGGTGCCCGGATGGCCGTTCCCGACCTTCTGCACGGCGTCCATCGCCAGCACGCGCGCGGTGTCGACCGCCTTGCGGTCCAGATCGGTCCACTCCAGCTCCGGGATCATGCTCACGAGCCTACCGAGAGGGCACGACGACCTGACAGGGACCGGATGGCGGAACCGGGCTCGATCACGGATAGACTCAGGGCCGCTCTGACCCCTCGCCGTGAGGATCTCCGTGACGACCGTCGACCCTGACCGCCCAGCCGTGCGGCTGGTCGGAGTGAACGGCGTCGTCGAGCGGGGGCAGACGCAGGAGAAGGCGTCGGCACGCGATGTCGTCATGGCCTACGTCGGGCTCACCAAGCCACGCGTCATCGAGCTGCTGCTGCTGACGACGGTCCCGGTCATGTTCTTCGCGGCCGGTGGCGTACCGGACCTAGAGCTGGTCATCGCGACGGTCGTCGGAGGCGCGCTCTCGGCAGGTTCTGCTTCGGTCTTCAACTGCGTCTACGACCGCGACATCGACGAGCAGATGCGGCGTACGCGCCGGCGGGCGCTGCCCCGCCACATCATCAGCCCCCGCGCCGCGCTGGTGTTCGGGTTCGTGCTCGGGATCTTGTCCACCGTGATCCTCTACGCGTGGGTCAACCCGCTGTCCGCCGCGTTGTCGGTGGCCGCGAACGCCTTCTACGTGTTCGGCTACACCATGCTGCTCAAGCGGCGCACGACCCAGAACATCGTCTGGGGCGGCATCGCAGGTTGCTTCCCCGCCCTCATCGGCTGGACCGCAGTCACCAACGAGCTCGCATGGGCTCCGGTCGTCCTGTTCGGGGTGGTCTTCTTCTGGACGCCGCCCCACACCTGGGCGCTGGCACTGCGCTACCGCGAGGACTACAAGCAGGTCGACGTGCCGATGCTGCCGGCCGTCCGGTCGGCGCGCAGGGTCGCCCGGCAGATCGTCGGCTACAGCTGGGTCATGGTCGCCACCAGCCTGCTGCTCTGGCCGGTGGCGAGCACCGGGCTGGTGTACCCGGTCGCCGCGGCTCTCCTCGGCGCGGTGTTCCTGGTGCAGGCGCACCAGATGGAGCGCCGCGCGCGGGGCACCGAGGACCTCTCGGTCATCCGCCCGATGCATCTGTTCCACAGCAGCAACCTCTACCTGTCGCTGCTGTTCGTCGCCGTCGCCATCGACCCCCTGCTGCGCTGACCGAGGCCGGGCACGGCGCCATGACCAGCGGGGCGACGCCGTCGGATTCGGCGACTGTTCGGCGCTGCCGGCCGTCGGATCCGTGTCTCGGGGCAGGGTAAAACTTCCGATATCGGATGTGGTCGCGACGTCCGGCAAAGACGTGACCGGTTCCGAAATCCTGGTTTTCTAGTCCCCAGGTGTTCCTCGCGGGGGCACCCGCTCGGCTGGCGGATCGGTGTCCCCGTTCTCCTGCTGAGCGCTCCTCCTAGACGCGTACCCCTGGGACGTCGGCGCGCTCCAACGCCGACGTCTCGAGGGGGTGGAGACCTCCGTCCGGACCCTGCGCTCAGCGTGTCGGTCGGTGTGCGCGTGTGGAGATCGCGACCCAGGCGAGCGCTGCCGCGGTGAGCGCGGCTCCGAGCATGTGGGTCAGGACCAGCGCGATCGGCAGGTCCAGGAAGTACTGCGTGTAGCCGACGATCCCCTGCCCCGCCTCGACGCCCAGCAGCACGAGTGCCGCTGTCCGCAGTGGGAGGTTGCCGTCGCGGCGGGCCAGGACGAACGTCGTGATCGTGAGCGCGACGAGCGCGTAGACCGCCCACGCGTGCAGGTGGGACACGCTTCCCGGGTCGAGACCCGTCCGGCGCGAGTCCTCGTCGCCGCTGTGCGGCCCGGAGCCGGTCACCACGGTCCCGAGGTAGAGGACGACCCACCCGACGAGCGAACGTCGCCAGTGCGGCGCGGCGGGTCCACGGCAACGCCCACGACCGCGGTTGCCCGACCAACCGGTCGAGCAGCAGGACGCACGCGCTGATGATCGCCAGTGACACCAGCAGGTGCAGGGCGACCACCCAGGGGTTCAGGTCGGTGTGCACGGTGATGCCACCGATGACAGCCTGCGCAGGGATCCCGAGAGCGATGACGGTCGCGATGACCAATGGGCGCCGGTCGGCACCGGCCCAGTCGCGGACGACCGGGACGAGCGCCGCCACCCAGCAGGCGACGGCGATCACCACGAGCACGAAGGTCAGCATCCGGTTGCCGAACTCGATCGCGCCGTGGAGGCCGAGCTCGTCGTGGACCACGTAGGAGTCGTCGGTGCACCGGGGCCAGGTCGGGCAGCCCAGGCCTGAACCGGTCAGCCTGACGGCGCCGCCGGTCAGGACGATCCCGATGTTCGCGACCAGGTTTGCCCAGGACAGCCGGACGAGCAGGCGGGACGGGGCGGTGCGCACCGCCGTGGTCACTCCCATCGGAACCACCGCGCCGCAGCGCCGCCGCCCACGACGGCCCACCCGGTCAGCACCGCGAGCTCCCGGCCGGCGACATCGCCTTCGCACGCGGCGCGCATGGCCTCACCGAGAGCACCCGACGGGAGCCAGGAAACGACGTCGCCGAGGCCGCCGTACGCCGCAGCGGGGAGCACGACGGCGCCGCCTGCCAACAGCAGCAGGTAGATCAGGTTCGCCGCCGCCAGGGTCGCCTCGGCTCGCAACGTGCCGGCGAGCAGCATGCCCAGCCCGGCGAACGCCCCCGTGCCCAGCAGCACCGCGAGGACCAGACCGACGGCGTTGATCTCGGGGGACCAGCCGAGCAGCAGACCGGCCGTGCCGAGCACCAGGAACTGGAGCACCTCGACGCACAGCAGCGCGCCGACCTTGCCGCCGAGCAGCGCGCCACGGGACAGGGGAGTGGTGCCCAGTCGCTTGAGCACGCCGTACCGGCGCTCGAAGCCGGTGGCGATCGCCAGCGACGTGAACGCCGTCGACATCACGGCCAGCGCGAGCACACCGGGCGTCAGGACGTCGACCGACGTGTGCGGGGAGTCCAGGTCCAGCCGGGGGGCACCCCGGGCCGCGCCGACCAGGACGAGGAGGGGGATCACGACGGCGAGCAGCAGCTGCTCGCCGTTGCGCAGGAGCAACCGCGTCTCCATCGCTGCCTGGGCCAGGACCTGTCGCGGGACGGGAGCGGCGCCGGAGGCCGGGACGAAGGTGCCGGTGCTCACGATGTCGTCTCCCGCCCGGTGAGCTCGAGGAACACGTCCTCGAGGTTGCGTTGCCCGAGCGTCAGCGACTCGGGGAGCACACCGTTCGCCTCGCACCAGCGCGACACCACGGCCAGGGTCGACCCGTCCGCCGGCCCCGAGACCTGGAGGCTGTGCTGGTCGAGCACCACGAGCTCGGTGGTCGGGCCCAGGGCGGAGGCGAGCGACTGGGGCGCGCCCGGGGGGAACGGCTGGGTGACGACCAGCCGGATGGTCGCCACGGTGCCGCCGCGGGTCAGCTCGAGGGGCGAGCCGCTGGCGACCAGTCGACCCTTGTCGAGGATGTGCACCTGGTCGGCGAGCCGTTCGGCCTCCTCCAGGTAGTGCGTCGTCAGCACGACGGTCACGCCGTCGGCCCGCAGCTCCTCCAGCAGCTCCCAGACGGTGCGTCGTACTTGCGGGTCGAGGCCCGCGGTCGGCTCGTCGACGAAGACCAGCTCCGGTCGGCCGACGAGCGCCATGGCGAGACCCAACCGTTGCTGCTGTCCGCCTGACAGCCGGCGGTACGGCGTCCGCCCGCACTCGTGGAGCGCGAGCCGATCGGCAAGCAACCCGATGTCGAGCGGTTGCGCATGCAGCCGGGCGACGTGGCGCAGCATCTCCTCGGCGTGGACGCCGCTCCAGGCTCCTCCCGACTGCAGCATCACGCCGATCCTCGGCATCAGGGAGCCATGGTCGGCGACCGGGTCGAGGCCGAGCACCCGGACCTTGCCCTCGTGCGGTCGGCGGTAGCCCTCGCAGGTCTCGAGGGTCGTCGTCTTGCCCGCGCCGTTGGGACCGAGGACGGCGGTGATGGTGTGGGCTGCGACCTCGAGCGACAGGCCGTCGACGGCCACCTTGCCGCTGTAGGACATGCGGAGATCGGTGATCTCGACGACGGCCGGCACGGTCGCCAGTCTACGGAGCGGGCCAGTTGCTCCCGGACCGGCCCCAGGCCGCTGGGACGGCGTGGATCAGGGTGACGCCGGCCTAGAGATCGCGCGCCCAGTCGCCCACGTCACCGATGAGCTCGCCGGGCGGGACCGCCTGGAACACCACCCCGACCACGACCAGCAGCAGCACGACCTGCAGAACGGTCCACAGGACCCGCAGCGCACGGTAGTGCGGGGGCACGTAGTCCCGGGGCGTGCTCATCTCAAGATGCCTTCCAGCTCGTTGTCGGCCTCGGGCCGTGCCATCGCCTCGACCCAGAAGCCGGCTTCGTGGAACGCCCAGTCGAGGACGTTGAACGGGTGCAGCGCGTCGTCCTGGTCGCGCTGGGTGTAGGAGTCGACCGCGAAGTAGCCGACGGTGCCGAAGTCGCTCTCGATCGTCGCCACGAGGTCGTCGAGACCCCGGTTGGAGATCCAGCGGCGTACGGCGCCGCCGTCCGCGGCGTCGAGGACGTCGTCGCCCATCAGCTCGTGGACGATGTCGACCTTGGTCACGACGACACCGAGGTGCTTGTGCGCCAGGTCGATGTCCTCGGCCTTGAGCCGCTCGACCACGCTGCGGTATGCGCGCGTCGGATCCCCGTCGGCGACGGACATCCAGCCGGCGAAGTCGGACGCTTCGAAGAGAGGCCTCACCTTGGCCAGGGTGAGCGGGTCGACCATGAGGAGGATGACGTCGGCGGTGTCGAAGTAGGCCAGGGCCCGGGAGCGGTCCTCGTCGGCGAAGGCCTCGCCGGCGGCGTCCATCAGCTGCACCTCCTTCTCGACGGTGCCCTGCGTCAGCCGGAACGGGAGTCCCTCAGGACGATCGTCCCAGGGAGTCTTGGCGACCCGACGACCCGTCGTGACGGCTGCCTCGGCGGCTTTGAGGAAGGCACGCGAAGTGGGGGAGATCGCGGTGAGCTCCCCGTTGTGGGCCCGGACCCGTTCGCGGACGCTGACGACAGCCGCGGACAGGAACTGGGTCTTTCCGGACGCGACGGCGCCGATCACCGGCAGGAACATCACCTGGCGGGTGCCGCTGCCCTTCGGCAGCTCCCGTCGGCAGGCCGGGCAGACCGCGACGAGGTGCTGGCCCCCGGTCCGGACGGTGGCCGGGATGATCGTCTGGCAGGCACACCGCCGGTGGAAGATGCCGAGGGGACCGGGGCTCAGGTCGCGATGGATGACCAGGCAGCCGCTGTTCGTGCAGAGGTAGCTCGGGGTCGCGTCGACCGCATAGCAACGAGGGCAACGGGACGTCGTCCGCCGCTGCGTCCGCAGCGTGACCTCGATCCCGCGGCGGACCACGATCGCTGCGAGCTGGGCGAAGGCGATCGCGCCGCCGGCCACGGCGACAACCAGGTGCCAGGCGCTGACAGAGACTGTGAGGCCGACGAGCACGCCCACCAGCGCGGGCAGCAGGACGACCGCCCAGACCACCCCGGTGGGGATCGACACCATCATGCGCACCGCGCCCTCGCCGGGACGCCACCACAGTGCTCGCGCGAGGGTCATCACGCGGGTGCCGAAACCCAGGGCGCCGGAGCGAACAGCGGTGGCGTCGCGGATGCCCTGGTGTGGCAGGTAGAGCGGCCAGGCGCGGTCCCAGCCGAAGCTGTTCTCCGCGCCGACGCCGAGCACCCGGCCCTCAGCCACCGCATCGGGCGTGGTGATCTCAGGAGGGAAGTAGCGGCCCGTGTGGCTGAGCACAGGAAGCACGACACCGGCCATGGCACCGACGACGAGGGCGATGATCGCCGTCGCCACCCACCAGGTGGCGATGCTTGCCAACAGCACGTCAGGCTTCAGCGGTTGCGGACCCGGCGCAGCCGCTCTGCGGGACCCGTCGGACGGTTGAGCTGCGTCGGGGGCGCGTCGGATGCCGAGGAGGGACCACCGGCGTCAGTGTCAGCCGGATCCGCCGGCTCCGCGGAGCCGGCGGATGTGGAAGCGTCGAGATCTGCGTGCAGGCCGGCGGTGACGGGCGCGATCTCGCCGAGCGTCGTCGACAGGTCCTCGAGCGTGACCCCGAGGCGGGCCACCACGTCGGAGGCCGAGTCGAGATGGCCGTGGGCGAGCCGGTGGGTCTCGTCGAGCTGCTGGCGACGGTGCATGCTGGCCTCCCGGCGCGCGGTCAACCGGAGCGCGTCGGCCTGGACCGCAGACGACTCGCGGCGTACCTCCGCACGCGCCAGCGCCGCTGCCGCGTCGTCCGCCGCTTCGGCGGCGGCGACCCGGATGCTCGCGGCTTGGGCCTCGGCCTCGGCGATCGCTGACGCAGCGCTGGCATGCGCCTCGGCGAGCATCGCGTCGTCTGCCTGCAAGCTGTCGGCGATGACCGCCTCGGCTGCCTCTCGCGCGCCGGCGTCGAGCGCGGCGGCGACGGCCTTCGCCTGCTCACGCACCTCCAGGACCTCGCGGGAGACCTGCTCCTTGGTGTCGGCGGCGCGCACGACGGCGGCCTCGGCCTGGGCGCGGAGCTCGGCAACGAGATCGGCGGTCCCGCCTCCCAAGGGTGTGGTCACGGGATCCAGGGTACCCACACGAGATTCAGTCCTCGGCGGATTCGTCACGATCCACGGAGGGGATCGAGTCCCGGGCTCCGGACAGCGCCGCAAGGATCTCGGAGAGGCGAGCCGACGCGGTGGTGATGGCCGCGTTGAGACCTGCGGCGACCTGGTCGAGCTGCTCGAGCGCGCCGTGGCTCTCGGCGGCGACGTCGGCCAGGGCAGCAGCGCGGAGCTCCGCCGTCTCCCGAGCGGAGGCCTCCCGCTCGAACTCAGCCATCCGACGTGCGGTCTCGATCAGATCGGTGGCCGACGCCTCGAGCTCCTCGGCGCGGGTGGACAGGGCCGACGCGTCGCGCCGGACCCGCTCGGCGTCCATCTCGGCCTCGGCGAGGATCGACCGGGCGGCCACCTGCGCGTCGGAGACGATCTGCTCGGCCCGGTCACGCGCCTCGGCAGAAGCAAGCGACGCCGTCGACGCCGCCTCTGCCTGGACGGCCTCCGCGGCCTCCTGGGCCTGGGCGACGATCTGGTCCGCCTCGCTGAGGGCCTGGCGGCGAGTGGCGAGTGCTTCGGCGATCTCGGACTCGGCGCGTTGGCGCAGCTCGTACAGGGATCGGAGCTCTTCGGCGAACGAGCTGGACGTGCTCGCACTCGACGGCGCGGTGTCGGGAGGCGGCATGGTGCTCGGATCGTACGGAACTTTGGTGGCGGTGTCAGCCGATTGCCAGGTGCGGCAATCTCACCTGCGCGACCGGTCACTAGGCTGACCGCCGTGAGTCCCTGGGTCCTCGGCACGGTCCTCGTGCTCTGTGGGCTCACGGTGATCGTGCTGGTCGTCCACCTGATCCGCGACCGGGCGGCGGAGGACGGCATGTTCGTCCTCCTCGGGGTCACCGAGCTGGTCCTGCTCGGACAGCTGGTGGGCGGATGCATCGCCCTGGCCAACACCGAGCGTGAGGTGGAAGGCACCCTCTTCGTGAGCTACCTCGTCGGCAACGCACTGGTCCTCCCGATCGCCGCGTTCTGGTCGCTGGCCGAGCGCAACCGGGCCGGAACCGCGGTCGTCCTGCTGGCCGTCCTGACGGTGGCGGCGCTCGAGGTGCGGCTGCACGCGATCTGGGCCGGGGCCGCGTGACCGAGAGCGGCACCGCTGCGCCCGACGCGCTGGCTGTCGGCTGGGGGAGGGCGCTCGTCTTCGGGTACGGCGTCTTCGCGGTCGCGGCCACCGGCCGGTCCCTGGTCCAGCTCAGTGCGGACGCAGGCAAGGCCCCGCTGGCCTACTCGTTGTCGCTGTTCGCAGCGATCGTCTACCTGGTCGCAACCACCTCTCTTCTGCTCGGCGGCAGGATCGGCTGGCGGATCGCCGCGCTCGCGGTGACCGTGGAGCTGGGAGGGGTGCTGGCCGTCGGTGCGCTCAGCTATGCAGCGACCGACCTCTTCCCCGACAAGACCGTCTGGTCGCACTTCGGTCAGGGCTACGGGTACGTGCCGCTGGTGCTGCCGGTCCTCGGCCTGGCCTGGCTACGCCACACCCGGGGCTCGCGACCTCCAGTGCGGTCAACTAAGGGTGACCTTGCTTGAACGGCAGGAAGCATTAACGTCACACTGTTGTTGTGGAAAACATGGACCCGGCCATCGATCAACCGACGCGCCAGCGCGTCGCGCGGTCGATCCTGGTCAACGGACCCTCCACGGCGGCAGCGCTGGCCGAGCGCCTGAGCTTGACCCCGGCCGCCGTACGCCGCCACCTCGACCACCTCGTCGAGGAGGGCGGCGTCGAGGCCCGGGACCAGCGTCCGGCCGGCCAGCGCGGCCGAGGTCGACCGGCCAAGGTGTTCGCACTCACCGAGCACGGACGCGACGGCTTCGAGGCGCAGTACGACGACCTCGCGACCGAGGCGCTCCGGTTCCTCGCCGAGACCGCCGGTCCCGATGCCGTCAAGGCATTCGCGGAGCGACGGGCGTCGTTCATCGAGGAGCGATTCCCGGAAGTCGCGGTCGACCACCCCGAGGCCACGCCGGCAGAGGTGCTGGCGATGGTGTTCTCGGACGAGGGTTACGCGGCCTCGGTCCGACAGCTCCCCCTCGTCGGCGGACAGAGCGTGGGGGAGCAGCTGTGCCAGCAGCACTGCCCGGTGTCCCACGTCGCCCACGAGTTCCCGCAGCTGTGCGAGGCCGAGACCGAGGCCATCGGCCGGGTGCTCGGCACCCATGTCCAGCGGCTCGCCACCATCGCGCATGGTGACGGCGTCTGCACCACGTGCATCCCCAACAAGAAGGAGGGTCTCGTGACGGATCTCGTGACGGTCGCTAGCGCGACCTCCTCGATCTCCAAGCTCGCTAGCGCGAGCTCCTCGACCACCGAAGGAGCGTCATGACCAGCATCGAAGACCTCAACCCCGAGCTCAAGGGGATCGGTCGTTACGAGTTCGGCTGGGCCGACAAGAACGACGTCGGTGCCGACGCGAAGCGCGGGCTCAACGAGGACGTCGTCCGCGACATCTCCTCGAAGAAGAGCGAGCCGCAGTGGATGCTCGACCTCCGGCTGAAGGGTCTCAAGCTCTTCGGCCGCAAGCCCATGCCCACGTGGGGGTCGGACCTGTCGGCGATCGACTTCGACAACATCAAGTACTTCGTGCGGTCTTCGGAGAAGCAGGCAGCCACCTGGGAGGACCTGCCCGAGGACATCAAGAACACCTACGACAAGCTCGGCATCCCGGAGGCGGAGAAGCAGCGGCTGGTCTCCGGCGTCGCCGCGCAGTACGAGTCCGAGGTCGTCTACCACTCGATCCGTGAGGACCTCGAGGCCCAGGGCGTCCTGTTCCTCGACACCGACACCGCCCTGCGTGAGCAGCCCGAGCTGTTCCGGGAGTACTTCGGCACGGTGATCCCGGTCGGCGACAACAAGTTCGCCGCGCTCAACACCTCCGTGTGGTCGGGAGGGTCGTTCATCTACGTCCCCAAGGGCGTCCACGTGGACATCCCTCTCCAGGCCTACTTCCGGATCAACACCGAGAACATGGGCCAGTTCGAGCGGACGCTGATCATCGTCGACGAGGACGCCTACGTCCACTACGTCGAGGGCTGCACGGCGCCGATCTACTCGTCCGACTCGCTGCACTCCGCGGTCGTCGAGATCATCGTGAAGAAGGGCGGCCGCTGCCGCTACACGACGATCCAGAACTGGTCCAACAACGTCTACAACCTGGTGACCAAGCGCGCGGTCTGCGAGGCCGGCGCCACCATGGAGTGGGTCGACGGCAACATCGGCTCCAAGGTGACGATGAAGTACCCCGCCGTCTACCTGATGGGCGAGCACGCCAAGGGTGAGACGCTCTCCATCGCGTTCGCGGGCGAGGGCCAGCACCAGGACGCCGGCGCCAAGATGGTGCACGCAGCCCCGCACACGTCGAGCTCGATCCTGAGCAAGTCCGTGGCGCGCGGGGGCGGACGTACGTCGTACCGCGGCCTCATCCAGATCAACGAGGGCGCGCACGGCTCGAAGTCCAACGTGCTGTGCGACGCACTGCTCGTCGACCAGATCAGCCGGTCCGACACCTATCCCTACGTCGACATCCGCGAGGACGACGTGTCCATGGGTCACGAGGCCTCGGTCTCGAAGGTCTCCGACGACCAGCTCTTCTACCTCATGTCGCGAGGCATGGCCGAGGACGAGGCGATGGCGATGATCGTGCGCGGCTTCGTCGAGCCGATCGCCAAGGAGCTGCCGATGGAGTACGCCCTGGAGCTGAACCGGCTCATCGAGCTGCAGATGGAAGGAGCTGTTGGGTGACTGCGGCTGTTCTGAACGACGCGCTCGAGCAGGGGCACGTCGAGAGCCACCTCCACCCGGAGCCGACCTACGACCTCGCAGGCGCACCCCGCGCCGACGGGCCGTGAGGAGATCTGGCGGTTCACGCCGCTCAAGCGGCTGCGCGGACTGCTCGACGGCCCGGTCTCGGACACGCAGCTGGAGCTGAAGCAGCAGCTTCCCGCGGGCGTGACGCTGACGACGATCACCACGGACGAGGCCATCGCCGCCGGCGGCACCGCACCGTTCGACCGCCTCGGTGCGCTCGCGGTCGAGCACGGCCGCGGCGCCGTGCTCCTCGACGTGCCGGCCGAGGCCGAGCTCGACGGACCGGTCCGCATCCAGCTGCACGGGACGTCCGTCGAGGACGTCGTGTGGGGCCATGTCGTCGTCCGGGTAGGCGCCCACGCCCGCGCCACCGTGCTCGTCGAGCACACCGGCAGCACGACCTTCGACGGGTTCACCACCGTGCTCGTCGGCGACGGCGCCCAGCTCGACCTGGTCCACCTCAACGACTGGGCCGACGACGCCGTGCACGCCGAGCAGATCAACATCCGGGTCGGCCGCGACGCGACGCTTGCGACAGTTCGAGTTCACCCTCGGCGGTGATCTCGTCCGCACCAGCACCAATGTCGACTACGCAGGTCCGGGCGGCTCCGCAGAGCTCTTCGGGCTCTACTTCGCCGACGCGGGCCAGCACTTCGAGCACCGTCTGTTCGTCGACCACAACGCGCCGAAGACCAAGAGCCACGTGGTCTACAAGGGCGCCCTCCAGGGTGCCAAGGCACACACCGTGTGGATCGGCAACGTGCTGATCCGCAAGGTCGCCGAGGACATCGAGACGTTCGAGGAGAACCGCAACCTGGTCCTCACCGACGGCTGCCACGCCGACTCGGTCCCCAACCTGGAGATCGAGACCGGCGAGATCGCCGGTGCCGGTCACGCCTCGGCTGTGGGGCGCTTCGACGACGAGCAGCTCTTCTACCTGCGCTCGCGCGGCATCTCCGAGCCCGAGGCCCGGCGGCTGGTCGTGCACGGGTTCTTCAACGACCTGATCCGCCGCGTCGGCGTGCCGGAGCTGGAGAAGAAGCTGCTCGCGACCGTCGAGGAGGAGCTCGCCAAGAACGTCCTCAAGGAGCTGGTGTGACCCTTCGAGACGGCGCTGGCGCGCCTCCTCAGGACGACGCCTTCGAGCGCGCGTGCGCGTTGGCCGACGTGCCCAAGGACGAGGCCCTCGCCGTCACGGTTGGGGAGTACGACGTCGCCGTCGCTCGTGACGGAGACGAGTTCTTCGCGCTGCAGAACCAGTGCTCCCACGCCGCCGTCGCGCTCTCCGAGGGCGAGGTCGCGGACGGCGCCGTCGAGTGCTGGCTGCACGGCTCGTGCTTCGAGCTGCGCACTGGCAACCCCACCCACCTTCCCGCGACCGAGCCGGTCGCCACCTTCCCTGTCGAGATGCGCGGCGACGAGCTCTATGTCGATGTCACCACCACGCTGAACGGAGTCACCCCCGCATGAGCACCCTCGAGATCAAGGACCTCCACGTCCAGGTCAACACCGAGGACGGCCCGAAGGAGATCCTCAAGGGCGTCACCCTGACCATCAAGGACGGCGAGACGCACGCGATCATGGGCCCCAACGGCTCGGGCAAGTCGACGTTGGCCTACTCCGTCGCCGGGCACCCGCGCTACCAGGTCACCAAGGGCACGGTCACGCTCGATGGCGAGGACGTGTTGGCGATGTCGGTCGACGAGCGGGCCCGCGCCGGCCTGTTCCTCGCGATGCAGTACCCGGTCGAGGTGCCCGGCGTCTCGGTCGCCAACTTCCTCCGCACCGCGAAGACCGCGATCGACGGTGAGGCGCCGAAGCTGCGCACCTGGGTCAAGGACGTCAACGGGGTCATGGAGCGGATGAACCTCGACGCGTCGTTCTCGCAGCGCTCGGTCAACGAGGGCTTCTCGGGCGGCGAGAAGAAGCGGCACGAGATCGCGCAGCTCGACCTGCTCGACCCCAAGGTCGCGATCCTCGACGAGACCGACTCGGGCCTCGACATCGACGCGCTCAAGGTCGTCGCGGAGGGCGTCAACGAGTTCCGCGCGCGCGACGGCAAGGGTGTCCTGCTGATCACGCACTACACGCGGATCCTGCGCTACATCAAGCCCGACTACGTCCACGTCTTCGTCAACGGCCGGGTGGCCGACGAGGGTGGTCCGGAGCTCGCCGACGAGCTCGAGGCCAACGGCTACGACAAGTACCTCAAGGTCCGCGCGTAGCGGAGTCCGAGCAGGTCGCACTGCGACCGTCACGAGTCCAGTGAGGCGAAAGGAAACCGAGACCATGGAAGGCCTGCTTCCCGAGCTCGAGGTCGTCCGCAAGGACTTCCCGATCCTCGAGCGCGTCCTCGCGGGCGGACACCCGCTGATCTACCTCGACAGCGCCAACACCTCGCAGAAGCCGCAGGTGGTCATCGACGCGATGGTCGACCACCTCGAGCGGCACAACGCGAACATCGCACGGGCGATGCACCAGCTCGGTGCAGAGTCGACGGTCGCGTTCGAGGAGGCGCGCGACAAGGTCGCTGCGTTCATCGGTGCCCCGGAGCGCGACGAGGTGATCTTCACCAAGAACGCCTCGGAGGCGCTCAACCTCGCTGCCAACACGCTCCTCTGGGCCGGACCCGAGGATCAGCAGAGCCGACAGGTGGGTCCCGGTGACGAGGTCGTCATCACCGAGATGGAGCACCACTCCAACATCGTGCCGTGGCAGCTGCTCACCCAGCGCACCGGCGCGACCCTGCGCTGGTTCGGGATCACCGAGGACGGTCAGCTCGACCTTTCGGACGTCGACGACCTGATCAACGAGCGCACGAAAGTCGTTGCCCTGACCTGGGTGTCCAACATGCTCGGCACGATCAACCCGATCGCCGACATCACCCGCCGCGCCCACCAGGTCGGTGCGCTGGTCGTGGTCGACGCCTCGCAGGCGGCGCCCCAGCTGCCGATCGATCTCGCGGCGATGGCCGACGACGAGCGGCCGGACCTGATCGCCTTCACCGGTCACAAGGTCGTGGGTCCGACGGGCATCGGTGTCCTGTGGGGTCGTCGTGCGGTCCTCGACCAGCTGCCGCCGTTCCTCGGTGGCGGCGAGATGATCGAGACGGTCCGGATGGAGGGCTCGACCTACGCGCCGATCCCGCACAAGTTCGAGGCGGGGACCCCGCCGATCGTGGAGGCGATCGGCCTGGGTGCCGCGGTCGACTACCTGGCACATCTCGGCATGGACGCCGTGCATGCGCACGAGCAGGCGATCACCGGATACGCGCTCGAGGGTCTCGCCAGCGTCCCGGGGCTCAGGATCCTCGGTCCGACGGACGCGACGATGCGGGGCGGTGCGATCGCCTTCGAGCTCGACGGCGTGCACCCGCACGACATCGCCCAGGTGCTCGACTCCCGTGGCGTCGCCGTACGTGCCGGTCACCACTGCGCGAAGCCGGCGCATGCACGGTTCGGCGTCCAGAGCTCGACCCGGATGTCGTCGTACCTCTACACGACGCCGGCCGAGATCGACGCCTTGGTCGACGGCCTGGAATACACCCGCTCGTACTTCAAGTTGGGCTGATGATGACTGCACAGAACTTGGATGTCCTCTACCAGGAGATCATCCTCGACCACTACAAGAACCCCCACGGCAAGGGTTTGCGGGAGCCGCACGAGGCCGAGGTCCACCACGTCAACCCGACCTGCGGTGACGAGGTGACCCTGCGCGTCCACCTCAGCGACGGCCTTGTCGAGGACGTCTCTTACGACGCGCTCGGCTGCTCGATCTCGCAGGCGTCGGCCTCGGTGCTCTACGACCTGGTGGTCGGCAAGAGCGTCGACAACGCGATGGCCGTGCACGAGGAGTTCCTGACCCTCATGCAGGGCAAGGGCGAGGTCGAGCCCGACGAAGACGTGCTCGAGGACGCGCATCGCCTTCGCCGGCGTCGCGAAGTTCCCGGCCCGCGTGAAGTGTGCTCTGCTGTCGTGGATGGCCTGGAAGGACGCCACGACCCGATCGTTGGTCGAAGAGGTCGCTCCGCGACCGTCACAAGACCCAGAAGGAAACAGCCATGACTGAGAGCCAGATCGACCACAGCGACCTTCCCGAGGTCCCCGAGGCCTCCGGGTCGGGCGGCGCCTCGACGACGGTCGAGGACGTCACCGAGGCGATGAAGGACGTCGTCGACCCTGAGCTCGGGATCAACGTCGTCGACCTCGGCCTCGTCTACGACGTCCACCTCGACGACGAGTCGAACGTCGTGCTCGACATGACCCTCACCTCAGCAGCCTGCCCGCTGACCGACGTGATCACCGACCAGACCGAGAGCGCGCTCGAGGGCATCGTCGGCGACGTCGCCATCAACTGGGTCTGGATGCCGCCGTGGGGCCCGGACAAGATCACCCCGGACGGCCGCGAGCAGCTGCGCGCACTCGGCTTCAACGTCTGAGGCCGGCTCGGTAGCGTCGGGTCTCGTGACCCGGGTCCTCGTCCCGCGCGACCGGGTGCCGCGATGGGTGGGGAACTTCGCCGCCCGCCACGGCGCGACGGACCTGGGGGTGAGCGACGGCGCGCTCCAGGGCACAGCCGAGGACGGGTCCACCTTCACGGCTCGGCTCCCGTTCGAGCGGTCGTACGACGGCGCGCCAGAGGTCGCTGCCTTCCTCGCGGCCGCAGCGGCGCCGGGTGCCTGGGGCGTGCTGCTGGTCCGCAAGGGCGGCTTCGCGGTGGCGCGGCTGGCGGGGGAGCAGACGACGGAGTCGAAGGTCGGCCAGCGACACGTGCAGGGTCGCACCAAGGCCGGGGGCCAGTCGCAGCAACGCTTCGCCCGGCGACGCGACAACCAGGCCCGCGAGGCGTACTCCGCCGCGGCGGACCATGCCGCCCGGATCCTCTCCGGGCTCTCCGGACCGATCGTGATCGGCGGTGACCGCTCCGCCGCGGATGCCGTGCTGGCCGACCCGCGGCTGGCTCACCTGGACGTGGTGGGACCGTGGCTCGCCGTACCCGACCCGCGGCGGGCGGTCCTCGACGCCGCCGTCCGCGACGCCTGCGCCGTGGTGATCGAGGTGGAGAACGCCTAGTCAGCTCCGGTACTCCGGGTTCTCCCAGCCGAAGCGGGTCCCCGCGTTCCACTCGGTGCGCTGGTTGCCGTGGCCCGGCACACCGCCGGCGTCCTTGAGCATCTGCGCCAGGTGCATCAGGTTCCAGGTCATGAACGTGGTGTTGCGATTGGTGAAGTCGTTCTCCGGCCCGCCGCTGCCGGGATCGAGGTACGACGGACCCGGCCCGGCCTCGCCGATCCACCCGGCGTCGGCGTTCGGCGGGATGGTGTAGCCGATGTGCTGCAACGAGTAGAGGACGTTCTGGGCGCAGTGCTTGATGCCGTCCTCGTTGCCGGTGATCAAGCAGCCCGCGACCCGGCCGTAGAAGAGGTACTGACCCTTCTCGTTGAGCTCACCGCTCAGTGCGTAGAGGCGCTCGATGACCTGCTTGGTGATCGACGAGTTGTCGCCCAGCCAGATCGGTCCGGCGATGACCAGGATGTCGCTCTCGAGGATCTGCGGATAGATGTCCGGCCAGGCATCGGTCTCCCAGCCGTGCTCGCGCATGTCGGGATAGACGCCCGTGGCGATCGGGTGATCGACCGCCCGGATCACCTCGACGGTGACGCCGTGCTTGAACATGATCGCCGCGCTGGCGTCGATGAGTCCCTCGGTGTGGCTCGGCTCCGGACTGCGCTTCAGGGTGCAGTTGATGTAGGTGGCGCGCAGCCCGCTGAAGTCCCACTCGTCGGCCATGACAGCTCCTGGTTCGTCGCGGGTGCGCATGCGCGGACGCTACTGGATCCCGGGGATCAGGGAAGCGGTCTGGTGAAGAACGCGCTGTGAGGATCCGGGACGTACGGCGCGAACGGTCCGCACTCCACGAATCCCCGCGACAGGTAGAGCGCGCGAGCCGGTGCGAAGAAGTCCTGGGTGCCGGTCTCCAGGCTCACCCGGGCGTAGCCGCGCTCGACCGCAGCGACGAGCACATGGTCCAGTAGCCGACGGGCGACACCGCGGCGCCGGGCCGCGGGCGTCGTACGCATCGACTTGATCTCCGCGTGCTCCGCGTCGAGCTCCTTGAGGGCCGCGCACCCCAGGAGCGCGCCGTCCTCCCGCAGCGTCCAGAACGACAGCCCGGGTCCGACCAGCGCGGTCGGATCGAGAGCATGGACGCTCTCCGGGGGCGAGGTCGCCCGCATGTCAGCGAGGTGTCCCTCGAGCAGGCGGAGCACGTCGTCCCGCAGTGGGTCGTCGATGCCGATCAGCACGGGTCCAAGCCTCCCATCCTCGAGGGGTGGGATCGGCTAGCGTCCGTGGCATGTGGCAGCCCGAACCGGACTGGGTGCTGCTCCCGGGCGGGTCCGGAACGTCCACCGTGGGCGTCTGGCGTACGGCGTTCGCGGGCCGGCCGGTCGTCGTCAAGCGGCTCGCAGCGCCCCGAGCCCGGCGACCCCGCGGCGCTCGAGGACCCCGGCCACATCGGCTACTGGCGGCGTGAGGCCGACGTGATCGTCACCGGGCTCACGGACGCGACCCCCGGCCTACGCAGCGCCACGGCTTCCGTGGACGAGGACCCCGAGGGCATCACCATCGTCCGGGACTGGGTCGAGGACGCCTCGTCCAGCGGCCTGTTCCTCGCCCTGTGCATGGGTCGGTTCGCGGCGGCCGACCTGCCCCGGCCCCGGTTCCTCGCGCGCAACCTGATCCGCGACCGGATGGACCGGGTCGCCCGTCACGGCGGGTGGCCGACGCTGGACCGGACCACCGTCGCCGACGTCGCAGACCACCTGTGGCGCCACCGCGGCGCGATGCTCGACCTCCTCGACAGCCTTCCGCAGGTGCCGCAGCACGGCGACCCGACCGGCGCCAACCTCCCGGGGCGCGCCGGTGACGACGCGATCGCCATCGACTGGGGCACGGTCGGCACCGGTCCGGTCGGCGGGGACCTCGGCTACCTGTCGCTGTCGGCGAGGGAGGGGTTCGAGCCGCTGCTCGACGCGTACCTGCTCGGCATCCCGGACGCCGACCGCGACCAGGTGGTCCTCGGGGGACAGATCGTGGCCGTCTACACCGCGCTCAGCCGCGCCGAGTGGGCCCTGGCCCGAGCAGCGACGGGGGAGGGCGCGCTTGCCTCGAAGTACCGCCACCCCGCGGTCGCCCCGCACCTGCGCACCCTGCAGCGGCAGTTCCCTCACATCGAGGCGCTCCTGCAGCTGTGACCTGGCTGATCCGTCGGCGGGTCAGTCCTCGCCGAGGACCTCGGCCTCCGACGCGGCGAAGGTGTCGCACGCGTCCAGAGAGCCCTCCTCGTAGCCGACCAGGAACCAGTGCTTGCGCTGCGCAGCGGATCCATGGGTCCACGACTCCTCGTTGACCTGGCCCTGGGTCTTGCGTTGGATCCGGTCGTCACCGACGGCCTCGGCCGCCGCGATCGCGAGGTCGATGTCCTCCTGGGAGAGATCCTCGATCAGCACCTCTCCCGCCTCGTCCTCGGTCGTCGTCGCGTGCTTGGCCCACATGCCGGCGTAGCAGTCGGCCTGCAGCTCCAGCCGGACGCCCGGAGAGGTGGGTCCGGTCTCCTGGGTGCGGACCTTGCCCATGAAGCCGAGGACGTTGGAGATGTGGTGGCCGTACTCGTGGGCGAGCACGTAGAACTCGACGAACCCGCCGTCCGGACCGCCGAGCTGATCCTCGAGCACCTGGTCGAAGAACGTGGTGTCGAGGTAGATCGAGTCGTCCGCCGGACAGTAGAACGGGCCGACCGAGGAGTCGGCCCCCCCGCAGCTGGTGTTGACCGACCCGGAGAACGTGGTGAGCGTGTCGATCGCGCGGAAGTCCCCGCCCAGCTCTGAGCTCCAGTAGCTCGTCAACGAGTTCTCGATCGCGACGCGTGCGCAGTCGTGGTCCTCGTTGGCGTCCTCACCGGTCTCGCAGTGGTCGTAGCGTCCGGAGTCCTGGGCGTCGCCGAGCCGCGAGGGAGAGTAGACGGCCGAGGTGTCGAACGGGTTGATGTTGACGCCGGCGCACTGGGCGAGGATCACGAAGGCGATGACGAGCAGGAGCCCGCCGAGACCACCCTTCCCCCCGATCCCTCCGGGGATGGGGAGGCGCATGCCGGAGCCGCCGCCCCGACCGCCACCACTGCCGCCGACGTCGCGGACGCGAGACCTGTCGAGCCGAGCCTTCGGATTGAATCGCACCACGGCAGCACCCTAGGCGATCGTCCCATTTGGGCTGGTGTGTCCGCTCCGTGGGAGACTGAGCCACGTCATGATCACGGTTCACCAGCTCGAGGTCAGAGCCGGTGCGCGGCTCCTGATGGAGGACGTCACCTTCCGGGTGGCGGCGGGCGACAAGGTCGGCCTGGTCGGCCGCAACGGCGCCGGGAAGACGACCCTCACCAAGATCCTCGCCGGCGAGGCGTTGCCTGCCGGTGGCTCGGTGACGGGGAGCGGCGAGGTCGGCTACCTGCCCCAGGATCCCCGCTCGGGCGACCCCGACCAGCTGGCCCGCGAGCGGATCCTTTCCGCGCGCGGCCTCGATGACGTCGTACGACGCCTGCGGGCGGCCGAGATCGAGATGGGCAGTGACGACGCGACCGTCCGGGAGCGAGCCATGCGGCGCTACGAGCGCGCCGACGCCGAGCTCCACGCGGGCGGGGGTTACGCCGCGGAGTCGGAGGCCGCGACCATCGCGCACAGCCTCGGGATAACGGACCGGCTCCTCGGCCAGCAGCTCAAGACGCTGTCCGGCGGTCAGCGCCGCCGCGTCGAGCTGGCGCGGATCCTGTTCTCCGACGCGCAGACGCTGCTCCTCGACGAGCCCACCAACCACCTCGACGCCGACTCGATCGTCTGGCTGCGCGACTTCCTCAAGGCGTTCCCCGGCGGGCTGGTCGTGATCAGCCACGACACCGACCTGCTCGAGGCGACGGTCAACCGGGTGTTGCACCTCGACGCCAACCGGGCCGCCATCGACACCTACAACCTCGGCTGGAAGGCCTACCTCCAGCAGCGCGAGACCGACGAGAAGCGCCGCAAGCGCGAGCGGTCCAACGCCGAGGCGAAGGCCAAGACGCTCACCGACCAGGCCAACAAGATGCGGGCCAAGGCCACGAAGGCACAGGCGGCGCAGTCGATGCTCAAGCGCGCCGAGCGGATGCTCGCCGGCCTCGAGGGCGAGCGGCAGGCCGACAAGGTGGCGCGGATCGCGTTTCCCAAGCCGGCGCCGTGCGGCAAGACGCCCATCACCGCAGCCGAGCTCTCGAAGTCCTATGGCTCGCTCGAGGTCTTCACCGACGTCGACCTCGCGATCGACAAGGGCTCACGCGTGGTCATCCTCGGGCTCAACGGCGCCGGCAAGACCACGCTGCTGAGGATCCTCGCCGGGATCGACGACCCGGACACGGGCGAGGTCGTGCCGGGCCACGGCCTCAAGCTCGGCTACTACGCGCAGGAGCACGAGACCCTCGACATCAAGCGCACGGTGCTGGAGAACATGCAGTCCGCTGCGCCGCAGCTGACCGACACCGAGGCCCGCTCGGTGCTCGGTTCGTTCCTGTTCTCGGGCGAGGACGCCCACAAGCCGGCAGGGGTGCTCTCCGGCGGCGAGAAGACCCGCCTGGCGCTGGCGAGCCTGGTCGTGTCCCAGGCAAACGTGCTGCTGCTCGACGAGCCGACCAACAACCTCGACCCCGCGTCACGCGAGGAGGTGCTGGCCGCGATCCGCTCCTACGAGGGCGCGATCGTGCTGGTCACCCACGACGAGGGCGCCGTCCACGCCCTCGAGCCGGACCGGGTGCTGATCCTCCCTGACGGCGTCGAGGACCTCTGGAACGTCGAGTACGCCGACCTGGTCGCGCTGGCGTAGCGCGCGCAACGCCGATCAGTGCGTCGACTCGAGGTAGCCGAGCATCCTGTTGAAGAGCTCGGATGCCCGGCCGAGGTCGGGTGAGGCCTGCGGAGGGTCCTCGTCCGTGCCGGTCGGGCCGGCGGGACGCCAACCTGGGCCATACTCGTCGGCGAGCGCCGCGGCCACCCTGCTGGCGTCGCGCACGACCCGCGGGTCCACCGACCACAGCACCTCGAAGCGCCGTACGTCCGGCCCTGCGTTTGGCCCTGCGTCCTGGGCGGGGTCCTGTCCCGGCATCTGCACCGCAGTCATGCACGCCGGCAAGTCCGCGGCGTCACACACCACCAGCCATTCGCGGTTGAGCGGAGCCTCAGGAGGCAGGTCCACCTCGACCAGGCGACCGGACCGGGCGGACGCCGGTCGCGAGAGCTGGGCGAACGCCACGGTCGAACGCGCCGTGCGCGCGAGCTCGACCCATCGATCGCGGGATGCGCGGAGGTGATTCTCGTGCTGGAACCCGCCGAACAGGAGCGGGCGAGCAGCGCGGGCACAGCACTCGTCCTCGATGGCCCGGCTGAGCGCGACGAGGCTCGGTTTGGAGAGGACCTGGGGAGCAAGCTGCGGGTGGCGCCGCCTCACCTCGGCGAAGACGGACCGGGTGGGGTACGGCTCCGGGCTGACGGCGCGGACCGCGGCACCGAGCGCCATGCCCTCGCTGCGGCGACGGAGCAGCTGGAGCACGGCGTCCACGTCCGACTCGGCGTAGCGACGGTGACCACCCGACTGACGGATCGGCCGGGGAAATCCGTAGCGCGACTCCCAGCTACGCAGGGTCGTAGTGGGTACCCCAGTGCGGTCAGCGAGATCGCCGATCGTCAGCAGGTGGCCGGACGGGGTGCCCATGACCAGTACCCTATCTCAACTCGGTGCGTAGATTTTATTTGTACACGTTGCGTAAGTTAGCCGTTGTACGGCAGGCCGAGCTGGGAGGACCGATGACCACAGACACCGACGAGGCTCTCCGACGCCTGCTCGACGCGGGACTGGCCCGCGCCGCGGCGATCGATCCCGAGCACGCCCGGCTCTGGGAGGCCCTCTGCGCCGCCACCGAGGGCGGCAAGCGGTTCCGGCCGGCACTCGTGATCGCGACCCACGACGCGTTGGGCGGCACGTGCGCTGCGGCCGCGGTCGAGGTCGGCGCCGCGGTGGAGCTGCTGCACACCGCGTTCGTCATCCACGACGACGTCATCGACGGTGACCACGTGCGGCGCGGCCGGCTCAACGTCAGCGGGACGTTCCGCGCCCAGGCGCGGGCCGCCGGCGCGTCGGCGGGCGATGCGGAGGCCTACGGGGTCACCGCCGCCATCCTGGCGGGGGACCTCGCCCTGGCCGCCGCGGTCCGCTCGGTGGCGACGTGCGGCGCCACGACAGAGGTCGTCCGCCGACTGCTCGACCTGCTGGACGCCGCACTGCACACCACGGCCGCCGGCGAGCTTGCCGACGTCCGGCTGTCGCTCGACCTGGCGCCCACCTCGCTGGCCGAGAGCCTTGCGATGGAGGAGCAGAAGACCAGCGCGTACTCGTTCGCCCTGCCCCTCCAGGCGGGCGCAGTGCTGGCTGCGGCGGGCGACGCCACCACCCGCCGCCTCGGGGAGGCGGGACGGAGGCTGGGTGTCGCCTTCCAGCTCGTGGACGACCTCATCGGAGTCTTCGGCGATCCTGCCCGCTCCGGCAAGAGCTCCACCAGCGACCTGCGCACCAGCAAGCAGACCCCCCTCCTCGTGCACGCGGCGTCGACCGCAGGAGTGGGCGCGGCTCCGGCCGTACGTCGGTCGCGATCTGGACGACGAGGAGCTGGAGGAGGCCCGACGTCTGCTCATTGCCTCCGGATCGCGTCGCTTCGTCGAGGAGCTCGCCGACCAGCAGCTCTCTGCCGCACGGTCGATCGTCGAGGAGGTCGGCATCCCGTCAGACCTGCTCGCCGCCCTGACCACACCATCACCTGCGCTGATGGCCGGGCGGGAGGTCGCCGCATGAACCTCTACTCTGCGGCGCACCGCTCCGCGCAACCTCTACGACTCGGTCTCCGAGGGCACTGCCGCGATCGTGATCCGGCAGTACTCGAGCTCCTTCGGACTCGCCTCGCGGCTGCTCGCCGAGCCCGTGCGGACCCACGTCCGCAACATCTATGGGCTGGTCCGGGTCGCCGACGAGATCGTCGACAACCCCGACCCCGAGCCTGGGGCGCGAGCCGCCGCGCCACCATGCTGACCTGGCTGCGGGAGGACGTTCGCCACGCGCTGCGGACGGGCTACAGCGGGAACCTGGTCGTCCATGCCTTCGGGCGGACCGCGCTGGCCGTGCGGCATCGACGACGACGCTGGTCGGCCCCGTTCTTCGCCTCGATGGGGATGGACCTGGCGATCACCGAGCACACGCCGAGGCAGACCTTCGACCGCTACGTCTACGGCTCGGCCGAGGTGGTCGGGCCTGATGTGCCTGCGCGCGTTCCTCGCCGCACGACCGGTGGCCGCGATCAGGCGGGGACGTACGACCGGCTCGCGCCCGGCGCGCGGCGGCTCGGTGCCGCCTTCCAGAAGCTCAACTTCCTTCGCGACCTCGGCCGAGGACCACGACGTGCTCGGCCGCAGCTACTTCCCGGGGCTCGACGTCGAGCGGTTCTCCGACGCCGACCGCGACCGCATCCTCGACGACATCGACGTCGACCTCGCCGCCGCCGCAGCCGTCGTCCCGGAGCTGCCGGCCAGCAGCCGCCGCGCCGTCCGTGCGGCGCACGCCATGTTCGCCGAGCTCGCCCGCCGGCTCCGCGACACGCCCGCTGCGGAGATCCGCCGGCACGCGGGTCCGGGTCCCCGACGGCGGTCAAGGTGCGGCTCGTCGCCGGCGCGCTCTACGGCGGTCGTCCGTGACCTCGGATCGCCGGCGGCCACCAGCCGCCGACGCGGGCGGCGCGTCGCGTCGGGTCGTCGTCGTCGGCGGCGGCATCGCCGGGCTCGCCACCGCCGCCCTGCTCGCCTCGCGACGGCCACAGCGTCGACCTGCTCGAGAAGAACGACGACCTCGGTGGTCGCGTCGGTAGCGTCGAGCGCGACGGCTTCCGCTTCGACACCGGCGCCGTCGTGGTACCTCATGCCGGAGGTGTTCGAGCACTTCTTCGCGCTGCTCGGCACCTCGGCCGCCGAGCGAGCTCGACCTGACCGTGCTCGACCCGAGCTACCGCGTCTTCTTCGAGGGCCACCCCGACCCTGTCGACCTCCGCCCGGACCGCGAGCGCAACCGGGCGCTCTTCGAGTCGCTCGAGCCCGGTGCCGGGGCGCGCGTTCGACGCCTACCTGCGCTCGGCGCGAGGAGACCTACGACCTTGCGCTGCGCCGGTTCCTCTACACCAAGCTTCGACTCCGCCGTCGGCCGTTCCTCGCACCCCGACGTGGTACGCCGGACGCCCGCGGCTCGGCGCGGTTGCTCACGCCGCTCGCTGGAGAGCCACGTCGCGGCGCGCGTTCGCCGACCACCGGCTCCGGCAGATCCTCGGCTATCCCGCGGTGTTCCTCGGCTCCTCGCCCGCCCGGGCGCCGAGCATGTACCACCTGATGAGCCGCCTCGACCTCGGTGACCGCGTGCTCTACCCGCAGGGCGGATTCACCGCGCTCATCGAGCGCGATCGCCTGCCTCGCCGGAGCAGCACGGGGCCCGCGCTGCACACCGGCGCCGCTGTCACGGCGATCGACCACCCGACCGGGCGTCGCGGCGGCGGCGCGCTCGCGGACGTCACCGGGGTGGAGTACACGACGTCAGGCGGCGACCGAGCAACGCTGTCCGGCGGACGTCGTCGTCGGCGCCGCCGACCTGCACCACCTGGAGACCGACGCTGCTCCCGCGACGCGCTGCAGACCCATCCCGAGCGGGCCTGGCGCCAGCCGCGTCCCCGGGCCCGGCGCGGTGCTCGCGATGCTGGGCGTCGACGGCGCGCTGCCCGAGCTGGCCCACCACTCGCTGTTCTTCACCTCGCGACTGGGACGCGCAACTTCGAGGACATCTTCGGGCGAGCGACCCGCGTCCCGGACCCGGCTCGATCTACGTCTGCAAGCCCTCCGGCCACCGACCCCTCCGTGGCACCGGCGGGGCACGAGAACCTCTTCGTCCTGGTCCCGGTGCCCGCCGACGCCGACCTCGGCCGCGGCGGAGTCGACGGCGCGGGCGACCGCGACCGTCGAGCGGGCGGCGGACGCCGCCATCGACCAGGTGGCCTCGCTGGGCAGGCGTCCCGGACCTGCGTGAGCGCGTCCGTCGTCCGGCACACGGTCGGACCGGAGGACTTCGCACGGGACGCTACAACGCCTGGCGCGGCGGGGCCCTAGGCCTCGCGCACACGCTGCGCCAGAGCGCGTTCTTCCGGCCCTGGCAACGCGTCGCGCGAAGGTCGACGGGCTCCTACTACGCCGGGGCGAGCACCATGCCCGGCGTCGGGTCTGCCGATGTGCCTGATCAGCGCCGAGCTGGTGCTCAAGAGGCTGCGCGGCGACCGGTCGGCGCTGCCGGTGCCGGTCTGATGAGCCTGCCGCACTGGTCCTACGTCGCGATGCTGGCGTTCTGCCTGGCCGGCACCCTGCCGCTCGTGCCTGCCTTCCGGCTGCGGGTGCTGCGACAGCCCCGTCGCCTGCTCCTCACGGTCCTCCCGGCGGGGTCGCCTTTCCTCCTGTGGGACCTCTACGCCACCCGGGCGGGTCACTGGCGGTTCGACCACGACCAGACGCTACCGTGGCGCATCGCCGGCCTGCCGCTGGGAGGAGGTCGGGTTCTTCGTCGTGATCCCGCTGGTGGCGGTGCTGACGCTCGAGGCCGTCAAGCGTCCGCGCGGCGACGCGGTCGGCCGCGCCGGGGGGGGAGCCCGCATGACGCTACACAGCGCTCGCGGTCCTCGGGGTCGCTCGCCGCAGTGGTCCTCGACCGGTGGGTGGCCCGCACGCGGCTGACCGGCTCCCGGGCTGGTGGTCGGCCTATGCCATCATCGTCTTCTTCCAGCTCCTCACCAACGGCTGGCTGACCGGCCGTGGCATCGTCCGCTACGACGGCGACGTGATTCTCGGCACCGAGGACGTTGCCGTTCGTCGGCCGAGGCCGTCTCTTCTACGCCCCGGTGGAGGACCTGGCCTTCGGGTTCGGGCTGGTGCTGACCTCCTGCGTCGTGTGGACCTGGCTGGGACGTCGAGCGCACGAGGAGCAGACGGTGAGCGTCGCCGACCGGGCACCTGCAGGCGATGAGGCCGACGGACCTCGGGGTGCCCGGCCCGACGCCGGTCGACATGGCGCGGGCCTTCCGGTCAGTCCGCCGCGACCCGCTCTCGTTCCTGGTCGAGGTCCAGCAGCGGTACGGCGACCTGGCGGCGTTCCCGGTGCCGGGCGCGCCCGCGCTCCTGCTCAACGACCCGACCGATGTCCGGCACGTGCTGCAGACCTCCGCGCGAAGCTGGACGAAGCGCACCGTCCAGTACGCCGCGCTCGGCCGCGTCACCGGAGCCGGGCTGCTCGCCTCGGCCGAGCCGACCTGGATCGAGCACCGTCGATCAGCCGCGCCGGCCTTCCACCACCAACGGCTCGGGGCGGTCAGCGACCAGGTGCAGGCAGCGGCCGACGAGGGCGTCGGGGCCGCGCTGCCGTCCGACCCGGGGTCGGCCGTCGTCGTCGACGTCGCAGACCTCATGCACCGCATCGCGCTGGACACCGTCGGCCGGGTGCTGTTCTCCGCGGACCTGACCGGACACGCGCAGCAGCTGCTGCGCGCCACGAGCGACGCGGCCGAGCTCGTGGTCCGCCTCGGTCGCTCGATCCTGCCGACGGCCGAGTGGGCTCCGACCCCGGTCAACCTCCGGCTGCGCCGGGCGCGCCGGCGTCTCGACGCGATCACTGCCGAGCTGATCGCTGAGCGGCGAGCGCGGGTCCCGGCCGTCGGCGGCGTCCACCACGGTGACGACCTCCTCGGTCTCCTCCTCGACAGTGAGCTGACCGACAGGGAGGTGCGCGACGAGCTGGTCACGATGGTGATCGCCGGCCACGAGACCGTCGCCGCGTCACTGACCTGGACCCTGATGCTGCTCGCGGAGCACGAACCCGCGCAGGAGCGGTCGCGCGCCGAGCTCGCCGGCGCATCCGACGCCGGTTTCCCTGCTCGATCACCGGGCGGCTCCCGTGGACGCGGGCGGTCATCGACGAGGCGTTGCGCCTGTACCCGCCCGCCTGGGTGGTCTCACGCCGCTCCGAGGAGGAGGACGTCGTGGGCGGCGTCCCGGTCCCGGCGGGCACCTTGGCCATCGTGAGCCCTTGGCTCGTGCACCGCCGCCCGGACGCGTGGCCCGACCCGTCGGCCTTCCGGCCCGAGCGCTTCTTCCGCACGGGCGCGGGGCGCCACGGCTACCTGCCCTTCGGGCAGGGGCCCCGGCTGTGCATCGGACGCGACCTCGCGCTCGGGGAGATGGCCGTCGTGCTCGGTCGGCTGCTCGCCACCCACCGGATCGGGCTGCCGACGGGCTGGACGCGACCGGAGCCGCAGGCCCAGGTCGCGGTGCACCCTCGTGGCGGCATGCCGCTCCTGCTCACCCCGCTGGCAGGACGAGCGTCATGACCGAGCTCGTGCTCGCGGGTCTCCTGCTCGCGGCCGCCGGCGCCGGGTGGTTGCTGCTGCGAGACCTGCGGACCGTCCCGGCCGGCGCCCGCCCCGGACGTGAGGTCCCTTCGGTGACGCGTGGTGGTCCCGGCGCGCGACGAGGAAGCGCACACTGCCCGCGCTGCTGAGCTCGCTGCGTCGTTCCACCGTCGTCGTCGCCGAGGTGGTCGTAGTGGATGACGGCTCACGCGACGGCAGCGCAGCGGTGGCGCGTGCTGCGGGCGCGCGGGTCCTGGCAGCCGGCCCGCCGCCTCCGGGCTGGACGGGGAAGGCCTGGGCGTGCCACGTCGGGGCCGAAGAGGCCGACGGCGACCTCCTCCTCTTCCTCGACGCCGACACGGTCCTTGCCCTGCCCGACTCCTTGGCGGGACTGCTCGAGCTGCACGACCGTCACGGGGGACTGGTCTCCGTCCAGCCCTACCACCGCGTCGAGCGTGCCCTACGAACAGCTGTCCGCCGTACTTCAACGTGGTGTCGCTGATGGCCAGCGCTGCCTTCACCGGGAGGAATGCACCACGGCCGATGGCCTTCGGCCCCTGCTTGCTGACCGCCCGCGACGACTATCAGCGCGTGGGCGGCCACGCCGCCGTACGCGGCGAGATCCTCGACGACGTGTCGCTCGCCGTCGCCTATGACCGAACCGGTCTTCCCGTCCGGTGCGCGATCGGCGGGCGCGCGATCAGGATGCGCAGCTACCCGGACGGCTTCCGGCAGCTCGCCGCCGGCTGGACGAAGAACATCGCGTCCGGCGCCTCGGCCGCGTGGCCGCCGGCCGCGGTCGCCTCGGTGGCGTGGGTGAGCGCCCACCACGCCGTCGCCGCCGGTGCAGTCCTGTCCCTCGTCGAGGCCGTCTCCGGTAACGGCGCACTCACCAGCGGCCACCCCCTCCTCTGGATGGTCGGCTGGGTGGCCCTGTCCTGGCAGCTGCGCTCGTTCCTGCGGAGGATCGGCTCGTTCCGGTGGTGGACGTGGGCTTTGTTCCCGCTCCCGCTGCTCGCCTTCGACGCGCTCTTCGCGCGCTCGGCGGTGCTGACCGTGGTCCGGCGGTCGGTGCCGTGGCGCGGCCGGGACGTGGACCTCCGCGCTGGCGGGCTCCGGCAGGGAGGCGACCTGATGCTGCGACTGGTCATGCCGCCATCGGTCACCATCATCGTGGATGTCCTTGCCTGGGGCGTCTTCCACGCCGCCACCGGCTACGCGGCGCACCGCCTCGGTGACGCCCGGCTGAGCCGGGACGGGTGGCTGCTGCGGCCGAGACGGTTCGAGACGCGGGGGCGGTGGTACCGGGAGCGGTTGCGGATCCACCGTTGGAAGGACCGGCTGCCCGACGCAGGCGACCTCTTCCGCGGGGGCGTCAGCAAGCGACAGGTGCCCGGCACCGACCGCGCCGGGCTGGAGCTGTTCGTGCGGGAGACCCGCCGGGCCGAGCTCGCCCACTGGTGGGCCCTCTGCTGCGGGCCGGTCTTCGTGCTGTGGAACCCGCCGCTCGCCGCCGGACTGCTCGTGACCTACGGCGTGGTGGTCAACGCGCCGTTCATCCTCATCCAGCGCTACAACCGGTTCCGCACCCAGGTCCTGCTCGCCAAGGTCGCACACCGGGGGGACCGCGCATGACCAGCCACGGTCCGGTCGTCCAGCTCCTCATCGCCTGGTCAGCATCATCGATAGAAAGAGGTGCCTCATGACCAGATCCGCCCTGAAGCCGACCGACGCCACGGAGTCCGTCGTGCTGCTCGACGAGGAGGGCCGCCCGATCGGGACGGCCGACAAACGGTCCGTCCACCACGTCGACACCCCTCTGCACCTGGCATTCTCCTGCTACCTCTTCGACCAGGACGGCAACGTCCTGGTCACCCGCAGGGCCTTGCACAAGCACACCTGGCCCGGAGCCCGGACCAATGCGTGCTGCGGGCACCCCGGGCCGGGCGAGGGAATCGTGGACGCCGTACGACGGCGCGTGCGGCAGGAGCTCGGCACCGAGATCACGGACCTGCGGCTGCTGCTGCCCGGGTTCCGCTACCGGGTGGAGCTCGACGGGGTGGTGGAGAACGAGATGTGCCCCGTCTTCGTCGCAACCGCGACCGCGCCGGTGCGGCCCGACCCCGAGGAGGTGGCCGAGGTCGCATGGGAGCCGTGGGCGGGCTTCCGGACCGGCGTCCTCGACGGGACGCGGGACATCTCGCCGTGGTGCCGTGACCAGGTCGCACAGCTACCGGCAGAACCCCTGACCGCGCCGGAGGCGCCGTACACCGGCCTTCCGCCGGCTGCCCGGATTGCTCACTCCTCGGCGATCGCCTCCAGCACGTTCATCCGGGACGCCCGGATCGACGGGATCACCGCGGCCAGCACGCCCACCACCACCGCGATCACCAGGAAGACCACCAGCTGCGAGAGCGGCAGCGCCAGGCTGCTGAGGTCCTCCTTGAGCGTCTCCCGCAGGGTCACCCCGATCACCAGCCCGAGGCCGAGCCCGAGCACCGCGCCGAGGAGCGCGATCGCCACCGACTCGAGGGTGATCATCCGCCGCAGCCGGGACCGGCTCATCCCGATCGCGCGGAGCAGGCCGACCTCGCGAGTCCGCTCGATGACGCTGAGGCCGAGGGTGTTCACGATGCCGAAGACGGCGATCACGATGGCCAACGCCAGCAGGCCGTAGATGATGTAGAGCAGCTGGTTGACCTGGTCGCGGATGGAGTCGCTGAAGCCCTCCTTGTCGTAGACCGCGACGATCGGGACGTCGGCAGCGGCGTCGTCCAGCTCGTTCTTCACCGTCGTCCGGGTCGGCGCCGTCCTCGAGCAGGATGCTGATGGAGGAGTCCTGGCGGGTCAGCCCACCCTCGACGAGCTGGTCCAGCGGCATGCTGATCGGGGCGGTCACCTCGGAGCTCTCCACGATCCCGACGACCTCCAGCTCGAGCTCGGCGCCGCCAGGGAAGGTGAGATCGAGCGTGTCGCCCAGGCCGAGGTCGTGGTCCGCGGCGAAGTCGTCGTAGACGAACGCTTCCGGCCCGCTCACGTCGATCCGGCCCTCCTTGACCTCCAGGTCGTAGACCTCGGTGAACGCCGCGTCGTTGCCGGCGATGGACTCGTTCTCGCCGTCGAGCTTGGCCCCGGCCCATTGCTGCCGGCTGACGACCGAGACGCCGTCGACGTCCTCGAGCGCATCGCCGACCGAGGTCGAGAACGGGATGAAGTTCACGCTCTGCACCAGGAAGTCGGCAGTGAACTCCTCGTCGACCAGGTCGTCGATCGACTTGTTCATCGAGGCGGCGAGGACTCCGATGGTCGACACGAGGGCCAGCCCGATCATGAGCGCCGACGCAGTCGCTCCGGTCCGCCGCGGGTCCCGCAGGGCGTTCTCGCCCGCGAGCCGCCCCGGCGCCCCGAACAGCCGGCCGAACACGGCGCGACACCCGACGAGCACGGGCTTGCCGATGATCGGGCTGATCACCGCGACGGTGAGGATCCAGATCACCGCACCGATGCCGACCCAGAGCGCGTCAGGGCCAGGGGCACCCACCACACCCCACGCCGCCAGCGCGCCGCCGATCACGAGGAGCGCGCCGCCGACGGTGGCGCGGCGCCCTAGCGGTGCGGGTGCGTGGGGTGACTCCGCTCGCATCGCAGCGACCGGCGCCACCCGACCGGCACGCCGCGACGGCAGGTAGGCGGCGACCATCGTGACGGCGACGCCAACGACGTAGCTGACGACCACCGCAGAGGCGGTCAGGTCGAGCGCGTTGCCGGCGATGTCGAGCCCGATCGCGCGGAACAGGGCGGCCAGTCCTCGCGCGAGCAGCCAGCCCAGCCCGATGCCGATCGTCGATGCGACGAAGGACAGCACCAGTGCCTCGAGGAGGACCGACCGCGTCACCTGCTCGCGCGCGGCGCCGAGCGCGCGCATCAGCGCCAGCTCGCGGGACCGCTGCGCGACCAGGATGGAGAACGTGTTGAGGATGATGAACCCGCCGACCAGCACTGCGATCCCGGCGAAGATCAGCAGGAAGATCTTGATGATGTCCAGGAACTCGCCGATGGCCGCCTGGGACTCGTCGGCGACCTTGTCTCCGGTTGCCGCCTCGAAGTCATCGGGGATGACCTGCTCGGCGGCGTCGGTGAGCTCCTCCTGCGACACGCCTTCCGCGGCGGTCAGGCTGACCCGGTTGTAGACGTCGTTGCCGTCCAGGAACAGCCTCTGGGCGCCCTCGGTCGAGAAGATGAGCAGGGTCGCGCCCGCCGTGCCGCCGCCGTTGAACTCGGCGGTGCCGACGAGGGTCGCGGTCTGCTGGATCTCGCCGTACGGCGCGAGCAGCTGGACCTCGTCGCCGAGCTCGTAGTCGCCGTTGTCGGCCGCACCGTTGTCGAGGACGATCTCGTCAGTGCCCTCCGGCCACCGGCCGTTGTCGAGCTCGAGGATCGACCCGCCGTCCATGTTGGGCCCGTCGTGGTAGTTGAAGGCCAACGTCGGCGCTCCGGTGCCGCCGACGAGGGTGCCGTCGGAGGCGAGCAGGCTCATCCCGAAGCCGGCGATGTCGCCGTCGGCCCGGTCGACCTCGGGCAGCGCCTCCAGGTCGGCGATGTTCTCAGGGGTCACCACGTTCGTCGGCGTGCCCGAGTAGCCGGCGTCGAACTCGGCGAAGTCCTTCGCGCGGACCACGCCGTCGGGCGTCGAGCCGTAGATGATGCCGTCGAAGGTGGTCGACAGGCCGTTGCTGAAGACCAGCACGCCGGAGAGGAAGGCCACACCGAGCACGATCGACAGGCCGCTCATGACGAGCCGCAGCTTGCGCGCCAGCAGGTTGCGCAGGGTCAGCCGGAACATCTCAGGCGGTCTCTGCGGCGACGGCCGCCGCGAGGGTCTGGAGCGCGGTCATGTGCTCGAGGATCTGCTCACGGTCGGGGTCGTCGATCTCGTCGACGACCTTGCCGTCGGCGAGGAAGACCACCCGGTCGCAGTACGACGCGGCAACGGCGTCGTGGGTCACCATCACCACGGTCTGGCCGAACTCGTCGACGCTGCGCCGCAGGAACGACAGCACCTCAGCACCGGACGTGCTGTCGAGGTTGCCGGTGGGCTCGTCCGCGAAGACGATCGACGGCTGGCTGGCGAGCGCCCGCGCGCAGGCGACGCGCTGCTGCTGGCCGCCGGACAGCTCGCTCGGCCGGTGGCCGAGCCGGTCCCGCAGGCCGACTGCGTCGACCACGGTGTCGAACCACGCCTGGTCGGGCTTGGTGCCGGCCAGGTCGAGCGGGAGCAGGATGTTCTCCTTCGCGGTCAGGGTGGGGATCAGGTTGAACGCCTGGAAGACGAACCCGACCCGGTCCCGCCGCAGCGCGGTGAGCGCCTTGTCGCTGAGACCCGACAAGGACGTGCCGTCGACCTCGATGGTGCCCGCCGTCGGGGTGTCGAGCGCGGCGAGGCAGTGCATCAGGGTCGACTTGCCGGAGCCCGAGGGGCCCATGATCGCGGTGAACTTGCCGGCGTCGAGGTCGACGGTGACTCCGGCGAGGGCGTGAACTTCCGACTGGCCGGACCCGTAGACCTTGCGCAGGTCGACGGCACGCGCGGCAGCAGTCGGGCGATGAGGGGCGCTCGTCATGGCACCACCCTGCCCGATCGTTGGTGAGTCCCGCATCGGGATATCCCCTGAGCCTCCCCTGGTCACGGAAGCAGCAGGGCGGAGTCCCCGAACTCGTGCCAGTGGTAGCGCGCGTCGACGGCGGCGGCGTAGGCCCGCTGGGTGAGCTCGCGGCCGGCGACCGCCTCGACCAGGAGCAGGTGCGACGCCTCGGGGTCGTGCCACCCGGTGATCAGCCCGTCGACGATCCGCGGCGGGTCTGCGGGCGTCACCACGCGTGAGGTCCAGCCGCCGGCGGGCACCAGCCGACAGCCGTCACCGACCGGCTCGACCGCGGACTCCAGGGCACGGGTCACCGTGGTGCCGACGGCGATCACCCGGCCGCCCCCGGCGCGTGCGGCGTTGACCACCCCGGCTGTCGTCGCAGACACCTCGAACCGCTCCGGCTGGGGGGCCTCGCCGGCTTCCTGGGACGACACCCCGGTGTGCAGGGTCACCGGTGTGACCACCACCCCGGCCGCGACCAACCGGGTCACCAGCTCGGTCGTGAACGGCCGGCCGGCGGATGGCATCTCCGCGCTGCCCGGCCGGCGTCCGAAGACCGTCTGGTAGTCGCCCAGCGGGTAGCGGTCCGCGAGGTAGCCGTAGGAGATGGGTCGGCCGTAGCGGCGTGCAGCAGCAGCCAGGTCGCCGTCGACGTCTGCCCGCCAGAGCCGGTTGCCGGCTCCGGTGGGGGAGGACCCCGTCTCGGGGTACGGCGCCAGCAGCCGCAGTCGGGCGACGCCGGCGGCGATCTCGAGAGCGTCGTTGGTCTTCGCGTCGAGCACCGCGCGATCGGCGTCGGGCGCGCGTCGTACCTCCACGACCCAGGTGCCGTCGGGCAACGGCGCCGCGAGGTGGACGACCACCGGCCCCTGCCGGTCGGAGAGGGCGTCGAGCTGCGCAGCGACGGTCGAGGAGTCGTTGACCACGAGCACGTCCCCGGCGCGAAGGTGCTCGACCAGGTGGGTGAAGCGGGTGTGGGTGAGCCCGCGGTCACCATCGGCGACCAGCAGCCGTACCCGGTCCCGGGCGACCCCTCGGCGCTCGGCAGGAGCCGGCGCGAACGCGCTGCGAGGTGCGCTGAAGCTGGCGGAGGGGCGCTCGTCGAGGAGTGGCATGTCAGGCCCCGGTCCGCTCGGCGACCCGCAGGGCGGGAAAGTCCGCCGCCCGGTAGCGGCCCGAGGGCGGTCGGCTCCCCAACAGTGCCAGCAGGTGCGGCACCACGGTCTCGGGGAGCGGCCGGTCCGAGATGTCCTCACCCGGGAACCAGTCCTGGTGCATCTGGGTGCGCATGTCGCCGGGGTCGACGCTGTACGCCGTGATCGCCGGGTTCTCGGCGGCGAAGGTCAGCGTGAGGTGGTCGAGCCCGGCCTTCGACGCGCCGTAGAGACCCCACCCGCTGTAGTGCTCGACGGCGGCGTCGGACGAGATGGACAGCAGCACGCCGCCCGAGGCGGTCAGCAGCGGCAGCATCAACGACGTCAGCACCAGCGGGGCGCCGACGTTGTGCCGCCAGACGTGCTGGAGGTCCTCAGGGGTGACGTCCGCCAGCAGCCGGTGCCGGGTGTCGCCGGTGACCGGACCGAGCGCGCTGGCGTTGTGGACGAGCAGGTCGAGGCGGCCACCGACCGCCGTGAGCAGGGCGTCGCGGTGCTCGGCGTCGGTCACGTCACCCGCGACGGCCGTGATGCGGTCGGCGCCCGGGAGCTGTCGGAGGGTCTCCAGACGGGCAGCGTCCCGGCCGTCGGTCACGACCTGCCACCCCTCGGCGCTGAGTGCCGCCACCAGTGCCCGGCCGAGTCCGGCGCTGCCGCCGGTGATGAGTGCAGTCTTGTTCGTCATCTGGATCCAGTCCTTCGTCAGCAGTCGTGTGTTGGTCAGGGAGGTCTACGCCCAGCGGTTCTCCGCCTCCGGTGAAGACGTCACCACACCATGGTGAAACTTCAAGTGAACTTGAGGTCAAGCACAGCGGCTCCGGTCGTCGAAAAGGCGCTCGGAGCGCGCCGCACTGCAGTTCGCGCTGATCTCGCCGGACCGACGTGCCAGAGTGGGCCCGTGGCGGAATATGTGGGGGCCATCGACCAAGGGACGACGAGCACCCGGTTCATGGTGTTCGACCATGCGGGGGCCGAGGTGGCGCGCCACCAGCTCGAGCACCAGCAGATCCTGCCGCGCGCCGGCTGGGTCGAGCACAACCCGGTCGAGATCTGGGAGCGGACGTCGGCGGTGGTGCAGACCGTGCTCGGCAAGGCCCGCATCGACGCCGGCGACCTCGCGGGCGTCGGCATCACCAACCAACGGGAGACCACCTTCGTGTGGGACCGGCGTACCGGCCGCCCGCTGCACAACGCGATCGTCTGGCAGGACACCCGGACCGACGGCATCGCGGCGGCCCTCGATCGTGACGGGCGCGGCGACACGATCCGGCACCGTGCCGGGCTGCCCCCGGCGACTTACTTCGCCGGCGGCAAGCTGCAGTGGATCCTCGAGCACGTCGACGGTGCCCGTGAGGCGGCCGAGCGGGGCGACGCGCTCTTCGGTACGGCCGACACCTGGCTGATGTGGCACTTGACCGGGGGCGCTGACGGTGGGACCCACCTCACCGACGTCACCAACGCCAGTCGCACCATGCTGATGGATCTCGAGACCCTCGACTGGGACGACGAGCTGCTCGGGTTCTTCGGGGTGCCGCGGACGATGCTGCCCGAGATCCGCGAGTCCTCGGCGTCGGCGTCCGGCGGCGCGTTCGGACTGACGAGGGCCAACGGCCCGTTCGGCGGGGAGGTGCCGCTGACCGGGATCCTCGGAGACCAGCAGGCCGCCACGGTCGGCCAGGTCTGCTTCGCCCCCGGAGAGGCCAAGAACACCTACGGCACCGGCAACTTCATGCTGCTCAACACCGGCACCGAGATCGTCCGCTCGAAGGCCGGCCTGCTCACGACGCCGGCCTACCGGTTCGGTGACGAGCCGTGCGTCTATGCGCTGGAGGGATCGATCGCGGTCACTGGGTCCGCGGTCCAGTGGCTGCGCGACCAGCTCGGCATCATCAGCGGCGCGGCCGAGTCCGAGGCGCTGGCCCGGCAGGTCGACGACAACGGCGGCGTCTACTTCGTGCCGGCGTTCTCGGGCTTGTTCGCGCCGTACTGGCGCTCGGACGCACGCGGCGCCATCGTCGGTCTGTCCCGCTTCAACACCAACGCCCACCTGGCGCGGGCGACGCTCGAGGCCATCTGCTACCAGTCCCGCGACGTCGTGGAGGCGATGTGCCAGGACTCCGGCGTCGCGCTCGAGGTGCTCAAGGTCGACGGTGGCGTGACCCTCAACAGCCTCTGCATGCAGATCCAGGCGGACGTGCTGGGCGTGCCAGTGAGCCGGCCCGTCGTCCCAGAGACGACCGCGCTCGGTGCGGCGTACGCCGCCGGTCTGTCGGTCGGGTTCTGGCGTGACACCGACGAGCTGCGCGCCAACTGGGACGAGGACACCCGTTGGGAGCCCACCTGGGGTGTGGACCAGCGCGAGGAGGGCTACGCGCGCTGGAAGAAGGCCGTGCAGCGCACCCTCGACTGGGTCGACGTCCGATGAGCGCCTGGTGACCCCCGCCGCGTTGTCGCCGCGCGCCCGCGCGGCCGCTCTCAAGCGCCTGTCCACCCGGCACTTCGACGTGCTCGTGATCGGTGCCGGCGTCGTCGGCTCCGGCTGCGCGCTGGACGCCACCACCCGGGGTCTCGAGGTGGGGCTCGTCGAGGCCCGGGACTTCGCGTCCGGCACGTCGAGCCGGAGCTCGAAGCTGATCCACGGCGGCTTGCGCTACCTGGAGATGCTCGACTTCCGGTTGGTCGCCGAGGCCCTCAAGGAGCGCGGCCTCCTCATGCAGCGGCTGGCGCCGCACCTGGTCCGGCCGGTGCCGTTCCTCTACCCGCTCACCGGTCGCGGCTGGGAGCGGTGGTACGCAGGCTCCGGCCTGGCGATGTACGACGCGCTTGCCAAGGCCAGCGGCTACGGCACCGGCATGCCCGTGCACCGGCACCTGACCCGGCACGGCGCCCGCAAGGTGTTCCCGTCGCTGCGCAAGGACGCGCTGGTCGGTGCGATCAAGTACTACGACGCCCAGGTCGACGACGCCCGGCACACGGTGTTCCTCGCCCGCACCGCCGCGACGTACGGCGCCGCGGTCGCCAGCCGCGTCCGCGTCCTCGGACTGCTCAAGGAGAGCGAGAGGGTGGTGGGCGCCGAGGTGATCGACCTGGAGACCGGGCAGCGGTTCGAGATCCGCGCGTCCCAGGTCATCAACGCCACCGGTGTCTGGACCGACGAGACGCAGGCGATGGCGCGTGAGCGCGGCCGGTTCCGGGTGCGCGCGAGCAAAGGCATCCACCTCGTCGTGCCGCGGGACCGGATCCGTGGCGAGGCCGGCCTGATCCTGCGCACCGAGAGCTCGGTGCTTTTCGTCATCCCCTGGAAGCGACACTGGATCATCGGGACCACCGACACCGACTGGGAGCTCTCCAAGGACCATCCCGCGGCCAGCTCCGTCGACATCGACTACCTTCTCGATCACGTCAACCGGGTGCTCGAGGTGCCGCTGACCCGCGACGACGTCGAGGGCGTCTACGCCGGCCTCCGGCCACTGCTCGCCGGCGAGGACGCCGCGACGTCCAAGCTGTCCCGCGAGCACGCCGTCGCGCACTCAGTGCCCGGCCTGGTGGTGGTGGCTGGCGGCAAGTACACCACCTACCGGGTGATGGCCGCCGACGCCGTGGACGAGGCCGTGCGCGGACTGGAGATCTCCCAGGGCAAGTCCGTCGGGCCCTGCGTCACGGAGCAGATACCACTCGTCGGCGCCGACGGCTACCAGGCCCTCTGGAACCAGCGCCGCAGCCTCGCCGCGCAGTCCGGCCTGGCCGTCAACCGGGTGGAGCACCTGCTCGAGCGGTACGGCGCGCTGGTCCTCGAGGTCCTCGACCTGATCGCGGCCGAGCCCGACCTGGCCGAGCCGCTGCCGGGGGCGGAGGACTACCTGCAGGCCGAGGCCGTCTACGCCGTGACCCACGAGGGCGCGCGACACCTCGACGACGTGCTGACCAGGCGGCTGCGCGTCTCCATCGAGACCTTCGACCGCGGAGTCGCCGCGGCGCCGTACGTCGCCGACCTGGCGCGTGGCTACCTGGGCTGGGACGCCGAGCAGCGGGCCCGCGAGGTCGAGCACTACCTCAAGCGGGTCGAGGCCGAGCGTGAGAGCCAGCGACAGCCGGACGACCACACTGCCGACGCCGCACGCAAGGGTGCCCCGGACGTCGTACCCGTGTCGCACGTCGCCGAGGCCATCGACGACACCGTCGGCTGATCAACGGTCGCGGCGAGTGGGCACGAACGACAGGTCGGCCCGGTCCGAGCCTCAGCCCGTGCGCATCTCATCGGCCAGCGTCGTGCTCTGTCCACGGGTGACCGCCACGTCATCAGCGTCCCTCAGCCGGGCCGTCGTGCCGTCGGGGGAGTCGGCATCATAGTAGATCCCGGTCGGCCCGCCGCTGCACGCCTCGGGCACGAGCACGACGTACGACGCGGTGCTGAGCCCGCCGACCGAGAAGGCGCCGGTCGCGCCGGTGACCGCCGAACGGATCGCGAGCGACCCGTCGCGCGCCCGGGCCTGGACCACACAGCCCTCGACCGGGTGGCCGGCTGTGTCGAGCAGCCGGCCGTGGATGACACCGCCCGGATCGAGCGTCGCCCTGATCCCTGCGACGATCTCGCCGTCGACTGGCACGGCTGTGGCACCGGCGAGGCCGACGCCGTCGCCACGGTTCTGCCACCACTCCGCGGCGAGCGCCGACCTGGCGGGGCCGCGGTGGAAGCCGACGCGGTAGCCGCCGGCGGGGAGCTCGGGGAACTTGTACCTGCCGTCGGGCCCGGTCATCCGGCTCAGCGCCAGTCGCCCGGTCGGCGCGTAGAGGTCGACCCGGACCCGCGACGTCGTACCGGAAACGCCGCCGCGGATCTCGCCGGCCCGTCCGGTCGCGATGTCGATCCCGCTCGTCGTCGCACCGGCGACGACCTCGAACGGGTCGCCTCCCTGCGGTGACGGGCTGCCGCCGTTGCAGGTCCTGGGGAATGCCGTGACGAACTCGGGTTCGGCGTGCTCCACGCAGACGACGTAGGTCCCCGACGGGAGAGATCCGACATCGTAGGTCCAGCTGTTGTTGATCCCGGTGGGGACCGACTCGCCGCTCGCAACGGCCTCCCATCCGTCGTCGGTCTGCCGCCACGCGGAGACGACCGGGTAGCCCTCAGCGCCGAGGTAGACGTCCGGCAGGGTGCCAGAGACGAACCCGGCAGGTCCGGGGGCGAGGTCGACCCGGCGTCGGTACTGGCCGGTGGCGAGGACGATGTCAGTGGCGCCGGTCACGTGCGACCCGGCGCGCCAGCAGGTGCGCAGTACGTCGTACCCGTCGACGCACACGCGGTAGGTGTCCGCGTCGAGACCGGTGAGCCGGTAGTCGCCGTCCGGCCCGACCTGTGCGAAAGCGGCGGCCTCCCAGCGGTCGTTGCGTAACCGGTGGGCGATCACGCTGATCGGCGCCGTCGTCCCGGGAGGGCGGGTGATGGTGCCCGAGATGTTGGCCCGGCGGACGAGCCGGAACCGGACGCGGGACGTGGCATCGGGCAGCACCGTGACCTCGCTGGCGTCGGCCAGTACGCCGACGTCGTCCCAGCACTCGGGGAGGTACTCGCGGGGCACGTCGAGGAGGCAGAACCGGTAGGTGCCGGGATCGAGGTCGGGGAGGAAGAACGACCCGTCCGCGCTGCTCTGCTGCCCGCCCTGGTGCTCCCAGGTCCCGTTCGGCAACCGGCGGTACGGCGCGACGTACGCCGAGACGCCTACCCCGTCGGCGCCGACGATCCGGCCACGCAGCTGCGCGTCCGGGGGGAGCCGTGGATCGATGCTCGTCGTACCGTCCTCGGCGATCACGATGTCGGTGGCAGTGAAGACGTCGTAGCCGCCCGCCCAGCACCGGCGGCCGGTGTCATCGCCGAAGCCGAGCTTGACGAAGCACGCGCGGTAGTTGCCGGCCGGCAGTGCGATCGCGAACTCGCCGACCCCGAGGCCGCTGCTCCAGGAGACCACCTCGCGAGACGTCTCCAGCTGCCAGGTGTCGTCACCCGCGGCCTTGTAGACGTCGACCTGGAAGTAGTCGACCGGGGAGCCGTCGGGCCAGGTCAGGGTGCCGCCGAGGGTGCCGCCGGCGGCCTGCGCAGGGGCGGCGACCAGGATCGGGAGAACCAGCGCCAGCGCGAGAGCGACGCACGAGATCGCCTTCCGGCCGACCGTGAGGCCGCGGGACATGGCGGTCACAGTACGGCCTAACCTGGCGCCATGGACCTGGATCTGCGCGACCGCGTCTTCATCGTCACCGGCGGCACGCGCGGCCTCGGCCGTGCCACGGCGGAGGCGCTGGCGGCCGAGGGTGCCCGCGTCGTCGTCTCGGGCCGCTCACAGGACCACGTCGACGCGGCGGTGAACGCGCTCGGTGTCGTGGGGGAGGACCGTGGGGTCGGCCTGGCCGCGGACAACGCGGATCCGGCCACTCCGGGTCGGTTGATCGCTGCAGCACACGATCGGTGGGGACGCCTCGACGGCGCCCTGGTCAGCGTCGGGGGGCCGCCGGCCGGCCGGCTCGACGCGATCACCGACGACCAGTGGACCGCGGCGTTCGAGTCCGTCTTCCTCGGCAGCGTCCGGCTCGCTCGAGAGATCGGCGCCGCGCTCGGCGAGGACGGCTCGCTCGCGCTGGTTCTCTCCAGCAGCGTCCGGCAGCCGGTCTCGGGGCTCACCATCTCCAACGGGTTCCGGCCAGGGCTGGCGATGGTCGCCAAGGACCTCGCCGACGAGCTCGGGCCACGCGGCGTACGCGTCAACGGCCTGCTGCCGGGCCGGGTCAACACCGAACGGGTCGCCGAGCTCGACGCGAGGACGGGGGACCAGGACGCGGCGCGCGCCTACTGGAAGGAGCAGATCCCCCTGCGGAGGTACGGCGCGCCCGCCGAGTTCGGACGGGTGGCGGCATTCCTGCTCTCGCCGGCGGCCTCCTTCGTCACCGGGACGATGGTGCCCGTCGACGGCGGGATGAGCCGATCGCTGTGATGGTCAGTCCCTAGGAGCGGCGCGACGACGACAGGTCGGTGCGGCTCCGTCGTCGCTCTCCGCGTGGACCGTTCTTCCGCTCGTCCCACGCCAGGTAGCCGAAACCGCCGATAGCGAGCACCCCGAAGAACCACCACTGCAGACCGTAGAAGAAGTGCGGGCCCTCGCCGGTGTCCGGCTCGTCGGGGGGCTCGAGCGCGTCGGCCGGTGCCGGGTCCTCGGACAACAGCTCCACGAACCCGCCATACACCTCGAGGTCGAGAGCGTCCCCGACCGCCTCGCTGGAGATCGCCCGCATCCCGCCGTCGGACACCTCGGTGCTGTCACCCTCGCCGTCGGCGCGCACCCAGCCGGTGATGGTCACCTCGCCGGCCGGCGGGTCCGGCGCCGCGTCCTGCGGGTCCACGGTGGGATCGTCGTCGGGCATCCAACCGCGGTCGACGACCAGGGCTGTCCCGTCCGCCGTCACCAGCGGTACGACGACCTGAACGCCTGGCGCGCCTTCGCGGGTGCGATAGCGGACGATCAGGGTGTCGTCGACGGCGTAGGTGCCGGTCGCCTCGATGACCGTGTACTCCTCGTCCGACGACACCGGATCGCCCGGCGCCAGCACCTCGTCGACGGGGACGGGGTCGTCGTGTGCGTTCTCCTCGATGACCGCATTGCGCGCCTCGCGGTCGTCGAGCCGACCGAACTGCCACTCGCCGAGCAACCAGGTCCCGAAGGCGAGGACCAGGATCGCCAGGAAGAAGAGCAACCAGCGGCGGCTGAGCAGGAATCGCCACGACGCCAGCCACTCACCCACGGAGATCACGGTAGGCCGTGCAGGCCGCCTGCCCGCACCCGGCCTATCCTGAACAGATGCAGCCTCTCGTCGACCGTTACGGCCGGGTGGCGACAGACCTCCGGGTGTCGCTCACCGACCGTTGCAACCTGCGCTGCTCCTACTGCATGCCGGCCGAGGGACTCGACTGGCTGCCGACCGACGACCAGCTCACCGATGACGAGGTGGTCCGGCTGATCACGGTCGCGATCGAGCGGTTGGGCGTCCGCGAGGTCCGGTTCACCGGCGGCGAGCCGCTCGTACGGCGTGGCCTGGTCGATGTCGTACGACGCACCCGTGCGATCGACCCCGGCGTCGAGCTGTCCATCACGACCAACGGCATCGGTCTCGCGCGCACTGCCGGAGCGCTGGCCGACGCCGGCCTCGACCGGGTCAACGTCAGCCTCGACACCGTGCGGCCCGACACCTTCCTCGAGATCACCCGCCGCGACCGGTTCAGCGACGTCGTGGAGGGACTCGCCGCTGCCGAGGCGGCCGGGCTTGGTCCGGTGAAGGTCAACGCGGTCCTGCTCCGCGGCCTCAACGACGCCCAGGCGCCCGAGCTGCTCCGGTGGTGCCTCGACCGCGGCTACCAGCTGCGGTTCATCGAGCAGATGCCGCTGGACGCCCAGCACGGCTGGTCGCGCGAGGGGATGGTCACCGCCGACGAGATCTTCGCCCACCTCGACGGTGAGTTCTCGCTGACGCCGGCGGCCGAGCCGCGGGGGAGTGCGCCGGCCGAGCTGTTCCTCGTCGACGGTGGTCCGGCCACGGTCGGCGTGATCGCCTCGGTCACCCGGCCGTTCTGCGGCGACTGCGACCGGGTCCGGCTCACGGCCGACGGTCAGGTGCGCAACTGCCTCTTCGCGCGCGAGGAGTCCGACCTGCGCGCGGCGATGCGCAACGGGGCGACCGACGCCGACCTCGCCGAGCGCTGGTTGGTCGCGATGGCCGGCAAAGCCGCAGGCCACGGCATCGACGACCCGACGTTCCTCCAGCCCGACCGGCCGATGTCGGCGATCGGCGGCTGATCCCCGCTCAGTCGTCGTGCGGGACGGTGTCCTTCAGGAACCCCCGCGCTCCGAGGAATGTCGCGAGCGACTCCCGGTGCTCGTCGCAGGCGAGCCACACCTTGCGGCGCTCAGGTTTGTGGATCCGCGGGTTGTTCCACAGCAGCTCCCAGGTCGCGTCCGCTCGGCAGCCCTTGGCGGAGCAGTAGTCGGGCTCGTCGTCGGGAGCCTCGGTCACTTCGAGCCCAGCTGCCGGTCGCTGCGGCCGCCGTCCGTGAGCGGGAGTGCGTCGGTGCGGGAGTTGGCGGCGTTGGCGTTGACCACCGCGACGTAGGGGAGCACGAGCGCGGCCAGGATCAGGAACGGCCACAGCCAATTGAGCCCGGCCATCCCGGCGATCGCCGCGCCGATGAAGCACGCCGTCCGGATCGACATCGAGATGATGTAGCGGCGCTGCCGCCGCGCCAGGTCGGCCTCGGGGCTCGATCCGGCCGTGGTGATCCGGATCGGGTTGTCGGCCATACCTTCAGCGTACGCCGCCCCCGTCGCCACCAGCAGGTCTAGGGTGAACCCATGAGCAACCGCACCTACCGGGTGACCGAGATCGTCGGCACCTCGCCCGACGGCATCGACCAAGCAGTCCGCAACGGCATCGAGCGCGCCGGCAGCACGTTGCGTCATCTCGACTGGTTCGAGGTGATCGGCACGCGTGGCCAGATCAAGGACGGCCAGGTCGAGCACTTCCAGGTCACGATGAAGGTCGGCTTCCGGCTGGAGGACGACTGACCAGCTGGCACATGCCGGTTCAGTTTGTCGGGTTCCTACAAAAGAACCCAGTGAAGTTGCTGCGTCCTGGCGGCGAGCGACACCCACCCTCCGGATAGCGTCGTAGCGTGAACTCCGCCACCGGCCACGAGCCGCGCTCAGTCCTGATCACCGGCGGCAACCGCGGCATCGGCCGCGCGATCGCCGAGGCGTTCGTCGCCCAGGGCGACCGGGTCGCCGTCACCACGCGCAGCGGCGGAGCGCCCGCGGGTGCGCTCGAGATCAAGGCCGACATCACCCAGCCCGCCGACGTCGACGCTGCGTTCACCGCAGCCGAGGAGGCGCACGGGCCGATCGAGATCCTCGTCGCGAACGCCGGGATCACGGCCGACACCCTGCTGCTGCGGATGTCGGAGGACGACTGGTCGTCGGTGATCGACACCAACCTCACCGGCTCGTTCCGGCTGGCCAAGCGCGCCGCCAAGGGCATGCTGCGCCTCAAGCGCGGCCGGATCATCTTCATCTCCAGCGTGGTAGGCATGCTCGGGTCCCCGGGCCAGGTCAACTACGCGGCGTCCAAGTCCGGCCTGGTCGGCATGGCTCGGTCGCTCGCCCGTGAGCTCGGGTCCCGGTCGATCACGGCGAACGTCGTCGCCCCCGGCTATGTCGAGACCGACATGACCGCGGCGCTCACCGACGACCAGAAGGACGCGATCCGCACCCAGATCCCCCTCGGCCGTTACGCACGGCCCGAGGAGGTCGCCGCGGCGGTGACGTGGTTGGCCGACCCTGCGTCGGGCTACGTCACCGGCGCAGTGATCCCGGTCGACGGCGGCCTCGGGATGGGGCACTGAGATGGGCATCCTCGACGGGAAGACCGTCCTCGTCACCGGCGTCACCCACAACACCTCCATCGGCTTCGCGGTCGCCCGGTTCGCCCAGGAGCAGGGCGCCCAGGTGCTGATCTCCAACTTCGGCCGGGCGCTCGGCATCACCCGGCGGATCGCGAAGAGGCTGCCCGAGACGCCCCCGGTGCTCGAGCTCGACGTCACCGATCCAGACCACCTCGAAGCGCTGCCCGCGATGGTGCGCGAGCACCTCGGCGACGACGCCACCCTCGACGGGGTCGTGCACTCGATCGCCTACGGCAATCCCGAGACGCTGCTCGGCGGCAACTTCCTCGACGGACCATGGGAGGACGTCGCGCAGGCAGTGCAGGTGTCGGCCTACTCCCTCAAGTCGCTGGCCGCCGCCTGCCAGCCGTTGATGCCGGCCGGCGGTTCGATCGTCGGGCTGACCTTCGACGCGACGGTGGCGTGGCCGGCGTACGACTGGATGGGCGTGGCCAAGGCCGGGCTCGAGTCCTGCTCGCGCTACCTCGCCCGCGACCTCGGCCCGCAGGGCATCCGGGTCAACCTGGTGTCGGCGGGTCCGCTGCGGACCCTGGCTGCCAAGGCCATCCCCGGCTTCGGTGACCTCGAGGAGATGTGGACGACCCGCGCCCCGCTCGGGTGGGACAACGCCGACACCGAACCCACCGCCCGCGCCGTTGCTGCGCTGCTGTCCGACCTGTTCCCCGCTACGACGGGAGAGATCGTGCACGTGGACGGCGGCTTCCACGCGATGGGCGCATAGCCAGCCTCTGCGCGACCCAGGTCATCAACGCCCACACGGCCACGACGAGCACGATCTCCTGCAGGACGTACCACGGCCACGGACCGAAGAGGTCGAGGATCGAGCTGCGCGGCTTGCGCATCAGGTAGCCGTAGTTGGTGTCGGCGACGACGTTGAGGGCGTACGTCGCCGCCGCCCACCCGAGCGTCGTCGCGACCGCCGCGCCGTAGTCCCGCCAGCGCGGGACCTTGCCGAGCCCGATCACCAGGTAGACCGCGGCCCAGACGATCAGCAGGTGCAGCGCCCAGAACGCGAAGTAGCGCGGGTGGGGGACGTCCTCGTTGAGCGCCGGGGTGATCACCCCCTGGATGGTGAGCGTCAGCCCCCAGAAGAAGGTCAGCGCCACCGGGAAAGGCTTGTGGGTCCACAACGCCCAGGTCGCCGCGATCCAGGCCAGGTCGCACAGGTGCAGGGGGAGGGTGACCGCGATGTCGAAGTTGAACACCAGGTCGATCACCAGGAACGGCACCGTGGCCACCGGCACCAGCACGGCAGCGACACGGCTGAAGCGGGTCGGGCCGTCCACCACCCGGTGCTGTCGGCCCAGCCAGACGGCCGCGACCAGTCCGAGGACGAACAGCGCCAAGGGCACCAGGTGCGTTGGCCCGTACGACGACACTCCTGCATCCTCCCCCTAGCATCTAGCCATGGTCAGCACCCCGCACCGGCTCGTCGTGATCCGGCACGCGAAGGCCGAGGGTCACGGTCCGACCGATTTCGAGCGGGAGCTGTCGGCCCGAGGTCGTGCGGATGCAGCCGCTGCTGGTGCCTGGCTCGCCGAGCAGGGGGTGGCGGCCGACGCCGCACTGGTGTCCGCCGCGACCCGCACCCGGCAGACCTGGGAGATCGTCGCGGATGCTGCCGGCTGGTCGGTCGACGCCACCTTCGACCGCGCGCTCTACGGCGTCGACGAGGACGGCCTGCTGGACCTGGTTGCGATGACGGACGAATCCGTCGGCACCCTGGTCGTCATCGGGCACAACCCGACCATCGGCATGCTGGCCCAGCTGCTCGACGACGGGGAAGGCCCCACGGAGGCGGTCGATCGGCTGATGCAGGGCTACCCGACCAGCGCGACCGCGGTCTTCGACCTGCCCGCCACTTGGGCGCGGACTGCGATGGGGCGGGCCCGGCTGACGGGTTTCAACGTGGGCCGCGATGCCACTGACTGAGCAGTGGCCGGTCTGCAGGTGCCTGCTCATGCAGGACGCTGGATGACCTAGTTCCGGCGGTGGAAGCGGAGGTCGCCGTTGGGGAGGGTGTCGGCTTGGTATCTGGGGTCGTGGGCGCGGTGGTGGTGCCAGGTGCAGAGCAGCGCGCTGTTGGCCAGGCTGGTGTTACCGCCGTGGGACCAGGGCTTGGGATGGTGTGCTTCGCACCAGGGGGCGGGGATGGAGCATCCTTCTGCGCGGCACCGTTGGTCCCTGAGCCGGAGGGCTTTGCGGATGTGGGGTGGGTGGAGCCGGCGGGCGCGGCCGACGTCGAGGATCTGCCCCTTGCCGCCGAGGACGACGGGGATGATGTTGGCCTCGCACGCCAGCCGCCGGACCGCGGTGGCCGACAGGGGTTCGCCGCCGATGACCGTCCCGGTGCCCAGCTCGCTGCGCAGGGAATCGAAGCCGATGGTGACCATCAGGGTGGTCGTGTCGCCACCGTGGTCGGGGAGCTTGTCGGGGTCGAGGTGTTCGAGGAGGGCACCGAAGGCGTGGCCCATCCTGCGGTGGTGGGGGATCCGGTCCTCCTCACCCAGAATCGCACCGTCGTGCTTGCGGGGGCTGGTGTAGGCGTGCAGGTAGGCCAGCAGCCGGTCCCGGTCCAGGATCGGGTGGGTGATCGTGGTCCGCGCCAGGCCATCGCCGATGATCCTGGAGCGCAGGCTGGTCCTCTCCCGCGCTCGTTGCTCCTCGTCCTCGAGGCGTTTGGCCAGCTCGGCGTCGGCGATGTCGGGTGCCACGGTGTGCAGGATCTGACGCCCCAGGCGGCGCAGCTCATCGGGTCGGAAGTCGGCACACCACGCGACCAGCTGCGTCTCGGCCTTCCCCACCAGGGCGGGGTCGAGGTCATCGGGCAGGGCCTGGAGGGCATCGACGACCACCCGCGCCTGCGCCGCCGACACGACGCCGTCGGCCATCCCGGCGGTGACCCGGTGCCAGCGCCGGTCCAGCGCCTCAGCCAACCGGGCTTGGGCCCGGCTCCGGGAGAAGTCGGCTCTCGTGTGGGAGGCCAGCCAGCCGCCGGTGTCGCGAGCACCCGCCTCGTCCGCAGCGTCACCTGCGGCGGCAACGACGCGGAGCTTGAGCTCGGCGGTCATCGCCTCCAGCCGGGCGAGCTTCTCCACCGCCGCGGTCTTCTCGGCCGCGCTCATGAACAGCGGCTGGACGTCGCGCACCCCGTGCACCAGCTCGGCCGCCTGGTCGAGGCAGGCCAGGATCGGGTGCGGCTGGGGCACCAGCTGCGCGACCATGACAACCTCCCGAGAACCTGCTGTACGGGTGCTAGTCAACACCCCGGGGCCGACACAACGGATCGTGCAGAACGCGCTTGTGGACAGGGGATTCGTGGATTCGGGGTTGTCGACGGGAAGTGGCTCGGGTGGTGGTCTCGAGACGGTCGCCAGAGCGACCTCCTCGACCAGCGCGGGACCCGTGCTCGTCGAGTAGCCCGAGCGCCCTGGCGCGAGGGCGTATCGAGACGCAGCGAGGACCCCTGACTTCGTCGAGTAGCCCGAGCGCCACGGTCGCCAGAGCGACCTCCTCGACCAGCGCGGGCCCGTTCGTCGAGTAGCCCGAGCGCCCTGGCGCGAGGGCGTATCGAGACGCCGCAACGATCCCCACGGCCGTCGCCGGCGCATGTCCCAGCGTCTCGAGACGCCGGACGGTTCAGATCGGGGGAGCGGGGGTGACGATGCCGTCCTCGGCGTCGGCCGCCTCGATCTCCTCGCGGCTGATGCCGAGGAGGTACATGATCGCGTCGAGGTAGGGGACGTTGAGTGCGGTGTCGGCCACCTCCCGGACCACCGGCCGGGCGTTGTAGGCGATGCCGAGGCCGGCGGCCTCCAGCATGTCGAGGTCGTTCGCGCCGTCACCGATCGCGATGGTCGCGGCCTCCGGGACGCCGAGGTCGGCCGCGAACTCGCGCAGCGCGTCAGCCTTGCCGGCCCGGTCGACCACGTTGCCGACGAGGTTGCCGGTCAGCTTGCCGTCGACGATCTCGAGCGTGTTGGCGCGGGCGCGGTGGATCCCAAGATCGTCGGCGAGTCGGTCGGTGATCTGGCTGAAGCCACCCGAGACGATCGCGAACCGGTAGCCGAGCCTTCGCAGCGTACGGACCAGGGTCCGAGCGCCCGGGTTGACGACGATGGAGCTGTAGACGGAGTCGATGACCGACGCGTCCAGACCGGTGAGCAGCCGCACTCGCTTGCGGAGCGACTCCTCGAAGTCGATGTCGCCGCGCATGGCGGCCTCGGTCACCGCGGCGACCTCGGCCTCGCATCCAGCGTGCGCCGCGATCATCTCGATGACCTCGCCTTGGATCAGCGTGGAGTCGACGTCCATCACGATCAGCCGGACGGCGTGGCGCAGCAGCGACGCGGGCTGCACGGCGACGTCGACCGCGAGCACGGCCGCCTCCCGGGCCAGCTGGCTGCGGAGTGACGCCGGCTCGGCGCCCGAGACGTCCAGCTCGATCGCGGTGACCGGGTAGCGGGCCATCCGCTCGATCCGGTCGATGTTGCCGCCGAGGTCGGCGATCCGACCGGCGATCGCGGCCATCGCGGACGCCTGCAGTGGCGAACCGATGACCGTCACGTGCGACCGCCCCTCGCGGCGGGCCTGGTTGTCGCCGATGCCCTTCTCGATGTCGACGGTCATCCCGAGCTCGGCTGCCACCTTCTCGACCGACTGGCGCAGCCGCTTGACGTCCCGCGGGGCGGTCACGAGCACCCCGAGGATCAGGCGTCGCCGCAGGAGGATCTGCTCGAGGTCGACGACGTTGACCCCGGAGCGAGCGAGTGCGTCGAAGATCGCCGAGGTGACCCCGGGCCGGTCGTTCCCCGTGAGCGTGATCAGCAGCGTGTCGGCTGGTGTGGTCATGTCGCGACGAGGCTAGTGCCTCGGATCACTGGTCGGGCCAACCGTCCGGTGAGAAGGCTGCGGTGAGTGCGTGCCGGGCGGCGGCGCCGAGCGGGAGGAGCACGGCGCGGCGGGCGGCGATCTCGCCGGCGCTGACCGCAGCGCCCTCGCTGTCGAGCGCGAGGTCGACGACCTCCTGGAGGTGCAGCGAGCGCCGGGCGAGGTCGGCCGCACGAGCAGGGACCCCTGGTGGAACGACGACCGGCTCGCCGGCCCGCAGGTCGTGCAGAAAGTCGGCCACCTCCGGCCGCCACCGCGCCACCTCCAGCCGGGCCAGGTCGTTCGCGGCGTCGAGCAGGATGCGACGCAGCATCCGATCGGCGTCGCCGAGGTCGAGCGGAAGCCGCCGGCGGGCGTCGTACGACGCCCACTCGACCGCGTGGCCGACCCGCCGTCGGGACCCAGCCGACCCCGGGCTCGGCTCGGACACCGAGCGCGACGACCGCCTCGCCGGCGTCGGTCGCAGCCGCCGAGAACCCGGGGGGACCGGCCAGCCCGGACGGGTCTCCGGGCACCGGGAATGCTGCGCCCAGCGCGGTCGCCCCTGCCAGCCGCACGCCGGCCGTGGCCTCGAGGAGAGACCGCGGACCGGCGGGGCCGGCGAAGACGTGGGTGGCGTCGTCGGCCAGAACAGCATCGACGTACTCATCAGGGGTCGCGAGGCCGCGGAGGAACGCGGTACCCCACCACGCCACCCGGCCGGCAGCCGGCAATTCGATCGCCACGACGCGCGACGATATCGGCATCGGACGGCGGGTGGACGGTCGATAGGGTGGCGGTCATGTCCGCCGTCCTGGAGCTCGCCGACGTCACCATCCGCCGGGGCGACGCGGTCCTGCTGGATCGCGTGACGTGGGTCGTCAAGGACGGCGAGCGCTGGGTCGTGCTCGGCTCCAACGGCGCCGGGAAGACCACGCTGCTGCAGGTGGCCGCCGCCCAGCTCTATCCCACGTCGGGCGCCGTCGGCGTGCTGGGTGAGCTGATCGGGACTGTCGACGTCTTCGACCTGCGCCCCAGGATCGGGCTGACCAGCGCGGCGCTGGCCGAGCGGATCCCGCGAGAGGAGAAGGTGAGCGACGTGGTGGTGTCGGCGTCGTACGCGGTCGTCGGTCGGTGGCGGGAGGCCTACGACGACCTCGACCACGAGCGCGCTCGGTCGCTGCTCCGCGAGGTGCGCGCCGACAAGCTCGCCGACCGCACCTTCGGTACCCTCAGCGAGGGTGAGCGCAAGCGCGTGCAGATCGCACGGGCGCTGATGACCGACCCGGAGCTGCTGCTGCTCGACGAGCCGGCCGCCGGCCTGGACCTCGGCGGTCGTGAGGACCTGGTGTCGACGTTGTCGGTGCTGGCCTACGACCCGGTATCGCCGGCAACCGTCCTGGTGTCGCACCACGTCGAGGAGATCCCACCGGGCTTCACCCACGTGCTGATGCTGCGCGAGGGTGGGGTGGTCGCGCAGGGCCCCATCGACGAAGCGCTCACGCCGGAGGCGCTGTCAGCGACGTTCGGCATGCCGCTGGTGCTCGAGCACCACGACGGGCGCTACGCCGCTCGTCGGCGCCTGCACCGGGGCTGAGCTTGTCGCCACTCGAGATCGCCGCGGTCGCGCTGGCGGGTGTCTGGGCAGGCATGATCAACACCATCGTGGGGTCGGGGACGCTCATCACCTTCCCCACCCTCCTCGCCATCGGGGTCCCGCCGGTGACGGCCAACATCAGCAACAACATCGGGCTGATCCCGGGCTCGGTAGCCGGCGCCATCGGCTACCGGCGCGAGCTCGACGGCCAGCGTGCGCGGGTCACGCGCCTGCTCGTCGCGTCGGTCATCGGCGGCCTGATCGGTGCAGGACTCCTCCTGGTGCTCCCGCCGGGCGCGTTCGAGGCGATCGTCCCCGCGCTGATCCTGCTCGGCGTGGTGCTGGTGATCCTGCAGCCGCGGCTGTCCAAGGTGGTCGCGGCCCGGGCGGAGGCCCGCGAGGTAGCCGGCGCAGCACCGCCGCGGGACGGCGCGTGGTGGGTGTGGCCCGCGGTGCTGGTGACCGGCGTCTACGGGGGCTATTTCGGAGCCGCCCAAGGCGTGCTGCTGATGGCAGTGCTCGGGATCGGTGTCAACGAGTCCCTCCAACGCCTCAACGGCGTGAAGAACGTCCTGGCCGCCGCCGTGAACGGTGTTGCCGGACTGGTCTTCGTGCTCGTCGTCGAGCTCGGGCTGTTCGGCACTGACGCCGAGATCGACTGGTTGATCGTCCTGGTCCTCGGGCTCGGCGCGGTCGTCGGCGGCTTTCTCGGAGCATCTGTCGGCCGTCGGCTGTCGCCGGTCGTGCTCCGCGCCGTGATCGTCGTGGTCGGTCTGGCTGCCGTCGTCGCAATCGTGCTGACGTGAGGAGTCGACCTGACACAATGCGCTTCATGAAGGGGACCCCATGAGCACGCCGCCGTGGGGCCAGGACCCCGAGCCGTTCCCTCCGCCGTCCACACCCCCGCCTCCGTCGCCGTACCCTCCGTACGGCGCGCCGTCGCCCTACGGGTCCACGCCGCCGACGCAGCAGACCAACGGCCTGGCCATTGCGTCGCTGGTCGTCAGCATCGGCAGCATCGTCCTCTGCTGCGGCCTGCCCGGCATCGTCGGCGCGATCCTCGGTCACGTGGCGCGCAAGCAGATCCGCGAGCAGGGCCAGGCCGGTGAAGGCATGGCGCTCGGCGGCATCATCGTCGGCTGGATCGCGTTCGGCCTGTCGATGGCGCTGGTGATCTTCTACGTGGTCGCCGTCGTCGTCCTCGGCGTGTGGGCCGATTCTGTCGACGACTGCTACTACGACAGCAACGGCAATTACGTCTGCGACTGAGTCCGCGCCTGCGCCAGCGCAGCACCGCCGGACCCGACGGCGCTCAGCGCCACCGCGATCATCATGCCGCCCGCGAGCGGCGGGACCTCCTTGCGGGAGAGCGCGACCGCTCCGGTCCCGGCATCGGCTCCGTCCACGGCCATGCCGGCGAGCACCATGGTCCGCCGGGCATCGCCCTTGGCGAGCAGGGTGAGGCCGCCGAGCGCGATCTCGCGGACGCCGAACAACCGCGTGAAGAACCCCATCTGCGGATTGTCTGCCGGTGAGAGTCCGAACAGCCTCGCGGTGAGCGTGGGAGAGGCGATCGAGCCGACGCCGATGACGATGCGGCCGAGGGAGAGGCCGAGCACAGGGTCCATGGCCGCGAGACTAGAGCACGTAGGACGTCAGCCAGCGCTCGATCTCGGCGTAGGCCCGCTCGCGGGCCTGGGGGCGTGACAGGACGACGTCGTGAACGGCGCCGGGTACGGCGATCGAGGTGACCCTGCTGCCGAGCGAGCCCGCCCAGCGGCGGATCTGCTTGACGTCGAGGACGATGTCGGTCGTGTGCGCCCGCTCGTCGAGGGCGGTCGTGAAGGTCGTGCGGTCCGAGGACAGGACCAGGACGGGGCAACGGATGTCGAGACCTGCCTGCACCCGCGCGTGGCCGGCCCGGATCGCCCTCAGCCACCCGAATCGGACCGGGAAGGACTCGAGCGGCTTCCAGGCCAGGTCGAAGTCCCACTCCCCGGCGTGGTCGCGGTGGAGGGTCATCCCGTAGACACCGCTGACCTCGCGCGGGAAGACCCGGAAGGGCTGCAACCGGCCGACCCGGTCGAGCACCGCGTTCGCCGGCAAGGTGCGCAACCACGCCTTGCCCTGGAGGTCGAGCCAGGGCGAGTTGAGGACGACGCCTGCGAGCTCCGCCGGCTGACGCGTGTCGGCCCAGAGCGCGATCACGAGCCCGCCGGTCGAGTGGCCGGACAGGACGACCTGCGTGTGACCGTCCCGCTCGGTGATCCGCTGCCACGCCAGGTCGAGCTCGGCGAAGTACTCCTCCAGGTCAGCGACGTAGGTCGGAGTCTGGTGGTCACGGATGGACCGGCCGTACTTGCGCAGGTCGAGCGCATACATGTCGTGGTCGCGCTCGAGCCACCACTCGCCGTACTCGGTCTGGAAGAAGTAGTCCGCGAACCCGTGCACGTGCAGTACGGCGCGCTCGGTGGGTGCAGCCGCGTGCCGGCTGACGAGGGTCGCGACGACCTCGCCCTCAGCGTCGGGCGGGAGGGCGATCGTCTCGGCCTGCCACGGATGGCCGAGGACGTCGGTCTTGGTCTCCGGCGGCACCGGCGGCACGAGGATCTCGTCGGTCATGGAGAAAGTGTGCACCAGCGGTCTCGCCGCTCCGGCGTTACACCCTTCGCGGCCAACGTGATCCATTACGGTTCACACCAAGCTCGTCGTTAGATCGGAAGGGGAGTCCGTGGTCCAGTTCCACAGGAGCAGTGCGTCTGACGGCGCTGCCGTGGTGCGGGTCGTCGGTGAGGTCGACCTGTCGACCATCGACGAGCTGAAGACGGCTGTCCGATCCTGCCTCGCAGACAGCACGGCGATCGTGCTCGACCTGTCCGAGCTGGACTTCATCGACTCGAGCGGCTTGGGCGCCTTCGTCCAGCTGGCGAAGGAAGCGGCCGCGCAAGGAGCTTCGTTCGCACTGACCAACGTCGGCGCGAGGACCTACCGCCTCCTCGAGATCACCGGGCTCGCTGCCGTCTTCGACGTCCGCAAGAGTGGCCAGGACGCCGACGATGTCGCGAGCACCTGAGCCGGACGACGCCAGCGGCAGACCGACGAACCGACCGGCCCGCGCGGTCGCTCTCACGTGCCTCATCGGCCTGGTCCTCACCACCGTCTCGGCGTGGGCCGCCTACCGTGCCGACGAGGCGGCTGAGGAGAGCCTGCTGGAGACCCAGACGGAGCAGGCAGCGGCGGTCCTCTCCACGGCGATCAACCTGATCCAGCAGCCGCTGACGACAGGTCTGCAGGTCCAGGCAGCAGCCGGCCCGGACGGTGACCCGTCGGTGTTCCGGCGGACGTTCGCCGTCAACGTCGGCGACGAGGCACTGTTCGTGTCGGCCTCGCTCTGGCGTCGCGACGGGCGAGGGCTGACGCGCCTCGCGGCCATCGGAGCGGCGCCGGGCATGGATCCTCGCGGACCAGAGGTCCAGGAGCTCCTCGAGCGGGCACTGAGGAGCGACTCATCGGTCGTCGAACGCGTGACGGTCGGCGAGCAGACCCGGATCGCCTACGCGCTCGCCGATCCCGCCACCGGGTTCGTGGTGAAGGTCGAGCGGGCGATCCCGGCCGACCGGCGGGCCTCCGTGGACAGCGACTCGGCGTTCAAGAAGCTCCACTACGCCATCTATCTCGGCAGGCAGACCCATCTGGACGACCTGACGACGACCGACGTCGACCCTGACGACCTGCCGCTCGACGGTTCGACGTACGAGACCACGGTCCCGTTCGGTGACACGGACCTCACCATGGTGGCCGAGCCCAAGGAGCGGCTCGGCAGCTCGCTGAGCCAGCAGCTTCCCTGGATCCTGCTGGTGGGTGGCCTCCTGCTGACCCTTGCGACAGCGCTCGTCGCGCGCCAGCTGGTCGGCACCCGGATCCGGGTGGAGAGCGACTCGGCGACGATCAACACGCTCTACCAGCGCATCAACGGGCTGTACGAGGAGCAGCGTGCGCTGTTCGTGCGGCTGCAACGAGCGCTCCTGCCGCACGTCAACCCGGTCGTACCCCAGCTCGAGATCGCGTCTGCCTATGTGGCGGGGACCGAAGGGATCGAGATCGGAGGAGACTGGTACAGCATCATCGACATCGGTGAGGACCACTTCGGGTTCGTCGTGGGTGACGTCTCCGGACGCGGCGTCGACGCCGTCGCCGAGATGGCGCGCGCCCGGTTCACCCTCCGGGCCTACCTCCTCGACGGCAACACCCCGGCCCAGGCTCTCGAGAAGTGCTCCCGTCAGTTCGACATCACGGTCGACGAGCACCTCGTCACGGCCGTCGTCGGCCTCGGCACGTGGCGCACCGGCGAGGTCGTCGTTGCCAATGCCGGCCATCCGCTACCGGTCCTCGTGTCGGCCGGCGAAGCCGAGCACGTGCCGATGGCGGTCGGTCCGCCGCTCGGGGTCGGAGCATCCTCGTACGACGCGGCGACGTTCACGATGCCGCCCGGATCCACCCTCATCGCCTACACCGACGGTCTGGTCGAACGTCGGGACGAGGACATCGACACCGGGATGGCGAGACTGCGCGACGCAGCACGCCGGCACGGGGACGCGGCGGTGTCGGACCTGCTGACCTCGCTCCTGGACGCGTTGCGCGGCGACGGCGCTGCCGACGACATCGCCCTCCTCGCGCTGCGTCGCGTGCCCACGGAACTCGGCTGACCAGGTGGACGAGAAGTTTCTGAGCGGCCTGCGCGACCTGCTCCAGGAGCAGTGTCAGCTTCCCCCGCTGCCCCACGGCTGGCTCAGCACGTCGGCGATGCTCTCCGCGCACGGTTTCGACTACGGCGGCGACTTCTTCGTCGCCGACCTCGTCGAGACACCGGACGGCAGCAGCCGCTTGTCGATGGTTCTGGTCGACGTCTGCGGCAAGGGCGCGACTGCCCTACCGGATGCCGTGCAGTTCGCCGGCGCGCTTCGCGGCCTGATCGTCGCCGTGCCCGAGGAGCAGCTGCTGGAGTCGGCGAACGCCTACCTGTTGAAGCAGCCGTCCGACGAGAGCATCGCAACCGCGGTCCAGGTCGTGGTCGACCTCCTCACCGGGAGCTATTCCATCCGCAGCGCCGGCCATCCGCCGGTCCTGCACTGGCGGGTCGACGCCGAGGCGTGGGAGGTCGACAACGCCCGGGGGACCGCCCTGGGAGTGGTGGAGGACCCTCACTTCTCCGTGAGCGCCGGCGTGCTCCCGCCTGGAGGGGCGCTGCTGTTCTACACCGACGGGGTCGTCGAGTGGCACACGTCCGACATCGACACCGGGATCGACTGGCTCAGGTCGGCAGCCCGCGAAGCGGTCCGCGACGCGGGGATGCGCGCCCTCCCGGCCCGGATCTTGGAGCAGGTCACGCGGGGCGACGACGACCGCGCGGTCCTCGTGCTCGCCAGGGAATAGCACCGCGGGACCCTGGGTTGGGATGAGTAGTTGCCATGTCAACCAGAACCTAGGAGAGTGGACCCCATGCAGATCGGCATCTTCACCGTCGGTGACGTGACGACCGACCCCACGACGGGCCGGACGCCGACGGAGAACGAGCGGATCAAGGCGACCGTCGCGATCGCGAAGAAGGCCGAGGAGGTCGGCCTCGACGTATTTGCCACCGGCGAGCACCACAACCCGCCGTTCATCGCGTCAGCGCCGACGACGACGCTGGCCTACATCGGCGCGCAGACGGAGAAGATCGTCCTCTCGACCGCGACGACGCTGATCACGACCGACGACCCGGTGCTCATCGCGGAGGACTACGCCAAGCTCCAGCACCTCACCGACGGTCGCGTCGACCTGATGATGGGGCGGGGCAACACCGGTCCGGTCTACCCCTGGTTCGGCAAGGACATCCGCCAGGGCATCAACCTGGCGATCGAGAACTACGCGCTGCTCCACCGCCTCTGGCGCGAGGACGTCGTCGACTGGGAAGGCCGGTTCCGGACGCCGCTGCACGGCTTCACCGCCACTCCGCGTCCGCTCGACGGCACGCCGCCGTTCGTCTGGCACGGGTCCATCCGCAGTCCCGAGATCGCGGAGCAGGCCGCCTACTACGGCGACGGCTTCTTCCACAACCACATCTTCTGGCCGCCGTCGCACACGGCTCAGCTGGTCTCGCTCTACCGCGAGCGCTACGAGCACTACGGCCACGGTCCGGCGGACACCGCGATCGTCGGGCTCGGCGGGCAGATCTTCATGCGCAGGAACAGCCAGGACGCCATCAACGAGTTCCGGCCGTACTTCGACAATGCCCCGGTCTACGGCCACGGACCCTCGCTCGAGGACTTCATGAAGGACACGCCGCTGATTGTCGGATCGCCGCAGCAGGTGCTCGAGCGGACACTGACCTTCCGGGAGTACGCCGGCCACTACCAGCGCCAGCTCTTCCTGGTCGACCACGCCGGGCTCCCGCTCAAGACCGTCCTCGAGCAGCTCGACCTGCTCGGAGAGATCCTGCCGGAATTGCGCAAGGGTTTCGCCGAAGGTCGGCCGGAGCACGTCCCGGACGCGCCGACGCACGCGTCCCTCGTCGCCCAGAAGTCGGAGGTGCTCGCGTGAAGCGGATCGTCGTCATCGCTGGTGGCCTGAGCGTGCCGTCGTCGACCCGGCTGCTGGCCGACCAGCTCGGCGATGCGGTCGAGCGCGCGGTCGAGGCGCGCGGCGCGGAGGTCGAGGTCGAGATCGTCGAGCTCCGTCCGCTCGCGCACGCGCTCGCCGACCACCTCCTGACAGGTTTCCCGACCGGTGACCTGGCCGCGGCGATCGACCGCGTCCGCCGCGCCGACGGACTGGTGGTCGTCACCCCGGTGTTCGCGGCGTCGTACTCCGGGCTGTTCAAGACGTTCTTCGACGTGCTCGACAAGGACGCGCTCGACGGCAAACCGGTCCTCGTCGCTGCCACCGCGGGCACAGCCCGGCACTCGCTGGTGCTCGAGCACGCCCTCCGGCCGTTGTTCTCCCACTTGCACGCCGTGGTCGTCCCCACCGGCGTCTTCGCCGCGACCGAGGACTTCGGCGGCACCGACGGGGTGCTCCAGAAGCGGGTCGAGCGCGCCGCGGCAGAGCTCGCAGCGCTCGTCGCGAGCGACGCGGCCGGTACGACGATGCCCGCTGCCGCAGCTGCCGCGCCGGTCACGCCGTTCGAGCAGCTGCTGCGCGAGGCCGGCGGCGACTCCGTCCGCTGAGGGATCAGCGCCGGGCGGTGACCTGCTTCGCCAGGTCTTCCGGCATCGGTTCGTAGTGGGCGAACGTCCGGCTGAAGCTACCCGCGCCGTGCGACGAAGCGCGAAGATCGATCGCGTAGCGGGCCAGCTCCCGCTGCGGGACGTGTGCCTTGACCAGCGCCCGGTCACCGACCTGGTCGGTGCCGAGCAACCGCCCCCGCCGGGCCGACAGGTCGCTCATCACGCCCCCGACGAGGTCGTCGGCAACCATCACCGAGACCTCGTCGTACGGCTCGAGGAGGCAGATGCCTGCCTGGTCTGCCGCGTCGCGCAGCGCGAGCGCTCCCGCCGTCTGGAACGCCATGTCCGAGGAGTCGACGCTGTGGGCCTTTCCGTCGGTGACGGTGACCCGGATGTCGACGACCGGGTAGCCGAGCCGGACCCCGCGCTCCATCTGGGCGCGCACACCCTTCTCGACCGATGGGATGAACTGGCGGGGGACGGCGCCGCCCACCACCTTGTCGACGAACTCGAAGCCCGACCCCTCGGGCAGGGGTTCGACCTCGATGTCGCAGACGGCGTACTGACCGTGGCCCGCCGGACTGCTTGACGTGCCGCCCGTGACCCTTGGCGGGGGTGGCGAAGCACTCGCGGAGCGGGATCACCAGCTCACGCTGCTCCACCGTCACGCCGTAGCGCTCCTTCAGCCGCTCCAGGGCGACGTCGGCGTGCGCCTCGCCCATCACCCAGATGACGAGCTGTCCCGTCTCTGGGTTGTTGTGGACCCGGAGACTCGGATCCTCGGCCGCGAGCCGGGACAGCGCGGCGGACAGCTTGTCCTCGTCGGACCGGGTCGCTGCCTCGATGGCGATCGGGAGCAACGGGTCCGGCAGCGACCACGGGCGAAGCACCCGCGGCACCTCCGGAGACGACAACGTGTCGCCGGTCTCCGCCCGCGAGAGCCGGCCCACGATCCCGATGTCGCCGGCGAGCACCTGCGGCGCCAGCACCTGCTGGCTGCCGAGGGGGAACGCCAGAGCGCCCATCCGCTCGTCCTCGTCGTGGTCCTCGTGCCCGTCGGTGCCGAAGCTCGAGAAGTGCCCGGACACGTGGACCGGGACGTCCGGCGCGAGGGTGCCGGAGAACACCCTGACCAGGCTCACCCGACCGAGATAGGGATCGCTCGTCGTCTTCACCACCTCGGCGACGAGGGGACCCGCCGGGTCGCAGGTGACCGCGGGCGCTGCTCTTCCTTCGGGGGTGAAGACGTCGGGCGGGACGTGTTCGGGTGGCGACGGGAACGCGCGCACGCACAGGTCGAGCAGCTCCCGAAGGCCGGTTCCGGACTGGGCGCACACGGGCGTGACGGGGAAGAGCCCGCCGCGGGCGATCGCCGTCTCGAGGTCGTCGATCAACAGCTTCTCCTCGATCTGCTCACCGCCGAGGTACCGGTCCATCAGCGTCTCGTCCTCGGACTCCTCGATGATCGCCTCGATCAGCTCGCTCCGGCGCGGGTCCCGGGAGTCCGATCCGAGAAGGCTCTCCGACGACGCCCTCCCGGAGGACGTGGACGGGCAGCACCTTCTCGCCGAACGCGGCCTGGGCTGCCCGGACGACGCCGTCGGGATCGGCGCGCGCGTGATCCAGCTTGGTGATCACCACGGCTCGCGGCATGCCGACGGCGGCACACTCCCGCCACAGCTCGCGGGTGCCGTCGTCGACGCCCTCGTTGGCGGCGATGACGAAGAGTGCGCAGTCCGCGGCACGCAGCCCGGCGCGGACCTCGCCGACGAAGTCGGCGTAGCCGGGCGTGTCGATGAGATTGACCTTCGTGCCCTCCACCACGACGGGAGCGACGGCGAGGGAGACGGACCGGTGCTGACCTAGGGAGATCTTCGCGAGTGCCTCGACGAGGGAGGTCTTGCCTGACTGGGTGGGCCCGACCAGCACGACATTGCGGATCCGGTCGGGCCCGGGCGCCGCCAGGTCCTGGTCACCGGCCTTCCGGTGGTTCTTGTCGGCCATGGGCCTACGTAACTCCGAAGTGACCGGCGCCACAAGGGTCAATCTCCGACAAAGGTCCCGGCCGGGACGTAGACCACCGGGACGTCCCTGATGCAGTCGGGCAGATCGGGCACCTCGGAACCGCGCGGGTGCGTCACCAGGAGGAGCGCCCCTTCGCCCTCGATCGGCGGATTCGCCCGCCCGACGCGGTCGGTGTCGCTGACACCGACACCCCTGAGCCACCGAGCTCCGCCGTGCTGTCGAAGGAACGCGCGCTCCGCCACCCGTGCCTGGCGCTTGGTGGCCGCCTGGCAGTCGCGGGGTGCGGACTCGTCGTCGGTGGGCTCCTTGTCGCCGAAGAGCGCAGTGGCGCCGTACCACGCCATCGCAGCGACGACGACGATGCCGAGCAGGAGTGCGATCCGCCCGACGGCGACCCTCATGACTCCTTCTTCCCCTGGTCGGGTGACCCGAGCCGCTGGGCAGGGGCGTGTCGAGACTCAGTGCTGGTAGGTCCCGACAACCATGCCCCGGGCGAGGGTCTTGAAGGCGAGGTTGAAGCCGACGACAGCAGGGCTCGCGCTGCCGTCGACGCCCAACGCCGGCTCCTTCACCGCGTGCACCACGAAGTAGTAGCGGTGCACCTGGTCGCCCTCGGGCGGTGCGGCGCCACCGAATGCCCTCTCGCCGAAGTCGTTGCGCACGTGGAACGCGCCGCCCGGCAGCGACTCGTCGCTCGCGCCTGCGCCGGTGTCGAGGCTGGTCACGTCCGCGGGGATGTCCACGGCGACCCAGTGCCAGAAGCCGCTCACGACCGGAGCGTCCGGGTCGAAGCAGGTGACGACATAGCTCTGGGTGCCCTCGGGGCCGGGCTCCCAGGACAGCTGCGGCGAGGTGTTGCCGCCGTCGTAGACCTGGTCCTGCTTGAGCGGCTGGTCGTCAGCGACGTCGGCGCTGGTCACGCCGAACGACGGCACGGCAGGCAGCAGCGCGTAGGGATCGGGCGTGACCGGTCGTTCCAAGGACATGGTTGCTCCTTCGAGGATGCGTCAGCACAGACATCGGACCCCGATGAATGTAGTCCGGCTGGTGGGTGGTTGACAGGGGCGAGCCGGACGCCGTCGATGATGGCTCCATGGACTACCCGCCGTACCCCTCGGGGCTTCGCCTTGCGGGGCGGCGCGTGGTCGTGGTGGGCGGCGGCACGGTGGCCCAGCGGCGGGTCCCGCAGCTGATCGCGGTCGGTGCCGACGTGCACGTCGTGTCACCCGACGCAACGCCCGCGATCGAGGGACTGGTGGGATCCGGCGAGATCACCTGGCACCAGCGCAGGTTCGAGGACGACGACCTCGAGGACGCCTGGTACGTCATCGCCGTCACCGACGACGCGGCGGTCAACGAGCACGTCAGCGAGCTGGCGGAGCAGCAGCGGATCTTCTGTGTGCGCTCCGACGACGCGACCCGCGGCAGCGCCTGGACCCCTGCGGTCGGACGGCACGCCGGCGTGACAGTGGCCGTGCTCGGCAACCGGGAGCCCCGCCGGTCGGTCGCGCTCCGCGACGAGATCCTGGAAGCGTTGCGCGAGGGCCGCATCGCCGCGCCGCACCACCGCGACAGGAAGCCGGGCGTCACTCTCGTGGGCGGCGGACCGGGCGACCCGGAGCTGATGTCGATCGCCGGCCGCAAGGCACTGATGGAGGCCGACGTGGTGGTCGCCGACCGGCTGGCGCCGCGGGAGCTGCTGGGCGAGCTGCCTGCTGATGTCGAGCTGATCGACGTGGCCAAGCTGCCACGCGGGCGGAGCGCGCAACAGGCCGAGATCAACCGGGTGGTCGTGGACCGTGCGCTCGCCGGCAAGCGGGTCGTACGGTTCAAGGGTGGAGACAACTTCGTCTTCGGTCGTGGCTACGAGGAGGTCATCGCGTGCCGTGAGGCCGGCGTGCCCGTCACCGTGATCCCGGGCCTCACCAGCCCGGTCGCCGTACCCGCGATTGCCGGGATCCCCGTCACCCACCGAGGCATCGCGCACGAGTTCTCGATCGTGTCGGGCCACCTGCCGCCCGGTCACCCCGAGTCGTTGGTCGACTTCCGTGCCCTGGCGCAGCTGCGGGGCACGGTCGTGCTGATGATGGCCGTGGAGAACGGCGCGAAGATCGCGGAGGCGCTGGTCGCGGGCGGCCGCGAGCCGGGCACGCCGGTGGCGGTCGTGTGTGACGGGACGATGCCGACCCAGCGCACGGTGCTGGCCACGCTCTCCACCCTCGGCGCCTCCATCGCCGACGAGGGCGTGCAGCCGCCCGCGATCATCGTGGTCGGAGAGGTGGTACGGGTGGCCTTTCCTGAGACGTTTGCTACCGCCGATGGCTGAGCTGGTCGAGATCGCGGCCGCCGACGATCCTCGGCTGGCCGACTACCGCGACCTGCGCGATGTCCAGCTCCGCAAGCACGTCGAGGCCGAGCACGGACTCTTCCTCGCGGAGGGTGAGAAGGTCGTGCGCCGCGCGGTGGAGGGCGGCTTCCAGGTGCGCTCGTTCCTGATGGCGCCGCGCTGGCTCGATGGGCTCGCCGACGTGCTCGCCACGACGGACGCCCCCTGCTACGTGGTTTCTGAGGCGCTGGCAGAGGAGGTCACGGGCTTCCACGTCCACCGGGGAGCACTGGCGTCACTGGTACGACGACCGCTGCCGACGGTCGCTGACGTGCTCACCGGCGCCCGGTCGGTGCTCGTGCTCGAGGACGTCGTCGATCACACCAACGTCGGGGCGATCTTCCGCAGCGGAGCCGCACTCGGGTTCGACGCCGCGTTGCTCGCGCCGCGCTGCGCCGACCCGCTCTACCGACGCTCGGTCAAGGTCGCGATGGGTGCGGTCTTCAGCCTGCCATGGACCCGGATGACCGAGTGGCACGACGCGCTGCCCGTCCTGTCGGCCGCGGGATTCACCACGATCGCGCTGACCCTCGCCGACGACGCAGTGCCGATCGAGGAGGCGGTCGCCGGGCTCGACAAGGTGGCGCTCGTGCTCGGCTCGGAGGGGCACGGACTGTCCGCGCGGTGGGAGCAGTCCGCCGACCGACGTGCGATCATCCCGATGGTTCCGGGCATCGACTCGCTCAACGTCGCGGCCGCCTCCGCCGTCGCGTGCTACGTCACCGCCCGGCGCTGACGAAGGCCGACGCGGAACGACCAGTGACGCGCGCATGGCCCGGCCTGGCTCAGGCCGGCCAGTCCGCTGGGTAGTCCTCGGCAGCGGCGTCGTGCAGCTTCTGGAGCTTCTTGCGCGCTCGCGCGGACAGCCGGTCGGCGAACACGGTGCCCTTGGTGTGGTCGGTCTCGTGCTGGAGACAGCGAGCGAGCAGGCCGTCCCCCTCGAACCGCACCGGCGCGCCGTCGAGCCCGAAGCCGTCGACGGTCGCGAAGGCTGGTCGCGCGCAGGGGCAGAAGGCGCCCGGAAAGGACAGGCACCCCTCGTCGTCGTCGTCGAGCTTGCGCCCGCGGTCCTCGGGAACGGTGATGCTCGGGTTGCACACCACGCCGACGTAGCGGTCGCCGGACTCGTCCGGGCAGTCGAAGACGAACATGGCCAGGTCCACCCCGATCTGGCATGCCGCCAGACCCACCCCGTCGGCGGCGTACATGGTGGCGACCATGTCGGCGGCGAGGCCGCGCAGGTCGTCGTTCCCGAACTGATCAGCCGTCACCGGCTGCTGGGGACGATGCATCACCGGCGTGCCCCAGCGGGTGATCGGGCGGGCTGCGCCGCCCCGGGGGAGCGGGCCGTGCGGCGCGTGGACTGGCTCGTCGGAGCCCTTCAATGACATGACCACCGATCCTAGAGGCTGCCCGGACGACGATCTGTGACGCGTCGCACGTAGGAAACGGCGCCGAAATCCGGGCCCCTGTAGCGCTGTGTGTAACTCACAGTTACATTAGTTCGCATGTCCCTGATCAGCAACCTCAAACCGGGTGGCAGGCACGGGGTCCCCGACAGCGAGAGGCGCGATCCGATCGGGTTCCTCGTGGCAGGACTGAACCGGCTCGCCCAGAGCGACCTCCTCGACAAGGTCGGGCTGCGGAAGCAGTCGGAGCAGGTCGTCTTCAACGTCACCCGCACCGGGTTCAAGACCATCACCAACGCGAGCCGCACGTTCTCCAGGTCCGGCAGGAAGGGGGCGCCGGGCACCCGCCCGGCGCCGACCGCGGGCACCGGCCCGTTCGACCTGACGCCGACCGAGGACGAGCAGATGCTCGTGGACCTCGTCTCGGAGTTCGCCCAGGAGATCGTCCGCCCTGCCGCCTCCGCCGCCGACGCTGCGTGCGCCGCGCCCGACGTGCTGCTCAAGTCCAGTCTCGAGATCGGACTGCCCATCCTGGGCCTGCCCGAGGCGCTCGGTGGTGTCTCCGAGGAGCGTTCGGCCATGGCCGGCACCCTCGTCGCCGAGGCGCTCGCCAGGGGCGACATGGGCCTCGCTGTCGCGACCCTCGCTCCCGGCTCCGTGGCGACCGCGATCGGCCTATGGGGCACCGACATGCAGCAACAGACCTACCTGCCGGCGTTCACCGGCGACGCGGTGCCGGCCGCCGCGCTCGCACTCAACGAGCCGAGCGGTCCTCTTCGACGTGTTCGACCCTGCGACCACCGCCAGGAAGACCCAGGCCGGCTATGTCCTCAACGGCACCAAGAGCCTTGTCGCCCGCGGTGACTCGGCCGAGCTCTTCGTCGTCGGCGCCAGCCTCGACGGCAAGCCGGTCCTCTTCCTCGTCGAGTCCTCGACCGAGGGCCTCACCCTCGAGGGCGACCCGGCCATGGGTGTCCGCGCAGCATCGATGACCAAGCTCGGGCTCAAGGACGTGGAGGTCCCCGCCGAGGCGGTGCTCGGCGAGACCGACGGATCGACGTACGCCGAGTGCGTGCGGCTGTCGCGCCTCGCCTGGTGCGCGCTCGCGGTCGGCACCGGCCAGGCAGTGCTCGACTACGTCACGCCGTACGTCAAGGAGCGCGAGGCGTTCGGCGAACCGGTCGCCCACCGCCAGTCGGTCGCGTTCATGGTCGCCAACATCGCGATCGAGCTCCAGGCGATGCGGCTGCTCACCTATCGGGCCGCGGCGCGTGCGGCCGCGGGCAAGGACTTCAGCAAGCAGGTGGCGCTGGCGCGCAAGCTCTGCGCGGACAAGGGCATGCAGATCGGTCTCGACGGCGTCCAGCTGCTCGGCGGGCACGGCTACGTCAAGGAGCACCCGGTGGAGCGGTGGTACCGAGACCTGCGTGCCATCGGCATCATGGAAGGGACGGTGCTGGTCTGATGGCCATCAACCTGGAGATCCCCAAGAAGCACCGCGTGCTCATCGATCAGGCGCACCAGGTCGCGATGAACATGCTGCGGCCGATCTCCCGCAAGTACGACATCGCCGAGCACGAGTACCCCAAGGAGCTCGACATCCTCGCCGCGATGATCGACGGCCTGGAGGAGTCCGGCTCCAGCGAGGGCGCGGGCGCCGCCGGCGTCCGCCGCGACGGCATCACCGACGACGACATCGTCAAGAACGGCGCCAACATGGCCTCGGTGACCTCCATCGCCGAGATGTGCTGGGGCGACGTCGGACTGATGCTGTCGTTCCCGCGCCAGGGCCTCGGCAACTCGGCGATCGCCTCCGTCGCCAACGAGGAGCAGCTGGCCCGGTTCAAGGGCAAGTGGGCGTCGATGGCGATCACCGAGCCGTCCTTCGGCTCGGACTCGGCTGCCGTCTCGACCACCGCCGTCCTCGACGGCGACGAGTACGTCATCAACGGCGAGAAGATCTTCGTCACCTCGGGCGAGCGGGCCGATTGCGTCGTCGTGTGGGCGACCCTCGACAAGTCGCTGGGACGCGCCGCTATCAAGTCGTTCCTCGTGGAGAAGGGCACCCCCGGTCTCAAGGTGGAGCGGCTCGAGGAGAAGCTCGGCATCCGAGCCTCCGACACCGCGGTGCTCACGTTCACGGACTGCCGTGTGCCGAAGGAGAACCTGATGGGCTCTCCGGAGATCAATGTCGAGCAGGGTTTCGCCGGTGCGATGGCGACCTTCGACAACACCCGGCCGCTGGTGGCCGCGATGGCGATCGGCTGCGCGCAGGCGTCTCTCGACCTGACCCGCGACCTCCTGAAGCAGGCAGGGGTCGAGGTCGACTACGACAAGCCGGCCAACCTGCAGTCCGCGGCTGCTGCCCGGTTCCTCCAGCTCGAGGCCGACTGGGAAGGTGCGCGGCTGCTCACGCTGCAGGCGGCGTGGATGGCTGACAACCGCAAGCCCAACTCGCTCGAGGCCTCGATGGCCAAGGCGAAGGCCGGCCGGGTCGGCTCCGACGTCACCCTCAGCTGTGTCGAGCTGTGCTCCTCGATCGGCTACAGCGAGGCGGAGCTGCTGGAGAAGTGGAGCCGGGACTCCAAGATCCTCGACATCTTCGAAGGCACGCAGCAGATCCAGCAGCTGATCGTGGCGCGCCGGGTCCTGGGCCTTTCCAGCGCCGAGCTGAAGTAGCGCCTCAGGCCAGCAGCGGCGCCAGCCGCTCGAGGTCGCCGGCTCCGGCCAGGTCGGGAAGCCCGAGGAACACCGTCTCCACGCCCTGACCCGCCAGGCCGGCGTACCGCTCGACGTGGCCCGCTGCCGGCCCGGCATGGTGACGGGCGGCGTACGACGCCGCGGGCGTGCGGCCGCGCAGCCGCTCGACGCGCCGCCACGCGTCGTCGCGGTCGTGGCCGACGACCGGCAGGTCCAGCACCGTCACCGCGACCTCCTCCGGGTCGCGGCCGACCTCGGCGCAGTGAGCATGCAGCGCCGTGACCTTGGCCGCCAGCACGTCGTGATCCGACGGCAGGTTGCACGCGTCGCCCAGCCGGGCCGCGATCCGCAGCGTCCGCCTCTCGCCCGAACCGCCGACGACCACGGGCACGCGGCCGACGGGCCGCGGATAGCTGGTGGTCTCTGGCAGCCGCACACGGGTCCCCTCCCACGCCTTCGTGCCCGGCGACCAGAGCGCGCGCATGATCTCGATGCCGTCCTCGAGCAGGTCGAGGCGCGCCCGGGTGCCGGGGAACGGCACGCCGAACCCGGCATGCTCGCGTTGCCACCAGCCGGCGCCCACACCCACGAAGGCCCGGCCGGCGCTCAGCACGTCGAGGGTGGCGACCGCCTTGGCCACCACTCCTGCCGGCCGCAACGTCATCGGGGTGACCAGGGTGCCGAGCCGCAGCCGGGTGTCGAGCCCGGCGAGCAGCCCGAGCGTGACGTAGGGCTCGGGGATCGGCTCCCATGCCCGGCCGACCTGGGGGATCTGGACGAGGTGATCCATCAGAGCGATGCCTGCGAAGCCGATCCGGTCGGCCTCCACGGCGATCTCGGTGAGCCAGCCGGCCGGGTCCTCGCCCCAGGGGAATCGGGACACCTGGAGCATCACCTCGACGCCGGCGGACGTACGACGATCCTGTGTGCCCGTGGCCGCCACGGGCTGCGTCCGGACCGGCGGCGTGCTGCTCGCGCGGGCCGAACCGTCCGTGACCACCACCTCCCACCCCTCCGCCGCCAGCTCCTCGGCCACCGAACGCATCCGACGGAGCTGGCCCGCGAGCGCCGGTGCCGGCACGGGAAGGTCTCGCTGCGCATTGCGGCGTCGGCACTCCGCGTCGGGCGTCGCGAGCACGACCGCGACCGCCGGGAGGCCGGCTCGTCGTGCCAGCGCGAGCCACCCCGTGCGTCGTGCGGCGTCGAGGCCGAGGGTGTCGACCACGGTGCAGAGTCCCCGTCCGACCCGCGCTGCGACGACCTGCTCGAGGACGGCGAACGCGTCGACGGACGCGTCCAGGTCGTGATCTCCGCTTCCGACGATGCCCCGGAGCGCATCGGAGGAGACGACCTCCTGGGGGCGGTAGCGCCCGGCGGCCCAGGTCGACTTGCCGGACCCGGACGCGCCGACGAGGACCACCAGGGCGGGGTCGGGCAACCGCATGACGGAAGTCTGGCAGCAGGGGTAGGGGCACTGCCGCCCCGAGCCGCCCGGACGGGACAGACCTGGTCGCAGCCGCCGGAGACGCTGCCTAGCCGGAGCGGCTGACCGACGCCCCGGCGGACGGCAGCACCGTCAGGTGGGTCGGCGTCGCGAGCTCCGCATCCGCGAACGCGGCGTCGACGGCTTTGCGGACAGCGTCGGCTCGTTCCTCCTCCACCAGCGCGATCGCCGAGCCGCCGAAGCCGCCACCGGTCAACCGCGCACCGAGCGCGCCCGCGTCCACCGCGGTGAAGACGGCCAGGTCCAGCGCCGGCGTCGAGGCGTCGAAATCCCCTCGGAGGGACGTGTGGGAGGCCGTGAGGATGGCGCCGACGGCGGTCCAGTCCCCGGCGGCGACGGCGGCGAGGACGTCCTCGACCCGGGCGCTCTCCGACAGCACGTGGCGAGCCCGCGCCCGCTGGATGTCGTCCTCGAGCCGGCTCAGGTCATCGGCCCAGGCCAGGCCGATGCGAGGCAGGTCGAGCACCGCCGCCGCAGCGTCGCACTCGGCCCGCCGCTGGGCGTAGCCGCTGTCGGGTCCGGCCAGCTGGTGCGCCGTACCGGTGTCGGTGACGAGCACGACGAGCCCGGCCTCCCTGAGTGCGAGCGGGACCTGTCGCACGCTGATGTCCGCGAAGTCGATCAGCACCGCATGGTCCGGCTTGCCGAGGAGGGAGGCCAGCTGGTCCATCCCGCCAGTCGGGGCTCCGACGTACTCGGTCTCGGCGCGGCGGCACAGCTCAGCGAGCGGTTGCCGGCTGCCCGGGTCGAGTGGCCGGTCCACCAGGGTGCCCACTGCGATCGCGACCGAGCACTCCAGGGCGGCCGAGCTCGACAACCCGGACCCGAGCGGGAGCTCGCTGTCGATGACCAGGTCGAGGCCGGGCAGTGGCCAGCCGTCCTCCCTTGCCGCCCACAGGACACCGGTGACGTAACGGACCCAGTCCGGGATCGTGTCGCGGCCGTCGAGCGTCAGGTCGTCCAGACGACCCGTCCACGACTTCGGGAACGCCTTGGACCGGATCCGGAGCCGGTCGTCACCGCGAGGTCGCGCGACGGTGGTCGTGGACATCGGGACCGCGAACGGCAGGCACAGCCCGCCGTTGTAGTCCGTGTGGTCCCCGATCAGGTTGACCCGGCCGGGAGCGCGGGCGGTCACGGACGTCACCCGCCCATCCTTCCAGTGGCTGCCTGACCTCGTTGCACGGGTAGATTCGGGACGTGCGTTTCCTCGACGACCGGGCACCTGCCCACGACCTGACCTACGACGACGTGTTCATGGTCCCGGGGAGGTCGTCCGTGGGAAGCCGGTACGACGTCGACCTGGCCACCGACGACGGCACAGGGACCACGATCCCGATCGTGGTGGCCAACATGACGGCCATCGCCGGCAAGCGGATGACCGAGACCGTCGCCCGGCGGGGCGGCCTGGTCGTGGTCCCGCAAGACATCCCTGCGCCGGTGGTCGCCGACGTCGTGGCCTTCGTCAAGACCCGGCACCTGGTGCTCGACACCCCGATCCAGCTGCGACCCGACCAGACGGTCGCCGAGGCGCTCTCGCTCATCCCCAAGCGCTCGCACCGGGCGGCAGTCGTGGTGGACGACCAGCACCGTCCGGTCGGGATCGTGCTCGAGGACGACTGCGCCGAGGTCGATCGGTTCGCGCAGGCGCACCAGGTCATGCGGCCGGTGGAGGTGCTCGTCGACGAGGACATCGAGCCGCGCAAGGCGTTCGACGCGCTGGACGACGCCCGTGCCGCGATCGCCGTCGGCGTCGACACCGACGGCCAGCTCGTGGGCGTGCTGACCCGCACCGGCGCCCTGCGGGCCACGCTCTACCGTCCTGCCGTCGACGACGCAGGTTCACTCAAGATCGCAGCCGCTGTCGGGGTGAACGGCGATGTCGGAGCCAAGGCCCGCGCCCTGCTCGACGCCGGTGTCGACTGCCTGGTCGTCGACACCGCGCACGGCCACCAGGACCGGATGATCGAGGCGCTCCAGGCCGTCCGCTCGCTGGGTCCCGCAGTGCCCGTCGCGGCCGGCAACGTCGTGGACGCCGACGGGACCCGCGCGTTGGTCGCCGCGGGGGCCGACATCGTCAAGGTCGGTGTCGGGCCCGGCGCCATGTGCACGACCCGGATGATGACCGGAGTCGGACGACCACAGTTCTCGGCGGTCCTCGAGTGCGCTGTCGCCGCCCGCGATCTCGGCGCCCACGTGTGGGCCGACGGGGGAGTGCGCCACCCGCGCGACGTGGCGCTGGCCCTGGCTGCGGGCGCGTCGTCGGTGATGATCGGCTCCTGGTTCGCCGGCACCCACGAGTCGCCTGGCGACCTGCTGCAGGACGCAGACGGCCGCCCGTTCAAGGTCTCCTTCGGCATGGCGTCGGCACGGGCGGTGGCCGGTCGCACCGCCACCGAGTCCGCCTTCGACCGGGCACGCAAGGGCCTCTACGAGGAGGGCATCTCCTCCTCGCGGATGTACCTAGATCCCGCCCGCCCGGGCGTCGAGGACCTGATCGACCAGATCTCCGCAGGAGTCCGCTCGGCGTGCACGTACGCCGGCGCAGCGTCGCTCGGGGAGCTCCACGAGCGCGCGGTGGTGGGAGTCCAGTCCGCCGCCGGCTTCCACGAGGGCCGCCCGCTCTCGACCAGCTGGTGAGGGGACCTGCTCGACGGAGCAATCACCCTCGGCCCGGTCTCTGACAGGATTGGGCCGTGGAGGCGATCGGTCGGTTCGTCGTGCTCGAACGGCTGGGCGTGGGTGCGCATGCCGCGGTCTATCGTGCCGAGGACCCTGTGCTGGAGCAGCTCGTCGCGCTCAAGGTGCTCTCGACGCAGGTCGCCTTCGACCCGGACGGGCGGGCCCGGTTCATCAAGGAAGCCCGGCTGATGCGGCGGATCGAGTCACCCCGCGCCGCGACCGTCTATGACGTCGCGCAGCTCCCGGACGGCCGGCCCTACCTGGTCCTCGAGCTCGCCGAGCGGGGCACCCTTCGCGACCGGCTGGACGACCTCCAGGAGGGCGGGAAGACCGTCACCCTGCGCGACGTCCGTGCGGTCGCGGCCGCCCTCGGCGCCGCGCTCGCCGCCATCCACGACCGTGGCGTCGTCCACCGCGACGTCAAGCCCTCCAACATCTTGATCCGACCGGCAGCAACCGGCACCGCGCCCGACGGTGTCCCGGGCGGGACGCTGCTGCGCGACGACGACTTCCTCGTCCTGGGCGACTTCGGCCTCGCCAAGGCGCTGGAGTCCACCCGGCTGGTGACCGCCGCCGTCGGGACCCCGGCGTACATGGCCCCCGAGCAAGCGGCGATCGGCGCGCCGCTGGACGGACGCGCCGACATCTACGCCGCCTCGGCCGTCATCGCGGAGCTGATCGACCTCGTCGACGGCCCGCGGGATCCACGGGTGAGCGCAGTCGTGGAACGGGGGATGGCGCGTGACCGCGCCGTCCGGCACCCGGACGCGCGCACCTGGGCCGAGGACCTGGTGACCACGCTCGAAAGCAGCATGGCGCCCGCCACTGTCTTCCGCGCTGCGCCGCCGGCTGCCGCGGCGCCTCCGCCGTCGACGCAGTTGCCGGTGCCGACGCCGGAGACGGTCGCCCGTCATCCATGGTTCCCCGGCGGTCCGCTGCTGCTGGCCGTGCTGGTGGCGGCCGTGATCGCTGTCGGCGTTGCGTTCGTGCTGGCACTCGACTACGCAGGCGGTGCGTGATGGCGGACCCGGCGCTTCTCGAGTCGGCCGCAGCAGGCGACGCAGCCGCTCGCGGCGCGATCCTGACCGAGTACGCCGCCGCCGGCGCGGACGACCGGATCGCGATCCTTGACGGCCTCGCGGTCCACGGCGCGGCAGGAACCGTCCCGGCGACCGAGCTGCTGCTCGAGCTGGTGCACCGGCACCGGATCGCCCAGCCTGCGATCACGTCCCTCCTCGTCGACCCCGCCGACATCGAGGACGCGGCGCAGCTGACCCTGATCGCCGTCATGGAGAAGATCTCCCAGTTCGAGGGCCGGTCCCGGTTCCAGACGTGGGTGCGCGCCATCGCTCGCAACGAGGCATTGCAGGTCCTTCGGCGCAAGCAGCGCAAGACCGAGCCGACGGGCGATGACGTCCCCGAGCAGTGGGCGTTCAGCCGACGGCTGAGCTCGGTCGTCGCCGACGAGGTGGCGGTCCGCCAGGCGCTGGACCAGGTGCCCGAGCCCTACCGGGAGGCGTTGGTCCTGCGGGAGTTCGACCAGCTCGGCTACGACGAGATCGCCGAACGGCTCGGCGTCCCCGTCGGCACCGTACGGTCGCGGATCGCGCGTGCGCGCGACCTGCTCGCGAAGCAGACCTGGCACTGGGGCTAGTCGAACGCCGGCACCGGATTTCGAGAAAGTCCCACGAATCCGGGAACTGGACAGGGGAGTGGGTGCATCCCGTGGATGAGGCCGGCCGCAGCGGTGGGCCACGACCAGAAGGAGACTCCCATGCGTTCCATCCGAATCCTCGCCCTCGGTGCGGCGGCGGCTGCCGCTGGTGTCGCTGCGTTCTCGGCGAGCCCCGCGTCGGCTGCGTACGTCCCGGGCACCAACGGCGACGACGTCCTCTACGGCACGTCGTCCGCGGACACCCTCGAGGGCTTCCAGGGCAACGACTCGATCTACGGCTACGCCGGCCAGGACCTGCTCCTCGGCGGCGTGGGCTACGACTACCTGACGGGTGCCGACGGACGCGACGTCCTGCGCGGCGGGAGCGAGGGCGACTCCATCTACGGCGGTGCCGGCCCGGACCGCCTGTTCGGCGGCAGCGGCGACGATGCCCTGGTCCCGGGCTTCTCCTCCGACCAGGTGAAGGCCGGCTACGGCAACGACTACGTCTACGTCTACGCCGACGGCAACGCCGACCTCATCCAGTGCGGCCCGGGATACGACACGGTCTACTACGACTCCACCGACCCGGGCGACGAGTTCTACGGCTGCGACTACTTCTACGCCGTGTGACGTGCGTGGGTCAGGCCCCGCGGCCGCTGCTCGCTCGGCGGCCGCGGCTGACCCCGACGAAGTCCTGGTGCACCGGTCCGTCGTCCTCGACCCGCCACACCAACCCGATCCGGGTGGCCGGCAGGTCGGCGACGGGCCGGTGCACGACGTCCTTGCGGTGGTACAGCCGGGCGAGGGACATCGGCAGTACGACGACGCCGGTCCCGGCCGCCGCGACTTCGACCGCCTCCGCGGCGGTCATCGGGGGGAAGTCGCGCTGGTCGGTCGTCGGCCGCCACCCGGAACGCTCCGGGAGCACCAGCTGCTCGTCGGCCAGGTCATCGGTCGTCACCTCGTCCGCGGCAGCAACGAAGTGGTCGACCGCTACGACCACGACGGGCAGCTCCTCGTAGAGCACCACACAGTGCAGAAGGGTCGGACGCTCGCGCTCGACGGGGAGCCGGGCCAGCGTCATGTCCGCAGCACCGTCGTCGAGCACGGCGCGTTGCTCCGACTCCTCGATCGGTAGCAGCTCCAGGCGGATGTCCGGGTGCCGCTCGCGCCACACCTTCGCCCACTTGTCGGGCGTCACGCCGGGCACGAATGCGATGCGAAGGCGATGCACCGAGCCAGGATACGGAGCCAGAATTTCGGCAACATCAGTGAAACTCTGTTTGCCGCCCCGTCGGCCATGCTTAGGGTGCGGCTACGGAAGGAGGCGATTGCGTTGGCGACGACCCACGGTCCCGTCGTACTGCTCAACGCCTCCTACGAGCCGCACGACGTCGTCTCGTTCCCGCACGCGGTGCGGATGCTGTTCCGTGGCGTCGCCGTCGTCCACGAGGCAGACGAGGACAGGCGGATCGGCCCCCACCCGTGGCCGAAGGTGTTGCGCCTGGTGCGCTACGTCGTCGCGTCCTGGATGTACCGGCCGGCGGCTTACGGGCGCGAGGCAGTGTTGCGTCGCGACCAGCATCGCTGCGCCTACTGCGGCGGCCATGCCAACACCATCGACCACCTGGTGCCACGATCACGCGGCGGCACCTGGACCTGGCTGAACACGGTCGCCGCGTGCGGGCGGTGCAACAGCCGGAAGGGCAATCGCACCCCGCCCGAGGCCGGCATGCGGCTCCGTTTCGATCCGTGGGTTCCTACCCGGATCGAGGTCACGGCGTGGGGCCACCGCCGCTGAGATCGTTGACCAAAGGGAAGTCCCTGATCAGTGATCCCGATGCGGGATCTGGGGCCTTCCTTTGCTAATCTCTCCCCGCACTCGTCCGGGTGGCGGAATTGGCAGACGCGCTAGCTTGAGGTGCTAGTGCCCGTATTAGGGCGTGGGGGTTCAAGTCCCCCCTCGGACACCAGGTGACCTCAGGCCTGACCTGCAGGAACGCAGAATCGAAGGGCCTCTCCGCACTACGACCGGAGAGGCCCTTCTTCTGTGTTGGTCACACTTTTGGTCACAGTTGCAACGGGCTTTAGGGCATGCATGTAGGTCTCGCGGGTGGCTCGCGGATCTCTCCCCGACGAGCCTCCAGCCAGCGGGCCATCCACGGCTCGCCAGTCTCGGGCACGCCAGATCTGCCACTCGCTGTCGTGCAGGCCACTCACGCTTCGCTACGTCGCGACGCCGAGGCCTTCGATGCGGACGGTCTTGCCCGAGGTAGAGACCACGACCTTGAGCCGGCCCGTGAACGCGGCTGCGAACGACGTGATCGGGATCAGCTGCTTCGTCTCGCGTGTGGTCGCCGCGAGGTTGACGGTCTTGAGCAGCTGGGTGCCGGCGAAGACCTGGACCTTGCCGAACCCGACGCCCTTGGTGACGACCAGGGCCACCTTGCGGGCGTTGGTGACCTTGCGGGACAAGGTTGCCCCTTGCACAGCGGACTGCGAGTACGTGCCGAGGTAGGCGCCAGCGGCGGACCTCTGGGTCCATCCGGTGCCGTGGGTGAGCTCGGTGCTGTCGAGGGGCACTGTCCATGTCCGCCGAGCCGGGGTCGGATCTGTGTTCCCCGTGTCATCGGTCGCCGTACCGGTTGCCTTGTGGGTGGTGTGGGCCAGGTTCGTTAGGCTCAGTGATCCACCCGGGCAGTCCACCGGCGCCCCGTCGAGCGCGCACGTGAACGAGGAGCCCGACTCGGTGGAGCCGAACGACAGGTTCGCCACGGTGGACAGCACGAACGAGTTGTTGGTCGGTCCGGTGAGGACCGAGGTCTGCGGCGCGGTTGTGTCCACCGTCCACTCATGGGTGGCGGGAGTTTGATCGACGTTGCCGGCATGGTCGAGGGCGCGGACGTGGAACGTCCAGCCGCCGTCAGGCAGAGAACTGAAGCTCTGTGACCCGGTGTTGCAGGACTGCCAGTCAGCGAAGACCGACCCGCCCTTCAGCAGCCGACATTCGAACCCCGAGAACGATCCGCCGCCGTCATGGCCGAAGGTGAACGATGCCGAAGTTCCTGAGGTGTTCGTCGTGTGCAGGAAGGTGTCCGGCGGGGTGCCATCGATGGTCCAGCTACGGGTCGCTGGGACGCGATCAAACCACTCACCGTTCACGGCGCGGACCCGGAAGGTGTGAAAGCCGTCGGCGAGGTTGAAGTACGACTTTCCACTGTTGGGGCAGGTGCTGAAGGGGGAGGAGTCCAGCGAGCACTCGAAAGCGATGCCGGCCAGGGTGCTATAGGTGAAGGTGGGCGCTCTGCTGTTCGTGAGACCGGTCGGTCCGCCTGTGAGCGCCGTGTCTACCACCGTGATGGTCCGACTGCTGGCCTGGCCGATATTGCCCGACGGATCCGTCGCGCGCGCCTGGATGGAGTGGGAGCCCTCCGTGAAAGTCCTCGAGACTCCACTCGTGCAGGTCTCGTAGGACCCGCTGTCGAATCGGCACTCGAACGTGCCGCTCTCGCTGCTGGAGAAGAAGAAGAACGCGGTGCGTTCCTGGGTGGTGGAGAAGGTCTCGGTGAATGCACTGATGTTGGGGGCGACGTTGTCGTCGAAGATCGCCAGCGGGGTACGTTCCACGGCGTTGGTCGAGCCTGAGTGCACGGCGCACTCGGTGACGCCATCGGGGGCGACGCGGGTTGCGTCGCATCCCTGCCACCCCGCGAACCGCCAGTTGCCCGCCGGGACATTCGAAGCGGTGGGTCTGAGCCAGACCCAGGCCTCAAACAGCTCCTCGTTGCGGATCCGCGCACAGCTGTTGGTCACGCGGTCGTCCTTGTTGGACAACCAGTCGCACATCGTCGATCCGCCATCCTCGATCGACCCCTCGACCACCTCGACGTACCCCGAGCCCCTGATCGAGATGGTGACTCCCACCTGACCTGCCGAGGCGGGTCCGGCGAGGACCACCTGGCCGCCGAGCAGAAGTCCGACACCTGTCAGCAGGGAAAGAAGATTCCGTACAACCGGGCGTACGGGCAGTGGGTGGCGAGACATTGAGTCCTCCATGGCATGAAGCGGGAAACCGCCGAGGGAGCGCCTGACCGGGTGAGTGTTGCACGCCGATATCAGACGCGCGGTGCTTTGCAACAACGACCCTGTTTGCGCCCACAAACAACCTGATGCCGGGTACCAGGTGTCATCTCCGTGGCCGCGCCGCAGACCACACCACCGGCGAGGAGTCCACGACAACAACCGAAAGGGGCTAGTTGGGCACCCTCCGTTCAGGGCGGTGACCGGATGCCTGGATCGCATGGGTTGGCGCAGCATCTGCTATTCACCGCTTCGGCATCATCTCAACGCGAACGGTGGGGGCTGCACGCAAGCGCCCGTTGCCTCCCTGGGTTGCCTCAGGAGGCCGTGGGTCCGCCAACCAGGCAGGTCGGCCCGTTGTCGTCTGCATTACGACGGTCTAGGCCGAGGAGCCGTCTCCTGGTCTCGCTGATCCTCAGCGCGGCGTGGATTGCCTTCAAGTCGCCCTCCTCGACCTTCGTCCAGAGCTTGGTCTGGAGATAGTCCAGCCTCTCCATCTCTGTGGCTCGGAACAGTTCGACTGCCTCGGCTTCATATTCAGCGATGGCCTTGAACACAGCGCGGTGCGCCGAACCCCTATGGGCGTAGCCAACTGCCTGCGCAATGTCGCTGTACGCAAGTCCCTGGGCTGCGAGCTCGACTGCTCGAGCTCTCTTGATACGGGATTCAGCCAGTGACCTCACACTCGTCACCTCCTACTGCCATGGCACCACGGATGACCACTCAGTCAACCCAGATGAATGAAGGCCCGTCGTGCAGCCAGCATCGCCGGACGGAGAGCAGCCCACGATCCGCGAGACGTCGGGATGGCAAGGACGACTGGGATGCGGCTATGAGCGAGTTCGCCAGACAGCGACGGGCGTACTACGAGGTGCTTCGCGTCTACAACCGGTGGTGCGCCCTCCTGGACTCCGAGGCGGGGCCTGGAGCCGCGCCGCAGCGGGGCTCGGTCCTCGCGGGCTTGGGCACGCACCACACGGGCCGTACGGCGCAAACGAACCTGAGCGCGTCCGGTCCTCGATTGTGTTGCCGGCGATAATGGCCAGGTAGATCGGGTTCATGGCGTCCTCCGGGGCTTCTCTCGTCGGCGGTTGCCGACATCAAGAAGGCTTGCGGTAAGGCGCCACCGAGGAATCCGGCGAACTCCTTGTCTTCGTCCCGCTCGTCTCAGACCGAGCACTGGGAGCGCTCGTAAGAGCAACGCGCTGTGGGCCGCCGTCGAACCGCATCCAGGCAGCGTCCGTGACCAATGGCGGTACGACAGGCGAGGCCAAGGTGTCTGGCCGCTACGAGTGCCCTGCGCGGAGTGATGGTCCTCTGCGCGTGCCGGGCCGACGCGCGTCATGGCTGCAACACTGCGCGGCGTGCGGTCACAGGTTTGGTCACAGACTTGTGACCACCGATGAGGACTTGCGCCCACTCGGGGCCATCCCTACACCCCCACGCGCGCTCGGTAGACCACTGCGAACCATGGAGGAGTACCCCTCATCTGCATTGAGGTGCCAGTGCCCGTATTAGGGCGTGGGGGTTCAAGTCCCCCCTCGGACACCAGATGACCCCCCTCGTCCGGGGTGCGCGACCGCTAGGTCCTGGGGCGCGGGCGGGCCGTGTGTCAGGTGGACTGTGTCGTGGCCTGGCGGTGGGAGCGGTCGTGCAGCTGCGTTGCCGCAACCGCGACCAGGGAGTGGAGCACGTCACGCGGGCTGCGCCGCGGCGTCTTGAACGAGGCGGCCCGCCGGGACTGCTCGGCGGCGCGGATCTGCTCGGCGCGATGGTCCTTGGCGAACTGGACGGCGGAGCTGCTCATCGGTGCGAACTGGGTGTACATGGCTTCCTCTGGGGCTGGGTCCGGTGGGTTCCGGATGCCTTCGAGGTTGTCGGTAAGGCAGGGGCGGGCGCCTCGGCAGAACTTCCTATCTTCACCGCCCGCGGCGACTTAGACGGCCGCGACCGTGGTTGCCCTGAGTAGGGAACCAGGCTGGGCATCAAACCTCTGATGCCCAGCCGGTCCCTCCGGACTATGTACCTAACGAATCCGGCACACGCCCCTCACCCGTGGGGAATGGGCCGCATCCAGGACCTCATCACGGGGCAGGACTCAGGAACACGCCCATCGGCTCGAAGTCGAACTGGAACCCGTTGAACACGAATTCGTCGACTGCAGTCTCGGCCGGCTCAACCGGCCCCCAGCCCGAAGTAGACGCCCGTGGAGATCGCCGGCGGTGCCGTCATCCGTCGACGCTGGCATTGAGCACCGAGACAATCTCGTGAAGGTGCAATAGGTGACCTCGTTGCATCCAGTTGTGGTCCCCTCGTCACCGGTGAGATACCAGTCGTCGTCGGCGAGGGTGTCCTCGTCAGCCACCCACCCGGTCCCGCTCGCCGGTCGTCAGGTGGACGAGGGTGGTGAACTCGACAGCCCCGGCCGGGGTCGCGTCGGACACGAGGTGAGGATCGATCTCGATGCGCAGCGAGGGCCGACTCCGCCCGGGTCGGCGTTGTAGGTCCAGTAGCTCAAGTTCGTGATGTCCTCGAGCTGGAACCCCGCGAAGTCGATCGAGTTGCCGTAGGCCGCGAGGCACTGGCGTCGGCCGTGAACAGCCGCAGGCTGCCGTCACCCAGCGGCGGGTCGCCAGGGCCAGCCTGCACCCCGCTCTCGGCTGCACCGCTCTGGTTCCGGAGCATCGTGCCCCACAGTGAGTTGGGGAACGCGACCGCATCCGGCGCGAGGTCGGCCGACCCGACGCTGCCGTCCTTCAAGTCCGTGCCGGTGAGACTGTTGTCCTTGATGTCGTTCGTCCCGACGCTTCCGTCGTTCAAGTCCGCGCCGGTGAGACTGTTGTCTGTGATGTCGTTCTTCCCGACGCTGCCGTCCTTCAAGTCCATGCCGGTGAGATTGTTGTCCTTGATGTCGGCCTTCGTGACTGTGCCGTCCTCGATGTCCTCGCCAGTGATCAACTTGGCGGCCACTGCTGCACCGCCCCCGAGGACCAGGGCGAGAAACAGTCCCGTGATCACCACCCAGAAGAACCTGTCTCGAGGTTGTTTCGACTTGAACAGCATGAGTTGCTCCCTTATTTGGTTTGTGCGGGCACGAGAAATGGGCGTGGAAGCCCGTTGTCTCGCCGCGCGGTGAGAGGGTGAGGGGAGAAGTGAGGCTCGTTCGTCAAGCGGGATGAGCCCGGGATGCAAGAACGCGGCCTTCGGCGCCCGAGCGGGTCCGGCTTCTGCTCAGGTCATTTCGATGGCGCGTCTACTCGCCAACTGCGATGACCTGGGATTCAAAGCACAGACATGAATAGACCTCGCGAACCGTCGAAATGACGGGGCGAGGTCCAAGGCCCGGCACCAGCGGAATCGCCAGTGGATGATCAATGCGTCACCCTACCCCATCTGGGCGGCTCAGCCCCCGGCAAACGCGTTTGTTTGCCGCACCTTGGTCGCGCGCCGCTACCCGGCCGGGAAGAGCTGGGTGCTGGGGATGACCGAACGGGGCATCGACCTGCTCTGCCACAGCAGGCGCAGCTGCCCGTTCCTCCCGGACCCTTGCCGCATCTCGACCCGGATGGGCACCTTCGCCCCGGCCGTCATGCTGATCGGGGCGGAGGAGAAGACCGTGGCCTTGCTCACCGGTGTCCAGGCGTCGATGACGAGGTTCCCACCGATCCACAACCGCACGCCGTCGTCAGCGAGCACCCGGAACGTCGTCGGCTCGCTGAACTGGGTCGAGACGGTGCCCAGCCACCGCGCCGACCAGGTGCCTGGGGACACACCGGGCGCTGGGCTCTTCGTTCCTGGCACGTTGAGCAGCACCACGCGATCGGTTCGCTGGACGACCTGCTGGGTCAGAGCCGTGTCGTTGTAGTACGTGGCCGAGAGGCCGGTGCCGTTGCCGACGATGCCCGCGTTGAGCCGGAACACGCTCATGAACCAGGTGTTCCCCAGCGCGGGGACTATCTCGTGCTGGTTCGCCCCACCGTCGGACCAGGAGTCGAACTGCCAGCTCCCGCCGGTGAGGGTCTGCGGACCGGGCGCGCTCACGATGCGCCTCATGTTCTGCACCGCGAGGACCTTGTGGTTCGAGGGAACCAGCGTCCCGTCGAGCGCCGTCTGCGCGTCGGCCGGGCTGGCCTGCAACGACAGCGTGGTGGTGCGCGGGTTGACGTTCCGGCTCACCGTCGTCGTCCGGCCTGCCGAGTCGGTCACCTGCAGCCGCATCTCGAACCACACCGTCGCCGCGGTCTCGAAGTTGCCGTCGGGCACGGTGAACGATCCGGAACGGGCGCCCGGGGCTGGGTCGAGGAACGGGTGGCTGTGCGTGTCGTGGTGGAAGACGATCTCCCAGTCGAAGGCGGAGGCCGGCAGCGTGCCGTCCTCCGGGTCGGTCGCGGTCGCGGCGTAGTCGATCCTCTGTCCGCCGACGTACTTCACCGTGGCCCCGGGAGAGGTGATGGTCGCCGTCGGGGCCTGGTTGGTCACCACTGTGAGCGTCGCGGGCTGACTGGTCACGCTCCCCGACGAGTTGCTCACCCGCACCGTGAAGGAGGCGCCGCTGTCGGACGTCTGGGCGTTGGCGAGCGTGTAGCTGGAGCCGGTGGCTCCGCTGATGGCGTTGCCGTTGCGGAACCACTGGTAGCTCAGGGGTGCGGCGCCTAGGGCCTCGACGGTGAAGGTAGCCGCCTGTCCGATCCCGACGGTCGTGTCACGCGGCTGGGACGAGATCGAGGGTGCGGTGCTGCCGGTGTAGCTGATCGGGTGATCCATCCGGACCCGGTGCCGGTGTTGCGCGTCAGGTAGTAGAGGTTGCCGTCAGGCCCGAAGACGATATGGGTCGGATTCTCGATCGCCGTGGCGAAGGGGGTGCTCGTGCCGGTGACCGGATCGAAGGACTTCATCCAGCCGTTGCAGTAGTCGGCGTAGAAGAAGTCACCGTCGTACGACGCAGGGAACGTCGAGGTTGCCGGATCGACCGCGGCCGAGCCGATGATGGCGCAACCGCCGTCCTCGGGTGCTTGGTCATGGGGATAGCCGCCCACCGGGTCGGCATAGCGTGCGTCCCCGTTGTCGGGCCCCTCGTAGTCCGGCCATCCGTAGTCGCGGCCACCCACGACATCGTTGATCTCCTCATAGGAGTGCAGGCCGACCTCGGCGAGCATCAGGTGACCCCGCTGGTCGAAGTCGAAGGTGTAGGGGTTGCGGTGACCCTTGGAGTAGATCGAGCGGTACTTGCCGGGCAGCCTGCGTGTAGAAGGGGTTGTCGGTCGGGAGCGAGCCGTCCTTGTTGAGGCGCAGGATCTTGCCGAGGTCGGACGTCAGGCTGTGGGAGACGTCGATGCCGCGTGCATCGTCACCGACCGAGACGTAGAGCTTGCCGTCCGGCCCGAACTGGAGCGAGCCGCCGGTGTGCACCCCGTTGAGGTTGAGGGAGTCCATCTCGTAAAGCACGGTCTCAGTTGCCGGGTCAACGCTCAGACCGTTGGGCCTCACGACGAAGCGGCTGATCACACCGTGGATCGTCGGCGTCGGGCGGTGGTAGTAGACATAGACGTAGTGATTCGTCGCGTAGTTCGGGTCGTAGGCGATCCCGAAGATGCCGCGGTCCGACGTGCTCTCGACGGTCAGGCTGAGGTAGGCCGTCGTGCTGACCGTACTGCCGCTCCAGACCTTCACCTTGCCGTTCTGCTGGGCGATGACGATGTGGCCCTCAGGCGTGAACGACATCAGTGTGGGAGCGAAGATCTGGTTGTTGGCGATGATCTTGGCCTGGAATCCCGACGGGGGAGTCGTGGCGGTGGCAGTCGGGCTGTCGAACGACACCAAGGCAGTGAGCAGTAGCAGAAGGCTGACGCATGCGATCCGGACGCGCTTCATGGCTTACCTCTTTGCTCGTTTGTCGCGACTGGGCGTCGGCAAGACCTCGAGCGTCCCGGTGGTCCCGACGCCACGGATCGCCGCCATGCTCGCTCGACGTAGGTTCCTGAACGTACGCTTGACGCCGGACGACCGAGATGGACAGTGGAAACATTTCTCTCGGTTTCCCCTCCGCCGATATCGCTATCGACACCAATTGGCGCTCCCAGCGCGTGGAGTCGGGGCGAACCAGCACACCTCCGCCGGGGGGAAGCAATAGGTGGTCGCCAGGCGTCAGTCACAGGTCCTTGCGCATCAGGTGGTTGGTGTGTCCCGGCGGGAAATTCTCCTCGCGACCGTAGATGGCGTACCCACATCGGGAGTAGAAGCCCGGCGCTTGGAACTCCCAGGTGTTGAGCTTGACCCAGCGGCAACCCCGCTCGCGGGCCTCCTTCTCGACAGCGCCGAGGAGCAGACGGCCGAGTCCCTTGCCACGCTGATGAGGGCGCACCCACATCATGTCGACCGTCAGCCACTGCCACACGTCAATGGTGCTGCCGACGCAGCCGCCCACCAGCTGGCCGTCGTCGTCGATCGCGTACGCCGCGACCGGCCTCGTCGGGAGATTCTCTGGTTCGAACCGCTGTCGGATCGCTGCCGACGCCACCTGGTTGTGCTCGACGAGGCGTTCGGTGGTCTCTTCCTCGCGACGCGGGTCCGGACCGAGCTCGATGCGCCACGTCACTCGGCAAACCTCTCCCGGTGGCGACGGGTCAGTCAATCGGATTTGTCGACCGCGTCTGGGCGCTGTCACGCGCCTGGACGTCGGCATCCTCGGAGACATTGTCGCGCTCAAAAGCACGAGCCCCGACCGGATCGATTGGTCGGGGCTCGCGAAGTGGGATGTCGGATCAAGTCACCTTCGACTTGAGCTTCGACGTCCTGGAAGTGTTCCTGCCTGTGACAGCGGACGCGATCATGACCAGCACGGCTGCAACGATGATCGCCACGATCCACCGCACCCAGTCGACCCCTGAAGTAGCGTCTCCGCCGAAAGCGTCGTAGACGAACCACCCGATGAGAACTCCACCGATCCCGCACACGATCGTGAGCCAGATCGGGATGTTGTCCTTGTCGCCCGGAGCCACGAACTTTCCGAGCAGTCCGATGATGATGCCCGCGATGATGACACCTAGGATTTCCATGCTGGGTTCCTCCCTCAAAGAGCCCGGGTCGCGGTTGCGACCTGGACTAAGGTACCCCCTCGGCACCGGGGCAACCGCATTCGCCAGCGCTACGGCAACACACCGCTCGAGGAGGCGCTCGGCGAGACGCTCGATCAGCGGCTGGCACAGGAGATCCCCGAGCCCGACCCCTACGAAGCTGCGCAGACCGACGAGGAGCCTGTGGGTGACGAGGTCGGCGACGCCAGGGCAGGTCGGCTCGTCGCTCCGGACGAGGGCATGCACACGGACACGGAGTCCGACCTGATCGCCGAGGACGTCGGCATCGACGGTGCCGCCGCCAGCGCCGAGGAGGCCGCGGTCCACGTCGTGGACCCCGACGATGTGTGACGTCCCGCTGATCGTGTGGCGGGTCCGGCGGCCCCAGTGGGGCGAAGGGTCCTAGAGGTCTTGCTCGTAGGCCCACATGATCGGGCCGTTCTCGCCCTCGTTGCGGCGGAAGCCGGCGGCCTCGTAGGCACGCTGGGCGAGCCGGTCGTCCTCGCTGGTGATCAGGAACGCGTAGTCCGCACCCGCCGCTCGGGACGTGGCGAGCACCGCCGTCAGGAGCTCACGGCCGAAGCCCTGGCCGCGCCGGGCCGGTACGACGTAGAGCTCGGCCAGGTATGCCTCCATCGCGTCGCTCCACAACGACGGCTGCAGGCGTACGACGGCAACGCCGACGGGACCGCCCGACTCGTCGCGGCAGAGGAGCACCGTTGCGTTGCCGTCGGCGATCCGGGTGCGCAGGATCGCGGCCAGCGCTTCCGGCTCGGGCGAAGGCTCGTCGTACTCCTCGTTGAAGTCGCGCATCAGCACGCTCACGGCAGCCAGTGCGGCTTCATCGTCCGGTGTCACGGTCTCGACCACGGGTCGACGGTACCCACCCTTGGCCAGGTGCGAGGATGGCCCGCATGACTGAGGTCGTGGACATCTGCCGTGACCTGATCCGCATCGACACCACGAACTACGGGACGGACGACGGACCAGGGGAGCGCAAGGCGGCCGAGCACGTCGCCGGGCTGCTCGAGGAGGTCGGGATCGAGACGCAGGTCGTCGAGACCGCTCCTGGGCGGACCAATGTCGTGGCCCGCTGGGGCGGTGACGGGACGCGCACCGACGCGCTGCTGCTGCACGGCCACCTCGACGTCGTGCCCGCAGCGGCGGAGGACTGGACCGTCCACCCGTTCAGCGGGGAGGTCCAGGACGGTTACGTCTGGGGGCGCGGCGCTGTCGACATGAAGGACTTCGACGCGATGCTGCTGTCGGTCGTGCGCGAGCGTCAGCGGACCGGTCGGGTGCCGACGCGTCCGATCGTGCTCTGCTTCACCGCCGACGAGGAGGCCGGGGGCCACTTCGGCGCCGAGATCCTGGTCCGGGACCACCCGGACGTGTTCGAGGGCTGCACGGAGGCGGTCGGGGAGGTCGGCGGCTTCAGCACGACGGTGCGCGGACGCCGGCTATACCTCATCGAGGCGGCGGAGAAGGGGATGGCCTGGATGCGCCTCACGGCGCGGGGGACGGCCGGCCATGGGTCGATGGTCAACCGGGACAATGCCGTCACAGAGGTCGCCGCCGCCGTCGCCCGGATCGGCGCCCACAAGTGGCCGGTGCGGCTGACGCCGACCATGCGGACCCTCCTCGGCACCGTCGGGGCCCTTGCCGGCACCGACGTCACTCCGGAGAACGCCCGCGACCTCGTCGAGGAGTTCGGCGGCGCCACCCGGATGCTCGGCGCCGTGATCAGCAACACCACCAACCCGACCATGCTGTCGGCCGGCTACAAGGTCAACGTGGTGCCCACCGAGGCGTCTGCCCATGTCGACGGCCGGTTCCTCCCCGGCTACGAGGACGAGTTCTTCCGCACCCTCGCCGAGCTGTGCGGCGAGAACGTCAGTGTCGACTACGTCTCGAACCAGCCCGCGTGGGAGACGCCGTACGACGGCGCGCTCGTCGACGCCATGAACCGGAGCCTGCTGGCGGAGGACCCGGACGCGCTGGTGGCGCCGTTCCTCATGAGCGGTGGGACCGACGCCAAGCACTTCCGCAACCTCAGGATGCGCAGCTACGGCTTCACCCCGCTGAGGCTGCCCGAGGACCTCGACTTCACCGCGCTCTTCCACGGTGTCGACGAGCGGGTCCCGATCGACGCGCTGGAGTTCGGCGAACGCGTGATGGACCGTTTCCTCGACGACGTCTGAGGTCGCTCGTCACGCCGTCCGGACGGCGCGGATGATCTTGCGCCGCAGGACCACCCTCCGGGTGCCGTCCGGCGTGATCCGGACCCGGACCAGCTCCCACCCGCCCTGCTCGGCACGGTCGACGAGCAGCCGGGTGACCACGTTGCGGGAGTACTCCCGCGAGAAGGTGACCTTCTCGAACTGCCACTCGACCCCGCCCGTGCGCATCAGGCGGACTCCGAGACGTCGTCGAGGGCACCTCGGATCTCGGGCGGGAGCTCCTTGGCCTCGGCGCCGAGAGCGCCCTTCAGCTGCGCGGCCGTCCGCGCCCCGACGATCGGTGCGGTGACCCCCGGGCGGTCCCGGACCCACGCCAGCGCCACCTCCAGCGGCGTCCAGTCCAGGCCGTCGGCCGCACGGATCACGGCCTCCACGATCCCGCGACTGCGGTCGTCGAGGTAGCGCTCGACGAAGGAGGAGAAGACGGGAGAGGCCGCCCGCGAGTCGCCGGGAACCCCGGTGCGGTACTTGCCGGTCAGGACACCACGGCCGAGGGGCGACCACGGCAGGACCCCGAGCCCGAGCGCGGCACTCGCCGGCACGACCTCGCGCTCGACCTCGCGGTTGACGAGGGAGTACTCGACCTGGGTGGACACGATCGGCGTGCGACCGGCCGCAGCGCGCTGCCAGGTCGCGGCCTGGGCGGTCTGCCACCCGGTGTAGTTGGAGATGCCGACGTAGGTCGCCCGGCCGGAGGACACCGCCTGGTCGAGCGCCCCCAATGTCTCGTCGAGCGGGACCTCGTCGCTCCAGACGTGGACCTGCCACAGGTCGACGTGCTCCACGCCCAGCCGGACGAGCGACGTGTCGAGCCCGCCGAGGAGCGCCCGCCGGGAGGTGTCCGTGGTGCGCTCACCCCCGCGACGCCGGATGCCCGCCTTCGTCGCGAGCACCACGTCGTCGCGCCGTACGACGTCGCCGACCAGGGTGCCGAGCAGCTCCTCGGAGCGGCCGTCGGTGTAGCCCGCAGCCGTGTCGACCAGGGTGCCGCCGGCCTCGCAGAACGCGATCAGCTGGTCGCGGGCCTCGTGCTCGTCGGTGTCCTTGCCCCAGGTCATGGTGCCGAGACCCAGCCGCGACACCCGGAGACCACTGCTGCCGACGTACCGCTGCTGCATGGGGGCCAAGGTAGTCCCTCGCGCCAACGGGGCGGATGACGGCTCGCCCGGCGGGTTTCCGTAGGATCCCTCGACGTGGAGGACTTCCTGCAGGCGCTGTTCCTCGGCACCCTGCAGGGCCTGACGGAATTCCTGCCGATCTCCAGCAGTGCTCACCTGCGGATCTTTCCCGACCTGTTCGGTTGGGGCGACCCCGGCGCGGCGTTCACAGCGGTGGTCCAGATCGGTACCGAGCTGGCGGTGCTGATCTTCTTCCGCAAGGACATCTGGAGGATCGGGCGTACCTGGTTGCTGTCGCTCTTCAAGCCTGAGTACCGCGGCCACCTCGACGCCCGCATGGGGTGGTTCATCATCATCGGCTCGGTGCCGATCGTCGTGCTCGGCGTCCTCTTCAAGGACGCGATCGAGGAGGACTTCCGCAACCTGTGGCTGATCGCGACGATGCTGATCGTCATGGGCGTCGTGCTCGGGCTGGCGGACCGGTTCGGCGGTACCGAGAAGCAGATCAAGCAGCTGAACGTCCGGGACGCGGTGCTCATGGGCTTGGCCCAGGCCGCGGCGCTCGTGCCCGGCGTCTCCCGGTCGGGGGCGACGCTGTCGATGGGTCGTCTGCTCGGCTACGACCGGGAAGCGGTGACGCGCTACGCCTTCCTGCTGGCGATCCCGGCGGTGATCGGGGCCGGCGTCTACGAGATCAAGGAGATCCCGAAGGGCGAGAACACCTACGGCTGGGGACCGACGATCGTCGCGACGGTCGCGGCGTTCGTCGTCGGGTACGCCGCCATCGCCTGGCTGCTGCGCTACGTCAGCACGCACACCTACACGCCGTTCGTGATCTACCGGGTGCTGCTCGGCAGCACCGTGCTGGTGCTGCTCGCCACCGGTGTGCTCACCGCGTGAGCGTCACATCCAGCCGGACCGCTTGAACCAGGCCCACAGGGCCACCGAGCTGCCGACCATGAGGAACAGCGCCCACAGGTAGCCGAGCTGCCAGTGGAGCTCGGGCATGTGGTCGTAGTTCATGCCGTAGACGCCCGCGATGAGGGTGGGGAGCAGCAGGAGGGCGGCGCCTGCGGAGATCTTGCGCATGTCGTTGTTCTGCTGCACCTGGATCCGGGCCACGTGTGCCTCGAACGCGGTCGACAGCAACGAGTCGAGGGTCTCGATCGACTCCGCGGCGGCAGCGAGGTGGTCGCCGACGTCGCGGAAGAACGGACCTGCGTCCGGCAGGATCCCGGGGACGGCGCCCACCGTGAACCGGCGCATCGGTTCCCTGAGCGGCAGGACCGCGCGACGTACCTCCGCGAGCTCACGCTTGAGGGTGTAGATCCGCACGGAGTCGTTGGTCCGCTCCTCGGAGAAGACCGATTCCTCGACCTGGTCCACGTCGATCTGGAGCTCTTCCAGCACCGCGAGATAACCGTCCACCACCGTGTCGCACACGGCGTAGACGACCGCCGAGGGTCCATGGCTCAGGACGGACTGCCGGGCCTCGAGGTCGTGCCGGGCCTCCTTCAGCTCAGCTCCGTGTCCGTGGCGGACCGTGATCACGAAGTCGTCGCCGACGAAGAAGTTGATCTCGCCGGTCTCGACGGCGTCGTCCTCGTCGACGTACCAGAGCGTCTTGATCGTCAGGAAGAGGCTGCCCTCGTAGAGCTCGAGCTTGGGGCGCTGATGGGCGTGCACGGCGTCCTCGACGGCGAGCGGGTGCAGGCCGAAGGCGGCCGCGATGTCGTTGAACTCGTGCTCGTCCGGCTCGTACAGACCCACCCAGACGAAGTCCTGCTCGCCGCCCTGAGCGGCTGACCGCAGTGCGGCATAGTCGTGGACGTCGCAGGCCACGGGCAACCGCTCGCCCTTCCGGTACACGGCGCTGTCGACGATCACGGGGCCACGGTAGTGGCTACCCTCGCTGCTGTGGCCACGGTTCTCCTGGTGCGGCACGGTCGCACCACAGCCAACGCGTCCGGCGTGCTCGCGGGCCGGCTCGCGGGAGTCCGGCTCGACGAGACCGGAATGCAGCAGGCCCGCGCCGCGGCGGAGCGGATCGCGGTGGTGCCGTTCGTGGCACTGGCGACCAGCCCGCAGGAGCGGTGCCGGCAGACAGCGAAGGCGATCGGAGCCGCCCGGACGTCCGGCCCGAGGCCGGTCACCGAGCGCGGGCTCGCCGAGTGCGACTACGGCGACTGGCAGGGACGCAAGATCCGCGAGCTCGCGAAGGAGAAGCTCTGGTCGACGGTCCAACGCCAGCCATCGGCCGCGGCGTTCCCCGGCGGCGAGTCGATGGTCGCGATGCGACACCGCGCCGTCGAGGCCGTACGACGCCACGACGCCGCTGTGGAGGCCGAGCACGGTCCGGGCGCGGTGTGGGTGGCGGTGAGTCACGGCGACGTCATCAAGGCGATCCTCGCCGACGCGCTGGGGATGCACCTCGACCTCTTCCAGCGGATCAACGTCGACCCGGCGTCGGTCTCGATCGTGCAGTACACCGCTGACCGCCCCTACCTGCTGGCATCCAACACCCACGCCGGCGACCTGTCGTGGCTGGTGCGGCCGCCCGGCAAGCGGACCCGCCGGTCCGGGGCGACGGTCGGAGGCGGCGCCGGCCCCACCGGCTCTGACCCACCCCCGGCACGCAACAGGCCGGCCGGAGGCTCCTAGCCACCCCTCGTAGGCTGGGATCCATGCCACCGATCGTCCACGGGTTCGACCCGCCGGAGCGCTTCGTCGCGGGCACCGTCGGCGAGCCGGGCGCGCGCACCTTCTTCCTCCAGGCGCGCGACGGCGCCCGCGTGGTCAGTGTCGCCCTGGAGAAGCAGCAGGTCGCTGCTCTTGCGGAGCGGGTCGACGAGCTGCTCGACGAGGTGATGAACGAGGCCAGCACCACCGCCGTCGTCCCCGCCGTCGCCCCCGTCGGTCTTGCCGACGAGGACCCGCTGGACCTGCCGATCGCCGAGGAGTTCCGGGCGGGCACGATGACGCTGTCGTGGGATCCCCAGGCCGAGCGGGTCGTGATCGAGGTGTTCCCGGTCGGTGAGGAGCTGGTGGGTCTCGCCGACGCCGAGGACGTCGAGGAGATCCTCGTCGACGAAGCCGAGCCGTCGGAGGTGTTCGTCGTCCGGATCGACGCAGGTCACGCCCGGGCCTTCGTCCAGCGTGCCGAGCGGGTTCTGGGCGCCGGCCGCCCCGACTGTCCGTTCTGCGGGCAACCGATCGACCCCGACGGGCATCTCTGCGTGCGCGCCAACGGCTTCAAGCGCCGCACCGAGTAGTGAGCACCGCGTGATGGACGCGACGTCCAGCCGTCCCGAGCTCCGCGGACGGATCCTGCCCGCGTCGAACGCGACGTTCCTTGCCGAGCTCGAGGGCCGGGAGGTCGTCTACAAGCCGATCGCCGGTGAGCGGCCGTTGTGGGACTTCCCTGACGGCACGCTGGCCGGCCGCGAGGTCGCGGCCTACCTGGTGAGCGAAGCGCTCGGGTGGGACGTGGTGCCGCGCACCTGGTGCGGGCAGGGGCCGCACGGGCCCGGCATGCTCCAGGACTGGCAGACCGTCGACCCGGAGCAGGACGCGGTCACGCTGGTGCGGGCCGGACAGGTGCCCGAGGGCTGGTTCGCGGTGTTCGACGGGGTCGACGACCGCGACCGCGACGTCACCCTGGTCCACGAGGACACCGCCCCGCTGCGACGGATGGCCGTGTTCGACGTCCTCGTCAACAACGCCGACCGCAAGGGCGGCCACGTGCTCCCGATGCCCGGCGGACACCGGTACGGCGTCGACCACGGGGTCACGTTCCACCACGAGCCCAAGCTCCGCACCGTGCTCTGGGGCTGGGCCGGCACCCCGCTGACGGACGAGGAGCGCGCCGACGTCGGCGCCGTGCTCAGTGCGTTGCGCGGCGAGCTGGGGGAGCGGCTCGGTGAGCACCTCACCCGCCTCGAGATCAGAGCGCTGGAGCAGCGCACCGAGCGGCTGCTGGCACGGGGCGAGCTGCCGGGTCCGCACGGTGGCTGGCCCCCGATCCCGTGGCCACCCTTCTGACCTGACCTGACCTGGCCTGATCTGACTTGGTCTGGTCTGACCTGATCGGGGCGAGGCGGCTGCGTCGTGGCCTCGCAGATACCATCGCGGCATGCGCGCCTGGACCGTCCCGGAGACGCCGACCCTGTCCGAGGTCGGCCCGCCGGTGGCGATCCACGACACCGCCAGCGGAGGCCTCGTGACGATCGCGCCCGAGGCGCCGCCACGCTCTACGTCTGCGGGATCACGCCGTACGACGCGACCCACCTGGGTCACGCGAACACCTACGTCGCGTTCGACCTGCTCAACCGGGCCTGGCTCTCGGCCGGGCGCCAGGTCAGCTACGTGCAGAACGTCACGGACGTCGACGACCCCCTGCTGGAGCGCGCGACCAAGGTCGGTGTCGACTGGATCGAGCTCGCCGAGCGTGAGACCGAGCTGTTCCGGCAGGACATGCAGGCGCTGAGGGTGCTGCCGCCGGACGCCTACATCGGGGCGGTCGAGTCGATCCCGATCGCCGTCGCGCTCATCGAGCGGCTGCAGGCCGCCGGGGCGACCTACCGGGTCGACGACGACCTCTACTACTCCGTGACCGCCGACCCGGCGTTCGGCGACGAGTCCGGCTACGACCGCGAGACGATGATGCGGTACTTCGGCGAGCGCGGCGGCGACCCGGAGCGCGAGGGCAAGAAGGATCCCCTCGACTGCGTGGTCTGGCGCGGCGAGCGCCCGGGGGAGCCCTCGTGGGACAGCCCGTTCGGTCGCGGCCGTCCGGGTTGGCACATCGAGTGCGCTGCGATCGCGCTGGAGCACCTCGGCACGCCCGTCGACGTCCAGGCAGGCGGCAGCGACCTGGTGTTCCCGCACCACGAGATGTGCGCGGGGCACGCGCAGGTCGCGACGGGAGCGCCGTACGCCCGTGCCTACGCGCACGCCGGCATGGTCGGCTACGACGGCGAGAAGATGTCGAAGTCACGCGGCAACCTGGTCTTCGTGTCTGCGCTGCGCAACAGCGACATCGACCCGATGGCGATCCGCCTCGCGCTGCTGCGCCACCACTACCGCGAGGACTGGGAGTGGACCGATGACGTGCTCTGGGTCGCCGTCGACGACATCGCCCGGTGGCGACGGGCCGTGGCGCTCGGCGCGGGGGCCGCGGCGGGCCCGGTGGTGACCGACGTCCTGACCGCGATGGCCGACGACCTCGACGCCCCGCGGGCGACTGCGGCGATCGACGCCTGGGTGGCGGCGACGCTCGGCACCGACGGGCTGGCTGACACCAGCGACCCCGATGCCGCCGCGACGCTGCTGCCGGTGCTGGACGCCGCGCTCGGCCTCGCCCTCTGACGACCCGTCACGTGCACGGGTCGCTAGTCCGCCTCGCCGCGACGCTTGAGGTAGCGCTCGAACTCGCGCGCGATCGCCTCGCCCGAGGCCTCCGGCAGCTCGGCGGTGTCGCGGGTCTCCTCCAGCGATCGGACGTAGTCGGCGATGTCCTCGTCCTCCTCGGCCAGCTCGTCGACCCCGCGCTCCCACGCCCGTGCGTCCTCGGGCAGGTCGCCGAGCGGGATGCTGACCTCGAACAGGTCCTCGATCTGCCCGAGCAGCGCCAGCGTCGCCTTCGGGCACGGTGGCTGTGCGACGTAGTGCGGGACCGCCGCCCAGTAGGACGCCGCGGGGATGTCGAGCTTCACGCAGGCGTCCTGCAGCACGCCCACGATGCCGGTCGGCCCCTCGTAGGTGGACTGCTCGAGCTTCATCCGGTCGACCAGCTCGGGCTCGGTCGCCGTGCCGGTGACCGGGATCGGGCGGGTATGCGGCGTGTCCGCCAGCAGCGCACCCAGGGTGACCACGAGCTGGCCCCCGAGATCGTCGATGCAGGCGAGCAGCTCGGCGCAGAAGCCGCGCCACCGCATGTTGGGCTCGATCCCCCGGACCAGGATCACGTCGTGGTCCAGGTCCGGAGGTGAGGCGACGGCGACGTGGGTGCTCGGCCAGGTGAGCTTGCGAAAGCCGTTGTCGTCGACGCCGACCGTCGGCCGGTTGACCTGGAAGTCGTAGTAGTCCTCGGGATCGATGGCTGCGACCACCCGCGCGTTCCACACCACCATGAGGTGGTCCACCACGGCCGAGGCAGACTCGGCAGCGTCGTTCCAGCCCTCGAAGGCCGCGATCACGACGGGCCGGACCAGGTCCGGGATGTCCTCGATCTCCATCACCCCGTCGAGCGTAGTGCCAGCATGCGGGAAATCGCGGAGGGGTCGGTAGTGGCCGTTAAGATCGGTGGTGCCGAGAGGCGTTGCAACGGGCCGCTGGCCCGCCACGCTCGGCGAGTCAGTTCCCAAGGGCGCCTTCCGTTGACGGAAGGGTGTGACATGGCAGCGGGTTCCCACGACTGGCGACCGGACGCGACCGAAGAGCTCGCTGCGCTGCTGCGCGAGCGGATCGTGATCCTGGACGGCGCCATGGGCACCGCGATCCAGCGGGACCGCCCCGACGAGGCCGGCTACCGCGGCGAGCGGTTCGCCGACTGGCCCTCGGACCTGGTGGGCAACAACGACCTGCTCTCGATCACCCAGCCCGACATCATCGCCGGCATCCACCGCGAGTACCTCGAGGCCGGCGCCGACATCATCGAGACCAACACGTTCAACTCCAACTCGATCTCGCTCGCCGACTACGGGATGGAGGAGCTCTCCTACGAGCTCAACCTCGAGTCCGCGCGGCTCGCGCGCGCCTCCTGCGACGAGGTCGCTGCCGCGACGGGTACGCCGCGCTACGTCGCCGGTGCCCTGGGCCCGACCACCCGGACGGCTTCGATCAGCCCCGACGTCAACGACCCGGCGGCCCGCAACGTCACCTGGGACCAGCTGGTCGACGCCTACCTCACCGCGGCCCGCGCACTGGTCGACGGCGGCTCCGACCTGATCTTCATCGAGACCATCTTCGACACCCTCAACGCGAAGGCCGCGATCTTCGCTGTCCAGACGCTGTTCGAGGAGGCCGGCCGGCGCTGGCCGGTCGTCGTCTCCGGCACCATCACCGACGCGTCCGGACGCACCTTGTCGGGACAGGTCACCGAGGCGTTCTGGGACTCCGTCCGGCACGCCCAGCCCCTCGCGGTCGGCCTGAACTGCGCGCTCGGCGCCAAGGAGATGCGGCCCTACATCGCCGAGCTGTCGAGGCTGGCCGACTCGTTCGTGTCGGCCTACCCGAACGCCGGTCTGCCCAACGCGTTCGGTGAGTACGACGAGACGCCCGAGGACACCGCGGGCATCGTCAAGGAGTTCGCGGAGGCCGGCTTCGTCAACATCCTCGGCGGCTGCTGCGGCACGACGCCGGCGCACATCGCCGCGATCGCCGCGGCGGTCAAGGGTCTCGAGCGGCGCGAGCCCGCGGTCGCCGTACCTGCGATGCGGCTCTCCGGGCTCGAACCGTTCACCGTCGCCGAGGACAGCCTGTTCGTCAACATCGGCGAGCGCACCAACATCACCGGCTCCGCGAAGTTCCGAAACCTGATCAAGGACGGCGACTACGACACCGCCCTGTCGGTCGCGGCGCAGCAGGTCGAGAGCGGCGCCCAGGTCATCGACGTCAACATGGACGAGGGGATGATCGACGGCGTCGCCGCGATGGACAGGTTCCTCAAGCTGGTCGCGTCCGAGCCCGACATCAGCCGGGTGCCGATCATGGTCGACTCCTCCAAGTGGGAGGTGATCGAGGCGGGGCTCAAGAACGTCCAGGGCAAGCCGATCGTCAACTCGATCTCCATGAAGGAGGGCGAGGAGAAGTTCGTCGAGCACGCCCGGCTCTGCAAGAAGTACGGCGCCGCCGCCGTGGTGATGGCGTTCGACGAGGACGGTCAGGCCGACAACCTGGCGCGCCGCCAGCAGATCTGCGAGCGGGCCTACCGGATCCTGGTCGACCGGGTCGACTTCCCGCCCGAGGACATCATCTTCGACCCCAACGTGTTCGCGGTGGCGACCGGCATCGAGGAGCACGCCACCTATGGGCAGGACTTCATCGAGGCCACCCGCTGGATCAAGCAGAACCTCCCGGGCGCGAAGGTCTCGGGCGGCATCTCCAACGTCAGCTTCAGCTTCCGCGGCAACAACCCCGTGCGGGAGGCGATCCACGCCGTCTTCCTCTTCCACGCGATCGAGGCGGGCCTGGACATGGGCATCGTCAACGCCGGCGCGCTGGTGCCCTACAGCGAGATCGACCCCGAGCTCCGCGACGCGATCGAGGACGTCGTGCTCAACCGCACCGACGACTCGCTCGCGGCGACCGAGCGGCTGCTCGAGCTCGCCGAGAAGCACCGGGGGAGCGGTGAGGTCGCCGAGGCCGCCACCGAGGAGTGGCGCGAGCTCCCTGTCGGTGAGCGGATCACCCACGCGCTCGTGAAGGGTCTCGACGCCGACGTGGAGGCCGACACGGAGGAGCTGCGCCAGGAGATCGCCGCCCGCGGCGGCCGGCCGATCGAGGTGATCGAGGGTCCGTTGATGTCCGGGATGGACGTCGTCGGAGACCTGTTCGGCGCCGGCAAGATGTTCCTGCCGCAGGTCGTGAAGTCGGCGCGGGTGATGAAGAAGGCGGTCGCCTACCTGATCCCGTTCATCGAGCAGGAGAAGCTGGACAACCCCGAGCTGGCCACGGCCAAGGAGACCAACGGGACGATCATCATGGCGACGGTCAAGGGCGACGTCCACGACATCGGCAAGAACATCGTCGGCGTCGTCCTCCAGTGCAACAACTTCGAGGTCATCGACCTCGGCGTGATGGTTCCCGCCCAGAAGATCCTCGATGCGGCCGAGGAGCACGGCGCCGACATCATCGGCCTCTCCGGTCTGATCACCCCCTCCCTCGACGAGATGGTCACCATGGCTACGGAGATGCAGCGGCTCGGGCTGGAGATCCCGTTGCTCGTCGGCGGTGCCACCACCTCGCGCGCACACACGGCGGTCAAGGTCGACCCCAAGTACGACGGACCGGTCGTCTGGGTCAAGGATGCGTCGCGGTCGGTGCCGACGGCGGCAGCGCTGCTGCACGACGACCGGCGCGCGCCGCTGCTCGCCGACATCAAGACCGACTACGACGCACTACGGGCCCGTCACTCCCAGAAGTCGGAGCGTCCGCAGCTCACCTTCGCCGACGCGAAGGCCAACGCCACCCCGATCGACTGGGAGGGCTACCAGCCCCCGCAGCCGGCGACCCCGGGTGTGCACGTGCTGAGCGACTACGACCTCGCCGAGCTGCGCGGCCTCATCGACTGGCAGCCGTTCTTCAACGCGTGGGAGATGAAGGGCAAGTTCCCCGACATCCTCAACAACCCGACCACGGGCGATGCGGCGCGCAGGCTCTACGACGACGCCCAGGAGCTGCTCGACCGGATGATCGCCGAGAAGTGGGTCACGGCCAACGGCGTCTACGGTCTCTTCCCGGCCGCGAGCACGGGGGAGGACGTCCTCGTCTACGCCGACGACACCCGCGACGAGGTCCGGGCGACCCTCCACCAGCTACGGCAGCAGGGCCAGCACCGGGAGGGGATCCCCAACCGGTCGCTCGCCGACTTCGTCGCTCCGGTCGAGGCCGGTCTCGCCGAGGGGGACTGGGTCGGTGCGTTTGCGGTCACCGCCGGGATCGGCCTGTCCGAGCGGGTCAGGGCGTTCAGGGAGGAGCTCGACGACTACTCGGCGATCATGATCGAGGCGCTGGCCGACCGGTTGGCAGAGGCGTTCGCCGAGCGGCTCCACCAGCGCGTGCGCACGGAGTTCTGGGCCCACGTCCCGGAGGAGCAGCTCAGCAACGAGGACCTGATCGCCGAGAAGTACACCGGCATCCGGCCGGCCCCCGGCTACCCGGCGTGCCCCGACCACACCGAGAAGCAGACGATCTGGGACCTGCTCGACGTCCAGCAGAACGCCGGCATCGAGCTCACCGAGTCGATGGCGATGTGGCCGGGTGCGGCAGTTTCGGGCATCTACTACAGCCACCCCGCCTCGCAGTACTTCGTCGTCGGCCGGCTCGGACGCGACCAGGTGGCTGACTACGCCGAGCGCAAGGGCTGGACCCTTGCCGAGGCCGAGCGCTGGCTCTCGCCCAACCTGGGCTACGACCCTGAGGACTGAGGTGCCAGAGGTCGGTGAGGTCGCGCCGCGACCGTCAGGAGAGCGGATGCCGCAAGGCGTCCTGTGGGACATGTTCGCCACGGCGCTCGCAACCGGGTCCATCCAGGTGCATTGATCTACACGTTAGCGCAGGTCAGGGTGGGTGCGGCGAGCTCAGACGCACATTCCGTGTCTCGCGATGCATTTGGATTCGCGGCGCTTCGTCGCATCGTTCGTCGCATGGAACCAGCCCCTGCGATCGAGTTGCTGTCGGGAATCCTCGGCGGGTCAGTGGTCCCCCCGGGATCAACGAGCCGCTGACGGCTTTGCGCGCTTGTGCTTGTTGCGCTGGTACTCGGCGACCCAGTTCTTCGAGCTCAGCCATGTCCCGTTGTCCGCCTTCTGCGCGCGCAGGCGTCCGCGTTCGGCTGCTGCGCGCAAGGCAGTCGCTGTGATTCCCGCCTTCGGGTCCACGAGGCTGGCCAAGGGCACCAGTCGCGCCGGCCCAGCCACCGCGGGCACGACGAATCGGTAGAGGTTGTTGGTGACGGCGCGGGCGATGAGTTCGCCCAATGGGCCGTACTCGCCCTTGTCGGCCTTGCGCATGGCCTCGAGGTACTTGGTCCGCTCGTTCTTGAACACGATCGCCGGCGGGTAACCGAGTCGGACCAGCAACAGGTTCAGCAGCAATCGCCCCGTGCGCCCGTTGCCGTCGAGATAGGGGTGGATCTTCTCGAAGTCGTTGTGAACCTTCGCCAGCCGCTCGGGGAATGGGATCTCACTCGGCCCGCGGAGCTGATTCGCCTGTGCGACCCAGTCGGCCATGCAGTGATCAACCTCCGGGAACGGTGGCGGCGTCATGCCTTCGGGGAAGGGCTGGATGTCGTGTCGACGCCAGTTGCCCGGTGTCTCAGCCGGGGTCGCATGCGGGTGCGGCGAAACGTTCCAGACCGGCGCCATTGCCTCGTAGTGGACGGTGCGAACCTCCTGGATGCTCAGCAAGTCGCCGGTGGTCCAGTCGCCCGGCTCCAACGCCTGTCCGTAGACCCACTTGGCGGCGGCACCGTAGCCGACGACCTCCATGTACTCGCTCAGCTCCTTCGAGCCGACGGCTCGGCCCTCGTCGAGCAGCTTGCGGACCTCGTTGAGGATGAGGGTGTTGCCTTCCAGTGCAGTGGAGTGGTGGGCCTCCTGGTGCCACAGGTCGTCCCAGATCTCTTCGGCCTCGGCCGGACTCGGCAGCCCGCCCATGCGTGAGCGAAGGTCGTCGATCGCGTCGTCGAGCTGGCTGTAGACGGTCTGTCGTGAGGGACGTCCGCGGGCCATGAGCCATCCTTTGAGTCGAGGGAACTTGTCGCGTCACGGGCCAACCAATTCGGACACGACAACTTGGGCGGAAGCCTACGCGTAGTTGTTGAGGCTGCTCGGAAATTAATGCAACACGACAACTTCACGGCGCGATCTGGCGCAGGCGTGCCTCACCTCACCCGTGGTGCGGGTGGAACCGGGAGCCATCCCCAGGTTCCTACGGCCACGCCTTGCCGAAACTGTCGGGGCTCCTCCCTAGGCTTTCGGACGAACAGAGAGGGACGGCATGGACAACGACGCCATGGAGGCGCTGAGGGAACGCCACCCTGCGTGGCGGATCCTCCGTGCGGGGAACGCCACGCTGATCTTGTCGTTCCTCGGGCGGTTCTTCGTCGAGGCCAATCGGGGCGCGACTGGGGCCGAGGAGGTGGCGAGTGCGCTCGATGACGACTTGTTCGTGTTGAACGCGGACCTTGACCAGCCCCGGTTTCCGAAACCGGCACGGGCCTACCTCGAGGACTGGGCCGCCACCGACGCCGGATTTCTGCGGCGCTTCTATCCGATGGGTGTCGACGAGATTCACTATGAGGTGACCCCGGCCTTCGAGAAGGCCTATGCCTGGGTGGAGTCGCTCCGGGCGCGGGCCTTCGTGGGGACCGAGTCGCGGCTGCACACGGTGGTCGAGTTGCTGCGCCAGATCGTGCATGGCGTCGGAGACCGACCCTGAAGCGCGGTTGGCCGCGCTCCGGAGGCAGCGGGACGAGATCGATGCCCAGATCGCCGCCGTCGAGGCGGGCAACATCGTGCTGATCGGACGAGACGGGCGTGCGTGACCGCTACCAGCAGTTCGCCGCCACGGCTCGCGAGCTGCTGTCAGCGACTTTCGAGAGGTGGAGGAGAACTTCCGGGGTCTGGACCGGGCCGCGCGGGAGAGGATCGCCGCGTGGGACGGCTCCAAGGGCGAGCTGCTGGCCGACCTGGTGGGCTCCCGCGCGGACATCGCGGGGTCCGACCAGGGGCGCAGCTTTCAGGCGTTCTACGACTTCCTGCTCTCCGAGTCGCGGCAGGACGAGCTGGCTGAGCTGCTGGCTACTGTGAGCAGCTCGGCGATCGGTCGAGACAGACCGCCGAACAGCGGACGATTCATCACGATTGGTCCGAGGCGGCGGAGCGGGCGCAACGGACGGTCCGGCAGATCTCCGAGCAGCTGCGCCGTTTCCTCGACGATCAGGTCTGGGTGGAGAACCGTCGCGTGCTCGAGTTGGTGCGGGCGGTCGAGACGACGCGCGCTGGCAGGTGCGGGACCGGCCGCCGGCCTTCGGGCTGGAGGTCGACGAGCCCGGTCTCGAGATCGTGTTGCCCTTCGAGCGGCCGCTCTACGAGCCGCCCTCAGCAGCGGAAGTGGACAGCCTGATCCCGCCCGCGACCGAGGACGATCTGGACGCGGACCTGCTCTTCAGCCAGACGTTCATCGACTCCGCCCGCCTCGCGGGCAACATCCGTGCCGTGCTCCCCGAGCGGAGCTCCGCGTTGCTCGCCGACATCATCGAGATGTTCCCCATCGAGCAGGGAGCGGCCGAGATCGTCGGCTACCTCGCCCTCTCCGACACCGACCTCGACGATCGAGATGGACGAGACCGACGAGACCCTGCTTGAGTACGCCGATCCGACCGACCCCGACCGCACCCGACGGGCGCGGTTCCCGAAGGCAACGGTGAAACGGTCATGAGCGATTCGCACGCGATCGCGCTCGACGATCATCCGCCTGATGCAAGGCGTGGTCTACCGCGAGTCCGACGAGGACACCTGGCTGACCCTGGAGCGCTCACGGGGCCGGCGTGCGCGACCATTTCGCGACGATCGGCGTCGACGTGGTCGATCGATGATGCCGAGGGCTACGCCTACCTGCGCTCGCGGCCCGAGGTCGAGGGTGAGGAGGCCGCTGCCGCGGCTGGTGCGGCGCCGCGGCACTGACCTACAACGTGAGCCTGCTTCTGGTGCTGCTCCGCAAGCGGCTGCGTCGAGTTTGAGACCGTCGGGCTGCGGAGGGCCGGCTCGTGCTGACCCGTGACCAGATCGTCGAGATGCTGCGAACTGTTCCAGGCAGAGTCGACCAACGAGGCGCGCATCGTCGACCAGTCCGAGACGACGATCAAGCAGGCTACCGAGCTGGGTTTCCTGCGGCCGCTTGCGCGGGCAGCCCGACCACTGGGAGGTGCGCCGGATCCTCAAGGCGTATGTCGACGCCCAGACGCTGTCGGACTTCGCCGGCAAGCTGCGGCGAGTACGCCGAGGTCGAGGAGCGCGTCGATGAGTGAGGGACTGTTCTCCGCCGTCGAGTCTCGGTGTGACCTCGCGCGCCGGCTACCGGCTGCACCACCTCGAGGTGTTCAACTGGGGCACCTTCGACCAGCAGGTGTGGCGGCTCGACCCCTGGAGCCGAGACCTCCCTGCTCACCGGCGACATCGGCTCGGGAAAGTCGACCCTCGTCGATGCGCTCACGACCTTGCTCATGCCCGCGCACAAGATCGCCTACAACAAGGCCGCGGGCGCCGAGATCGAAGGAGCGCACCCTTCGTTCCTACGTCGAAGGGCACTACAAGTCCGAGCGGATCGAGGCGACCGGGCGCTCGCGCGCTATCGGGCTCCGCAGCGGGAAGACGGACCGTACTCGGTGATCCTCGGGGTCTTCACCAACGAGGGCTACGACGAGACCGTCACCCTGGCGCAGGTCTTCCAACAGCGCGAGCAGCACCGGCCAGCCCTACCGCTTCTTTGTCACGGCCTCCAAGGAGCTCTCGATCGCCGTCGACTTCGCCGACTTCGGCTTCGACCTGCGACGACCTGCGCAAGCGCGCTCCGAGCCGGCGGGAGCCGAGATCTGCGACGAGTTCCCGAAGTACTCCACGGCATTCGCGCCGCCTTCTCGGCATCCGCTCGGAGCAGGCGCTGGAGCTGTTCCACCAGACCGTCTCGATGAAGTCCGTCGGCAACCTCAACGACTTCGTCCGCGACCACATGCTCGAGCCAGTCGACGCGACCGATCGGGTCCGCGACGATCATCGGCCACTTCGAGGACCTCACCAAGGCCCACGACGCGGTCAAGCGGGCGCGGGAGCAACTCGACAGCGCTCGACCCGTTCGTCGACCACAGCCGCGAAGTACGACGCGGCGCTCGCCGATCGAGCCGCGCTGGAGCGACAGCGCGACGGCCGTGCGGCTGTTCGTCGCCGAGCTCGCGATCGACGCTGCTCGCCGAGGAGATCGCAGCGCACGAGGCCGAGGGCAAGCGCTGCTGGCCGAGCAGGACGCGGCGGAGGCGGCCGCGGAGCGCGCTGGTCCGACGGAGCGCGAGAGCCTCATCGAGGAGCGGGCCGCGCGCCGGTGGTGACCGGCATCGGCGAGCTGGAGCGGCTCGCTCAGCGAGGCCCGACCGCAGGCCGAGCAGGCGCCGCCGTGGAGCGCGTCGCCGGTTCGACGCCGCGGTCGCCGCCGCCGGTCTCGAGACCGTCGACGGACGCCGCCGGCTTCGCCGCGCTGAGCGCGTCCGTGGTCGGCCGACGAACGCCACGGCTCGACGGCACGCGCCGGGAGGCTGGACGCGACGGTCGCCGACGCTGCATGGCGCGAGAGCAAGGACTTGCGAGCGGACTCGAGCGGATCGTCGCCGACGAGCTCGAGCAGCCTGGCGCAGCGCACCAGCAACCTGCCGGCCGAGCCACGCTCGACATCCGCGCCCAGCTGTGCTCCGACCTCGGGCTGACCGCGGAGGACCTGCCGTTCGCCGGCGAGCTCCTCGACGTCGACGGAGGACCGCGCCGAGTGGCGAGGCGCCGCCGAGCGTGTCCTGCGTGGCTTCGCGCTCTCGCTGCTCGTGCCGCAGGACCACTACGAGGCCGTCGCCCGCTGGGTCGAACGGCGCGTCGGCTCACGTTCCGCGGGCGCGGGGCGCGGCTCGTGGGCGCCCGGCTTGTCTACGAGCGGGTGCCAGCACCGGCACATCCCGCTCCAGCGCCAGCGGCCGCGGCCGACCTGCTGCTCGCCGACTGCCTCGAGGTCGAAGCACGGTCCCTTCGCTGATTATCTTCGCGACGAGCTCACCAAGCGCGCCGATCACCGGTGCGCCGCCACCCTTGACGCAGTTCCGCGGCGAGCGCGCGGGCGGTCACCCGGGAGGGGCAGGTCCGCTCCGGCGACCGCCACGAGAAGGACGACCGCTCCCGGGTCGACGACCCCCGCACGCTGGGTCCTCGGGTGGGCCAACGAGCGCAAGATCGCGGCTCTGCGGGCGGAGCTCGTGACGGCGCTGGAGGGAGCGCGCGCCGAGGCCGGGACCGAGCTCGCGCGAGGTCGAGGCCGACCGCGCGACAACCTGCACGCCCGACCGGACGCCCTCGGCCGTGCTCGAGCAGTATCGCCGCGTGGACGCGAGCTCGACTGTCGCCGAGGCGCGAGAGCGCGGGCCGAGCGCGCACGAGGAGGAGCGCGCAACGGCTGCAAGCCGGTTCCTCCCGGCTGGCCGAGATCACTGCGTCACTGGACGGCAACGCAGGCTGAGCAGTCGGCGACGCGTGCCCGGATCGAGGAGCTGACCGGCAGACCTGGCCACGACTGCAGTGCCGCCGTCGAATCAGCGCGAAGCGCGATCAGGCGCGCGACGACGAGCTTCGTCGCCCCGCAGCGCGCCGAGGAGCTCGCCGCGGGCCCGGTCGTCTACGACGCGCTGGCGGAGCGGCTCGGCAAGGCGCGCGCCCACCCGTGCCGAGTGGCTGGTCCGGCGCGCGTCGCCGACCTCACCGATGAGCTCCACAAGCGACATCGAGCGGCTCAACCGGCGAGATCGGCGGGTACGCGCTAGAGCCTCGGGCTAGCACATGGGCGAGGTGCTGCGACGCTGGCCCGAGCTACGCGCCGAGATGGACGCCGAGCGTCGAGGCGCGCGGCGACTTCGTCGCGCTTCCGCGACCGGGTGGCCGACGATGACCTGCCCGCGCTTCGAGGACGAGTTCAAGCGGCCAGCTCAACACCAACACGATCCGCGAGCTGGCCGGCTTCAACACCTGGCTGCGACCGGCAGGCCGAGGAGATCGACGACCGGGTGCGACCGGATCAACGAAGCTCTCGGGCTGTGCCGTTCAACCCGGGCCGCTACATCACGCCTTGAGAAGCAGCCGCACCATCAACCAGGAGGTCGCGGCAGTTCCGTGCCGAGCTGCGGAACGCTGACCGACGACGCGCTCGCCGTCGACGACGACCACTACTCCGAGCAACGGTTCCTCGACGTGCAGCGGATCCTCGAGCGGCTTCCGGGGCCGCGAGGGCACGCCGAGTCCGACAAGGCGTGGACGCGCCGGGTCACCGATGTGCGCAACTGGTTCATCTTCTCGGCGTCCGAGCGCGACGTCGAGACCGACGAGGAGTGGGAGCACTACAGCGACTCCGACGGCAAGTCCGGCGGCCAGAAGGAGAAGCTCGCCTACACGATCCTGGCCGCGTCGCTTGGCCTACCAGTTCGGTCTGGAGTGGGGCGCGGAGAAGTCCACGCGACTTCCGGTTCGCGGTGATCGACGAGGCGTTCGGACGTGGCTCGGACCTCTCCACCCGGTTCGCGCTGCGAGCTCTTCGCCAAGCTCGGCCTGCAGCTGCTCATCGTCACTCCGCTGCAGAAGGTCCACGTGATCGAGCCCTACGTGTCGGCGATCGGCTTCGTCGACAACCCCGACCGGCACTTCTCGCGGCTGCACACGATGACCATCGAGGAGTTCCGCGAGCGGCGAGCGGGCCGGACGCGACCAGCCGATGAACCGCACGCGTGGACGACACCGGCGGACATCGCCGCCAAGGTGCGCCGCCGCTGGGACGACGGGTCGTTGCTGCGCGCCTCGCCGAGCGGATGTGCCGCTTCCACGTCGATCGACATCCCGCTCCGCGGGCCCGAAGCCGGCCGAGATCGGCGAAGACCTCGCCGCGGTGCGGGAGTGGATCGCGGCGCTCGACGCCGGGCCGCCGCGCCGGCACGCCACTACACCCTCGACGTGCGCGAGCGTCGGAGGACGGCACTTCGGCCGCAACCACATCCCGGCCCGTGCTCTCGTCTCGTCCGTACGACCAGGCGTGGGCGCTGCTCGGCGTCACCGATCAGGTGCGGCGCTTCGACCGGGTCCTCAAGCTGGCGAGCGGCAGTCCCGCCGTGCGAAGCTGGGTAGTCGGCGCACCCCCATCGGGCGCTGCGAGCTCGCCGACGAGTGGGCGCCGCTCCTCGCGGCCTACGCCTGGCTCGACGACGCACCGAGGCTCGGGACGCTTCCTTCGGGAGATCAGCGCCCCCGGCGTCGACACGAAGTTCGCCGAGCGACACCGGGATCTCCTGGCCGGCATGCTCGGCGTCGTCAGCCGGCGTCGACCGCCTTCGTCGCCGGCTCTGGGCCTGCGCGCCAAGCCCGACACTGGTCCGGTTCCGGTTCGAGCCCGGGTGCTGGGTCTGCCCGATGCCGCTTACCGAGGTCGCCTTCCGGGCCGACGAGCTGGCCGAGCTCTCTCGCGCCTCGAAACAGCGCGTCATCGTCGAGAACGAGATCACCTACCTCAGCCTCGACGGTGCCGGAGGACGGAGTGGTCGTCTGGGGCAAGGGCTTCGAGGTCGACCGGGTCGGGCGGCTTCCTTGGCTTGTCGCGACGGCCGTCGTCTACTGGGGAGATCTCGACACGCACGGCTTCGCCATTCTCGACCGGCTGCGGGCGTGGCTGCCGCACACCCGCTCTTTCCTGATGGACCGCGAGACATTGCTGGCCCACCGTGACCGATGGGTGGTCGAGGAGCGGCCAGCCACCTCGGTGCTCGACGCGGCTCGGCCCGGCGAGAGCCGACCTCTACGCCGATCTCGTCACCGACCGCCTCGGCGACCGGGTGCGACTCGAGCAGGAGCGCCTCGACTGGACCTGGGCCCGCGAGCGGCTGCGCATCTGAAGTGAAGTGATCCGCCGGTCGCCTCGACGCACCGAGGTACTCCGCAAGCCCCACCTCGGCCAGAAGCGTCAGCGCTCGCCCCGGAGCGGGAGCCGGTTGATCCCGACCCCGAACGGCGAAGCGGGACTGCCGCTTCTGGACGCTTAGGGTTCCGTCGTGGCACGCGGTGACCCGACTTCGCACCTGGAGGCAGCCCTGAACACCAACGCGGCAACGCATAGAGGCGCTTCTAGGCGCTTTCCCGCTGCCTGCTTGTGGGACATGGACGGCACCCTGGTCGACACCGAGCCGTACTGGATGGCGACCGAGCTCGCGTTGGCGGAGGAGTACGGCGCTACGTGGACGACCGAGGACGCGATGCACCTGGTGGGCAACAGCCTGATCTCGTCGGGGCACTACATCCGCGAGCGGACCGGCATGCCGTTGAGCGCGGAGGAGATCGTCGAACGCCTGCTGGACGGCGTCGTCGCGCGGGTCCAGCACGCCGTGCCGTGGTGCCCCGGAGCGCGCGAGCTGCTGCTCGCGCTCAGGGCCGCCGGCGTGCCCTGCGGCCTGGTGACGATGTCCTACCAACGATTCGTGGCGCCGATCCTCGAGCACCTGCCACCGGAGACGTTCCGCGTGGTCGTCACAGGCGACCAGGTCGACCAGGGCAAGCCACATCCCGAGCCCTACCTCACCGCCGCAGCCGCTCTCGGTCTCCGCCCGGAGGACTGCATCGCGATCGAGGACTCTCACACCGGCGCGACGTCGGCAGCCGCCGCCGGATGCCAGGTCCTCGTCGTCCCCAACCACGTAGCAGTGCCGCAAGGTGAGCGTCGTACGTTCGTCGACTCGCTGGTCGGGGTGACGCCGGCCGTGCTGAAAACGTTGCCGGATCGAAACATCGCCGCGAGGGATCTTCCCTAGCCGCCACCTGCTCCCCGGAGTATCTTCCGCATGGATTCCGGCCCCCGAGCAGCGGGGACTGCCTGAGCGATGTTGAGGTGGCACACGTGAAGCGGAAGTTCTTTGCGCTTGTTGGAGCAGGAACTCTGGCGGTGAGTCTCGCGGCCTGCGGTGACGACGGCGACGGTGGCGACGGAGGGAGCGGCGAGGCCGGCGGTGGTGTCGGCGAACCGTGGATCCTCGGCACGACCGACACGGTCACCGCGCTCGACCCCGCCGGGTCCTACGACCTCGGGTCGTCCACGCTGGAGTACAACCTCTACCAGACCCTGGTGACGGTCCCCGCCAACTCCAACGAGATCGTCGGTGACGCGGCCGAGGAGTGCGTCTACGACGACCCGAAGACCCTCACCTGCACGCTCCAGGAGGGCCTGAAGTTCTCCAACGGCAACGACCTCACGTCCTCCGACGTGAAGTACAGCTTCGAGCGCTCGATCGCGATCCAGGACCCCAACGGTGCCGCGATCTACCTGCTCGGCAGCATCAGCGAGTCCGCGGACGACGGCACCGTCACGCTCAACGAGGACGCCATCGAGACCCCGGACGACACGACGGTGATCTTCCACCTCGACCAGCCGGACACGACGTTCCAGTACGTCCTCACCTACCCGGGTGCGGCCGCGATCGTCGACGAGGACACGTTCCCGGCCGACGAGAAGCTCCCCGACGAGGAGATCATCGGCTCCGGTCCCTACAAGCTGAGCCAGTACAAGGCCGGCGACCAGGCCGTGCTCGAGGTCAACGAGGAGTACACCGGGGAGAACACGGCCCAGGCCGACCAGGTCTTCGTCAAGTACTACTCCGAGGCGTCGGCGCTCAAGCTGGCCGCCGAGAACGGCGAGGTCGACGTCGCGTGGCGCAGCCTCAGCCCCACCGACGTCGCCGACCTCGAGGGCAACGACGACGTCACGGTCGCGACCGGCCAGGGCGCAGAGATCCGCTACTGGGTGTGGAAGGTCGACAGCGCGATCGGCAAGCAAGCGGCGATCCGCCAGGCGGCCGCCCAGGTCTTCGACCGTGAGGCGATCGCCGAGAACGCGTACGACGGCACCGTCGACCCGCTGTACTCGATCGTGCCGCCGGGCTATGCCGGCCAGGTCGACGCCTTCGAGGAGACCTACGGCGAGCCCGACCCCGAGGCGGCAGCCAAGATCCTCGAGGACGCCGGCATCGACACCCCGGTGCAGCTGACTGTCGGCTGGACTCCGACCCACTACGGCCCGGCCACCGAGGACGAGGCCAACGAGGTCGAGCGGCAGCTGGAGGACAGCGGGCTGTTCGAGGTCGAGCTCAAGAGCACCGAGTGGGAGCAGTACCAGACGATCTACAAGGAGGGCGCCTACGACCTCTTCATCCTCGGCTGGTTCCCCGACTACCCGGACGCCGACACCTACCTGTCGCCGTTCGTCGTCGACGGGGGCTTCTTCCAGAACGGGTACAGCAACCCCGCGGCCAACGAGCTCGTGGCCACGGAGCAGGGCACCGAGGACCAGGCAGCGCGTGAAGAGGCGTTCGCCGAGCTGCAGAACATCGTGGCCGAGGACGTTCCGTTCATCCCCTCGTGGGTGGGCCAGAACATCGGCGTCTACGGGCCCGGCATGGAGGGGATCGAGGACACGCTCGACCCGGCGTTCATCTTCCGCTTCTGGTTGGTGAGCAAGAACTCCTGATCGTTCGACCGCGGCCACGTGGGGAGCGAACCGCAAGGTTCCTCCCCACGCGGCACGCGCGAAGGCGGATGCCATGACTCGTTTCGAATCAGGATCCCTGCCGCGCTACATCCTGCAGCGCGTCATCCTCGTCATCCCGATGATCTGGGTGATCCTCACCCTCGTCTTCTTCATGCTGCGGGTGGCGCCCGGCGACCCCGTGTCGGCGGCGCTGGGCGGCAAGCTCGACGAGGAGGCGCTCGACCAGCGGCGTGATGCGCTCGGCTTGAACGATCCGCTCCTGGTGCAGTACTGGGACTACCTCTCGTCGGTGATGCGCCTCGACTTCGGGACGACGTTCAGTGACAACCAACCGGTGCTGCGGGTGGTCCGCGACAACGGCGGCGCGACCCTCACCCTGACCGTGGCCGCGTTCGTCCTGGCCCTGCTGGTCGGCATCCCGCTGGGTCTGCTTGCGGGCCGATACCGCGACTCGATGCCGGACGTCCTGATCCGGCTCTTCGGCATCCTCACCTATGCCGCACCTGTCTTCTTCGTCGGTTACCTGGCGCAGCTCTACGTCGCGCAACCGCTCGGCCTGCCCACGTCGGGGCAGGCGAGTCCGATCACCGTATTCACGGTCGAGCCCAAGACTCACATCCTGTTGATCGACGCCTTCCTGAGTGGCGACGACGCGGCGATCGAGGACGTCCTCAAGCACCTGATCCTCCCCGCGGTGACGCTCGGGTTGTTGATCTGTGGCGTTTTCATCCGGCTGGTCCGGGTCAACATCCTCCAGACCATGCAGAGCGACTACGTCGAGGCCGCCGAGGCGAGGGGCATCTCAAGCAGCAAGGTGACCTGGCGGCACTCGTTCCGCAACGCGCTGGTCCCGGTGATCACGGTGATCGGCCTTTATGTCGCGCTCCTGCTCGGCGGGGCGGTGCTGACCGAGCAGACCTTCAACTGGCCCGGCCTCGGCCACAAGCTGTTGGAGTACATCAATAGCCGCGACTACGGCGCCGTCCAGGGGATCATCACGGTCTTCGCGCTCGCGGTGGTGCTGATCAGCCTTCTCGTCGACATCGTGAACGCGCTCATCGACCCGCGAGTGAGGTACTGATGCGCAAGGTCCTCAGCGCCCTCGCCAAGCCGTTCACCGAGACTGTCGGGCTGGCCCGGTGGATGCTGGTCATCGGCGTCGTGATCACGGCGGGCTTCGTGGTCTGTGCCCTCTTCGCGCCCTGGCTCGCGCCCTACTCGTTCGACCAGACCTCGGCCGACGGCGTCCAGTTCCCGAAGGCGGCGGCGCCGAGCGGCGACCACCTCTTCGGCACCGACCGGCTGCTGTTCGACGTCCTGTCACGTATGATCTGGGGCGCCCGCACCGCGATCGAGGTCGTCGTGTTGTCGGTCCTGTTCTGCGTCGTGATCGGCGTCCCGCTCGGACTCGTGTCGGGCTACTACGGCGGCTGGTTCGACCGGATCGTCCTCCTGGTCATGGACGCACTCTTCGCGTTCCCGTCGTTCCTCCTCGCGATCGTGTTCTCGTTCCTGCTGATCGATATCTTCGGCGGCAGTGTTCTCGCGGTGGCGCTCTCGCTGACGGTGGTCTACGTGCCGCAGTACTACCGAGTAGTCCGCAACACCACGGTGAGCGCCAAAGAGGCGACCTACGTGGAGGCGTCCAAGGCGATCGGCGCGAGCGACTTCGTCGTCATGCGCCGCTACCTGTTCGGCAACGTGGTGCAGAGCGTGCCGGTGTTGGGCACCCTGAACGCGGCGGACGCGATCCTCACTCTTGCCGGGCTCGGCTTCCTCGGCCTGGGCATCCAGTCGACCGACGCTGCGGAGTGGGGGCACGACCTCAACCGCGCCCTCTCCGACGCCGGTTCCGGCATCTGGTGGACGGGCCTCTACCCGGGCTTGGCCATCGTGCTGCTCGTGACCGGCCTGACCCTGGTCGGCGAGGGCTTGAACGAGACGATCAACCCGACGCTGCGCCGCCGGCGCCTCCTGCCCGTCGTGATGACCCCGCGTGAGGAGCGATGAGCATGGAGCCGGCGAGCACGGAGCCGGTCATCTCCGCCCGTGACGTCCGGGTCTGGTACGGCACCACGCGCGGCGCGATCCGCGCCGTCGACGGGGTCAGCTTCGACATCGCTCCGGGGGAGACCCTCGGGCTGGTCGGCGAGTCCGGGTGCGGCAAGTCCACGCTCGGCCGCGGCCTGATGGGACTGCTGCCCGAGGGAGCGAAGCGCGACGGTGAGGTGTGGTTCGACGGCAAGGACATCTTGTCCATGCGACCCAAGGACGCCTACGGCCTTCGGGGATACCAGCTCGGCATGATCTTCCAGGAGCCCCTCACGCGGTTGAACCCGCTGATGCGGATCTCCGAACACTTCGAGGAGACGATCAAGCAGCACGAGCCTGGCCTGTCGAAGGACCAGGTGAAGGAGCGCGCGCTCGACGCCCTCCGTCAGATGGGGATCCCCCCGACCCGGTACCGGTCCTACCCGCACGAGTTCTCGGGCGGCATGCGGCAGCGGCTGATGATCGCGCTGGCACTGGTCCTCCAGCCGGCGTTCGTCGTGGCGGACGAGCCGACGACGGCCCTCGACGTCCTCGTCGAGGCTCAGATCGTGCAGATCCTCAACGACCTCCGGCGCAACTTCAAGACGTCGCTGCTGCTCATCACCCACAACGTGGGCATCGTGGCCGAGGCCTGCGACCGGGTCGCGGTGATGTACGCCGGCCGGATCGTCGAGCAGGGTCAGGTGGCCGACGTGTTCGAGAACCCGCAGCACCCGTACACCCGCGAGCTGCTGCGGTCGACCATCTCGCTGCGAACGACCGGACTCAACTTCATTCCGGGCGCGCCTCCTGACCTGGTCGACCCGCCAGCCGGATGTCGCTTCCACCCACGCTGTCCCGAGGCGATGGCGGTTGTGCGCTCGCACAACCCGATCGACATCGAGCGACCGAGCGGCGGCCGCGTCGAGTGCTGGCTGGTCGGCCCGAGGGACGAGATCCCATCCGGCGGGACCGAGCCGCTCGAGCAGGAGGAGCTGGCCGTTGCCGACGAAGCCTGAGACGACGACCGGGACGACCACCGGATCCGACCTCATCATCGACATCCGCGACCTCGCCGTGCACTACGGCCTGAGCGGCGGCACGCTGGCCCGGCTGTTCGGCAGCGACACCGGCACGGTCAAGGCCGTCGACGGCATCAACCTGGCGCTGCAGCGCGGGGAGGTCGTGGGACTCGTCGGCGAGAGCGGCAGCGGCAAATCCACCCTGGGTCGGGCGCTGCTCGGGCTCGTCCAGGCGACCGCGGGGTCGATCACGTTCGAGGGCCAGGACCTCTCACAGCTGAGCCGGCGTCGGCTCCGCGCGCTCCGGCGCGACATCCAGATGGTGTTCCAGGACCCGAACGCCGCTCTCAACCCGTCGATGACCGTGGAGGCAGCCGTCGGCGACGCGCTGCGCGTGCACGGGATGCGGTCGGCGAGCGAGCGAAGGGTGAAGGTCATCGCCGCGCTCGAACGGGTTGGGCTGTCCCCGGTCGAGCTGTTCCTCGAGAAGTACCCGCGCGACCTGTCCGGCGGCCAGAAGCAGCGCGTGGTCATGGCGCGGGCGATCATCACCGACCCCAGCGTGCTGGTGGCCGACGAGCCAATCTCGATGCTCGACATGTCCGTGCGCGCCAAGATCCTGCAGCTGATGCTCGACCTCAAGGAGGACCTCGGGCTCACCTACGTCTACATCACCCACGACCTCGCCAGCGCCAAGTACTTCTGCGACCGGATCGCGATCATGTACCTCGGCCGGATCGTCGAGATCGGCTCGACCGAGGAGATCTTCGCCAACCCCCGCCACCCCTACACGAAGGCGCTGCTGCGGGCCATCCCCGACCCGGACCCGGGCCGCCAGCAGATCCGCGACCTGCCGCGTGGTGAGGTGCCCGACGCGGCGGACCCGCCCCTCGGCTGCGCTTTCCATCCCCGCTGCCCCGAGGCGACCTCGATCTGCGGCTGGGAGTCACGGGACCTGCGGACCCTGGTCGAGGCCCACTGGACCCGCCGCTCGCCGGAGGAGTACGACGCGGAACGGGCGGTGGTCGGAGACATCGACCACCTCGACGAGGCGGCGAAGGAAGCGACGATCGGGGCGCAGGGCGCCGAGCAGACCCGCGAGTTCCTCGACCGCGTGCGGGCCGAGGTCCCTGAGGACCCCATCTGGACCGGGGTCGAGGCGATCACCGACGCCGGGTCGGGGGTGCGCATCCACTTCCACGAGGGCGTCGACCCTGCCCTGCGCCGTGCGGGTGGCGTGGACGTCGCCTGCGTGCTCTACCCGGAAGGGTCCGGCGAGGGCGCCGCCGAGGGCTCCGCGGAGGTGCCGGCCGGTTCCTGAGCCACGGGCAACGGTGGCGGGGTGCCGCCGTAGGCCGGGCACAGTGCTTGGTGGGAGCACCAGCGGCACAACGGACCGGGGCTGGGCTGCCAGTCGCCGGACTCCTGCGCGCGGCGGACGGCCTCCCAGATCGCCTGGACCTTGCGCTCGGTCGCGAGCAGGTCCTGCTCGTCGGGGTCGTAGCTCAGGACCTCCGCGTTGGCGAGATAGATCAGCTGCAGCCGCTTGGGGACCACGCCACGCGTCCGCCAGATCACGAGCGCGTAGAACTTCAGCTGGAACAGCGCCCTGCCTTCGTACTCCGCGCTGGGTGACCGGGACGACTTGTAGTCCACCAGCCTGATCGCGCCGTCGGTCGCCACGTCGACGCGGTCGATCACGCCTCGGAGCAGGAGCCGGGTGTCGGTGACGGCCTCGACGTAGAGCTCGCGGTCGGCCGGTTCGAGGAGACGGGGATCCTCGAGGATGAAGTAGCGCGCCAGCACGGACCGGCAGGAGGTCAGCCAGGCGCCGACCGCTGCTCCCTCGTCGGCGTCGGTGAACAACGTGGACAGGACGGGCTCTGCCTCCAGCACCGCCTCCCAGGCGGGGACGACCATCGCAGCGGCCCGTTCGGGGGTGCGGTCGGGCGCCGGCAGGTCGAAGAGGTCCTCGAGAACCTTGTGCACGACGGTGCCGCGGACGGCGTCGACAGACGGCGACTCGGGAAGCCGGTCGATGGTGCGGAAGCGGAAGAGCAAGGGGCAGGAGAGGAAGTCGCCTGCCCGGGACGGCGAGAGCGCCCCGAGCACCTCGATGCCGTCGACGCGGGTGCCGACCCGCTCGGCGGGGTCGACCGGTGCGACGCCGGTCGGAACGGTCGGGGTGCTCATGTGCAGAAGGTAGGACATGCCGCCGACATCCGAGCCGGCGTCGGACGGGCCGTGTCGAGGCAGCGGTCGCCGAAGCGGGAAGTGCGGAGCCTTTGGATAGCCTCGGAGTGTGTCCACCTCCGACCCGGACCACGGCTCGCAGCCCCGGCGTGCGCCAAGGCCGCCCGGCACGTTCCGCATCGGCACTATCGCCGGCAGCGACGTGCTGGTGTCGTCGTCGTGGTTCCTGGTCGCAGCGCTGATCGCGTTCGTGATGGCACCGCGGGTCGAGGAGATCGAGCCCGGCCTGGGCGGGTGGAAGTACGTCGTCGGCGTCGTCTTCGCGGTCGTCCTCTACCTGGCGGTGCTGCTGCACGAGGCGTCGCACGCGCTGGCCGCGCGACGCTACGGCTTCGAGGTCCACTCGATCACGCTGCACTTCCTCGGCGGGGTGACCGCCATCGAGGGCGAGTCCCGAAGCCCGCGTGAGGAGTTCTGGATCGCGGTGGTCGGCCCGATCACGTCGCTGGCGGTCGGCGGAGCCGCGGCCGCGCTCTTGCTGGTCACCCCGGACGGCGTGCTCCTGCTCATCGTCCAGGGACTTGCCGCCGCCAACCTCTTGATCGGCCTGCTCAACCTGGTCCCCGGCCTGCCGCTCGACGGCGGCCGGGTGCTAAAGGCGGCGGTGTGGCGGCTCACCGGCCGAGTGGAGACCGGCACCCTCGCCGCCGGATGGGGCGGACGGGTCACCGCGGTGGCGGTGATGCTGTGGCCGCTCCTCCAGGAGCGCGTGACCGGCGCCGAGACCAACCTGCTCGACATGGTGCTCTTCTTCGTCATCGCCATGTTCTTGTGGACCGGCGCCTCGCAGGCGATCGCCGCGGCGAAGATCCGGGCCCGGCTCGGCGAGGTGGTAGCGCGAGACCTCGCACGACGTACCCTCGCAGTGCCCGACGACCTACCGCTGGCCGAGGCGATCCGCCGGGCGCGGGATGCCCACGCCGGCGGCATCCTCACGATCTCGGCCGCCGGCAGCCCCCTGGGCGTCGTCGATGAGTCCGCCCTGCGGGCGATGCCCGAGGACCGCCGGCCGTGGGTCGCGGTCTCGGCAGTCACCCGGACTCTGGAGGCCGGCCTGCGGCTGCCGGTGGCGATCACGGGCGCGGACCTGTTGCACGCGATCCGGCGTACTCCCGCCAGCGAGTACCTCCTGGTCGAGCCGGACGGTTCGGTCTTCGGGGTGCTGGCCACCGCCGACGTGGAACGCGCGGTCCGGGCCGGCTAGACCCCGGCCGGCCGGGCGCCGTCGTCGTGGGGATCGCACGTGCGGGCGTCGCGCACTGTGCGAGCTCCCGGGCGGAGTCGTCTAGGCTCGCCGACCGTGAGTCAACCCGATGCCCGCGACCCTGGTGACGTCGCCGCCGAAGCCTGGTCCGGCGTGCACCGCGGACCGCTGCGTGCCGGCGAGTGGGTGCGCCTGGTCGACGGCAAGGGCCGCAAGCACAACTTCTGCCTGGAGCCCGGGAAACGGTTCTTCTCCAACCGCGGCCATCTCGACCACGACGAGCTGATCGATCGCGAGGAGGGCTTCACGGTCACCTCGTCGGCAGGCGGGGAGTACCTCGTGTTCCGGCCGTTGCTGTCCGAGTTCGTCGTCTCGATGCCGCGCGGTGCCGCCGTGGTCTATCCCAAGGACGCCGCCCAGATCGTGGCGATGGCAGACATCTTCCCGGGCGCCGACGTCGTCGAGGCCGGCGTCGGGTCGGGCGCCCTCACCTGCTCGCTGCTGCGCGCGGTCGGGCCGCACGGTCGGGTGTCCTCCTTCGAGCGTCGCGAGGAGTTCGCCGACGTCGCGCGCCGCAACGTGGACCAGTTCTTCGGTGCCGAGGACGGCCGGACCCATCCCGCCTGGGAGCTGACGATCGGCGACCTGGCCGAGGAGCTGCCCGCGTCCGGTGAGCGGTGCGACCGGATCATCCTCGACATGCTGGCTCCGTGGGACTGCCTCGACGCCGCGGCCGATGCCCTCCGTCCGGGCGGGATCGTCTGTGCGTACGTCGCGACCACGACCCAGATGTCCCGGTTCGTCGAGACGGTGCGGGTGCACGGCGGGTTCACCGAGCCGAGCGCCTGGGAGTCGCTGGTGCGCGACTGGCACGTCGAGGGCCTCGCCGTACGCCCGGGGCACAAGATGATCGGGCACACCGCGTTCCTCGTCACCGCTCGGCGGATGGCGCCGGGGGAGCGCGCACCCCGCAAGTCCCGGCGGCCGGCTCCAGGCGCCTACGGTCCTGACTACGCCGGGCCCGGGGCGGGCGACGTGGCGGACGACTCGCCGGAGGACTGATGACCTCCGAAGCCCGGGCCCTGCCGTTCCTCCTGCTCTCGATCCGGACCGAGGAGCGGGCGGCGCTGGAGGAGCACGCAGCGTTCACCCGGTTCCTCGGCGTCACCGCCGACGACCTGCGCCGGGTCGAGCTCGGCACGGCGCCGCTGCCCGCGATCGACCTGGACGACTGGGCGGGGATCGTCCTCGGCGGCGGAGCGTTCAACGCCTCCGACCCCGAGGAGTCCAAGTCCGAGACCCAGGTCGTTGCCGAGCGCGACCTCGGTCGGCTGCTCGACGACGTCATCGCCCGCGACTACCCGTTCCTCGGAGCGTGCTACGGCATCGGCACCATCGGCCGCCACCAGGGTGCCGACGTGGACCGGACCTTTCCCGAGCCGGTCGGCCCGGTCAGTGTCGAGCTCACCGACGCCGGGACCGCGGACCCCCTGTTCGCCGGACTCCCACGCTCGTTCCGGGCCTACGGCGGCCACAAGGAGGCGATCAGCCGGCTTCCCGACCACGCCGTCGCACTCGCGACGTCGGAAGCGGCTCCCGTCCAAGCGTTCCGAGTCGGCAAGCACGTCTACGCAACCCAGTTCCATCCCGAGCTCGACCTCGACGGCATCCTCACCCGGATCGCGGTCTACGCGCATCACGGCTACTTCGACCCCTCCGAGCAGGATGCGTTGAGTGCCGCGGCAGCCGCGGTCACCGTGACCCACCCGATGACGATCCTGCGCAACTTCGCGGCGCTGTGCCGCCGAGGTCGCGCAATCCAATCGTGACCGACGCCCCGCGCGGATGCCCTTCCTTCGAACACCTCGCCGAGTAGGGTCTTCGTAGACGTGAAGGAGGTGCCGATGTCGAGCATGGGGTCCGATGGGCGACAGAGCCGTGAAGAGCTCGAGGAGCAGGTCCGCTACCTCGAGGCCGAGATCCACGACCTGCGCCACCGTCTGATGGACACTCCGGGCGTGACGTCGCGCTCGCTGGAGCTCCGTCTCGCCGATGCCCAGCGTTCGCTCGCGGCCGTGACCGCGCAGAACGAACGGCTGGCCGGCACGTTGCGAGAAGCGCGCGACCAGATCCTGAAGCTGAAGGAGGAGGTCGACCGGCTTGCCCAGCCCCCGGCCGGCTTCGGCACCTTCCTGCAGCGCAACGAGGACGACTCCGTCGACGTCCACACCGGCGGTCGCAAGCTCCGGGTCAGCGTCAGTCCCAACGTCGACCTCGAGCAGCTGAGGCGTGGCCAGGAGGTCATGCTCAACGAGGCGCTCAACGTCGTCGCCGCCTTCGACTACGAGACCGTCGGCGAGGTCGTGATGTTCAAGGAGCTGCTCGCCGACGGCGACCGGGTCCTGGTGATCGCCAACGCCGACGAGGAGCGGGTCGTCCGGCTGGCCGAGCCGCTGCTCGGAGAGACCCTCCGAGCGGGAGACTCGCTGCTGCTCGACGCGCGGGCGGGTTACGTCTACGAGCGGGTGCCGAAGTCGGAGGTCGAGGAGCTCGTCCTCGAAGAGGTGCCCGACATCACCTACGAGACCATCGGTGGCCTCGGCAGCCAGATCGAGATGATCCAGGACGCCGTCGAGCTGCCCTACCTCTACCCCGAGCTGTTCGCCGAGCACGAGCTGAAGCCGCCGAAGGGGATCTTGCTCTACGGTCCGCCGGGCTGCGGCAAGACGCTCATCGCGAAGGCGGTCGCCAACTCGCTGGCCAAGAAGGTGGCGGCCAAGACCGGCGCCGAGGGCAAGTCGTACTTCCTCAACATCAAGGGCCCCGAGCTGCTCAACAAGTACGTCGGCGAGACCGAGCGGCACATCCGGCTGGTCTTCCAGCGCGCGCGGGAGAAGGCGAGTGCCGGTACGCCGGTCATCGTCTTCTTCGACGAGATGGACTCCCTCTTCCGGACCCGCGGTTCCGGTGTCTCCTCCGACGTCGAGAACACCATCGTCCCGCAGTTGCTCAGCGAGATCGACGGCGTCGAGCTGCTCGAGAACGTCCTGGTCATCGGCGCGTCCAACCGCGAGGACATGATCGACCCCGCCATCCTGCGTCCGGGCCGGCTCGACGTGAAGATCAAGATCGAGCGACCCGACGCGGAGTCGGCGCGCGACATCTTCACGAAGTACCTCACGCCGACGCTGCCGCTCCACGCCGAGGATCTCGCCGAGTTCGGCGGCGACCCGCAGGCCGCCGTCAACGGCATGGTCCGGGCCGCGGTCGAGCGGATGTACTCCGAGACCGAGGAGAACCGGTTCCTCGAGGTGACCTACGCCAACGGCGACAAGGAGGTCCTCTACTTCAAGGACTTCAACTCCGGAGCGATGATCCAGAACATCGTGGACCGCGCCAAGAAGATGGCGATCAAGGACTTCCTCGACCACGACCAGAAGGGGCTGCGGATCTCGCACCTCCTGCAGGCGTGCGTCGACGAGTTCAAGGAGAACGAGGACCTGCCCAACACCACCAACCCCGACGACTGGGCGCGGATCTCGGGCAAGAAGGGCGAGCGGATCGTCTTCATCCGCACGCTCATCACCGGCAAGCAGGGCACCGAGCCGGGTCGCTCGATCGACACTGTCTCCAACACGGGTCAGTACCTGTAGGACACGGATCGCGCCTCCCGCCCGCGGCAAGGCGGGCGGGAGGCGCGGACCGACTGGGCACGGCCGGTCAGGCGCGGGCCTCGATCAACAGGTTGTACGGCGTCCGCGCCGCAACTCGAGCGTGCGTGAAGCCGGCGTCGCGGAACGCAGCGAGCAGTCGCCCGGGCCCGGCTTGGGCGCCCAGCGCCTCCCCGCCCTGGGAGATGCTGTTGGGCACGCACAAGCAGGAGCTGGCCGCGAAGTAGGTCAGCGCGACCGGGCTTCCGACGCCCGTCTCGAGCCCGTCCTCCGCGAACGGCTCGACTGCGAAGACCCGGCCACCCGCCGTCAGGTGCTCGCGGGCGTGGGAGAGCGCACCCACCGGGTCGCCCATGTCGTGGACCGCGTCGAAGAAGCAGATCAGGTCGAACGTGCCGTCGTACGACGCGGCGTCGTCGCGCTCGAACTCGACCCGTTCGTCCACCCCTGCCTCGGCGGCGGCGGCGATGGCCCGTCGGATCGACTCGTCGTGGTAGTCCACGCCCTTGAACGTCGAGCGCGGGAAGGCCTCGGCCATCAGGATGTCGGCGGACCCCAACCCACAACCGACGTCGAGGACCCGGATGCCCGACTCGAGCTGTTCGGTGAGCCCTTCGACGGCAGGGATCCACTCCTGGACCAGCGAGGCGCGGTACTGGGTGGCGTAGAACCGGTCCACACCCGAGTACAGCCGCGGGTCGTGCTCGTGCCAGCCGATGCCCTCGCCGGTGACGTACGCGTGCGCGAGCCGGTCGGCACCGGCCCAGACGGCTGCGATGACCTCGAACCCGGCGATGCCCGACGCCGGGTTGTCCTCGTCGCCGAGGACCAGCGCGTGCTCGACGGACAGGGAGAACGTCTTGTCCGCTGCGTCGTAGTCCACGTAGCCGCTGGCGGCCTGCGCCGACAGCCATTCGCGCAGGTAGCGCTCGGCGACGCCGCAGCGGTCAGCCAGCTCGGACGAGGTGAACCGTCCGCCGGAGGCGAGCTCGCGCCAGATCCCGAGCCGGTCGCCCAGGTAGACGAGAACGCCGTTGTAGGCGGTTGCGCGGTCGATCGCCACCCGGGTCGCGAAGCCCTCGAGGACTGCGAGGTCCGGCGCCCGGTCCTTGGTGATGTCGGCGGACTCGGTCACGGTGGTAACCATGGATGCTTCCTTTCGTCGGTCGGCGCCCGGTCGGGTGCCGTCGGATGCCAGCGTCAGGTGTCCGGCTCGCACCGCCCTGTCATCGCGCCCGGACGACGGTGGGAGCGGTGACAGGTCCGTGACAGCGGCGGCCGTCACGCTCCCCGTATGGCAGAGACCCGTGATCACCCCGGCGGTCGGGACCGACAGCGTCGACCGGCTCGGCAACGTGCTGGCGGTCTGGGCGCATCCCGACGACGAGGCATACCTGGCCGGCGCGCTGCTCGCAGCGGTGGTCGAGGCAGGTCATCGTGCGGTCTGCGTGACGGCGACCCGTGGCGAGGCTGCGGACCCCGACGCCGACGCGGACAGCCGCGCCGTGCTGGCCGCCCGCCGGTCCGAGGAGCTGGAAGCGGCACTCGGCCTGCTGGGCGTGACCGAGCACCACTGGTGGGACCTTCCGGACGGCGGTTGCGCGGAGGTCGATGCCGGGCTCCCGGTCGAGCCGTCTGCTCCGTCTCCTCGATGAGGTGCGGCCCGACACCGTCGTCACCTTCGGGCCTGACGGCTTCACCGGGCACCCCGACCATCGCGCCGTCAGCAGGTGGGTCGACCTCGCTCTCACGCGTTGGGACGGGACGACCACGCTGCTCCACCCCGTCGTCACCGAGGAGACGTTCGGGCAGGACCGGGCTCTCGACGAGGAGTACGACGTCTTCGCGATGGGCCGGCCGCGCATGGTCGATCCGACCGAGGTCCGGGTGCATCTGGCACTCGAGGGTCAGCTCCTCGACCGCAAGGTCGCGGCGCTCGTCGCCCAGGAGTCGCAGACGGCCGGGCTGATCTCCTGGGCGGGGATCGCCCGGTTCCGCAGCTGGGTCTCGATCGAGATGCTGGCCGAGCCCGAAATCGAGTGACGCCGACCCGGGAGCTCGGGCATCGTGACCTCGTGCCCGACAGTCCGCCGCCGCCGAGCAGTCGACCGCCGGACGGGCTACCGGCCATGCGCCTTGGCCTGCTGGGCCCCCTGTCCCTCAGCATCGAAGGGGCGGTCGTCGAGGTGCCGGGCACTCGGCGGCGCGCTGCGCTGGCGCTACTGGCGCTGGCCGGCGACCACGGGGTGTCAGCCGACCGGCTGACCGCTGCGCTGTGGCCGGACGAGCTCCCGGACAATGCCCTCCCTGCCCTCTACAACCACGTCTCGCGGCTGCGGAGCCATCTCGGACCCCTCGGCGAGCGGATCCGGCGGGTCGGCCGGGGCTACGCCCTCCGCCTGGAGCAGGGCGAGCTCGACGTGGCCGAGGCCCACCGACTCTCTCGCGCGGGGGCTGCACCGGGCAACGACCCGGAGCGGGTGGCGGCGACTGCCCGCGCAGCGCTGGAGCTGTGGCGCGGGAGCGCCCTGGCGGAGTTCCGCTCCTTCCCGGAGCTCGAGGCCGAGGCGGTCGCCCTCGACGAGCTGAAGCTGCGGCTGCTCGACGACCTCCTGGACGCGCGACTGGAGCTCGGCGAACGGGACGTCGTGATCGCGGCGACGTCCGCCGCGCGTGCAGCACCGCTCCGTGAGCGCACGGCACTCCTGCTCGTCCGCGCCCTTGCCGCCGACGGGCGGACCGCCGACGCGATGGCAGCAGCGCAGGAGTACCGGCACCGGCTCGCCGACGAGACCGGCCTCGACCCCGGGGCGGCGCTTGCCGACCTCGAGCAGCGGGTTGCGTCCGGGACGCTGGCAAGGGCACCCGGCGGACTTGCTGCGGCGACGGCTCCGGCCCGCACGGTGGGGAGACCCGGCGGTCCGATCGTCGGGCGCCAGCACGACCGGGAGGAGGTGCTGCGCCTGCTCGGGGCACACGGCGTCGTGACCCTGACCGGCCCCGGCGGCGTGGGCAAGACCACCTTGGCTCTCGACGTCGCCGCCGACCCCACTGCCGCACCCGTAGGGCCTGCTGGTGCCCGTGGGGACGCCGTGGTGGTCGAGCTCTCAGCCGTCGACCTCCCGGGTCGGGTGTGCCAGGCCGTGGCCTCGACACTGCACCTGCGGACTGCAGGGGAGGTCGGACCTGAGGATGTGGCCGCCGCCTTGGTCGGACAGCCGTTGCTGCTCGTCCTCGACAACTGCGAGCACGTCGTCGACGCCTGCCGCGACCTGGTGATGACGCTGCGTCGGCACGCGCCGGATGTGCGGGTGCTGGCAACCTCACGGGGAACACTCCATCTCCCGGGGGAGTACGTCGTCCGCCTGCAGCCGCTCCCGGTGCCCCGCGACCCGAGCGACCTCGCCGCGCTGCGCCGCCAGCCCTGTGTGCGTGCGTTCCTGGAGCACGCAAGACGGCTGCGCCCGGGTTTCGAGTTCACCGATGACGAGGCGCCGGACCTGGTCGAGGTGCTGCGCCAGCTCGACGGGCTGCCGCTCGGGATCGAGCTCGCTGCCCGCCAGGTCGCGGTGATGCCGCTACGCGAGGTGCGGGACCGGCTCCATCGTGCTCTCGACCTCGCCACCGGACGCCAGGACCTCCAGGACGGCAGGCAGCGCACCCTCCGCGCCACGATCGACTCCTCGTACCGGCTGCTCGCCGACCACGAGCGTCGCCTGCTCCGTGCGCTCGCGCCGTTCCCAGGAGGAGTCGACGTCGCCACCGTGGAGGCTCTCGCCGTCGACGACGCCACCGGCAGCGCGGTCGACCCCGTGGACGTCGTCCACCGCTTGGTCGACGCGTCGCTGGTCGTCGCCGACCCCGCGTCCGGGCGGTTCCGGTTGCTCTTCACCGTGCGCGCGTTCCTCACCGACGAGCTGCGACGCAACGGCGAGCTCGAGCAGGCGGAGGAGCGGTTCGTCGAACGATGCCTCGTAGTGGCACGCGAGGTGGGGAACCTCGTGATGGGACCTGATGAGGCGGCGGCAGACGGCAGGCTGCGGGCGGAGCTCGACAACTTCCGCGCGGCGCGCGACGTGGCAGCGGCACACGGACGGGACGACGCGCGGGTGGCGATCACGCTCGACCTGGCCGACGCGGCGATCTGGCGCGACCTCCGGGAGCTCTGGGCCTGGGCGCTCGAGATCGCAGCCGACGAGCGGGTGCTGGCCCGGCCCGAGCGACCGGCCCTGCTCGGCTGCGCTGCCGACGCCGCCCGACTGCTGGGGGACCTGGACGAGGCCGAACGGCTGGCTGAGAGGGCGCTCGCCGATGCCGGAGCAGGCCTCGAGCCGTACCGCGCCCTTTCCGCCCTGGGATCGGTCGCGCACTTCCGAGGTGACTTCGAGACCGCGCGCCGGCGATGGTTGGACGGTGCGGAACAGGCGCCTCGGTGGGCAGCGGGGATGATCGCTTCGGCGGCGCTGGCTGCGTCGTACGGCGGAGACCCGGTCGAGGCACGGGCGTTGCTGGACCGGGCCGCGCGCGAGGTCGCAGCGTCGGGGAGCCTGTCGGAGGCTGCCTTCACGGCGTACGTCGAGGGCGAGATGCTGGCACCCACGGACCCGGACGCAGCGGTACCGCACTACCTCGAGGCGATCGAGCACGCCTCACGAGCGGGCACGGTCTTCGTCGTCGGAGTAGCGGGGGTGGCGTTGGCGTCGGCGCGGACGCGGACCGGCCGCTTCCGCGAGGCGGCGGCCGACTTCGGCCACCTCCTGAGCTCCTGGACCCGCACCGGCCACAACACCCAGCTGTGGACGACCGCGCGCAACGCAGCAGCCCTGCTCGCCGCGACGGGCAGGACGCGCACCGCGGCTCTCGTCCTGCTCACCGCGGAGTCCCAGCCGGGGGCGGCGCGGGTCAGCCCGGCCATCGCCCGGCACAGCGGCCGCGCCTACGTACCGCTGTCGGACCTGGCCGACGAGGCGCAGACCGAACGCCTCCGCGAGGAGGCCGGCCGCCTCGGCCCGGCAGCCGTGCTGCAGCTGGTGCAGACCGAGCTGGCCACGATCGCCGAGGGCGGATGAGGAACGCTCACCCCTCCCGCAGCGCCCACGCCTTCGCGATGTTGAACAATCCGTAGGCGGCCAGTCCCACGGCGATGCCGCAAAGGAGAACCGGGCCGTACGACGCCTCGCGGAGCTGGTGGAGAGCCTGGTCGAGACTGGCCGACCGTTCGGCGTCGTGGCTGAAGCCTGCCCACACGAAGAGACCTCCGATCAGGCAGAAGGCCAGCCCGCGCGCCGTGAACCCCGCGCGAGCGAGGAAGGTGAGGGCGCTGCCGACGTCGCCGATGTGGGCCTTGTTCTCGAGCTCGCGCCGCCACTGGTCGGACAGGCCCTTGTAGATGGAGAAGAGCCCGAAGCCCACGATCGTCAGTCCGACGGCGACGACCAGGGCCGGGCCGAACGGCAGCTTCATCAGGCGCGCGGTGTAGCCGTCGGTGCCGCCACCGCCGCTGGATCCGCCGATCACGATCTGGGCGGCGAGGAACGACAGCCCCCCGAAGATGATCGCCCGTCCGACCGAGCCGGCCCGGGACACGAGCCGGCGGGCACCCTCGTGGTCCCTGTGGCCCCCGACCGCCTCACACAGCTCCCACACGGCCACGGCAGCGAGACCGACGGCAGCCACGATGAGTGCGAAGGAACCCAGAGGCTGCTCGGCGACCTGGTGCAGGGCGCCCTGTCCCGACACCTCACCGGCGGCGTCCCCCAGTGCGAGCTGCACGGCGAGGATGCCGACCACGACGTACACCACGCCGTACATGGCGAAGCCGAGCCGGGCCATCCACGACAGCGCTGGATGGTCCCGCGCGTCACGGGCCTTCTGGCCGGCGCTGTCGCCCGTATCCCGGGTTGTTGCCTGCTCCACCATCGTCATGCTCCTGTCGTCGGGTGCTCACTACCCGCGGTGTGGGCGACCATCCGCGCGTGAGTGTCATCGGGGACGGACACCCGTGTCCGCGTACGCTGGCATTATGAGCGTCCGCAGGGTGATGGGCACCGAGGTGGAGTACGGCATCTCGGTCCAGGGCATGCCCACCGCCAACCCGATGGTCGCATCCTCGCAGGTCGTCAACGCCTACGCCTCCGCGACGGTGCGCGCGCGACGCGCGCGGTGGGACTTCGAGGAGGAGTCGCCGCTGCGCGACGCCCGCGGGTTCGACATGTCGCGGCAGGTCGCCGACCCGACCCAGCTCACCGACGAGGACCTCGGCCTCGCCAACGTGATCCTCACCAACGGCGCCCGGCTCTACGTCGACCACGCGCACCCGGAGTACTCCACGCCGGAGGTCGTCTCGCCGCTCGACGTCGTCCGGTGGGACAAGGCGGGGGAGCAGGTCATGCTCGACGCGGCCCGGCTGGCGCAGCAGCTGCCCGGCAACCCGTCGATCGTTCTCTACAAGAACAACACCGACAACAAAGGAGCGTCGTACGGCGCGCACGAGAACTACCTGATGCGGCGTTCGACGCCGTTCGCCGACATCGTGCGTCACCTGACGCCGTTCTTCGTGAGCCGCCAGGTGATCTGCGGTGCCGGGCGGGTCGGCAAGGGGCAGGACGGCCGGGAGGACGGCTACCAGATCAGTCAGCGTGCCGACTTCTTCGAGGTCGAGGTGGGGCTCGAGACCACGCTCAAGCGGCCGATCATCAACACCCGCGACGAGCCGCACGCCGATCCGGAGAAGTACCGTCGGCTGCACGTGATCATCGGCGACGCCAACCAGTCCGAGATCGCTACCTACCTCAAGGTCGGCACCACCGCGCTGGTGCTGTCGATGATCGAGGAACGCTTCATCGGCACCGACCTCACCGTCGACACGCCGGTGGCCTCGCTGCGCGCGGTCTCGCACGACCCGACGCTGCGGCAGACCGTGCTGATGGCCGACGGTCGCCGCCTGACCGGTGTCCAGCTGCAGATGGAGTATCTCGACCTGGCGAAGAAGTACGTCGAGGACCGGCTCGGCGCCGACGCCGACGAGCAGACCCTCGACGTCCTCGCTCGCTGGGAGGACGTGCTGGACCGGCTCGAGCGCGACCCGATGTCCCTCGCGGACCAGCTGGACTGGGTCGCCAAGCTCAAGCTGCTCGAGCAGTACCGCTCCCGCGACGGGCTGGACTGGGACGACGCCAAGCTCCAGCTGATCGACTACCAGTGGTCCGACGTCCGCCCCGACCGCGGCCTCTACCACCGCCTCGTCAAGAGCGGCCGCATCCAACGGCTCCTCGGCGACGCCGAGGTGGAGCAGGCGATGACCGAGCCCCCGGAGCAGACCCGCGCCTATTTCCGCGGCCGGTGCCTGGAGAAGTACGCCGCACACGTCGCCGCCGCGTCCTGGGACTCGGTGATCTTCGACCTGCCCGGGCGGGAGTCCCTGCAGCGGGTGCCGACGATGGACCCGTTGCGGGGGAGCAAGGCCCATGTCGGAGGCCTGATCGATGCCTGTGACACCGCCGAGGCGCTGGTTGCTGCGTTGACCCGGTAGTCGGCCGGGGGTCGGTCGGGGGTGCGGTTTGGTCCCAAACCGCATCGATTTGCGGCACGGATCTGCATTCTCTGCCCATTCGGTGGACTCACGACCCTGTTGGCGAGTGTCGCTGACCGCGAACTGGCTAGTCTCTGGGCATGGCCCAAGAGCAGAAGCAGCCGCGCAAGAGCGGTGAGGAGCAGGAGACGACCGAGGTCGCCCCTGAGTCCGATGTCGCCGAGCGCAAGGAGGCGATGGACGACGACGTCGACGCGATCCTCGACGAGATCGACGACGTCCTCGAGTCCAACGCCGAGGACTTCGTGAAGTCGTTCATCCAGAAGGGCGGGGAATGAACGACGCCCGGATCCCGGACGGATACATGCGTCCGGGCACTTCCTCGTTCAGCGACTTCCTCAGCGCCCACGCGCCGGACCTGTTGCCGGCACGCCGTTCGCTCCCCGCGGGTAGCGCGGCCCACCTCGCACCCCACGGGACCACCATCGTCGCGGCGACGTACCCCGGCGGCCTGGTGATGGCCGGTGACCGACGGGCCACGATGGGCAACGTCATCGCCCAGCGCGACATCGACAAGGTGTTCCCCGCCGACGAGTTCTCCGTGGTCGGCATCGCCGGCACCGCAGGGCTCGCGGTCGAGATGGTCCGCCTGTTCCAGGTCGAGCTCGAGCACTACGAGAAGATCGAGGGCAGCATCCTCTCCCTCGACGGCAAGGCCAACCGGCTCTCCGCACTGATCCGCGCCAACCTCGGCATGGCGATGCAGGGGCTCGCCGTCGTACCCATGTTCGCCGGGTTCGACCTCGACCGCGGGATGGGCCGGATCTTCGGCTACGACGTCACCGGCGGCCGCCATGAGGAGAACCAGTTCTTCTCGGTGGGCTCGGGCTCGCTGTTCGCACGCGGTGCCATGAAGAAGCTGTACCGCGACGACCTCACCGAGACCGAGTGCGTGACGCTCGCGCTGCAGGCGCTGTACGACGCGGCCGACGACGACTCCGCCACCGGCGGGCCCGACCTGACCCGGCGGATCTTCCCGGTGATCCACGTGGTGACCGCGGACGGCGGTCGCAGGATCCCCGAGGACGAGATCGGTGTCCTCGCCGATCGGATGGTGGATGGCCGGATGGCCCGACCCGACGGCCCGATCGCGCCGCTCGACCTGCCCGGTGGGGAGGCGCTCCGATGAGCATGCCGTTCTACGTCTCGCCCGAGCAGCTGATGAAGGACCGGGCCGACTTCGCCCGCAAGGGCATCGGCCGCGGACGCTCCCTGGTCGCGGTGCAGTACGCCGACGGCGTGCTGTTCGTGACCGAGAACCCCTCGCAGGCGCTGCACAAGGTCTCCGAGATCTACGACCGGATCGCGTTCGCGGCGGTGGGCCGCTACAACGAGTTCGAGAACCTGCGGATCGCCGGCGTGCGGCTCGCCGACATGCGCGGCTACTCCTACGACCGGCGCGACGTCACCGGCCGGGGCCTGGCCAACGCCTACGCCCAGACCCTCGGCACCATCTTCTCCAGCGGCGGCGAGAAGCCCTACGAGGTCGAGATCTTCGTGGCCGAGGTCGGGTCGAGCGCCGAGGAGGACCAGATCTACCGGCTCACCTACGAGGGCCGGGTCGGCGACGAGCACGGCTACGCGGTCATGGGCGGCGATGCCGAGACGGTGGCGTCGTACCTCGCCGAGCACTACACCGAGGGGGCTTCCCTCGGCACCGCGCTCGCAGTCGCGGTCGCATCCTTGGGCCACTCGACGGACGGGGGCCAGACGACCGATCGAGCCATCCCGGTGACCGACCTCGAGGTCGCCGTCCTCGACCGCACCCGCACGCAACCGCGCAAGTTCGCACGTATCCGACCGCCGCGGCTGGAGGTACTGCTCGGCGATCGCGGTCCGACCGAGCACGCCGCCCCCGAGCAGGGGCCAGGCGGACCGGCATCGACCCCCTCGCCGCCCCCGCCCTCGACCGAGGACGACCCCGCCGACCCGACCGACCAGGTCAGCGGCGAGGTACCTCCTCTCGAGGACCCGGAGTCCGGCGAGCCCCCGGTCGCACCGCCCGTTGTAGGTTCGCCGGCCTGATCGAGGTCGGTGGGCTGTAGGGCTGCGGTTTGGTCCCAAACCGCAGCCGCGGGAGCCCGATCCGTGTCGTTTGTGCCCATTCGACGATGGCAATCACAACCACTTGTGCACCGCCACCGGGTCTGACACGTCGTTGTGCACAGGTAGGGGAGCGCCACTGGCGTCGGGCGGAGCCGATCCGCATGCTCCTGCTTCATGGAGACCAACGGCGACGCCTTTCGTGGGCAGATCCGCCTTGCCGGTTACCAACGGCTCAGCCATGGCCTGTACCAGCCGGACCGACCCGGTCTCAGCGCCGAGCAGGAGCGGCTGCGCGAGCTGGCCGCCCTCTTGTTGGTCCTGCCGGAAGATGCCGTCTACACCCATGTGACCGCGGCGAAGTTGCTCGGCTGGCAGATACCTCAACTGCCGGACAACGTCCCGGTGTTCGCCGCGGTGCGGGGCGATCGGCGCCCTCGCCGCCACGGCCTCATCGCGTGTCGGTTGAAGGACCCCTCCAGGTCCACTGTTGCGAACGGCCTGCCGGTCGACGCACCCGAAGAGATCCTGCTGCGTGCGGCCCGCGACCTCGGCGTGCTCGACCTCACCATCTTGCTGGACTCGGCGCTCAACCTCGGACACGTCGACCTGACGCGGCTGTCCGAGATCGAGGCGAGCAGTCGTCCCGGCACCGTCCGGCTGCGACGTGCTCATTCCCTCGCCGACCGCCGAGCGCAGTCAGCGGGCGAAACGCTCCTCCGTGTGTTCCATGAAGTGATGGGGGTCCCGGTGACGCCCCAAGTGTCGATCCACAACGACGATGGCCAGCTCATCGGCACCGTTGACCTCCTGGTGGACGGGACGCACCGTGCGCACGAGTACGACGGTGCTGTTCATCGCGGACGTACCGAGCACACGGTTGATCTGCGTCGAGAGCGGGGCTGGTCGAACTCGCCGTACACGCGCTGCGGATTCACGCTCGACGATCTCCTCAACCACCCCATCGTCGTCATGCATGAGCTGGACCGGCTAGTGGGCCGGCCACACAGCCTGCGACGGATCAAGCGGTGGCGCACGATGGTCGACGAGTCCCTCTACGGCGAGCGCGGTCGGATGCGCGTCATGAATCGATGGAGGAGGACAATCGGCGTCGTCGAATGGTCAGGAACTGCATGATCGGTGGCGGAATTGATGCGGTTTGGGACCAAACCGTGGGGCGGAGCCCCACCGACTCACTCCCCCGACCCCAGCTTCCTGAGCCCGCACACAGCAGGACCCTCGAGGACCTCGCCGTCGGTGTCGAACCGCGACCCGTGAAGGGGGCAGTCCCAGGAGCGCTCGGCGTCGTTCCAGTTCACGGCGCCACCGAGGTGCGTGCAGATGCCACGGAGGGGCCGCTCGGCCTGCTGAGCCTCGCGCCAGCGGCGCTGCACGACGTCCTTCGTCATCTTGAAACCGACCCCGGCGTTGTACTGGGCGGCTCGCGGGAGGCCGATCGCCTCGCGCGGGGTCCAGCTGCTGAAGGCACGGTGCCACGGCGGGCGTTCGCCGGCGCCGCCCTTGGCGAAGATCGACTTGGTGAGGAGCAGTGCCGCGGCGGGTGCGGCCGCGAAGCCCCACTTGTCGAACCCGGTGGCGACCCAGGTGCCGTCCTGGCCGGGCAGCATCGGCCCGACGTAGGGGAGGGCGGTGACCGACGCGTGGTCCTGGGCCGACCAGGTGTGCGTGACCTCGCCGCCGAAGGTGGAGCGCGCCCAGGTGAGGAGCTCGTCGAGGTGGCCGGCCTCGGACCTCGCCCGCCCGGTGATGTGGCCGGATCCGCCGACGAGGAGCAGCTCGCCGCCGCCCGGCTCGGGCAGCGACCGCAGCGACCTGGTCGGCTGGTCCGCGGAGAGGTACATGCCGTGCGGGACCCACGGCGACCGGAGTGCGGCGGCGTAGGAGCGCTGCGGGTGCAGGCGCGCGAAGAAGCCGTGTCGTCGGAGCACCGGCTGGCTGGTGGCGAGCACGACCGAGTCCGCGGTGACGGTCGTCTGCTCGGTCGTGACCGTCACGCTCGAGTCGCTGTGCTGCACGTCGGTCACGCGGCTGTGCTCGAAGAGGTCGCCGCCCTCGCCGACCAGCTGCGCCACGAGCGCGTCCATCAGGTCCATCGGGTGCAGCTGCATCTGGTCGCCCAGACGTACGGCGCCGCGGATCGGGTAGGGCAGCTCGGTCTCCTCCTCCCAGGTCGCGTCGAGCCCGGCGAGCCCGGCCACGGACAGCTCCGCCCGCGCCCGGAGCTCCCCGACCCTCGTCGTGCCATAGGTGTACGCCGGGCGGTCCTGGTAGGGCACGTCGTGGGTGGTGCAGAACTCCCGCAGCCAGGCCTGCCCCTCCTGGTTGGCCGCGACGTAGTCGCGCACCACCGACGGTGGGTTGGTGCGCGCCACCCGACTCAGGCGGGTGCCTTGGAGGACGCTGACCTTGGCGGTGGTGTGGCCGGTGGTGCCGTCACCGACCCGTCTCGCCTCCAGCACCGCGACCCGTCTGCCCGCTCGAGCGAGGAGCAGGCCGGTCAGGAGTCCCACCACCCCGCCGCCGACGACGACGACGTCGTACGTCGACGGCTCCCTCAGGGTCGGGTGGGTCGCACGCGGACGGTCCAGCCACAGTGGAGTCATTGCAGTCATGAGCACGCGGTACCCGGTGCCGCCCCGTCCACGCGCTCTGCTGACATCCCCCGTACCCGTGCGCCGCCCCGTAGGCTCAGGACATGGACCGCCGGATCTTCGGGATCGAGAACGAGTACGGCGTCACCTGCACGTTCAAGGGCCAGCGTCGGCTGAGCCCCGACGAGGTGGCCCGCTACCTGTTCCGCAAGGTGGTGTCCTGGGGCCGGTCCAGCAACGTGTTCCTGCGCAACGGGGCCCGGCTCTACCTCGATGTCGGCAGCCACCCGGAGTACGCCACGCCCGAGTGCGACGACGTGGTCGAGCTGGTCACCCACGACAAGGCGGGGGAGCGGGTCCTCGAGGGGCTGCTGCTCGACGCCGAGCAGCGCCTGCACGACGAGGGCATCGCCGGCGAGATCTACCTTTTCAAGAACAACACCGACTCGGCCGGGAACTCCTACGGCTGCCACGAGAACTACCTGGTCAGCCGGGCGGGGGAGTTCAGCAGGCTGGCCGACGTGCTGATCCCGTTCCTGGTCACCCGGCAGATCGTCGTGGGAGCCGGCAAGGTCACCCAGACGCCGCGAGGCACGTCGTACTCCGTCAGCCAGCGGGCCGAGCACATCTGGGAGGGCGTCTCCAGCGCCACCACCCGCAGCCGTCCGATCATCAACACCCGCGACGAGCCCCACGCCGATGCCGAGAAGTACCGGCGGCTGCACGTGATCGTCGGCGACAGCAACATGAGCGAGACGACCACCATGCTCAAGGTGGCCTCCTGCGACCTGGTGCTGCGGATGATCGAGGAGGGCGTGGTGATGCGCGACCTCACGATGGAGAACCCGATCCGGGCGATCCGGGAGATCTCCCACGACGTCACCGGGCGGCGCAAGGTCCGTCTGGCCAACGGTCGCGAGGCCAGCGCGCTCGACATCCAGGGGGAGTACCTCGCCAAGGCCCGCGACTTCGTCGACCGGCGCGGCATCAGCACCCCGGTGATCGAGCGTTCCCTCGACCTCTGGGAGCGGGGTCTCAAGGCAGTCGAGTCCGACGACCTCGGTCTCGTCGACCGCGAGATCGACTGGGTGATCAAGTGGAAGCTGATCGATCGCTACCGCGCGAAGCACGGCCTGCCGCTGAGCCACCCGCGGGTCGCACAGCTCGACCTCGCCTACCACGACATCCACCGCAACCGCGGCCTCTACTACCTGCTCGAGAAGCGGGGCGCGGTCGCCCGGGTCACCAGCGACCTACGCATCTTCGAGGCCAAGTCGGTGCCGCCGCAGAACACCCGCGCGCGGCTTCGCGGCGAGTTCATCCGCAAGGCGCAGGAGCGCCGTCGGGACTTCACGGTGGACTGGGTGCACCTCAAGCTCAACGACCAGGCGCAGCGCACCGTGCTGTGCAAGGACCCGTTCCGGGCGTACGACGAGCGCGTCCAGCGCCTCATCGACGGGATGTAGCGCCAGTCCTGCCCGCTTGCCCGACCTGAGCCGGAGACGTGCTCGGCCGATCCGGCTTGTAGGGTTTGCGCGTGCTCAGCCGACTTACCCGCCCCGCTGCACTCGCCACCGTCTCGTTGTGCGCCCTCGCCGTGCTCTCTGCCTGTGGTGAGGACACGCCCGACGAGGAGACCGCTGTCGGCTTCGACGCCGTCGAGGTGTCGGGTCCGGTGGGCGAGGTGCCCGAGGTCGACTGGAGCGCGATGCTCGAGCCCGGCGAGAGCCAGGCCGAGGTCGTGGAGGAGGGCACCGGCGCCGTCATCGAGGAGGGCGACCAGGTTCTCACCGACCTCGCGATCTCCAACGACGTGGGCCAGGACATCGCGTACGAGACCTACTCCGGCCAGGCGCTCCTGCTCAAGGTCGGCGCGGAGGTCGAACCGACCCAGGTGGTCGACCTGATGACGCAGATGATCAACGAGGAGATCGAACCGGGCACGACGACGGTCGGCACCCGGATCGCGATCACGGCCGACGCCGAGGAGGAGTTCGGCGACCTCGCCCTCAACCTCGCGACGCTCGGGATCGGCAACGAGGACGGGTTCGTCCTGGTCGCCGACCTCCAGGCTGTCCCCCTCGACGGCCCCGAGGGCAAGAGCCGGCCCGCCCCGAGCTGGGCCCCGGAGATCGTTGAGAAGAAGGGGGAGCCGACCGCGCTCGACTCGAGCGGCCTGCCCGAGCCGGACCCGAAGGCGACCGAGCTCGGCAAGGCAGTCCTGATCGAGGGCACCGGCCCCGCCGTCGAGAAGGGCCAGCAGATCGTCGCCAACTACCTCGGTCAGGTCTACGGCGCAGACGCGCCCTTCGACAACAGCTACGCGCGGCCCGATCCCGCCCTCTTCGAGATCGGCACCGGTGCGGTTGTGAAGGGCTGGGACCAGGGCCTGGTCGGAGCGAAGGTCGGCAGTCGGGTCCTCCTCGAGATCCCCCCGGCGCTCGGATACGGCAAGAAGGGCCAGGGCGAGGACATCCCGGGCAACTCGACCCTCTACTTCGTGGTCGACATCCTGGCTGCGGCCTAGTTCTTGGTCGCGATGCGAGCGCGAACGAGTCCCCGGACCAAGGCAGAATAGGGGCATGCCGGCCCCGAAGAGCGAGCGCCTGCTCAACCTCCTCATCATGCTGCTCGTGCAGCGGCGCCCGATCGCGAAGGACCGGATCCGGGAGCTGCTCTACCCGGACTCGCGCCCCGACGCCTTCGAGAAGATGTTCGAGCGCGACAAGGACGAGCTGCGCAGTCTCGGCGTGCCGGTCGAGGTCGCCCAGCTCGACCCGCTCTTCGACGACGAGATCGGCTACCGCATCCCGCCCGACCAGTTCGCGCTGCCGGACGTCTCGCTGACGCCGGAGGAGGCGGCAGTGGTCAGTCTGGCTTCCCGCGTCTGGCAGCAGGCCACCATGGCGCAGGCCACCACCGACGCCGTGCGCAAGCTCAACGCGGCGGGCATCGACGTCGACCTGACCGCGCTGGAGATCGCGCAGCCGCGGCTGACGGCCGACGAGCCGGCGTTCGCAAGCTGCTGGGAGGCGGTCTGCGACCGCACCTGCATCGAGTTCGACTACCAGCGCCCCGACGAGGGCGCGCCGCGTCGTCGCCATCTGCGGCCGTGGGGCATGGTGCGGACCTCCGGACGCTGGTACCTCGTCGGGTTCGACACCGACCGCGACGCGGAACGGGTCTTCCGGCTCGACCGGGTCATCGGCACTGTGCGCAAAGTCGGCCCGGCACGTGCCTACGACGTACCGCCCGACACCGATCTTCGCGAGGTGATCGACCGGCTGGCGCCGGCCCCGGCTGCAGAGCGGGCCGTCCTGCTGGTCCGGCGGAGGACCGGGCACAGCTTCCGGCGGCGCGCGGCACGGGTCGTGGAAGGCGTCGTCGGTCCCGACACCCGCACGTCGTGGGACTGCGTCGAGCTAGAGCGCCCGGCGCGCGGGTTCGTCGACGAGGTGCTCTACCACGGGTCTGACGTCGTGCTGCTGGAGCCCGCGGCCCTGCGCGCGCAGGTCATCGGGCGGCTGGAGGCGGTGGCCGGATGACGACGACCGCTACGCCGGGTGCCCGCGACCAGGTCGCCCGGCTGTTGACCCTGGTGCCGTTCCTGCACCACCGCGACCGGGTCCGCCTCGCCGACGCCGCGGACCTGCTCGGCACGTCGCCCGCCCAGGTCCTCGGTGACCTCAAGGTGCTCTTCATGTGCGGCCTCCCCGGGGGCCTGCCCGACGACCTGATCGACGTCGACCTCGATGCGATCGAGTCCGAAGAGGGCGGTCCGGTCAGCGACGGCGTTATTACAATTGAGAACGCTGACTACCTCGCTCGGCCGCTGCGGCTCAGCCCGACCGAGGCGTCGGCGGTGATGGTCGCGCTGCACACGCTGCGCGACGTCTCGCCGCATGACACCCAGGCCATCATCGACGCGGTGCTGGCGAAGCTCGAGGCGGCGGCGAGCACGGCGGCTGCGTCGCGCCGGATCGCGGTGGACGCCCGGTCCGGCGAGGTGGCGCTGATCGCGATGTCCGACACCCTCCAGCGGGCAGCCGACGAACGGCGACAGGTGCGGTTGACCTACCACGTACCCGCGCGCGACGAGCTTTCCGAGCGGGTCGTGGATCCTCATGGCGTGGTGCCGCACGGACGGTTCCACTACCTCGACGCGTGGTGCCAGACCGCCGGCGGTGATCGGCTGTTCCGCCTCGACCGGATCACCGAGGCGGCAGTGCTCGACTCCCCGATCGCCACCGAGCCGCGGCCACCTCGCGAGGTCGACGAGGGACTGTTGTCCGGCGAGGCGCCTCCCGGCGGCACCATCGCGACCCTGCTCCTGCAGCCGATGGCGGACTGGGTGCCGCACTACTACCCGATGCAGGAGGTCCGCCCCCTTGCCGACGGCGTCCTCGAGGTCGACCTGCCGGTGGCCGACCCACGCTGGCTGATCCGGCTGCTCCTGCGGCTGGCGCCCCACGCTGCCGTCGTGGCCCCCGCGGAGTTCACCGAGACTTTCACAGCGACCGCACGGGAGACCCTCGCGCTGTATCGCTGACCGCGGCGTACCATTGACACGACCCGAGTTCCTCGAACCGAGAGTTGGTCCCTGATGAGTCCCCTGATCGGAATGCCCGGCACCTGGGAGATGGTGATCATCCTCGCCATCGTCATCCTGATCTTCGGTGCCGCCAAGCTGCCTGAGCTCGCCCGGGGCACCGGCCAGGCGCTGCGGATCTTCAAGGCGGAGACAAAGGGCCTCAAGGACGACGACGAGACAGGAAAGCCGAGCCCCGCAGCCACCCCGGCAGGCGAGCTGAGCGCTGCCGACGAGGTCGCCGAGGGCGAGATCGTCGACGACGAGCACAAGCACAACGCCTGATTCCGGACCACACTTGTCGCTCGCGGGGGTTGCCCAGCTCTTCGTCGGCAGACCGGTCCATCCCGTCGGTCCTGACGGGCGGATGGCGCTGTCCGACCACCTGCGGGAGCTGCGCGCCCGGATCCTGAAGTCAGCGCTGGTCATCGTCGCCGCGTTCGTCCTCGCCCTGTTCTTCTTCGACCCCCTGTTCCAGCTGGTCCTCGATCCCTACCTCGAGGCGCAGGAGTCGCTTCCCGCCGGCACCACCGAGGCGACCACGGCCGGCGCGGCAGGTGGGTTCCTGCTCTACCTCAAGCTGTGCGGTCTGGCGGCCCTGATCGGCTCCAGTCCGCTCTGGCTCTACCAGATCTGGGCCTTCATCCTGCCGGGTCTGCACCGCAACGAGAAGAAGTGGTCCGCGATCTTCGGGGCGGTCGCCGGTCCCTTGTTCTTCGTCGGTATCGCCATCGGCTACCTCACGCTGCCCAAGGGTCTGGAGGTGCTGATCGGGTTCACGCCGGCAGACCTCACCAACCTGGTCGAGTTCAACGACTACCTGACCTTCTTCATCCGTACGCTGCTCGCGTTCGGCGTCGCGTTCGAGATCCCCGTCTTCGTCGTCATGCTGAACCTCGCCGGCATCGTCAAGGGACGCACGCTCGGGGCCCACCGGGCGTGGATCATCATCGGCACGTTCATCTTCGCCGCCGTCATCACGCCGTCCGGCGACCCGTTCACCATGACCTTCATGGCGGTGCCGATGGTGGTGCTGTTCGGGATCTCGGAGGTGATCGCGCGGCTCAACGACCGCCGCCGCGACCGCCACAACCTCAACGCCGGCCTCGACCCCGACGAGGCCTCGCCGCTGTGACCGACACCGATTGCCGTGCGGTCGATGCGTTCGACCTGCCGGAGTGGCTCGGCACCGACCCGGTGACCTGGTCCGCGGTCGGCCCGCTCCGCCTCGGCATCGTGCCGGGCGTGCTCCGCAGCGACACGACCGCTGTCGAGATCCCGTGCGACCTGATGGCGGGCGACGTCGCCTACCCGGTCGCCGTCGTCGACGAGCAGAACCGGGTGCAGATCCACCAGGCCTGGCGGCACGGCCAGGTGCACCTCGTACGACGCAGCGACCGGCTCACGCTCGGCGCGCCCGGCACCGACTTCACGGCGCCGCGGGTCCTGGACGCGGTAGGCCGGCTCGCGAAGGCCGTCGGTGCGCCTCCCGACCACTTCGCGGTGCGGCTGCGGGTCGCCCGGGACGGATCGGGTTGGGACCGGGGTGGGGAGGACCCCGTCGATAGGTTGGGCACCGTGACCCGCGAGATCGCCCTCCTCACCAACCCCACGGCGGGCAAGGGTCGCGCGCGACGGGTGCGCAACGAGTCGCTGCCGCTGCTCCACGGCGCCGGCTGGCGGGTCCGGTCCCTCGAGGGCCGCGACGCCGACGAAGCGTCCGACCTGGCGCGCAAGGCGGTCGCCGACGGTGTCGACGCGCTGGTGGTCTGCGGGGGGGACGGGCTGGTTCACCTCGGTCTGCAGGCGGTCGGCGGCACCGACGTACCGCTCGGGATCCTGCCAGCTGGCACCGGCAACGACGCCGCCCGCTTCCTCGGCATCCCGCTGCGCGACCCGGCGGCTGCCGCCGGACGCCTGGTCGCGTGGCAGCCTCGACGGGTCGACCTGGCCCGGTCCGGCGACCGGTGGTTCGTGACCGTCCTCGCCGCCGGGTTCGACGCCGTCGTCAACGAGCGCGCGAACAAGATGACCTGGCCGCGCGGCCAGATGCGCTACAACCTGGCCACCATCGCCGAGCTGCGGAGCTTCGCGCCGCTCCACTACGAGATCGACCTCGACGGGGAGCAGCTGCAGCTGCAGGCGATGCTGGTCGCGATCGGCAACGGGCCGTCCTACGGTGGCGGCCTGCGGATCGCCGAGGGTGCGATCCTCGACGACGGCCTGCTGGACGTGGTGGTCATCGGCCCGATGAGCAAGCCGGAGCTGGTCCGGACCTATCCCAAGCTGTTCCGCGGCACCCACGTGCACCATCCGACGTTCTCCCGCTACCGGGCCCGTCGGGTCACCGTGGCGTGCCCGGGCATCGTCGGCTACGCCGACGGCGAGAGGTACGGCGCGCTGCCGCTCACGGTCGAGTGCGTCCCCGGCGCCCTGCAGGTGCTGGCATGAGCACGCCACCGGATCCGATGCGTCCCCCGCCCCCCTCCTCCGACACAAGGTCCGGCCGGGATCCCAGGAACGGGACCGTCCTCGAGGACTTCGCGGCCTCCTACGCGTTCGAGCTCGACACATTCCAGGTCGAGGGCTGCCGGGCGCTGGAGGCCGGCCACGGGGTGCTGGTCGCCGCGCCGACCGGCGCCGGCAAGACGCTGGTCGGCGAGTTCGCCGTACACCTGGCGGTCGAGACCGGCCGCAAGTGCTTCTACACGACGCCGATCAAGGCGCTCTCGAACCAGAAGTACCACGACCTCGTCGCGCGCTACGGTCCCGAAAGCGTCGGCCTCCTCACCGGCGATATCACCGTCAACGGTGAGGCCCCGGTGGTCGTGATGACCACCGAGGTGCTCCGCAACATGCTCTACGCGGGGTCGCGGACGCTGATCGGGCTCGGGTTCGTCGTGATGGACGAGGTGCACTACCTCGCCGACCGGGCCCGCGGTGCGGTGTGGGAGGAGGTGATCATCCACCTCCCCGAGTCGGTCACCGTGGCCTCGCTGTCGGCGACGGTCTCGAACGCCGAGGAGTTCGGCGAGTGGCTCGAGACGGTCCGGGGCGAGACCAGGACGATCGTCGCCGAGCGGCGACCGGTCCCGCTCTACCAGCACGTCATGGTTGGGCGACGGCTGCTGGACCTGTTCGCCTCCTCCGACGTCGACGCGTCCGCCGGGTTCGTCCGGGAGGGTGCACCCGTCAACGACGAGCTGATGCGGATCGCGCGGGACGACTGGGCGAGCACCCGGCTGATGCGTGACCGGCGCTCACCGCGCAAAGGCAGGCCCGGGTCGTCGAAGAACCCGCGCAGCGTCGGCAACGGCCGCCGGGTGTGGATCCCCGGCCGGATCGACATGATCGAACGGCTCGAGCGCGAGCTGCTGCTCCCCGCGATCGTGTTCATCTTCAGCCGGGCCGGCTGTGATGCCGCGGTGCAGCAGTGCCTCGACGCCAACCTCCGGCTCAACACGTCGGAGGAGCGCGACGAGGTGCTCTCGTTCGTGGAGCAGACGGTGGGCGCGCTCCCGGCCGCCGATCTCGAGGTGCTGGGCTACCACGACTTCCTGGACGCGCTGAGTCGCGGCGTCGCCGCGCACCACGCCGGCATGCTGCCGGCGTTCAAGGAGTGCGTGGAGTCGCTCTACCTGCGCGGCCTGGTGAAGGTGGTGTTCGCGACCGAGACCCTCGCTCTGGGGATCAACATGCCGGCGCGCACCGTCGTGCTGGAGAAGCTGACGAAGTGGAACGGTGAGACCCACGCCGACATCACGCCGGGGGAGTACACCCAGCTGACCGGCCGCGCCGGACGCCGCGGGCTGGACATCGAGGGTCACGCGGTGGTCCTGTGGCAGCCGGGGATGAACCCGCGCGAGCTGGCCGGCCTCGCGTCGACCCGTACCTATCCGCTCCGCTCCTCCTTCCGGCCGTCCTACAACATGGCGGTCAACCTGGTGCACCAGTACGGCCGCCACCGGTCCCGGGAGCTCCTCGAGCAGTCGTTCGCCCAGTTCCAGGCCGACCGCGCGGTGGTCGGGCTCGCCCGGCAGCTGCGCAAGGCGGAGGACGCGCTCTCCGGCTACGCCGAGGCGGCCAAGTGCCACCTCGGCGACTTCCTGGACTACGCCGACCTGCGTCGACAGATCGGGGTGCTGGAGAAGGAGGCCAGCAAGGCCCGCCGCGCCGACCGGAGGGGTGAGGCCGAGGTGTCCCTCGAGCGACTCAAGCCGGGTGACGTCATCGTGGTCCCTGTCGGCCGGTTCACCGGTCCCGCCGCGGTGATCGACCCGGGGCTCTCCGAGCACGGCCACCGACCGCTGGTGGTGACCGCGGGCCGCCAGGCGAAGCGGCTCGCGATGATCGACTTCCCGGTGCCGGTGGAGCCGGTCGGCCGGATCCGGCTTCCGAAGAAGTTCGAGTCCCGCAACCCGCAGCAGCGCAAGCAGGTCGCCGAGGCGGTCGCGACGGGCAGTCGCCGAGCTTCCGCTCTCGGTCACCAGGCCCACCGTGGAGAAGGGACCGACCGATCCCGCGGTCGCGGGACGGGTCAATGACCTGCGGGCGAAGGTGCGGGCGCATCCGTGCCACAGCTGCCCCGACCGCGAGGACCATGCGCGCTGGACCGAGCGCTACTTCAAGCTCCAGCGCGACACCGAGACCCTCGCCCGGCGGGTGGAGCGTCGTACCAACACCGTTGCACGAGAGTTCGACCGCGTGTGCGAGGTGCTCGACGCCCTCCGGTACCTGGACGGGGACCGGGTCACCGACCGCGGCAGAGGCCTGATGCGGATCTACTCCGACCTCGACCTCGTCGCCTCCGAAGCGCTGCGCGAGGGGATGTGGGACGGCCTGTCGCCGTCCCAGCTCGCAGCGGTCCTCTCCGCCCTGGTCTACGAGGCACGACGGCCCGACGAGGCGGCACCACGGCTTCCCGGCGGTCCGATCGCGGCCGCCATCGAGGCGATGCAGCGGCTGTGGGGTGAGCTCGAGCGGCTGGAGAAGGACCACCGGCTGGCGTTCCTGCGGCCTCCGGACGCCGGGTTCGCTTGGACCGTCTATCGGTGGGCGGAGGGCGACGCGCTCGACGAGGTGCTCGTCCGCGCCGACCTCACGGCGGGTGACTTCGTACGCCAGATGAAGCAGCTGGTCGACTTCGCCGGCCAGATCGCCGACGCGGCCGGGGACTCCCCGGTGCGGAAGACGGCCCGGGCCGCGGTCGACCTGCTGCGACGGGGGATCGTGTCCCCGGACTGACTGCCCGCGGCGCAGCGAGCGGCGGGGGTGCCTAACCGGCCAGGACCCCGATCAGCCGCTCCACCGAGGTGCCGATTCCCCACCGCTCGGTGAGCGCGGCGAGGGCGTCCGGGTCTGCGGGTGCGGACGGCAGCGCCAGCGCGTCGCCACGCGGCAGGTCGATGTCGCGCGCGACGGCGACGACGGTAGGCGCCACCGCGAGGTAGTCGGCGGCATCCTTGATCTTGAGCCGGGGACCCGGTGCCAGGTCGCTGGTGGGATCGGCTGCGGCGGCGACGATGCCGTCGATGTCGCCGAACCGCTGCAGGAGGGTGGCCGCGGTCTTGTCGCCGACGCCCTTCACGCCGGGCAGACCGTCAGAGGCGTCGCCGCGCAGGGTGGCGAAGTCGGCGTACTGGCGCGACGTCACGCCGTACTTCTCGAGGATCCAGGCCTCGTCGACCTGCTCGTGCTTCTGGACACCCTTGCCGATGTAGAGGACTCGGACGTCGGCCGCGTCGTCGACCAGCTGGAACAGGTCCCTGTCGCCGGTGACCACGTCGACCGGTTGGCCCGCGCCGGTCGCGAGGGTGCCGATGACGTCATCCGCCTCGTAGCCCGGAGCTCCGACGACCGCGACGCCGAACGCGGCGAGCACCTCGCGGATGATCGGCACCTGGACCTCGAGCGGGTCGGGAACCTCCTCGATGTCCGGCGCCCCGGCTACGGGTTCGACGACCCGGTGCGCCTTGTAGGTCGGCAGCAGGTCGACGCGCCATGCCGGGCGCCAGTCCTCGTCCCAGCAGCACACCAGGTGGGTGGGCCGGTACTGCTCGACCAGGTAGGCCAGATAGCCGACCATGCCGCGGACGGCATTGACGTTGGTGCCGTCCGGAGCCAGCAGCTCGGGGGCGCCGAAGAAGGCCCGGAAGTACATCGAGGCGGTGTCGAGTAGCATCAGCCGCCCGGGCGCAGGAGAGGTGTCCATCACGCCGATCGTAAGGCCCGGCGCAACGGCGATGTCCTAGGGTGGCGGTCGTGAGCCAGAGCAGCAGTTCCCCCGCTGTGGAGGTCATCGATCGCCAGATCCTCGAGCTGCTGGCCAAGGACGGCCGGATGTCCTATACCGACCTCGGCAAGGCGACCGGTCTCTCGACCTCGGCCGTGCACCAGCGGGTCAAGCGCCTGGAGCAGCGCGGCCTGATCCTGGGGTACGGCGCGACCGTCAACCATGCGGAGATCGGACTCCCGCTGACGGCGTTCATCGCGATCGCCCCGTTCGACCCCTCCCAGCCCGACGACACGCCCATGCGGCTCCAGCACCTGCCGGAGATCGAGTCCTGCTGGTCCGTGGCCGGCGAGGAGTCCTACGTCATCAAGGTGCGCTCGCACTCGCCCTCGGAGCTCGAGGAGCTCCTGGCCCGGATCCGGGCCGTGGCGAACGTGTCGACGCGCACGACGATCGTGCTCTCGACGTACTACGAGAACCGGCCGGTCACGGGCTGAGGGATGCGGTTTGGTCCCAAACCGCAGCTCTGGGGACCCAAAACCTGCCGATTGGTCCCAAACCGCATGCCCAACGACCCCCGGCGCCCCTCAGTGCGCCTGCAGCGCTGCCGTACGGCGTGACGCCTCGGCCACCTCGGCAGCCCGCAGCGCCGACTCGTCGAGGTCGGCGTGCTTGGCCCACCAAGTCTGTCCCTCGGCGGGAAGGGTGTGGATCGGGTCGTAGTACTCGTAGGTGCGCTGGAGCGCCTCGGGATGACCCGCCTCGATCGAGGTGAGGTAGTTCTTGGTCCAGTGGCTGATGCCGCGCTCGACGTCGTAGTCGGCGATCTGGTGGACCCACCGCTTGCCGACGAACGGCACGTCGCACACGATCCGTGGCGTCGCGAAGCCGGGCAGGTAGCCCATGATGTTGTGCTGCAGGTGCTGGGCCTGCGAGACCGAGATCCGCCAGTGCTCGCTGTAGGGGATCAGGTCGCACATGTAGAAGTAGTACGGCATGATCCGGGCGCCGTCGAGGAGTGCGAAGCACAGGTCGAGCAGGGCGTGCGGGTCGGCGTTGACCCCGTTGAGGATGACGCCCTGATTACGCACGTCCCGGACGCCCGCCTCGAGCAGCAGGCTGGTGGCGTCGGCGACAGCCGGGGTGATCGACTGTGCGTGGTTGGCGTGCGTGTGGATCGCGATCGAGACCCCGCGCTTGTTGGCAGTGGTCGCGACGCGAGCGACGCCATCGACCACGTCGGGCTGTCCCCAGTGCTGCGGCAGCCCGATCAGGGCCTTGGTCGCCAGCCGGATGTCGCGGATGTTGTCGATCTCCAGCAGCGAGTCGAGGAACGCCTCGAGCCGCGGCCACGGCATGTTGGCGACGTCGCCGCCGGACACGACGACGTCGCGGACCGACGGGGTACGGCGGAGGTAGTCGAGCATGTCGGTGAGCCGGTCGTTCGGCTTGGCCACGAACTTGAGCTTCTCGACGGTCGGCGTCGAGTTGCCGACGAGGTCCATCCGCGTGCAGTGGCCGCAGTACTGAGGGCACGTCGGGAGCAGCTCGGCGAGCACCTTGGTGGGGTAGCGGTGCGTCAGGCCCTCGGCGACCCACATGTCGTGCTCGTGGAGCGAGTCGCGGGTGGCGTGCGGGTGCGACGGCCAGTCCGTGCGCCGGTCGGAGAAGACGGGCAGCATGTAGTGACGGATCGGGTCGGCGTAGAACGCGTCGGTGAGCGATCCGGGGCCGGAGGGCACCACGTGAGGGACCATCGTGTTGAGCATCTGCGGCGGCACCAGCATCGACATCGTCGCGCGCTCGGTCTGGTCACGCTCGAGGTCGTCGTAGAACCGGTCGTCGACGAGGTCGCCGAGCAGCTCACGCAGCTGCTTGAGGTTCTTGACGCAGTGCGCCCGCTGCCACTGGACCGACGCCCAGTCCTCGGCGGTGACGTCCTTCCAGCCCGGGAAGCGCGTCCAGTCGGGTTCCGACAGCTCGACCCGGTTGTAGGGGTAGGGCTGACCGGCCGGCTCGCGGATGCTGGCGGCGATCGAGGTCTCGATGCTCATGGGGAGCGCTCCTTTCGTGGGGTCGGGGTGTCGTTTGTGCCACAGCCCGACCTGGTGAAACACTACGTGAAGATCCTCCGGCTGCAACATCCCCGCGCCGGATGATTTCCGGTTCAAGGTGTCTGGAGGGACAGTGTCAACGGTGACCCAGCAGAGCGACCCCACGGGTCTGCACCGCGTGCGGGACGAGTCGCGGGTGCTGCCGCAAGCGGCACGGCGACTGGACACGCGGCCCGAGCTGTGGCCCGACGAGGTCCGGATCCGAGTCGAACGGCTCAACCTCGATGCCGCGTCGTTCCGCCAGCTCGAGCAGGCGCACGACGGCGACGGGGATGCGGTGCGCGACGCCGTGCTGGCGATCGTCGCCGACCGGGGCAAGATGCAGAACCCGGTCACCGGCTCGGGCGGGATGCTCATCGGCACGGTCGAGGAGGTGGGCCCGGAGTCGCCGCTCGGCCTCCTCGTCGGGCAGCGCGTCGCCACCCTCGTCTCGCTCACCCTCACCCCCCTGGTGATCACCGACGGCCTGGCCGACTGGGACGGCCGCTCGGAGCAGGTGCCGTGCACCGGCTATGCGGTCCTGTTCGGACGGTCGATCGCCGCCGTGCTGCCCGACGACCTCCCGACCGGCCTCAGCCTGGCCGTGATGGACGTCTGCGGCGCGCCGGCCCTGACCTCGAGGGTCGTGAGCCAGTACGTCGACCGCGGCGCGGCGCCGTGCGTGGCCGTCATCGGCGGTGGCGGCAAGTCCGGCTCGCTCGCGCTGGCAGCAGCCCGGGCCGCCGGCGCCGGTCGGCTGGTCGGCGTCGTCCCGACCGAGCGGGAAGCAGCAGCGCTCGGCGCCTCCGGGCTGGCTGACGAGGTCGTCGTGACCGACGCCCGTGACCCGATCGCGCTACGTGACGCGGTCGTGGCCGCGGGCGGGCCTGCCGACGTCACCGTGGTCTGCGTCGACGTACCGGGCTGCGAGGGCGGCGCCGTGCTCTCCACCGCCGACGGCGGCACGGTGATCTTCTTCTCGATGGCCACGTCCTTCTCCGCGGCCGCCCTCGGTGCCGAGGGCGTCGCCGCCGACGTCACGATGCTCGTCGGCAACGGCTACGTGCCGGGGCATGCCGCACTCGCGCTCGACCTGCTCCGGACCAACCCCGGCGTCCGCCGACTGTTCGAGGAGCGACTCGCATGACCAGCACGAAGCTCGACCTCGATCCGGTCACCGTCCGCAAGGCGCGGTCGCTGGCTCGCAGGGCCGGCCGTCCGATCGTCCGGCTGGCACAGCAGCACACCACCGTCTCCGTCGAGCGCGCCACGCTGCGCCTCGCGGGCCTGAGCGGAGCGGACGCCGAGGGGACGCCCTGGGCCAACCGGCTCCTCGACGCCGTGCGGGCCGACGTCGGCCTCGACCACGGCATCGCGCTGCCGGTGTGGGACGCCCTGACGAGGGGCGAGGCCGAGGACCTGACCACGCTGGCCCAGAAGGCCTCCGCCGGGTCGGTGCGGTTCGAGGTCCCCGAGGGCACCCGCGCCAAGCGAGCCCGTACGGCGAGCCGGCGCCAGGTCGGCGCGGGCATCCGCCAGATCGACCGCCGCCGGGTCGAGCGCGAGCGGCTGATCAAGCGCCAGGGCGACGCGCCGCGCCAGCCGTGGATCTACCTGATCGTCGCGACCGGCGACATCTACGAGGACATCCCGCAGGCGCAGGCGGCTGCCCGCGAGGGCGCCGACGTGATCGCGGTGATCCGGTCCACAGGTCAGAGCCTGCTCGACTTCGTGCCCGAAGGCGCGACCCGGGAGGGCTTCGCCGGCACCTACGCCACCCAGGAGAACTTCCGGCTGATGCGGGCCGCCCTCGACGAGACGGGCAAGGAGCTCGGCCGCTACATCCGGCTCACCAACTACGCCAGCGGGCTGTGCATGCCGGAGATCGCGGCCCTCGCGGGCCTCGAGCGCCTCGACATGATGCTGAACGACTCCATGTACGGGATCCTCTTCCGCGACATCAATCCGGTCCGCACGTTCGTCGACCAGCGGTTCAGCCGCCAGGTGCACGCGCGCGCCGGGATCATCATCAACACCGGCGAGGACAACTACCTCACCACCGCCGACGCGGTCGAAGCTGCCCACACGGTCACGACCAGTCAGCTGCTCAACGAGTACTTCGCCAAGGAGGCAGGTCTCGAGGACTGGCAGCTCGGTCTCGGGCACGCGTTCGAGATCGACCCGGCAGTGCCGGAGTCGTTCCGTCTCGAGCTCGCCCACGCCCTGCTGGCCCGCGAGCTGTTCCCGAAGGCGCCGCTGAAGTGGATGCCGCCGACGCGGCACATGACCGGCGACGTCTTCCGCGGTTACCTGCTCGACGGGTTCTTCAACCTCGTCGGCGCGATGACCGGCCAGGGGATCCTGCTCGTCGGCATGATGACCGAGGCCGTCGTGACGCCGTGGATCTCCGACCGTGACCTGGCCCTGCAGAACGTCCGCTACGTGCTCGACGCCGCTGGCGGGCTGAGCGAGGACTTCCATCCTGCTCCGGACGGTCTGATCGCGACCCGCGCCCGCCAGGTCCTGGGGGAGACGATCGACCTGCTCGAGCGGATCGTGCACGACTCCGACCAGGCAGGCGATCCGCCGTTGCTCGCCGCGATCGCCGATGGCACCTTCGGGATGATGAAGCGGCCGCCGGACGGTGGCCGCGGCCTCGACGGCGTCGCCCGCAAGGCCGACGGCTACTACAACCCGGCCTCCGAGATCCTGGAGGAGAAGTGAGCACTTCGAGACGGTCGCAGAGCGACCTCCTCAGCACAGGCACGCTCGTCCGCCCGTACGGCGACACCACCGGCGACGGCATGGTGCAGATCAGCTTCACCCTGCCGGTCCCGCACTCGAAGCGAGCCGAAGGCGCCGCCCAGCAGCTCGCGACCAAGATGGGCCTCGACCCCGCGCTGGTCGTCCACGCCAAGCCGATCGGAGAGGACTTCACCTTCTTCGTGGTGTACGGCCGGGTCCACCACCTGGTCGACCTCGACGCGGTCGAGGTCGTCGAGCGCGACTACCCGCTGCTCACGCCCAAGGAGGTTAACGCGGCGATCAAACGCAGCCTCCGTCGTCGGCTCGTCGTGCTCGGCGCCTGCATCGGCACCGACGCGCACACCGTCGGGATCGACGCGATCCTCAACATCAAGGGGTTCGCGGGGGAGAAGGGTCTCGAGTACTACCGGGAGATCAAGGTCGTCAACATGGGCGCTCAGGTCTCGGTGCCGCAGCTCGTCGACCGCGCCGTGGCGGAGCAGGCGGACGCGGTCCTGGTCTCGCAGGTGGTCACCCAGCGCGACGCCCACCTCCTCAACACGCGGGAGATGTCGGCGGCTTTCGGTGAGGCGTTCAGTCCGAGGACCGGCCGCTGCTCGTCGTCGGCGGCCCGCGGTTCGACGAGGCGATGACCAGCCAGCTCGGGGTGGACCGGATCTTCGGTCGGGGCACCACGCCCGGCGAGGTCGCCAGCTTCTTGGCCCATAGGCTCGCCTCATGATCACCCCACCAGGTTCCTACTCGCTCGGCTGCTCCGTGACCGCCGCGGCCCGGACGGGTCTGGCATGAAGGTGACCCAGCGTCGCTACGTTCCCTACTCCCACGCCCACTACGCAGGCAGCCTCGTCGACGGCGCCTACGGACTCGGCCTGTTCGGCGACGTGGCGACCGAGCTGTGCATCCAGGCCGACGGCGACGAGGGGCTGTTCGCGTCCTACGACGACGTGCAGTTCCGCGGACCGGTGCGTGCCGGCGACGTCGTGGAGGCCACTGCGGAGCTGGTCCGGGTAGGGAAGCGGTCACGACTGATGGCGTTCACGCTGACCGTCGTCGCCCGGGGGGCGGCGACCGCGGAACAGCCCGGTGCCGCCGCCCTTCTCGACCCTCCGCTGGTCGCCACGACGGCCACCGGCACCGTGGTCGTTCCGTAACCCTCGGATCGACCGGCGCGTCGTCAGCAACACGCCGACCGGACTGGAGGTTTCGGCGGATTTCAGTGAACGCCCGCACCCGCTCTGACCTGCGCGTTCGCGCATCCCCGCAGGTCAGCGGACGGTTGACACCCGGGCCCCAGTTGGCCAAAGTACGTGATCGTTGCTCGTGCAGGTCGTGGTAGGTGGACCGACGTCCGAGTGGCCGGCACACGGGGGTGTAGCGCCAACGCCTCCCGTCGCCGGTCCACGGAGGTCGGTTCGCTCCTCGAGAGCGACACGGAAGGGTCGCCCTCTCCCTAGACAACATCTGACTTCCGGCAGCCGGTCGGGCATTGGGATGGTCCGAAGGCGAGCGGCGACCCTTCCGTTTCCGATCTGGCCGAGGTCTTCGCCTGCCGAGGCAGTCACTAGGCTGGTCACGTGCTCGCCCGCCTCCTGCTCGCCGTCGCGGGCGGCCTGGCTCTGACGATCTCCTTCGAGCCGATCGCCATCGCCTACTTCGTCCCGATCGGCCTGGCCGCCTTCGCGCTTGCGACCAGGGAGCTGCCGTTCTGGCGGTCCGGGCTGGTGGGCCTGGTGTTCGGCGTTGCGTTCTACTTCACCCACATCGACTGGATGCGCACGTCGATCGGCCCGGACGCCTGGATGGCACTCTCCGCGATCGAGGCTGTGTTCTACGGACTGGTCGGGCTCGCCGTACCGCTCCTCCGCCGGCTGCCGGCCTGGCCGGTCTGGCTCGCCGCGACCTGGACCGCGGCCGAGTCGCTACGCAGCGGCTGGCCGTTCAGCGGCATGCCCTGGGGCCGGATCTCCTTCGCCGCTGTCGACACACCGGTAGCACCTGCCCTCGCCTACGTCGGCATGACCGGGCTCTCGTTCCTGCTGGCCCTGACCGGGTTCCTTCTCGCAGCTGCCGTGGAGACCTGGCTGCCCGGGTCGGAGCGGACGTCCCGCCGCACCCGGCATCTCGCGCTCGGGGGGGCGGTCGCGGTCCTGGCGGCGCTCGTGCTGCCGGTCGTGGCGCCGTACGAGACCGAGGAGACGGGCTCGGCGGTGGTCGCCGCGGTCCAGGGTGACGTGCCCGGACCTGGCAACGACATCCTCTACGACCATCGTGGCGTGACCCGCAACCACGTGGACGCGACGGTCCAGCTCGCTGCCGACGGCGGTGCCCGACCCCGACTTCGTGCTCTGGCCGGAGAACTCGACCGCGGTCGACCCGTTCGTCGACAGCGACGTCAACGCCGGCATCCGCGAGGCCGTGGCGGCGATCGGTGTCCCTGTCGTGGTCGGCGGTCTGGTGGACGACGGACCGGACCACGTCCTCAACCAGGGGATCGTGTGGGACCCGGAGACCGGCCCGGGCGACCGCTACACCAAGCAGCACCCGGTGCCGTACGGCGAGTACATCCCGTTCCGGCGCTACTGGGACCCCGACTTCGGCGCGCTGCAGCAGATCGGCCGCGACATGAAGAGCGGCACCCGGACCAGCCCGATCCAGGTGGCCGGCATCAAGATCGCCGACGCCATCTGCTTCGACGTCGCCTACGACGACGTGGCGCGCGAACAGCTGCAAGCCGGCGCCGAGCTGATGACAGTCCAGACCAGCAACGCCAGCTTCATCTTCACCGACCAGATCGACCAGCAGTTCGCCATCACCAGGCTCCGGGCCATCGAGTCCGGTCGCTGGCTTGTGGTGGCGGCCACCAACGGCATCACCGGCGTGATCGCTCCCGACGGCACCGTGGTGGCCTCGGCGGACCCACGGACGACGGCGGTGATCGTGGAGCAGGTCGGCCTCAGCACCGAGCTCACGCCCGCGATCCGGCTCGGTGTGTGGCCATCCAGGGTGTTCACCGCCGTCGCGCTGCTCGGCCTGGTGCTGGGCGGCCGTCGCGTATCGCCGGCAGCGGGATCGCGCCGCGCTCGACCGGGCCGTCGACGACGCGTCGGAACCCGAGACCTCCCCGAGCCCGAGTGAGGCTCCTGTTGGCTGAGGCAGCGAGCACGAACGGCGGTCGGCCCGCCGCGCTCGGTCGCGTGGTCGTGGTCATCCCCACCTACGACGAGGCGGCCAACCTGGCCTGGATCGTCGCCCGGCTGCGACGTGCCCAACCAGGCGTCGACGTGCTCGTCGTCGACGACAACTCACCTGACGGCACCGGCGGCGTCGCCGACGGTCTCGCGGCCGAGGACGGCCAGGTCCACGTCCTGCACCGCTCCGGGAAGGGCGGCCTCGGCGCGGCCTACCTGGCAGGCTTCGCATGGGCCCTCGCGGCCGGCTACGACGTGATCGGTGAGATGGACGCCGACGGGTCCCACCAGCCCGAACAGCTGCACCGGCTGCTGGATGAACTGCACGCAGCGGACCTTGTGATCGGTTCCCGGTGGGTGCCCGGCGGCAGCGTCGTCAACTGGCCGCGGAGGCGCGAGGCGCTGTCGCGGGGCGGCAACCTGTACGTCCGGCTGCTGCTCGGGATCGGCGTCCGCGATGCCACCGCCGGTTACCGGGTCTTCCGGCGCGAGGCTCTGGAGAAGATCGACCTGGCGTCGGTGCGCGTCGACCGGCTACGTCTTCCAGACCGATCTGGTCACCCGCTGCGTCCGCGCTGACCTGGTCGTCCGGGAGGTGCCGATCGACTTCATCGAGCGGGTTCGGGGCGAGTCCAAGATGAGCGGTCGGGTCGCGCTCGAGTCGTTCGAGCGGATCACGCTCTGGGGCCTCCGGGAGAGGTGGGAGCAGGTGCGCAGGCCGCGGAGGTCGACCGCGCGGGAAGCTTGGTCGGTGATCTAACCTCGAAGCGTGAGTACGACGAGGCGCAGGCGCCGGTGGTTGCCGGCGGTGCTGTTCGTCGCGTTCGTGGTCGTGCCCCTGGTCGAGATCTACTTCGTCATCCAGGTCGGTCAGGCGATCGGCCCCTGGTGGACGATCGGGCTGCTCGTGCTCGACAGCATGATCGGTGCCTGGTTGATCAAGCGTGAGGGCCGCCGCGCCTGGCAGTCGCTGCGCGCCGCGCTCAACAACTATCGCCCGCCCGCCAGGGAGCTGGCCGACGGCGCGCTGATCCTGATCGGCGGCACGCTGCTGCTCACGCCGGGCTTCGCCACCGACGTCGTCGGCTTCCTGCTCGTGCTGCCGGTCACCCGGCCGGTGTTCCGACGTGCACTGTCCGCCTACGTCGGCTCGCGGCTGACTGTGGTCGCCGCCAGCAGGACGGGACGTCCCGGCCCGACGGCCGGGGACGACGTCGTGCAGGGCGAGGTCGTCGAGGACTGAGCCTCAGGCGTTGGCTGCCTTGCGCTTGCGGCCGGTGCGGTGGAGATGGGCGGGACCGATCTCGCCGCCGCGGAGCAGCTCGAGCCGCTCGGTCAGGATGTCCTCGAGCTCCTTCTCCGAGCGTCGCTCGAGGAGCATGTCCCAGTGGGTGCGCTGCGGCTTCTCGACCTTCGCCACGCGCTCGATGCCGGCCGTGCTCTCGGCCTCCGCGCCACACCGCGGGCACTCCCAGACAGCGGGGACGTCGGCCTCGATCGACATCGTGATCTCGAACGCGTGCCCATGGGGGCAGAGGTATCCGACCTGCTGGCGGGCCGCGAACTCGATCCCGCGCTCGTCCTCGAAGGACTGGCCGCCCAGTCGTGCGCCTCGCAAGGTGCGCTCCGCCATGTTGTTCCTCCCGTGTCCTGACCCTGCTCCTGGCTGGGTCCGGCGGCGTGGTCGCCGGGGGATCTCCCCGGACGCAAGGGACCGACGCGCCCGCTAGTACCTCAACGCTACCCGCCGTGAAAAGGTTTCATCCCCGAAGAATCTTCGGGGATCGAGGACGAATTCAGACAATCGCCGGTCGGTCGTTGCCCGCATCCCGGATGCCACGCTCGGTGTCGACCCTGAGAAGCAGGAGACCGCCGACGGTGAAGAACACGATCAGGGCGAACACCGCGGGACGGTAGGAGCCGCTGAACTGGTAGACGAGTCCGAACGTGAGTGTGCCGAGCCACGACGTACCGCGGTCCATCGCGTGGTAGAGGCTGAAGAACTCCGCCTCCTTGCCGCGGGGGATGAACAAGGAGAAGTAGGAGCGCGCGAGCGCCTGGGTGCCGCCCAGGACGATGCCGATCGCGGTGGCGAGCAGCAGGAACGCGGCCAGGTTGTCCTCGGGCACCACCAGTGCAGCGGTGACGATCACCATCCAGATGGCTAGTCCGAACAGGATCACCCGTTTCGCGCCGGCACGCGCGGCGGCGCGGCCGAACAAGAGGGCGCCGCCGACAGCGACGAACTGCACGAGGAGGTATGCGCCGAGCACGACGCCGGTGTCGAAGCCGAGCTCCTTCTCGCCGAAGATCGCCGCTGACGCGATCACGGTCTGGATGCCGTCGTTGAAGAACAGGTAGGCGAGCAGGAAGGTCAGCGCGACCGGGTAGTTGCGCAGCTCCTTCAGCGTCGCCAGCAGCTGGCCGAACGATCGTGCCACCAACCCACCGCTGGCCTCCTCGACGGCGTACGGCGGCTTGTCCTTGATGCCGCGCCACGGGATGAGGGTGAAGGCTGCCCACCAGATCGCGCCGGACAGCAGGCTGATCCGGACCGCCATCTCCGTGCTGAGACCGATGGAGTCGTGGAAGGTGACGACGACGAAGTTGGCGGCCAGCAGCAACCCGCCACCGGCGTACCCGTAGGCCCAGCCGACGGAGGACACCCGGTCGCGCTCGTGCTCCTCCGAGATCAGGTTGAGCAGGGAGTCGCTGATCACGATCGAGGCGCCGAAGCAGAGGTTGGCGACCAGGAAGACCAGGCTGCCGAACAGCCAGCGGTCGTCGGTCATGAAGAACAGCAGGCCGGCGGCACCAGCGCCCACCCAGGCGAAGCCGGCAAGGAGGTCGGTCTTGCGTGCGGTCCGGTCGGCCATGGCGCCGATCAACGGGTAGAGGATCGCACCGAACACCGTCGACAAGGTGATGACGTACGACGGCAGCGACCCGGGCGCGATCCCGACCCCGAGAATCGTCCAGGGTCTCGCGGCACTTCCGGTCGTCGTCGCCGACGAAACCGCACGCAGCTCGCTCGGCGATGGTGATCAGGAACGGGGCGAACAGGACGCCGGCGATGGTGGTCGCGAACGCGGAGTTGGCCCAGTCGTAGAAGAACCACGCCTTCTGCTCGCGGGCGCGGTTGAGCGGCGCCAGATCGGCGATCGGTGACGTGCTGTCGTCCATGGGGCTCCCTCCCGCCCGGAGACTACTGCCACTGCCCCCGACCGACGAGCACATCCTTGAGCAGGTCGGTGCGATCCGTGAACAGGCCGTCGACCCCGCGGTCGAGCAGCAGCTGCATCTCCTGCCGGGTCATCGACCGTCCAGACGTGCACCTGCTTGCCGGCGGCGTGTGCGCGACGGACCAGACCGCGCGTGACGACGCGCATCCCGAAGCGCCGGTGGGGGATCTGGAACGCCACGAAGTCACGACCCGACGAGCCGGTGGGCGAGCCGGGCGCTGGGCAGGAACCGGAAGGCGAGGATCTCCCACACGTGGGCGGCCGTCGGGACCCGCCCGTCGGTCAACCGCCGGAACTCCCGGATCCGGGCAGGTGAGAACGAGCCGACCAGCACCCGGTCCCAGAGATCGTGCTCACTGATGACGTCGGCCAGGACGGCTGCCGCGCCGGGACCCTTGATGTCGATGTTGAACAGGGCGTCGGGAAATGCGTCGAGCAGCTGGCCGAGCGTCGGGATCTGCTCCCGGCCACCGATCCGCGCCTCGCGGATCTCGGCGAGCGTCAGCTGCGCGATGGCGCCCATCCGGTCGGTCACCCGGTCGAGCACGGTGTCGTGGAACGCCAGCAACGCGCCGTCCTTCGTGACGTGCACGTCGGTCTCGAGGTAGGTGTAGCCGAGCGCCACCGCGTGCCGGAACGCTGCCAGCGTGTTCTCCAGTCCTTCGATCTCGGGATGGTAGGCACCACCACGGTGGGCGAAGGCAATGATCTTGCCGGGCTGGAGATAGATGCTCATGAGTGACCTCGGTGGAATGGTCTCGATACGCGCCTCACGACCGTGTTCCCTCGGCGGTGATCCTGCTCGACCTGGCTGCTCGTCCGCCGCTCAGATGTCGCGGAAGGTCTCGATCTCCGCCCCGAGCGAGCTGAGCCGTTCGGCGAGGTCCTCGTAGCCGCGGTGGATCACGTAGGTGCCGCGGAGGACCGAGGTGCCCTTGCTGGCCAGCATTGCGAGCAGCACGACGACTGCCGGCCGGAGTGCGGGCGGGCACATCAGCTCAGCGCCGGTCCAGGACGTCGGTCCCTCGATCATCACCCGGTGCGGGTCGAGCAGGCTCACCCGGCCACCGAGCTTGTTGAGGTCGGTCAGGTAGATCGCGCGGTTGTCGTAGACCCAGTCGTGGATGTAGGTCTGACCCTCCGCGACGGCCGCGATGACGGCGAAGAACGGCAGGTTGTCGATGTTGAGGCCCGGGAACGGCATCGGGTGGATCTTGTCCCGCGGCGCGACCAGCTCGGACGGCAGGGTTCCGATGTCGACCAGCCGGGTGTGTCCGTTGGCCGCGAGGTACTCCGCGGAGAGCTCGTAGCGGAAGCCCATCTCCTCCAGGACGGCGAGCTCGATCTCGAGGAACTCGATCGGCGCACGTCGTACGGTGATCTCGGACTTGGTGACGATCGCCGCGGCGAGCAGCGACATCGCCTCGATCGGGTCCTCGCTCGGTGCGTAGTCGACGTCCACGTCGATGACCGACTGACCGGTGATCGTGAGCGTGGTCGTACCGATGCCCTCGACCCCCACCCCGAGCTCCTGCAGGTAGAAGCAGAGGTCCTGCACCATGTAGTTCGACGACGCGTTCCGGATGACGGTGGTGCCGGGGTGCAGAGCCGCAGCCATGAGCGCGTTCTCGGTGACCGTGTCGCCGCGCTCGGTGAGCACGATCGGTCGTCCCGGGACGACCGCTCGGTCGATCTGGCCGTGGTACCAGCCGTCGGTCGCCTTCACGTCGAGGCCGAACGGGCGCAGCGCCGACATGTGCGGCTCGACGGTGCGGGTGCCGAGGTTGCAACCGCCGGCGTAGGGGAGCTCGAAGGTGTCGGCGCGGTGGATGAGCGGGCCGAGGAACATCAGCACCGAGCGAGTACGGCGCGCGGCCACCTCGTCGATCCGGCTGAGGTCGAGCTCCTTCGGGGGGATGATCTCGAGGTCGTTCTCGTCGTTGATCCACCGGGTCTGCACGCCGAGGCTGCCGAGCACCTCGAGCAGGCGGTTGACCTCCTCGATCCGGGCGACCTTGCGCAGGGTGGTGCGACCCCGGTTGAGGAGGGAAGCGCAGAGCAGTGCGACACCGGCGTTCTTCGACGTCTTCACGTCGATGGTCCCGGAGAGGGTCGTCGGACCCTTGACCCGCAGATGGGTCGGGCCGGCGCCGAGGGCGACGATCTCGGAGTCGAGGGCAGAGCCGATCCGGGCCAGCATCTCGAGCGAGAGGTTCTGGTGGCCCTTCTCGATGCGGTTGATCGCGCTCTGGCTGGTTGCGAGACGCTCGGCGAGCTGGGTCTGTGTGAGGCCCCGGTGCTTGCGGGCGTCGCGGATCAGGTTGCCGATGCGACCCTTGTAGTCGCTGCCGTGGTCGGATTCGATGTCGACGTGAGGAGAGGCCGTCATGCCCACGAAGGTAACTCACATGTGAGATAACACCAACCACCGGCACCCGCGAGCCGTCTGTGCCGGGTACGGCAGGATGGCCGGCATGCGCGCCACCACCATCCACGGTCCTCGTGACATCCGCGTCGAGGAGGTGCCGGACCCCACGCTCGAGCACCCCACGGACGCCATCGTGAAGGTGGCCGCGGGCTGCGTGTGCGGGTCCGACCTCTGGCCCTACCGCGGGGAGAACCCGATCCAGGCGGGGGCCACCATCGGCCACGAATGCATCGGCGTCGTCGAGGAGGTCGGTGCCGAGGTCAAGGACTTCCGGCCCGGCGACTTCGTGATCGTCCCGTTCTGCACCTGCGACGGCACCTGTCCGCACTGCCAGGCCGGCGTGCAGTCGGCGTGCGACAACCTCGACATGACCGCGAGCGGCCAGGGCGAGTACGCCCGCGTCGGGCAGGCCGACGGCAGCCTGGTCGCCACCGACGGCGTACCCGACCCGGCCCTGATCCCTTCGCTCCTCGCGCTGTCCGACGTCATGCCGACCGGTTGGCACGCAGCGGTCTCGGCCGACGTCACCGCGGGCGGTTCGGTGGTCGTGGTCGGCGACGGCGCCGTCGGCCTGTGCGGCGTCCTGGCCGCATCGGTGATGGGCGCCGAGACGATCATCGCCATGTCCCGCCATGAGGCACGGCAGAAGCTGGCCACCGAGTTCGGTGCGACCCACATCGTCGCCGAGCGCGGCCGCGAGGGGGCGGAGGCGGTCAAGGAGATCACCGGGGGAGTGGGCGCGGACGCGGTGCTCGAGTGCGTCGGCACCGACGACGCGATGGGTACGGCGTTCGCGGTGGCCCGCCCCGGCGCGATGGTCGGGTTCGTCGGCGTCCCGCACGGGGTCGAGCTGCCGGTCCGCAGGATGTTCCAGAGGAACGTCGGCCTCCGGGGAGGCCTCGCGCCGGTCCGCCGCTACCTCCCGGAGCTGCTGGAGCACGTCATGACCGGGAGGATCGAGCCCGGCCGGGTCTTCGACCTGACCCTTCCGCTCGACGAGGCTCCCGAGGCCTACCGAGCGATGGACGAGCGACGCGCGATCAAGGTGCTGCTGCAGCCTTAGACCCGCAAGGCTCGCTCGGAAGGCTCTACCCGCTCCCCACCACGCTGCCGTCGTCGTTCGACGTCGGCTCGTCCGGGTCGCCCGCGGGCTCCTCGGGCACGTCCTGCTCGACGAGCTCGATGACCACGTCGCCCTTGGTGAGGGTCAGGGTGTCGCCCTCGAGCACCGCTTCCGGGCCCGAGGACAGGAACTCCGCGAGCCAGGTGTCCTGGTCCTGGAGGTCGTCCGGGCACCCCATCTCGGTGCCGCCCATGTTGCTCGCGGTCAGGGTGTCCCCGTCGACATCCACCATGCCGAACAGGCTGTTGCAGCCCGCCTGCACCTGCATCTGGTCGTCGTCGAAAGCGATCCGGATCTGGGTGTCGCCGACCAGCTGGCGTCCGTCCACCCGCACGGACCCGAAGGCCCGGCCGTCCAGGTCATCGAGCGAGAGGCCCGCGGTCTCGTCCTCGGCCGTGGCCGCGGGGTCCCCGTCACCGCAGCCGGCCAGCGTCACCGCAAGCAGCGCGGCCGTGGCCAGCACGATCATCTTCATGCCGATGGGACGCGGCGTCACGCCGTCAGGTTCCCACATCTCCTCGCGCCTTGGTCGCCACGTCGGCGAGGATCGCGGCCAGGTCGGAGGGCCGCGACCACATCGGCCAGTGGCTCGTCGGCAGGTCGACCCAGGTGATGTCGGTCAGCTCACCGACCCCGGCGAGGAAGCCATAACCCTCCCCGGCGTACTGCCGGTACTGCTCGGAGGTGAAGGCGGTGCAGATGATCGTGGTCGGCACGGACCGACGCTCGTCGTTGGTGAAGGTCCACTCGCCGCGCAGCACGCCACCGGGTTCGGGCACGGCTCGCTCGCGGAACCGGGCGAGCTGCTCCTCGGAGATGCCGTCGAGGTTCTCGTCGAGCTCCTCCCAGGTCGGGGGCAGGGGCATCTCGGCACCGTCGAACTCGGGGTCGCTCGAGCCCTTTCCGGGTGCGGTGTCGACGTAGACCATGGCTGCGACCTGGTCGGGGATCTTGTCGGTGACGGCGTAGCCCGGCATCCCGGCGCCGCTGTGGACCGCGAGCACGACCGGTGCGCCGGCCGCGGCCACCGCTGCGCAGATGGCGTCGACGTGGTCGGCGAAGCTGACCGTCGAGCGGTCCGCGGCGGGGGAGTCGAGACCGGGCAGGGTGATGGGGTGGACGTCGAGGCCGTCCTGCCGGAGCTGGGCGGCGACCTCGTCCCACGCCCAGGCGCCGAGCCAGAATCCGGGGACCAGCACGATCGGTGGTGTCGTCATGCGATCAACATAGGAGCCAGCACCGACAGTCGGGGAGGCCAGAGGGGTCAGTCCAGGCGGGTCAGGCCGAGGGGATGCGGGGATCGGGCAGAGGGTCAGGCCACCTGGCCCGGGAGCACGACGGGGGGGCAGTCACACCCGTCGACGCAGGGGAGGAAGGTGTGGACGCCGTGCCCGCAGGTCTGGCAGGGCAGGTCGTGGGACAGGTGGTTCACGCTGGTCTTGGTGAGCGTCTCGGTCCACATCGTCGGCACCTCCTTTCCTACTGATCGGCTCTCGGCACTGGTGATACATCGTCTTGCTCAGGAGGACCTTTGGCAGGGTCCTGAGTCATCGCTGGTGTCTGAGTTTTCCAGGCGCCACCGACATTAGGCTCGGTGCGCTGGAGCCGCAGGGGAACGCCCGGGGTCCGCACTGTCGGGGTCTCCGAGATGACCCGAATTGACCAGCGCGCAACGGTGACGGGTGTCGGCCCCGGGTGGCAGGCTCGCGGCATGTCCGACTACCAGGACCTCAGCGGTTCCCGGTTCGAGCGCGTCGACCTGCGCGGCTCGACGTTCACCGACACCTATCTCAACGACGTCAGGATCCGCGACGCGATCCTGAGCGGCATGCGGGTCAACGAGGCGATCCTCGACGACGTCGAGATCAACGGCGAGCTCCGCAACGTGCGGGTCAACGGCGTCGACGTCGCTCCGCTGGTGGAGGCCGAGCTCGACCGCCGCTACCCCCAGCGCGCCAAGATGCGGCCGACCACCGCGGCCGGATTCGCGGAGGCCTGGGAGATCCTGGAGCGGCTCTGGGCCGGCACCATCGACCGCGCCCGGAGCCTGTCACCAGACCTGCTGCACGAGAGCGTCGACGGCGAGTGGTCGTTCATCGAGACCCTGCGTCACCTGTCGTTCGCCAGCGCGGCCTGGGTGGGCCGGGGGATCCTCGGTGACCTCGATCCGTGGCACCCGCTCGACCTGCCCTGGGACGGGATGCCCGACACGCCGGGGATCCCACGCGACCGCCAGGCCAGGCCGGACCTCGACACCGTGCTGGCGCTCCGCGAGGAGCGGCGGGCGATGGTCGCCGGCGTGATCGGCGGACTCACCGACGAGCGCCTCGCCACGATGATCACGCCCCCGCCCGGCGACAGCTGGCCACCGTCGGAGGAGCTCCCGCTCGCGGAGCCGCTGCTCGTCGTCCTCAACGAGGAGTGGCAGCACCGGCTCTACGCCGAGCGCGACCTCGACGTCCTCATCGGCAGGACTCGGTAGCCGATTGTGACGTTCTCCGGACGGCGACCGGGCTCACGTCGTACCTTCGACCGAGTGAAACAGGACCGCGGCGGGGAACCGCGGTCGGGGGACTGGAGAACGCGATGGTTGTCGGCGACGACCTGCCCGCGCGTCGCGGGTGACGACGCGCCGCGCTGGGCGTTCCTGCGTACGACGTGGGCGTGCCGGATCTGGGTGACGTCGGCAGTCGTCGGGGCGCTGGTCCTGCCCGTCCTCCTGACGCCGCTCGGACACGGTCACACCTCCGGCAGCCCGACCGCGACCGGTCTTCTCCTCGTCGGCCTCTCGATCCTCAACATCGAGATCGGGCGGTTCCTCGAGCGCGGCGCCTCCGAAGGCCAGCGTCCACACAAGGGGCTGTCGGCCTGGGCCTTCGCCAGCGCTCTGCTGCTCCCGACCTGGTGGCTGTTGCCGGTGGTCGCGTCGACCTACGCATTCGCCTGGTGGCGGGGACTGCGGGTGACGCCGTGGAAGTGGGTCGGTTCGGCCGCGTACGTCGTGCTTGCCGGGCTCGGGGCGTCGATCATGGCCCACGCGGTGATCGGCGACGAGTCCAACCTCATGGCCGACAACGGCGCCACCGGCCTGCTGGGCGTGCTGGCGGCGGCCGCCGTGTTCCTGGCCATCGAGACCGTGCTGTTCCACGGCAGTGCCTACCTGAACCACGCCGCAGACGAGGCCTGGCTCCGGCAGACCCTCCGATCGCCGTCCTTCTACCTCACCGAGGCAGGGGTGCTGCTGGTCGGCGGGCTGTCCGCAGCGATCTGGACCGCCGGTGGCTGGTTCGTGCTGCTGTTGGCGCCGGTCTACCTCATCACCCAGCGAGCGGCGCTGCACGAGCCACTGCGCGAGCGCGCTGAGCGCGACGGCAAGACCGGTGCGCTTCGTTTCGAGTCGTGGCGACGACTCGCGATCTCCGGCGCCGAGCGCTGCGACAGGCGCGGCCAGCCGTGGTGCGTCCTGTTCGCCGATATCGACCACTTCAAGGACTTCAACGCGAGGTGGGGACACCTCGTCGGCGACGTGGCGTTGGCGGTGGTCGCCGACACGATGCGCGGCGGGCTGCGTCCCGGCGACCTGTTCGGCAGGTTCGGCGGCGAGGAGTTCTGCGTGTTCCTGCCGGACGTCACGGTCGACGACGCTCGCGGCATCGCCGAGCGGATCCGCCGGGCGGTGGCGGCCGCGCCGGTCCCGGAGGCGGCTCCGGTCACGATCAGCATCGGCGTCGCCCTGGTCGTCCCGACAGCGGACCCGCGGGAGTTCGTCACGGTGATCACCGCTGCGGACCGCGCGCTCTACCGCGCCAAGAGCGACGGCCGGAACCGCACCAGGGTGGTGGCCGTCGAAGCCGCGTGAGAGGTCGCGCCTGCGACGGATCGCGTAGGCGAGTAGCCCGTCGTGACCAGCCGACTGTGGACGAGTTCCCGTCGAGGTTTGGGACGCCGGTAGGTGAGCATGAACGGATCAACCGCCTGGGGAGGCAATCATGGGGGCAGGATCGAACGACGCAGGGCCGGCCGGAGGGCCGGACGGCCCGAGCAGCCGGCTGCGGGTTCCCGGACCTGTGACCGCGCACCCGTCACCGAGCACGGCATGTGCGACCTCCACCGCCGCGTGGTGCTCTCCCGCACCGGGTCCTGGCTCGAGGCCAGCTGACGCGGTGTTTGCATGGCGCGAGCGTGTCGCAGATCGAGCGTGTCGCAGACGGCGTGGCGCAGTAACCTCCGGACATGGCAACCCGCGTCCGGTTCCCTAGCAGTGCCGGTCCACTGCTCGCAGGGCTCGTCGACGAGCCGGCAGAGCCGGTGCGCGGGTGGGGGTTGTTCGTCCACGGATTGACCCTGGGCAAGGACTGCCCCGCTGCCGCCCGCATCTGCAAGCAGCTCGCCAGCGACGGCATCGGGATGCTGCGCTACGACAACCTCGGCCTCGCCGACTCCGATGGTGACTGGGGCGACGGCTCGTTCACCCAGAAGGTCGCCGACACCATCGAGGCCACCCGGTTCATGGCGGAGCGCGGAACCCCTGTGGACCTGCTGGTCGGTCACTCGCTCGGCGGGGCCGCCGCGCTGGCCACGGCGGGGGCCACCGATGTGGGAGCGGTCGTCAGCATCGGTGCACCGATCGATCCCGGTCACGCCGAGAACCAGTACGACGCCCTCGTCGACCGGGTGCTCGCCGAGGGTCAGGCCGAGTGGCTGGTCGGTGGCCGCGCCCTGACGTTGCGTCGATCGTTCGTCGAGGACATGCGGCGGGCCGACCTTCGCGAGGCCATCCGGTCCCTGCGCCGGCCGCTGCTCGTGATGCACTCGCCGACCGACAACACAGTGGGCATCGCCAACGCGAGCGAGATCTTCCGCACCGCTCGCCACCCACGCAGCTTCGTGTCGCTCGAGGGATCCGACCACCTGCTCACGAAGCCCGGCCAGGGCCGACGCGCCGGCCGGATCATCTCGGCATGGGCGGACCAGTACCTCGAGGACTGAACCCGGGGATGCGCTGCAGGCCCGTGGCACGATCTGTGCCATGAGCAGTCGACCCGTCGACGAGCAGCGCCTGCGCGATCTCGCGCTGCTGCGCCGGGTCAAGGACCGGATGGACCGCGAGTACGACCAGCCGCTCGACGTGGCAGCACTCGCGGCGGGCGTCGGGATGTCAGCCGGCCACCTCAGTCGGCAGTTCCGTGAGGCGTACGGCGAACCGCCGTACTCCTACCTGATGACCCGGCGCATCGAGCGCGCGATGACGTTGCTCCGGCGCGGCGACCTCAGCGTGACCGACGTCTGCTTCGCCGTCGGGTGCTCGTCGCTGGGCACCTTCAGCACCCGTTTCACCGAGCTGGTGGGGGTGTCGCCGAGCGTCTATCGGAGCGATCCCGACCGGTCGACGGAGGGGATGATCGCCTGCGTGGCGAAGAAGGTGACCCGTCCGGTGAGGAAACCCGGTGCGTCGACTGACGGCGTGGGGGAGTGAGCTAGCGTCGGCCGAACAGCTCGATCGACAGGTCGCGCTCGGCGGCGTGGTTGACTCGACCGGTGCGCAACCCTCCCGCTGTGATTGCCGGGGTCGTGATGATCCTGGCCGGCTCGCTGTTCACCCTGCAGGGACTGGGGTACGTCGGTGGCAGCCCGATGTCCGACGTCGACTTCTGGGCGATCGCCGGCCCTGCCATCGCCGGTCTGGGCGTCGCGCTCGTGATCGTCGGTCTGCGCGGCACCGGCCGCTGAACGGCTGGCCCGACGAGGCGGGAACAGGGTCGTCGAAACGATCAGGAATCAAGAAGCAGCGGTCCTCTAGGCGCCACTAACGTGGCGCCCATGGAACTCAAGATCAACGCCAGCTTCCTCCCGCACTCCGACCCGGAGGAGTCCCTCGCCTTCTTCCGCGACGTCCTCGGCTTCGAGGTCCGCAACGACGTCGGCTACGAGGGCATGCGCTGGATCACGGTCGGCCCTGCCGGCCAGCCGGACACCAACATCGTGCTGCACCCGCCGGGGGCGACCCCCGGTCTGACCGAGGACGAGCGCCGGATGCTGCTCGAGCTGATGGCCAAAGGCACCTACTTCGGGGTGAACCTGGCGACGACGGACGTCGACGACACCTTCGACACGCTCCAAGGTCGCGGCGCAGAGGTGGTCCAGGAGCCGATGGACCAGCCGTACGGCGTGCGCGACTGCGCGTTCCGCGACCCGGCCGGCAACGAGCTCCGGATCCAGCAGGCCGGCTGACCCGCGACCGACCGACCCTCACTGATAGGCATGGACCCCATGGCGACCCCCTCGGCTGACAACCACGACCTGATCCGCGTCCAAGGCGCCCGTGAGAACAACCTCAAGGACGTCAACGTGGAGCTCCCGAAACGACGGCTCACCGTCTTCACCGGCGTCTCCGGCTCCGGCAAGAGCTCGTTGGTGTTCGGCACGATCGCTGCGGAGTCGCAGCGGCTGATCAACGAGACCTACTCCACCTTCGTCCAGGGGTTCATGCCGTCGCTGAACCGGGCGGACTACGACGTGCTCGAGGGCATCACGCCGGCGATCGTCGTCGACCAGGAGCGGATGGGCGCCAACGCGCGTTCGACGGTGGGCACCGTGACCGACGCCAACGCCATGCTCCGGGTGCTGTTCAGCCGGTTGGGGACGCCGTACATCGGACCGCCGACGGCCTTCTCGTTCAACGTGCCCACCCGCAAGGCGAGCGGCGTCATGTCCACCGAGAAGGCCGGCGGGAAGGTGGAGAAGAACGTCGTCCGCCAGGCGATCTACCTGGGCGGCATGTGTGCGGAGTGCGAGGGTCGCGGCACCGTCTCGGACCTCGACCTGGCCGAGATCGTCGACGAGACGAAGTCGCTGGTGGAGGGTGCGATCCTGGTGCCCGGCTACACCGCGGACGGGTGGATGGTCGCGCCCTTCAAGGAGGTCGTGCCGGCCGACGTGCCGATCAAGGACCTGACGGAGGCCCAGCGCAACGACCTGCTGTACGGCGAGACCCGCAAGGTGAAGGTCGAGAAGATCAACATCACCTACGAGGGGTTGATCCCGAAGATCCGCAAGTCGATGTTCAGCAAGGACATCGACTCGCTCCAGCCCCACATCAGGGCCTTCGTCGAGCGGGCCGCCGTGTTCGGTCCGTGCCCGAATTGCGAGGGCACCCGGCTCAACGAGTCGGCCCGCTCGTCGACGATCAAGGGGATCAGCATCGCCGACGTGTGCGCGATGCAGATCAGCGACGCTGCGGAGTGGGTCCGGAGGATCGACGATCGTGGGGTGGCGCCGCTCATCGCCAACCTGCTCCACCTGTTCGACTCCTTCGTGGAGATCGGTCTGGGCTACCTGTCGCTCGACCGCCCGTCCGGCAGCCTGTCGGGCGGCGAGGCCCAGCGCACCAAGATGATCCGGCACCTGGGGTCGGCGCTGACCGACGTGACCTACGTCTTCGACGAGCCCACCATCGGCCTGCACCCGCACGACATCCAGCGGATGAACAAGCTCTTGCTGAGCCTGCGTGACAAGGGCAACACCGTCCTGGTCGTCGAGCACAAGCCGGAGACCATCGTGATCGCGGATCACGTCGTCGACCTCGGCCCGGAGGCCGGTACCGCGGGCGGCTCGGTCTGCTTCGAGGGCACCGTCGAGGGGCTGCAGGGGAGTGGCACCATCACCGGGCTCCATCTGGGCCACCGGGCACGGCTGAAGGACGCGGTGCGGACGGCAACGGGGAAGGTCGAGATCCGCGGCGCGAACACCCACAACCTGCAGGACGTCGACGTCGACGTACCGCTCGGGGTGCTGTGCGTGGTGACGGGCGTGGCCGGGTCCGGCAAGAGCTCGCTGATCCACGGCTCGCTGGCCCGTCGTCGAGGGGCCGGCGACGCCGATGTCAGGGTGGTCGACCAGTCGGCGATCAAGGGGTCGCGGCGCAGCAACCCGGCAACCTACACCGGGCTCCTCGACCCGATCCGCAAGGCGTTCGCGAAGGCCAACGGTGTGAAGCCGGCGCTGTTCTCCTCGAACTCCGAGGGCGCGTGCGAGTCGTGCAACGGCAACGGGATGATCTACACCGAGCTCGGGTTCATGGAGACCGTCGCGACGGTCTGCGAGGACTGCGGTGGGAAGCGGTTCCAGGCAGACGTCCTCGAGCTGCGGTTCGGCGGGCTCAACATCGCCGAGGTGCTGGACCTGCCGGTGGCCGAAGCACACGAGTTCTTCGCCACCGGGGAGGCCAAGACCCCGGCAGCGGCAGCCGTCCTGGCGCGGTTGGCGGACGTGGGCCTCGGTTATGTCACGCTGGGACAGCCGCTCAACACCCTCTCCGGCGGCGAGCGGCAGCGTCTGAAGCTGGCCACCCACCTGTCGGACAAAGGCGGGATCTACGTCCTCGACGAGCCGACGAGCGGTCTCCACCTCGCCGATGTCGACAACCTGCTCGGACTGCTGGACCGGCTCGTGGACTCTGGCAAGTCGGTCATCGTGATCGAGCACCACCAAGCCGTGATGGCGCACGCGGACTGGATCATCGATCTCGGTCCGGGTGCAGGTCACGACGGCGGCAAGATCGTCTTCGAAGGCACGCCAGCCGACCTGATCGCGGCGAGGTCGACGTTGACCGGTGAACACCTGGCCGACTACGTGGTCGGCTGAGGCTGTCGGTGGTCCACGCCAGACTGAGCGCATGAGCCGTCAGATCCAGGTCACGTTCGACGCACACGATCCTCGGGCACTGTCGTCCTTCTGGCGCGACGTCCTCGGCTACGCCCATCCGGGACCACCGGGCGTCGACCTGCCGCCAGGCGCCGACCCTCTGGCGGCCTGGGACGAGTTCCTCGAGCGGGCCGGCGTGCCTCAGGAGAGGCGCAACGCGGCCTCGGCTGTCGAGGACCCGGAGGGTGCGGGACCGCGACTCTTCTTCCAGCAGGTCCCGGAGGACAAGGTCGCCAAGAATCGTGTCCACCTCGATGTCCGGGCAGCGCCCGGACTGCAAGGTGACGAGCGGATGGCGGCGCTCGAGGCCGAGTGCGACCGACTGGTGGCTCTCGGCGCGGCTCGCGTCCGCCGGTTCGAACCGGCACCGCCGATGGGCTCCGGCTCACATCGTGATGACCGATCCCGAGGGCAACGAGTTCTGCCTGGACTGAGACAGACGGCAGCGCCGCCGCGCACGAGCTCGTCGTGCGCGGCGGCGCTGATGAGTCCGAACCGCTAGTAGTACAGGCGCCGCTCGCCGCGGATCGGCACTAGGTTGAGGATCAGGCCGACCACGATGAGGATCGCGCCGATCGTGGTGAGGACCGAGATTCCGGCTATCAGGCCCACGATGAGCAGGATGACTCCAAGGATGACCATTTCTGACTCCGTTCTTCCGGCCGACCCCTAGTCGACCCAGGAAGGACAGGTACCCGACGGCACCTGGACCATCCGTAGTTCACCTCCGCTCGCTACGGTTCGCTTCCATGACGTTGTCGCAGCAGCTCCTCGCCGAGAAGACCCGGCCCGACGTGATCGAGGACCTGGTCGAGGTCGTGCAGCAGGAGGTCGCCTCGAAGAAGGGCGTGTCCGGTGCCGCCCTCAAGGCCGGGTACGGCGCCGCTTCCCGCGTGGTGCCGAACTTCACCGAGCGCGGGCTCGACAAGCTCCTCCCCGACCTCGCTCGCGCGCTCGACCCTTTCTGGGCGGACTTCGAGAGCTCGGGCGGGGCCGACTTCGGCCGTTACCTGTCCGACCACCGCACCGAGGTGTCGGCTGCGCTGCTGACCGTGACCGACGCCAAGGTAGCCGGGACCGGCCGCGAGCCGGTGAAGAAGGCCTACAAGGCACTCCGCGGCAAGGCGGACGGCCACGTCCAGGCCGCGCTCCCGCGCGTCGGGGCGGCGCTCGAGCGGCACGCCAAGCGACCGGCGTGAGCGTGAGGAACAGCCTCCCTCGCAAGGTCGCTGCGGAGCTCGTGGGGACCGCATTCCTGGTCGCTGCCGTCGTCGGCTCGGGGATCATGGCGTCCCGGCTCTCGCCCGGCGACGTCGGTCTGCAGCTGTTGGTCAACAGCCTCGTCACCGGCGTCGTACTGGTGGCGTTGATCCTGACCCTGCAACCCGTGTCAGCGTCGTTCAACCCGGCCGTGACCGCGGTGGAGGCGTCCCTCGGCATCGTCTCGTGGCGCGATGCCAGCCTGTACGCCGTCGCGCAGGTCGTCGGCGGCATCGTGGGCGCCGTCGCCGCGAACCTGATGTTCGAGCTTGATGCCGTCTCCATCTCTACCCAGGAGCGCACCGGCGGTGGCCTCTGGCTCGGAGAGGTCATCGCCACGCTGGGGCTCGTCCTCGTCGTCTTCGGCGCGGTCCGCTCCGGCCGCACGGAGACGATCGCGTTCGCGGTCGGCGGGTACATCATGGCGGCCTACTGGTTCACGTCGTCCACATCCTTCGCGAATCCAGCGGTGACCGTCTCCAGGATGTTCTCCGACACCTTCGCCGGCATCGACCCGGCTTCGGTGCCGGCGTTCGTCCTGATGCAGATCGTCGGAGCCGGGCTTGCTGCAGGCTTGGTCGTCCTCATGTTCCCGACCGGCGACGACCTCGGAGGACCCAGATGAGCGCCAAGCCGACCGTCCTCTTCGTGTGCGTCCACAACGCCGGTCGTTCCCAGATGGCTGCCGGCTACCTCCAGCACCTGGCCGGTGACTGGATCGAGGTGCGCTCCGCGGGATCCCAGCCGGCCGACCGGCTCAACCCGGTCGCTGTGGCGGCGATGGCCGAGGAGGACATCGACATCGCGGAGGAGCAGCCCAAGGTCCTCACCACCGACGCCGTGCAGGACTCCGACGTCGTGGTCACGATGGGTTGCGGCGACGAGTGCCCGTTCTATCCCGGCAAGCGCTACGAGGACTGGACGCTCGACGATCCGGCCGGACAGGGGATCGAGGCGGTGCGTGCGATCCGCGACCAGATCAAGGCGCGGGTCCTCCAGCTGATCGAGGAGCTGTCGACCACGTCCTGATCATGCAGTCGTCAAGATGACGAGCTGCTGGGTCGCCCGAGTCATGGCGACGTAGCGATCGACCGTGCCCTCGATACCCGTGCCGAAGGCCTCGGGGTCGACCAGGACCACCAGGTCGAACTCGAGCCCCTTCACGTGTTCAGCGCTCAGTGATCGGACCCGGCGGGTCTCCGCGAGCGTCGGGGCCCCGATGGCGCATGCGACGCCGTCAGCATGCGTCGCCAGCCACTCCTCCAGGATCGAGTCGAGGTCGGCGGCCGATCCGTGGACGACCGGCAAGCCGGCGCACCGGATCGAGGTCGGCACGTTGGCGTCGGGCAGCGCGGCCCGAATGACCGGTTCGGCCTCGGCCATGACCTCCTCCGGTGTCCGGTAGTTGACGCTCAGCGAGGCCAAGGTGACGCGGTCCAGCCCGATCCGCTGCAGCCGGTCGACCCACGACTCGGCGAAACCCTGTCGCGCCTGCGCGCGATCACCCACGATGGTGAAGCTCCGCGACGGGCAGCGGCCGAGCAGCATCTGCCACTCCGCGTCGGTCAGCTCCTGTGCCTCGTCCACGACGACGTGCGCGAACGGACCGGCGAGGAGGTCCGGGTCAACCGGGGACCAGGCGGTCTCGTCGACGATGACGGTCTGCGCGTGGGGCGAGGGGGAGGGGGAGGTCGTGAGCGCGGCGTGGCCTTCGAGCCCGTCCGGGGTGAAGACCTCGTCCCAGTAGTCGCTGACCCGGCCTCGGGTCCAGCGGTACCGTCGGCGGCTGGCCAGGCCCATCGGGTTCGCGTGGGTCGCCGCGAAGAAGGGCTCCGCGACGGGCGAGCGCCAGTCCACCAGCAGCCGCCGGCCATCGCGGTCCGTGAGGCCGAGCCGTCCCACATACACGGTCTCGTCGCTGTCAGCGCTCACCATCCGGCCCAGGCACAGGTCGAGGCTGAAGCGTCGCAGCGTGCGGAGGCGGGCGCTGAGCCGGTGGATCTCGTTGTCCCGGTCCATCGCCGCCTGGCCCGTCCCACCCGGCGCCTTCCGCTCGGCGTCGAGTCGATCGGACAGCTCGCCCATCGTCTGCTCGAGAGTCTGTGCGATCACAGCGAAGTGCTGCTGGTCGGCGCCGATCAGCGCCGGGTCCGCCTTGGGGGAGAGGTGGTCGGGAAGGGCGAACGCATCGGTCGACAAGGAGGTCACGGCCGGGGATTCTCCGCCACGACCAGGGTCTTGCGGCAAGCCCCCCGACCCGCTATACGTTGGCAGTGGAGGGGTTGTAGTCGGCGGTCAGCCGACGGCTCTCTCCGTCGACCGTGACCACCCCTCCGTAGGGGACGATCCACTGCGGCCGGGTGTGGCCGAACGGCGGACCGGCCACGATCACGGCCTCTGCGTTGTAGCGCTGCACGACCTCGACCGCGACCTCGCGCTGCTCGACGCGCTTCGCCCGCCGCTCATCGGCCGACGGCCGGACGCTGAAGTCAGAGGTGGGAGGACGTCCGACGACGACGGCGTCGACAGCGGACAAGATGCCGCGCTCGCCCAGCGACCTGAGGATCCAACCGAACTCACGAGCCGGGATCAGGTCTTCCGAGGACTCGACGAGCAGGACCCCGCCGTCGAGCACGCCAGGGTCGGCGGGGAACCTGCCGGCGGTCAGCACCCACTGGACGACATCGATGCAGCCACCCCAGGTCCGGCCGGTGACCGATCGTTCGGGCCCCGACCAGGTCCAGGGCTCGGTGGGCTCGCGGTCGCCGTACTCGGTGAGTGCGCGCGGGTCGTCCCAAGCGCGCCCGAAGTCCTCCGACTCGCCCGGCTCGGTGAGCTCGAGAGTCCCGCCGTCCAGCAGGGCGGCACGCATCGACAGCTCGTGCACCGGGTCGACCCTGGGCCCCGACCCGATGTGGACCTGGGTGGAACCCCCGTAGAAGCCGGCGACGCCGTTGTTCCAGAGCCAGTTGAGGATGTTGGTGTTGTCGCTGTACCCGAGGAACGGCTTGGGGTCCGCCGCCGCGAGGGTGGGGTCGAGGTGGGGGATGACGGTGATCTGGTCGTCCCCACCGAGGGTCGAGATCACTGCCCGGATGTCGGGATCCCCGAACGCGGAGTTGAGGTCGTCCGCACGATCGCGGGCGGAGGCGTTGAGCCGGCGGGTGGTCGGGAACTCGACGGGCACCAGCCCGGTCAGTGCTGCCAGCCGCTCGAGTGCCTGCTCGTGGACGGCTGGCGCGACCGCCGGTGCCGCGTAGGAAGGGGACACCACTGCGATCTTGTCGCCGGGCCTGGCCTTCGGAGGCGAGATCAGGTTCATGCAGGAACCCTACGAGCTCGAGGGGCAGTGCGATCCTGGTGAGGCTCGCACCGACGACAAGGAACGTGATGGCCCACCTGACGTTGACCCTGGCCGTAGATCACCGGGGGATCGTGGTGACGTGGCGGCTGGACGATGTCGCGCTGGAAGCGGGCGAGGCGCTCGGTCAGCTGCCGCACTCCGTGGCTGGGGCGCCGACACTGCGGCTCGGGGACGACGCGCTGAGGGCAACGGACGGGGCCGGCGTCCTACCCCTCTCCATCCTCACCGAGAGCGATGAGGGCGATCCGGTCCGGTGTTGGCGCGTGGGCCGCTCGACGTCGGGTCCGATCGGGGTCTCGTACGTCGCCGAACCCGTCGCCGACGAACCTCAACCCGCGGCTCCGCCGCTGGAGCTGCGCAGGGAAGGTAGCGGTGTCTCAGGAGCCCTGAAGTGCTTCGTGGTCCTGCCGCCAGCGCCGGCGGACCTCAGCTTCGAGGTGCGCTGGAGGCCGACCTGGTGAAGCAGGCGACTCTCCGGGCTGGATGGCGGTGTCCAGCCTGGGGGAGGACGAGGGTGTCAAGGGCCCTCTCGCCGGAGCAGGGCTCGAGCTCCTGGGCGACACCTACGTGATGTGTGGTCGACCTGACCGAGCAACACCATCGCGACGGTCAGCTCTCGACGTGGTGGCTGACGACCCCTGGTATCGACGTCGAAGGCTTCTCTGCCCGGTTGGGAACGACGTACCAGGTGATGTCCGAGACGTTCGGTGCGCCCGCGCATCCCTACCGCGTCTTCCTCCGCGCCCGGCCGCACCGGGGTGCCAGCGCTTCCGCGCACCCGGCCTCCTTCGTGATGGCCATGAATCCCGCCGATCCGCTCGACGAGGCATCGCTGTTCGAGACGATCGCCCACGAGCTCGTCCACGAATGGCTGGCTCTGGACGGGCCGGCCGAAGAGGTGACCTGGTTCTTGGAAGGATCGGCCGACTACTACTCGCTCGTACTCCCTCTCCGCAACGGCATGATCGACGAGGAGACCTTCCTGCGTGCGGTCAACCTGGAGGCCCGGGAGTGCTATGCGAACCCGTTCAGCGACCTCACGCTTCGCGAAGCGCAACCGATGTTCTTCTCCGACTTCCGGGCGCACAGGCTTGCTTACGCTCGCGGCATGTTCTACCTGGCCGACCTCGACAGACGCATCAGGAGTGCGACGTCGGGCCGCCTGTCGGTCGACGAGGTCGTCCGTGCCGTGGTGCGCGCCAGGCGCGGCGGCGAGCGCATCGGCATCGAGCGGTGGTGCGCCCGGGTGGAGGAGGTACTGCCTGACGCGGAGTTGCCGAAGCTCGACGCCCTGGTCTTCACCGGCGCCGCGCGACCCGGGAGGGACTGCTTCGGCCCGCGCTTCCGGAGCGAGACGGTCCAGGTGCCCGTCGTCGACCTCGGGTTCGCGTCCTCGACCTTCGTGACTCGTCGGGTCGAGGGGCTGGTCCCCGGCGGCGTCGCGGAGAGCGCGGGCCTGCGCGACGGAGACATCGTGGATCTCCCGAGACACGCTGACGTCGTCCGTCTCGACGTCGGCGACGTTCTGGACATCGGCGTCACCAGGGATGGCAAGACTTCGCGGGTCTCCCTCCCGCTGACCGGCGGGACGGCACCCGTGCCGCAGTGGTGCTCTCGAGCAGATTGACGAGATGACTCAGATGGCCGGAAGTGCCACGTTCATGATGCGGACCAGGTGTGCACCCTGACGAGGTCAGGAGGGCATTGGCCGGTCGGACCAATCTGATCCAGGCTGTGTGTCGAACCACTGCTGATGGGTGAACCAGCACCCACCAACAGGAGGGAAATCACATGAAACGCATCCTTGCCGCGGGATCCATCGCCGCCTTTGCAGCGCTTGGCCTCGCCGCTCCTGCCAGCGCCGCACCGGCCGAGGCCGCTTGCTTCGGCCAGGTGCACAAGCTAGTCAACAGCGGCGGCCTCGAGGGGTTCGGCAACGTCGGCGAGCTCGTCCAGGCTGTAGGAGGCCAGGGGAAGAACGCGGCCGCGAAGGGACTCTGCTAGGACGGTAGCCCCGCCTACACCAGCGACGGCGGCTCGGGGCCTCGGACCCGAGCCGCCGTCAGCTCATGCCGCCCGGAGTGCTGCTCTGCGTGCTCCCGCGGCTGACGGGGTGCTGCGCTGATCCGCCCGTTATTGGCCGAGGAGCGGCACGTTGCTGAGTCCGGCGCACTACCGTGACCGAATGCCGATCGTCGAGGTCACCCACGACCCTCACGTAGCAGCGGAGACGTTGCAACGCCTCGCTCAGGCGCTTCCCCTTGCCGTTTCCCTCGCCGTCGAATGCCCCGAAGAGCCCTACGACGGCACGCTCCGCCCGGGCGATGTCGACGTTCGCTTCCACTCTCGAAGCCACTTCGATTCCGGCGGGCTCCAGATTGTGGTCGAGGTTCGCTCGAAGTGGTTCGCGAGCAGGGAGGAGACTCGTCAGGAGCGATGCGACGAACTGCGCAACGCACTGGCCGAAGCCTCCGAGACCTCTGAGATTGGGGTCTACCTCTCGCTGCCGGTCGCGGCGTGGGCCGAGGGCGAGTAGACGTCACCGGCGCGCCACCGATCACCCGAGGGTCGCGTCGGGCCACTGCGGATGCTAGGGGACCCGAGCCCGCGCGCTCGGTCCATGATCTTGCATCGTCGTAGCCGCTGATTGCTCGTCGCCCGACGGCTGATGTCGCAGACGCGCCAGCGCGTCGCGGGCGTGCGACTTGACGCTTCCCACGGAGATGCCGAGGGCAGCGGCCGTGTCGGCCTCGGTGAGATCGTCGAGGTAGCGCAGCACAAGCGCCGCGCGCTGCTGCGGCGACAGCCTGCGCAGGTCCTCCAGCAGCGCGATCCGATCGGTGCTGTCGTGATGCATCGTCTCCGGGACCGTGTCGGTGGTCACCTCGCGCCAACGACGACCGCGCCAACGACTTACGGACTCACGCGCGAGCGCCTTCCGGACGTACGGCTCGGGTGGTCCTGGATTCGCCGCCACTTCGGCACCACCTTGGCCAGCGCTGACTGCACGAGGTCCTCCGCGTCGTGATGGGAGCCGGTGAGAAGGTACGCCGTGCGCAGCAGCGCGTCTCTCCGCGCGATCACGAACTCCTCAAAGGCGCGTACCCAGTCATGACGCACCGTCCTCTGCGTCAAGCGCTTCTGCGATCAGGTCGGTGGCGAACGCGACACGGTGAGGCGCTCCTGCGGTCAGACGACGCGACGCCGGGCCGGGTCCTCGAGCGCATCGCCGGCGCTAGGCGTACGCAGGTCCGGGTCCAGGTACGGACGGTCGGCGCCGTAGATGTCCAGGGCAACCACGGTGCCGTCGGCGTATTCCGGGCCGTTCGGCTCACCGGCGAAGTGCTTGGAATTCCAATGACCGAGCAGGACCTCGGGGTCGACGACGCCCACGACGTCGCACAACACCGGCACCTCGAAACGTGGTTGACTCGGCGGTTCGGCGAGATCTCCATGAGGTCGGGCGACTTACACGCCCGTGGACCTTCCGGCAATACCCACAGGTCCTTACCTGCGTATGGCCAGCCGTACCCGAGATAGGGCTGGCCCGGATATTCGAGGAGGTTGACCAGTTCCGGCGCCGCGCCCGGCTCCCACACCCATCCGTCGATGTCGCTTCCTCGCGGATGCGCAGTGTCGCTGCTGGCGGTGCTGTCCCGCAGTGCGTGACCGACGAGGTGGGTGGCATCAATCCAGAACCCGCCGTCACGGGCTAACGAAGTCCAATTCGGGCGAGTAGGTCTCGCCGCTGACCAGATCCCGCCATCTGCTGCGACCCTCTGAGGCAAGGAGCGGGGCGTGGCCCCTGCATTGCCTTCCCGGGCCCGCGAACTCATCATGGAACGACCGAGGGGGTGACCGTGGCCGAGGAGAAGGAGGCACTTCCGACGCCGGTGGGCGCCGCGTCCGGACACGACGGACAGGCGACACTGGAGGCTGGCCTCGGCAGGCGCTCCAGGACGCCCGGGAGCAGTCGCTGGCCAGCCGCGAGATCCTGATTGCGTTGGGTCGGAGAGCGGCGGGCCCGAGCAGATCCTCGACACCATCGTCGACCGGGCGGTGACGCTGTGCCGTGCCGACGCCGCGCAGCTCTACCTCCTCGACGGAGACACCTTCCGGCTGTCCCGGATCTCTGGCGAGGTTCCCGAGGACTTCCGCCGCTACACGAAGGACCACCCCTTGCAGCGGAGCCGCGCCAGCCTGCTCGGCCGGGTCGCACTGGACCGGCGTACGCAGCAGATCGACGACGTCCTCGCCGACCCGGAGTACGGCCGTCAGGACCTCCAGCGGCTCGCCGGTTTCGCACACTGTTGTCCGCGCCCATGCTGCTGGGTGACGAGGTGGTGGGCGTGCTGTCGGTATGGCGGGCCGAGGTCGCCCCGTTCAGCGAGCGCGACGTGAGCGTGCTGGACGAGTTCGCGGCGCAGGCGGCGATCGCGCTTCGACAGGTCGACCTGATGAAGTCCCTCGAGGCTCGCGGCACCGAGCTCGCCAGCAAGGTTGATCAGCTCGAAGCCCTCCGCGACGTGGGCGAGGCGGTGAGCTCCAGCCTCGACCCCGACGCGGTGCTGAACAGCATCGTCAGCAACGCGGTGCGGCTCACCGGCACCGACGGCGGCTCGATCATGGAGTACGACGAACGGACCGACGCCTTCGTCGTCCGGGCCGCGGCAGGGAGTGGCCAGGACCTCCTGGACCAACTGCGGGGATCACCATTCGGCGGGACGCGACGCTCGTCGGCCGGGCTGCTACCGAGCGGCGCCCGCTCGAGGTTTCCGATCTCTCCCAGGTGCCGCTCGACCCTCACCAGGACGCCCTCTATCGCGACGGCTGGCGGTCCATGCTCGCGATCCCGATGCTCCGGGGCGAACTCATCGTCGGCGTGGTCGTGATCCGCCGGCGGACAGCCGGTTCGTTCCCCGAGGAAATGGTCGAGCTGCTGCAGACTCTCGCCACGCAGTCCTCAGTGGCCCTCGTGAACGCGCGCCTGTTTCGTGAGCTCGAGAAGAAGTCCGCCGAACTGGAGGTCGCCAGCCACCACAAGTCGGAGTTCCTAGCCAGCATGTCGCATGAGCTTCGGACCCCGCTCAACGCGGTCATCGGGTTCTCGGAGGTCCTCATCGACCGAATGTTCGGTGAGCTCAACGAGCGCCAGGACGAGTACGTCCACGACATCTGGAACTCCGGCAAACACCTTCTGGAGCTCCTGAACGAGATCCTCGACCTGTCCAAGGTCGAGGCCGGCCAGATGGTCCTCGAACCGAGCACGTTCCGCGTCCGCATGCCCTCGAGTACACCGTGTCGCTGACGCGAGAGCGCGCCGCCCAACACCGCATCTCGGTGACCGTCGAGATCGGCGACGACGTGGACACGATCGATGCGGACGAGCTGCGCTTCAAGCAGGTGCTGCTCAACCTGCTTTCCAACGCCGTCAAGTTCACCCCGGACGGCGGCAGCGTCGAGGTCCGGGCCGAGCGGGTGGAGGGCCAGCTGGTGGTCACCGTGTCCGACACCGGTGTCGGTGTCCCGCCGGAGGATCGTGAGCGCATCTTCGAGTCGTTCCAGCAGGCCGGCCGAGGTGTGGCGCGCGAGGAAGGGACCGGTCTCGGGCTCACCCTGACGCGGCGGATCGTCGAGCTCTTCGGCGGTCGGCTCTGGCTCGAGTCGGAGGTCGGCGTCGGCAGCACGTTCGGTTTCGCCGTCCCGCTCCGTTCGGGAGCCGCCGTTAGAGCCGAGCCGGAGGCGCCGGAATCGGCGCGCCAGACAGTCGTGCTCGTTGACGACGACCGCGCATCCCTGGACCTGATGACTGCTTACCTGGCGAATTCCAACCTGCGCCTCGAGCGAGCCACGGACGGCATCGAAGGGCTGCGACTCACCCGGGAGCTTCGGCCGGCGGCCGTGGTGCTCGACATCCGTCTTCCCCGGCTGGACGGCTGGCAAGTGCTCCACTCGCTCCGCAAGGACCCGCTGACTGCTGCCATCCCGATTGTCGTCGCCTCGGTGGTCGACGAGCGCGCCCGAGGGCTCGCTCAGGGCGCGTCGGCGTACCTCCGCAAGCCGCTGAGCCGCGACGACCTGCTGGCGGCGCTCGCCGGGGTGGGAGTCGGGGGGAGCGAGGATGATCCCGTGGAGTCGCCATGAGCCCCCCGCGGATCCTCGTGGTCGAGGACAACCCGCTCAACCTCAAGCTGGTGCGTGACGTGCTGGGGGCGGCGGGGTACGACGTCGTGGAGGCGACCTCGGGCGAGGAAGGTCTCCTGGTGGCCACCGAGTACCCGCCCGACCTGGTGCTGATGGACCTCCAGCTGCCCGGCATCGACGGCGCCGAGACGATGCGCCGGCTCCGTGAGGGGCCGCTCGGCGATGACGTCCCGGTGGTCGCGGTCACGGCGTTCGCGATGGCGGAGGACCAAGCCAACGCGACGCGTGCGGGCTTCGACGGCTATCTCGAGAAGCCGATCAGCGTGCGCGCGCTGGTCGGAGACGTGCGGGGGTTCCTCCAGGGGGGTCGGCAGTGACCGACATCCCTCCGACGGTGCTCGCGGTCAATGACTAGGCGCCCAACCTGCGCCTGCTCGATGCCGTGCTCGCTCCGCGCGGCTACCGCGTCCTCACCGCCAGCACGACATGACTGACCGCGTGCTGTATCACGTGGGCCTCCTGCCCCGCACCGGGCCCTTTAACTCAGGACATCGACCTGATCGGCGACATCCGACCCCAAGGTTTCTCGCGAACGGTCCGGGTGCACGCCGTCAGATCGATGAACGGCAGGCAGGCGACCCCGTGACCACCCTCGAGCAGGACTCCGGCACCGGTCATGCGCGAGATGACCGGTGCCGGGATTGGTTCGCCCGAGGCTTTCGAAGCCCGTTCTTGCCTCAGCCGTGAGCGTGGCGGACGTGGACCAGGTTCCAGAAACGGACACGGCGGGTTGTGTCTTCCGGACGCGGGGTGTGACGGCCGAGGGCAGCTCACGGCGCCGTGCCTCGTGAAACCGGCGCCGCCGGCTCGCCTCGCGGAGGCGATCCTCGACTAGTGCTTTGGCGAGAATGTCGGACGGGTAGTACATGGGGGCTCCTGGTGGGGATCGAATCGGCTTGACCTGATGCGTCGATCCTGCGCCGGCGTCGAGGCTTCTTCTGTTCGCCTGCCGACACTCTGAGTGACCGATGCACGGCGCTCGCGTGCCGGCGCACTACGTCATCGGCGGCAACGCCGCTCCAGAGCGGCCAGGTCCAAGACCTCGATACGCGATCGGCTCAGCCTGACTACGCCGTGATCTGCGAGTCGCTGCAGAACCTGGTTGACCGACGGCCTGGTCGCACCTACGAGGCCTGCGAGCTGGGCCTGGCTCAACGGAATCGCGGCAGGGCCGCCCGAACCCTGATAGGAGCGGGCAAGGTCGACGAGACGGAGGTACACGCGCCGATCCACGCTTTCGTAAAGGGTCTCCAGAAGCCGTCGACTCAACATGTCGATCCGATCTGCCAGCACGGCGGAGACGATCCGCTCGATCCCTGGATTGCTGCGACACAGCGCGTCGAAGGCCGTCGCTGCAACCGACAACGTGCGGCTCGCCTCGAGCGCGGTGACGCTCGCCGTGCGTCGGCGGTCCGCACGGAGCAACGCGAGCTCCCCGAAGTAGTCACCGGCCGACAGGATCGTGAAGGTAGCTGTGGCGCCGGACGCGAGGCCACCGTGGACTGCCAGGTGGCCATGCTCAACCAGGTGCAGTGAGTCAGCCGGGTCACCCTCGTGACAAAGCACCTCGTTGCGCGCGAACCTCCGACGGCGGGCGAGCGCGAGGAACGCCTCGCGATCGTCGGCCGGCAGCGGTTCCAACAGCCGCCACACGCTGCCAGTGAAACACACCTGCCGGGTCCAGGCTGGCCTAATCGCAGCAACGACAACTGGTCCGGCGCGAGTGCGAGCGAGAGCTCGAGGAGGAGTGAGCGATGGGTCTTGTTCAATCGAGATCGAGACGCATGAGCAAGTCAGTCTGCGCATCGCCACCGAACATGAAGACATGGTCCCCAAACACATGGAACCCACGGTGCCGAACATTGCGATCGCACTCTCGTTTCGCTCCCACACGCCGAGCCACAAGAACCCGAGCGATTCGCGCCGGGCCGCTTCTATCGCGAATTCATCAGCTTCCCACCGAGCCCGAGGCCCTGGTAGGTCCGCCTGATGTAAAGCTGCTCCAGCTCGAGCCCAGCGTGCAGACCAGCCACCGTCTGCGCGGGACCAAGGTTCAACTTCATGTACCCGACGGCTCCGTGCCATCAAGCACCCATGTGACCTCGCAGTTCGGGTCGGACAGCTGCGCTGCGACGGCCCCGACAGAGAACGCTCGTTCCAGGTGGGCTGCGAGCTCACCTGGATCGTTCTCAGCGGCGAACGCCTCGCTGAACGTTTCGGCCTTGAGGACCGCAAGTTGCTCGACATCAGCTTCCGTAGGCGCGTCGAACACGAATGCCATGTCGACCTCTCCCGTGCAGATAACCAGACCCGGCCGCGAAGTCGACGTTACTGCTTCGCCTAAGTCGCGCGGCGTGGAGGGGACCAGCCGCCTAGGGTTGCCGGATGGGGGTTCAAGCCATTGACGAGCGAATGGTGGCCAGCGAGAGGGTCAATGCGAACTTCCTGGCGTTCATCTATGAGGGCGGCGACAGACCGCATTCTTCTGGTCCGTTGACAGCTATCTCTTGACAGGCACGAGCCTCGCCAGTGCGTTGGGGTGGCTGAGCGAGCACCTTCCGATCGACTCATGCTGGGCTCTCGGCGTGGTGGTAAGTCCCGTGGATCGACCGACGCCGGAATCGGAGATCGATGTTCACTGGATTGTCGGAGCTGATGTCCTCAACACCCAGTCGCGAGACTGGTCCGCGGGGGAGCGCCTCGTGGCAGAAGCGATGCTCCGCCGGCGGCACCACGTGAAGTTCCCCTGAGACTGGTCTGCCCGGAAAGCTGAGCGCGGACGAACCTCCGCCAGCGCGGAGGTACGGCCCGCATCCTCGAGCTACGCTCCGTGAGAGCCGTCGTCCGGCCGGCTGCCCAGCCCCATTTCCGGGCCTTGATGATCGCGGCCGACCGGTCAGAGACTTGCAGCTTGGTGAAGATGTTCGAGACGTGGTTGCGGACGGTCTTGAGGCTGATGACCAATTGGTGAGCGATCGTCGCGTTGCCCTTCCCGGCCGCGATCATCTCCAGCACCTCGCGCTCCCGCTCAGTCAGCGAGGGGAATGCCGATGAGGTCGACCCTGGACCGGTCGCAAAGTGGCTGATTACGCGGGCTGCGATCTCGGGGCCGAAGATCGCCTCACCGGCCGCGGCGGCTCGGATCGCGCGGACGATCTCCTCCTGGTCGGCTCCTTTGAGCAGATATCCGCGTGCGCCGGCTCGCATCGCGGCGAAGACGGAATCGTCGTCCTCGAACATCGTGAGGACCACTACCGCCGGCGCGTGCTCGCCGCGGTTGATCTGGCGGGTGGCCTCGATGCCGTCGAGGTCGGGCATGCGCAGGTCCATCAGTACGACGTCAGGCGCCAGCTCCGCGCTGAGGTCGACCGCGCGCTGTCCGGTGTCGGCCCCGCCGACGACGTCGAGGTCCTCAACGCCCACGAGCATCAGCGCCACGCCTCGCCGGAAGGCCGGGTGGTCGTCGGCGATCAGCACCCTGGTCACTGGGCGGGCTCCACGTCGGCAGTCTCCTTGAGGTCGGCGTTCACCGGTAGCACGGCGCGCACGACGAGCCCGCCCTCGGCGCGGGTCGAGATCGTGCACGACCCGCCCAGCTCGGCGGCCCGCTCGGTCATCGACGTCCACCCGACGCCGGTGCCGGTCGGTCCGGCCGAGCCGCGGCCGTTGTCGGTGACGGTCACGTCGAGCGAGCCGTCGAGCTCGATGTGCACGGCGCAGCGGGTGGCCCCGGAGTGCTTGGCGGCGTTGGTCATCCCCTCCGAGGCGATCCGGAACGCGGCGACCTCGACGGCGGCGGGCAGCGCAGGGAGGGCCTCGGGCCCGCTGACGTCGTACGTCAGTGCCTCGGTGGACAGCGCCGCGGCACGCTGCCGGACGGCACCGACGAGCCCCACCTCGTCGACCGCCGCCGGCCGCAGGTCGTCGACGAGCCGGCGGATCTCCTGGATCGTGTCTTTCGCCTCCTCGCGGATCTCGGCGAGCAGCGCGTTTCGTTCGGCCTCGTCGGCTCGGGACTGGACCGCGTTGAGCATGACCACGATCGCCGCGAGCGCCGGCCCGACCCCGTCGTGCAGGTCCCGGCGGAGGCGCTTGCGCTCCTCCTCCCGAGCGGTGACGATCCGCGACCGCGACTCCTGGAGCTCGGTCGCGAGCTGGCCCGACTTGACCGTGACGGCCGCGTGCCGCGCCAGGTCGTGCAGGAGCGCGGTGTCGGCGGGCGAGAGGGTGCGGCCTTCGGGGACGCCGACTGCCAGCTCGCCCACCCGCGACCCGCGGTGGACCAAGGGCACCCGCAGCGCGCGGTCGTCCCCGCGCCGCGGCTGGCCGGCGAGCTCCACCCAGACGTCGTCGATCTTCAGCGCCTCGGCAACCGACGTGGTGATCGTCTCGACCACGCGCAGCGGGTCGGAGGACTCCACGCTCGCGCCGAGCCGCCGCAGTGCCACCGCCGGGTCGGACCGGTAGCCGTAGACGAGGCGCTCGACCCGCCGATGCAGCCATGCATACGTCGGCTGCACCAGGACGGCGACGACACCGACCGCGACCAATCCGCCCGCCGACCGGTTGCCGAACGCGCGGTCCGCGAGGGTCAGCAGGCTGGCGTACGCGCCGACGACCAGGATCGTCAGGACGGCGTATGTCACTGTGCGGCTGAGCACCAGTTCGATGTCGAACAGCCGGTGCCGCAGCACAGAGATCGCGATCGTGGCGGGGAGGGCGACGCTCAGCACGGCGAGGGCAACGAGGAACGGCAGCTCGTGGTCCCCCAGCAGGAAGTGGTTGGCCCAGCCGAAGACGAGGACGGCCGGGACCGAGAGCGACCCCCACAGCGGCCAGAGGAGCCGCACCCGGTCCTCACCGCTGGCGGCGCGGGTGCGGCACCACAGGGAGACGATCGAGCCGAAGAAGAGTCCGACGACGATCAGCAGGCCGGTCAGCCCGATCGCACCGGACACCGTCTCGGGCAGCCACGGGACCGGAGCAGCCTTGGCGTGGTGGGCGTCGGCGAACATCTGCCGGTCACCCGCCGCCCCGACCTGGAGCAGCACGACGCCGGCGAGCCCGATCCACACCCATCGCCGCCACCGGGGGGAGGCGGTGTGCCCTTCGGGGAGCAGGTAGGCGATCAGGACCAGCCACAGGAACAGGAAGACCGCGCTGCCCTGGGTCAGCTGGTCGACCATCATGCCGGCTTGGCTCGTGCTAGGGCTTTCTGGGAAACCGATGAAGAGCGACATGGTGATCGCGTGCGCGACCAGCAGCCAGCCGATCCGGCGCTGACCGCCCCGGAACACGACGAGCAGGCCGAGGGCCAGCGAGGCCAGGCCGGCCACGATCGCGACGAGCAGCTGCATGTCGACAGTCTGGGGTGCAAAGCAGCGCGCGTCTGCCTGCCCGGGAACTCTTCCCGCCCGGTTCGGGACTGCTGGATCATGCGGCCGGGTCAGGGCGGCGGCGACTCTCGGACAACCGGCACGGCGCCGGGCATACGATTTGGAAGGGAGCGGGACATGCCGCTCAGCAAGTTCGAGAAACTTCTGCCGTGGAGTGGGGTAGTCGCCGGCCTGGCCTGGATCGCGCGGGACGTGTTGGCCCGGGTACCGCGCCCTTCTGACGAGCCGGGGCGCGGCTCGCTCACCAAGATCAACGACAACCTCGGCCTCAACACCGGCAGCCTGTCGTGCCTAGTCATCATGGGGGTAGCGCTGCTCTTCTTCGCCACCGCGGTCCGCAACCTGCTGCGCTCAGGAGAGGCGCGAGAAGCGACGTACTCAAGCGTCGCTTACGCC
>CAVRUB010000014.1:57500-179681 GCA_963724275.1 uncultured Actinomycetota bacterium | reverse complement strand
ACATTGGCATACCCACCCTCGTCACGCTGCTCCTGGCTCAGGGTTCCGACATGGGTGCCGCTGTGCGACTGCTCCTCTTCGCGTTGTGCCTCGCAGTGCTGGCCGGATGCGGCGGAGACGGCGAGGGGCCGCTGGCTGCTGAGGAGACCGCCGAACGCGATGACGGGACCACCGAAGCTGACGGGGAAACCGAGGAGGTGGATGCGGGCGACGGCAACTTGTTCGCCGATCCGGGTGCAATCAGGCCGTTCACTGACCCTGCCACGGAGATCCAGAACTACATGGACCTGGTGGACCACCCTTCTCCCCGGCCTCACCGGCTCAGGCGCCGGACTGCGTGGCTGACGAGATCGACTCCGATGCGGTGCTCGCAAGCGATCCCGCCTCGGGCGCCACGATGGTCGCAGACCTCATCCTCGCCTGTGTTGCACCAGAGGAGATCGGAAAGATCTTCGGAATGTATGCCGTCGGGTTCGAGGAAGACGGGCGGTCGCGATATGCCGACGTCGCGGTCTGCGTTGCTGACGGCTTCAGGGACCTCGACCCCACCGACGTGGAGGAGGCTCTCGTCAATGTCTACGCCGAGCGGCTGGACCTCGCTGGCCCTCCCACGTCGCGACTAGCCGCCGCCGACGAGATCGCGGACCGCACCGATGTGTTCTATGTCCGGCCCGTCCGAGAGCCCATCCCAGACGCCCTCCCGTAGACGCCGGAGACGAGTCAGCCACCGCAGAACCAGCGTGTGATCGGGTGGAGCCTGCTCCAACCCGGCGACTGTCTCGTCGACCTGCCCTCAGGCCGGATCACCCAGGTCACGGTCGTGGATTGCGGCGTCCCCCACCGGGCTCGAGGTCGTCGGCGCGACGTTCAGCAGCGGCTCCGACAACGCCGATTCGCAGTGCGCGAACCTCTACGCCAACTACACCGGCCAGAGGTTGAGCGAGTCCGAGCACAGTCTCGAGTACCTCGAGGGTGAGCCTGGATCCCTCAGCGCGCGGCTCATCTGCATGGCCACCGCTGCCGACCGTGGCCGGACGACCGGCTCGATCCGCTGACGACCGTTGCGGTCGGGGGTCCAGATCGGCGAACAAGGAAGCCATTGGCTTCGGTCCGGGAGGTCGCCAGCTTCAGCGTGCGTACAACGATGCGCTTCGAGATGTCGTGACACCCGCCCTCGGCCACCCAGCGGTGATCCGGGTCCCGCCGGCCCCAGAGCGCGACGGGGCCTCTGCCTACGCCGCCGTCCGAAACCGCGTTCATGCGGCCATCGGGAGCTGAAGGGAGACAGGATGGACATCACCTGCCGGTCGTGCGGAAGCGAGGAGCTGATCCGCAACCCAGACGCGCCGAAGTCGGCTGACATCCCGCTGCTCTGTACTGAGTGCGGCTGGCGGGGAGTCGTACCCCGCAGGTGTCGTGCCCGCGCTGCGCCTCGAAAGAGGTGGACGAGACGCCGGTCGATGGTTGGGCGTATGGAGATCTTGACCAGGCTCGTGAGAACCCCTGGACGCCGGACTGGGGTATGCGGACAGACCGCCTACCGATGCCAAACGAGTGGTCAAAAGGGGCGGGGGAGTACCGCCCGTACGTCGAGCCTGCAACGCCAACCGATGCTGATGCGGTGTGGCGGCGCATCCACAACCATGCCGGGCACGAGTTCTTCACGAAGTCTGGGCAGCGCTTCAGCTATGAGGCGACCCAGCAGGCAATCGACCTGAACAACACCAACCGGATGATTCCGAGGAGCGACTTCGCCAAGGCCTTGGAACGGATGCCGGTGGCGGGGCCGGCAGTGTCGCGGAGGACTTGCAGGGTCCGTCGTACATCTACGGAATCCCCACGGAGCCGCGCATCAGCCAACGTGACGAGCCAAGCGGAGGGTCCAGACCCTGAGAACCTCCGCCATCTGGCACGGATCTGGCACGACCCAACATGACACAAAGGCCCCCGATCCTGCGTTTCCGCAGGTCTCAGAGGCCAAATCCGCTGGTGGGCGATACTGGGTTTGAACCAGTGACCTCTTCCGTGTCAAGGAAGCGCGCTACCGCTGCGCCAATCGCCCGGGTGTGGAGTTGTCATGGAGGTGGGTACGGGATTTGAACCCGTGTACACGGATTTGCAGTCCGTTGCCTCGCCTCTCGGCCAACCCACCGTGGAGGCCTGGGTCTGACCTCTCCGAGCGGACGACGAGGCTCGAACTCGCGACCTCAACCTTGGCAAGGTTGCGCTCTACCAACTGAGCTACGTCCGCCTGCAACTCCCTCCGAACCGGCTGTTCACCGGTGCGGCTGATGCGCGTGAGAACCCTAGCCGATGGGTCCGAACGCCGCCAAAATCGGGTCGTCCGTAGGGTGAGTCGCATGCGTGTGTGGATGAACGGTGAGCTGCTCGCGGACCCCAGCGCCCCCGCCGTACCCGTCACGGACCACGGTCTGACCGTCGGCGACGGGGTGTTCGAGTCGGTCAAGGTCGTCGGTGGGGCGCCGTTCGCGCTCGGCCTGCACCTCGAACGGTTGGAGCGGTCGGCGACGGGGCTGGGGCTCGACGGCCTCGACGTCGATGTCGTACGACGTGGCGTGGCTGCTGTGCTCGACGGCGACCCGATGCCGCTCGGCCGGCTGCGGATCACGGTGACCGGGGGACCGGCGCCGATGGGCTCCGGGCGGGGGAGTCGCTGGCCCGACCGTGATCGTCGCGGCGTCGCCGATGGACCCGGCCAAGGAGACGACGACGGTGATCACGGTGCCGTGGCCTCGCAACGAGCGGGGAGCGATGGCCGGCCTGAAGACGACGTCGTACGCCGAGAACGTCGTCGCGCTTGCCGCCGCGCAGGAGAAGGACGCGACCGAGGCGATCTTCGCCAACCTCCAGGGCCACCTGTGCGAGGGCACCGGCTCCAACGTCTTCTACGTCGTCGATGGCGAGCTGCGTACGCCGACCCTGGCCAGCGGCTGCCTCGCCGGCGTCACCCGGCGGTTGGTGCTCGAGTGGTTCGGCGGCACCGAGGTCGACGAGCCGATCGAGGTCGCTGCGGGGGCCGACGAGATCTTCCTGGTCTCGACCACGCGCGACGTGCAGGGCGTGACCCGTTGGGACGACCGCGAGCTCGCTGCGCCGGGGCCGGTCACCCGTGAGGCGCTGGCGGTCTGGCGGGCGCGGGAGGGTGAGCTGGTCGGGCGCTGAGGTCGTCTGGTCTCGAGACGGTCGCTGCGCGACCTCCTCGACCGGCGACGGTGGACGGTGGCTGCGCGAGCTCCTCGACCGGCGACGGTGGACGGTGGCTGCGCGAGCTCCTCGAGCGCCGGAGGGATTGGTCTCGAGACGGTCGCTGCGCGACCTCCTCGACCGACGACGGTGGACGGTCGCTGCGCGACCTCCTCGACCAGCGACGGTGGACGGTCGCTGCGCGACCTCCTCGACCGACGACGGCTGGACGGTCGCTGGCGCGACCTCCTCGACCGCCGGGGGTAGTCGATTCCGGGTGGCGGGTGGTGATGCGTTAAAGTCTCGCTTCGCATCACCGGGGCGATTGGCGCAGTGGTAGCGCGCTTCGTTCACACCGAAGAGGTCACTGGTTCGAACCCAGTATCGCCCACAAACTCAGTAGCCAGCGGAGACGCCCCGCCGGCGCAGTCAGGCCTCGTCGGCAGAGGACCCTTGGTAGGCACGCGCCACGTAGGTGACGAAGTCGTAGACCCCGTCCTCGCTGGGCGCCAGGGGACCAGGCTCGAAGCGCGGTGCCTTCATGCCGCGCTGCACCGACTCGCACGCGGCCCAGTCCTGGCGGTTGGTGAGGTCCCAGAAGTCCACGGCGTACGCCGGGTCGAAGCCCTCGGCGTTCGCGACCTCGGCGGGGAACGCCCACGAGCAGCGGACCCGGGTGCGGTCTGGCGTGAGCGGGGTCAGCAGGTGGGTCATGACGTAGTCGGGGTGAAGGCTGATCAGCAGGTTGGGCAGCACCGCGACGTACATGACCGTGCGCTTCTCGTGCTCGTCGAGCCTGGCGATGGCGGTGCCGCCGCTGCGCCCGTCCAACGACATGGTCTGCGCGGTCTCGCGCAGGTCCATCCAGCCGCCGATCCAGTTGCCGTCGAGCTCGAGGCTGTCGCCGCTCTCCGGGGGGCTCACCTTGCACAGCTCGGGGTGGATCAGGGCGCAGTGGTAGCACTCCTGGTAGTTCTCGATGATCACCTTCCAGTTGGCCGCCACGTCGTACTCGTGGGACACGGGGGTGACGAAGTCGGCTGCGCCGTACCTCGCCACGACGTCCTCGAGCTCGCCGATGTGCTCCTCGAACCCGCCGCCGCGTCCGGTGCGGTCTATGAACATCCAGCCGTGCCACTCGCGGACGTCGACCTCCTTCAGGCCGAGCGTCGACTTGTCGAGCTCGACGCCCTGGTGCCCGGGCGCACCGATCAGGCTGCCGTCGAACCGGTAGCTCCAGGCGTGGTAGGGGCAGACGATCGCGCGGGCCTGCTGGGACGCGCCGCACGGCAGCAGCTCGTGGCCGCGGTGCCGGCAGGCGTTCTCGAACCCACGCAGGACGCCCTCCTTGTCGCGAGTGAGGAGCACGCCGTAGTCACCGACGGACTCGGCGCTCATCCCTCCGGGAGCGACGTCGGTGGACCTGCCCACGCACTGCCAGCCACCGAAGAAGTGCTCGCGTTCCCACGCCAGCACCGCGTCGTCCAGGTAGGAGCCGCGCGGCAGCATCCGGCTGGTCCCGAACGGTTCCAGCGCTCGGCGGACCTGAGTGGCGTCGACGGGTGCGGGGGGAACGGTTCCGGTGACAAGCATGCGCGTCCTCCATTGAACGGTCATTCAAAGCCTACGACTCGCCGGCGAGCACGTCGAGCCTTGCGGCGTCCCTGTGGATCCGGGTGAGCCGCGACGAGGAACTGACCTGGTGTCCCTCCGTGTCTGTCGAAGAGTGGCATTGCTCCCTAGACTGCGCCCATGCCAAGAGGCGGCGCTGCATCCCCCCACGGCGGTGGGGCGATCTCGATCGTCGGTCTCCGCAAGGAGTTCGACGGCGTCACCGCCGTCGACGGCATCGACCTCGAGATCCAGGCCGGCGAGTTCTTCACCCTCCTCGGGCCGTCGGGCTGCGGCAAGACCACCACGCTGCGCATGCTGGGCGGGTTCGAGCAGCCGACCGGCGGCCAGATCCTCCTCGACGGGGTCGACGTCGCGCAGAGCCCTCCCCACAAGCGCCCGGTCAACACGGTCTTCCAGAGCTACGCGCTCTTCCCCCATCTCGACGTGCAGAAGAACGTCGCGTACGGGCTGCGGTGGCGCAAGGACCTGGACAAGCAGGCCCGCGAGGCTCGCGTCGCGAAGGCGCTCGAGCTGGTCCGGCTCACCGAGTACGCCCGGCGTCGCCCCCACCAGATGTCGGGAGGACAGCAGCAACGCGTCGCCCTGGCCCGGGCCCTGGTCCTCGAACCGTCGGTGCTGCTCCTCGACGAGCCGCTGGGCGCGCTCGATGCGAAGCTCCGCCACTCGCTGCGAGCGGAGCTGGCCTTGCTTCAACGCGAGGTCGGCATCACCTTCGTCTTCGTCACCCACGACCAGGAGGAAGCCCTCGAGATGTCGACCCGGCTCGCCGTCATGGACCGGGGCCGGATCATCCAGGTCGGGACGCCGCACGAGGTCTACCAGGAGCCGCTGACCGAGTTCGTCGCCGACTTCCTGGGCGTCGCCAACCTGTTGGACGTCGAGTGCCTCCCGGGCAGCGCGGCGACCCGCACGGTTCGGTACGGCGACTTCACGCTCGAGGCGCAGGCTCCCCCCGGCGACGACCCGACCGCACGCCGGGCCGTGATCCGTCCGGAGTGCGTCGAGGTCCAGGAGCCCGGCCTCACCGGCCCCAACACGCTCCCCGGCATGGTCGACGGCGTCGTCTTCCTGGGGTCGACGACCCAGGTGATGGTCCGCCTCCCGCACGGGGCGGTGGTGCAGTCGCTGGTCACGAACGACGCGCGACGCGTCAACCTGGCCACCGGGCAGCCCGTCACCGTCCACCTGCCGCCGCAGTCGCTCCGTGTCCTGGCCTCGGCCGACCAGGTGCCGGCCGCGCTCGCCGCGGACGGCTGACCCGTCGTCGGTGAGGATCAGCCGTAGTCGGCGAGGTCCTCGAGCGCCGACCGCGAGCCCCGCCGCCGCGCCCGCAGGCCGACGTAGGCGAGGATCAGGGCCAGGAACGACGCCACGAGGAGCAGCGTGGCCAGGGCATTGAGCGCCGGCGTCGGGGCCGAGCGAACCGCGTTGTAGAGCTTGATGGGGACCGTGACGTTCGAGGCGTTCCCGAACAGGAACTGACTCACGACGAAGTCGTCGAGGGACGTGGCGAACACGATCATGGCCGAGGCGAAGATCGACGGCAGCAGGAGCGGGATCAGCACCGTCCGGATGGCCTGCATCGGGCTGGCGCCCAGGTCCATGCTCGCCTCCTCGTAGTGCCGACCGATGGCCAGCAGCCTCGAGCGCACGATCACCAGCACGTACGAGACCGAGAACGTGACGTGGCCGAGCAGCATGGCCGGCCGACCCAGCGGGACGAACTGGTAGAGGTTGACGATCACGAGGTAGAGCGCCGAGCCGATGACGATCTCCGGGGTGACGAGCGGGACCAGGGCGATGCCGTTGGCCACGCTGCTGCTCCGCGACCGCCATCGGGTGAGCCCCATCGCGAGCATGACGCCCAGTGGGGTCGCCACCAGGACCGTCGCTGCCGCGAGGATCAGGCTGTTCTCCAGTGCCAGCAGCAGGCTGGGGTCCTCGCCGACCGACCCCTCGGCGCAGCAGTACCACTGCGTGGAGAAGCCCTGCCAGGTGCTTCGCGACCGGCCGTCGTTGAAGGAGAACTGCACCGCGATCAGGACCGGGACCAGAGACCACAGGATGTAGAGCCAGGTGAGGGATGCGAGCACGTAGGGACGGCGCCAGGGATTGCGCCAGGGGGGCACCCACCTCCTGGCCGGAGCAGGAGGGGCCTCGGCGCGACGAGGGTCCTTGGTGACCGTCATCGGGTCTCCTTGCTCGTGCGCTGGGTCAGGATGAGGTAGTAGGCCATGAAGAACAGCAGGACGAGCGAGAGCAGGAGCACCAGGGAGGCGCCGAAGTTCTTCAGCGGACCCTGCAGGAGGAACAGCTCGATCTGGTTCCCGATCATCGTGGTGCTCGGCGAGCCCGACACGATCGCGTTCGTGTAGTAGTCACCGGCCATGGGGAGCGCCGTGATGACGAGCGCGGTGATAAGCCCCAGCTTCGACAACGGCAGGGTCACGTGCAGGAAGGTGCGGATCGCGCCGACGCCGAGGTCGCGCGAGGCCTCGAGCAGCCGCTGGTCGATCCGGTCCAGCGACGCGAACAGCGGAATGATGAAGAACGGCAGGTAGCCGTACGCGAGCGCGATCACCACGGTGGAGGCGTTGCCGGCCAACCAGGAGACCGGCGCGACGCCGAAGATGCCGATCACCTTGTTCACGTAGCCGTCGTCCTGCAGCAGGCTGACCCACGCGAGCATGCGGGTGATGTAGTTGATCCACCAAGGCGCGAGGATCAGGGCCAGGACCAGGCCGCGCCTCTTCCCGGCCAGGCGAGCCGTGTAGTACGCCACGGGGTAGCCGATGACGACACAGATCAGCAGCGCGCAGACCGTGTAGGTCGCGGTGCGGATCCACACCGCCTGGTAGGGGCCGGAGACGGAGTCCGACACCACCTGCCTGAACGTGACGAACTGCCAGTCGAGCGGGTTCCACGCCGGGATCGGCTCCCCGAACAGGTTGATGTTGCCGCTGAAAGCAACCGCCATGACGGCGTAGAAGGGCACCAGGAACAGCGCGACGAGCCAGAACGTCCCCGGAAGGGCGAGCGCCGGCCACAGTCGCCGCGTCGCGCGGTCCTGGCCGGATCCCGGATCAGCCACCGGCCTTGAACTCGGACCAGGACTGACGCCACAGCGCCTCGGTGCTCGGGCTCACCTCGTAGAACGTGAGCCCGGTGTCGAAGTCCTCGGGCAGCACCACCGCGTTCATCAGGTTCTCCGGGATGTAGCCCTGGTCGATCAGGTACTGGGCGGAGAGCTTCGTCAGCGGCGGCTGGTAGCCGTTCCACCCGAAGTTGCGCAGGCCGATCTCGTTGTCGAGAAGGTCGTTGATCATCAGGTGTGCCAGCACCGGCTTCTCTGAGCTCTTGGGGATGGCGATGTTGTCGCTCCCGATGACTCGCTCGGCCGGGTCCTCCGGGCGCCAGTACGCCAGGACGTCGGGGGTCTCACCCTTGGGCAGGTAGTACTGGCCGGCGATCGGGTCGCCCGACCAGGCCTGGTGGATCGTGGCGGTGCCTTCTGGCACCTCGGAGTAGGCGTTGACGTTCGCCTTGACCTTCACCAGGTCGATGAGCTCGATCAGCGAGTCGGTGGCCTCGTGCACGAGGTCGGGGTCGCTCGTGTTGATGTCCGTGCTGATGTTGTTGCGCAGCAGCGACATGCCGATCGCCTCCTGCATGTCGTCGAGCAGGTAGACCTTGCCCGAGTACTGCTCGTCCCACATCAGGTCGTAGCCGTTCTCCGGGACGCTGGACACCAGGTCCGCGCGGTAGAACACCCCCGTGCCGTAGATCGTGTAGGGCACCGTGTAACGCGCCCCCTGGTCGTACCAGGGGTCCTGGTACTCGGGCCAGACGTTGCTGAGGTTGGGCACGTACGAATGGTTGAGCGGCTGGAGCAGCTCGGCGTACACCATCTTGCTCAGCACGCTGGGGCCGGGGAAGACGAGGTCGAACGACTCGCCCGAAGCGCGGATCTTCGCCAGCATCTCGTCGTAGTTGGAGTACGGCGTCACCTGGACCTCGACGCCGTGCTCCTCACCGAAGGCCTTCATGACGCCCGGCGCCATGTACGCGTCGTAGTTCAGGATCTTGAAGGCGCCACCCGTCTCGGGATCGAGCCCGTCATCGATGGGTGGGTTGCTGTCCTTGATCGGCAGGGTCACCGGATCATCGGGCCGAGCCAACGGATAGGGGGCGGCGCCGTTCTGTGCTTGCTCGTCGTCTCCACAAGCAGCGAGAAGCGGTGCGGCCCCCAACCCGATGCTGAGCCAGATGCCGCCCCGCAGCACGTCTCGGCGGGCGAGCTGTGGTCTCGGCGCCCTGCGACGCGAGGCCGGATCTGCCGGGTCGAAGTCGAAGCTCATTGCAACCCCTTCACGGTCGTCCAGGACGTCACCCTGGTCGTCACGAGGCAGTTGACTGAAGGTTCAGCCAGTTGCCGATCATTCTTGCCCCGCGAGCGCCGCGTGTCGAGTGCCTCGGCCCTTGTTCCTCGTCGACGTGCGGACCTAGACTGAACGATCAGTCAATGATCGGCGACGGCGCCGGTCCGCGCCTCGCTGGAGCACCATGACCGCCACCGTGTTGTCCAACCACCTCGACACCCTCATCGCGGAGGAGACCGACGCGTTCGTCGCGCGCCAGCCCGAGAGTCGCGCCTTCCGCGACCGGGCATGCCGCCTGGCGGGAGGCGCCACCTCCAACTGGCAGATCGCAGAGCCGCAGGCGGTCTGGATCCACCACGGCCGCGGCTCGAGGATCTACGACGTCGACGGCTTCGAGTACTCCGACTTCCACGGTGGGTACGGCGTCTCGCTGGCCGGGCACGCCCACCCGGCGATCGTCGCGGCGGTACAGGAGCGGGTCACCCGCGGGACCCACTTCGCGCAGCCGACCGAGGACGCCATCGCGGTGTCGGACAACCTCGCCGAGCGGTTCGACCAGCCGCTGTGGCGGTTCGGCAACTCCGGCACCGAGGCCACCATGGACGCCGTGCACCTGATGCGCGCGGCGACCGGCCGCGACCGGATCCTCAAGGTCGAGGGCTGCTACCACGGGCACCACGACTCCGTGCTCGTGTCCGTCCTGCCCGAGCCCGAGGACGACATCGGCCCACCGGAACGGCCGCGGAACGTGCCGGACAACACCGGCATCCCCGACGCGATCATGGGTCTGGTGACGGTCGTGCCGTTCAACGATCTCGCTGCCGTGGAGCGGGCGCTGGCCGAGCACCACGGGCAGGTCGCCGGCATGATCCTGGAGCCGGTGATGATGAACGCCGGGATCATCCACCCGGTCGAGGGCTACCTCGCCGGGCTGAAGGAGCTCCTCCACCGCCACGGGGCGTTGCTCACGTTCGACGAGGTGAAGACCGGCCTCACGGTGGGGCCCGGCGGGGTCACCCGCATGACCGGGGTGACCCCCGACCTGGTCTGCCTGGCCAAGGCGCTCGGGGGCGGGGTGTCGACGGCCGCGATCGGCGGCAGCGAGCAGGTGATGTCGCTGATCGCGGACGGCGGCTACGAGCAGGTGGGCACGTTCAACGGCAACCCGCTCGCGATGGCTGCGGCCCGGGCGATGCTGACCGAGGTGCTCACCCCCGCGGCCTACGAGCACCTCGACATGCTGCGCGAACGGATCGCCACCGGGCTGCAGGGGGTCATCGACCGGCACGAGCTGCCCTGGCGCGTGGTCACGGCCGGCGCGAAGGGGTGCGTGTCCTTCCTTCCCCACCCGATCCGGAACTTCCGCGACTTCCTCGGGTTGGACGGGCGCTACGGCCAGGCGCACTGGTTGGTGCAGCACAACCGCGGGGTCTTCCTGCCGCCCTGGGGCAAGGTCGAGCAGTGGCTGATGTCGGTGCAGCACACCAACGAGGACGTCGACCGGTTCGTCGCCAACTGCGAGCACCTCGCGGGTCAGCTCACCGGAGCCCCACGGACCTGAGGACGAGCCAGGCGACGGCCCGAACGGGCCGCGGGGTTCCGGATGTCCGGCGACCTGCCGACCGGTCAGGACAGGCCGAGCTCCTTGAGCGCGACGTCCCTCGCCACCCGCTGGGCGTACGGGACGTCGACGAGGGGATCGTCGAGGGCGACCTGCACGACCAGGCCGTCGAGAAGGGCGGCCCACATGACGGTGAACGCCTCTACGTCCAGCTCGTCGATCTCGCCGTTGGCGATCCCGGCCCGGACGACGCGCGCGATCAGCTCGCGCCACTGCTTGTCCAGGGCGACGCGGTCCTTCTTCACCTCCGGATGCCGGAACGCCTGGGCCCACAGGTCGAACCAGAGCCCCCAGTCGTCGGGGGTCTCGCCCGCCACGGGCAGGCAGGCGGTGACGAGGTTCTCGATGCGGTCCTTCAGGGCCGGCGTCTCCTGGAGCATCTCCTCGACCGCGGAGTAGAAGGAGCGCTCGGACCAGCGCAGCGCTTCGGTGAGCAGGCTGTCCTTGGTCTTGAAGTAGTAGATGACCAGTGCGGAGCTGGCGCCGACCCGCTCGGCCACGTCCGCGATCCTGGTGTCGGAGAACCCGCGCTCGGCGATGAGGTGGGAGGCCGCCATGAGCATCTGATCGCGGCGTACGTCGGCCACGGCCGCGCGCTGCTGCTTCATCGCCGTCACGAGACCTCCCGAATCCTCGCCTGAGTACTTGTCGCGCACGGTAACACGCTCATAGACTGAACAGTCAGTCAGCATTGGTGCGGACCACACTGGAGTGGGTGACGAGTCATGGGCAACGCGTACGACGCGATCGTCGTCGGAGGCGGGCACAACGGGCTGGTCGCCGCGGCCTACCTGGCCAGGTCAGGCCTGCGGACGGTCGTCCTGGAGTCCCGGGCCTCGGTCGGCGGGGCGGCGACCACCGAGCGGCCCTGGCCGGAGCACCCGCAGCTGTCGGTCACCCGGCTGTCCTACGTGATGAGCCTGATGCCCCCGACGATCCTCGCGGACCTGCAGCTGGAGAGGCACGGGTACAAGGTCCACCCGATGGGTCCCTACTACCAGGCCTTCCCCGAGGGCGGGTCGCTCACGATCCACGACGACGACCCTGTCCGCACCCGCGAGCAGATCGAGCAGTGGTCGTCGAAGGACGCCCGGGCATGGGAGGAGTGGAACGAGTGGCTGGGCGGGCTCGCCGACGTGCTCGGGCCCCTCCTGATGACGGTGCCGCCCACCGTCGGTTCCCACTCGCCGCGCGACGTCGCCGACCTGGCCCGACTGGTGTGGCGCCACCGTGGCGTCGACGCCCGCACCGTCGCCGACCTGACGCGGCTGATGACGATGAGCATCGCGGACCTGCTCGACGAGTGGTTCGAGTCGCCGGAGGTGAAGGGCGCGATGGCGGTCAACGGCGTCATCGGCACCTGGGCCGGGCCCTACGAGCCGGGCACCGCCTACGTCATGGCGCACCACTCGATCGGCGGGGTCGGCGACGGTCAGCTCGGCAGCTGGGGCTACCCGGAGGGCGGGATGGGGGCGGTCTCGGCCGCCATCCGGAGCAGCGCCGAGTCCTTCGGGGCCGAGGTCCGGACCAGCGCGCCAGTCGCTTCTCTGCTCGTGACGGACGGCCGGGTCGAGGGCGCTGTCCTCGAGTCGGGTGAGGAGCTGCGGGCGTCGACCGTGGTCACCAGCCTGCACCCCAAGCGCGCCTTCCTCGAGCACGTCGGCGCGGCTCACCTGCCCGACGACTTCGTGCGCGACATCGAGCGCTGGCGGTCGCGCAGCGGCGTCGTGAAGATCAACCTCGCCATCGACCGACTGCCGATCGTTCACCGCCGACCCGAGCGAGGGGCAGGCCGAGCACCACACCGGCTCCGTGGAGATGGCGCCCACGATGGCCTACATCGAGCGCGCCTTCCTCGACGCCCGCGAGGGACGGCCGGCGCTGGCGCCGTTCGCCGACGGGGTGATCCCGACGACGCTCGACCGGACCCTGAACCCCGACGGGACGCACATCTTCTCGCTGTTCACCCAGTGGGTGCCGGAGGACTGGAGCCGCGAGCCCCATGCCGAGGAGCTCGAGGACTACACGGACCGGCTGATCGACCTGTACGACGCCGTGGCGCCGGGGTTCCGCGAGTCGATCATCGCCCGCGACATCGTCGGACCGCACCAGATGGAGACGGAGTACGGCCTGATCGGCGGCAACATCTTCCACGGCGAGCTCTCCCTCGAGCAGATGTTCCACCTCCGGCCGGCGCCGGGCTACGCCGACTACCGCACCCCGATCGACGGGCTCTACTTCGCCGGCTCCGCGACCCATGCCGGTGGGGGCGTGTGCGGCATCCCCGGGATGCAGGCCGCCCGCGCCGCGATCAAGGACGCCCGCGCCCGCTGGTCCCGCGCTGCGGGCCGCCGTCGGACGGTGACCTCGCTTCCGCTCCGTCCGCCGCTGCAACGGATGCTGGAGGCGCGGACGGTCGCGGTCGTGGGGGCGAGCGAGCGACCGGGGTCGTTCGGCCGGCGGATGGCCACCGAGGTGCTGCGCAGCCCGGGCATCGAGCAGGCCTGGCTGGTGAACCCGCACCGGGACACCGTGCTCGGCCGAGCCGTGCGTGCCGACGCTGGCCGACGTACCCGACCCGGTGGACCTGGTGCTGCTCGGAGTGGGCGACGAGGCACTCGTCGACCTGGTGGGGCTCGCGTCCCGGCGCGGCGACGCGGGCGCGGTGATCTTCGGGGCGGCTGCGGGCGTGCGCGACGAGCTGGTCGACGCCAGCGCGGGCATGGAGCTGTGCGGGCCGAGCTGCATGGGCTTCGTCAACGCGGTCCGTGGGGTGCGCGCCATCGGGTACCTCGAGCGGGACCCGGTGCCGGTGGGCCCGATCGCGCTGGTGACCCACTCGGGGTCGGTCTTCTCCGCCATGCTGCGCACGCACCGGCGGCTGGAGTACTCCCTGGTGGTCTCGTCCGGCCAGGAGGTGGTCACGACGACCGCCGACTATCTCGCCTACGCCCTGGCCATGCCCGAGACCCGCGTCGTGGGTCTGGTGCTGGAGACCCTGCGAGACGCGACCGGCATGCGCCTGGCCCTGGCCGAGGCCTCCGACCGGGACATCCCCGTCGTCGCGCTGACCGTCGGCGGCTCCGAGCGCGGGAAGGACCTCGTCCGCTCCCACTCGGGCGCCCTCGCCGGCTCCGACGCCGGCTGGGAGGCCCTCTTCGCGGCGTACGGCGTGCATCGCGTCGACGACCTCGGGGAGCTGGTCGACAGCCTCGAGTGCTTCGCGATCGGCCGCCGGGTACGCCGTCGCGGCGGTGGCATCGCGACCGTGCACGACTCCGGGGCGGAACGGGTCCTGGCGGCCGACGTCGCCGAGCGGCTGGGCGTCCCGTTCGCGCCCTTGTCGGAGGCCACCACCGACCGACTGGCGACGCTGCTCGACCCCGGCCTGGAGCCGACCAACCCTCTCGACGTCTGGGGCACCGGCGCCGACTCGGAGGACCAGCTGGCCGGCTGCCTGGTCGCCCTCGCCGACGACCCGGCCGTGGACGTCGTGGCCCTGGCGGTTGACCTGGTGCCGGAGTACGACGGCGACGAGTCGTACCCGAAGGCGCTCGGTCGGCTGGTCGACCACACGTCCAAGCCCGTCGCTGTGATGTCGAACCTGTCGTCGGCCATCGACGCGCCGCTGGCGGCTGACCTCCGCGCCCGCGGGATCCCCGTCCTGGAGGGGACGCGCTCCGGGTTGCGGGCGATGGGTCACCTGCTGGACCAGGCGACGCCGCGTCGCCCGCCGGACGTGGCGGTCGACGAAGAGCGGCGTGCGCGCTGGGCGGCGCGGCTGGCGACGGGCGACGTCGACCCGTACGCGCTGCTGACCGCCTACGGGATCCCGGTGGTCCCCACGTGGAGGGTCGACGACGTGCGTTCGGCGGTGGCGGCCGCCCGGGCCGCCGGCTACCCGGTCGTCCTCAAGACCGCCGCTGCGGACGTGCACCACAAGCTCGACGTGGACGGCGTCCGGCTCGGGCTCGGGGACGACGCCGCCGTCGCCGCGGCGTACGCCGACCTCGCGGGGCGCCTTGGACCCTTGGTGATGGTCCAGCCGAATGTGCCGTCGGGGGTCGAGGTCGCGCTGGGCCTGTGGCGGGATCCGCTGCTCGGACCGCTCGCGCTGGTCGCCGCCGGCGGCTCGCTCGTCGAGCTGCTGGGGGACCGCTCGGTGGCACTCCCTCCGGTCGACGCCGACGACCGCGGCAGGCATGATCGCCCGACTACGTGTGTCGGAGCTGCTTGCGGGCCACCGCGGCCGCCCAGCGGTCGCCACCGACGGGCTCGTCTCGGCGGTCGTCGCCTTCGCCCGTCTGGCGCACGAGCTCGGCGACGTCCTCGAGGCCGTCGACGTCAACCCCCTCGTCGTCCACCCGGACGGCGTCGTGGCCGTGGACGCACTGGTGATGGTGAGGGACGGTTCGTCGGACTGAGCCGGCCTACCAGACCTACGACGCGGACTCGGGAAACGGCAGGGCGATCGGATCGGGGGCCAGCCGGCTGCGGCCGTGCTCGTCGAACCGGTCGAGGCCGAGCTCAGTGGTGTCGACGACGTCGGTCGAGCCGTGAAGGACGAGGTCGGCCGCGGCCCGGGAGACGGCGGGCCCCCACATCATCCCGTGACCGCCGGCAGCCGCGACGACGGTGCCGGCAACCGGCCCCTCCGGGGTGAGCAGCGGGCCGAGGATCGGCAGGTGATCCGGGGTGTAGTCGATGGTCGCGGCCCAGGCCTTGCGCAGTCCGAGGCCGGCGGTCGCCGGTAGCAGTGCCGCCATCCGGCCCCGGACCTTGTCGTAGTAGGCCCAGTCGAACTCGGTCGCCTCGCCCGGCAGCTCGTCGGGGTTGCTCATCCCCCACATGACGCCGCCCTCCTCGGGCCGCCAGTAGATCCCGGATGGGAGGTCGAAGACCATCGGCAGGCGGTCCGGGGCCAGGTCGTGGTGAGGTCTGGTGACCACGACCTGGTGCCGCGCGCCACCGGCGGGAATGCGTACGCCGGCAGCCTCCCCGACCGCGGCCAGGGTGGGGCCGCCGGTCAGGACCACCCGTTCGGTCGAGATCTCGCCGGCCGTGGTGGCGACGCCGGTCAGCCGGTCCCCGGCGCGGAGCAGCCCGGTGAACGCCGTGTGCTCGAGCACCCGCACGCCGGAGGTGAACAGGGCGGCCGTGTAGGCCAGCACGTTGCGGGGTGGGTCGATGTAGCCGTCGCCCGGGGCGTAGGAGCCGCCCATGGTCATGCCGCGGGCCATCGACGGGTTCAGGTCGTCGAGCTCGTCCGGGCCGACCCAGCGCACGTCGAGGCCGAGGCGCTGCTGCATCGCGATCCGTTCGCGGGCGTCGTCGACCTCGCGGTCGGTGAAGCACGGCATGAAGTAGCCCTGGGCGACGAATCCCGAGTCGATGCCGAACCGGTCCTGCTGTCGCGGCGTAGAAGTCACGGCTGAAGAGCCCGAGCCGGACCGCCGCCTCGGTGCCGCCCTGGGCCCGGACCATCCCGGCCGCCCTCGGGCTCGCCCCGGCGCCGAGGGTGCGGCGCTCCACCAGGACCACGTCGGAGAGGCCGGCTTCGCGCAGGAACCACGCGCACCAGCCCCCGATCGTGCCGCCGCCCACGACCACGGCGTCGGCGCTGCGCGGTGCTGCGCTGGTCACGCCAGCGAGCCTCGCATAGACTGAACAGTCAGTCAACGAGTTCGAGGCGGTAGACGCATGTACGGCCTGACCAGCGCGGACCTCGACCTCCAGGGCCGGGCACGCGACTTCACCGACGAGCTGATCGGCTTCGAGCTGGAGGCGGAGGAGCACGGCGGCCGGCTTCCGGACGAGGTGACGAAGACCGTGCACGAGCGGGCTGTCGAGCTCGGTCTCTACGCCACCAACATGCCCGCCTCGGTCGGCGGCCCCGGTTGCACCACCCTGCAGCAGGTGCTGGTCCAAGAACAGGCGGGTCGGGTCACCAACGGCATCGCCTGGTGCCTGGCGACGCCGCCCTCCTGGTGGCCCCAGGTGGCCAACCAGCACCAGCGCGACAGGTGGCTGCTGCCGACGGTGCGCGGTGAGAAGGAGGAGTGCTACGCGATCACGGAGGAGGGTGCAGGCTCCGACGTCTCGGACCTCGCCGCGACCGCGCGTCGCGACGGCGACCACTACGTGCTGGACGGTGTGAAGTGGCACGTCACGTCGTTCCACGAGGCCGACTTCGTCTTCTTCCAAGCGGTGCTGACCACCGGTCGGCATGCCGGCTCCCAGGCGCTGTTCGTGCTGGACAAGGACACGCCGGGCGTGCGCGTCGTACGGACGCCGGCGTACACGCACTCGCTGGGTCACGGTCACCCCATCGTGGCGTTCGAGGGGGTGCGGGTCCCGGCGACCCAGCTTGTCGGAACCGAGGAGGACGGCATGTCCTTCGTCTACGAGTGGTTCCGGTTCGAGCGGCTGATGGTCGCCGCGCGGTGCCTCGGTGCCGCGGAACGCCTGGTGGACGAGGCGACTGCGTTCGCCGGGGAGCGCGTCGTCGGCGGACAGCCCCTGATCGAGCGGCAGCTGGTGCAGGCGATGCTGGCGGACAGCCTGACCGAGCTGTTCGCGGCGCGGTCGATGACCTACGAGACGGCCCGCTCGGTCGACGAGGGCACGGACCGGAAGGTGCTGCACGCCCGGTGCTCGATGGTGAAGCTGTATGCCTCGGAGATGGCCGGGCGGGTGGCGGACCGTGCGGTCCAGATCTTCGGTGGTCGGGGCTACATGCGTGAGAACGTCGCAGAGCGGTTCTACCGCGAGCTTCGCGTGGAGCGGATCTGGGAGGGCGCCAGCGAGGTGCAGCGCCTGATCATCGCCGACCAGCTGGCAAAGCGGGGGCGAGCGGAGCTGGTGTGACCGCTGCCAGCGGACGAAGCATTGCCAGGTCCGGGTGACTTCCCATGGTTCCAGATCTGAGCGCAGCCGAGAGATTGACTGCGACCCGGCGGGGTACCTCCGCAACCTCGTCGAGAAGAGGCGGGTCACGGCGGCTGTGCTGCGTCAACCCCCGAAGGACTTCCATGAGGTCGATCTCCGAGCAGACCGATGCAGAGCTGGGCGGCGCCTGGAGCGTGCTCGTCCGGCGGCATAGCTGACCGCGCCTCGAGGCTGGCCGGGCTCCTCGTCGACGGGCTCGCGTCGTACCGGCTGGTGAAGCTGGTCCGGGACGACCGGATCACCGAGCCCGCGCGGGACGCGGTGCAGGAGCGGACCGGGCCCCCCGAGCAGTCGAAGGTGTCCTACCTGATGACGTGCCCGTGGTGCCTGTCGATCTACTTCGGTGCGGCCCTGACGCTAGGACGGCTGCGCTGGCCCAGGGCCACGAACGTGGTGGCTCGCACGTTCGCGCTGTCCGCGCTGACCGGTCTCGTGACCCAGCACCTTGACCGGCACTGAGAGAGGGCGTCGGTTGCGAGCGGCGGCTCTAGGAGAGCTGTCGGTGCCGCGGCGGAGGCCCCCTCGGCTGCGGCCCGCGGCCGTCCCGCATGGCGGCGCTCAACCCTCGGGCGGCTCACCTCTCGCCGAGGCACCCGAGGCCGGCCGGCCCGGCGGCGGGGGACAGCCGTCGGTCAAGGAGGGACCTCCGGTCAACCCGCGTCGCACGGCACCCCGGAGAACCCGGCACAACCCCGTCACTGACCGGCTCAGCCGTTCGGCGTTTCCGACGTCGGCGCCGGGAGAGTGGCGGTAGCGTCTGCCGCGCGAGCGCCGCCCGGGGAGGCTCGCGACGTACGCCCCCTTCACACCAGGTGGTCCTTGATGCGCCGCATCGTCTCTGTCCTCGTCGTCGCCGTCGTCGCGGCGCTGCTGCACGCCGTCGTACCGCCGCAGGCGACCGCCGGCGCGCTCATCGTCGGCCGGGTCGTCCAGTACGGCGGCGAGCCCGTGCCTGGCACCACGGTCCGGCTGCACGTCGATGACGCCGGCGTGCCGGGCGCGGTGGTGGACACGACGACGGCGGACGCCACCGGCCAGTTCGCGCTGACCCCGGTGAGCGAGGCCGACCACTGGGTGGAGGTCGTCCGCAACAGCAGGGTCCAGGGCGGCTACGTCTCCGACCGCCTCGATGGTCCGAGCTGGGTCGAGTTCGACCTCGAGTACGCCACGCCCATCACGCCCGGCGCCCGACTCGGACGCGTCCTGTCCGTCCCGTCCTTCATCAGCGGCACCGTCGTCAACGCCGCCAACGGCAACCGACTGCGGGGGATCAACGTCAGCACCCGGGAGGCGACGCGTCTCGGGGTCGTGCTGGATGCCGACACGACCGATGCCGACGGGTTCTTCCGGATCCCGATCTGGGGCGAGGACTTCGGGCTCCGGGTCAACGGCACGGCTCGCGGGTTCGAGAACGGCTGGCGAGCGTGCAACGGCGGTGTCGTGCCTACCTGGGGCGCGGCTTGCGGCAGTCCGCTCGGCCGGATCGGCGCGGTCAGGCTGGATCGGCTGTAGGTCGGGCGTCCGGGGTCTCGAGACGGTCGCTGCGCGACCTCCTCGACCAGCGGGGGTTGCGGAGTCCTCGAGACGGTCGTTGCGCGACCTCCTCGACCACCGGGGTGCGGGGAGGGTCTCGAGACGGTCGCTGCGCGACCTCCTCGACCACGCGGGGGAGTCCTCGCGCGGGGAGCGGCCTCCTCGACCACCGGGGGCGGATCGCTGCGCGACCTCCTCGACCACCGGGGGGTTGCGGACCTCCTCGACCAGCGGGGATTGCCGACTTCCTCGCAGCGGGGGTTGCGGGGCGGTGAAACCCGGGGGCGGTGGGGGCGGGGCCTTGGCTACGATCGGGGTCCGCGACATCCCCGCCTGAAAGGCCAGACTCTGTGTCCGACATCAAGGTCGTCCTCCACCCCGCCGACGCGCGCGAGGGCCAGGAGACGACCACGCTCTCCGTGGGCGCGGGCACGAAGGCCTGGGAGCTCTTCAAGGACCGGCCGGACGTCGTGGCGGCACGGGTCTCGACAGGCTCGACCACCGGAGGTGGCGAGCTCAAGGACCTCTCCTACGAGCTGGCCGACGGCGACGAGGTTGCCGGCGTGGCGATCGACAGCGACGACGGTCACGACATCCTGCGCCACTCCTGCGCCCATGTGCTGGCGCAGGCCGTGCAGGATCTGTATCCCGACGCCAAGCTCGGGATCGGGCCGCCGATCAAGGACGGCTTCTACTACGACTTCGACGTCGAGGTCCCGTTCACGCCCGAGGACCTCGACAAGCTCGAGACCCGGATGCGCAAGATCATCAAGGACAACCAGCGGTTCTCCCGCCGGGTGACCAACGACGACGACGCACGGGTCGAGCTCGCTGACGAGCCCTACAAGCTGGAGCTGATCGGCCTCAAGGGGACCTCGACCACCCAGATCGCCGAAGGTGCGGGCGCCGAGGTCGGCGCCGGCGAGCTCACCATCTACGACAACATCAACCGCAACGGCGAGGTCGCCTGGAAGGACCTCTGCCGCGGTCCGCACCTGCCCACCACGAAGCGGATCCCGGCGTTCAAGCTGATGCGCTCCGCGGCGGCGTACTGGCGTGGCGACGAGAAGAACAAGCAGCTGCAGCGGGTCTACGGCACCGCGTGGGAGTCGAAGGAAGCACTCGACGACCACCTCCACCGCCTCGAGGAGGCCGAGAAGCGGGACCACCGCAAGCTGGGTCGTGAGCTCGACCTGTTCAGCTTCCCCGACGAGATCGGGTCCGGCCTGGCGGTCTTCCACCCCAAGGGCGGCGTGATCAAGCGGGAGATGGAGGACTACGTCCGCCTCCGACACATCGAGGAGGGCTTCCAGTACGTCGGCACGCCCCACATCAGCAAGGAGGGGCTCTTCCACACCTCCGGGCACCTGCCGTACTACAAGGACACGATGTTCCCGCCGATCGAGTTCGAGGGCGCGAACTACTACCTCAAGGCCATGAACTGCCCGATGCACAACCTGATCTTCAGGTCGCGCGGGCGGTCCTACCGCGAGCTGCCGCTGAGGCTCTTCGAGTTCGGCTCGGTCTACCGCTACGAGAAGTCCGGCGTGGTCCACGGCCTCACCCGCGTGCGCGGCATGACCCAGGACGACTCGCACTCCTACGTCACCCCGGAGCAGGCGCCGGCCGAGATCAAGCACCTGCTCGGCTTCGTGCTCGGGCTGCTGCGCGACTTCGGTCTCGACGACTACTACCTCGAGCTGTCGACCCGCGACGACGACAACGAGGACAAGTTCGTCGGGTCCGACGAGGACTGGGCGGATCGCGACCAAGGTCCTCGAGGACGTCGCCAACGAGTCCGGCCTCGAGATGGTGCCGGACCCGGGCGGCGCCGCGTTCTACGGCCCCAAGATCTCCGTCCAGGCGCGCGACGCGATCGGCCGGACCTGGCAGATGTCGACGATCCAGTACGACTTCACCCAGCCCAAGGGTTTCCACCTCGAGTACGTCGCTCCGGACGGCTCCAAGCAACAGCCGGTGATGATCCACTCCGCGAAGTTCGGCTCGATCGAGCGGTTCTTCGGCGTGCTCGTCGAGCACTACGCCGGTGCCTTCCCTCCGTGGCTCGCCCCGGTGCAGGTCGAGGCGATCCCCATCGCCGAGCGGCACCACGACTACCTCTACGACGTCGCGCGGCAGCTAAGGCGCGGGGGATCCGGGTCGAGGTCGACGACTCCGACGACCGGATGCAGAAGAAGATCCGCAACGCGCAGCTGCAGAAGGTGCCGTTCATGGTGATCGCCGGCGATCAGGACGTGGAAGCCGGAGCGGTGTCGTTCCGCTACCGCGACGGCCGCCAGGACAACGGGGTGCCGGTCGCCGAGGCAATAGAACGGGTGGCTGCGGCGATCACGTCGCGCGAGCAGGTCTGAGATGAGAGCCGGGGGCCGACGCCGAGGGGCATCGGCCCTGGCGCTCGTCGTCCTGCTGGCCGTGGGTGCCTGCGCGCAGGAAGACGCTGCCGAGCCCGAGGCGGCCCCGAGCACGGGTGAGACGAAGAAGGCTGGCAAGGACAAGGAGCGCGACCCCGCGGACGGCGACGCCACCGATCCCGGCTCGGGCGCGAGCGACCTCGCCGATGTGGCCGAGGACCTGGCCAACCAGAACCGCGGAGCCATCGAGCCGCGCAACGAGCCGGTGCTCGGCGCCGACGTGAGCTGGCCGCAGTGCCCGAAGGGCATGGGGATCCCGGAGAAGCGCTCGCTGGGACTGCCGATGCCCGTCGACGAGGCGGAGTTCGTGATCATGGGGCTCACCAACGGTCCCGGGTTCACCCCCAATCCGTGCCTGGCGGACCAGGTGGCGTGGGTGCAGGAGCGGGAGCTGATGGCGTCGGCGTACGCCGTGTCCAGCTATCCCGATGCCGAGACCCTCGAGAAGTACTCCTGGGACGGGCCCTACTCCGGCGCCGACCTCAAGGGTCAGCTGCGCAACGTCGGCTACCAGCAGGCCCGCTACAACATGGACACCGATGGCCGGGGCCGGGCTGCGAGACACCGGTGGTGTGGATCGACGTGGAGCCGGTGCCGTCGTTCGAGTGGAGCTCCGACCCGGCTGCCAACGCCGCCGTCGTCGAGGGCGCGGCACGGGCCTACACCGACGCCGGCTACGCGATCGGCATCTACTCCACGCCGTACCTGTGGGAGGAGGTCGTCGGTGACTTCAGCCTGGGCGTGCCCGAGTGGCGGGCCGCGGGCCAGACCTCGCAGGAGGAGGCGCTCAACCGGTGCGGCGAGGAGTGGTCGATCCAGGGGGGTGCGCCGATCCTCGGTCAGTGGGTCGCCGGCAACCGCGACCACAACATCACCTGCCCCGGCGTCGCGCTCGACCTGGGTCTCTGGTTCCACCAGTACTGAGGTCCGGGCTCTGGTCGCGGTCGGCGTTCGGCTCGCGGGGTCTCGATACGCCGTCGCTCGTTCCTCGCGACGGCTACTCGACCACCGCGGTGCGACACGCTGCCGCGCGCGCAGCTTGACGCAGTCTCGGGTTGCGGCTGCTCGGCGGCTAACGGGAGGCGTAGTGAACGACGCCCGATAGGCTGCCGCGGGTGATCGATGAGCGGGCCAGCGACCTCGAGCACGGTGGCGACGGCCGCCGGTCGCGGTGGCTGGCCCACAACCAGGCGCGGCGCCGCATCATCATCGAGGCCGCGATCCGCGTGCTCGAGCGGTCGGCGCCCGGCGAGGACATCCAGGTCCAGCTGATCGCGGAGGAGGCGGGGCTGGCCCGTACGGTCCTCTACCGGCACTTCCACGACCGGGTCGACCTCGATGTCGCGGTGCAGCAGAGGATCTGCCAGGACCTCGGGGAGGTGCTCGCTCCTGCGCTCGCGGTCGACGGCACGCCGCTCGTGATCATCCGGCGGGTCATCGACGCGGTCGTGCGCTGGGCCACCGCCCACCCCGCCCTGTTCTGGTTCATCCAGCTGGAGCTGCCCGGACCCGGACCTCACCCGCTCGCAGTGGCGATCGAGTCGGTCGCAGAGAAGATCGAGCAGCTGATGGGCACGGTCGTCGAGTACGACCGGGTCGAGCTGAGTGCCGAGGACCGGGCCGGTCTCGATCCCTGGGTGTTCGGCCTCATCGGGCAGACCTTCGCCACCATCCGGCGCTGGTCCTCGAGGCTGGAGGTGTCGCCGGCGACGGAGCAGCTCGTCAGCATGCTGGCCGAGACGACCTGGCTCCAGATCAACGGGATGGCCAGCGCCCGCGGCATCGACGTCCCCGACGTGTCGATCGCCGAGCTCCTCCGCGTCATGGAGAAGTCGGCAACGTGACCGATCCCGACGGCCTGGAGCGTCTCTGGATGCCCCACCGGATGGCCTACGTCCGCGGCGCAGCCGACGACGGGGTGACGGCTCCCGACCTGCCCGAATGTCCGTTCTGCCGGATCACGCCGGACCCCGAGACGTCCCACGACGACGAGCTCGTCGTCATCCGGCGGGAGACGGCGTACGTCGTCCTCAACCTCTATCCCTACAACCCGGGCCACCTCATGGTGCTGCCCTACCGGCACCTGGCCGACTACACCGACCTCGACGACGCGGAGACGGCCGAGATCGCGCAGCTGACCAAGGAGGCGCTGGCCACCATCCGCCGGGTGTCGCAGCCGCACGCGTTCAACATCGGGCTCAACCTCGGCCCTGCCTCCGGCGGGTCGCTCTCCGGGCACCTGCACCAGCACGTCGTGCCGCGCTGGACCGGTGACGCCAACTACCTGACGGTGCTGGCCGGCACGAAGATGCTGCCGCAGCTGCTCGACGACACCCGCGCCCTGCTCGCGGAAGCGTGGTCCCCCTAGAACGGCACCTGGACCGACAGCAGGCCCGGAGCATCCCCGCGGCCGCTGATCGCGCGGCAGAAGTCCACGGCGTCGCGGACGATCCGCTCGCCGCCGGAGCCGCGGCGCCACCGGCCGCCGGCGGGGCCGGTCAGCTCGAGGTCGTACGACGCACCGTGGCGGGTCGACCACTCCTCGACGATGTCGGCGACCAGCGCGCCGTCGTGGTCGGCGGTCAGGACCGGCTCGGTCCCTGTCGCCTGGGCGATGTCCATCCGGTGCATCCAGGGGTCGCGCGTGAGGATGACGTCGGTGAGGAACCCGATCGCCCAGGTCTCGTCACGACCGTTGACGGACTGGGCGTCCCCGAGCGGACGGTTCCGGATGAAGCGGGGCATGAGCCTGCGACCTCGGGCAGCGCGCGGGCCGATGCTGCGCGCGGCCGCTACGACCCGCTCCGGCGTCCACTCCGCCCGCTCGCTGACCTGCAGCGCCGTCAGCGCAGTGAGACCGTCGGTGCCGGCGGCCGCGGCCGCCTTGGCTGCGGCGCGCTGCTGCCTCGCGGTCTCCCAGGGGGTGGTGACCATCGTCGCCATCCCGATGGTGTGACAGGCCATCTGTCGCACGTCCCAGTCCGTGCACACGGTCGGTCTGGTCCAGTCGTCGCCGGAGAGGGCTGCCAGCCTCGCGGCGGTGCGCTCGTACTCCGTCGTCGCGAGACGCATCGCGGTCGGCCGGGGGATCCGCGGCTGGACGAGTCCCCTTCGAGTGGGGGGAGGGGTGGTCGCGATCATCGGAGCTGCTCCTTCATTTCTCGCCCATTTCTCGCTGGTTTCGGGGGAGGTGGGAGTGCGCCCGAGCGCGACGAGGCCGACGGCGTCGGCCCAGAGGTCGACGGCCACGGGGAGGAGGTCGCTGAACCTCGTGCCGTCGGGATCGTTGGCGAAGTGCTGGTTGACCAGACCGCCGAGCAGGGAGACCCAGATGAAGAACTGGTCCTCCGAGATGCCGCCGAGGCCGAGCACGTTGCGCCGTCCCCGCTCGAACACCCGCAGCGACGGCGCGAAGGCCGTCGGCGACGGCTCGAAACCAGGGATGACGCGCTCGTTCATCAGCTGGTAGCGCGCGTGGTCGGCGACGGCGAAGTCGTAGAAGTGCCGGGTGACCTGGTGGATCGCGGTGCGGGGATCATCGGAGAGCTCAGCCTCGAGCCGGTCGAGGGTCAGCTCGTACTCCGTCCATGCCTGGCCGAACATCGCGTCGTAGATCGCGAGCTTGGAGTCGAAGTGCGTGTAGAGCGACGGCGCACGCATGCCGACCCGCTCGGCGACGTCACGGAGGGTCAGCTGGGCGAGCCCGACCTCGCGCGCGATGTCCCACGCCGCTGCAAGGATCTCCCGGCGCGTGGCCTCACGTCGTTCGGAGATCCGATTGCGAGTAGGAGTTCCTAACATGATTAGGAGAATCCTCCCGGATCGGTGCGCTGTCAAGGGCACGGCGGGCATTGGCTACCGTCTGCTCGTGCTCGACCGGTTCAAGGACTTCTGGCAGGGCGTCGTGCTCATGCCGTTCGTCAAGCTGTTCATCAAGCTCGGCATCAGCCCCGACGCGGTGACCCTCGTGGGCACCCTGGGCGTCGTCGTGGGTGCGCTGGCGTTCTTCCCGCGCGGGGAGCTGTTCTGGGGGGTCCTCTTCATCACCGCCTTCGTCTTCAGCGACCTGATCGACGGCAAGATGGCGCGGATGCTCGAGCGGAAGTCGCGCTTCGGCGCCTTCTGGGACTCCACGCTCGACCGGATCGGCGACGGCGCGATCTTCGGCGGGCTGGCCCTCTACTTCGCCGGCCCGGGCGACGACTACCTCTACCTGTGCGTGTCCCTGTGGTGCCTGGTGATGGGGTCGGTCACGTCGTACGCCCGGGCGCGGGCAGAGTCGCTCGGCATGGACGCCAAGGGCGGGCTGGCCGAGCGCGCCGATCGACTTGTCGCGATCTTGGTGATGACCGGCCTGGGTGCTCTCCTCGACCTTCCGATCCTGATGTACGTCGCCCTCTGGGCGCTCGCGGCGGCAAGCGCCTACACCGTCGTGTTCCGGGTGCTGAAGGTCTATCGCCAGGCCGCCGTTCTCGACGGTGACCTCGATGCGGGGGAGAAGCCCCCAGCGGCCTAGGATCAGAGCATGAGCGAGCAGCACGAACTGGGTACGACGAAGGTCAAGCGCGGCATGGCCGAGATGCTCAAGGGCGGCGTGATCATGGACGTCGTCACCGCCGACCAGGCCAAGATCGCCGAGGATGCCGGAGCCGTCGCGGTGATGGCGCTCGAGCGGGTGCCTGCCGACATCCGGGCCCAGGGCGGCGTCTCGCGGATGAGCGACCCCGACATGATCGACTCGATCATCGAGGCGGTCTCGATCCCGGTGATGGCGAAGGCCCGGATCGGCCACTTCGCCGAGGCCCAGGTGCTGCAGAGCCTCGGGGTCGACTACATCGACGAGTCCGAGGTCCTCACCCCTGCCGACTACGCCAACCACATCGACAAGTGGGCCTTCACCGTGCCGTTCGTGTGCGGTGCGACCAACCTCGGTGAGGCGCTGCGCCGGATCACCGAGGGTGCGGCGATGATCCGCTCCAAGGGCGAGGCCGGCACCGGCGACGTGTCCAACGCGGTCACCCACATGCGCACCATCCGCGGCGAGATCCGCAGGCTCGGGTCGCTGGCAGAGGACGAGCTCTTCGTCGCCGCGAAGGAGCTGCAGGCGCCGTACGACCTGGTGGTCGAGGTGGCACGGGCCGGCAAGCTGCCCGTGGTGCTGTTCACCGCCGGCGGCATCGCGACCCCGGCCGACGCGGCGATGATGATGCAGCTCGGTGCCGAGGGCGTGTTCGTGGGATCGGGCATCTTCAAGTCCGGCAACCCCGCGCAGCGGGCCGAGGCCATCGTCAAGGCCACGACGTTCCACGACGACCCCGACGTGGTCGCCAAGGTCTCCCGCGGCCTCGGCGAGGCCATGGTGGGCATCAACGTCGAGGACATCCCGCAGCCGCACCGGTTCGCCGACCGCGGCTGGTAGCACCGGGCGGACCCTTCGGGCCATTGCGCAGCACCCGGGTCCGGGTGTTCGCTGGGCACACGCCGACGGCACCGCCGGGGTGCCGGCCAGCCTGACGGAGGGTCCTGTGTTCGCTCGCTCCTCGACCTTCCACGGTGACCGCGCCGGGCTCGACGCCGGCATCGACTACGTCCGCAACGACGTGATGGCGTTGCTGGAGCAGGTGGACGGCTTCGTGGGCCTCTCGCTCATGGTCGACCGGGTCTCGGGGGAGTGCATCGCCACCACCTCGTGGCGGAGCGAGGACACGATGAACGCGAGCAGCGACCGGCTGGCCGAGGTGCGGGAACGGTTCGGCGGGATGCTGCACGCGCCGGCGAAGGTGCAGGAGTGGGAGGTCGCCGTCATGCGGCGGGCCGACCCGAAACCGGTCGATCGCTGGTGCCGGGCGACCTGGCTGCGGACCGCGCCGGCCAAGATGGATCGCGCCATCGACATCTACCGAAGAGCGCTGCTGGCACGCATCGAGCAGCTACCGGGGTTCTGCAGCGCCAGCCTCATGGTCGACCGGACAAGTGGCCGGATCTGCGCGACCGGCTCCTTCAACAGCCTGGAGTCGTTGCAGCTGTCCCGTGACGAGGCCTGGATGATCCGTGAATCGGGGATCCGCGAGTCGGGCGTCGACATCATGGACGCCGCCGAGTACGAGCTGGCCATCGCTCACCTGCGCGTGCCCGAGCTCGCCTGAGGGCTGGCTTCGCAGATCCGGGCAGGCCGGGCTCGGCCCGGTCGGCGTCGCCCAGGCACTTCGGGGTCCTCCTGCGCTTAGGCGAACAAGCGCCCAATAGGTCGAATGCCCTGGACTCTGTTATCAGATCCGACGACGATTGGTTGAACAGGAAACTATCGGACCGGAGATCCCGCCGGTCCGATCACTATTCATGTCTGGGGTACCAGCATGGGGAGGACACCGACGTGAAGAAGTCAACCAAAGGCGCCCTAGCAGGCGGCGCGGCAGCGTTCCTGCTGCTCGGCGGAGCCGGGACCCTGGCCTACTGGACCTCGGACGCGGAGGTCGACGGCGGCGCGGTGACCGCCGGCTCGATCTCGCTCGAGGGCCTCGACTGCGCAGACACCTGGACCTACGACGACGCCAGCGCGACGGCGCTCTCGACCGTGACGACGATCGTCCCGGGCGACACGATCGTCAAGGAGTGCACCGCGGACCTCGTGCTCGTGGGCGACCACATCGGTGCCACCGTCGACATCTCCGACGCCTCGCTCGACGCGCTCGGTGACCTCGACGACGAGCTGACCGTCGACGCCGTCCTGAGCGACCCGGCAACCGGCGCGGTCACGGGCCAAGGCACGCACGACGTCACGATCGACATCACCATCGACTTCCCCTACGGCGGCCCGGTCAGCGCTCCGGACCCGACGACGGACGCGAGCAACAACTCGCAGCTCGACACCGCGACCCTCGACGCCATCACCCTGGTCGCTGTCCAGACCCACCAGTGACCCGGCCCGCCTGAGGAGCCGGCATGTTGGCCTTCGTCTGGAGGACCACCGTCTGGTTGGTCCTGCTCGCCGCGGCGGCAGCACTTGCCGCCGCGGTAGCGGTGCCGCGCCTGACCGGGGCGACGCCGTACGCCGTCAGCACGGGGTCGATGCAGCCGGACTACCCACCGGGCACGCTGGTGGTGGTCAAGCCGCTGCCGGTCGACGAGATCGACCGTGGTGACGTCGTCACCTACCAGCTCGAGTCGGGCGAAGCCGCCGTCGTCACGCATCGCGTGGTCGAGGTGGGCACCAACCTCGACGGCGAGCTGCAGCTGACCACCCAGGGCGACGCCAACGACATCCCCGATGCCGAGCCGGTCCAACCGGTGCAGGTCAAGGGCCGGCTCTGGTACTCCGTGCCCTACCTCGGTTACGTGAACAACGTGGTGAGCGGCGAAGAGCGCAGGATCGGCGTCTACGTCGCGGTCTTCGGGCTGCTGGGCTATGCCGCCTACATGTTCGTGAGCGCCGCTCGTGATCGGCGCCGGCCTCGTCGTGACGACGAACCGGCCGAAGAGACAACGCAAGTCCCGACCACTGTCTGAGAGGAGGAGCCCGACCATGTTCCCCCGTGCCATGTGCTGGACCGTGCTGGCGTCGATCGTGCTGGCGATCAACACCGGCTCGGCACACGCCAGCGACGAGATCGGGCTCAGCCTCGACGGTCGCACCTGGACCAGCGAGCTGCGTCGTCCGCTGTTCGAACCCGCGATGCGCTGGGTGCCCGGCGACAGCGAGACCCGGTCGCTCTGGGTCCGCAACCAAGGTCCGACCGGTGCCTCGATGCGCCTCGCCGTCCGCAGCACGGACCTGGACGGCCTGCTCGAGCGTGACGACATCTTGATCTCGGCCCGGGTGCGCGGCGGCAGCTGGGTCCCGCTGCACGACGGTGGCGCTGGTCGGACGCTGACCGAAGGCGCGCTGGCACAAGGAGACCGGCTCCGGCTCGACGTACGGGTCGCTTTCGTCGCTGCGGCGACGAACGGGTCCGAGGTCGACAAGCTCCCGCTGGACTTCGTCGTCCGGTTGACCCAGGCCCGTCCCGGCGGCGGCGAGGGCAACAGCGACGGTGGGGGATCAGGAGACCTGCCGGCCACCGGAGCGGCCGTGGAACCGTGGCTGCTGTGGCTGGCTGCCGGACTGATCGGCTCCGGCCTCGCGCTCCTCGTAGCGCGACGCCGGGAGGAGGAGGAGACACATGGTTGAGCACTCGGCGCCTCGCCGTCGCACCGGTCGGATCCGGGCGCTGCTCGCGCTCGGTGTGGTGCTCGGGCTCGGCTCGGTCACCACCGGCGCCTACTGGACCGATGACGCCACCATCACCGGGATCACCATCTCCTCCGGCAAGCTCGACCTGAAGGTCGACGGGCTGGACAACGTCACCGGCTACACGTCGCTGAACATCTCGAGCATGGTGCCCGGCCAGTCGGTCGCCGCCGTGCTCACGGTGAGCAACGCAGGCTCGGTGCCGTTCACCTACACCGCGACGTCGAGCGCCACCAACCCCGACACCAAGAACCTCGCCGGCGCCCTGACCATGAAGGTCACCGGGGCCACGTCGGTCACCGGGGCCTCCCCGACCGCGACCTGCGGCGGTGCGACCCTCCCCGGTACCGGCAGCACGCTCAACGGGGACCTGCTCACCACCCAGCGCACCATCGCTCCTGGCAGCAACGAGAAGCTGTGCCTGCAGGTGACCCTGCCGACAGCGGCCACCAGCTCCGTCCAGGACGCGACCACTGCAGTCTCCCTCCAGCTCACCGCTGTGCAGGTCGCCCCGTGACCCGTCCCGCGCTCCGCCATCTGCGCGGCGCCCTGCTGACGCTGGGTGCGGTGCTGGGCGTGGTGTGCATCCTCTCGGTCGCGGCGAGCCTGCTGCTCGGGATCCGCCCGCTTGTGGTGCAGTCGGGCTCGATGGCTCCGGCAATCGAGACCGGTGCCCTCGCGTGGGCGCGACAGGTGCCCGCGACCGAGCTCGCGGTCGGCGACGTGGTCATGGTCGACACGGCCGACGGCAGCCGGGTGACCCACCGGATCGTCGGCATCGAGCAGCAGGGGAGCAGTGCCGTCCTCCAGCTGCGGGGTGACGCGAACGACGCACCGGATGTCGAGCGTTATCCGGTCGACGAGGCGTACCGCGTGTTCGCCGACATCCCGTACGGCGGCCACGTGGTGGCCTGGCTGTCCGGACCGATCGGGCTGTTCCTGCTGGGGATGTATGCCATGGGCCTGCTGCTCGTCGTGCTGCGCCGGGGCGGCGACGACGAGCAGGCACCGCCTAGTGGCGGCGGTGAACCTCGGTCCGTGTGGCGCCGTACCCGACTCGGTGCCGTCGGCGCCGCTGCCCTGGTGGCCACGGGCGTCGCGTCGCCGACGTGGGCGGTGTTCGCCGACACCGCCGGCGTCACTGGCACCACCCTGAGCACCGGCGCGCTGACCACGCCGACCACCAGCTGCACCCGCACGTCCGGCACCGCGGTCCCGCTCGTCCCGGCGAAGGTGACGATCACCTGGGCGGCTGCCACCGTCCCGGTGACCCACGGCTACGTTGCTCGGATCCAGGAGTCGAACACTCCGCTCACCATCACCTCCAGCGGCGGCGGCCGCAGCGTGACTCTCAACGCCGACCAGTTCGCGACTCTGTTCGGACAGACGGTGACGGTCGAGGTACGCGGGACCTACGCGACCAGCTGGACCACGCCGGCGGCCACCCAGAAGGTGACGATCTCGCTCCTCGGCGCCAACATCAACTGCGGCACCACGGCGGCGACCTTGACCAGCCACGCGCAGCCGGCCTGCGTGCGCAACACCAACGGGTCGATCACGCTGTCGTGGACCAACGTCGACGCCAGCTACGAGTACTACTGGGAGCGCCGGGTCGCAGGGTCGACAGTCCAAGCGCTGCCCTCCGCCGGGTTCCCGGCCGCGGGCACCCTCGGAGCCAGCGTCGCGCAGGGCCAGACGGTCTCGCTCACGCTTGTCTCGGCAGCCAACGGCACCGCGAGCTGGGACCTGGTGGTGTTCGGGCAGGTCGAGGGCACCACGTCGCCGCGCTCGGCGCCGACGCTCAACCAGATCGGTCGGCAGGGCAGCAGCGGACTCTTCTGCAGCCGCCAGAATTCAGCATCGCCACCAGCGCGTTCCCTACCGTCTCCTCCGTGGCCTCGATCGGTGTGTTCGCGCTCCAAGGAGATGTCCGCGAGCACCTGGCCACCCTGACCCGGCTCGGCGCGGACGCGTTCGCGGTACGCCGACCGGAGGAGCTGGCGCGGTGCGACGGCCTGGTGCTGCCGGGCGGTGAGTCGACCACGATGGCGAAGCTGGCCCACACCTTCGAGCTGCTCGACCCGCTGCGGGAGCGGGTCGGAGCCGGCATGCCGACCTTCGGCACCTGCGCGGGCATGATCCTGCTCGCCGACCGGATCCTCGACGGCGCCGTCGGCCAGGAGACGATCGGCGGGATCGACATGACCGTGCGACGCAACGCGTTCGGCCGCCAGGTCGACTCGTTCGAGGCCGATATCGACCTCCGAGGTCTCGATCAGCCGGTGCACGCGGTCTTCATCCGCGCACCCTGGGTGGAGGAGGTCGGTGCCGACGTGGAGGTGCTGGCCAAGGCAGAGGGGCACCCGGTCGCCGTACGCCAAGGACACCTCATGGCGACGTCGTTCCACCCCGAGGTCTCCGACGACGGTCGCGTCCACCGACTCTTCCTGGATCTGGTGCGCCAGTAAGATCGCATCCGTTGTCGAACCGGAAGAGGGAAGAATGTCTGGCCACTCGAAGTGGGCGACCACCAAGCACAAGAAGGCGGCCATCGACGCCAAGCGGGGCAAGCTCTTCGCGAAGCTGATCAAGAACATCGAGATCGCCGCCAAGATGGGCGGTCCTGACCCTTCCGGCAACCCCACCCTCTTCGATGCCATCCAGAAGGCGAAGAAGCAGTCGGTCCCCAACAAGAACATCGACTCCGCGGTCAAGCGCGGCGGCGGCCTCGAGGGCAGCGCCGTCGACTACGAGACGATCATGTACGAGGTCTACGGCCCGCAGGGGGTCGCGCTCCTGGTCGAGTGCCTGACCGACAACCGCAACCGGGCCGCGATGGAGGTCCGTACGGCGGTCACCCGCAACGGCGGCACCATGGCCGACCCGGGATCGGTGTCCCGGCTCTTCAACCGCAAGGGCGTCGTCGTCGTGCCCAAGGCCCAGGAGAAGGAAGGCAAGGCCTCCGACGTCACCGAGGACATGGTGCTCGAGGCCACTCTCGACGCGGGCGCCGAGGAGGTCATCGACCTGGGAGACACCTTCGAGGTGCAGGCCGAGGCGTCCGACGTCGTTGCGGTCCGTACGGCGCTCCAGGCCGCCGGCGTCGACTACGACTCGGCCGAGGTGCAGTTCGTCGCGTCGCTCGACATCCCCGTGGCCGACCCGGACGCCGCGGGCAAGGTGTTCCGGCTGATCGACGCCGTCGACGACCTGGACGACGTGCAGAACGTCTTCTCCAACGCCGACGTGCCGGACGAGGTCATGGAGGCCGTCGACGCGTAGCGAGGACGCGCCAGCGGACTCGCTGACGGTGGTCGAGCGAGCCGCGCGACCGAGGAACGAGGTCGCGACCGGCGTGTCGAGACCGCGCCTCGGCGTGTCACCCGGATCGCGCCCGGCCACCGCGTTAGCCTGCGAACAGATGTTCGATAGGAAGGTGGGCGGATGCGCGTCCTCGGGATCGACCCCGGCCTCACCCGCTGCGGGATGGGTGTGGTCGAGGGTGACGTGGGACGACCGCTGCTGCTGGTCGACGTCAACGTCATCCGCACCTCCTCGCACCTGCCGGTGCCCGAGCGGCTGGTCTCGATCGAGCAGGGCATCGAGGCCTGGCTCGACGAGCACCGCCCCGACGGGGTCGCGGTCGAGCGGGTCTTCGCCCGGTCCGACGTCAGCACGGTGATGGGCACCGCCCAGGCCAGCGGGATCGCGATGGTCTGCGCGGCCCGGCGCGGGCTCCCGATCGCGCTTCACACGCCGAGCGAGGTGAAGGCGGCGGTGTCCGGCAACGGCCGCGCCGACAAGGCACAGGTCGGCATGATGGTCACCCGGATCCTCCGGCTCGACGCGATGCCCAAGCCGGCCGACGCAGCCGATGCGCTGGCGCTCGCGATCACCCACATCTGGCGGGGCGGCGCCCAGGCCCGGATCGACGCGGCGGTCGCCGCGGCAGGAGGAAAGCGATGATCGCGCACGTCCGGGGCCGGGTCGCGGCCGTCACCCTCTCGAGCGCCGTGCTCGAGGTCGGCGGCGTCGGCCTCGAGCTGATGTGCACACCCGGCACCCTGGCCACGCTACGGACGGGCGCCGAGGCCGTGCTGCCCACCAGCATGGTGGTGCGGGAGGACTCGCTCACGCTGTTCGGCTTCGCCGACGAGGACGAGAAGTCGATCTTCGAGCTGGTGCAGACCGCGTCCGGAGTCGGCCCCAAGCTCGCCCAGGCGATGCTCGCCGTACTCTCCCCGGACGGCGTGCGGACCGCGATCGCCGTCGACGACGTGAAGACGCTGACCAAGGTGCCCGGCATCGGACAGAAGGGCGCCCAGCGGATCATCCTGGAGCTCAAGGACCGGATCGGCGCCCCGGTGGGCCGGGTCGGCGCCCTCCCGGTCGCCCACGCCGAGCCCTGGCGCGACCAGGTGACCCAGGGCCTGCTCGGCCTCGGCTACAACGCCAAGGACGCCGACAAGGCCGTCGACGCGGTTGCCGGGCAGGCGGGTGACGCACCCGACGTCGGGTCGCTGCTCCGCGCCGCGCTCCGCAGTCTCGCGAAGGCCTGATCCTGATGCCTTTCCACGAGGACGAGCTCGAGGTGGCGGAGGAGTCCCACCTCCGGTCACTGACTGCGATGGAGGCCGAGGGCGACGAGCGCGCCGTCGAGGCGGCCCTGCGTCCACGCAGCCTCGACGAGGTGGTGGGTCAGACCCGGGTGCGCGACCAGCTGGGGCTCGTCCTCGAAGCCGCCCGGCGTCGAGGACGAGCGCCCGACCACGTGCTCCTGTCCGGGCCTCCCGGGCTGGGCAAGACGACGCTCGCGATGATCATCGCGCACGAGATGAACGCCCCGTTGCGTCTGACCAGCGGGCCGGCCATCACGCACGCCGGCGACCTCGCCGCGATCCTGTCCGGGCTCAACGAGGGCGACGTGCTCTTCGTCGACGAGATCCATCGGATGTCTCGGCCGGCGGAGGAGATGCTCTACATGGCGATGGAGGACTTCCGGGTCGACGTCATCATCGGCAAGGGCCCGGGGGCGACCGCGATCCCGCTGGAGATCCCTCCGTTCACCCTCGTCGGTGCCACGACCCGGGCCGGGCTGCTGCCGGGCCCGCTGCGCGACCGGTTCGGCTTCACCGCCCACCTGGAGTTCTACGAGCCGGCCGACCTCGACCGGATCGTGCACCGCTCGGCGGGACTGCTCGACGTGGCGCTGACGTCGGAGGGCTCGACCGAGATCGCGTCCCGGTCCCGCGGCACGCCCCGGATCGCCAACCGCCTGCTGCGGCGGGTCCGCGACTATGCCCAGGTGCGCGCCGACGGGGTGGTCACCCATCCCGTGGCCCAGGCGGCCCTCGAGCTCTACGAGGTCGACGAGCTCGGTCTCGACCGGCTCGACCGCGCCGTGATCGACGCGTTGTGCCGCCGGTTCGGCGGTGGCCCGGTCGGCGTCTCGACGCTCGCGGTCGCCGTGGGCGAGGAGCGGGAGACGGTCGAGGAAGTCGCGGAGCCGTTCCTCGTGCGCAGCGGGTTCCTGGCCCGTACCCCTCGAGGCCGGATCGCGACCCCGGCCGCGTGGGAACACCTCGGGCTGACGGCGCCACCAGTGACTGCCGACCCCGCTGACCTGACACTTTTCGAGGACTGATCCCGGACGCCCGAGCGTGTCGCAGATCGTGCAGTGCGACACGTTGCCGGGCCGCGGTCGAGGGGGTCACCGGTTGCGGCGGTATGGTGTCACACCCGTCGATGTGGCCCGCTCAACGCCCGCGGCTACACTTGCCCGTCGGCCCGCCCCGGGCTCCGTGCGGCTGCCCGGAACCGGTCGTGGAGCCCTGTCCCGGAGGAACCCTCGGAAGGCTCATTGGTGAAGGATCTCGCACCCCTGCTGTGGATCGTCGCGATCGCGGCGATCTTCTGGCTGCTGATCATCCGGCCCGGTCAGCGGCGCCAGAAGGAGGTCGCCCGGGTGCAGGCGTCCATTGCTCCCGGTGAGACCGTCATGCTCACCTCGGGCATCTTCGGCACCGTCAGCGAGACCGATGACGACGCAGCGACACTGCTGGTCGAGATCGCGCCGGGTGTGACCATCAAGGTCGCGCGCGGCGCGGTCGGCACGGTGGTCAGCCGGGACGAGGTCGAGGAGGCCGCTGTCGACGAGACCCCCACCGATGAGCCGACCGACACCACCACCCGCACCGACGTCGACGGCGAGGAGCGCTGACGTGGCTACGCGTCGTCACCGACCAGGACGGACCCTGGTCATCTTCTTCGTGGGTGTCGGCGTGCTGTACGGGCTCGTCGCCCTCGCCGGCACCTGGAAGCCTTCCCTCGGTCTGGACCTCCAGGGTGGACTGCGGATCACCCTGACCGCGACCGGCGACCCGTCCGACGAGAACTTCGAGGAGGCGCGCCGGATCATCGACCAGCGCGTCAATGGCTCAGGTGTCGTCGAGGCCGAGGTCACCGCGCAGTCCGGCCGCTACATCGTCGTCGAGATCCCCGGATCTACCGAGAACCGCCGCGAGACCGAGGACCTGGTGCGCCGTCAGGCGCAGCTCCGGTTCCGCCTGGTCGCCTGTGTCGAAGGTGCTCAGGACCCGTGCGCGACCGGCAGCCTTCCGGCGGGACGTGCACCGCTGGCGCTGGACCGCGCGGCCCGTGATGAGGTCGGCAAGAACAACGACGAGACCACCGAGACCGCGAACCCGAGCGGCGAGCCGAGCCCGACCGACCAGCCCAGCCCGACCGACCCCGGCGCCCCGCAGGACGAGGGCGACGGTGCCGTCCGCACCGCGCAGGACGAGATCGCGTGGGCGGCCGCTCCGGACGAAGAGTCGATCGCGCTGTTCAACAAGCTCCAGTGCACCGAGAACGGGAGCCTCGTCAGGACCAACGCCCAGGGCGAGACCGTCCCTGCGCCGCAGCCGGACGACCCCGACGAGCCGCTGGTCGCGTGCGAGGTCGGCGAGGGCGGCGTCACGAAGTACCTCCTGTCACGCTCGGTCATCGAGGGCACCGAGCTCGCGGACGCCAGCGCGGGCATCCCGCAGGGCGAGGTCGAGTGGGCCGTCGCGCTCGACGTCGGCAACGACGAGGACAAGGCGCACCCCGCGGGGTCCACCGGTGGCGAGGACGACTTCGAGACCATCTCCACCCAGCTCGCCGGCACCGGTCGCCAGTTCGCGATCGTGCTGGACGGCCAGGTGTTGTCGGCACCGGTCATGAACGACCCGATCTACGACGGCAACTCGCAGATCACCGGCAACTTCGACGAGGTCAGCGCGACCAACCTGGCCAACAGCCTCAAGTTCGGCGCCCTGCCGATCTCCTTCGAGAAGGACGTCACCACCGAGGACATCGGGCCGTCGCTGGCCGGCGACCAGCTCGCCGCGGGTCTGCTCGCAGGTGCGATCGGTCTTGCCCTCGTCATGCTCTACTGCCTGCTCTACTACCGAGGACTCGGACTGGTCGTCGTCGCCTCGTTGCTCGTCGCGGCGGGGGTCACCTTCGGCTTGGTGCTGCTGCTCAGCGAGGCGGCGGGCTTCACCCTGACGCTCCCGGGCATCGCGGGCTTCATCATCGCCGTCGGGATCACGGCCGACTCGTTCGTCATCTACTTCGAACGCATCCGAGACGAGATGCGCGAGGGCAAGTCGATGCGGGTCGCCGTCGAGACCGGCTGGGCCCGAGCTCGGGTGACCCGGTTCGCTGCCAACACCGTCAACCTGCTCGCGGCGGTGGTCCTCTACGTCTTCGCCACGGGTGCGGTGAAGGGCTTCGGCTTCGCGCTCGGTCTGTCGACGCTGATCGACCTCGCTGTGCTGTTCTGGTTCACCAAGCCGCTGATGTCGTGGTTGGCGCAGTTCAAGGCGTTCAACTCGGGCCACAAGCTGTCCGGGCTGAGCCGCGAGACGCTGGGGCTCGATCCGCTGCCGGTCCGCCCGACCACGGCTAGGGGGACCGCCTGATGGGCAAGATGTCGAGGCTCGGCAACGAGCTCTACAACGGTCGCAAGTCGCTCGACTTCATCGGCCACCGCGCACTCTGGTACAGCATCACGGGGCTCCTGGTCGCGCTCGCGATCACCGCGGTGATCGTGAAGCCGCTCAACTTCGGTGTCGAGTTCCGAGGCGGCACCGAGCAGCGGATCACGGTGGCCGGGGGCGTCGACCAGTCCGATGCCGACGACCTCCGGGAGGCGATCGCGGACGCCGGCATCGAAGGAGCAGAGAACCCGTCGGTCACCACGGCCGGCGACGACTCGCTGGTGCTGACCACCGAGTCGCTCTCGGAGTCTGCCGAGGACGAGACCGAGGCCGTCATCATCGAGACGTTCCCGAGCGTCACGCCCGAGGACGACATCTCGGTGCAGGACGTCGGACCCGAGCTGGGGCCAGGAGGTGGCCGAGCGTGCGCTGATCGGTATCGCGGTGTTCCTGGTCCTGGTCGTGCTGTTCATCTGGGGCTACTTCCGCGAGTGGAAGATGTCCGTGGCCGCGCTCGTCGCGCTGTTCCACGACCTCGCGCTCACCATCGGGATCTACGCCCTGTCCGGCTTCCAGGTGACGCCGGCCGCGGTCACCGGCCTGCTGGCGATCCTTGGCTTCTCGCTCTACGACACGGTGGTCGTGTTCGACAAGATCAAGGAGAACACCACCACTCTGCGCAAGAGCACCGAGTCCTACGCCGAAGCCGCCAACCTGGCGGTCAACCAGACCCTGGTGCGGTCGATCAACACCAGCATCGTGGCGTTGATCCCGATCGGCGCGATCCTCTACGTGAGCGCCGTACAGCTGGGCGCCAGCTCGCTGCAGGACCTCGCCCTCGCACAGTTCGTCGGCATGGCGGCCGGCGTCTACTCGTCGGTGATGCTGGCCCCGCGCGTCCTGGTGCAGCTGAAGTCTTCCGAGACCGAGGTGGTCGAGCAGGCGCGGCGGGCCAAGGCCAGGAAGCGGGCCATGGCTGACCGCTACGCCACGGTCCCTGCCTTCACCGAGGACCTGCCGGTCGCCGACGAGCCGGACAGCGATCGGCCGGAGCGCGCCCAGGCCACGGCTGTCGACGAGGAGCGGGGCAACGCGGCTCGACCGTCGGAGGAAGCACTCGGGAAGGGTCGGGTGGCCCCCACCCAGCAACGTCCGGTGTCGCAGAGCAGCAGCTCGGGCCGGCAGCAGCCGACGCGACAGACCCGGTCGAAACGCGGCAAGAAGTAGGCGCGAAAGTGCCGGGGGAGCCGACCGCGGCGATGCTGGCCGCGGGGGACGTGCTCGGGCGGTTGGTCCGCGACGTCCCGGACTTCCCGGAGCCCGGGATCCTGTTCAAGGACATCACCCCCTTGCTGGCCCACCCCGAGGGCTACCGGACCGTGGTGGCAGCGCTCGCCGACGCCGGGCGCGACGCCGCCGGCCGGCCGCTCGTCGACAAGGTGGTCGGCATGGAGGCCAGGGGATTCCTCTTCGGAGCTCCGGTCGCCCTCGCCCTCGACGTCGGTTTCGTGCCCGTCCGCAAGGCCGGCAAGCTGCCCGGCGAGACGCATGCCGCCGCTTACGCCCTCGAGTACGGCGAAGCGGTGCTCGAGGTCCACTCCGACGGACTGGTGCCCGGTGAACGCGTCCTGGTGATCGACGACGTCCTGGCCACCGGCGGCACCGCCCGCGCCACGGCCGAGCTCGTCGAGACGTGCGGCGCCGTCGTCACCGGGATGGCCTTTCTCCTGGAGCTGTCGTTCCTCGCCGGACGCCGTGCGATCAGCGACGTCCCCATCACCGTGCTCACCGTCGTCTGACCAGGCGTGCGAAGCCGAATAGACTTCCTGCATGAGTGAGGAACGGGCCAGCGACCGCCCCGTTCCAGCGCGCCCGCCGGAGGTGCCGACGGCCGCCACCAGCGACACCGTGGCCGGCGGTCGTGGCATGCGCGCCCGACTGGCCCGGATGGGTACCCGCACCTCCACGTCGAACCCGGTGCTCGAGCCGCTCTTCCGAGCGGTCCGGGCCAACCACCCGAAGGCCGATCTCGCGCTCCTCGAACGCGCCTACAACACGGCCGAGCGGCTGCACGGCACCCAGATGCGCAAGAGCGGCGACCCCTACATCACCCACCCGCTGGCCGTGACGACGATCCTCGCCGGCATCGGCATGACCGAGCCGACGCTCGTCGCTGCGCTCCTGCACGACACGGTCGAGGACACGCCGTACACCCTGGCGGAGTGCCGCGCCGACTTCGGTGACGAGGTCGCCCGACTGGTCGACGGCGTCACCAAGCTCGACAAGGTCGTCTACGGCGACTCCGCACAGGCGGAGACCATCCGCAAGATGATCGTCGCGATGTCGCGCGACATCCGGGTGCTGGTCATCAAGCTCGCCGACCGCCTCCACAACATGCGCACGCTGCGCTACGTCCCGCAGAAGAGCCAGGAACGCACCGCCCGCGAGACGCTCGACATCTACGCGCCGCTCGCCCACCGGCTCGGCATGAACACCATCAAGTGGGAGCTCGAGGACCTCGCGTTCGCGACCCTGCACCCCAAGATCTACGACGAGATCGTGCGGATGGTCGCGGAGCGCGCGCCTTCCCGCGACCAGTTCCTCGCCGAGGTGATCACCCAGGTCGAGAAGGACCTGCGGGAGGCGAAGATCAAGGCCACGGTCACCGGCCGCCCGAAGCACTACTACTCGATCTACCAGAAGATGATCGTCGGCGGTCGCGACTTCTCCGACATCTACGACCTGGTCGGCATCCGCATCCTCGTCGAGGAGGACCGCGACTGCTACGGCGTGCTCGGTGTGCTGCACTCGCGGTGGAACCCGGTCCTCGGCCGGTTCAAGGACTACGTCGCGATGCCGAAGTTCAACATGTACCAGTCGCTCCACACCTCGGTGATCGGCCCGCAGGGCAAGCCGGTCGAGATGCAGATCCGCACCTTCGGGATGCACCGCCGGGCGGAGTACGGCGTCGCGGCGCACTGGAAGTACAAGGAGGACGGCCGCACCGGCGCCGAGACCGACAAGCGCGGAGACATGGACGACATGAGCTGGGTGCGCCAGCTCCTGGACTGGCAGAGCGAGGTCGAGGACCCGGGCGAGTTCCTGGAGTCGCTGCGGTTCGAGATCAACCAGACCGAGACCTACGTCTTCACCCCGCGCGGCGACGTCATCGCCCTGCCGTCGGGATCGACGCCCGTCGACTTCGCCTATGCGGTGCACACCGAGGTCGGGCACCACACGATCGGCTCGAGGGTCAACGGTCGGCTGGTGCCGCTGGAGTCGACGCTCGAGAACGGCGACGTGGTCGAGGTCTTCACCTCGAAGTCACCCACCGCTGCCCCCTCGCGGGACTGGCTGAAGTTCGTGAAGTCCCAGCGGGCCCGCTCGAAGATCAAGCAGTGGTTCACGAAGGAGCGGCGCGAGGAGGCGATCGAGCGCGGCAAGGACGAGATCGCCAAGCTGATGCGCAAGGAGGGGCTGCCGCTCAAGCGGCTGCTCACCCACGAGTCGCTCAACCAGGTCGCTGAGATCTTCCGCCTCGCGGACGTGACCGCCCTCTACGCCGCCGTCGGCGAGGGCAACCTCGGTGCGCAGGCCGTCGTCCGCCGGGTCATCGAGATGCACGGCGGCGACGAGGGCGCTCAGGAGGACCTCGCCGAGGCGGTCACCATCACCGGCCGCCGCGGCCGCCCGCGCCGGCTCGCCCCCGGCACCGACGCCGGCGTCGTCGTCACGAACGCCCCGGACGTCTGGGTGAAGCTCGCCAAGTGCTGCACCCCCGTCCCTCCGGACACGATCCTCGGCTTCGTCACCAAGGGCGGCGGCGTCTCGGTCCACCGCAAGGACTGCACCAACGCCGCGAACCTCCTCAACCAGCCCGAGAAGGTGCTCGAGGTCGAGTGGGCGCCCACCGGGCAGACCACGTTCCTGGTCAACATCCAGGTCGAGGCCCTCGACCGCTCGAGGCTGCTGTCCGACATCACCATGGTGCTCTCGGACGCACACCTCAACATCTTGTCGGCCAACCTGACCACCACCCGCGACCGGGTCGCCAAGACCAGGTTCACGTTCGAGATGGCCGACGCCAAGCACCTCGACACCGTGCTCAAGGCCGTGCGCAGCATCCCCGGTGTCTTCGACGCCTACCGCGTCACCCAGTGACCGCGAATCAGACCTTCTGGCGCGCCGAATCAGACCTCCTTGCGCGCCGAGTCGGACCTTTTGGCGCGACGGGCCGCCAATACCTCCGACTCGGCGCACCAGAAGGTCTGATTCGCGGTCAGCGGTAGTCGGCGCTCGCCCGCTTGGCCATCTCCAGGAAGGAACGGCGGCCTTCGAGGTTCTCCTCGAGCTCGCGGACCAGCTTGTCGTTACCGGCGGCACGGGCCTTCTCGAGCTTCGCCTCGGCGTCGGCGATCGCGGTCTCGAGCTTGGTGACCATGTCGTCGGCGCGGGCGGACTTCTCGGGGTCGCTGCGCTTCCACTGCTCGTCCTCGACCTTGCGGATGGCCTGCTCGACCGCGCGCATCCGGCCCTCGAGGTCCTTGATCCGGTCCCGCGGCACCTTGCCCGCCGCGTCCCACCGGTCGGCGATCTCGCGGAACGCGGTCTTCGCCGTCTGGAGATCGGTGACGGGCAGCAGTGCCTCGGCCTCGACGATCAGCTGCTCCTTGACCTCGGCGTTGGCCGCGAACTCCGCGTCGAGCGCGGCGTTGGCCGCGTCCCGGGCGCCGAAGAAGGTGTCCTGGGCCCCGCGGAACCGCTTCCACAGCTCGTCGTCGACACCCTTCGGCGCCGGCCCGGCGGCCTTCCACTGACGCATCAGCTCGCGGTAGCGACCTGCCGTCGGTCCCCAGTCCGTGGAGCTGGCGAGGCTCTCGGCCTCCTTTGCCAGCCGCTCCTTCACCATGCGGGCGGCATCGCGCTTCTCGTCCTGCTCGGCGAAGTGCAGCTTGCGGGCCTTGGTGTACGCCGAACGGGCCGACGAGAACCGCTTCCAGAGCGCGTCGTCGGCTGCCTTCTCGATCCGGGGGAGCTGCTTCCACTGCTCGAGCAGCTCCCGCAGCCGGTTGGCGCCGTTCTTCCAGTCCCGGCCGCTCGCGATGGCCTCGGCCTCGACCGCGAGCTGCTCCTTCTGCTCCTTGGCCTCGATGGTCCGCCGCGCCTTCTCCGCGCGCCGGGACTCCCGCTGGGCGGCGATGACAGGGCCGAGCTCGTCGAGTCGGGAGCTCAGGGACGCGAGGTCGCCGACGGCGTTGGCGTCGACCAGCTGGCCGCGCACGGTCTTGACGGAGCTCGCGGCTTCCTCCGGCGACAGCACGCCGGAGTTCACCCGCTTGTGGAGCAGGTCGACCTCGAGCGCGAGCGCCTCGAACCGTCGTACGTAGAAGGCCATCGCCTCCTCCGGCGTGGCGTCGGGCATCTGTCCGACCTGCCGCTCGCCGTCGGCGGTCTTCACATAGACAGTGCCGTCGTCGTCGACGCGGCCCCACTCGCTCGCAGTCACAATGGGCAATGCTAAGGGAGGGGGGTGCGGCCGATAGGCTGGGTCGGTGCTGATCGCCGGCTTCCCTGCAGGACCCTGGGGCACCAACTGCTACGTCGCGGCCACGGCCGCAGGTGCGGAGTGCGTCGTCGTGGACCCCGGGAAGGACGCCGCGTCCGGAGTCGCCGAGGTCATCCGCGAGCACAAGCTCAAGCCGGTCGCGGTCCTGCTGACCCACGGCCACATCGACCACATGTGGAGCGTGACCCCCGTCGCCGGGACGTACGACGCCACTGCGTGGATCCACCCCGCCGACCGGCACCTGCTGACCGACCCTCTCGCCGGCATGTCCCGCGAGTCCGCGGCGATGATGCTCGGCATGCCGGAGGGCAAGCTCGACTTCGCCGAGCCCGACGACCTCCGCGAGCTGGCGGACGGCGTCGACCTCGAGCTGGCCGGCCTGAGGTTCGTCGTCGACCACACCCCGGGCCACACCGAGGGCTCGGTCACCTTCCGGGCGCCGTACGACGAAAGCCTGGACATCAGCGAGGTGATGTTCTCCGGCGACCTGCTGTTCGAGGGCTCGATCGGCCGTACCGACCTGCCGGGCGGCGACCACCCCACGATGCTGCGCAGCCTTGCCAGCAAGGTGCTGACCCTTCCCGACGACATCGTCGTCCTCCCCGGACACGGCGGGCAGACGTCCATCGGTCGCGAACGCGCGACCAACCCTTTCCTGCTGGAGCTCCAGGACGACCCTGAACACACCGGGAGCCCCGGCAGGACGATCACCCGAGGACTGTGAGTTGAGCAAGCCGACGCCGCTCAGCGGCTTCCCGGAGTTCCTGCCTGCCCAGCGGGCGGTCGAGCGCACGTCATCGCGACGCTCGCCGACGACGTTCGAGCTGCACGGCTTCGCCAGCATCGAGACCCGCGCCGTCGAGCCGATGGACCAGCTGTCCGCAAGGGCGGCGACCTCGACAAGGAGATCTATGTCCTGCGCCGCCTCCAGGCAAGAGGAGGGCGGCGAGGGACAAGCAGATCGGGCCTGCACTTCGACCTGACCGTGCCGTTCGCCCGCTACGTGCTCGAGCACGCCGGGCACGCTCGAGTTCCCGTTCCGTCGCTACCAGATCCAGCAGGTCGTGGCGGGGCGAGCGGCCGCAGGAGGGCCGCTCCGCCAGTTCATCCAGGCCGACATCGACATCGTCGGCCGCGACGTGCTGCCGTTCCACCACGACGTCGAGGTCATGCGGGTGATGGTCGACGCGCTCGACGCGCTCCCGTTCCTCCCCGGTTCCGGCTTCCAGTTCAACAACCGCAAGCTGATCCAGGGCTTCTACCGCGGTATCGGCCTGCCCGACGTCACCGCCGCATCCGCACCATTGACAAGCTCGACAAGCTGTCCCCGAGAACGTCGCCGCCGACCTCCTGGTGGCCGACGCCGGCGCTCACCCCCGAGCAGGCCGCGCGGTGCCTCGAGCTCGCGACGATCCGGCTACCGACACTCCTTCGTCGCCCAGGTGCAGGCGCTCGGCGTGACCGACCACGCTCCTCGACGAAGGTCTCGCCGAGCTGGCGGCCGTCGTGAGGGCACGCCGCCGGCGGCCACGACAACGTCACATGGAGGCCAACCTGCGGATCGCCCGCGGGCTCGACTACTACACCGGCACCGTGGTCGAGATCTTCATGGCGGCTACGAACGGCTCAAGTCCGTCGGCGGCGGCGGCCGGTACGACGCGCTCGCCAGCGACGGCAAGACGACGTACCCCGGCGTCGGGGTCTCGTTCGGCGTCTCCCGGGCGCTGGTCCCGCTGGTCGCGGAAGGGGTGCTCGACGGCAGCCGGTCGGTGCCGAGCGCCGTACTCATCTCCGTCGCCGACGAGGAGTCCGCGACCCGAGGCCGACGCCGTCGCCAGCGCACTGCGCTCGCGCAGCATCCCGTGCGAGGTCGCACCCACCGCCGCGAAGTTCGGCAAGCAGATCCGGCACGCCGACCGACGTGGCATCCCCTATGTGTGGTTCACCACCACCGACGCCGACGGCGCCGCCACCCACGAGGTCAAGGACATCCGGAGCGGAAATCAGGTGCCGGCCGACCCGGCCTCCTGGGAGCCTCCTGCAGAGGACCTGCGCCCCACGATCATCAGCACCGTCATCGCCACCAACGAGGAGACAAACCAGTGATCCGCACCCACGACGCCGGCGCCCTGCGCGCCGAGCACGTCGGCCAGACCGTGACCCTCGCCGGTTGGGTGGCCAACCGGCGTGATCACGGCGGGGTGGCGTTTCTCGACATCAGGGACGCCAGCGGCGTCGTCCAGGTCGTGATCCGGGACGAGGCGATCGCCCACGCGCTCCGGGCCGAGTACTGCCTCAAGGTCACCGGCGAGGTCACCGCCCGCAAGGCCGGCAACGAGAACCCGAACCTTCCCACCGGGGAGATCGAGGTCGTCTCCACCCCTGGTTCAGCAGGCGTCGAGGTGCTCTCGGCGGCCGCGCCGCTGCCGTTCCCGATCAGCGACCACGTCGACGTGGGGGAGGAGGTGCGGCTCAAGCACCGCTACCTCGACCTCCGTCGTACGGCGCCCGGCGCCGCCCTGCGCCTGCGCAGCAAGGTCAACCAGGCTGCCCGGGCCGTCCTCGACGCCCACGACTTCGTCGAGATCGAGACGCCGACCCTGACCCGCAGCACCCCCGAGGGCGCTCGCGACTTCCTGGTGCCCGCGCGGCTCCAGCCCGGCAGCTGGTATGCCCTCCCGCAGAGCCCGCAGCTCTTCAAGCAGCTGCTCATGGTCGCCGGCATGGAGCGCTACTACCAGATCGCGCGCTGCTACCGCGACGAGGACTTCCGTGCCGACCGCCAGCCCGAGTTCACCCAGCTCGACGTCGAGATGAGCTTCGTCGAGCAGGACGACGTGCTCGCGCTCTCCGAGGAGATCCTGGTGGCCCTGTGGCAGCTGATCGGCCACGACGTCCCGCGCCCGATCCCGCGGATCACCTTCGCCGACGCGATGGCCCGCTACGGCTCCGACAAGCCCGACCTGCGGATGGGTCAGGAGCTGGTCGAGTGCACCGACTACTTCAAGGACACGCCCTTCCGGGTCTTCCAGGCGCCCTACGTCGGCGCGGTGGTGATGCCCGGCGGCGCCAGCCAGCCGCGCAAGCAGCTCGACGCCTGGCAGGAGTGGGCCAAGCAGCGCGGCGCCCGCGGGCTCGCCTACGTCCTGGTCCAGGAGGACGGCGGGCTGGGTGGTCCGGTCGCCAAGAACCTGTCCGAGGAGGAGAAGGCCGGCCTCGCGGCGCACGTCGGTGCCCAGCCCGGTGACTGCGTCTTCTTCGCCGCCGGCGCCCCGAAGTCCAGCCGCGCACTGCTCGGTGCGGCGCGGCTCGAGATCGGTCGGCGCTGCGGCCTGATCGACGAGAGCGCCTGGAGCTTCGTCTGGGTCGTCGACGCGCCACTGCTCGAGCCCGCGTCCGACGCCACCGCAGCAGGTGACGTCGCGGTCGGCCAGGGGGAGTGGACCGCGGTCCACCACGCCTTCACCAGCCCGCAGGACGCCGAGAGCTTCGACCAGGACCCGGGCAACGCCCTCGCCTGGGCCTACGACATCGTGTGCAACGGCAACGAGATCGGCGGCGGCTCCATCCGTATCCACCGCGAGGACGTCCAGAAGCGGGTCTTCGCCCTGATGGGCATCGGTGAGGAGGAGGCCGAGGAGAAGTTCGGCTTCCTGCTGCAGGCCTTCAAGTACGGCGCACCCCCGCACGGCGGCATCGCGTTCGGGTGGGACCGGATCTGCGCACTGCTCGCCGGGACCGACTCGATCCGCGAGGTCATCGCCTTCCCCAAGTCCGGTGGCGGCTTCGACCCGCTCACCGCTGCGCCTGCTCCGATCACCCCCGAGCAGCGCAAAGAGGCCGGGGTCGACGCCGTTCCGGAGGAGGATGTCCGGGCCGACGCCTGATCGGCGCGCAAAGCCTGTCGAACTCCCTGCTCCCGCAGGAAGGCAACGAGACCAGATCGTTACCGCTCGGTGATCCGGAACACAGTGCGGCTCGCCTAGAGTCTCCGACGGCGCCGCATCACGCGGAGCTGCCGAGGTATCTCGGCCGGGTGCTTGCGGAGGTTTCGATGACGGTGCCGGCGGGCGAGCTCGCGGTCCATGATCAGGCCGCGGACCCGTCGCTGGAACCGGACGCGCGCAAGCAGATCGCGGGGCGGTCACCGACCCGGATCGCCTTCGACCGGCTGAAGCGAGACCCGATCGCGGTGGTGTGCTTCCTCGTCGTCGTGCTGTTCATCCTGATCGCCGTCTTCGCCGACCAGGTCCAGGCCTTGTTCGGGGTCTCGACCGAGACGGTGCGGGCCAGCGACGTCATCGACCCCGTCACGCGGTTGCCGCTCGAGGGCCCGCCCAACGGCAGCTTCGACCCCGACCACCCCTTCGGGCTCGCACCCGGCAACGGCACCGACAACCTCGCGGTCTGGATCGAGGGCTGCCGGACCTCGCTCTACCTGGCGACGGTGGCTGTCGTGCTGTCGACGATCATCGGCGTCACGCTCGGCCTGATCGCCGGGTTCGTGGGCGGGATCCTCGACACGATCATCTCCTTCGTCACCGATCTGTTCCTGACCTTGCCCTTCCTGGTGATGGCGCTGGCGATCTCGCCGATCCTCAACGACCGGTTCGGTGACGACACCGAGAAGTTGAAGTTCGCGACCTTCTACTCGCTGGTCGCGATCCTGGTGTTCTTCGGCTGGATGGGTGTCACCCGCCTGGTGCGCGGAGAGGTGCTGTCGCTGCGCGAGCGCGAGTTCGTCAAAGCGGCACGCGTGATCGGAGTCCCCACCCACCGGATCCTGTTGCGCGAGATGCTCCCCAACCTGATCGCGCCGATCATCATCTCGTTCTCGCTCGGTTTGCCGGCCTACATCACCCTCGAGGCAGGCCTGTCCTACCTCGGCATCGGCGTGTTCGGGCGCGAGTCCTGGGGACAGACCATCGCCGCGGCCACCCAGTGGTGGGAGCAATACCCGCTCTACCTGCTCGAGCCCGTCCTGGGCCTCGCCATTCTCGTCGTCGCGCTCAACCTGCTCGGCGACGCCCTCCGCGACGCGTTCGATCCCAAGACGAGACGCTGATCGCGGCAACCAGAACGTCGGTCGAGCGCATGCTTCGACCAACGCAACAAAGAGAGGCTGGATACATGAAACGCACTAATGCGTTGGTCGCCGGGCTCAGCGCGGCGACGCTCGCACTGACCCTGGCCGCCTGTGGTGGCGGAGACGACGACGGAGACTCCGGCGGCGACGACACCTTCCAGGAGGGCGCCAGCGGCGCCGGCGGCAAGAACCCCGACGCCGTCGGACCGGCTCCCGAGATCGACGGCGCCCAGGAGGGCGGCGAGCTCACGGTGCTGGCACCGGACCCCGACGACGGTGCGACCAGCCTCGACCCGGCCGCCCTGTGGTCGGTGACCGACAACGGCATCGCGCAGGACCTGTTGTTCCGGTCCCTGACGACGTTCCGTCAGAACGAGGACGGCGCCTACGAGCTGGTGCCCGACCTGGCCACCGACCTGGGCACGCCCAACGAGGACTTCACCGAGTGGCGGTTCACGCTGAAGGACGGCATCAAGTGGGAGACCGGCGACCCGGTCACCGCTGAGGAGGTCGCCTTCGGCATCAAGCGGTCGTTCGACGGCGACACCTTCGCCACCGGCCCCGGCACGGCGTACTCCAAGCCCTACTTCGAGGGCGGCGACAAGTACAACGGTCCCTACGCCGACGGCGACAACTTCCCGGCTGTCACGACCGAGGGCAACGACATCATCCTGAAGTTCGGCACGCCGTTCGCGGAGATGGACTACTACTCGATCTTCCCGGCGATCGGCCCCGTGCCGCTCGACGCGAGCCAGACCGACTACGGCCTCGAGCCGCTGTCGACCGGCCCCTACAAGATCGAGAAGTTCGTCCCGAACCAGGAGCTCGTCCTCGTCCAGAACGACCAGTGGGACCCGGAGACGGACCCGGCTCGTCGTCAGCTGATCGACAAGTACACCTTCAAGTTCGACGTCAACCCGCAGGTCGCGGGTGAGACGGTGCTCAGCGACGCCGGCAGCACGACGGTCGTCACGTCCCTTCAGGCATCGGACTACAACAATGCGCTCAACGGGGGCATGGAAGACCAGATCCTGGTCGGTCCGCAGCCGTGCACCGGCTTCGTGATGCCGAACTACGAGAAGGTCAAGGAGCTCGAGGTTCGGCAGGCTCTGGCCTTCGCCTACCCCTACGAGGACGTCTGGCTCGCCGCGAACGAGGTCGTCGGCGTGACGCTGGCCAACGGTGTGACCGACGAGTCGCTGGGCTTCGGCCTGCTGCCGCCGGGCATGGCGGGCCGCGAGGCGTGGAACGGCCCCGACGGCGAGACCATCTCGTACGACCCGGAGAAGGCGAAGGAGCTCCTCGCGGAGGCCGGCTACGAGCCGGGCGAGTACGAGGTCTCGTTCGTCTACGACTCGACCACCAAGGAAGCCGAGGCCGCTGCTGAGCAGCGTCAGCTGGGCTACGAAGAGGCCGGTTTCAAGGTCACCAAGTACCCCTACGGTGGCGGCAGCCTGTACGACGTGTGGACCAACCCGGACCACAAGCTGTACAAGAAGATCAACCTGCTCGGTACCGCGTGGTGCCAGGACTGGCCGTCGGCGGCGACGTTCCTTCCGCCGATCGTCGAGACTGGCTCCGCCTACAACACCGGCAACTTCTCGGTGCCGGAGGTCGACGAGGAGATGGACCGGATCCGGACCCTCCCGGTGGAAGAGCAGGCCGCGGCCTGGGGTGAGCTGGAGCAGACGGTGATGACGGACTACCAGCCCGTGATCAACACCGGCTACTACCAGGTCATCTATGGGTTCGGTACCGACGTCGGTGGTCTTGCCAACGACACCTCGGTGGGTGGCGCGCCGGACTACCGGACGATCTACATCAAGTAGCCCGGGCCAGCCCGGTCAACCAAGCGCGGAGCCGGGTGGGGTCCTAGCGGCCCCACCCGGCTCCCCGCAAGCCATCACCGAAGAGAGACCCGACCGATGTTCTCGTTTCTCGTCAAGCGCATCCTGTCCGGACTGCTGACGATCATCTTGGTGTCGATGATCGTGTACGCGCTGTTCTGGTTCGGACCGAAGAGCCCGGCGCTGCAGCTGTGCGTGCAGGAGACCAACGGCCGGTGCGGGCCCACATCGCCCCGACTTGACGACTACGAGGAGCGACTGGGCTACAACAACCCGGTCTACGAGGAGTACGGCAAGTGGGTCAAGGGCCTGTTCGTCGACCGCACGATCATGATCGGGGAGACGCCGTACGAGTGCCCGGCTCCGTGCCTCGGCCTTTCCTTCCGCGACAAGACGCTGGTGACCGAGCAGCTCAAGGAGAAGTTCCCCGTGACGCTCAGCCTGGCGGTGGGTGCTGCGAGCCTCTACCTGCTGATCGGCGTCACCACAGGCGTTCTCGCGGCCCGACGACGGGGCACCGTGGCCGACAAGATGCTGGTCTCGTCGACCCTCGTCTTCAGCTCGATCCCTTACTACCTGGTCGCCCTGCTCAGCTTCCTGATCCTGACCCTGAACACGTCGTACTTCCCGGACGTCGGATACACCCCGTTCTTCGAGAATCCTGCGGCGTGGTTCTCCGGGCTGCTGCTCGTGTGGCTGGTCATGGGCATCTACGGCGCGACGGCCTACACGCGTTACTCGCGAGGTTCGATGGTCGAGGCGCTGAGCGAGGACTACGTCAGGACGGCCAAGGCCAAGGGCCTCGCTTCACGGACCGTCGTCGTCAAGCACGCCCTGAGATCGGCGCTCGTCCCGGTCGTCACCATCTTCGGGCTCGACTTCGCCTTCCTGCTGTCCGGCACGGTGTTCACCGAGGCCATCTTCGACCTCGAGGGCATCGGCAAGTGGGGCCTGGACGCCACCTACATCCAGGACCTGCCGGTGGTTGCGGCAACGTCGCTGGTCCTGGCAGTGGCTGTCGTGATCGCGAACATCCTCGTCGACATCGTCTACAGCTTCCTCGACCCGAGAGTGAGGCTGGGATGAGCACCCGACTCAACGCCGAGAGCGGGCAGCGAGCCCTATCTCAAGATCGAAGACCTCACCGTCCGGTTTCCCACCGCTGACGGGCTCGTGCAGGCGGTCACCGACCTGACCTACTCGGTCGAGCTCGGCAAGACGCTCGGGATCGTCGGCGAGTCGGGGTCCGGCAAGTCCGTCTCGAGCATGGCGGTGCTCGGTCTGCACGACCGCCGGTCCGCCCAGATCACCGGATCGATCAAGGTGGCCGGCACCGAGGTCGTCGGCCTGTCCGAGGCGAAGATGCGGGAGGTGCGCGGCAACGCCGCCGCCATGATCTTCCAGGACGCGCTCGCGGCGCTGCATCCGTTCTACAAGATCGGCCAGCAGCTGGCCGAGGCCTACCTCATCCATCACCCCCAGGCGACGAAGCGCGAAGGGCGTCGACGCGCTATCGAGATGCTGGAGCGGGTCGGGATCCCCCAGCCCGACCGGCGGGTCGACCAGTTCCCGCACCAGTTCTCCGGCGGCATGCGGCAGCGGGCCATGATCGCCATGGGTCTGATCAACGACCCGTCGCTGCTCATCGCAGACGAGCCGACCACGGCTCTCGACGTGACGGTGCAGGCGCAGATCCTCGACCTGCTCCAAGACCTGCAGCGCGAGTTCAACTCCGCGGTCATCATCATCACCCACGACCTCGGCGTCATCGCCGAGATGGCCGACGACGTGCTCGTGATGTACGGCGGACGAGCAGTCGAGTACGGGTCGTGCCGTGACGTGTTCACCCAGCCCCAGATGCCGTATACGTGGGGGCTCCTGTCGAGCGTGCCCGACGTCACCGCGGACACCAGTGCGCGGATGATCCCGATCCCGGGCAACCCACCGAGCCTGCTCTCACCACCGAGCGGCTGTGCGTTCCACCCGCGCTGCGTGCATCGCGCCAAGGTCCCCGGGGACCTGTGCACCACCACGCTGCCCGAGCTGGTGCCCGGGGTCCAGGCGGAAGACCACCTCAAGCGTTGTCACCTGGCCGATCCCGACGCGGTCTACGCCGCCGAGGTGCTACCCGAGATCGCACCCGAGATGGTGGAGGACCCACGATGACCGCGGATTCCGGTTCTGAAGTCGCGAGCGAGCCGGGCCTGCTGCAGTTCGAGGAGCTGGTCGGCCAGACCCACGCGGCCACCGAGCTCAAGGCGGACGCAGAGCCGATCCTGACCGTCGAGAACCTCCGCATGTACTTCCCGATCAAGTCGCCGCTCGTACGGCGCACGATCGGTCAGGTCCAGGCGGTCGACGGCATCTCGTTCGTCGTCCCCAAGGGCGGCTCGCTCGGCCTGGTCGGTGAGTCCGGATGCGGCAAGTCGACCACGGGCCAGCTGATCACCCGGCTCTACAAGCCGACCGGCGGATCGATGGACTTCGAGGGGTTCGACCTGGCGACCGCCACCAACAAGGAGGTCAAACCACTCCGGCGGGAGATCCAGATGATCTTCCAGGACCCCTACAGCTCGCTGAATCCCCGGCACACGGTCGGCTCGATCGTCGGCTCGCCGCTCCGCGTCCACAACATGGTCCCGCGGTCGAAGGTGATCCCACGGGTGCAGGAGCTGCTCGAGGTGGTGGGGCTCAACCCGGAGCACTACAACCGCTACCCCAACGAGTTCTCCGGCGGCCAGCGGCAGCGGATCGGGATCGCCCGGGCGCTGGCCCTGCAGCCCAAGCTGATGGTGGCCGACGAGCCGGTCTCGGCCCTGGACGTGTCGATCCAGGCGCAGGTGATCAACCTTCTGCAAGACATCCAGAAGGAGTTCGACGTCGCGTTCCTCTTCATCGCGCACGACCTCGCGGTGGTCCGGCACTTCTGCCCCGAGATCGCGGTGATGTACCTCGGCAAGATCGTCGAGATCGGCGATCGCGAGAGCATCTACTCCAACGCGCACCATCCGTACACCCAGGCGCTGCTGTCGGCGGTTCCCGACATCAAGCAAGCCATCACCGGCGAGCGTCGGGAGCGGATCCGGCTCACCGGCGAGGTTCCGAGCCCGATCGACCCGCCGTCCGGCTGTCGGTTCCGGACCCGGTGCCCGATCGCGCAGGAGATCTGCGCGCGGCACGAGCCACCGCTGCTGCAGATCGGCAAGCGGCACAAGGTGGCCTGCCACTTCGCGGGTCGGCTCGGTGAGCATCCTCGCGAGCCGATCACCGCCCGCCTGCTCGGCGTGGACTCCTCAGGGCAGCCCGACCCCGGTGCGAGCCCGGTGACGGACCTGCTCGAGCAGCCCGGCTACGCCGACACCTGGTTCGACCTGGACGGCAAGACGATCGGGCGGGCGTAGGCGTCGCTGACCCGACTGGACACAATGGGTCCGTGTCCGACGATGCGCTGTTCGATGCCCCGGGTGCCGACCCCAGGCCCAGGGGCGGCGGCTCCCTGAGCGACTCCGCCCACGCCGCGGCGCCGCTGGCGGTGCGGATGCGGCCGCGTGAGCTCGACGAGCTCGTGGGCCAGCCGCAGCTGAGGGCGCCGGGGTCGCCGCTACGGCAGCTGGTCGAGGGCGACCGCGCGATGTCGCTGATGCTCTGGGGGCCACCGGGGACCGGCAAGACGACGATCGCGTCGATCCTCAGCCGGCAGACCGGCCGCCGCTTCGTCGAGGTCAGCGCAGTCTCGGCCGGCGTGAAGGAGGTCCGCGCGGCGATCGATGCCGCCCGGTCCACCCTGGTCGGCTCCGGCCGCGAGACCGTCCTCTTCGTCGACGAGGTGCACCGGTTCAGCAAGGCGCAGCAGGACGCGTTGCTGCCGGGGGTCGAGAACCGCTGGGTCACCCTGGTGGCGGCGACCACCGAGAACCCGTCCTTCAGCGTGATCTCCCCGCTGCTGTCGCGGAGCCTGCTGCTCCGTCTCGAGTCGCTCACCGACGACGACATCCGCGAGGTTGTCGACCGGGCGGTGACCGCCGACCGCGGCCTCGGTGGCCGGTTCGAGCTCGACGGGGACGCGCGGGACCACGTCGTACGGCTCGCCGGGGGCGATGCCCGTCGAGCACTCACCTACCTGGAGGCGGCCGCGGGGGCGGCCAGCCTGGCCGGGTCCGACCGGATCACGCTCGAGACGGCGGAGGCCGCGGCCGACCAGGCCGCTGTCCGCTACGACCGGGACGGTGACCAGCACTACGACGTCATCAGCGCGTTCATCAAGTCGGTCCGTGGCTCCGACGCCGATGCCGCGCTGCACTACCTGGCCCGGATGCTCGAGGCGGGGGAGGACCCGCGGTTCATCGCGCGACGGTTGATGATCCTGGCCAGCGAGGACGTCGGCCTGGCCGATCCGTCCGCGCTGACGACGGCGGTCGCCGCAGCCCAGACCGTGCAGCTGATCGGCATGCCCGAGGCGCAGCTGACCCTCGCGCACGCCACCATCGCGCTGGCGGTGGCCCCGAAGTCCAACGCGGTCACGACCGCGATCGGCGCGGCGATCGCCGACGTACGGGCCGGAAAGATCGGGACGGTGCCTGCGCACCTGCGCGACGCGCACTACGCGGGTGCGTCCAAGCTGGGCCACGGCACGTCCTACGTCTACTCCCACGACCAGCCGTTCGGCGTCGCCGAGCAGCAGTACGCCCCGGACGTGGTCGCAGGACGCCGAGTACTACCAACCGACCGAGCACGGGGCCGAGGCCGCGGTCAAGCAGCGCTGGGAGCGGGTCCGGCGGATCATCCGCGGTCACCGCCCGGCAGACTCCGAGGAACGAGGAGGCTGACGAAGGGCGGGAGATCGAGTAGGCGAGCAGGGGCGCGAGGCACGAGCGCACCCGGTACTGCCGTATCGAGATCCACGGATAGGCTTCCGTCCCATGACGAGCGAGCTGGTGGTCCCTGGCTGGTTGGCCCTCGCCACCGTGCTCCTCGTGATCGTCCTCGTGGCCGCGGTCGGGTGGCTGGTGCGGGAGCTGCGGCGCACGCGCAGCCGGGGTGAACAGGTGCTGGCCGATGCTGCTGCCGATGTCGACGGGCTGCGCGAGGAGCTCGACGCGCTCCAGGTCCGGCTACGCGACGAGGCCCAGCAGCTCGAGGACGCCCGTCAGAGCCTACGACTCGCCGACCTGACTGTCGTCGACGACAACGAGTACCGCATCACCGCGGTGGGCGAGCGGCGCGGCAGTGGACCGCTGGCACTCGTACCGACTGTCCCGGGCCCGCAGTTCGTCGACACCGTGCTGCGCGAGAGCCTGATCCGCACCGCGTCGATCGCGGCCGGCCTGCGGCGGGCGCTCGCCCCCGAGGTGCGCAACCGGATCCGGTTCGAGATGAAGCGTGAGCTGAAGCGCTCGCGCAAGCAGCGCAAGACCGACCTGAAGCAGGCGCGCCGCGAGTGGAAGGCGCGGCAGCGGGCCGCGGTCCCGGCGTCGGAAGTGTCCGGATGAGGAAGCTGCGGTGAAGCGAGGCTTCTGGTTCGTGGCCGGGGCCGCCGCCGGCGTGTACGGCGCAGTGAAGGCGCGCCGGGTGGCAGAGACGTTCACTGCCGACGGGGTGCGCGACCGAGCCAGCGCAGCATCACTGGGTGCGCGGATGTTCCGCAGCGAGTTCCACCAGGCGCGGACCGACGCCGAGGCGGACCTGCGCCAGCGAATTGAGGTCGCGGCCGACCAGCAGCGGGAACTAACGTCCCAAGCCCCACCCACGATCGAAGGATCCGAGACCGAGAAGGGCGATGCCTGAATGGGACCGACGAGCAGCGGCCTGAGCACCGCGGACATCCGCGCGCGATTCCTGGCGCACTTCGAGGCGGCCGGTCACGCCGCGGTGCCGTCGGCCCCGCTGCTCCTCGACGACCCGAACCTGCTCTTCGTCAACGCCGGCATGGTCCCGTTCAAGCCCTACTTCCTCGGCCAGGAGACGCCGCCGTACGACCGGGCGACCAGCGTCCAGAAGTGCATCCGGACCCCCGACATCGAGGACGTCGGCAAGACCACGCGTCACGGCACGTTCTTCGAGATGTGCGGCAACTTCTCGTTCGGCGACTACTTCAAGGAAGGCGCCATCGCGCTGGCGTGGGACCTGGTCACCAAGCCCGTGGCCGACGGAGGCTTCGGGCTCGAGGAGAGCCGGCTCTGGCCGTCGATCCTGCACGGCGACGACGAGGCGCTGGAGCTCTGGATGAAGGAGACCGGCCTCCCGGCCGAGCGGATCGTCAAGCTGGGTCCGAAGGAGAACTACTGGTCCATGGGCATGCCCGGGCCGGGTGGCCCGTGCTCGGAGATCCTCTACGACCGAGGCGCGTCGTACGGCCCGGACGGTGAGTTCGCGACCACCGAGCGGCTCGCGATGCCCACCGATCTCGAGGACCGCTACCTCGAGATCTGGAACCTGGTGTTCATGCAGGACGAGCTCTCCGCCGTCCGCAGCAAGGAGGACTTCGACATCGCGGGGTCGCTGCCGAAGAAGAACATCGACACCGGCATGGGCCTCGAGCGCGTCGCCTTCCTGCTCCAGGGCAAGGAGAACATGTACGAGATCGACGTCATGTTCCCCGTCATCGCAAAGGCCCAGGAGCTCACCGGCAAGAAGTACGGCGCCGAGCACGTGGACGACGTGCGGTTCCGGGTCATCGCCGACCACATCCGCTCGTCGATGATGCTCATCAACGACGGCGTGACGCCGGGCAACGAGGGCCGCGGCTACGTCCTCCGCCGGCTCGCGCGGCGCGTGGTGCGATCGATGCGGCTGTTGGGGTACGACGACCCGTGCCTGCCCGAGCTGCTGCCGGTCAGTCGCGACAAGATGGGCGAGACCTACACCGACCTGTTCACGAACTGGGAGCGGATCTCCACCGTCGCCTACGCCGAGGAGGACGCGTTCCGCGCCACGCTCAAGGCCGGGACCGCCATCTTCGACCTCGCCGCCGGCGAGGTGAAGACGTCGGGAGGCAAGGTCTTCACCGGTGACAAGGCGTTCCAGCTCCACGACACCTACGGCTTCCCGATCGACCTCACCCTCGAGATGGCCTCTGAGCAGGGCTTGCAGGTCGACGAGGAAGGCTTCCGGCGGTTGATGACCGAGCAGCGGGAACGCGCGAAGGCGGACGCCAAGGCCAAGAAGGGAGTCCACCGCAACACCGACTCCTACCGCGAGATCGCCGACAGCATGGGCCGCTCCGTGGAGTTCACGGGTTATGACAACGTCGTCGACGAGGGCAAGGTGCGCGGCATCGTGGCGGGTGGCGCCGTCGTCGGCTCTGCCCAGGAGGGCGACGAGGTCGAGGTGGTCCTCGACCGCACGCCCTTCTACGCCGAGGGCGGCGGCCAGCTGGCCGACCAGGGCGTGATCGAGCTTGCCAACGGAGCCGTGCTGGAGGTCCGTGACGTGCAGTCGCCGATCACCGGCTTGGTCGTGCACAAGGCCAAGGTGCTGTCGGGTGAGGTCACCACCGGCGTGGCCGGACAGACGCTGGTCGACACCGACCGACGGCTTGCGATCTCGCGCTCGCACACCGCGACCCACATGGTCCACAAGGCCTTCCGCGAGGCGCTCGGCGAGACCGCGACCCAGGCCGGCTCGGAGAACTCGCCTGGCCGGTTCCGCTTCGACTTCTCCGCCACCGGCTCGGTGCCGGATTCGGTGATGACCGACGTCGAGGCGCGCGTCAACGCGGTCGTGCTCGACGACCTCGCCGTGCACGCCGAGGTGATGACCCAGCGGGAGGCGGTGGCGTCCGGCGCGATGGCTCTCTTCGGTGAGAAGTACGGCGACCGGGTGCGGGTCGTGTCCGTGGGTGACTGGGCCCGTGAGCTGTGCGGCGGCACCCACGCCCGGAGCTCCGGTCGGCTCGGAGTGATCAAGCTGCTGGGTGAGTCGTCGATCGGCTCGGGCGTGCGCCGCGTCGAGGCGCTGGTGGGCACCGACGCCTACCAGTTCCTCGCCCGCGAGCACGTCCTGGTCGCCCAGCTGGCCGAGACGCTGAAGGCGCGCCCCGAGGACCTGCCCGCGCGGGTCAACGACCTGGTGGAGAAGCTGCGCGCCGCCGAGAAGGAGATCGAGCGGATCCGGCTCGGCCAGCTGCTGGCCGGCGGCGCCGCGCTGGCGGCCGGTGCCACGGACGTCGGCGGCATCGAAGGTGGTCGCCCACCGGGTCGACGGCGCGGGCGGCGGCGACGTCCGCACGCTCGCCCTCGACGTGCGGGGACGTCTGCCCGGCGACACTCCGGGCGTCGCGGTGATCATCGGCGTCGCGGGCGGCAAGGTCTCGGTCGTCGCGGCGGTCAACGACGCCGGCCGGGAGCGCGGGCTCTCTGCCAACGAGCTGGTCCGGGTCGTGGCGCCGTACGTCGACGGCCGCGGCGGCGGGAAGGACGACGTCGCCCAGGGCGGCGGCGTCGACGCCACCCGGATCGACGAGGCGATCGCTGCCGTGCTGGCCGCGGTGCCCGCCCGGTGAGGCACCGGGCGAGGCCGGATCGATGAGGTCGGGCGTACGTCTCGGCGTGGACCCCGGGGACGCCCGGATCGGCGTCGCCCGCTGCGACCCCTCCGGTGTGCTCGCGACGCCGGTCGAGACCGTGCGCCGTGGCAAGGGCGACCTCCGGCGGCTGCGACAGCTGGTGAAGGCCGAGGAGGCCGTCGAGGTCGTGGTCGGGCTGCCGCGGTCGCTGGCCGGCGGCGAGGGCCCGGCTGCGGTGAAGACACGTGAGTTCGCCCGTCGCCTCGCGGAGCGGGTCGCGCCGGTGCCGGTGCGGCTGGTAGACGAGCGTCTCACCACGGTCACGGCGGAGGCTATGCTCCGCGATCAACGCAAGGGACAGCAGCGGCGCGCCGTGGTCGACCAGGTCGCGGCCGCCGTGATCCTGCAGCACGCTCTCGACAGTGAGCGCGCCACAGGTCGTGCACCCGGGGAGGTGGTGGCCGTGCCTACGGCCGACGACCCGACCGGTAAGGACGTCGAGGAGACGCATGAGTGACCCGATCGTCCCGGAGGACGGCGCACCGCGGCACTCCGGTGGGCGCCGCAAGAAACGCTTCTCCGGATGTCTGCCGATGCTTGCGTTCGTGGTGGTCGCCGCGGTGCTGATCGCTGCCGCTGCCAGCTACGTCGTCCGGCCGTGGTTCGAGGACCTCTTCGCCGACCCGGAGGACTACCCGGGACCGGGCAAGGGCGAGGTCGTGTTCGTGGTCGACCCGGGCCAGACCCCGCCGTCGATGGGCGAGGAACTCGAGGAGCTCGGTGTCGTGGCCTCCGCAGAGGCGTTCGTCGACGCCGCAGAGGCCGACGACGGCGCGACCGGCATCCAGGCGGGCACCTACGTGCTGAAGAAGAAGATGAAGGCCTCCGACGTCCTCGCGGTCCTGGTCGACCCGGCCAACATCGCCCAGGCGACGGTCACGATCCCCGAGGGCCTCCGGGTGGTCGACGTGATCGACAAGCTGGCGGAGGACACGGACTTCTCCAAGAAGCAGTACCAGCGCGCGCTGGCGGACACCGAGGCGCTCGGGCTGCCCGACTACGCGGAGGGCAACCCCGAGGGCTACCTCTTCCCCGCGACCTACACGATCACCCCTAAGGACACGCCCGCGTCGATCCTCCGCGCGATGGTTGCTCGGTGGGAGCAGGCCGCCACGGAGCTCGATCTCGAGGCGGGCGCGGAGGAGCTGGGCTACGAACCGCACGAGATCATGACGGTGGCCTCGCTGGTCCAGGCCGAGGGACGCGGCCGGGACATGTCGAAGATCGCCCGGGTGATCTACAACCGGATCGAGAACCCCGGCACCGCCGGTCAGATCGGCCGTCTCCAGATCGACGCGACCGTCGACTACGCGCTGAACCGGCCGCTCACCGTGGGCCTCACCCAGGAGGAGCGCGAGACGACGCAGTCGCCGTACAACACCTTCCTGAACGTCGGGCTCCCGCCCGGCCCGATCGGCAACCCCGGCGAGGAGGCCATGGATGCCGCCCTGAACCCCGCTGACGGCGACTGGTACTACTACGTCACGGTCAACCTGCGCACCGGCAAGACCAAGTTCGCGGAGTCCTACGACGAGTTCCTCCAGTACGAGGGCGAGCTGCAGGCCTTCTGCGACGCCAACCCCGCCGTCTGCTCGTGAGGTGCGCAGTCGTGGGCGACCCGATCGCCCACTCCCTGTCGCCGGTGCTGCACCGCGCGGGCTACGCCGCCGTCGGGCTCGACTGGGAGTACGACGCCGCGCTGGTGCCGGCCGGTGAGCTGGCCGGCTTCGTGGCCCGTCTCCCCGAGGACTGGCGTGGCCTGTCGGTGACGGCCCCGCTCAAGCGCGAGGCGATCGCTCTCGCTGACGTGGTGAGCGACCGGGCCACGCTCGTCGGGCTCCGCCAACACGCTGCTGGTGGCCGGCCGCGAGGTGCACGCGGACAACACCGACCTGCCCGGCGCCGTCGCCGCGGTGCGCGAACGCTACGACGGGGAGGTGGCGTGCCGCCCTGGTCCTCGGCGCGGGCGCGACCGCGGCGTCGACCGGACTTGCGCTGGCCGAGCTCGGTGCGGCCCGGATCGCGATCGCCGCCCGCGCGGTGTCGCGCGCCACCGACACGGTGGCAGCGATCTCTGCGCATCCGCGACGGCCGCAGGTCCGGGTCGTCGACCTCGCCGAGGTGGAGGTCGACGACGAGGACGTCGTGGTCTCGACCATCCCGGCGGCCGCGCAGACGCGCGAGCTGGTGGCGCGGGTCGCCGACGTCGAGGTCGTCTTCGACGTCGTCTACGACCCGTGGCCCACCCCGCTTGCCCGCGCGGCCACCCGGATCCTCGTCGGCGGCCTCGACCTGCTCGTCCACCAGGCGGCGCTCCAGTTCACCGCCTTCACGGGCGTCGCCGCTCCGCTCGGCCCGATGCGTGCCGCCGGCGAGGCCGCGCTGCGGGAGCGGTTGCTGTGAACGAACACCTCGCCGCGGCGCTGGTCGGGCTGGTCGGCTGCGGCGCCGGCGGCGCGCTGACGCCGTACCTCATCCGGGTGCTGCCCGAGCCGCCGCCGCACCCAGAGGCTCGAGGAGGGCGCCGAGCTCGACGGCCGCCCAGAAGGCGCGTCTCGAGGAGCCGCCGAAGGAGCTGTATGCCGACCTCGGTCGCCGACCGCGGCTCGGACTGCTCGCAGCGGGGATCTCCGCCGTCGCCGGCGCAGGGATCGGCGCGGCCCTCGGCTGGGACTGGCTGCTGTGCCTGCTGCTGCCGCTGGTGCCGATCGGCACCCTGCTGGGCATCGTCGATCACCGCACCCGGCTATTGCCGTCGATCGTGGTGCTGCCGGCGACGCTCGCGGCGCTCGCCTACGGCGGCCTCCGCTGGGCGGCGACCGGCGACGCGGACGAGCTGGTCCGCGGTGTCGTCTGCCTGCTGCTGGTCCGCACCGTCTTCTGGCTGCTGTGGTTCGTGCGGCAGGCCGGGATGGGCTTCGGCGACGTCCGGCTCTCGGCCCTGCTCGGCTGCACCCTGGGGTACGCCGGCGCCGTCCCCCTGCTCGTCGGCTTCTACTCCGCGTTCCTGCTCTTCGCCGTGCCGGGCCTGTTGATCGCGGTCGTCAAGCGCGACCGGTCGGTGCTCAAGCGCGCCTATCCGTTCGGACCGTTCCTGCTGTTCGGAGCTTGGCTCGGCATCGTGGCCGGTGAGCCGCTGGTGGCCGCGATCTGGGGCTGAGGCAGTCGGAGCTCGCTCGCCGACACGGCGCAGATTTCAAGGCGGCTCGCTTCGCTCGCGAGCGGAAATTTGCGCCGGGTCGGCTCGCGCCCGAACTTCCTCGCTGCGCTCGGTCGCCGGGACGCGCTCGGGCTGATGCGACGTCTCTGTGAGAATGTGACGCATGTTGCGCTGGCTGACCGCGGGGGAGTCCCACGGGCCCTCCCTGGTCGCGATCCTCGAGGGTCTGCCGGCCCACGTCGAGGTGACGACCAAGGACATCTCCGACTCGCTCGCCCGGAGGCGGTTGGGTTACGGCCGGGGCGCCCGGATGAAGTTCGAGGCCGACGAGGTGCGGGTCGTCGGGGGAGTGCGGCACGGGCGTACCCAGGGCGGGCCGGTGGCGATCGAGGTCGGCAACACCGAGTGGCCCAAGTGGGAGCAGGTGATGGCGGCCGACCCCGTGGACCAGGAGGTCCTCGACGGGCTGGCCCGCAACGCGCCCCTCACCCGGCCGCGTCCGGGTCACGCGGACCTCGCGGGCATGCAGAAGTACGACTTCGACGAAGCGCGCCCTGTGCTGGAGCGCGCCTCGGCCCGTGAGACCGCGGCGCGGGTGGCGCTCGGCCGGGTCGCGAGCAACTTCCTCGAGCAGGCCGTCGGTGCGCAGATCGTCTCCCACGTCATCGAGATCGGCGGAGTGCGCGCCCCGGCCGGGCTGTGGCCCGCGGCCGGTGACGTCGTCCGGCTCGACGAGGACCCGGTCCGCTGCCTCGACCCCGACACCTCGAAGCTGATCGTCGAGCGGATCGACCAGGCGCACAAGGATGGTGACACCCTCGGTGGCGTGGTGGAGGTCGTGGTCCACGGTCTGCCGCCGGGTCTCGGCTCGCACGTGCATTGGGACCGGCGCCTCGACTCCCGTCTGGCCGGTGCACTCATGGGCATCCAGGCGATCAAGGGCGTCGAGGTCGGCGACGGGTTCGAGCTCGCGGCTACGCCGGGCTCGCTCGCCCACGACGAGATCGTGCCGACCGAGGAGGGCCTGCGGCGCCTGTCCGGGCGCTCGGGCGGCACCGAGGGTGGCATGACGACCGGAGAGATCCTGCGTGTCCGCGCCGCGATGAAGCCGATCGCCACCGTGCCCCGGGCACTCCGCACGGTGGACGTGGCGACCGGCGAGGAGACCGTCGCTCACCACCAGCGCTCCGACGTGTGCGCCGTACCTGCCGCCGGCATCGTGGCCGAGGCGATGGTCGCGCTCACGCTGGCGGACGCGGTGATCGAGAAGTTCGGCGGTGACTCGGTCCAGGAGACCCGGCGCAACGCCGAGACCTACCTGGACACGCTGAGGTACAGGTGAGCCAGCCCGTCGCCGTCCTCGTCGGCACCATGGGCGCCGGCAAGACGACGGTCGGCCGGCTGCTCGCCGACGCTCTCGGCGTGGCGTTCCTCGACAGCGACCACGCTGTGGAGGCGCGCGCCGGCAAGCCGGTGCAGGAGATCTTCGTCGACGACGGCGAGGCCGCGTTCCGCGCGCTCGAGCGCGAGGCGGTGGCTGCTGCGCTCGACGAGCACGACGGCGTGCTCGCGCTGGGCGGCGGCGCCGTGCTCGATCCGGGCACTCGAGCTCTGCTGGCCGAGCACCGCGTGGTCTTCCTGCGGGTCGGTCTGGCCGATGCCGTGAAGCGGGTCGGGCTCGGCGTCGGCCGCCCGATGCTCCTCGGCAACGTCCGGGCCCGGGTGAAGCAGCTGATCGACGAGCGGACGCCGGTCTACGAGGGCCTCGCCCGGATCGCGGTCGACACCGACGGCCGGACGCCGCGGGAGGTGGCCGAGGAGGTCGCTTCCGGCTTGCGGCGTCTCGATACGCCCTCGCCTAGCGGCTCGGGCTACTCGACGAGCGGGGAGGGCTCGGGCTACTCGACGAGCGGGGAGGGCCGGGCTACTCGACGAGCGGGGAAGGCTCGTATCGACGACGAGCGAGGGGGCGGAGGAGCGATGAGCGACACCGTGCTGCACGTGGGTGGCGCGTCGCCGTACGACGTCGTGGTCGGTCGTGGCCTTGCCGACCGGCTGCCGGGGGTCCTGGGCGGCTCGGTCCAGCGGGTCGCGTTCCTGTATGCCGCGGAGCTCGACGAGCTGGCGGAGCCGGTGCTCGACGTGCTGCGGAAGGCCTACGACGTCCTCGCGCTCGGGCTACCGTCGGGTGAGGCGACCAAGACCGCCGAGGTCGCGTTCCAGTGCTGGGACGCGCTCGGGGAGGCGGGCTTCACCCGGTCTGACGCGGTGGTGACGTTCGGGGGCGGCGCGACGACCGACCTCGGCGGCTTCGTGGCCGCGACCTGGCTGCGCGGCGTGCGCGTCGTGCACGTGCCCACGACGCTGCTCGCCATGGTGGACGCGGCGGTGGGCGGCAAGACCGGCATCAACACCGCGGCGGGCAAGAACCTCGTCGGCGCGTTCCACGAGCCTGCCGGGGTGCTCGTGGACCTCGACACCCTGCTCACGCTGCCGCACGCAGAGCTCGTCGCAGGCATGGGCGAGGTGATCAAGTGCGGCTTCATCGCCGACCCGGTGATCCTGGACCTGGTCGAGACCGACCCGACGGCGGCGACCGACCCGCGGGGGCCGGTCCTCCCGGAGCTGGTCGAGCGGGCGATCCGGGTGAAGATCGAGGTCGTGGTCGCCGACCTCAAGGAGACGGTCGGGTCGGAGGACGGAGCGGCCCACCCCGGTCGTGAGGTCCTGAACTACGGCCACACGATGGCGCACGCGATCGAGCGGGCCGAGGGCTACACGATGCGGCACGGCGAGGCCGTCGCCATCGGCTGCTGCTACGTCGCCGAGCTCGCCCGCCTCGAGGGTCACCTGGACGACCGGACCGCGGCCCGGCACGCGACCGCGTTCGGCGCGGTGGGGCTGCCGACCACCTATGCCGGCGCGGACTTCGAGGAGCTGCTTGCGGGGATGCGGGTCGACAAGAAGGCGCGCGGCGACACCCTGAGGTTCGTCGTGCTCGACGGGTTGGCCAAGCCGGTCGTCCTGGCGGGTCCGTCCGAGGCCAACCTGCGCGCGTCGTACGACCGGATGACAGGAGGTGCCGCATGAAGAGGGTGCTCGTGCTGAACGGGCCCAACCTCGGCCGGCTCGGCCGCCGTGAGCCGGAGATCTACGGCACGACGACGCACCGTGAGCTCGCCGAGCTCTGCCGGGAGTGGGGCGCAGCAGTTCGGGGTCGAGGCCGACGTCCGGCAGACCAACCACGAGGGCGAGCTGCTCGACTGGCTCAACCAGGCGGCCGACACTGCGACGCCGGTCGTCCTCAACGCAGCCGCCTGGTCCCACTACTCCTACGCGATCTTCGACGCCTGCGCGCAGCTGACCGCGCCACTGGTCGAGGTGCACATCTCCGACCCGGCGCAGCGTCCTGAGGTCTTCCGGCACACCTCGGTCGTCACCCCGCACGCCGTGAAGGTGATCGCCGGCCAGGGGATCGACGGCTACCGACAGGCTCTGGAATTCATCGCTTCGGAGCGCGGAGACTAGACTTCCCCGCTGGCCCGGAAGCGGCCGCGCCCCCTGACAACTGCTCGACATCTGCATCGAAGAGGCTGACGCATGGCAACGACGAACGACCTGAAGAACGGCATGGTCCTCAAGCTGGACAACCAGCTCTGGCAGGTGGTCGAGTTCCAGCACGTGAAGCCCGGCAAGGGCCCCGCGTTCGTGCGCACCAAGCTCAGGCACGTCGAGTCGGGCAAGAACGTCGACAAGACCTTCAACGCCGGCACCAAGGTCGAGACCGCCACCGTCGACCGGCGCACCATGCAGTACCTCTACAACGACGGCACCAACTACGTCTTCATGGACACCGGCACCTACGACCAGATCGAGGTCGACCCCGACATCGTCGGCGCCGCCAAGAGCTTCCTGCTCGAGAACATGGAGGCGATCGTCGCCACCAACGAGGGCCGGGTGCTCTTCATCGAGCTTCCTGCCTCGGTCGAGCTGACCATCACCTACACCGAGCCCGGTGTCGTGGGCGACTCCGCCACCGGCCGCACCAAGCCCGCCACCCTCGAGACCGGCGCCGAGATCCAGGTCCCCCTGTTCATCGAGCAGGGCGAGAAGATCAAGGTCGACACCCGCGAGGGCGGTTCCTACCTCAGCCGCGTGAAGTCCTGATGTCCTCTGGTGGCGCGCGCTCCAAGGCTCGGAAGCGGGCACTCGACCTCCTCTTCGCCGCGGACCTGCGGCGGGAGTCGGCCGGCGAGACCCTCGACCGGTCGATCGACGAGGGCGCTGCCCCGACCAACCCCTACACCGAGACGCTCGTCCGCGGCGTCGTCGAGCACCTGGCCAGGATCGACGAGGTGCTCGCCACCTACGCCCAGGGCTGGACGCTCGACCGGATGCCGGCGGTCGACCGCAACGTGCTGCGCATCGGTGTCTACGAGATGCTCTACCTCGACGACGTCCCCGACGCCGTGGCCGTCACCGAGGCGATGGCCCTGGTGCGCGACCTCTCCACCGACGAGTCCCCGTCATTCGTCAACGGCGTCCTCGGCGCGATCTTGAAGAGCAAGCCCTCGTTGGTCTGACCCCCGGTCGTCCCGGCGCTGGTGGGCACGTCGGGGCGTCTCGATACGCCGTCGCTCGTTCCTCGCGGACGGCTACTCGACGAGCGGTGGCCGGCCCTCGGTCGTCGAGTAGGAGCGAGTGCAGCGAGCGACGTATCGAGACGCCTGCACGTCGTACGTCGGCCGTTCCCGGCGCTGGTGGGCACGTTCGGGGCGTCTCGATACGCCGTCGCTCGTTCCTCGCGGACGGCTGACTCGGACGAGCGGTTCTCGACGAGCGGTCGGCCGGTCGTCGAGTAGGAGCGAGTGCAGCGAGCGACGTATCGAGACGCCTGTACGTCGTACGTCGGCCGTTCCCGGCGCTGGTGGGCACGTTCGGGGCGTCTCGATACGCCGTCGCTCGTTCCTCGCGGACGGCTACTCGACGAGCGGCGAGGCGGTCCTGGTCGTCGAGTAGGAGCGAGTGCAGCGAGCGACGTATCGAGACGCCTGTAGGTCGTACGTCGACCGTCCCCGAGCGCTGGTGGGCACGTTCGGGGCGTCTCGATACGCCGTCGCTCGTTCCTCGCGGACGGCTACTCGACGAGCGGCCGACGAGCGGTACTCGACGAGCGGTCCGGCTCGAGTAGGAGCGAGTGCAGCGAGCGACGTATCGAGACGCCTGTACGTCGTACGTCGACCGTTCCCGAGGCTGGTGGGCCTAGGAGGTGGTTCCCTGCGGTTGAGCTGCGTGCGAGGCTGTCGCCATGAGCGAGAGCATCGACGTCGCCGTCATCGGTCTCGGCCCGGGAGGGGAGCACGTCGCGGCACAGCTCGCCCAGGCCGGCCTGTCCGTCCTGGGCGTGGAGAAGCACCTCGTGGGGGGTGAGTGCCCCTACTACGGGTGCGTCCCCACGAAGATGATGATCCGCGCGGCGGACGCCCTCGCCGAGGCGCGACGGGTGCCGACGCTGGGCGGGTCGGTCGACGTGACGCCCGACTGGACGACGGTCGCCAAGCGCATCTCCGACGAGGCGACCGACGCGTGGAACGACCAGGTCGCGGTCGACCGCCTGATCGACAACGGTGGCCGGTTCTCCCGGGGACACGGCCGGCTGGCCGGGCCCGGCAAGGTCGTCGTCGAGACAGCCGGCGGAGCTGAAGAGTACGACGTACGACGCGCCGTGGTGCTCAACGTGGGCACGGCCCCCGCCGTACCGCCGATCGAGGGACTGGCGGACACGCCGTACTGGACCAACCGCGACGCGGTGCAGCTCACCGAGCTCCCGGACAGCATGATCGTGCTCGGTGGTGGGGCGATCGGCTGTGAGATCGCGCAAGCGTTCGCCCGCTTCGGCGTGCACATCACGATCCTCGAGGCCGCGGACCGGATCCTCGGCCCGGAGGAACCGGAGGCGAGCGAGGTCGTCGCCGAGGCGATGTCCGACGAGGGCATCGAGGTCCGGGCAGGGGTGCGGGTCGAGCGGGTCGAGCACCACCCGGCCTCGGGGTTCACCGTGTCCCTCGCAGGAGGCGACCAGGTGGCGGCTGCAGCGCTCCTGGTGGCGGCCGGGCGTCGTACCAACCTGTCCGACCTGGGCCTGGACTCGGTGGGCCTCGACCCGTCCGCCCGGTTCCTGGAGACCGACGAGCAGATGCGGGCCGGTGAGCAGCTGTGGGCGGTCGGCGACATCACCGGCAAGGGGCAGTTCACGCACATGTCGATGTACCAGGCCGAGGTCGCGGTGCGCTCGATCCTGGGCAAGGACGGGCCGTGGGCGGACTACACCGCGGTCAGCCGGGCCACGTTCACCGACCCCGAGGTCGGGGCTGTCGGGCTCACCGAGGCGCAGGCCCGCGACGCCGGCATCAGGGTGACGACCGCGAGCTACCCGCTGCCGAGCTCGAGCCGGGGCTGGATGCACAAGACCGGCAACCACGGCGTGATCAAGCTCGTCGCCGACGCCGACCGTGGCGTCCTGGTCGGGGGTACGACGGTCGGCCCCTCCGGCGGCGAGATGATCGGCCTCGTCGCCACCGCGGTGCACGCCGCCGTGCCGGTCGCGAAGCTCCGCACCATGCACTACGCCTACCCGACCTTCCACCGGGCGATCGAGAACGCCGTCAACGGCCTCGAGATCTGACGGGGATCCACATAGGAGTCTGTTTCGGCGGCTGACTGACGGGTTAGGGTCGCTGCAATCGACCGACCTCGTCTCGGGAGGTAGCAGTGAGCCACTCGTCCCTCGACCCCACCAGTGAGAACACGTCGGACCGTCTCTTCACAGCCGACGAGCTGGAGGCCTTCGCACGACGGCAGACGATGACCACAGCCGGCCCGCTCGGGCCGAAGCCCGCGGGCCCACCGCCGGCGGGACCGCCGCCACAACCGGCACCGCCGGCACAACCGCGCCACCGCCACAACAGGCACCACAACAGCACAACACAACCGGCACCACAAGCGGCACCGCCACCGGCACCAGAACCGGCAGCACCGCCCGGAGCACGGGGCCCCAGCACCTGGGGGAACCGCGTCGCTTCATGACCGCGACCGACTTCCTCGACCGTCGCGAGCACGACGCGCACGAGGGACCGGCCACCTGGGGATGGCGCGGTCGCCTCCGCCGGGGCACCGGCGGCTTGGTCAACCCGAGGATGGGCGCCAAGGAGCAGGCCTTCCACGCCGACCGGCAGGCGATCCAGAAGGACTTCGACGGACCCCGCACGATCGCCTTCATCAACCCCAAGGGCGGCGCCGCCAAGACCACGGGCGTGCTCGGCGCCGGCTACACGTTCGGCACCGTCCGTGGTGGCGGGGTGGTCGCCTGGGACAACAACGAGACCCGCGGCACGCTCGGCATCCGCGGCCAGCGCGGCAACCACCGCAACACCACCCGCGAGCTGCTCGAGGACCTCGGCCGGTTCAAGGACGTCTACCAGTCGCGGATCGGGGACCTGGGTGCCTTCGTCCGCTCCCAGGGCGACGCCCACTTCGACGTCCTGGCGTCCGACGAGCGGCCCGACGTGACCGGCATCATCCACGCGACCGACTTCGCCGAGGTGCACGCGCTCCTCCAGCGCTTCTACCGGGTCATCCTGATCGACACCGGCAACAACATGCGCGCCGAGAACTGGCTCGCCGCCGCCGACGCCGCCGACCTCCTCGTCGTCACCAGCACCATCCGTGAGGACACCGGCTACAGCGGCCTGTGGATGCTTGACGCGCTCCAGGACGCCGGCTACGTCGACCTGAAGCACAAGACGATCACCGTCCTGTCCGATCCCAGCGAGAAGGTGGATGCACGACTCGCCAGCGACCTGGTGCAGGTCTACGAGCAGCGCACCCGGGGCGTCTACCGGGTCCCCTACGACCCGGCCCTGGTGTCGGGCTCGGTCGTGCCCTACGGCCGGCTCAGCGAGGCGACCAAGCGGTCCTGGCTGGCTGCGTGCGCTGCGATGTCGCAAGCACTCTGACCGCGGTTGCCGCTCGCGTGAGGGCTACAGGACCGCTCCGGGGTTGAGGATGCCGTCGGGGTCGAGGGCGTCCTTGATCCTCCGGTTCAGCGTCATGACGTCCGGACCGAGCTGATCGGGCAGCGCCGCCTTCTTGGCACGTCCGACCCCGTGCTCACCGGTGATGGTGCCGCCGAGCCCGATGGCGAGCGCCATGACCTGGTCGAAGGCGTGGCGTGCGCCGACCACGGCCGCAGGGCGGGCGGCGTCGTACACGACGATCGGGTGGGTGTTGCCGTCGCCGGCGTGCGCGACCAGGGCGATCTCGACCCCGCAGCGGGCCGCGATCTCGGCGATGCCGTCGACCAGGTCGGGAAGGAGCGGCACCGGGACGCCGACGTCCTCGAACAACACGCTGCCTCGCTGCTCGACCGCCAGGAACGCGTTGCGGCGGGCCGAGACGAACATCGCCGCCTCGTCGGGGTCGGTGGTCGTGAACACCGCGCTCGCTGCTTCCTTCTCGCAGCTCTCGCGGATCAGGTCGATCTCCGCCTCGCAGGCGGCGCCCGTCGCGTCCGACTGGGCGAGCAGCAGCGCCCCGGTCGACCGGTCGAGCCCGTGGGAGCGCCAGTCCTCCACCGCGTTGATGGTCGTGTTGTCCATCAGCTCCAACATCGAGCAACGCACCGTGCCCCGGATCGCGACCACCGCCCGGGACGCCGCGGTCATCGTCGGGAACGCGGCCACCAGGGTGGCGCCGGCGGTCTGTGCGGGGATCAGCCGCAGGATCGCCCGCGTGATGATGCCGAGGGTGCCTTCGCTTCCGACGAAGAGCTTCATGAGCGAGAGGCCGGCCACGTCCTTGATCTGCTTGCCACCCAGCCTGACCAGTGTGCCGTCAGCCAGCACGACGTCCATGCCGAGGACGTAGTCGGTGGTGACGCCGTACTTCACGCAGCAGAGGCCGCCGGCATTGGTCGCCAGGTTGCCGCCGATGGAGCAGATCTCGAATGACGAGGGGTCGGGCGGGTACCACAACCCGTGTCTCGCAGCAGCCGCCTTGACCGCGACGTTGAGAGCCCCCGGTTCGACGATCGCGACCTGGCAGGCCGTGTCGATCTCGATCGCGCGCATCCGGTCCAGCGAGATCGTGATCCCGCCGTCGACGGCGGACGACCCGCCCGACAAGCCGGTACCGGCGCCGCGAGGCACGACGGGCACCCGGTGCTCTGCGGCCCAGCGCACCGCCCGCTGCACCTGCTCGGCAGTCTCTGCCCGCACCACCGCCATCGGGGTACCGGCCGACCCGTCGCGGGCGAAGTCCTCGCGGTACTTGTCGACCTCCGCCGCGCCGGTGACGACCATCCCGGCGGGAAGGTCGGCGACCAGCGTGCGCAGGACGGGGTCCACGGACCGCAGCCTACGATGGCATGACCGGCAGCGGCGCTGCTTCGAGGACTGGGAGAGAGATGCCTCCGACTGACGAACCGCGGGACGACCTGTCCGTCACCCGCCCGAAGTCGTGGGCGGCCGGCGTGCCAGGCGTCAGGCACGCCCGGCGCACGCTGGGCGACGACGGGCCCATCCCGTGGTCGGAGTTCGAGGCCGACTACAGCCAGATCCGCGACCGCATCGTCCGGCTGGACCCGTCGCCGGCGGCGGAGGCTGAGATGGGCAGAATCACGTCCCGACGTCCCGTGCTGCGCATCCGCGAGGACGAGGTGACGCGACGCCCGGACACGCTCGCTGCCGAGGAGCCGATGGAGATCCGGGTCGACGGGCGGCCGCTCACGGTCACCATGCGCACGCCGGGCGACGACTTCGACCTCGCAGTGGGGTTCCTCGTCAGCGAGGGCGTCGTGCACGCCGACGGGCAGGTCCTCGCCGCGCGCTACTGCGCCGGCGCGACCGACGACGGCACCAACACCTACAACGTCGTCGACGTACAGCTCGACCCTGCGGTGCCGGCGCCCAGCGCGTCGCTGGAGCGCAACTTCTACACGACCTCCTCGTGCGGTGTGTGCGGCAAGGCGAGCCTCGACGCCGTACGGACGTCATCGGCGTGGAAGGTGGCAAACGACCCGTTGACGGTCAGCGCCTCGATGCTGGCCGAGCTGCCACAGCGGCTACGGGCCGAGCAGCAGGTCTTCGACCAGACGGGTGGCCTGCATGCCGCCGGCCTGTTCTCGGCCGACGGCGAGCTGCTCGTGCTGCGGGAGGACGTCGGGCGGCACAACGCCGTCGACAAGGTGGTCGGCCATGCGCTCCGCAACGCGCTGCTGCCGCTCCGGGAGACGATCCTCGTCGTGAGCGGCCGCGCCTCCTTCGAGCTCGTGCAGAAGGCGGTGATGGCCGGCGTCCCCATGCTCGCAGCCGTCTCCGCGCCGTCGTCGCTCGCGGCCGACCTCGCCGAGGAGAGCGGCCTCACACTGGTGGGATTCCTCCGCGGCCCGTCCATGAACGTGTACGCCGGCGCGCAGCGACTCGGGTTCTGACGGCTGCGGTGACGATCCGTCGCCACCCCGGTTCGGCAGGGCCGGGCCGGGTACCGCCCCGGTCGTACACATCGCCGAGCGAGAGGAAATCCCATGGGGAACCAAGACAAGCTCGAGAACACTGCCGACGAGAAGGTCGGCGAGGCCAAGGAGGCCGTAGGCAAGGCGTCGGGCGACGACGAGCTCAAGGGCGAGGGCAAGGCAGACCAGACCAAGGCCAACCTGAAGCAGGCTGGCGAGAAGGTCAAGGACGCCTTCCGCTGATCGACTCCTCCACACCACTGGCGAGAGACCCGGAGCTCCGGGTCTCTCGCCATGTGTGCCCTTTCGAGGATCGAGCGACCGACCCGCTAGGGTGGGCCCCGATCGACATCCTTTAACGAGCCGTCCCGTGAGGCGGAGAAGGAGGTCCGGCACCTGATGCCTGCCGCCCCGACGGCCGAACAAGGCCGCATCGTCCGCACTGTTCTCGACGCCCGTGACATCGGCCGGGCGCTCACCCGGATCTCCCACGAGATCCTCGAACGCAACAAGGGCGCGGGCGATCTCGTGCTGCTCGGCATCCCGCGCCGCGGCGTACCGCTCGCGCACCGGATCGCCGCCCGGATGTCCGCCGTCGAGGAGCACGACGTGCCGGTCGGGTCCCTCGACATCACGATGTACCGCGACGACCTGCGGATGAAGCCCGCGCGGACCCTGATGCACACCGAGATCCCGGGCGAGGGGATCGACGCCAAGGTCGTGGTGCTCGTCGACGACGTCCTGTTCTCCGGGCGCACCATCAGGGCTGCGCTCGACGCGCTCAACGACGTCGGCCGCCCGCGCGCGGTGCAGCTGGCGGTGCTCGTCGACCGTGGCCACCGGGAGCTGCCGATCCGCGCCGACTTCGTCGGCAAGAACCTGCCGACCTCGCTCGCCGAGCGGGTGAGCGTCCGTCTCTCCGAGATCGAGGACGACGCGGGCGTCGACTCGGTGTCGATCGCCGGGCCGGCGGTCGAAGGAGAGGGGCGAGGAGCATGAAACGGCACCTGCTGAGCGCGGCCGACCTGACCCGCGACGACGCCGAGCTGGTCCTGACCACCGCGGCCGAGCTCCGGTCTCTTGCCGACCGGCCGATCAAGAAGCTGCCCGCGCTCCGCGGTCGCACCGTGGTCAACCTGTTCTTCGAGGACTCGACCCGCACCCGGATCTCGTTCGAGGCCGCCGCCAAGCGGCTCTCGGCCGACGTCATCAACTTCGCTGCCAAGGGCTCCAGCCTGAGCAAGGGAGAGAGCCTCAAGGACACCGCGCTCACGCTCGAGGCGATGGGGGCCGACGCCGTGGTCATCCGTCACAGCGCGAGTGGTGCGCCCCATCGGCTCGCCCACTCGGGCTGGGTGCGGTCCAGCGTGGTCAACGCCGGCGACGGCACCCATGAGCACCCCACGCAGGCGCTGCTGGACGCCTTCACGCTCTGGCGGCACCTGGGAGAGTCGAAGCCAGGCGGTCTCGAGGGCCGCCGGGTGGCGATCGTCGGCGACGTGCTGCACAGCCGGGTCGCCCGCTCCAACGCCTTGCTGCTCCAGACGCTGGGCGCCGAGGTGACCCTGATCGGCCCTCCGACGCTGCTGCCGGTGGGGGTGGAGAGCTGGGGCGTGGCCACGAGCTACGACCTCGACGCGGTCATCCCGAAGGTCGACGCGGTGATGATGCTGCGCGTCCAACGGGAGCGGATGCAGGGCGGGTTCTTCCCGACGCCGCGGGAGTACTCCCGCCGCTACGGACTCGACGGGCGCCGGATGGCGACCCTCCAGGACCACACGATCGTGATGCACCCCGGCCCGATGGTGCGCGGCATGGAGATCACCGCGGACGTCGCCGACTCCGCCCGGTCGGTGATCGTCGAGCAGGTCACCAACGGAGTCGCCGTCCGGATGGCCGTCCTCTACCTCCTCCTCGGGGGATCCGAAAGCGAGAGCCCTGAATGAACGGCGTGACCAGCAGCGCGAGATACCTCGTCAAGAACGTGCGGATCCTGGGGGGTGAGCCCGACCGACATCCGCCTCGCGGACGGCACGGTCGTGGACATCGCACCGGGTCTCGATACGTCCTCGCCTAGCGGCTCGCACTACCGCGACCTACCGGCCTCGACCACCGGTGAGACGGTCATCGAGGCCGAGGGACTGATCGCGCTGCCGGGGCTGGTGGACCTGCACACCCACCTGCGCGAGCCGGGCCGGGAGGACGCCGAGACCGTGGAGACCGGCACCCGGGCGGCGGCGATGGGCGGGTTCACCGCCGTGCACGCGATGGCCAACACCGAGCCGGTCGCCGACACCGCGGGCGTCGTCGAGCAGGTGTGGCGGCTCGGTCGCGAGGCCGGCTACTGCGACGTCTTCCCGGTCGGAGCGGTCACGGTCGGGCTCGGCGGCGAGCGGCTCGCCGAGCTCGGTGCGATGGCGGACTCGGCTGCGCGGGTGCGGGTCTTCTCCGACGACGGCCACTGCGTCAGCGACCCGATGCTGATGCGCAGGGCGCTGGAGTACGTCAAGGCGTTCGGGGGCGTGATCGCCCAGCACGCCCAGGACCCGAGGCTGACCGAGAACGCGCAGATGAACGAGTGCGAGCTCTCCGGACGGCTCGGACTGGCAGGGTGGCCGGCGGTCGCCGAGGAGGCGATCATCGCCCGCGACTGCCTGCTCACGGCCCACGTCGGCTCGCGGCTGCACGTGTGCCACGTGTCGACGGCGGGGTCGGTCGAGATCGTCCGCGACGCCAAGCGCAAGGGCTGGAACGTCACGGCCGAGGCCTGCCCCCACCACCTGTTGCTGACCGACGAGCTGGCGGCGACGTACAACCCGATCTACAAGGTCAACCCCCCGTTGCGATCGGCGTCCGACGTCGAGGCGCTGCGCGCGGGGCTGGCCGACGGCACGATCGACATCGTCGCCACCGACCACGCACCGCACCCGCACGAGGACAAGGATTGTGAGTGGGCTGCTGCCGCGTTCGGCATGCTCGGGCTCGAGACCGCGCTGTCGGTCGTGCAGCACACGATGGTCGACACCGGCCTGCTCGACTGGGAGGGCGTCGCCGAGCGGATGTCCTACGCCCCGGCGCGGATCGGCCAGGTGCCCGATCACGGCCTCCCGATCGAGGTCGGCGCCCCGGCCAACCTCACGCTCTACGACCCGGCCGCTACCAGAACGATCGACGCCGCGGAGTCCGCGTCCCTCTCTCGGAACACCCCGTACGCCGGCATGGAGCTGCCTGGAAGGATCGAGGCGACGTTCCTGCGCGGACGGCCCACGGTGCTCGACGGAAAGCTGGTCTGATGGCGATCTTGGTCCTGGAGGACGGACGCACCTTCCACGGCGAGTCCTACGGCGCCGAGGGCGAGACGTACGGCGAAGCGGTGTTCAACACCGGCATGACCGGCTACCAGGAGACGCTGACCGACCCGTCGTACCACCGGCAGGTCGTCGTGATGACTGCTCCGCACATCGGCAACACCGGCGTCAACGACGAGGACCAGGAGTCCCGCCGGATCTGGGTGGCCGGCTACGTCGTCCGCGACCCCGCGCGGCGTGTCAGCAGCTGGCGCTCGCGACGCTCCCTGGACGACGAGCTGCGTGCGCAGGGCGTGGTCGGGATCAGCGGTATCGACACCCGCGCCCTCACCCGGCACCTGCGTGAGCGTGGTGCGATGCGGTGCGGGATCTCGACGACCGAGACCAATACCGACGCGTTGCTCGAGCGGGTCCGGAAGCAGCCGGAGATGAAGGGTGCCGACCTGGCCGGCGAGGTCAGCGTGATCGAGCCCTACGTCGTCCCCGCCCGCAACCTGGCGCCGGGGGAGAAGCCGCTGGTCGTCGCGGCGGTCGACCTCGGCATCAAGGGGATGACGCCCGCGCTGATGGCCGAGCGGGGGATCGAGGTGCACGTCCTGCCCGCCACGGCGACCGTCGCAGAGATCGAGGCGGTCGACCCCGACGGGGTCTTCCTCTCCAACGGCCCCGGCGACCCGGCCACCGCTGACGTCAGCACGCTGCAAGGGGTGCTCGAGCGCGGCATCCCCTACTTCGGGATCTGCTTCGGCAACCAGCTGTTCGGCCGCGCGCTGGGCTTCGGCACCTACAAGCTCGTCTACGGACACCGCGGCATCAACCTGCCGGTGATGGACCGCACCACCGGCAAGGTCGAGGTGACGGCGCACAACCACGGCTTCGCGGTCGACGCGCCCGTCGGCACGCCCACGGAGACGCCGTACGGGACCGCCACCGTCAGCCACGTCTGCCTCAACGACGACGTGGTCGAGGGTCTCGAGCTGCGCTCGGCTCGGGGGCGACCTGAAGGCGTTCTCGGTGCAGTACCACCCCGAGGCCGCCGCCGGTCCCCACGACGCCGCCTACCTGTTCGACAGGTTCGTGGATCTCATGCGGCGTCTCGACACGCCCGCGCCCAGCGGCTCGGGCTACTCGACGACCGGAGGCGACAGCTGATGCCGAAGCGCGACGACATCAAGTCGGTCCTCGTGATCGGCTCCGGGCCGATCGTCATCGGACAGGCCTGCGAGTTCGACTACTCCGGCACCCAGGCGTGCCGGGTGCTCAAGGCCGAGGGCCTGCGGGTGGTGCTGGTCAACAGCAACCCGGCGACGATCATGACCGACCCCGAGTTCGCAGATGCGACCTACGTCGAGCCGATCACACCGGAGTACGTCGAGAAGGTGATCGCGCAGGAGCGCCCTGACGCCGTGCTCCCGACGCTCGGCGGCCAGACGGCCCTCAACACCGCGATCGCGCTGCACGAGAACGGGGTCCTGGAGAAGTACGGCGTGGAGATGATCGGCGCCAGCTTCGAGGCGATCCACCGCGGTGAGAACCGCGAGCAGTTCAACGCCATCGTCGCCACGGTCGGTGGCGAGGTGGCGCGCAGCTTCGTGTGCCACTCGCTCGAGGAGTGCGAGAAGGCGGTCGGCGAGCTCGGTTTCCCGGTGGTCATCCGTCCCTCGTTCACCATGGGCGGCACCGGCTCCGGCATCGCCTACGACGACGTGGACCTGACGCGCATCGCGGGTGCGGGTCTCGACGCCAGCCCGACGAGCGAGGTCCTCATCGAGGAGTCGATCATCGGCTGGAAGGAGTACGAGCTGGAGGTGATGCGCGACAAGGCCGACAACGTCGTCATCATCTGCTCGATCGAGAACCTCGACCCGATGGGCGTCCACACCGGCGACTCGATCACCGTGGCGCCGGCGATGACACTGACCGACCGCGAGTACCAGCACCTGCGCGACCTGGCCATCGGCATCATCCGCGAGGTCGGGGTCGACACCGGCGGTTGCAACATCCAGTACGCCGTCAACCCGCACGACGGCCGGGTGATCGTGATCGAGATGAACCCTCGGGTGTCGCGGTCGAGCGCGCTGGCGTCGAAGGCGACCGGGTTCCCGATCGCGAAGATCGCGGCGAAGGTGGCGATCGGCTACACGCTCGACGAGCTACCGAACGACATTGCCGTCCGGAAGAGCGGATCCAGCACCACCGCCGCGTTCGAGCCCACCTTGGACTACGTCGTGGTCAAGGTTCCTCGGTTCGCGTTCGAGAAGTTCCCGGGCGCCGATCCCACGCTGACGACCCACATGAAGTCGGTGGGTGAGGCGATGGCGATCGGCAGAAACTTCACCGAGGCGCTGCAGAAGGCGCTCCGGTCGCTGGAGGACAAGAAGGCGCCGTTCGACTGGCACAAGGACTTCGACGTCGACCTGGGCTCGCCAGACACCAAGCGGGCCCTGCTCGAGGAGATCCGGAAACCACACGACGGCCGCCTCAGGAAGGTCATGGACGCGATCCGCGCGAGCGCCACTGCGGACGAGGTCTTCGAGGCCACCGGCATCGATCCCTGGTTCGTCGACCAGCTGATGCTGATCAACGAGACCGCGCAGGACCTGATCGCGGCAGACGAGCTGACGCCGGCGCTGCTCCGCAACGCCAAGCGGCACGGGTTCTCCGACGTCCAGATCGGCAGGATCCGGGGCATGACCCCCGACGTGGTGCGTGGCGTCCGGCACGCGCTCGGCATCCGGCCCGTCTACAAGACCGTCGACACCTGCGCCGCGGAGTTCGCCGCGCGCACGCCGTACCACTACTCGTCCTACGACGAGGAGACCGAGGTCCCACCGCGCGAGAAGCCGGCCGTGATCATCCTCGGCAGCGGGCCCAACCGGATCGGGCAGGGCATCGAGTTCGACTACTCGTGCGTGCACGCGAGCATGGCGCTCAGCAGTGCGCCGAACGAGCACGGCGGGTTCGAGACCGTGATGGTCAACTGCAACCCCGAGACCGTGTCCACCGACTACGACACCTCCGACCGGCTCTACTTCGAGCCGTTGACGCTGGAGGACGTGCTCGAGATCGTGCACGCCGAGGAGCAGGCCGGCCCGGTCGTGGGCGTGATCTGCCAGCTCGGCGGTCAGACCCCGCTCGGCCTGGCGCAGGACCTCAAGGACAACGGCGTCACCATCGTCGGCACCAGCCCCGAGGCGATCCACCTCGCCGAGGAGCGCGGCGCCTTCGGCCGGGTGCTGGCCGAGGCGAGGCTGGTCGCTCCCCAGCACGGGATGGCGACCAGCTTCGAGGAGGCCCGCGCGATCGCCGACCGGATCGGCTACCCGGTGCTGGTGCGGCCGTCGTACGTCCTCGGGGGCCGTGGCATGGAGATCGTCTACGACGAGCGCTCGCTGGGTGACTACATCTCCCGCGCCACCGAGGTGACGCCCGAGCACCCGGTGCTGGTCGACCGGTTCGTCGATGACGCCGTCGAGATCGACGTGGACGCCTTGTACGACGGCGAGGAGCTGTTCCTCGGCGGGGTGATGGAGCACATCGAGGAGGCCGGCATCCACTCCGGCGACTCCTCGTGCGCGCTGCCGCCGATCACCCTCGGCGACTCCGAGATCCAGCGGATCCGGGAGGCGACGCTCGCGATCGCCAAGGGCGTCGGCGTGCGCGGTCTCATCAACATCCAGTTCGCGCTCGGCTCCGACGTGCTCTACGTGCTGGAGGCCAACCCGCGAGCCAGCCGCACGGTGCCCTTCGTCTCGAAGGCGACCGGCACTCCGCTGGCGAAGGCCTGCGCCCGGGTGATGATGGGCGCCACCATCGCCGAGCTCCGCAAGGAGGGCATGCTCCCGGCCGACGGCGACGGCGGGACCCTGCCTGCCGACCAGCCGATCGCGGTCAAGGAGGCGGTGATGCCGTTCAACCGGTTCCGCACACCGGACGGCCGACAGGTCGACACCGTGCTGGGACCGGAGATGAAGTCGACCGGCGAGGTGATGGGCCTGGACGCCGACTTCGGGACGGCGTTCGCGAAGGCCCAGGCCGGTGCGTTCGGGTCGCTGCCGCAGCCCGGGATGCACGAAGGCCGGCGCAGCCGGGTGTTCGTCAGCATGGCGAACCGCGACAAGCGGCACATGGTCTTCCCGATCAAGGTGCTGGCCGACCACGGCTTCGAGATCATGGCGACCAAGGGCACCGCGGAGGTGCTGCGCCGCAACGGCGTCGAGACCACGATCGTCCGCAAGCACTTCGAGGGTGAGGGCCCGGCGGGGGAGCAGACCACCGTGCAGCTGATCCTCGCCGGCGAGATCGACCTCGTGATCAACACGCCGCACGGCACTACCGGCGGTGGCTCGGCGCGGCTCGACGGTTACGAGATCCGCACCGCGGCCGTGCGCGCCAACATCCCGTGCATCACCACTGTGCAGGGGCTCGGGGCGGCAGTCCACGGTATCGAGGCACTTCACCGCGGCGACGTGGGCGTGAAGTCCCTCCAGGAGTGGAGCTCACCCCGGCGCGACGCGTTCCGCCTGCCTGCCGGCGGGGACCGCGAGAAGGCTCCGCGGTGACCGCTGTCTACGACACGGTCTTCAAGCACGGTCTGGTGCGGCTGGACGCCGAGGTCGCGCACCACCGCACGTTCGACGCCTTGAAGGCGGCCGGCCCGGTGCTCCGGCGGACCAGGGCGCCCCGGCACGGACCGGTCCGAACGATGGGCCTGACCTTCCCCAACCCGCTCGGTCTTGCGGCCGGCTTCGACAAGACCGCCGAGGCCTTCGAGGAGCTGGGCGCATTCGGTTTCGGGCACGTCGAGGTCGGCACGGTCACTGCCCTCGCACAGCCCGGGAACCCGAAGCCGCGCCTGGCGCGGCTGGTCGACGACCGAGCGATCGTCAACCGGATGGGCTTCAACAACGACGGCGCCGCGGCCGTCGCTCAGCGGCTGGCACGACGACCCCGCCGACGGGGCGGGCCGGTGCTCGGCATCAACATCGGCAAGTCGAAGGTGGTCCCCGACGACGACCAGTCCGCCGTCGAGGCCGACTACGAGATGTCGACCCGGCTGCTGGCGGCGTACGCCGACTACCTGGTCGTCAACGTGAGCTCGCCCAACACGCCCGGCCTGCGCAACCTCCAGGCAGTGGAGAAGCTCGCCCCGTTGCTCGAGCACGTGCGCCGGGTCGCGGACCGGGTCACCGACGACGCTTCCCGGGAGCCGGTCCCCCTGCTGGTCAAGATCGCGCCGGACCTCGCCGACGACGACGTGCTCGACGTCGCCGACCTGGCCGTCGCGCAGGGCCTCGCCGGCGTCATCGCCACCAACACCACGATCAGCCGTGAGGGGCTGCGGTCGAGCCCCGCGCAGGTCGAGGCGGCTGGAGCAGGCGGCCTGTCGGGTGCGCCTCTGCGCGAGCGCGCGACCGAGGTCGTGTCCCTGCTGCGCGGCCGGGTCGGGCCCGACCTGACCCTGGTCGGCGTCGGTGGCATCTCGACGGCCGAGGACGCACGGGACCGGCTCGCCGCCGGCGCAGACCTGGTCCAGGCCTACACAGGGCTCGTCTACGGCGGTCCGATGTGGCCGCGCCGGATCCTGAAAGGGCTGCGATGACGGCACCGTTCGGTGAGCGCTACGCGGCCGCGCTGGCGCAGCGCGGGCAGTTCTGCGTCGGCATCGACCCCCACGCGCGCCTCCTCCACGAGTGGGGCCTCGACGACACGGTCGGGGGGCTGGAGAAATTCGCACTCACGGCGGTGGAGGCGGTAGCGCCGTACTGCTCGGTGGTGAAGCCCCAGGCCGCGTTCTACGAGCGGTTCGGCAGCCGCGGCGTCGCGGTCCTCGAGCGGGTGGTCTCCGAGTCGCGGGCGGCCGGCGCCCTCGTCCTGCTCGACGTCAAGCGCGGCGACATCGGCTCGACGTCGCAGGCGTACGCCGAGGCCTACCTGGACCCGGCCTCGCCGCTCGCGTCGGACGCGATCACGATCAGTCCCTACCTGGGCTTCGGCTCGCTGTTGCCGTTCGTGGAGGTCGCGCGGATCCACGGTGCCGGCCTGTTCGTGCTGGCGGCGACCTCCAACAAGGAAGGGCCGGAGGTCCAACAGGCCGTGACCAACGAGCGGTTCGGCCGCCGTACGGTCGCATCGGCCGTGCTTGCCCACCTGCGCGACCTCAACGGCGACGCCCGGCCGATCGGGTCCTGCGGTGCTGTCGTAGGCGCCACCATCGACGGCAGTGGTCTGGACCTCGCGATCAACGGACCGATCCTCGCGCCGGGGTACGGCGAGCAGGGCGGCACCGCCGCCGACATCGTCCGCATCTTCGGCGCCTCCGCGCACCAGGTGGTGGCGAGCTCGTCGCGCGGCGTGCTCCGCCTCGGCCCCGACGCCGCCTCGATGCGCGCTGCCGTGGAGCGGGCCAATGACGAGCTGCGGAGCCTGCTCGGGTGAGGCGACGTACGCCGGTCGGCTCGCGGCTCGCGGTCTGCGTTTCGGTGGCAGTGCTCGGCGTGGCCGGGTGTGACAGCGCCGACGACGACCCGTACGCGGTCCCGGAGAGGTTCGAGGCCTACTGCGAGGAGGTCGAGGCCCACCAGGTGCAGATCAGCGACGCCCTCGCCGAAGGTGGGCGGGCGAGCGGACTGATCCAGGCCTTGCCTAGCTTCGAGGCGCTCGCGGCGAAGGCTCCCGACGACATCGCCGACGAGTGGGAGGTCGTCGTGGTGCGGATCCAGGACCTCGCCGACGCGCTCGACGCCGCCGGCGTCGACCCGGACGAGTACGACCGCCGTCGCCCTCCTGCCGGGCTCGACACCGACCAGAAGGCGGCGATCGACGCCGCCGCGACCGCACTCGTGTCGGCCACGACCGCTCGTGCAATGAGTGGTGTCCAGCAGCAGGCACGCGATGTCTGCAAGACCCGACTCGCCCTCTAGGGACCCCGCAGGTCCGGCTGTTCCGGGCATTCGCTGGCCGGGCCGCGTTGCCCGCCCGTCGGCGACGTGACTAGGGTGGCCGATTGGTGGGTGCTCTCTCCGCCGATGCTGCCGCTCGACAGAAGGATCGTGTACGTGGCTCTGCCTCCTCTGACCCCTGAACAGCGTCAGGCCGCCCTCGCCAAGGCGGCCGCGGCTCGTCGAGAGCGGGCCGAGGTGAAGAACCGGCTGAAGAACTCCGGCGCCTCGATCGCCGACGTGCTCGCCGAGGGTCAGACCAACGAGGTCGTCGGCAAGATGAAGGTTCTCGACCTCCTGCAGGCAGTGCCCGGTCTCGGCAAGATCCGCGCCGGCCAGCTCATGGAGCGGCTCGGCATCGCCGAGTCCCGTCGCGTGCGCGGACTCGGCACGAAGCAGGTCGCCGCCCTCAAGCGGGAGTTCGCCGCGGGTGAGTGACGCGACGAGCGCTCCGAGCCGTCTCGTCGTACTCGCCGGTCCCACTGCGGTCGGCAAGGGAACAGTCGCTGCGGCTGTCCGCCAGAACCACCCCGAGGTCTGGATCTCGGTGTCCGCCACGACCCGGGCGCCTCGGCCCGGCGAGCAGGACGGCGTGCACTACCTCTTCGTGGACGACGCGGAGTTCGACCGGCTGATCGCCGAGGATCGCCTGCTCGAGTGGGCCGTCGTGCACGGCACCCACCGCTACGGCACGCCTCGCGGTCCGGTCGAGGAGGCACTGGCCGCCGGGCGGCCGGCGATGCTGGAGATCGACCTCCAGGGGGCCCGCCAGGTACGGCGGACGATGCCGCAGGCGCTGTTCGTGTTCCTGAAGCCCCCGTCGTGGGAGGAGCTGGTGCGTCGGCTGGTCGGCCGCGGCACCGAATCCGACGAGGAACGCGAGCGACGGCTCGCCACCGCCGTCGAAGAGCTCGAGGCAGAGTCGGAGTTCGACGTCACCATCGTCAACCACGAAGTTCACGATGCGGCTGCCGAGTTGGTAGCCTTGATGAGAATCCCGTCCGACGAACAGTCGGACGACTAGCTGGCCGGCAGCGTGTCGTACCGCCGCGAAGCGGCACGGTGCGAGCCCCTGGGGCGGAGCCCCGGGCGGCGAAGCACCGTTTACGACACGCTCGGCCCAACCAACACTGTGAGGCCAACCGCGTGTCTGCCCCGAACATCGACGCCGTGGGTGTGACCAACCCGCCGATCGACGACCTGCTCAGCAAGACCGACAGCAAGTACAAGCTGGTCCTCTACAGCGCCAAGCGCGCCCGGCAGATCAACGCCTACTACTCCCAGCTCGGCGAGGGGCTGCTCGAGTACGTCGGCCCGCTCGTGGACACCCACGTCCAGGAGAAGCCGCTGTCGATCGCGCTGCGCGAGATCAACGACGACCTGTTGACCTGCGAGGACATCGACCCGGCCGAGCTCGCCGCCGAGGAGGCCGCGTCAGCCGCCCTGCCCAAGGCTGCGCGCACCGACACCGCAGAGTGATCTGAGCCCCGTCGATGGCGCCCCGCCGCGCGGACCCCGAGGAGCTCGCGCTGCGACCGCCTCGAAGGGTCGTGCTCGGGGTCTCCGGCGGCATTGCCGCCTACAAGGCCTGTGAGCTGCTGCGCCGGTTCACCGAGTCCGGTCACGACGTCACCGTGGTGCCGACGGCAGCTGCACTGGAGTTCGTCGGCGCCCCGACCTGGGCGGCGCTCTCGGGCAAGCCGGTCGCGACCGACGTCTGGACGAGCGTGCACGAGGTGCCCCACGTCCGGATCGGCCAGGAGGCCGACCTGGTCGTGGTCGTCCCCGCGACCGCCGACGTGATGGCGAAGGCGGCTCACGGGCTCGCCGACGACCTGCTGACCAACACCCTCCTGACCGCGCGCTGCCCGGTCGTCATGGCGCCCGCGATGCACACCGAGATGTGGGAGCACGCCGCCACCGCCGCCAACGTCGGCACCCTGCGCTCCCGCGGGGTCCTTGTGGTCGAGCCTGCGGAGGGCCGGCTCACCGGCGCCGACACCGGCAAGGGACGGCTGCCCGACCCGGAGGAGATCTTCGAGCTCTGTCGCGACGTGCTCGAGCGTTCCTCGACGGGCGCAGGCGCAGGGACCCTCGACCTGGCCGGCCACCGGGTCGTCGTGTCCGCGGGCGGGACCCGCGAGAAGCTCGATCCGGTCCGCTTCCTCGGCAACCGGTCCTCGGGGCGACAGGGCTACGCACTGGCGCGGGCAGCCGCCGCTCGCGGCGCCGAGGTCACCCTGGTCGCCGCCAACGTGAGCCTGACCGACCCCGCGGGGGTGAAGGTGGTCCACGTCGAGTCGACGGCCGAGCTGCGCGACGCCGTGCTCACCGCTGCCGCCGGCGCCGAGGCCGTGGTCATGGCCGCGGCCCCGGCCGACTTCCGTCCGGTGCACCGGTCGGACACCAAGATCAAGAAGTCCGAGGACGGCTCGGCGCCGATCATCTCCCTCGAGCAGAACCCCGACATCCTCAAGGAGCTGGCGGCCCACCGACCCGCCCCGGGCACCGTCGTGGTCGGCTTCGCGGCCGAGACCGGCGACAAGAGCGGCTCGGTCCTCGACCTGGCGCGCGCCAAGCTGGCGCGCAAGGGCTGCGACCTGCTCGTGGTCAACGACGTCAGCGGCGGCGCGGTCTTCGGCGCCGATGACAACGAGGCAGTTATCCTGGCCGCGGACGGCACCGCTGTCGACGTACCGCGGGGGAGCAAGGGCGCTCTCGCCCATGTCATCTGGGACCAGGTGGCCGCCCGGCTGTCTCCTACGTGAGACTGCCGCGCAGCACCTGTCGGCCCTCGTATCGTTGGATCGGCGGCCCTCAGCTCCGGCCCCCGTCAAGACGCCTTATGCGAAAGCGAGACACAACGTGGTTGGACGCCTCTTCACCTCCGAGTCGGTGACCGAGGGACACCCGGACAAGATCGCGGACCAGATCAGCGACACCATCCTGGACTACCTCATCGAGCACGACCCGACCAGCCGGGTGGCGGTCGAGACGCTGCTCACCACCGGCCTCGTCGTCGTTGCCGGCGAGGTGACCACGTCTGCCTACGCACCCGTCGCGCAGCTGGTCCGCCAGAAGATCCTCGACATCGGCTACGACTCCTCCGAGAAGGGGTTCGACGGCAGCTCCTGCGGTGTCCAGGTCGCGATCGGCGCCCAGTCGGCCGACATCGCCCAGGGCGTCGACGACGCCTTCGAGGAGCGCGTGGGCGGTTCGGGTGACGAGCTCGACAAGCAGGGCGCCGGCGACCAGGGCCTGATGTTCGGCTACGCCTGCGACGACACCCCGGAGCTGTTCCCGCTGCCGATCAAGATCGCCCAGACCCTCGCCGAGAGGCTCACCGAGGTCCGCAAGGACGGCACGCTGCCCTACCTCCGCCCTGACGGCAAGACCCAGGTCACCATCGAGTACGACGACGAGAACCGCGCGGTCCGCGTCGACACCGTCGTGCTGTCGACCCAGCACGCCGACGACGTCACGCAGGACCAGCTGGCCAAGGACATCGAGCTCCACGTCGTCGAGCCGGTGCTCGCGCAGTTCGCGTCGATCGTGCCGTCCGACGGCCACCAGCTCTACATCAACCCGACCGGCCGTTTCGTCGTCGGCGGGCCGATGGGCGACGCCGGTCTGACCGGTCGCAAGATCATCGTCGACACCTACGGCGGCATGGCCCGCCACGGCGGTGGTGCCTTCTCCGGCAAGGATCCGTCCAAGGTCGACCGGTCCGGCGCCTACGCCATGCGCTGGGTCGCCAAGAACGTGGTCGCCGCGGGTCTCGCCCGCCGGTGCGAGGCGCAGGTCGCCTACGCCATCGGCAAGGCCGCCCCGGTCGGCGTCTTCATCGAGACGTTCGGCACCGGCGTGATCCCGGACGAGGAGATCCAGGCCGCGGTGCTCGAGGTGTTCGACCTCCGTCCGGCCGCGATCCTGCGCGACCTCGACCTGCTCCGGCCGATCTACGCCAAGACCGCCGCCTACGGTCACTTCGGTCGTGAGCTCCCGGAGTTCACCTGGGAGAAGACCGACCGCGCCGACGCGCTCAAGGTCGCCGCAGGCATCTGACCCGTCCGTCGAGCCGGCTCATGTCGAGATGAGCCGGCTCGACGCGTTTTTCCTGCCGAGACGAGCCGGGTCGGCGTCGTGTCTGGCCCTGTTGGTAGACATCTGCCGTGACTGCTGACGAGCCGGACGCCGCGCTGCCGGGGCTTGCGCGGGCTGCGGCACGGAAGTCGGGTCAGCAGGCGCGGGCGCGCCGCGCGAAGCAGGCGGCGCCGGTCGAGCTCGCCGAGGTCGACCCGGTCGCGCGGGTGGTGGTCGACCTCCCGCTCGCCCATCTCGACCGGACCTTCGACTACGCCGTGCCCGCGTCGATGGCCGAGCAGGCCGTTCCCGGCGTGCGGGTCAAGGTGCGCTTCGCGGGCCAGGACGTCGACGGCTTCGTGGTCGACCGCGCAGGTGCCAGTGGGCACGACGGCCGGTTGGCGCCGCTGCGCCGGGTGGTCGGCACGGAGCCGGTGCTGACGCCGGCGATCGCCGAGCTGTGCCGCCGGATCGCGGAGCGCTACGCCGGTGTGAGCTCCGACGTACGACGCCTCGCCGTGCCGCCGCGGCACGCCACGACCGAGAAGCAGGCATCGCCGCCGGCACCGCCGCTGGGGACGCTCACGCTGCCGGAGGACCACTGGACGGCCTATCCCGCGGCGTCGGCGTTCCTGCACCACCTGCGCACCGGCGGGACGCCGCGTGCCGTGTGGGGCGCGGCGCCGGGGGAGGACTGGCCCAGGCTGCTGGCGCACCTGGCCGCGGTGACCCTGGCCGGTGGGCGCGGCACCGTCCTCTGCGTGCCCGACCACCGGGACGTCGCGCGCGTCGACGCTGCCCTTCGTGAGCTCCTCGGACCCGACCAGCACGTCACGCTGCAGGCCGAGGCGGGCCCGGGTCCGCGCTACGGCGACTTCCTGCTGGTGAGCCGTGGCGCCCGCCGGATCGTCGTGGGGACCCGGTCCGCCGCCTTCGCGCCGGTCCACGACCTCGGACTGGTGGCCATCTGGGACGACGGCGACGACCTGCACGCCGAGCCGCGGGCGCCCTATCCCCACACCAGGGAGGTGCTGCTCGAACGAGCGGGCATCGAGGGCTGCGCCGTGCTGGTCGGCGGTTTCTCCCGCAGCGTCGAGGCCGACCACCTGCTGCAGTCGGGCTGGGCCAAGGAGATCGCTGCGACTCGCCCCACTGTGCGTGACCGCGCCCTCATCGGGGTGGCCGGTGCGGGGCACCACCACGACCCCTACTCCGGCGCGGCCCGAGTGCCCAGGGAGGCCCACGACGCGGTGCGGTGGGGCCTCGAGCGGGGCCCGGTGCTGGTGCAGACGCCCCGCGCGGGCTACGTCCTGCGACTGGCCTGCGAGCGCTGCCGCACCCCAGCCCGGTGCTCGACGTGCAGCGGCCCGCTCCAGCTGACCGGCCCGACCACGCCGCCCCGCTGCCGCTGGTGCGCCACCGAGACGCCCGGCTGGACCTGCGCCGCTTGCGGTGGGCGCGGACTGCGGGCACCGGTGATCGGCGATGCCCGCACCGCCGACGAGCTCGGCCGGGCGTTCGCGCCGGTGCCGGTGGTCACCTCCAGCGGGGACCGGATCCGGGCCGACGTCGACGGCGGGCGCCGGATCGTGGTCGCGACGCCCGGGGCAGAGCCGGTGGCAGCGGGAGGATATGCCGTCGTCGTGCTCCTCGACGCCTGGCTGCTGCTCGCCCGCGACAGCATGCGAGCCGCGGAGGAGGCGCTTCGTCGGTGGTCCAACGCAGTGGCACTGCTCCGTCCCGGCGGCCGCGCGCTGGCCGTCGGCGATCCGGCCGCTCCGGCGCTGCAGGCGCTGGTGAGGTGGGACCAGTCCGGGTTCGCCGGGCGCGAGGCCGACGAACGACGCGGTGCCCGGCTGCCGCCTGCGACCCGGGTGGCGACCCTGCGGGCGGGTCCCGGCGCGCTCGACGACGCGCTGACACTGCTCGACCTGCCCGACGACGCCGACGTGCTCGGCCCGCTGCCGCCGCTGACCGGGACCGGCGACGACGAGGAGCGCGCGGTCGTACGAGTGCCGCGGGCACAGGGCGCGGCGCTGGCCGCCGCACTCGGCGAGCTGCAGCGGGTGCGCTCGGCCCGCAAGCTGGACCCGGTCCGGATCCAGGTCGACCCCCTGGAGCTGTTCTGAGGCGCACGAGCCCGTCGCACCCGACGGGCAGGGATCCGCGGCGGCACACGAGTCCGTCCGCAAGGACCCCCGACTAGGATCGCGGCGTGGCCATCCGACCCATCCGACTGTTCGGCGATCCTGTGCTCCGCCGGCGAGCGATCGAGGTCGTCGACTTCGACAGCGAGCTCCGGCAGCTGGTCACCGACCTCACCGACACCATGCTCGAGGCGCCCGGCGCCGGGCTGGCCGCACCGCAGATCGGCGTCGGCCTCCGGGTCTTCACCTGGTACGTCGACGGCGAGGTCGGACACCTGATCAACCCCGCTCTCGACCTGTCCGCGGAGCTCCAGGACGGCCCCGAGGGGTGCCTGTCCCTCCCCGAGCTGACCTACGACTGCATCCGCGCGCTCTCGGTGGTGGCCACCGGCTTCGACATGCACGGGGACCCGGTGCGGATCGAGGGGTCCGAGCTGCTCGCGCGGGCGATCCAGCACGAGACCGACCATCTCGACGGGGTGCTCTTCATCGACCGGCTCGACGACGACGCCCGGAGAGCCGCGATGCGCGAGATCCGGGAGTCGGAGTGGTTCGGCCTCGAGCGGCCGACGGTCAAGGTCTCACCCCACAGCACCGGGGGCTTCGCACTGTGAGGGTCGTCTTCGCCGGCACGCCCGAGGTCGCTCTCCCTGCCCTCGACGCGATCGCCGAGTCGGAGCACGACCTGGTCGGGGTCGTCACCCGCCCCGACGCACCCTCCGGACGCGGGCGCCGCCTGACGGCGAGCCCGGTAGCGGCGCGGGCGGCCGAGCTCGGCCTACCCGTCCTCAAGCCGGACCATCCGGGCGACCCCGACTTCCAGGCTGCACTGCGCGATCTCGCGCCGGACTGCTGCGCGGTCGTGGCCTACGGCGCGCTGCTCCCTCAGAGTGCGCTGGACATCCCGGTGCACGGGTGGGTCAACCTGCACTTCTCCCTCCTGCCCGCCTGGCGCGGGGCCGCCCCGGTGCAGCACTCGATCTGGGCAGGCGACGAGATCACGGGCGCCACGACGTTCCGGATCGTGCAGGCGCTCGATGCCGGGCCGACCTTCGGTGTGATGACGCAGGCCGTGCGACCGACCGATACCGCGGGCGCCCTGCTCGAACGCCTCGCAGAGGGCGGTGCGGGGCTCCTGGTCGCAACCCTCGACGGGATCGCCAGCGGCTCGCTGGACGCCCGGGACCAACCCACCGATGGTGTGAGCCTGGCTCCCAAGATCACCGTCGACGACGCCCACGTCGAGTGGGGCGAGACCGCGGTCGCCGTCGACCGCCGGATCCGGGCCTGCACCCCGTGGCCAGGTGCCTGGACCACCTTCGAGGGCGAGCGGGTCAAGCTCGGCCCGGTGGCACCGATCGCCAACGGCCCCGACCTCGCTCCCGGGGTGCTCGACGTGGGCAAGGCGGAGGTGCTGGTCGGCACCGCGACCGTCCCTGTGCGACTGGGCGAGGTCAAGGCGTTCGGGAAGAAGCAGATGTCCGCAGCCGACTGGGCGCGAGGCGCACGGCTCACCGACGGCGCGAAGTTCGCGTGAGCCGACGGGACCCGTCGATGCCCGACACCCGGAGCCAGCGGCGTCCGCAGCCCTCGCAGCCGCGCGACCCCGCGCGGAGTGCGGCGCTCGAGGTCCTTCGCCTGGTCCGGACCGAGGATGCCTACACCAACCTGGTGCTGCCGTCGGTCGTCGCCAGGCTCGGCTCGACACCCGTGACGCCGCGTTCGCCACGGAGCTCGCTGCCGGCACCATCCGCAGGCAGGGGACGTACGACGCGATCCTGGCGGCGTGCATCGACCGGCCGCTGCGCCGGGTGGAGCTCGGGATCCTCGACATCCTGCGGCTCGGCAGCCACCAGCTGCTCGGCATGCGGGTGCCACCCCACGCCGCGATCAACAGCACCGTCGACCTCGCCAACGCCAAGGCCGGGCGGGGTGCCGCAGGCTTCGTGAACGCAGTCCTCCGCGCCGTGGCGCGACGTGACCTGGAGGCGTGGATCGCGGAGGTGGCTCCCGAACCGTCCGGCTCGAGGGACGCGCGGATGGACCACCTCGCCATCAAGCACAGCCATCCCCGGTGGGTGGTCGACCTGCTCGACGTCGCCGTACCCGACGACGAGCTCGAGGCCCTGCTCGCCGCCGACAACGTGCCGCCGAAGGTGACGCTGGTCGCGCGTCCCGGCCGGTCCGAGGTCGCTGAGCTGCCCGGCACCCCGACGCCTTTCTCGCCGTACGGCGTGATCCTCGACGGGGGCGACCCCGCGCGCGTCCCCGCGGTCGCCGAAGGTCGCGCGGGCGTCCAGGACGAGGGCTCGCAGCTGGTCGCGCTCGCGTTGGCGAACGCCCCGCTGGAGGGCGCGGACGAGCTGTGGGTCGACCTGTGCGCAGGCCCGGGTGGCAAGGCCGCGCTGCTGGCAGCGCTCGCCGCCGAGCGGGGAGCAGGCGTGCTGGCGATCGAGCAGCACCTGCACCGCGCCGGGCTGGTCCGACGCGCCCTGGGCGGGACCGGCCGGCTGCCGGGCGTCAAGGGCGTGGTCGCTGCCGACGGCACCAAGGCGCCATTGGCGCCGGCGAGCGCCGACAGGGTCCTGGTCGACGCCCCTTGCACCGGCCTGGGTGCACTCCGCCGCCGTCCGGAGGCACGGTGGCGCCGGAGCCCCGACGACCTGCTGACGCTGGTGCTGCTGCAGCGAAGGCTGCTCGCCAGCGCGCTCGCGCTGGTGCGGCCAGGTGGCGTGGTCCTCTACGCCACCTGCTCGCCGGTGCGGGCCGAGACGGGGGACGTCGTGTCGTCGATGCTCGGGTCCGGCGACGCGACCACCCTGGAGGACGTCCGTCCGCTGCTGCCCGGCGTGGCCGACGCCGACGGTCCGCTGCCCGGCACCGCACAGCTGTGGCCGCACCGCCACGGCACCGACGCCATGTTCCTCGCGCTGCTCCGACGGAAGGCGGGGAATGCCACCAGTGGTTGAACGTTGAACCCGACGTGAAGAAGATCGGGTTCCTCTCCTTCGGACACTGGACACCGACCCAGGCGTCCCAGGCGCGGTCGGCAGCCGACGTGCTCCACCAGTCGATCGATCTCTCCGTCGCCGCCGAGGAGCTCGGCGCGGACGGCGCCTACTTCCGGGTGCACCACTTCGCGCGCCAGCTGGCGAGTCCGTTCCCGCTCCTCGCAGCCATCGGCGCGCGCACCAGCCGGATCGAGATCGGCACCGGTGTGATCGACATGCGCTACGAGAACCCGATGTACATGGCCGAGGACGCGGGTGCCGCCGACCTGATCGCCGATGGCCGCCTCCAGCTGGGCATCAGTCGTGGGTCACCGGAGCAGGTCGTCGACGGGTGGCGCTACTTCGGCTTCGCCCCTGCCGAGGGCGAGACCGACGCCGACATGGCCCGCCGGCACACCCAGGTGCTGCTGGAGGTGCTGTCGGGTGAGGGATTCGCCGAGCCGAGCCCGCGGCCGATGTTCCCCAACCCGCCCGGGCTGCTGCGGCTCGAGCCCCACTCCGAGGGCCTGCGCGACCGGATCTGGTGGGGCGCGGCCTCCGACTCGACAGCGCGCTGGGCCGGCGAGTCGGGGATGAACCTGATGAGCTCGACGCTCAAGGAGGACGAGTCCGGCGAGCCGTTCCACGTCCAGCAGCGCAAGCAGATCGACACGTTCCGCGACGCCTGGCGCGCCGCCGGCCACGAGCGCGAGCCGCGGGTGTCGGTCAGCCGCAGCATCTTCGCCCTGACCAACGACCTGGACCGTGCCTACTTCGGAGCCGACCGGTCCTCCACCGACCAGGTCGGCCACATCGACAACATGCGCGCGGTGTTCGGACGGTCCTACGCCGCCGAGCCGGACGTCCTGGTCGAGCAGCTGCGGACGGACGAGGCGATCGCCGCTGCCGACACCCTGCTGCTCACCGTCCCCAACCAGCTCGGTGTCGACTACAACGCGCATGTCCTGGAGTCGATCCTCACCCACGTCGCGCCCGAGCTCGGGTGGCGGTGAGGCGCGCGAGCACGGTGTGATTCCTTGCTGCGTTGCGCTCGCGACGCCGCGGCGCGAGGACACACGCCCTAGGCTCGCCCCATGGCGAGCCCGGCGACCGAGATCGAGGTCGACAACCGCGTCGTCAAGGTGACCAACCCCGACCGGGTCTACTTCCCGCCGCAGAAATCAGGCCAAGGGGGCGCGACCAAGCTCGACGTCGTCGAGTACTACCTGGCCGTCGGTCCTGGCATCGTCAACGCCCTGTGGGAGCGGCCTTGCATGCTGCACCGCTTCCCGAAGGGCCTGGCGGGGGACAAGGTGCACCAGAAACGCCTCCCGGCCGGCGCGCCGCCGTGGGTGGAGACGGTCCAGCTCTACTTCCCGCGGTGGGGGCGGACGGCCGACGAGCTGTGCGTGACCGAGCTCGGCGCGGTGATCTGGGCGGTCCAGATGTCCACCGTCGAGTTCCACCCCTGGAACAGCCGCCGGGGGCAGACCGAGCAGCCCGACGAGTGGCGGATCGACCTGGACCCGGGTCCGGAGGCGACGTACGACTCGGTCCGCAAGGTCGCCCACGTCGCCCATGAGGTCCTCGACGAGCTGGGTGCCGTGGGCTTCCCCAAGACCAGCGGCAGCAAGGGGCTGCACGTCTACGTCCGGATCCGGCCCGACGGCGACCACAAGGTCGTTCGACGGGCTGCGCTCGCCTTCGCCCGCGAGGTCGAGCGGCGTGCGCCCGAGCTGGTCACCACGGCCTGGTGGAAGAAGGACCGCGATCCCGAGCAGGTCTTCGTCGACTACAACCAGAACGCCCGCGACCACACCATCGCGGCGGCGTACTCCCTGCGCGGCCTGCCCGACGCCCGGGTCTCCACCCCGGTGCGGTGGGACGAGATCGACGCCGCCGACCCGCGGGACTTCACGATCCACACCGTCCCGGCGAGGTTCGCCGAGATGGGTGACCTCCACCGCGACATCGACGACCACGTGTTCGACATCGCCCCGCTGCTGGAGTGGGCGGACCGGGACGAGGCGGAGGGGCAGACAGTCCCGGACGAGGACGAGTAGGGCATGGCCGTGCCCGCGTTCGGGTAGTGCGGGCGGATGAGCTCGCAACAACAGGTCCGGGACGTCGCGCGCCGGGTGTTCGGACACGACAGCCTCCTTCCCGGACAGGCCGAGGCGACGAGCGCCCTGGTCGACGGTCAGGACGTGCTGCTCGTGTCCCCCACCGGCGCGGGGAAGTCGCTCGTCTACCAGGTCGCGGGAGTGCTCCGCGAGGGCTGCACCTTGGTGGTGTCACCACTGCTCGCGCTCCAGCAGGACCAGGTCGACCGGATCGAAGCAGCCCCGGGGCCGGTCCGCGCGGCTCGGCTCAGCTCGGCGGAGAGCGCGCCGCAGCGGCGAGACGTCCTCGCCCGTGCGCAGGACGGCGACCTCGAGTTCCTGTTCCTCGCGCCCGAGCAGCTGGCGAACGACGAGGTCCGGGGTGCGCTCGCCGACGTGCGGCCCCGCCTGGTGGCGGTCGACGAAGCGCACTGCGTGTCGGTCTGGGGCCATGACTTCCGGCCCGACTACTTCCGGCTCGGAGAGCTGATCGCCGAGCTGGGTGAGCCCCGGCTCGTCGCGATGACCGCGACCGCGGCGCCGCCGGTGCGCGACGACATCGTCGATCGCCTGCGCATGCGTCGGTCGACGACCGTCGTCACCGGCTTCGCCCGGCCGAACCTGCGGCTGGACGTGCTGCGGGTGGTGACCGAGGACGACCAGCGGGAGGCCGTGCTCGCGTCCGTTCCGGACGCCGCCGCAGGACCAGGCATCGTCTACTGCCGGACCCGGCCGACCGCGGAGGCCTACGCCGAGCTCCTCGGTGGGACGGGCCGGCGGGCGGCGCCGTACCACGCCGGGTTGGGGCACCGTCGTCGAGAGGCCACGCACGAGGCGTTCATGGCCGACGAGCTCGACACCGTCGTAGCCACCTCGGCGTTCGGGATGGGGATCGACAAGCCGGACATCCGCTTCGTGGTGCACGCCCAGGTGCCCGAGTCGCCTGACACCTACTACCAGGAGGTCGGACGCGCCGGACGCGACGGCGAGCCGGCCACCTGCACCCTCGTCTACCGCCCCGAGGACCTGGCCCTCGGCCGGTTCTTCTCCGCCGGGGTGCCCGGGAAGGCCGACGTGGGCTCGGTGGTCGGGGCGACCGCGGACCTGGACGAGGTCGACCGCGCTGCGGTCAGTGACAGCACCGGTCTCGGTCCTCGGAAGGTCGGCCGGATCCTGAACCTCCTCGACCTCGTCCGGCAGACCGGGACCGCAAGCTCACCGGACGAGCGGACCGCCGCCGTGCTCGAGCTCGCCGAGGCCCACAAGAGCCTGGAACGGTCCCGTGTCGACATGATGCGGGCGTACGCCGAGACGAACCGCTGCCGTGCAGAGTTCCTCGTCGGGTACTTCGGCGAGCAGGTCGAACGGTGCGGCGTGTGCGACAACTGCCGGGCCGACGTCGTGCCGGCCGCGAGCGACGTGGAGGCCACCTATCCCGTCCAGGCGCGGGTGGAGCACGAGGAGTTCGGCAAGGGCGTCGTCACGGACGTGGAGGAGGACAGGTTCACGGTCCTCTTCGAGGAGGTCGGCTACCGCACGCTCTCGCTGGCGGTGGTCGACGAGGAGGGTCTGCTGCGCCGGCTGGGCCACTAGACTCGCGGCCCGTGGGCCACATCCAGATCACGCCGTCGATCCTCAACGCCGACTTCGGCAGCCTCGCCGACGAGGTGGCCCGGATCCCGGGCGCGGACTGGATCCACGTCGACGTGATGGACAACCACTTCGTCCCGAACCTCACGTTCGGCCCGACCATGGTCGAGTCCCTCGCGCGGTCGACGGACACCCCGCTCGACGCGCACCTGATGATCGAGGATGCCGATCGCAATGCGCTGGCGTACGTCGACGCCGGCTGCGACTCCGTCACTTTCCACGTCGAGGCCGCCGCAGCTCCGGTCCGGCTCGCGCGCGAGATCCGGGCGGCGGGAGCCCGGGCCTCGATGGCGCTCAAGCCCGCGACGCCGATCGAGCCCTACGAGGACCTGCTGCCCGAGCTCGACATGCTGTTGATCATGACGGTCGAACCCGGCTTCGGCGGCCAGAAGTTCCTCGACCTGTGCCTCCCCAAGATCCGCCGTGCCCGCAGCCTGATGGACAAGCACGGCATCGACACCTGGCTCCAGGTCGACGGAGGCGTCTCCCTCGAGACGATCGAGCGCTGCGCCGAGGCCGGTGCCGACGTGTTCGTCGCCGGGAGCGCGGTCTTCTCGGCCGAGGACCCGGACGCGATGGTGGCCGCGCTCCGTACGGCGGCCGGGGACGCAGCCCACGCCTGAGGGTGCGACGTGACTCCTCCGCCGGAACGGGCGATCGGCAACACCTGCTGTCCGAGACGAGGGACACGTTGCGGACATACCCCCCGCCTGTGCCACCATTGAGCCACAAGAGCTCGCGTGCTCTGGGGTCGGTGAAACTCCGAGCCGGCGGTGAAAGTCCGCGACCCGATCGCAGCCAGTGATCGGTTGACCAGGTGAAACTCCTGGACCGACGGTCAAAGTCCGGATGGGAAGTGCACGCACGAGCGGAAGCCGTCAGTGGTCCTGCCACGGCGTCTCCCGCCCCTGATCCCCGGAGTCCGAGCACAGGACGGTACGGACAGGGGAAGAGGACATCGCGTGGCGGAGACCAACGTCTCGGAGCACGATGCGATGCGGCGCGCGCTGCAGATCGCGGCGTCGCCGGGCGTCCCGCTCGGACCGAACCCGCGGGTCGGTTGCGTCCTGCTCAGCCCGGACGGCGCCGTGGTCGGCGAGGGCTACCACCACGGAGCCGGCAACCCGCACGCCGAGATCGAGGCGCTCGAGATGGCCGGCGACCTCGCTCGCGGTGCCACCGCGATCGTGACGCTCGAGCCGTGCAACCACGTCGGACGCACCGGCCCCTGCGCGGAGGCGTTGATCGAAGCGGGCGTCGCGAAGGTGGTCGTGGCGCAGCGCGACCCCAACCCGCTCGCCAAGGGCGGCCTGGAGACTCTTTCCGCGGCCGGCATCGAGACCGACGCCGGCCTGCTCGCTGACGACGCTGCTGCCCTCAACCGCGCATGGACGTTCGCCCACGAACGCGGACGGCCGTTCGTCACGTGGAAGTTCGCGACGACCCTCGACGGGCGCAGCGCCGCGACCGACGGCAGCTCGCGGTGGGTGTCGTCCCCGGCGGCCCGGCGCGACACCCACCTGCTACGGGCGCTCTGCGACACGATGCTGGTCGGCACGAACACGGTCGCCCTCGACGATCCGCAGCTCACGGTCCGCGGTCCCGGCGGCGAGCCGCTGGCGCGGCAGCCGCTCCGCGCGGTGATGGGGAAGCGGGACCTGCCAACGGAGAGCCGGATCTTCGACGACCGGGCCGAGACCGTGCAGCTGCGGACGCGTGATCCGCTGGAGGCGCTGACGACGCTCTACCGGGAGCACGGCCGGCACCACGTGTTCTTCGAGGGCGGTCCCAGGCTGGCGGCGGCCTTCCTCAAGGCCGGTGTCGTCGACGAGGTGCTGGCCTACGTCGCGCCTCTGCTGATGGGCGACGGCAAGTCGGCGGTCGGTCCGCTCGGCATCAACAACATCAGCGAGGCGCTGCGGTTCGACCTGGTCGACGCGCACGTCCTGCTGCCCGACAGCGACGACCCTGACGACAGCAGCATCAACGTGAGGCTGACGCTGCGACCGAGGTCTCGAGACGCTCGCCACAGCGCGCTGCTCGATCAACGAGAAGAGGAGAGCTGACATGTTCACCGGAATCGTCGAGGAGCTGGGCACGGTCGCCGTCCTCGAAGAGCTGCCCGAGGCGGTCCGGCTGACCGTCGAGGGCACCGTCGCCACCACCGGCGCCGCCCTCGGCGACTCGATCGCGGTCAACGGCTGCTGCCTGACGGTCGCCGCGCTCGGCGACGGGACCTTCACCGCCGACGTCATGAAGATGACCTTGGACAAGACCTCCCTCGGCGCGCTCGCGATCGGGCACCGCGTCAACCTCGAGCGCGCCTGCACACCACAGACCCGCCTCGGGGGGCACATCGTCCAGGGGCACGTCGACACCACCGGCACGATCGTCAGCCGCTCGCCGGGTGAGCACTGGGACCTCGTCGAGATCTCACTGCCCGCGCAGATCCGGCGCTACGTCGTGCTCCACGGATCCATCACCGTCGACGGGATCTCCTTGACCGTCGCCGAGCTCGAGGACGAGAGCTTCGTCGTCTCGCTGATCCCGGAGACCCTCGCCCGCACCACGCTCGGCTTCAAGCAACCCGGTGACCCCGTGAACCTCGAGGTCGACATCATCGCCAAGCACGTCGAGAGGCTGATCGGTCTCGACGACCCGGCCACCGAAAGGAAGTTCTGAGATGGGTGTTCGATTGGACTCGGTCGAGCGGGCGATCGCCGACATCGCGGCCGGAAGGGCAGTCGTCGTCGTCGACGACGAGGACCGTGAGAACGAGGGCGACATCATCTTCGCCGCGGCGAAGGCGACGCCTGAGCTGATGGCGTTCACGATCCGCCACAGCAGCGGTGTGATCTGCGTGCCGATGCCGGGCGCGATGCTCGACCGGCTCGAGATCCCGCTGATGACGCCGCACAACAAGGACAAGATGCGGACGGCGTACACGATCTCGGTCGACGCCCGCGACGGTGTCTCCACCGGCATCTCGGCATCGGACCGCTCGCACACCGCGCGCGTGCTCGCGGACTCGGCCACCGAGCCCTGGGAGATCACCCGACCCGGACACGTCTTCCCGCTGCGCTACCGCGAGGGCGGCGTGCTGGTGCGGCGCGGGCACACCGAGGCTGCCGTCGACCTGGCCAAGCTGGCCGGGCTGACGCCCGCCGGCGTGCTGGTCGAGGTCGTCAACGACGACGGCACCATGAAGCGCGCGCCGGAGCTGCGGGCGTTCGCCGACGAGCACGATCTCGCGATGATCTCCATCGAGGAGCTGGTCAAGTACCGCCGACGTACCGAGCTCCACGTCATCCGCGAGGCCGAGACCCGCCTCCCGACCAGCCACGGCGACTTCACGGCCTACGGATACACGATCACCATCGACGGCAGCGAGCACGTCGCCCTCGTGTACGGCGACCCGGCGACCCTCACCGACGGCGAGCCGGTCCTCACCCGGGTGCACTCGGAGTGCCTGACCGGCGACGTCTTCGGCAGCAGCCGCTGCGACTGTGGTCCGCAGCTCAACGAGGCGATGGACCGGATCGTGGCCGAGGGCCGTGGCGTCGTCATCTACCTGCGCGGGCACGAGGGCCGCGGCATCGGGCTGGTGGCCAAGCTGCAGGCCTACCAGCTCCAGGAGGGCGGGCGCGACACCGTGGACGCCAACCTGGATCTCGGACTGCCGGCCGACGCCCGCCACTACGGCGCGGCGACCCAGATCCTCAGGGACCTCGGGATCGGTGAGGTCCGGCTGCTGACCAACAACCCCGACAAGGTGAGCAACCTCGAGGACTACGGGATCAAGGTCACCGAGCGGGTGCCTCTCACGCCACACCCGAACGACCACAACCTGGCCTACCTGCTGACCAAGCGGGACCGGATGGGTCACCATCTCCCCGACCTGGAGATGCCGCTTCCCGGGCACGGCACTCCGGGCGACCTGAGCACAGGAGCGATCTGACATGGCTGGACACGGAGGTCCCACGGCGCAGCCGACCGACTGCCACGACCTGCGCGTCGCGGTGGTCGCGGCGAGCTGGCACGCCCGGGTCATGGAGGGCCTGCTCGCCGGCGCCGAGCGCGCCTTCACGGCCCACCAGGTCGAGGCCCCGGTCGTGGTCCGGGTCCCGGGCACGTTCGAGCTGCCCGTGGTCGCCGCGGCACTGGCGTCGCAGCAGTACGACGCCGTGATCGCGCTCGGCGTGGTCATCCGCGGTGGCACGCCGCACTTCGACTACGTGTGCAGCGCTGCGACCGACGGGCTCACCCGGGTCGCGCTCGACCACCAGGTCGCGATCGGCTTCGGGGTGCTCACGTGCGACGACGACCAGCAGGCGCTCGACCGGGCCGGGCTCGACGGATCCCAGGAGGACAAGGGCTACGAGGCGACGTCCGCGGCGCTGCTCACCGCTCAGACACTGCGCAAGGTCAAGCGACACACGCCTTGAGTCCACGCCACCGCCCGGGCACCGGAGCGCAAGACACGTCGACGGGTGTCCAGCGGCGACCACTAGGCTTCCTGCCCGTGAAGACGTTCGACGAGCTCTGGGCCGAGCTGAGCGAGAAGGCGCAGACCAGGCCCGCTGGTTCCGGCACGGTCGCGGCGCTGGACGCCGGCGTGCACCAGATCGGCAAGAAGCTGGTCGAGGAGGCCGCCGAGTCGTGGATGGCGGCGGAGCACGAGGGCAAGGACCGGGCGGCGGAGGAGATCAGCCAGCTGATCTACCACGCCCAGGTCCTGATGCTCGCCCTCGGCCTCGAGCCGGCCGACGTCTACGCACACCTCTAGGAAGAACCCATGACCCGCCTCAAGATCGCGATCCCCAACAAGGGATCGCTCTCCGCCGCCGCGATCGAGATCCTCAAGGAGTCGGGCTACCGGCAGCGCAGCGATTCCAAGGAGCTCCGGCTCGTCGACCTCGAGAACGACGTCGAGTTCTTCTACCTCCGGCCGCGCGACATCGCGCTGTACGTCGGCGAAGGCACCCTCGACGTCGGCATCACCGGCCGCGACCTGCTGCTCGACTCCGGCGCCAAGGCCGAGGAGGTCATGCCGCTGGAGTTCGGCCGCAGCACCTTCCGGTTCGCCGGGCCCCGGGGAGCCTACGACGACCTCGCCCAGCTGGCCGGCAAGCGGATCGCGACGTCGTACACCGGGATCGTGCAGACCTTCCTGGACTCCCACGGGATCGAGGCGCACGTCGTCCGTCTGGACGGCGCCGTCGAGTCCAGCATCCAGCTCGGGGTCGCCGACGTCATCGCGGACGTGGTCGAGACCGGCAGCACGCTGCGCCAGGCCGGGCTCGACGTGTTCGGCGAGTCGATCCTGGAGTCCGAGGCGGTCCTGATCACCCGGGCCGGCAACGGGTCGCCGGCGTTCGAGGTGTTCAAGCGTCGAGTCGAGGGCGTCCTCGTCGCCCGCGGCTACGTGATGATGGACTACGACATCGAGGAGTCGCGGGTGTCCGCCGCGGTGGCGCTGACCCCGGGGCTCGAGGGCCCGACCATCTCGCCGTTGCGGCGCGAGGGGTGGGTCGCCGTCCGCGCGATGGTGCCGCGGACCGGGTCGCAGCGACTCATGGACGAGCTCTACGACCTCGGTGCCCGGGCGATCCTGCTCACCGACATCCACGCGTGCCGGCTTTGAGCGACGACGGCCTCCCGCGGACCTGGCGACCCAGGGGTCCGCGGATCGCGGCGCTCGTGTTCGGCATCGTGCTGGTCGGAGGGTTCGCCTGGCTGTGGGTCAGCTTCGACGACCAGACCAGGGAGGCGGTCAGCGGCCTCCAGCGCGCCACCGTGATCTTCTTCCTCGGCGTCGCCCTGGCGGCGCTGAACGGACTCGCGCGGTCGCGGGTCACGGCGTCCGTGGACGGGCTGGAGCTCGTGAACGGCTACCGCAAGCGCCGCCTCGAATGGGCCCAAGTGGTCCGGGTGTCGATGCCGGCCGGCGCACCGTGGCCGACGATGGACCTCGATGACGGCACCACCATCTCGGTGATGGGGATCCACGGCTCCGACGGTGCCCGCGCCCGGACCGCGGTCACGGAGCTGAAGGCACTGCTCAGCTCGCGGTGACCCGCCGTGCTGGTCGGGCACCCGTGCCGTCGACCACGATGTCGGCCCGCTCCTCGGTTCGTTGGGCCGCGAAGTGGGCGTCCTCCTGCCGCATCCATGCGTCCCACTGCGGGGCGAACGCCTCGCCGTCCCGGGTGAGGCCGCGTGCCCGCCGCAGGGGCCTGGGCGCGGTGACCCACACCAGCACCGTGATCATCGTCGCGAGCTCGGCGTGTCCCGACCCGACACCCTCGAGCACGAGCAGCGGAGGCGGTTCGACGTCGACGGTCTCGACGTACTCCCCGCGATGCCAGTCGTAGCGCCGGTAGAACCCGGGCTTCCCGGCCGCGAGCGGGCGGACCAGGGTGCTGAGCTGGCGCGCCACGGTGTCGAGGCCGGTCCAGCCGTCGTAGAGGTCGTCCATGTGCACCACGTGCGCGGCAGGTTCGAGGGTGGCGATGGTGGTGGCCAGGGTGGTCTTCCCGGCGCCCGCCGGGCCGTCGACCGACACCAGCCGGGTGTCCCCGATCCTGGGACGGCGGGCGTTCGCGAGGTCGAGGACCAGCCGCGCCGCCTCCTGCGGTGCGCCCGGGACGGCAGTGTCCTCAGAACGCGAGGCCATGGCCGCGGTAGGTCGGCACCTGCTCGGTGATCCGGTCCCCGGCCAGCAGGTGCACGGTCGTGGTGTGCTCGAACGGCTCTCCTGACTTGGCGTGGCGGAACCACACCAGGTCCCCGACCCGCAGCAGCGCCGCAGGATGGCCGGTGAGCGGCGTCTGCACCTCGCCCGCGCCCTCGAGACCGGTCAGGTGGAGACCTGCGGGCGCCCACGGCACCGGCAGCCGGTCGGCGGCGCCGACTCCGCTGGCGACGAGGCCGCCGCCGTGCACGGTCGCGACGTCCGGCGCGGGGCGGCGGGTCACCGGGAGCCCGAAGAACGACGCCGGACGCGGCGCGAACGCCTGGTAGTGGTCGAAGAGGGTCGGGCCCAGCAGTCCGGAGCCTGCGGTCAGCTCGGTGACGACGGGGTCCGCGGTCGAGGTCTCGAGCGAGCCGGAGCCGCCGGCGTTCCAGAACCCGACTTCGGTGACCCCACGCAGCGCGTCCGCGATCCCGGCCCGGCGTGCCCGCAGCTGGGAGACGGAGGCGTCCTTGAGCCGGCGGACGACGAGTGACCTGGCGCGCTGGTGCGGCACCGCGTCAGGGACGCCGGCGACCTGGCCCTCGTAGGTCATGACGCCAGCGAGCACGAACCCGGGGCGCTCGACGACGGTGCGCGCGAGAGCGACCACCTGGGATGCGTCATAGAGGGGAGAGCGTTTGGGGCCGACGTGCCGCCCGCCGACCACGAGTCCGGCATCGATGTCGATCGCGACCCGCACCGGGACCGCGGTCGATGCCCGGAGCCCGTCGACGACGTCGAGGTGTGCGACGTCGTCGATCATCAGGGTGATCCGCGAGGCCGCCCGCGGGGAGACGATCAAGGTGGCGAGGGCGGCGCGGTCGACCGTGGGGTAGGCGACCACGATGTCCCCCTGGTCGTCGCCGGGAATGCCCTGCTCCTCCAGCCACAGCGCCTCGGCGAGGGTGTAGGAGAGGACGCCGTGGAACCCGTCGTGCGCCAGCGCGCGCCGGATCAGTGCCGGCACCCGCAGTGACTTCGAGGCGACCCGTACGGGTTTTCCCGCAGCCCGCCCGACGAGGTCCGCGGCGTTCGCGTCGAAGGCGTCGACATCGACGACGAAGAGTGGCGTGGACAGCGGCTCACCGTGCTCGCGCACCGCCGCGTCCAGTCGCGCCGCCAGGCGGTTGCGGGCGATGGAGTCGGACGGCATCCCGGCATCGTTGCACGCAGGCGAGCTGGATTCGGGGACCCGGCGCAGGCGGTGGGACGATGGTGGGATGACCGAACGGCACCCGAAGCAGCGCCTGGTGCAGGGCTCGCCGTACGTCGACGACGACGGCGCGGCGGACCGCGCCCTGGTCGGTTCGCTCCGGGCCTACGCGCACGGTGCCGCGACGTACCCCGAAGTGCTGGCGGCGCTGGCGGGATCACGGCTGCTGGTCCCGGTGGTCGCCCTCCTCGGCGAGGTGGAGCACGACGACGCAGGGCTGGCTCACGACAAGTCGAGTGACATGGCGACCGTCCTGCTGACGGCCCCCGACGGACGGAGGGCACTGCTCGCGTTCTCCGGCACCGACGCGATGCGCAGGTGGGACCCGGAGGCCCGTCCGGTGCCGGTGGCGGCTCACCTCGCCGCTGCGACCGCCGTCCAGGAGAGCGCGGACGCCCTCGCGGTCGACGTCGGGAGCGAGCACGCGCTGACGATCGATGGTGACGAGCTCCGCCGGCTCGCGTCGGGGTGGCGCCCGGTGCGCCTGCCGGACGGCGGGTGGGCGTGGCTCGGAGATTCGCCCACCGGGGAACAACTCGGGTAGCATTCCTCGTTGACCGATCTACCGCCCCGGCTCCACACCGGAACCGGGATGGCAGATCTACAAGCGGGGACCGGCAGCATCGTCGTCTCCCACCCGCATCGACCGCCCGCTGAGCTGAACTTCTCGGCAAGAGGTCGTCGGGTCCGGTCCGTGAGACCCGGTCGTGCGCGCGAGCGTGCGGGTGACGGGGTTGCGACTGGCTTCCGCTTGGACGAGCGGGAGCCGTTGTTCGTTTTCGGCTCCGCAGCGCTCGCCGACATCCAACGACACTGGAGGACACATCAGCACTGAGCTGCGTATCAACGAGCGGATCCGGGTACCCGAGGTCCGACTCGTGGGACCCAACGGCGAGACCGTCGGGATCGTCCCGACCGACCAGGCACTGAAGCTGGCCCAGGAGGCCGACCTGGATCTCGTCGAGATCGCTCCGATGGGCAAGCCGCCCGTCTGCAAGCTCATGGACTACGGGAAGTTCAAGTACGAGAACGCCCAGAAGGCCCGTGAGGCGCGACGGAACCAGACCAACGTCGTCATCAAGGAGATGAAGCTCCGCCCGAAGATCGACCAGCACGACTACGAGACCAAGAAGGGTCACGTCGTGCGGTTCCTCAAGGCAGGCGACAAGGTCAAGATCACGATCATGTTCCGCGGTCGCGAGCAGCACCGCCCCGAGCTCGGGTTCCGGCTGCTCCAGAAGCTCGCGGAGGACGTCGAGGAGCTGGGCTTCGTGGAGTCCTCCCCCAAGCAGGACGGCCGCAACATGATCATGGTCCTGGGCCCGAACAAGAAGAAGGCCGAGGCCAAGGCGGAGGTGAAGGCCGCCAAGCAGGAGGCCGCCGCCGAGCGGGCCGAGGAGAAAGCCGCCGAGCACGCCGAGCGCATCTCCCACCAGCCTGCGACGCACCGGAAGCCGAAACGGGCCAACGAGGCGCTCGACCCCGACATGGACCTTTAGAAGAAGAGAGCGAACAGATGCCGAAGAACAAGACGCACTCCGGTGCCAGCAAGCGGTTCCGGGTCACCGGCAGCGGCAAGATCCTGCGGGAGAAGGCCGGCAAGCGCCACAACCTGGAGAAGAAGCCCTCGAAGGTCACCCGCCGGATGACCGGCACCGTCGAGGTCTCCAAGAACGACGTCCCGCGCGCGAAGAAGATGCTCGGTCTCTGACCGGCTCTGCAGTCGAGCACCTGAGCACCGAAACAAGGAGTTAGAAGATGGCACGCGTCAAGCGCGCAGTGAACGCGGCGAAGAAGCGCCGGACGACCCTCGAGCGCGCCAGCGGCTACCGCGGCCAGCGCTCGCGGCTCTACCGCAAGGCCAAGGAGCAGGTCACCCACTCGCTGGTCTACAGCTACAACGACCGGAAGAAGAACAAGGGCAACTTCCGGCGCCTGTGGATCCAGCGGATCAACGCGGCGGCTCGCGCCGAGGGGATGACCTACAACCGGTTCATCCAGGGCCTCAACCTGGCCGGCATCGAGGTCGACCGCAAGATCCTCGCCGACCTCGCCGTCAACGACCCGGCCGCCTTCTCCGCGGTCGTCGCGCAGGCGAAGGCCGCCCTGCCGGAGGACGTCAACGCCCCGGCCCAGGCCTCGGCCTGAACCACTCCGTGGTCCTCCTCACGGCGGGCAGTGCTCGCGTGAAGGAGGCAAGGAAGTTGAGCCGCCGCTCGGTGCGATCCGAGCGGCGGCTCTTTCTCGTCGACGGCCCCAACGCGGTCGAGGGCGCGCTGGGAAGCCTGCATACACCGGGGGCGAGCGGCGTCGAGGTCGTCGAGGTCTTCGCGACACCCGCGGCGGCAGATCAGTACGCCGCCCGCCTCGCGGGCGCAGAGGTGACGCTGGTCGACGACCGGGCACTTGCGTCGCTGTCGGACGCGGTGCACCCGGCGGGCCTGGTCGCCGTCTGCCGGCACCTCGACGTCCCGCTGTCGGCGACTCGTCGACGAGGTCGCTCCAGCGACCGGCACGCGACCGGGCCTGGTCGCGATCTGCGCCGACGTCCGCGACCCCGGCAACGCCGGCACGATCATCCGGACCGCGGACGCAGCCGGTGCCCAAGCCGTCATCCTCGCCGGCGACTCGGTCGACGCCTACAACCCGAAGACGGTGCGCGCGAGTGTCGGCAGCCTCTTCCACGTGCCGTTCGCGATCGAGCGCGACGTTGCCGCCGCCGTCCGTGCGGTCCAGGCAGCCGGGTTCACCGTGCTCGCCGCGGACGGCGGGGGAGAGGTCGACCTGTTCGAGGCGGACGACCTCCTCGCGGGACCGACCGCCTGGTTGTTCGGCAACGAGGCGTGGGGCCTGCCGGCCGACGTCGCCGCGCTGGCCGACCACCGGGTCCGGATCCCGATCCACGGTCGCGCGGAGAGCCTCAACCTGGCGACCGCCGCCGCGCTGTGCCTCTACGCCAGCGCCCGCACGCAGCGGTCGTGACGGTTCCGGGTGCCGCCTCCGTCTAGCATCCAGGGCATGCCGCACGACACCCTCGACGCGCTGCCCGACGGCGTCGTGCTCGCGGGACCCGACGGCCGGGTGCTGGTGGCCAACGCCATGGCGCGCAGGATGCTCGGCATCACTGCGGACCTGACCGGGATGCCGCTCGTGGCGGTCCTCGCGCTCAGCGACCACGACGGCAACGGGTGGGTGGAGAGCAACGCCCCCTACGCCGGGCTCCCGTCCCGCACCGCGGTGCCCGAGCAGTCCTGGCTGCTCCCGGACGGCACCGAGGTGCTGGTCGCGGCGAGGCTGCACCGCGCCCTGCGCGGCGGCCCGGTCGAGACCGTGGCCGTCAGCCTCCGCTCGGGCCGCGGCCGCGCCCGGCTCGACCGGGAGCGCTCCGACCTGGTCGCAACCGTTGCCCACGAGCTCCGCTCACCGCTGACCGGTGTCCGCGGTTTCGTCCACGCCCTCCTCAACCGCTGGGACAAGCTCAACGACGAGCAGAAGAAGCTCATGCTCAACACGGTCGCCGCAGACGCCGACCGGCTCAGCCGGCTGATCGCCGAGCTGCTCGACGTCGCGCGGATCGACACCGGTCGGCTCCAGATGCACACCCGGCCCTGCGACGTGGTGGTGCTCTGCGAGCGGGTCGTGGCGTCGGTCCAGCACGCGACCGCGACCCGGATCACCCTCGAAGTCACAGACGTCCCGATGGTCGCTGCGGATCCCGACAAGGTCACCCAGGTCGTCACCAACCTGGTCGAGAACGCCGTCCGTCACGGCGAGGGCGACGTCGCGGTCACGATCGCGCCGGATCCGGCCGACCCGTCCTGCGTCGCGATCAGGGTGGTCGACGAGGGCGACGGCATCCCGGCGGAGCTCCGGCAGCGGGTCTTCACCAAGTTCTGGACGGCGAGCTCGGGAGGCGGCTCCGGGCTCGGCCTCTACATCGTCAACGGCCTGGTCCGCGCCCACGGGGGCACCGTCACCATCGACGACCGGGCGGGCGGCGGGGCGTCCATCACGGTGACCTTCCCCGTCCACACCTGATATCCGGTTCGCGGCCGGCGACCTGCGGTTCCTAGACTGACGCCCGTGTCCGGACCCAATACCGATTACGACCCAGTGGAGGTCGCTGCCGTGCAGCCGGAAGAGGTCGATGCGGCCCGGGACGCGGCCCTCGCGGCCATCGCGTCAGCGGCCGACCTCGAGGAGCTCAAGCGGGTCCGGTCCGAGCACGCGGGCGACCGCTCGCCGCTCGCGCTGGCCAATCGCGAGATCGGGGCGTTGCCGCCGCAGGCCCGCAAGGAGGCCGGCCAGCGCGTCGGCCGGGCCCGGGGTGAGGTCAACCAGGCCCTGAGCGCCCGGCAGGAGGTCCTGGAGGCCGAGCACGAGGCGCGGATCCTGGTCGAGGAGACGGTCGACGTGACGCTCCCGACCGACCGGCTGCCGGTCGGCGCCCGGCACCCGATCACCACCGGCGCCGAGCTGATCGCCGACATCTTCGTGGCGATGGGCTGGGAGGTCGCCGAGGGCCCGGTCATCGAGGCCGAGTGGCTCAACTTCGACGCCCTCAACCTGGACGCGGACCACCCCGCCCGCACCATGCAGGACACGTTCTGGACCGCCCCGCAAGGTCGATCGGGCCATGTCGACAGCGACGACGCCGTGCACGGCGCCGGCACAGGCGTGGTGCTGCGCACCCAGACGTCACCGGTGCAGGCACGCACGATGCTCGTCGCAGGAGCCCCCCATCTACATCGTGGCCCCCGGTCGGGTGTTCCGCACCGACGAGTACGACGCCACCCACAGCCCGATGTTCCACCAGGTCGAGGGCCTGGCAGTGGACGAGGGCATCACCATGGCGCACCTGAAGGGCACCCTCGACCACTTCGCCGGCCAGATGTTCGGGGAGGGCGTGACGACCCGGTTCCGGCCGTCGTACTTCCCGTTCACCGAGCCGTCCGCCGAGGTGGACCTCAAGTGCTTCGTCTGCAAGGGCGTCGGCAGCACGGGTCCTGGTGACACCTGCCGGACCTGCAAGGGTGAGGGTTGGATCGAGTGGGGCGGTTGCGGCGTCGTGAACCCGCGGGTGCTCACCGCGTGCGGCGTCGACGCCGAGCGCTACACCGGCTTCGCCTTCGGCATGGGCATCGACCGGACCCTGATGTTCCGCCACGGGCTCGCCGACCTGCGGACCCTCTTCGAGGGTGACGTCCGGTTCACCACCGCGTTCCGAACGGAGCTCTGACCCAGTGAAGGCACCGGTCTCCTGGATCAAGGAGTACGTCGATCTCCCGGCCGACACCACGACCGATCAGCTCACCGACCGGCTGACCGACCTCGGGCTCAAGCTGGAGGCGATCCACAACGCGGCCGAGGGCATCACCGGTCCACTCGTGGTCGGCCAAGTCCTGACGATGAACGCCGAGCCGCAGAAGAACGGCAAGACGATCAACTGGTGCACCGTCGACGTCGGCGACGCCAACGAGACCGGAGAGCCCCAGGGCATCGTGTGCGGCGCGCACAACTTCCAGCCCGGCGACCTGGTGGTGGTGGTGCTGCCCGGAGGCGTGCTGCCGGGCGGGTTCGCGATCTCGGCGCGCAAGACCTACGGCCACGTCTCGGCGGGGATGATCTGCTCTGCCGCGGAGCTCGGACTCGGTGACGATCACGACGGCATCATCGTGCTGCCGGCCGACGCCGGGAAGCCCGGCGACGACGCGTTCGACGTGCTCGGCCTCCGGGAGGAGGTCATCGAGTTCGAGATCAACCCCGATCGTGCCTACGCACTCTCGCTGCGGGGTATCGCGCGGGAGGCGGCCCTCGCGTTCGGTGCGCCGTACCACGACCCGGCGCTGCGAGACACGCCTGCACCGAACGCCGATGGTTACCCGGTCCTGGTCGACGACCTGGTCGGCTGTCCGGTCTTCGTCGCCCGCACCGTCACCGGCTTCGACCCGGCCGCGCCCACCCCGACCTGGCTGGCCGAGCGGCTCACCCAGGCCGGCATGCGCCCGATCTCCCTCGCGGTCGACATCACCAACTACGTCATGCTCGAGACCGGCCGACCGATCCACGGCTACGACCTCGACAAGCTGCAGGGTGCGATCCGGGTCCGCCGCGCGGTCGAGGGAGAACAGATGACCACGCTCGACAGCGCGGTGCGGACCTTGTCGTCGGAGGACCTCGTCGTGACCGACGACTCGGGAATCATCGGCCTCGGCGGTGTCATGGGCGGCGAGGCGACCGAGATGTCGCTGACCACCACCAACGTCCTGGTCGAAGCGGCGCACTGGGACGCGGTCTCGATGTTCCGCACCGGAAAGCGCCACAAGATCAGCTCCGAGGCCGGGAAGCGCAATGAGCGCGGCGTCGACCCGACCATCTGTCCGGCCGCGGCGGACCGGGTGGTCGAGCTGCTCGTCCAGCTCGGCGGTGGTACGGCAGGGGAGGGAGTGACGGTCGTCGGCACCCCGCCGGACCGGCAACCGGTCCGGATCGGCTACGACCTTCCCGCACGCGTGAGTGGCATCGACATCGACGCCGACACCGTCGTTGCCGACCTGCGGGCCATCGGTGCAGCCGTCGACGCGGATGCCGACGGCGTCACCGTGAACCCGCCGCCGTGGCGCCCCGACATCACCGACCCGTTCGACCTGGTCGAGGAGGTCGTCCGGATCGTCGGTTACGACCAGGTGCCGTCGGTGCTCCCGCGCGAGGCTGCCGGCCGCGGTCTGACCCGCACGCAGCGGCTGCGCCGTCGGATCGGCCGCACGCTGGCCGGCGCCGGCTGCGTCGAGGTGGTGAGCTTCCCTTTCGTCGGCGACGGGACCTTCGACGCGCTCGGCCTGCCCGCGGACGACGAGCTCCGGACGACGGTGCTGCTGGCGAACCCGCTGTCGGCGGAGGAACCGGCGTACACGACGACGCTGCTCCCCGGTGTCCTGAAGGCCGCCGGACGCAACCTCGGGCGCGGAGCACCCGGCGTCGCCCTCTTCGAGACCGGCTCCGTGGCGTTCCCTGTCGACCGGGGTCCGGCGCCGATCTACGGCGTCGACCGGCGCCCGACGATGCCGACCTGCACAAGCTCTTCGACGCGCTGCCCCGGCAGCCGCTGCACCTGGCGGTCGTGCTGGCCGGTGAGCGGGAGCGCCCGGGCTGGTGGGGCGCGGGGCGCGCTGCCGATTGGTCCGACGCGGTCGGGCTCGTGCGACGGCTCGCGACCGAGCTCGGGGTGAGCGTCGACGTGCGTCAGGGCAGCCGGATGCCGTGGCACCCCGGCCGCTGCGCCGCCTTCTCGGTCGGCGACGTCGAGCTGGGGCACGCCGGAGAGCTGCATCCCCAGGTGAGCACCCGGTTCGGCCTCCCGGCTCGAAGCGCGGCCCTCGAGATCGACCTCGACGTGTTGATGGCGGAGGCCATGCTGGTGACGCCGGGTCCGGCGTTCTCCTCGTTCCCGCTGGCGAAGGAGGACGTTTCGCTGGTGGTTGCCGAGGAGGTGCCCGCCGCTGCGGTGGAGGCCGCGCTGCGCGAGGGCGCGGGCGAGCTCCTCGAGTCGGTGCGGCTCTTCGACGTCTACACCGGTGAGCAGATCGGCGACGGCCAGAAGTCGCTGGCGTTCGCCCTGCGTTTCCGGGCTCCGGACCGTACTCTCACCGAGGCCGAGACGAGTGCTGCCCGGGACGCCGCAGTGGCTCGGGCCGCGGAGGTCGTCGGAGCGGTCCAGCGCTGACGACCCAGCGCTGACGACGCGGCGTCCGGGCAGCCTCGTCGGGCGATTCCCGCCCCGTCCGGATACCGCCCGATGATCGATGACGCGGCTGCGTGAGCCTGACAGGATGTGCGGCATGGCCCTCCACGACTCGCTGCGGGACCTCGTGTCCGTCCGCGGCGCCGGCGTGGTCGATGAGGCCGAGGAGTTCCGCGGTGTCCTCGACGACTTCCTGGCCGAGGACGAGGCGACGCTGGGGGAGCTGAACCTGCTGGTCGACGCGGTCCGGCTGGGTGCCCTGCGCCGGGTGCTCGACGTGATGGCACACGGCGCCGCGCCCGAGGCTGCCATCCGCGAGGCCGGCGCGGCCCTTGCGCGTGACCGCGGCACCGACGACCCGGCCCGTTCCTGCTGGGCGCTGGCGAGCCTCTGCTTCGCGCTCGGGAAGGTCGACGAGCCGATGGTGCGGTCCTTTCTCGGCGAGACCGGCACCATGTCCGCGCGGAGCCGCCCGATCGTCCCGCGGGGACCGGCTCCCGACCCGGTGACGTCCGGTCCCACGACCGCCGGGCGTCCGACGACCGCGGCACTCCCCGGGACGGGGCCCGTCGCGCCGGTGCCGGTGACCTCACCCCCGACCGCGACCTCCGCGGGCTCCCCGTACACCGCCGGACCTGTGCCACCGGTCATCGCCGAGCGGCGGTCGAGTCGGTCCGGGGTCTACCTGCTGGTGGTCCTGATCGCCCTGCTCATCGGCGGCCTGGTCGCGACCGGCATCATCCTGTTGCGCTCGGACGACGACCCGACCGCGAGCGACACCCCGACCGACGGTCGCAGCAGCAGCGGACCGAAGACGGAGCCCCCGCTGGTGTCCGATGACGAGATGCTGGTGCCCTATGTCGCCGACGGCGTTTCGACGATCTACCGGGTCGACGTCACCGACGGCACCTACAAGCAGGTGTCGCCGCCTGGACGCGACGCTCGCGCGCCGACGATCTCGCCGGACCGGCGCACCATGACCTACCAGGACTACACCGACGTGGACACCGACTACGGCGTGCCCACGCGTGTCGACCTGGCCACCGGCGAGTCGCAGCCGCTCTTCAAGAACAGCCCCGAGTGCAGCCACACCGCCCGGCCTGGATGGAGCCTCGACGGGAACCGGATCGCCGTCATCTGCGAGGGCGACGGCGACTCGCAGCAGGGCATCTACGTCGCGGGCGCGGATGGATCCGACCCTGCGCTGGTCTACCCGAGCCTGATGCTCCGCGGCTCGCCTACGTGGATCTCAGACAGCGAGTTCGTGTTCGCCTCCTACGGCGAGTCCGAGGGCGACCCGGTCCAGCTCCGCCTGCTCGACGCCGACCTCGGCGGTGAACCGGTGTTGGTGCCGAGTCCTGATGAGGGTCAGATATCGCACGCGGACTGGTCGCCGGACGCAGACAAGCTGCTCTTCCTGCTCGGCCCGGTCACCGACGGCAGGGAGCGTGGCGACGTGTGGACCATGAACGCCACCGGGACCGGGCAGCGCGTGCTGGCCGAGGGCGAGTACTCCCACCCCGTGTGGAACGTGGATGGTACGGCGATCGGCGTGGTCCTGGTCGACGACACCGGCGCCGAGGTGCTCGCTTACCTCGACGCCGAGGATCCGAACGCACCCGACATCCCGCCGAACATCGTGGCAGACCCCCCACCCGGCGAGGTGGCCATCCCGGTGTGGGGCACGCGCTAGCCGATCTGCTCAGCCAGCCCGGCGAGCGCGCCGTCGAGGTCACCGGCGACCACGAGCCCGTCGACCGTGCTTCGATCCATGAAACCGTGGTCGGCGAGACGGTCGAGGGTCTCGACCAGCGGATCCCAGAAGCCGTCGGTGTTGAGCAACCCAACTGGCTTGCTGTGCAGCGCGAGTGTCTGCCAGGTCCAGACCTCGAAGAGCTCCTCCAGCGTGCCGAGACCGCCCGGCATGGTCAGGAACGCGTCGGCGCGCGCGGCCATCATCGCCTTGCGCTCGTGCATGGTCTCCACGACGTGCATCTGGATGCCCGGCTCGTGCAGGCGACCCCACTCCCGCTCGACCATGAACCGCGGGATCACACCGTAGACCCGGCCGCCCCCGTCGAGCACTCCCTGGGAGAGCCGCCCCATCAGCCCGCTGCCACCGCCGCCGTAGACCAGCTCGACGTCACGTGCGGCGAGCTGGGAACCGACCTCATAGGCCTGTGCGGCGAAGCACGGATCGTAGCCGTCGCGGGAGCCGAGAAAGATCGCGAGTCGCTGGATCACGCGAGTGACCGTATCGATCCCCAGTCTCAGTCGGTCGGCTGGTCCAGCACTTCCCGTGCGTGGTCCCAGACCGCGCCGTCGCCGGTGACGTCGATCCCGGCGTCGTCCCGGCGGTGCCACAGCCAGGCGTCCAGCGCGGCGGCCGGCCCCGATACGACGACGTCGGCCGCCCCGCCGGGGGCGGGTACGACGTGCATGTCCCTCTCGTTCGCGTAGACAGTGCCGTCGGGCGCCGTCCCGGCGAAGATGCCGGGCTGGGTCCAGACGGACGTACCCGCGTCCGTCAACCGGAACTCGACGTACTGGGGGAGCGGGTCGAAGCTGCCCCACTCGGGAAGGTTGCCGTACATCCAGTCGAGTGCCTCGTCGACGCCGTCCGCGGCCAGTGCGGTGTCGAGCGGCGTCACGGCCCCGGCCGTGAGCTCGGCGTCGAGGCGGTGGATGAGCGCCTCGTGCGCCTGGCGCCGGTAGGTGAACCCGACCGTGTGGTTCGCCGGATCGCCCGACCACGAGTGGGCAGGCTCGGCCGGGTCCGCCGCCTCGAGCGCTGCGATGAACGCGGTGTGGGTGTCGTCGTAGGCAGCGAGGAGGGCGTCGTATCCCTCCGGACGGTCCGGCTCGACGTAGCCCATCTCTTCGGCGGACTGCGGCCGGTTGCTGATCATCGCGCACCACCAGTGCTGCACGGTGGTGAGATGCCACAGCAGGTCGGCGGCCGACCATTCGGGGCAGGAGGGGACGGTCGCGGTGGGGTCACAGGTCGCGAGAACCTCGCGGAACCGGGCGGAGTCGCGGCGGATGTGGTCGAGGTATTCCGGGAACTCGAGTCGGGTCACGAGGAGCGACGCTACGACGGGCGACCGACGGCCGCGATCGGTTTTCGGAACATGCACGGCGCGACGCGACATACAGAGTTCTGTATAGTCATGCACATGGATCGGATCAGGGTCGCCGTCGCCGGGGCCAGTGGGTACGCCGGGGGAGAGGTGCTGCGTCTCCTCCTGGGCCACCCCCACGTGGAGATCGGCGCGCTCACCGCGGGCAGCAATGCCGGCGAGATGCTCGGCCCCCTGCAGCCGCACCTGACCCCGCTGGCGGACCGGGTCCTCGAGGAGACCGGCCTGGCCAGCCTGGCGGGCCACGACGTCGTCGTTCTCGCGCTCCCGCACGGGCAGTCCGGACCGCTGGCCTCCGAGCTCGGTGCGCTCGACGACTCGGTCGTGGTCATCGACTGTGGCGCCGACTTCCGGCTCAGCGATCCCGGAGCCTGGGAGCGGTTCTACGGGGGCCCGCACGCCGGCACCTGGTCCTACGGCCTGCCCGAGCTGCCCGGCCAGCGGGTGGCGCTGACCGGAGCCACGCGGATCGCCGTTCCCGGCTGCTACCCGACCGTGTCGACGCTGACGCTCGCGCCGGCCCTATCAGCCGGCCTGGTGGAGCCCGACGTGGTCGTGGTCGCCGCCTCGGGCACCAGCGGAGCGGGCAAGGCCGCGAAGCCGCACCTGCTCGGCAGCGAGGTCATGGGCAGCGTCACGGCGTACGGCGTCGGCGGCGTCCACCGGCACACCCCCGAGATCTCCCAGAACCTCGGCGCCGTCACCGACGCACCCGTGCGGGTGAGCTTCACGCCGCTGCTGGTCCCGATGCCGAGGGGCATCCTCGCGACCTGCAGCGCCCCGTTGGCCGGGCCGGTCTCGGCAGCCGAGGCGTACGACGTCTACGTCAAGGCATACGCCGACGAGCCGTTCGTGCACCTGCTCGCGCCGGGGCAGTGGCCGCAGACCAAGTCCGTGGTCGGCTCCAACTCCGTGCACCTGCAGGTCACCGTCGACGAGGCAGCCGGGCGACTCGTTGCCGTCGGCGCGGTCGACAACCTGGCCAAGGGCACCGGCGGCGCGGCCGTGCAGTGCCTCAACCTCGCGCTCGGGTACGACGAGACCACGGGCCTCACTGCGGTAGGACTAGCCCCGTGACTTCCCCTGAGATCAACACTTACTCGCTCGCCCGCTATCCCGAGACCCTCGCGGTCGTCCAGCTCGGCCCAGGTGCCGAGCTGCCGGAGTGGGCGGAGTCCTCCTCGATCTTCTCGGTGACCGCCACGGCGACCGAGACCTCGATCATCTGTGCGGCACGGAGCGTCCCGGCGAAGGCGAAGCACCACAAGCCCTACACGGCGTTCGCGGTCGAGCCCGAGGCTGGATCCGCCGACTTCGACCTCTCGTCCGGGGTCACCGGCGTGCTGGTGGCGCTGCTGGCGCCGCTCGCCGAGGCCGGGGTGAGCGTGTTCGCCCTCTCCACCTTCGGCACCGACTGGATCCTGGTGCCGAAGAACGACGCGGACACGGCGGAGGACGCGTGGCGACGATCGGGGCACGCCGTCGTCCCAGCCGTCCCCGCATAGTCACGCCACCTCGAAGGAACCCCGAACATGAGCGTCACCACCCCCGCCGGATTCACCGCCGCCGGTGTCCACTGCGGTCTGAAGGCCAACGGCAACCCGGACCTGGCGCTGGTCGTCAACGAGGGCCCGCACTTCGACTCCGCGACCGTCTTCACGGCCAACCGCTGCAAGGCCAACCCGGTTCTCTGGAGCGAGCAGGTGGTCAAGGACGGCGTCGTCAGGGCCGTCGTCCTCAACTCCGGGGGCGCCAACTGTTACACCGGTCCTGAGGGTTTCCAGACCACCCATGAGGTGGCGGAGCGGGTGGCCACCCACCTCGGGACCGGCGCGATCGACGTCGTCGTCTGCTCCACCGGACTGATCGGCCTCCGCAACGACCGGCCGACGCTGCTCGCCGGCGTCGACGCGGCCCACGCCGCGCTGTCGGCCGATGGTGGCGACGACGCAGCGCACGCGATCATGACCACCGACTCGGTCAGCAAGCAGGTCGTCGTCGAGCGGGACGGCTGGTCGATCGGCGGCATGGCCAAGGGCGCCGGGATGCTCGCACCCCAGCTCGCCACCATGCTGGTGGTCATCACGACCGATGCCGTCGTACCGGCTCCCGAGCTCGACACCGCGCTGCGGGCCTCGACGCGGGTCAGCTTCGACCGGCTCGACTCCGACGGCTGCATGTCGACCAACGACACGGTGACGGTGATGGCGAGCGGGGCCAGCGGCGTCATGCCCGGCGCCGAGGAGTTCACGGCCGCCCTCACCGAGCTCTGCACCTCGCTGGCGATGCAGCTGCTCGCCGACGCCGAGGGCGCCGACCACGAGATCGCGATCACCACCGTCAACGCAGCGTCGGACGACGACGCCGTCGCGGTCGGGCGGAGCGTCGCGCGGAGCAACCTGTTCAAGGCGGCCGTCTTCGGCAACGACCCCAACTGGGGCCGGGTGCTGGCTTCCATCGGTACGACGGACGCCGCGTTCGACCCCGCCGACCTCGACGTCGCCATGAACGGCGTCTGGGTGTGCCGGAGCTCCGGACCGGGGGAGGACCCGGCGGCGATCGACCTCAAGCCCCGCGAGGTGACGGTGACCATCGACCTCAAGGCCGGCGTCGCCGAGGCGACCGTCTGGACCAACGACCTGACCCACGCCTACGTCCACGAGAACAGCGCCTACTCCTCATGAACTCACCTGCGACGAGAGACGACGCCAACGAGATCGTCATCGAGACGACCCTCCACAACCCCGGGCGGCCGGACCCCAAGAAGGCCGCCACCCTGGCTGCGGCGCTGCCCTGGCTGAAGGCGTACCACGGCAAGGTCGTGGTCGTGAAGTACGGCGGCAACGCCATGACCGATCCCGACCTGAAGAAGGCGTTCGCCGAGGACATCGCGTTCCTGCGGTTCGCCGGGTTCAAGCCGGTCGTGGTCCACGGCGGTGGTCCGCAGATCTCCCAGATGCTCGGCCGGCTCGGCATCGAGTCGGAGTTCCGGGGAGGGCTGCGGGTCACGACACCCGAGGCGATGGACGTCGTCCGGATGGTGCTGGTCGGCCAGGTCCAGCGCGAGCTGGTCGGCCTGATCAACGAGCACGGACCGCTCGCCGTCGGACTCTCCGGCGAGGACGCTGGGCTGTTCACCGCCGAGGCCACGAACACGGTCGTCGACGGTGAGGAGGTCGACCTCGGGCTGGTGGGGGAGGTGGCGCAGGTGCGCCCCGAGGCCGTGCTCGATCTCATCGAGGCCGGCCGGATCCCCGTCGTCTCCAGCGTCGCGCCCGACGCGGACGGCATCGTCCACAACGTCAACGCCGACTCCGCGGCGGCGTCGCTCGCGGTCGCGCTCGGCGCGGAGAAGCTGCTCGTCCTCACCGACGTCGAGGGCCTCTACCTCGACTGGCCGGACCCTGAGGAGGTCATCGGCGAGATCGCCCCGGAGGCGCTCGAGGCGATCCTCCCGACCCTCGCCAGCGGGATGATCCCGAAGATGGCCGCCTGCCTGCAGGCGGTGAAGGATGGCGTGCAGCGGGCCACCGTCGTCGACGGCCGGCAGGAGCACGCCGTTCTCCTCGAGCTCTTCACGGACGAGGGCGTGGGCACCCAGGTGCTCCCGGGCGTGACCACGAAGACGCGGAAGGCCCGAGAGGCAGTGGTATGAGCGCGACGACCTCGGACTGGACCGAGCGCTACACCGGCGCTCTGATGAACACCTTCGGCCCGCCGAAGCTGGTGCTCACCCGCGGTGAGGGCGCGCACGTGTGGGACGTCGACGGCAATGAGTACGTCGACCTGCTCGGCGGGATCGCGGTCAACGCCCTCGGCCATGCCCACCCGCGACTCACCAAGGCGGTGACCGAGCAGCTCGAGACGCTCGGCCACATCTCCAACTTCTTCGCCAGCGCGCCGCAGATCGAGCTCGCCGAGCGGCTCGTCGACCTGCTCGGCACCGAGGCCCGGGTGTTCTTCACCAGCTCCGGCGCCGAGGCCAACGAAGCGGCGTTCAAGCTGACCCGGCGCACCGGCCGCACCAAGGTCGTCGTCGCCGAGGGCGGCTTCCACGGCCGGACCATGGGCGCGCTCGCGCTGACCTCCAAGGCTCGCCTACCGCGAGCCGTTCGAGCCGCTGCCCGGGGATGTCGTCTTCGTCCCGTACGGCGACGTCGCCTCTCTCGAGGCCGCCGTGGACGCCACCACCGCCGCCGTGCTCGTCGAGCCGGTGCAGGGGGAGGCGGGCGTCGTCGTACCCCCGACCGGCTACCTGCCTGCCGCCCAGCGGATCGCGCACGAGCACGGCGCACTGCTCTGGCTCGACGAGGTGCAGACCGGTGTCGGCCGGACCGGCGCCTGGTTCGCCCACCAACACCCGGATCTCGTGAGCGACCGGGTCGTGCCGGACATCGTCACGCTCGCCAAGGGCCTTGCCGGCGGCATCCCGATCGGTGCCTGCATCGCGACCGGCGGCTCGGGCAAGCTCTTCGACCCCGGAAACCACGGCACCACGTTCGGGGGCAACCCGGTCGCGGCCGCGGCCGCCCTCGCCGTGCTCGCCACCATCGAGTCCGACGGCCTGCTCGACCACGTGACCGCACTGGGTGCCCGGATCCGCGACGGGCTGGCCGCCGACCCGCGCGTCACCGAGGTGCGCGGTGCGGGGCTGCTGATCGGCCTCGACCTGAGCGAGCCCAGAGCAGCCGACGTCGTCGTCGCGGCCCAGGACGCCGGCTACATCGTCAACGCCCCGACTCCCGATCGGATCCGGCTCGCGCCGCCGCTGGTGCTGACCGACGCGGACGCCGACGGGTTCCTCGCTGCGTGGCCCACCATTCTCGACAATGCCGGGCTCGCCGCCGCCGGCGTCGGGGTCTCGACAAGCTCGACCACCGAGGGGGACGCGTGAGGCACTTCCTGCGCGACGACGACCTCAGCCCGGCCCAGAAGGCGATCCTGGCCTGGCTCCACGGGGATCCCAAGCATGAGTGAGCACGCCCTGACCCCGCTGACGAAGAACGCCCGTCAGCAGCTCATCACCGACCTCCTCGGCAGCCGGGAGGTGCGGTCCCAGGCCGAGCTCGCCGAGCTGCTCGGCGGCAGGGGAGTGCACGTCACCCAAGCCACCCTCAGCCGCGACCTGGTCGAGCTGGACGCCGTCAAGATCCGGCTCTCGACCGGCGCGCTGGTCTACGCCGTACCCGCCGAGGGCGGCGATCGCACTCCCGTCCACGGCGAGAGCGCCGCGTCGTACCACCGGCTGGCCCGGCTCTGTGCCGAGCTGCTCGCCAGCGCCGAGGCCAGCGCCAACCTCGTCGTCCTGCGCACGCCCCCGGGTGCAGCGCAGTTCCTCGCCAGCGCGATCGACAAGGTCGAGCTGCCCGACGTGCTCGGCTGCATCGCCGGCGACGACACCGTGCTGGTGATCGGTCGCGACCCCGCCGGGGGACAAGCCCTGGCCCAGAAGTTCACCGCACTTGCCGAAAGGAACCACTGAGTTGTCCAAGGTCCTCACCACCCTTCCCAAGGGTGAGCGCGTCGGTATCGCCTTCTCCGGCGGCCTCGACACGTCCGTCGCCGTGGCCTGGATGCGCGACAAGGGCGCCGTGCCGTGCACCTACACCGCCGACATCGGGCAGTACGACGAGCCCGACATCTCCGGTGTCCCCGTCCGGGCACGGCAGTACGGCGCCGAGATCGCGCGCGCCGTCGACTGCCGCCGCGAGCTGGTCGAGGAGGGCCTGGCAGCGATGGCGTGCGGCGCCTTCCACATCCGCTCCGGCGGCCGCGCCTACTTCAACACCACGCCGCTGGGTCGTGCGGTCACCGGCACCATGCTGGTCCGCGCCATGCACGACGACGGCGTCGACATCTGGGGCGACGGCTCGACCTTCAAGGGCAACGACATCGAGCGGTTCTACCGCTACGGCCTGCTGGCCAACCCCGAGCTGCGCATCTACAAGCCGTGGCTCGACCCGGAGTTCGTCACCGAGCTCGGCGGCCGGGCCGAGATGAGCCAGTGGCTGACCGAGCACGACCTTCCCTACCGGGACAGCAAGGAGAAGGCCTACTCGACCGACGCGAACATCTGGGGCGCCACCCACGAGGCGAAGACCCTGGAGCACCTCGACGTGTCGCTCGAGACGGTGCAGCCGATCATGGGCGTCAGGTTCTGGGACCCCGCTGTCGAGATCGCGTCCGAGGACGTGACGGTCGCGTTCGACGCCGGCCGTCCGGTCGCCATCAACGGGCAGCGGTTCTCGGGTGCGAGTGCCGCGGTCGACCTCGTCCTCGCGGCCAACGCCGTCGGCGGCCGGCACGGCCTCGGCATGTCCGACCAGATCGAGAACCGGATCATCGAGGCCAAGTCCCGCGGCATCTACGAGGCTCCCGGCATGGCCCTCCTCTGGATCGCCTACGAGCGGCTGCTCAACGCCGTCCACAACGAGGACACCATCGAGAACTACCACGCGAGCGGCCGCCAGCTCGGCCGGCTGCTCTACGAGGGGCGGTGGCTGGACCCCCAGGCGTTCATGCTCCGCGAGTCGATCCAGCGCTGGATCGCGTCGCTGGTGACCGGCGAGGTCACCTTGCGGCTGCGCCGCGGCGAGGACTACACGGTCCTGCGCACCGACGGACCCGCGTTCTCCTACCACCCCGACAAGCTGTCGATGGAGCGCACCGAGAACGCCGTCTTCGGTCCGACCGACCGGATCGGCCAGCTCACGATGCGCAACCTCGACATCGCCGACTCCCGCGCCAAGCTGGAGCAGTACGCCGACCAGCCCATCCACCAAGGCCTGGTCGCCGTCGAGAACGGAGTCCTGTACGGCGAGATCGAGGCCGGTGGCGCCGCACAGATCACCGCGAACCCGGACCTGACCGGCGAGGAGGAGCTCCTCCTCGACGAGGCCGCGATGGAGCTCGGGACCGACTGATGGGGACGACTGGCAAGCGCGTTGCCGCCCGGGTCCTCCCGGTGAGCGCCTCGGCGGAGCTGCCGGAGGCGATGGGGTTGACCCGCGATGCGATCGGGGGCGCGGCATGAGCGGGACGAACACGGGCAAGCTGTGGGGTGGGCGCTTCGCGGGTGGCCCGTCGCCGGAGCTCGAGGCGCTGTCGCGGTCGACCCACTTCGACTGGCGGCTGGGGCTCTACGACATCAGCGGGTCCCACGCCCACGCCAAGGCACTCGCCGCGGCCGGGTTGCTCACACCGGAGGAGGAGGCGGAGCTGCACCGCGGGCTCGACGTCCTGTCCGCGCGGTTCGCCGACGGCACCCTCCTGCCCGACCCGTCCGACGAGGACGTGCACGGCGCGCTCGAGCGGCTGCTCATCGAGGAGGTCGGCCCCGACGTCGGCGGCAAGCTCCGTGCCGGCCGGTCGCGCAACGACCAGATCGCCACCTTGTTCCGCTGCTACCTGCTCGACCACTCGCTCACCGTCGGC
>CAVRUB010000014.1:0-52500 GCA_963724275.1 uncultured Actinomycetota bacterium | reverse complement strand
AGCACTGGATAGCCGATGGGCCCGACCAGGTTACTGACGTTAGCCAAACTCCGAATGCCGGTAAGTGAGAGCGTGGCAGTGAGACTGCGGGCGATAAGGTTCGTAGTCGAGAGGGAAACAGCCCAGACCATCGGCTAAGGCCCCTAAGGGGCGGCTAAGTGGAAAAGGATGTGGAGTCGCAGTGACAACCAGGAGGTTGGCTTGGAAGCAGCCACCCTTGAAAGAGTGCGTAATAGCTCACTGGTCAAGTGATTCCGCGCCGACAATGTAGCGGGGCTCAAGCCGTCCGCCGAAGCCATGGCACTCACATCCTGTTCAGTCAGGACCTCAGCCGGCGCCTTGTGTGCTTGGTTCAGGGGTGTGGGTGGGTAGGGGAGCGTCGTGTCAGGGGTGAAGCCGCGGAGTGATCCAGCGGTGGACCTGACACGAGTGAGAATGCAGGCATGAGTAGCGAATCACGGGTGAGAAACCCGTGCGCCGAATGATCAAGGGTTCCAGGGTCAAGCTAATCTGCCCTGGGTAAGTCGGGACCTAAGGCGAGGCCGACAGGCGTAGTCGATGGACAACGGGTTGATATTCCCGTACCGGCGAAGTGGCGTCCATGACGAGTCCGGTGATGCTAACCACCCGAAACGCCGGTGACCGATCCCTTCGGGGAGCAGGCGCCGGCGCGGAGCGTGGGACCCGATCCGGTAGTAGTCAAGCGATGGGGTGACACAGGAAGGTAGCCCAACCACGCCGATGGTAGAGCGTGGGTAAGCAGGTAGGACGCGGCCCAGGCAAATCCGGGTCGCAGCCGCGAGGCGAGTCTGAGATGTGATGCCGACCCCTGATGGGGGAAGTGGGTGATCCTATGCTGTCGAGAAAAACCTCTAGCGAGCCACGAGCCGCCCGTACCCCAAACCGACTCAGGTGATCAGGTAGAGAATACCAAGGCGATCGAGACAACCATGGTTAAGGAACTCGGCAAAATGCCCCCGTAACTTCGGGAGAAGGGGGACCCGAACCGTCAGCCCACCAGCTGGGTGAAGCGGGGAGGGTCGCAGAGACCAGGCCCAAGCGACTGTTTACTAAAAACACAGGTCCGTGCGAAGTCGTAAGACGATGTATACGGACTGACTCCTGCCCGGTGCTGGAAGGTTAAGAGGACCGGTTAGCCGCAAGGCGAAGCTGAGAATTTAAGCCCCAGTAAACGGCGGTGGTAACTATAACCATCCTAAGGTAGCGAAATTCCTTGTCGGGTAAGTTCCGACCTGCACGAATGGAGTAACGACTTGGGCGCTGTCTCAACCATGGACTCGGCGAAATTGCACTACGAGTAAAGATGCTCGTTACGCGCGGCAGGACGGAAAGACCCCGGGACCTTTACTATAGTTTGGCATTGGTGTTTGGTTCGGCTTGTGTAGGATAGGTGGGAGACTGTGAAGCAGCCACGCCAGTGGCTGTGGAGTCAACGTTGAAATACCACTCTGGTCGTACTAGATGTCTAACCTAGGGCCATGATCTGGTTCAGGAACAGTGCCTGATGGGTAGTTTAACTGGGGCGGTTGCCTCCTAAAATGTAACGGAGGCGCTCAAAGGTTCCCTCAGCCTGGTTGGCAATCAGGTGACGAGTGTAAGTGCACAAGGGAGCTTGACTGTGAGACAGACATGTCGAGCAGGGACGAAAGTCGGAACTAGTGATCCGGCACCACCATGTGGAAGGGGTGTCGCTCAACGGATAAAAGGTACCCCGGGGATAACAGGCTGATCTTCCCCAAGAGTCCATATCGACGGGATGGTTTGGCACCTCGATGTCGGCTCGTCGCATCCTGGGGCTGGAGTAGGTCCCAAGGGTTGGGCTGTTCGCCCATTAAAGCGGCACGCGAGCTGGGTTTAGAACGTCGTGAGACAGTTCGGTCCCTATCCGCCGCGCGCGTAGGAAACTTGAGAAAGGCTGTCCCTAGTACGAGAGGACCGGGATGGACGAACCTCTGGTGTGCCAGTTGTACCGCCAGGTGCAGGGCTGGTTAGCTACGTTCGGAAGTGATAACCGCTGAACGCATCTAAGCGGGAAGCACGTTTCAAGATGAGGTTTCCCCACCCCTCGAGGGTGTAAGGCCCCCAACAGACTATTGGGTTGATAGGCCGGAGGTGTACAGCAGCAATGCCCAGCCGACCGGTACTAATAGGCCGAACACTTGCCACACAAACCCCCAACACAACCAACAAACCATTGGCTGACCACGGGGCAAGCAAGACACAACGCAAACACAACGCAACACCGCAAACACAAACGCGTCCACACAATCCAACCCCCACCACCACCCCACCCCCACCAACAGGGGGCGCAGGGCAACGGTCAAACGGGGTTCATAAAGTTACGGCGGCCACAGCGACAGGGAAACACCCGGACCCATCCCGAACCCGGAAGTTAAGCCTGCCAGCGCCGATGGTACTGCAACCGAGAGGCTGTGGGAGAGTAGGACGCCGCCGGACATACATTGCCAACGGGCGACCAGTTCACTGGTCGCCCGTTGTGCTTTTCGGCCCTCTTCCGGACCACTTCCCGTCCACAGGTCTGCGCACTGGTGGGCTCTCCACAGGCGTGCCCTGACGACGGACCCGGTTGTCGGCAGCGTTCCGTTTGCTGCTCAGCGAAGGAGGTGCCGGATGAGCACGAAGAAGAAGGTCGGAAGGTCGAGGAGCGAGCCAACGAGGTGCGGCTCTCAGGGACGGTGTCAGGAGAGCCTGAGCGCCGGGTGCTGCCGAGCGGCGACGAGCTGTGCGTGGTGCGGGTCGTCGTTCCGCGAGCGACGGTGCGGGTGCGTCCCGACGGCGGGCCCGGGCAGAGCGTCGACGTTCTCGACTGCTGCGCCTGGGAGGCGCGCCCTCGGCGTTCGGTCGGCGGCTGGAGGCCGGGCGACCAGGTGGAGGTCAGCGGCGCACTGCGGCGGCGGTTCTACCGAGCCGCCGGCGGGTTGACGGCATCGAGGGTGGAGGTCGAGATCAGCTCGGCGCGGCTGATTCGTCGCGCAGAGACCGGATGAGCACACCGAGACTGGGCTTGGGCTGAAATGAGGTCGCCTTCTCGGGGAGGAGCCGGTCGGCCTCCGCGATCTGTAGGACGAGGTCCACCGCCGGGGCCGGCATGAGCACCGCGATGGTCGAACGAGGATCGGCGCTCGCGAGTGCGTCGTCGACCGTGTGGTGGTAGCCGATGCGGGACGGCCCGTGGGGGAGGGCCGGCACCAGCTGACGGTGCAGCAGCTCGACGGCGGCCCGGTCCGCCGGCACCGCCAGGTCGACGACGACCCACTCCCTGCCGTCGGTGGCGGTGAGCGTGCTCGGTCCGAGGGCGCCGACTGCCTCCGGCTGCGGGCGCGTGGTGCAGGCCATGCCGAGGCTCTCGGCCGCGCTGCGCACGTCGGCGAGCGAGGTGCCGGCCAGGCTGCGATGGATCGGTCCGAGGAACAGCGGCGTCTCGGTCTGGTCGACGAGCATTGCCAGCCCGAGGTCGCAGGGTCCGCCCGGCTCGCGCCTCTGCAGGCGCAGGTAGGCGGCGTACCGGTGGTGGCCGTCGGCGATCAGCGCCCGGGTGTCTCGCAGCTCGGCTGCGATGTCGGCGAGCATCGCGGGCTCGCGGATCGACCAGACCCGGTGCTGTTGCTGGGAGCGGTCGGTGAACGCGTGGTCCGGCGCCGCCGCGCGCACGTCGGCCATGAACTGGCCCGAAGCGCGCCGTCCCGCTGTGCACGAGGAGGATCGGAGCCGGGTTGAGGCCCATCTCCGCCATCCGGTCGGCCAGGTCGTCGGCCTGCGCCGGGTGGATGCCCTCGTGCGGCAGCACCGCCCGGTCCTCGGCCCGGGTGGCGCGTCGCGAGACGTCGAGGGCGCCGACGAGACCGCGGATGGTCATGCCGCCTGCTGTGTACTCATGGAGGTAGAGCGCTGGTGTCTCGTCGCGCCGGAGCAGGCCGCGCGACTGCCACCGCAGCAGCCGGGCGGCGACGCCCGCGGTAGGGGCGCGCGAAAGCCCGACCCGTGGACGGGTCTCCCACCCGGTGCGGCGCGAGCATCAGGCCGGGGAACGGAAGGAGCCTGAACGGGCCGGCGACGTACGGCGGCGTCACCACCTGTCCTGCGTCCATCAGGGCATCGTACGGAGGAGAAGGGCGGGTCTCCTCGTCCCGCGCCTGCCAGGACACGTTCGGCCCGACCGACCTGAGAGGCTGGCCCCGTGCTGGCCGCATCGACCGATCCCCTGACCGCCGCCTACGACCTGGCGATGCTCGACCTCGACGGTGTCGTCTATGTGGGCCGCGACGCTGTCCCAGGCGCCGCCGAGCACCTGCGCGCGACCCGGGCGGCAGGGATGCGGACGGCGTTCATCACCAACAATGCGGCCCGGCCGCCCGAGACCGTCGCGGCGCACCTCACCGAGCTCGGTGTGCCGGCCGATGTCGACGACGTCGTCACGTCGGCGCAGGCGGCGGCGCACCTGCTGCACGAACGGTTCGGGACGGGCGCACGGGTGGTGCGGCTCGGAGGCGCCGGGCTCGAGGCCGCCCTGCTCGAGGCCGGACTGGTGCCGGTCGATGCCCAGGACGAGGCGGCGGCCGTGGTCAGCGGCTACGGCCCGGACGTCTTGTGGCGCGACATCATGCGGGTCGCGGTCCGGGTGCGCGATGGTCTGCCGTGGCTGGCCAGCAACGCCGACCTCACCATCCCCACCGGGTTCGGGGTGGCACCCGGGCACGGCGTGCTCGTGGAGACGATCGCGAGGTTCGCCGGGGTGACCCCGGTCGTGGCGGGCAAGCCCGCCCGACCGTTGCTCGACGAGACCATGCGTCGGGTCGGGGGCGAGCGACCGCTCATGGTGGGAGACCGGCTCGACACCGACATCGAGGGAGCCCGCAACGCCGAGGTGGACTCGCTGCTGGTCATGACCGGCGTCACCGGTACCGCGGAGCTGGTGTCAGCGCCACCGGAGCACCGCCCGACCTACCTGTCCGCCGACCTGGGTGGTCTGCTCACACCCCACCCGGCGCCGGCGGCGGAGGGGGGTGGGTGGAGCGTCGGGGACTGGCGGGCGACGGTCCGGGACGGTCGGCTGACGGTGGTCGGCAACGGGTCTCCGGACGACTGGTGGCGGGTGGTCGCGGCAGCCGGCTGGGCACACCTGGACACCGCTGGGGCGGTGGCCGACATCACCGCGCTCGGGATCCCCGGCGAGACCGCGGTCGGGCGGTAGGGTCGCTGCCATGACCGAGGAACCTGTGGTCGCGGGCGGCGTTCCGACGCCGACCGGCATCGCCTCCATCGACAGCGTGCTCGACCTGGTCGCGGGCCTCGACGCCCAGCCGCTCGAGGAGCACGCGGCGGCCTTCGAGACCGTGCACCGGCAACTGCGACAGGCCCTGGACGAAGCACCGGAGTAGCGGGTGCCACCGCGCCGACTCCGGCTCGATGCGGAGCTGGTCCGTCGCGGGCTCGCACCGTCCCGGGAGCGGGCCGCACAGCTGATCGCGGACGGCCGGGTCCGGGTGTCCGGTGCGATCGCGACCAAGGCCGCGACGGGCGTCACCACGGACGCGGCGATCGTGGTCACCGCGAGTGAGCACGGACCGGACTACGTGTCGCGAGGAGCGCACAAGCTGCTGGGCGCACTGGCCGCGTTCGGGCCTGCCGGGCTGGCAGTGGCCGGGCGGCGCTGCCTGGACGCGGGGGCGTCGACCGGCGGGTTCACCGACGTGCTGCTGCGTGCGGGCGCGGCCGAGGTGGTCGCGGTCGACGTCGGCTACGGCCAGCTCGACTGGTCACTGCGGCAGGACCCGCGGGTGGTCGTCCACGACCGGCAGAACGTCCGCGCGCTCACGACCGACCTGATCGGTGGACCGGTGGACGTGGTCGTCGGCGACCTGTCGTTCATCTCGCTCGCGCTCGTCCTCGATGCGCTGCTCGGGGTGACCCGCCCGGACGGCGACCTGGCGCTGATGGTCAAGCCCCAGTTCGAGGTCGGGAAGGACCGGGTCGGCAAGGGAGGTGTCGTCCGCGACCCGGAGCTGCGGACCGAGGCGGTGCTCGGCATCGCGGCCGCGGCTGCCGAGCGCGGCTGGGGCTCCCGCGGCGTGACAGTCAGCCCGCTTCCCGGCCCGTCCGGCAACGTCGAGTTCTTCCTGTGGCTGAGGCACGGTCCGGCGACGGTGGACGTGGACGAGATCACGTCCGTCGTGCGCCGCGGCATCGGTCCTGAGCCGTCGTGACGGGGGGATAGGTCAGACTGATGCCGTGACCATGTCAGCTGGGCCAGCCGGGTACTCCACCGACACCCCCCGCCGGGTGCTCGTCCTCGCTCACACCAGGCGCAGCGACGCCCGCGACGTCGCGCGTGCTTTCGTCAAGGAGCTCAGCGCCCACGGGATCGTGGTCAGGCTGCTCCGGGCGGAGGCGGCGGACCTCGATGTCGAGCCGATGGCCTACGACCCGGCCGTCGAGCTGACCGACTCCGAGACCGACGCCAGTCGCGGCTGCGAGCTGACGGTCGTGATCGGCGGCGACGGGAGCATCCTGCGCGCTGCCGAGGTCACCCACAAGCGGCTGACCCCGGTGCTGGGCGTCAACCTCGGTCACGTCGGGTTCCTGGCCGAGGCCGAGCACGAGGACGTGGCGGCCACCATCGAAGCGATCGTGGCGCAGCAGTACACCACCGAGGACCGGCTGACGCTCGACGTACGCGCCTTCCACGACGGCGAGCTCGTCTACTCGACCTTCGCGGTCAACGAGGCGAGCGTGGAGAAGGCCGCTCGGGAGCGGATGCTCGAGGTCGTGGTCGAGATCGACGACCGTCCGTTGTCGAGGTGGGGCTGTGACGGCGTCGTGTGCGCGACTCCCACCGGGTCCACCGCCTACAACTTCAGCGCCGGCGGGCCCGATCGTCTGGCCGCAGGTCGAGGCGCTGTGCATCGTCCCGCTCAGCGCGCACGCCCTCTTCGCGCGACCGATGGTGGTCGCGCCCTCGTCGGTGATCGCGATCGAGGTCCTGGCCGGCAACCAGGGCGCGGGCGTGCTGTGGTGCGACGGCCGGCGCAGCGTGGACCTGCCGCCGGGTGCTCGGATCGAGGTCAGCCGCGGCCTGCGGCCGGTCCGGCTGGTCCGTCTCCACCAAGCGCCGTTCGCCGACCGACTGGTGGCGAAGTTCGGACTGTCCGTCGAGGGCTGGCGCGGCAGCGCGGAGAAGCGTCGCGAGCACCGCACCTCGGAGGACGAGTCCCCGTGATCGAGGAGCTCCGCATCAGCTCGCTCGGTGTCATCGACGCCTCCACCCTCGAGCTCGGTCCCGGCTTCACGGTCGTGACCGGTGAGACCGGTGCCGGCAAGACCATGGTCGTCACCGCGCTCGGGTTGCTGCTCGGAGGGCGCGCCGACAGCGGCGCGGTCCGCGTCGGTGCCCGCCGGGCCCGGGTCGAGGGCGTCGTCCGCGCCGACCGGATCGACGGACTCGCGGCCGCCGTCGAGGAAGCCGGTGGCGAGGTCGAGGACGACCTCGTCGTGCTGGCGCGCAACGTCAGCGCCGAGGGCCGGTCGCGGGCCTACGTCGGCGGCGCCGGCGTACCGGTGGCGACCCTGGCCGACGTCGCCGAGCCGCTCGTCGCCGTCCACGGCCAGTCCGACCAGCACCGGCTGCTGAGAGCGAGCACGCAGCGGGCCGCGCTGGACGTCTACGGCGGCGCCGCCGTTGCCGGTCCGCTGGGGCGCTACACCGAGCTCCACGACCGGCTGGTCGCGACCGAACGCGGAGCTGGTCGAGGTCGTGGCCACGTCCCGCGAACGCGCCCGCGAGGCCGATCTCCTCCGGTTCGGCGTCGACGAGATCGCCGCCGTCGCACCTCGGGCCGGGGAGGACCGCGAGCTGGCCGCCGAGGAGGCCCGGCTCGGCCACGCCGACACGTTGCGCTCGGCCGCCGAGCAAGCGCGGGAGGCGCTCTCCAGCGAGCAGGACTCGCCCGACGCCCTCGGTGCCGTCGCCGCTGCGCGCGGGCAGCTCGACGGCGTGCGAGACCACGACCCGGAGGCCGGCGACCTCGCTGACCGGGTTGCGGAGGTCACCTACCTGCTCTCGGACCTCGCCGCGGACGTCGCGTCCTACGCCTCGGGCATCGACACCGACCCGGCACGACTGGCCGGGGTCTCCGAGCGCCGGGCCGCACTGGTCGCGCTCACCCGCAAGTACGGCGACAGCGTCGACGCGGTGCTCGCGTGGGCAGAGCAGGCCGCGAGCCGGCTGCTGGAGCTCGACGCCACCGACGAGACGATCGAGCGGCTCACCTCGGCCAGGGTCGCCCTGCGGGCTGACCTGGCCGGCGCGGCGGCCGACCTGACGGCCACCCGTCGCGAGGCGGCAACCCGCCTCTCCGCCGCCGTGACCGACGAGCTGGCCCTGCTCGCGATGCCGGATGCCAGCATGGACATCCAGGTCCGGGAGCGCGAGGCGCCGGTTCCCCGCGACCCCGTCAACCCGCCGGCCGACGCGCTCCTCGTCGGCGACCGTTGGCTCCGCTTCCACAGCCACGGGGTCGACGAGATCGAGTTCCTGCTCTCCGCGAACACCGGCTCCGAGCCTCGCCCGTTGCACAAGGGCGCCTCGGGTGGCGAGCTGTCCCGGGTGATGCTGGCGGTCGAGGTGTGCCTGGCCGACACCCACCCGGTGCCGACCTTCGTCTTCGACGAGGTCGACGCCGGAGTCGGAGGGGCAGCAGCCGTCGAGATCGGTCGTCGTCTCGCGGCGCTCGCCCAGCACGCCCAGGTGCTGGTCGTGACCCACCTGCCGCAGGTGGCGGCATTCGCTGACCGTCACGTCGTCGTGGAGAAGTCCTCCGACGGCTCCGTCACGAGCTCCGGCCTCACGACCCTGGACGACGGCGGCCGCGAGCAGGAGCTGTCCCGCATGCTCGCCGGGCTCGCCGGATCCGACTCCGCACTCGCCCATGCCAGGGAACTGCTCCAGATGGCGCGCACCCGGTGATAGCGTGAAACCCCGTGAAGATGGCGCCACCGAGTGGGACGACAAAGCATCTGTTCGTGACCGGAGGCGTCGCCTCCTCCCTCGGGAAGGGACTCACGGCCTCGAGCCTCGGTCGGCTGCTTCGTAGCCGCGGGTTGCGGGTGACCATGCAGAAGCTGGATCCCTACCTCAACGTGGATCCCGGCACCATGAACCCGTTCCAGCACGGCGAGGTCTTCGTCACAAACGACGGTGCCGAGACCGACCTGGACATCGGGCACTACGAGAGGTTCCTCGACACCGATCTCGGCCAGATCGCCAACGTCACGACCGGGCAGGTCTACTCGCAGGTGATCGCCAAGGAGCGCAAGGGCGAGTACCTCGGCGACACGGTCCAGGTGATCCCGCACATCACCAACGAGATCAAGGACCGGATCCTCGCCATGGGTCGCGGAGCGACGCCGGTCGACATCGTCATCACCGAGATCGGCGGCACCGTCGGCGACATCGAGTCGCTGCCCTTCCTCGAGGCGGCCCGCCAGGTGCGGCACGACATCGGCCGTGACAACTGCTTCTTCCTGCACGTCTCGCTGGTGCCCTACATCGGCCCGTCCGGCGAGCTGAAGACCAAGCCCACGCAGCACTCGGTGGCCGCACTGCGGCAGGTCGGCATCCAGCCCGACGCGGTGGTCTGCCGTGCCGACCGGGAACTGCCGGACTCGATCAAGCGCAAGATCTCGCTGATGTGCGACGTCGACGAGGAGGCCGTGGTCACCGCCGCGGACGCGCCGTCGATCTACGACATCCCGAAGGTGCTGCACAGCGAGGGCCTCGACGCCTACGTCGTACGACGACTCAACCTGCCGTTCCGCGACGTCGACTGGACCGACTGGGACGACCTGCTCCGCCGGGTCCACCACCCCAAGGAAGAGGTCGTGGTCGCTCTCGTCGGCAAGTACGTCGACCTCCACGACGCCTACCTGTCGGTCGCCGAGGCCCTCCGGGCGGGCGGATTCGCCCACGAGACCCGGATCGACCTGCACTGGATCCCGTCCGACGAGTGCGAGACGCCGGCGGGTGCCGCCAGGCACCTCCAGGACGTCGACGCCGTGTGCGTGCCCGGCGGATTCGGGGTACGCGGGCTGGGGGGCAAGATCGGTGCGCTCAACTACGCCCGCACCCACGGCATCCCGACCCTCGGGCTGTGCCTCGGCCTGCAGTGCATGGTGATCGAGTACAGCCGCAACGTGCTGGGCCTGGAGAAGGCCGACTCGACCGAGTTCGACACCGACACACCCGAGCCGGTGATCGCCACCATGGAGGAGCAGAAGGAGATCGTGCACGGCGCGGGCGACCTCGGCGGCACGATGCGCCTGGGGCTCTACCCGGCCACGCTCGAGGCGGGCTCGCTGGTCTCCGAGGCCTACGACGCGCAGGAGATCGAGGAGCGGCACCGCCACCGCTACGAGGTCAACAACGCCTACCGCGACCGCCTGGAGGAAGCGGGGATGGTCTTCTCCGGGATCAACCGGGACCTCGACCTCGTCGAGTTCGTCGAGCTGCCGCGCGACGTGCATCCCTACTACGTCTCGACTCAGGCGCACCCCGAGCTCCGCTCCCGCCCGACGCGACCGCACCCGCTGTTCGCCGGCCTGGTCGGCGCCGCGCTCGACCGTCAGCGAGAGCTCCGGATCCCCATCGACGAGACGGGCCTGCGCCCCGAACCGGCCGAGGCGTGAGCCACCCGCTCGCTGATGCTCCGGGCTCCTGGCCGGTCGTCGCGTCGACGGACCTGCATCGCGACGGCTGGGTCGTCGCGCTGCGTCGCGACCTGATCCATCCACCTGGCGACGACGGCGCAGAGCCGTTCGGTCGGCTGGTGGTCGAGCATCCCGGGCGCCGCGATGGCGCTGGCGGTCGACCTCCGGGACGGGGTCGAGCACGTCTGCTTGATCCGCCAGTACCGCCACCCCGGCGGTGGCACCTTCATCGAGATCCCGGCCGGCATCTGCGACGTGCCCGGTGAGGACCCGGTCGAGACCGCCAGGCGGGAGCTGCGGGAGGAGGTCTCCCTCGAGGCGTCGGAGTGGGAGCACCTGATCACGGCGTACCCCTCGGTCGGCATCTCCAGCGAGGTCCATCACTTCTACGTCGCGCGCGGCTTGCGCGAGGTCGAGACCGACTACGTCGCCGAGCACGAGGAAGCGCATCTCGAGGTTTTCTGGGCGCCGTTCGACGACTTGCTCGCCGCCGTTCGCGACGGCCGGGTCCAGGAAGGACCGGTGGTGATCGCGGTTCTCGCCTACGCCGCTACCCGGTAGTAGCCGCAGAGACGTTGCGCTGGGAGGCGTCGGGTATATCGTCGCGCTCGTGAGAGTCGGCGTACCGAAGGAAGTCAAGAACCACGAGTACCGGGTCGCGATCACGCCCATCGGCGTGAACGAGCTGGTGTCCCACGGCCACGAGGTCTTCGTGGAAGCGGGAGCGGGAGCCGGTTCCGGCATCCCCGACGAGGAGTACGGCGCCGCCGGGGCGACCCTGCTGCCGTCGGCCGACGACGTCTGGGGCACCGCCGAGATGGTGCTCAAGGTCAAGGAGCCGGTCGCGGAGGAGTACCACCGGATGCGGCCGGGGCTGGTGCTCTTCACCTACCTGCACCTGGCTGCGGACAAGCCGCTCACCGACGAGCTGATCGACCGCGAGGTGACCGCGATCGCCTACGAGACGGTGCAGCTGCCCTCCGGAGGCCTGCCACTTCTCTACCCGATGTCGGAGGTCGCCGGCTGCCTCGCGCCGCAGGTCGGCGCGCACTCGCTGCTCAAGGCCAGCGGCGGCAGCGGAGTGCTGATGGGCGGCGTCGGTGGCGTGGCCAACGCGAAGGTGGTCGTGATCGGCGCCGGCGTCGCCGGCCAGAACGCCGCCAACATCGCGCTCGGCATGGGCGCCGACGTCACGCTCCTCGACACCGACCTCGACAAGCTGCGGATGTCGTTCTGGCGCTACAACAACCGGGTCCACGGGCTCGCGTCGTCGAAGCTGGCGATCGAGCAGCAGGTCACCGAGGCCGACCTGGTCATCGGTGCCGTGCTCATCCCGGGCGCCGCGGCGCCGAAGCTGGTGCCCAACTCCCTGGTGGCCCAGATGAAGCCGGGCTCGGTGCTGGTCGACATCGCGGTCGACCAGGGCGGCTGCTTCGAGGACACCCGGCCCACCACGCACGCCGACCCGATCTTCTCGGTGCACAACTCGATCTTCTACTGCGTCGCGAACATGCCGGGCGCCGTACCGAACACGTCGACGTACGCGTTGACCAACGCCACCATGCCGTACGCCGTCGCGCTGGCCGACAAGGGCTGGCAGCAGGCCTGCCGCGACGACCACAGCCTGGCTCTCGGCCTCAACACCCACGCCGGCAAGCTCACGAACGGTCCGGTCGGCGAAGCAGTAGGGATCGAGCCGGTCGGTCTCGCTGAAGCCCTGAGCTGACGGTGGCCACGGGTACGGCGTCCAGCATCGACAAGGCGGTACGGACCTACCTCGACCACCTGAGCATCGAGAAGGGCCTCGCCACCAACACTCTCTCGTCGTACCGCCGTGACCTGCGCCGGTACCGGGAGTTCCTGGACGAGAAGGCGGTCGCCGCCCTCGACGCCGTCACCGAAGCCACGGTCACCGACTTCCTGGTGCGGCTCCGGGAGGGGGACGAGGCACACCCGCCGCTCGGCGCGTCGTCGGCTGCGCGGACGGTCGTCGCGGTGCGCGGCTTCCACAGGTTCGCGGTCGCCGACGGTCTCGCCACCGTCGACCCGGCCGCCGCGGTGAAGCCGCCCACGCCCGCGAAGCGGCTTCCGAAGGCACTGCCGCTCGCCGACGTCGAAGCCATCCTCGAGGCGGCGGGCGCGCCGGGCACGCCGCTCGCGCTGAGGGACCGGGCGCTGCTGGAGGTCCTCTACGGCACCGGCGCCCGGATCAGTGAGGCGGTCGGGCTCGATGTCGACGACCTCGACCTCGCCGACCCCTCCGCAGAGGACGACGCGGGCGTCGTGCTGCTGAGAGGGAAGGGCGGCAAGCAGCGGATGGTCCCGGTCGGGTCCTACGCGCTGGACGCGGTCTCGGCGTATCTCGTCCGTGGCCGTCCGACCCTCGTGGCCGAGGGAAAAGGCACCTCCGCGCTCTTCCTCAACGCCCGGGGCGGAAGGCTGTCCCGGCAGTCGGCCTGGGCGGTGCTGGTGAAGGCGGCAGAACGGGCCGGCGTCACCAAGGACGTCTCGCCGCACACCCTGCGGCACTCGTTCGCCACCCACCTGCTCGACGGCGGGGCCGACGTACGCGTCGTGCAGGAGCTGCTCGGGCACGCGTCTGTCACCACCACCCAGGTCTACACGCTGGTCACCGTCGACAACCTGCGTGAGGTCTTCGCCACCGCACACCCGCGGGCACGTCATGGGTGACGGCACCGACGCCGCCTACGACCAGGTGCTCACCCATGCCCTCGAGCGCGGGCTCGACCTCTACCCGCACCAGGAGGAGGCTGTCCTCGAGCTCCTGGCGGGCAACAACGTCGTCCTGGCGACGCCGACCGGCTCGGGGAAGTCGCTGGTGGCGCTCGCAGCGCACATGGCAGCCATGGCCGACAACCGCGTCTCGTTCTACACCGCACCGATCAAGGCGCTGGTGAGCGAGAAGTTCTTCGACCTCTGCGAGGTCTTCGGCGCCGAGGACGTCGGGATGCTCACCGGTGACGTCGCCGTCAACCCGGACGCACCGATCATCTGCTGCACCGCCGAGGTGCTCGCCAACATCGCGCTGCGCGAGGGCGAGCGGACCGATGTCGGCCTGGTCGTGATGGACGAGTTCCACTTCTACGGCGAGCCGGACCGCGGCTGGGCCTGGCAGGTGCCGCTGATCGAGCTGCCGCAGGCCCAGCACCTGCTGATGTCGGCGACGCTCGGTGACGTCACCGGGCTCGCCGCCGACATCACCCGGCGCAACGGCCGGGAGACCGCGGTCGTCGACGACGCCGTCCGACCCGTCCCGCTCACGTTCTCCTGGTCGCTCACGCCGCTGGAGGAGACGCTCGAGGAGCTGGTGACGACCGGGCAGGGGCCCGTCTACGTCGTGCACTTCACGCAGGCGTCGGCGGTCGAGCAGGCCTCGGGCCTGGTCGGCAAGTCGATCTTCGACGCCAGGCGCGAGGCGAAGGAGGCGATCGCAGAGCGGCTCGAGAGCGTCCGGTTCGCCGCGGGCTTCGGCAAGACACTGTCCAAGCTGCTGCGCCGAGGCATCGGCGTCCACCATGCCGGCATGCTGCCCCGCTACCGCCGCCTGGTCGAACAGCTCGCCCAAGCCGGTCTGCTCACGGTCATCTGCGGCACCGACACCCTCGGGGTCGGCATCAACGTCCCCATCCGGACGGTCCTGTTCAGCGGGCTCGCGAAGTACGACGGACAGCGCCAGCGGGTGCTCAAGTCCCGGGAGTTCCTCCAGATCGCCGGTCGGGCCGGCCGGGCCGGCTTCGACACCGCCGGCTACGTCGTGGTGCAGGCGCCGGAGCACGTGATCGACAACGAGCGCGCCAAGGCGAAGGCGGCGGCCAAGAACGCAGCGATGAGCGAAGAGAAGCGGGCCAAGCGCGGCTCCAAGGCACAGCTGAAGAAGCCACCGCCCGGCACCGTCGTGTGGACCGAGCAGACCTTCGACAAGCTGGTCGACGGCCGGCCCGAGCCGCTCAAGTCGCAGATGAAGGTCGACAACGCGATGCTCGTCAACGTGATCTCCCGCGAGGAGGACGCGTTCCCGGTCATGCGCCGGCTGACCATGGACAACCACGAGGACCGGCGTAGCCAGCTGCGGCTCGCGCGCCGGGCAGTCCGGCTCACGAAGAGCCTGGTGGCGTCCGACGTACTGACCCGGCTCGACGAGCCCGACGACCTCGGCCGGCGCTACGTCCTCACCGAGGCGCTGCCGGTGGACTTCGCGCTCAACAGACCGCTGTCCCACTTCGCGCTCGCGGTCCTCGACGTGCTCGACCCGGCGTCCGAGACGTTCACCCTCGACGTGGTGTCGGTCGTCGAGGCCGTGCTGGAGGCCCCACGGCCGCTCCTGTACGCCCAGCAGCACGCGGCGCGTGGTGAGGCGATCGCCGCGCTCAAGGCCGAGGGCGTCGACTACGACGAGCGGATGGTCCTGATCGAGGACGTCACCTGGCCCCAGCCGCTCGCCGACCTGCTCGAGCCGCTCTACGAGACCTACCGCGAGCGGCACCCGTGGCTCTCCCCGGACGCGCTCGGACCGAAGTCGGTCGTGCGGGAGATGTGGGAGCAGGGGATGGGCTTCACCGACCTGGTCGGGCGCTACCAGGTCGCCCGGTCCGAGGGTCTGGTGCTGCGCTACCTGACCGACGCCTACCGCGCGCTCCGGCAGACCGTGGGGGAGACCCACCGCACCGAGGAGCTCGAGCTGCTCGTGGACTGGCTCGGGGAGACCGTGCGTCAGGTCGACTCCTCGCTGCTCGACGAGTGGGAGGCTCTGTCGGACCCCGACCACGCCGCACGGGAGGTGCTCGACCAGGCACCGCCACCACCGCCCCGGCCGCTCAGCCAGCAGGGCCGGGTCTTCGACGTCATGGTGCGCAACGCGATCTGGCGCCGGGTCGACCTGGTCGCCCGCGACGACCTCGACGGTCTCGAGGCCCTGGAGCCGGAGGGCGACTTCGGCCGCGCCGACTGGGACCGCGCGATCGAGGACTACTACGACGAGCACGACCGGGTGCTGACCGACGGCGACGCCCGCGGGCCGGACCTGTTCTCGGTCGAACGGGGGAGCAAGACGTGGCAGATCACCCAGACCATCCACGACCCTGCCGGCCACCACGACTGGGTGATCGAGGCGGAGATCGACCTGGCCGCCTCGGACGAGGCCGGTGGGGCCGTCGTGCGGACGATCGGGATGCGGCGTCTCTGAGGTCTCGAGACGGTCGCTGCGCGACCTCCTCGACCAGCGGTGGTACGGCGGCGCGACCTCCTCGACCAGCGGTGGTACGGCGGCGCGACCTCCTCGACCAGCGGTGGTACGGCGGCGACTCTCGGCCAGCGGTGGTACGGCGGCGCGACTTCCTCGACCAGCGGTGGTACGGCGGCGCGGCTGGCGCCGACTGGCGAGCTCCGCTCGCCAACCCACCTCGCCCCCGCGTGTCTCCCCAAAGTCGCCGTGTCGACATTGTTGACTGGGATCACGATCAGTTCAGGGCGGTGGGGAAGCCGCCCGTGACAGGGCCGAGGTGGACCCGGAGACATGGTGATGTGGCGATGATGGGTGGGTTCTCGACAGGTTCCAGCGCTCCTGACATGCCACCTCGGGCAAGAGTCCCCGAGAGGAAAGACATGTCCGACCTGCTTCCCTTCGCGCCGTCGACGTCGGCTGCGCCGGTCGCGCCGCCTGAGGCGCCTGCTGGTTCTGCGGTCGGGTCGGCGGGTGCCGGTCCGGCGGCTGTCGACCTGCCGCTAGGCCCCACGGGCAGGCCGATGCCGGACCTGCCCGACCCCAAGCCGCTCACCGAGCACGGGCCGGCCCGCGTCATCTCGATGTGCAACCAGAAGGGTGGGGTCGGCAAGACCACCACCACGATCAACCTCGGTGCGGCGCTGGCGGAGTTCGGTCGCCGGGTGCTCCTCGTCGACTTCGACCCGCAGGGGTCGCTCTCGGTCGGGCTCGGGCTCAACCCGCACGAGATGGACAAGACGGTCTACAACCTGCTGATGGACCGCACCACACGTCTGGAGGACGTCGTGGTGCCGTCCGGTGTGCCGGGCATGCACCTGCTCCCGTCCAACATCGACCTCTCGGCCGCCGAGGTGCAGCTGGTGCACGAAGTCGCCCGCGAGCAGACGTTGCAGCGCGTGCTCGCACCCGCGATCGCGGCCTACGACGTCATCCTCATCGACTGCCAGCCCTCTCTCGGGCTGCTGACCGTCAACGCACTGACCGCGTCCGACGGCGTGATCGTGCCGCTGGAGTGCGAGTACTTCGCGCTGCGCGGTGTCGCGCTGCTCAAGAACACGATCGACAAGGTCCAGGAGCGGCTCAACCCCAGGCTCGAGATCGACGGGGTGCTCGGCACCATGTTCGACGGCCGCACCCTGCACGGTCGCGAGGTGCTCGAGCGTCTGGTGCAGGCCTGGGGCGACCACGTCTTCCACACGGTCATCCGACGCACCGTGAAGTTCAGCGACTCGACCGTCGCGGGCGAGCCGATCACGTCGTACGCCTCCGACTCCACCGGGGCCGAGGCCTACCGGCAGCTGGCGAAGGAGGTGGCGCTGCGGTGCCTCGACGCGTGATCCTGCCCGCAGCCGACGACCTCTTCCGCCCGACCGCAGACTCCGCCGAGCACTCCGGACGGAAGGCGTCGAAGAAGGTCCCGGTGCGCGCCGTACCGGACGCCGCCGAGGACGAGGCCGCTACGGACAAGCGCCCGTCGGGCCGCATCCGGCACGACGAGAAGATGACGGTCTACGTCACGTCCGAGGAGCTGCTGGAGATCGAGCAGGTCCGGTTGCAGCTGCGCGGCCGGTTGGGCCTGGCGGTCGACCGGGGCCGCCTGGTGCGCGAGGCCGTGAGCCTGGTGCTGGCCGACTTCGAGGCTCATGGGGAGGACTCCGCGCTGGTCGGACGACTGCGTGGGGAATGATGCGTCGGTGACGTCCTCACCGTTCGAGGTGCGCCTCGACAACTTCGAGGGCCCGTTCGACCTGCTGCTCAGCCTGATCTCCAAGCACAAGCTGGACGTCACCGAGATCGCGTTGTCGCAGGTCACCGACGAGTTCATCGCCCACACGAAAAGGCTGACTGCCGACGGCAGCGTCGATCTCGAGGAGACCACGTCGTTCCTGCTGGTCGCGGCGACCCTGCTCGACCTCAAGGCGGCGCGGCTGCTCCCGCAAGGGGATGTCGAGGACGAGGAGGACCTCGCCCTGCTCGAGGCGCGCGACCTGCTCTTCGCCCGGTTGATGCAGTACAAGGCCTACAAGCAGATCGCCGCCGTGCTCGAGGAACGGCTGGCGGGTGAGTCCCGACGGTTCCCCCGGGCGGTCGGGCTCGAGGAGCGCTTCGCCAACCTGCTGCCCGAGGTGCTGATCGGCATCGGCCTCGAGCAGTTCGCCGGGCTGGCCGCCCGCGCCCTGGAACCGAAGCCCGCGCTGGAGCTGAGCCTCCACCACATCCACGCCCCGGCTGTCAGCGTCCGCGAACAAGGCGCGATCGTGATGGAGCGGCTGCGGCGCAGCGGCACGATGACGTTCCGCGCGCTCTGCGGCGACTCGCCCGACACACTGACCACCGTGGCCCGTTTCCTCTCCCTGCTCGAGCTGTTTCGTGAGGGCGCGGTGGCATTCGAGCAGGCGACCGCGCTCGCCGAGCTGAGCGTGCGCTGGACGGGCAGTGAGGACGCCGACGTGGACGAGCTGATCACCGACGAGTTCGACGGAACCACCGAGCCGGAGGAGAAGACTGATGACGACTGATGAGGCACTCGCCATCCCCGTCGCTGAGCTGCGTCCCGCGCTCGAGGCGGTGCTGATGGTCGCCGACGAGCCGCTCGACCAGGTCGCCCTCGCGTCTGCGGTGGGCTATCCAGAAGGAGAGGTCGCGGCAGCACTCGCTGCGCTCGCCGCCGAGTACGACGAGCAGGGCCGCGGCTTCGAGCTGCGCAACGTCGCCGGCGGTTGGCGGTTCTACACGCGCGAGGAGTACGCCGCTGTCGTCGAGGCGTTCGTGCTCGACGGCCAGCAGGCCCGGCTCACGCAGGCCGCCCTGGAGACCCTCTCCGTCGTGGCCTACCAGCAGCCGGTGTCCCGGGCGCGGGTGTCGGCCATTCGCGGGGTCAACGTCGACGGCGTGATGCGCACCTTGGTCAACCGGGGTCTGGTCGAGGAGGCCGGTCAGGACGGCGAGCACGGCGCGACCCTCTACCGCACCACGTCCTACTTCCTCGAGCGGATCGGCGTCGTCTCGCTCGACGAGCTGCCGGAGCTGGCTCCCTACCTCCCCGAGATGGCGGACATGGAGGAGGAGCTCGCGACGCGGGCGGAGCCGGCCGTGGTGACCGATGTCCAGCCGGAAGCCCAATCAGACGTCGAGCCGGGGGACCCGGCCGACGGGGTCGAGGCGCCCGAAGGCGACTCGTGACGAGAGAGATCGAGACCGACGCCGAGGGCCTGGTCCGTCTGCAGAAGCTGCTGGCCCAGTCCGGCGTGGCCTCCCGCCGCAAGTGCGAGGAGCTGATGCTCGACGGAGAGGTCGAGGTCGATGGCGAGGTCGTCACCCGCCTGGGCACCAAGGTGGACCCGCGGACCGCTGTCATCAAGGTCTCCGGGCACCGGCTGCCGCCGATGAGCGACCACGTCTACCTGGTGCTCAACAAGCCACGGGGCGTGGTGTCGACGATGTCGGACCCGGAGGGGCGACGTACGATCACCGACGTCGTCGCCGGGCTGCTCGAGGAGGACCCTGCGCTGCGCCTGTTCCACGTCGGACGCCTCGACACCGACACGTCCGGGTTGCTCCTGCTGACCAACGACGGTGACTTCGCGCACCGGATGGCGCACCCGTCATACGAGGTCGAGAAGACCTACGTCGCCGAGGTGACCGGTCGACTCGCTCGTGGCACCGTGGCCGACCTGCTCGCCGGAGTGACGCTCGACGACGGTCCGGTGCAGGTACGCCGGGTGCGGGTGATCGACGCGGCGGCGAACAAGTCGATCGTGGAGCTGGTCATCCATGAGGGCCGCAACCGGATCGTGCGTCGGCTGCTCGACCACGTCGGCCACCCCGTGCGCCAGCTGACCCGTACCCGGTTCGGGCCGGTCGAGCTCGGGACGTTGAGGCCCGGAGCGACCCGGGAGCTGACCAACGACGAGCTCGGCGAGCTGCTGGACCTGGTCGGCCTGTAGTCGCGGGGGCCCGCGTGCCGATGGGCCGCGGGCGCAATCGGCGTCACCCAGCAAGAGCCTTTGCCTTGAGGGCCTCGAACTCGCCACGGTCGATCGTGCCCGCGTCCAGCAGGGCCTTGGCTTCCGCGATCTGCGCTACCGGGCTGCTCGAGCTGGCAACCTCGCGGATGTACTCCTTCTCCGCAGCCTGCTGCTGTTGGAAGGCGTCTACCTGGCGCCCCGTCATGCTCTTGCCCCGCGCGATCAGGTAGATCAGTGCGCCCAGCCACGGCACGAAGACCAACAGCACCGCCCACCCGGCCTTGGCCCAGCCGCTGAGCGTTCGGTCACCGAACAGGTCGAACAAGCAGCGGACCCACACCATGATCGCCGTGACCCAGATGAAGAACCAGAAGGTCCACAGCAGGACGTCCCAGAAGTCTGTGGTGATCGAGTCCATTGTTGATCTCCTTCTATCTGTGTAGAGCCCGACTGGGCCACGCGATGCTGCCGACGGCCAGCCTGCTCACCACCGTCCGCCAGTCGTGGGTTGGCACCTCCGGCCATCCCGGGGTGAGTACATCGCTTGCTTGTCGCCGCCGATTCACCCGGAGCGGATGAGGTGGACCTCATGGTCGACGCCTAACGTCGTCGGCCATGATCCGGCTTCGGAGTGACATGCCCGCTGGCGTGCTCGGCCTGGAGGCGATCGACGACGTGGAGAAGGACGACTACGAGAACGTCCTCATTCCCGCGGTCGAGGCGGCCATCGCTGAGCACGGGAAGGTCCGTCTGGTCTATGTCCTGGGGCCGGACTTCGATGACTACGAGGGCGAAGCGGCGTGGGAGGACCTGAAGCTCGGGACACGGCACCCCGCGGCGTTCGAGCGGATCGCGATCGTGACCGACGCGCGGTGGGCAGGGCCCGCCATCAAGGTGTTCAGCATGTTGTGGCCTGGCCAGATGCGTGCGTTCCGCCTGGCCGAGCTTGAGACTGCCAAGGAATGGGCGGCGGCCAACCAGTCCGGATGAGCGAGCGACTGCGGTTGTGGTCGGCTGAGGCTCTCATCCCCGGGGGGTGATGACGGGCGCTGGCCCGCGGGGCAACCATCGACAACCGTCGGCACCCGTTGCGTCGATGCGAACCGCAGGAGCAAGCCATGTCGATCACCGTGGGCCGACACCAGGGCACCGGGCGGCCGCGCAGCGGGGGCGTCCGCCGGCTGGGCAGTTCTGTGCTCGGGTTGCTGATGCTCGCCGGCGCTGTCGCCTGCGGGGACGGCGACGGTGACGACGCGGTCGCGGCGGCCGAGAAGCGGGTGGTGGCGAAGCAGGAGGACCTCGCGGACGCCGAGGCCGACCTGGAGGAGAAGTCAGCCGCGTTCTGCGGTGCCAATCAGTCCTACATCCTCGCGCTGGATCGCTACGGCGACGTCCTGAGCCAGACCGCCGTGACCGTCGGCGACGTACGGGACGCGGGCGACGAGCTGGCTGACCCTCAGGATGACGTTGTCGCCGACGCCGAGGCCGCCGTCGACGCACAGGAGGCGGTGGTCGACGCAGAAGGTGAGCTCGCCGAGGCCAAGGCGGCGCTGAAAGCGGCCGAGGCTGGGAGCCCGGCGCCGACCACGGCTGCCTCCGAGGAGGCGAGTCCCGCGCCGATGGCGTCGGCGGAGGTCGTCAACCGCGTGAAGCAGGCGGAGGCGGAGTTCGTCGCGGCCCAGGACGGCGTGACCGACGAGACACCGCTGGCGCAGGCCGCGCAGCAGTACAACGCCGCCGTCGTGGCACTGGAGATGGCGTGGCTGACGTTGTACGCCGACGCCGGCTGCTTGACCGACGAGCAGCAGGAACAGGCTGCCAGCGCCGTAGGTGACTACACCGCGACGCTGCAGCAGTCGCTTCTGGACGCCGGCTATTACCAGGGGGTCGTCGACGGGGTCTACGCCGCGACGACCGTCGCGGCCGTCGAGGCACTGCAAGCAGCGCACGGTTTGCCGACCACCGGCACGGTGGACAAGGCGACGGCCGCGGCGTTGGAGAGTGACCTGGCGGAAAGGGGAGGCGTTGCCGCCGAGCAGGCAGTCGCGTCCACGGCAGCGGTGCAGCAGACGCTCAGTCTGGCCGGCTTCTGGGACGGCCCGATCGACGGGGAGTGGACTCCTGCTCTGACCGAGGCCCTCGAGAGCTTCCAGGCCGAGCTCGGCGTCGAGCCCACCGGCACGGTCGACGCTGCGACGGTCGCCGCCTTGGAGCAGGCGATCGCCGACGCCGCCGAAGAGCCATCCGCATCACCGACGGACGACTTCGAGACGTCGTCGCCCCCTGCGTCGGCGACCGACACGTCGACGACGAACCCGTAGGGAACTACGGGGACGTGCTCTGGGGTTGCCCACGGGCCGGCCTGCGGACGGGGTTACCGTGGAGGAGTGATCCCGGCACCCCCGGTACCTCGCGGGCTCCAGCCGTACGTCGTCACGCGGATGGCCTACGACGTCGACTTCGGCGCGCCCGGCGTGCACCGCGGCCTGCCTGCGACCTCGCTGACCTTCGTGCTGCCCCTCGACGACCCGCTCCGGGTCTCCTGGGGCGGGCGGCCGGGCTCCGTGCACTCCGCATGGTCGTCCCTGGCCGGCCTCCACGCCGCTCCGGCCGCGATCCATCACGGCGGCTCCCAGCGCGGCATCCAGCTCGAGCTCACGGTCGCCGGCGCCCGCGCCGTGCTGGGGAGCCCGGCCGCGGCCCTCGCCGGGGCGCTGACCGACGTCGACGAGGTCGGTGTCCCACGCCCCCTGCGCGAGCTGCCGGACCGTCTTCACGACGCGGTCACCTGGCAGCAGCGGATCGCGCTCGTCGACTGGGCACTCACCTCCGTCGTCGCGCGGGCGGACCGAGCTGGGCCTCGCGCCGAGGTGGGTCGCGCGCTGGCCCGGCTGACCGGCGGTGCCCGGGTCGGCGAGGTCGCCCACGAGATCGGGTACAGCCGGCGCCGGTTGTCGACCCTGGTGCGGGAGGAGTGCGGCGTCACGCCGAAGGAGTTCCAGCGGGTGGCGCGCTTCCAGCGGGCGCGCGGCCTGCTCGGACGGCGCCCCCTGGCCGAGGTCGCCGCCCGCTGCGGCTACAGCGACCAGGCGCACCTCAGCCGGGAGTGGTCGGCGCTGGCAGGCTGCTCGCCCACGACCTGGCTGCGCGAGGAGTTCCCGTTCGTCCAAGACGGCGGACCCGTCGATGGACCACGCTGGGTGCATGACAGAGACGAAGCGCACCTCGACTGACGCCGCGACGGTCCGCCTGTGGGCGTCCCTGGCCTTCCACGACGCCGACCGGATGATCGCGTGGCTGAGCACCATCGGCTTCACCGAGCACTCGACCTACCGCGACGAGGCAGACCGGGTCGTGCACGCCGAGTGGCTGTGGCCCGGCGGCGGCGGGATCATGTTCGGCACCATGCGGGACGACAGCCCGCTCCATGAACCCGGCAAGGCCGGGCTCTACCTGGTCTGCGACGACCCGGACGCGGTCTTCGACGCCGCGATCGCGGGTGGCGCGACCGTGCAGCGACCGATGGTGGACCAGGACTACGGCGGCCGCGGAGGCAGCGTGCTGGACCCGGAGGGCAACCACTGGTCGTTCGGCTCCTACCAGCCGTCCTGAGGGTCGGAACAGGGCGCACGGGACCTGATCCCCTAGCCTTGCCGCGTGTCCGAGCGCGCAACCACGAGTGACGTGTCGACCGGACCGGCCGGACCGGCCGGACCGGTCGAGGTCGTCGGCGCCGGACTGATCGGCACCTCGATCGCACTGGCCTGCCGACGGGCCGGCGTCGACGTACTCCTGTCGGACACGTCGGCCGAGCACCTGCGCACCGCATCGGGACTAGGTGCGGGTCGTGCGAAGGGTGCGGAAGACGTCGCCGCGCTGGTGGTGGTCGCAGTTCCGCCGGACCACCTCGGCGACGCCATCGCGGCCGCCCTCGACGCAGCCGGGGAGGACACCGTCGTCACCGACGTCGGCAGCGTGAAGGCGGCGCCGCTGGCGCACGTCACCGGGCACCCGGCCGCGCCCCGCTACGTCGGCAGCCACCCGATGGCCGGGAGCGAGCGCTCCGGGCCGCTTGCCGCGTCGGCCGACCTGTTCACGGGACGGCCGTGGGCGGTCTGCCGGCACGACGGAGCCTCCGCGACGGCAGTACGGCGGGTCGCGGCGCTGGTCGAGGTCTGCGGTGCGGTGCCCGTCATGCTGACGCCCGCCGAGCACGACAAGGCCGTGGCACGGACGTCGCACGTGCCCCACCTGCTCGCCTCGCTGGTGGCGGGGACGCTTGCCGGGGCGGCTCCCGAGCACCTCGCGCTCACCGGCCAGGGCGTCCGCGACGTGACCAGGGTGGCGGCCGGTGACCCGGTGCTCTACAGCCAGATCATCGGCGGCAACAGCGACGCGGTCGCCGGACTGCTGCGGGAAGTGCGCAGCCGGCTCGACCTGGCGCTCGACGCGGTCGCCGACGGCGACCGGGCCGGTCTCGAGTCGCTGCTCGCCCACGGGCTCGCCGGCACCCGTGCGATCCCGGGCAAGCACGGCGGTCCCGTGCAGGCGGTCTCGGCGGTCCACGTCGCCGTGCCCGACCACCCGGGGGAGCTGGCGCGGCTGTTCGCCGACGTGGGCGCCAGCGGCGTCAACATCGAGGACGTGCGGATCGACCACGACCCCGGCCGGCCGGTCGGCCTGGTCGAGCTCGACGTGGCCGTCGGCCGTACGGAGCACCTGCTGGCCGCGCTCGAGTCGAAGGGTTGGGTGGCTCACCGGTAGGGTGGTCGCCCGTGGATGCAGGTGATCTCAGCTCGCTCGTCGTAGCCGTAGACGGCACGTCGGGCTCGGGCAAGTCGAGCACCTGTCGGGCCGTGGCCGACCGGCTCGGGCTGCGTTATCTCGACACCGGGGCTATGTACCGCGCGGTGGCGTGGTGGATGCTCCAGCACGACGTCAACATCTACGACGTCCAGGAGGTGACCTCGTACGCGCACGCACCGAGCCTGGAGTCCGGCACCGAGCCCCGCAACCCGACGATCACGCTAGACGGCGTCGATGTCTCCGTCGAGATCCGCAGCGACGCCGTCAACGCAGCTGTCTCGCCCGTGAGCACGGTGCCCGAGGTGCGGGCACGTCTGGTCCAGGAGCAACGGGACATCATCGGCACCGGTGGCATCGTGGTCGAGGGTCGTGACATCGGTTCCGTGGTCTGGCCGACCGCCGGTCTGAAGGTCTTCCTGACTGCCGACCCGACCGCGCGTGCAGCTCGACGCGCCGCCGAGGCCGGCACGACCGACGTCACCGCGACCCAGGAGTCCCTGCTCAACCGCGACCGGATCGACTCCGGCCGGACCGTCGCCCCGCTGATGATGGCCGACGGCGCGGTCCACATCGATACCACCGAGCTCTCCCTCGACGACGTGGTCGACCTGGTAGTCGGCCTCGCCACGGCACCGGCGGACGCCGCGCCATGAGCAGCGCGTCCGCTCATCTCGAGCGGCCGCGCAGCGATGTCGTCCGGCACCCCGACCGGTGGCTGCTCCGCGGCGGTCGCCCGGCGGCTCGGTGGGTGATCCGGCGGCGGTACGACGTCCGGGTCCATCACCCCGAGCGGTTCCCGCGGCACGGTCCGGCGGTGGTGACGGCCAACCACATCGGGATCATCGACGGTCCGCTGATGGCGATCTTCGCGCCGCGGCCGGTGCATGCCCTGACCAAGATCGAGATGTTCGAGGGGAGGCTCGGACGGTTCCTGAGGCTCGCGGGCCAGATCCCGCTCGACAGGTTCCGGGCAGACCCGCTGGCAGTGCGGGTGGCCATCCGGGTCCTGCGCGACGGTGGCGCGGTCGGTGTCTTCCCGGAGGGCACGCGCGGCAACGGTGAGCTGGACTCGTTCCGGCGCGGCTCTGCCTACCTCGCGATGGTGACGGGCGCGCCCGTCGTACCGCTGACGTTCATCGGCAGCCGGGAACCCGGCGGCCGCTCCGCCTCGCTCCCCCCGAAGGGGGCTCGGATCGACATCGTCGTGGGGCAGCCGATCCCGGTCGACGCCGTACCGTGGCCACGACTGAGAGCGGAGGTCGCTGCGCTCTCGGGCGACCTGCGCCAGCAGATGCTGACCGGGCTGAAGGACGCGCTGGCCGAGACCGGCCGCGACCTGCCCGGACCCTTACCACCAGGAGAAGCGTTATGAGTGACCACGGAACCGACGGGGGACCAGTGCCGATCCTGGCCGTCGTCGGACGACCGAACGTCGGCAAGTCCACGCTCGTCAACCGGATCCTGGGGCGCCGCGAGGCGGTCGTGGAGGACGTGCCTGGGGTGACCCGCGACCGGGTCTCCTACGACGCGGAGTGGAACGGCCGCGCGTTCACGGTCGTAGACACCGGTGGCTGGGACCCGGACGCCCGCGGCCTCGCCGAGCGGATCGCCGCCCAGGCAGAGATCGCGGTCTCGCTCGCCGACGCCACCTTGTTCGTGGTCGACGCGACGGTCGGCATCACCGACGCCGACGAGGAGGTCGTCAAGATCCTGCGCCGCTCGGGCAAGCCGGTGGTGCTCGCGGCCAACAAGGTCGACGACGAACGCGCCGAGGCGGAGGCCTACGGCTTGTGGAACCTCGGTCTGGGCGAGCCGTACGTCGTGTCTGCGCTGCACGGTCGCGGCTCGGGCGACCTGCTGGACGCGGTGCTCGCCGTGCTGCCGGAGCCGCCTCCCGTCACCGACAAGGAGTACGGCGGGCCGCGCCGGGTCGCGATCGTCGGCCGACCCAACGTCGGCAAGTCCTCGCTGCTCAACAAGCTCGCAGGGGAGGAGCGGGTGGTGGTGGACAACGTCGCCGGCACCACCGTCGACCCGGTCGACGAGCTGATCGAGCTGGGTGGCCGGACCTGGCGTTTCGTCGACACGGCGGGCATCCGGAAGCGGATCAAGGAAGCGTCCGGGCACGAGTACTACGCATGGCTGCGGACGTCGACGGCGATCGAGCGCTCCGAGGTGTGTGTGCTGGTGCTCGACGGTCAGGAGTCGATCGCCGAGCAGGACGTGCGGATCCTCCAGGCGGTGCGGGAGTCGGGCCGGGCGCTGGTGATCGCCTTCAACAAGTGGGACCTGGTCGACGAGGAGCGTCGCTACTACCTGGACCGGGAGATCGAGCGCGACCTGGTCCAGGTGCAGTGGGCACCGCGGATCAACATCACCGCCCGCACCGGCTGGCACATCGACCGGTTGGTGCCCGCCCTCGACAAGGCGCTCGAGGGCTGGGAGACCCGGATCGGGACCGGAGCGCTCAACTCGTTCCTCGGCCGCCTGGTCGCCGAGCACCCCCACCCGGTGCGCAGCGGCAAGCAGCCGAAGGTGCTGTTCGGTACCCAGGCGGCGTCGGCACCGCCGACGTTCGTGCTCTTCACCTCCGGCAAGCTGGACGCGGGCTACGAGCGGTTCATCGAGCGCAGGCTGCGCGAGGAGTTCGGGTTCGTCGGTACGCCGATCGTGCTGCAGGTGCGGCCGAGGGAGAAGCGGAAGCGCTAGCGGCGCGTGCGGTGCGGTGCGGGGCGTGCGGGCGCGTGCGGCGGTGCGGGGCGTGCGGGTTCCTCACGGTATGCCGACGAACCTGCGCATCCCATGGCGAATTGGACGTGGGAAGCGTTGGTTCACCTGCATACCGTGATGAACCTGCAGCGTCCGAGCTCTTGATTTGCTCGAACAAGTGTTCGAACATGGATAAGTGAGTGCCCAGCCCCTCGAAGTGGTCCGCCAGCCGGACGAGGTGGTGGCTGCGCTCCAGCAGCGGATCGAGTCCCTCCAGGGTGCGCCCACTCGGCTGACCGTCCCGGTCCATCCAGCGCTGGAGGGGCTGGTGCAGCTGCGGACAGGTGCGAGCTATGCCGTCGACTCCGCCTCGCTCGCCCTCGCCCTGGCCTCGGGTGCCTCGCGATCGGGGGAGTGGGTGGGGTTCGCCGGCTGGGGAGACTTCGGGGCGGAGGCAGCCAGCCAGTTGGGCATCGAGCTGCAGCGGACTGTGCTGGTGCCCGAACCCGGCGAGCTCTGGCTGGAGGTGGTGGCGGCGCTCGTGGATGTGCTCAAGGTCGTCGTGCTCAAGCCGGCGACGCTGGTCGACCCGAAGTCGGCGTCGGTGATCGACGCCAGGCTCAGAGCCCGGTCCTCCACGCTGGTCGTCTGGGGGGAATGGCCGCGGGTCGAGTCCCGCTTGAGTGCGGAGCGGGTGGGCTGGAGCGGGGTGGGTCGCGGGCGCGGGCGGCTCGACCGACGTGAGCTGCGAGTCGCCGTCACCCGCGGGAGCCAGCGGTCTGCCCGCGACCTCGTCCTGCCATGAGGATCCTGGTCGCCTGGTGCCCCGACTGGTCCGTCACCGCCGGGCTGTTCGAGCTCGCCGAGGCGGGTGGAGGTCCTCCGACGAGCAACCAGCCGGCAGCCGTGCTCAGCAACAACGTGGTCGAGGTGTGCAACGAAGCCGCCAGGACGGAGGGTGTACGACGCGGGCAGCGTCGCCGTGATGCGCAGGCCAGGTGCCCGGAGCTCGTGCTGCTCCCCGCCAACCCCGAGCGGGACGCGCGCTACTTCGAGCCGGTGCTGGAGACCGTCGAGGAGCTGCGTCCAGGGGTGGCGCCGATCAGGCCGGGGCTGCTCGGTGTGCCGGCACCCGGGCGCTACTTCGGTGGGGAGCCGCACGCCGCTGCGCTGGTCGCCCAGCACCTGGTCGGCACCGGGGTGTGGGACTGTCGGCTCGGTGTAGCCGACGACCTGTTCACGGCCGAGCAGGCAGCGCGTCAGGCGATGGTCCAGGACTGCGTCGTGGTGCCGCCGGGGACATCGGCGGCATTCCTGCAGGCGCTCCCGGTGCAGGTACTGGCGACCGACACCAACGAGGCCGAGGGCCGCGAGCTGGCCGACCTTCTCCGCCGGCTGGGCCTGCTCACCCTCGGCGACTTCACCCGGCTCTCAGCTGCGGAGGTGAGCAACCGGTTCGGCGGCTTCGGGCTCAGCGTGTGGCAGCGGGCGCAGGGCGCAGCACCGACCGCGCTCGGGTCGCGGACGCCACCGCCTGAGCTTGCATGCGAGATCGGCTTCGAGCCGCCGCTGGATTCGGCGGAGGCGGTCTGCTTCAGCGTCCGCACCACTGCAGAGCGGTTCGTGCAGGGGCTCGCCGAGCGACAGCTGGTCGCTGTCGCCGTCCGCATCGAGGCGGAGGCAGACGGTGTCGTGACGTCGGCGCGGAGCTGGCTGCATCCGCGCTGCTTCAGTTCGCGTGACCTCGTCGACCGCGTGCACTGGCAGCTCCAAGCAGGCACTGCCGGGTCCGGGCTGCGCTCTCGGCGCGACTCCGGCTCGGTGAGAGCAGCGATCGAACTGGTGCGCTTCATGCCCGAGACTGTCGAGGCAGCAGCCGACCACGCCGACGGGCTGTGGGGCGGCGGTGCCGACGAGCAGGTGACCCGGGGAGTGGCTCGGGTCCAGGCGATGATCGGCTTCGACGCGGTGCGGACCCCGGTGCTCCAGGGGGGCAGGAGCGTCGCAGACCGGCAGGCGACCGTCCCCTGGGGTGAGCGTCCGGTCGCGCTGAGGCCACGGGACCAACCGTGGCCGGGCAGGATCCCCGGACCTGCCCCGGCGCGGGTCTTCCCCAGCCCCATAGCGGCCGACATGGTCGACGAGTCGGGGAGGACGGTCGCGGTCACCGAGCGAGGAGTGGTGACCGGGGAACCGTGGCGATACAGGATCGACGCAGCGCCCGACGTCGCCGTACGACGCTGGACGCCGGTCGCGTCCTGGGCCGGTCCGTGGCCGGTCGACGACACCTGGTGGCTGGCGTCCGCGGAGAAGGGCGATCGTGGCCGCTCGGCCAGGTTCCAGGTCGTGGGGGTGGACGGCAGGGCCTGGCTGTTGGTGTGGCGCAGGGACGGCTGGACGGTCGAAGCGGGCTACGACTGAGGTGCTTGCCGAGCCTTACGGCGCGGGTGCTGCAAGATGGCACCGTGAACCTCCACGTCGTCCTCTGGCCGATCGACGAATGGCCGGTGATGGCCGGCACCTGGCGGCGTGCCGAAGACCTCGGCTTCGCCGGTGCCTGGGTCTACGACCACCTGGCCTGGCGCGGTCACACGCCGTGGGACGACGCCTATGCGAGCCTGGCCGCGGCCGCCGCGATCACTTCGCGGGTCCGGCTCGGCACCCTCGTGACGTCAGCCAACTTCCGGACACCGGTACCGACCGCCTCTGCGATCCGCACGATCGACCGGATCTCAGGTGGGCGACTGACGCTCGGCATCGGCGCCGGTGGCGCCACGCACACCTCCGACGGTGACGTGCTCGACCACGACTGGACGCCGCGCCAGCGCGCCGACCGGTTCGAGGAGTGGGTCACCCAGCTCGACGCGCTGCTGACGGGGGAGTCGGTGTCGGTGGCTGGGAGCTACTGGTCGGCACGGGACGTCACCATCGCGCCGGGACTGGTGCAGCAGCGGCCGCCGTTCTGGATCGCGGCCCGAGGTCCGCGCGGGATGCGCCTGGCGGCGAACGTCGGTCAGGGCTGGATCGCGAGCCCGAGCGAGGAGGCGCCGTACGACGACACCCGGGCGCAGCTCGCCCGCCTCGAGCAGACCTGCGAAACAGCCGGGAGGGACTTCCAGGCGATGCCGAAGCTGTTGCTGACCGGATTCACCGACGAGCCGTGGCTGGAGTCGGTCGAGGCTTACGCCGACCTCGCCGGACGCTACGCCGAGGTCGGGATCACCGACGTGGCGGTCCACTGGCCCCGTCCTGGCACCCAGTGGGACGCAGACATGGCGGTGCTCGAGGATGTCGCCGCGACCCACACCTGACTCGCACCGCCCATTGGGCACGAACGACACCCTCGGGCGCGTGATTGCTGCGGTTTGGGACCAATCCGCGCCCCTCACCGCAACCCGCGCCCCTCACCGCAACCCCCGCCCCGCCCCTCACCGCAACCCCACCCCCGCCCGACTGATCAGCCGAACGCCGCCGTCACGTGACCGTGCAGGTCCGGGTAGCGCATCAGGTGGGCACCTCCGTTGAGGTCGAGCACCTCGCCGGTCATCCACTCCGCGCGACTGAGGAAGACGGCAGCCTCCCCGATCTCCTCTGGTCGCCCGGGACGACCCAGCGGTGTGTTGGCCAGGTAATCGTCCTCGACGCCGGGGATGTCCATCGCGGGCGCGGTCAATGGCGTGACCACGAGTCCCGGCGCGATCGCGTTGACCCGGACACCCCGCCCGCCGAGCTCCAGTGCTGCGACCTGGGTCAGCATGTTGACCCCGGCCTTTGAGGCGCAGTACGGCGCAAGCCCGGCTCCGGCCTGTCGGCCGTTGAGGCTCGACACCAAGATGATCGAACCGCCGTGCGCGAGGCGGGGTGCGGCGTGCTTGACGACGAGGAACGACCCCGTGAGGTTCACGTCGACGACGGTGCGGAACTCCTCCGCGGCGAGGTCCGTCATCAGCCCGAAGGTGCTCACCCCGGCGCTGTTGACCACCACGTCGAGGCGACCGTGGTCGGCGACGACGCCCTCGAAGAGAGCTTGGACCGCGGCCTCGTCGGTGACGTCCACATGCGAGACGCCGCCCGCCGATGTCCGATCGGCGACCACGACCGTGCAGCCGTCCGCCTCGAGGGCACGCGCGGTGGCGGCGCCGATGCCCGACGCCCCGCCGATGACGACGGCGATCCGTGCTGGGTTGCTCATACGGTCTCCAGGGTCTTGAAGCTGGCGCGCCGTTGGTCGACGAACCTCGCCGACATTTTCTGCACGAGACGGGGCGCGAGCCGGCCTACCCGCCAGGCCATGCGGGCGCTTCGTGGGGTGACCAGCAGACCTCGGTTGCGTTCGACGGCCGCGAGGGCCTCGGCGGCCAGGACATCAGGCGGGTGAGGGCGTCGTACGCCCTGACCGGTCAGGTAGTAGTCGCGGCCGTTGAATGCCCCGATCGCACCCTTGTCGAGAATCGGCGTGTCGACCGCCGACGGGCAGATCACGGTGACGCCGACGCCCTTCGACGCGCCTTCGGAGCGGAGCGCGAGGGAGAGCCCGACAACCGCGTGCTTGGTCGCGACGTAGCTGGTTATCAGGCCAGCCGCTACCAAGCCGCCCATCGACGCCGTGTTGACGATGTGGCCGGAACCCTGGCGGACCATCAGGGGGTACGCCGCCGCGACGCCGTGCACCACGCCGCGGAGGTTGACGTCGATGATCGCGTTCCAGTGGTGGAGGGCGAGGTCCTCGGTCTCCCCGCCGAAGACGATCCCTGCGTTGTTGAACATCAGGTCCAGGGATCCGTGTTCGCGGGCCACGTCGTTCACGAGCGCCTGGACGGCCGCCGCGTCGGTGACGTCGAGCACTGCCGGCCGCGCCGACCCGGGTCCGGTGACGGACTCAGCGACGCCGGTGGCCGCAGCGAGATCGATGTCGGAGCAGACAACCTCGGCGCCGGCCGCGACCAGGGCCCGCGTCAGAGCCGCCCCGATGCCCGATCCTCCGCCGGTGATGATGGCGCTCGCACCTGCGTACCGGTCGCTCATGCCCGCACCTCGTACGACCTGCCCCGCTCCTCACGGACCCACAGCACGCCGTCGCCGCCGTCGACGCCCTGGGCGACGAGCTCACGCTTGATCACCTTGTTGGTGGCGGTCGCCGGCAGCGTCGGGGTGATCCGCACGTAGCGCGGCCAAGCCTTGGCGGAGAGGTCGGGCTGTGCCGCCAGGAACTCCTCGAGGGCTCCCGGCGACAGCTCCGACTCGTCACGGAGCACGACGGCGGCCATCACCTGGTCGCCCACGTCGCGATCGGGCACGGCGTAGACGGCGACCCTGCTAACCGCAGGGATCCGCTGGAGCACCCGCTCGATCGGACCCGCGGCGAGGTTCTCGCCGTCCACCCGCATCCAGTCGGCGGTGCGACCCGCGAGGTAGACCCAGCCTTCGGCGTCGCGGTAGGCGAGGTCGCCGGACCAGTACATGCCGTGCCGCAACCGCTCCTGGTTGGCATCGGGGTCGTTGTAGTAGCCGGAGAAGTAGCCGGCGCCAGTCGTGTTGACCAGCTCCCCGATCGCCTCGTCCGCGTTGACCAGGGCGCCGTTCTCGTCGAACACCGCGCGCAGGCATTCCCGGACGGTCTCGCTGTTGTAGACCGCGACCTCCTCGCCGCCGCGACCGATCGATCCGGGCGGGGTGCCCTCGTCGCGGGTGATGATGATCGCCAGCTCGGTGGATCCGAACCCGTCGACCACCCGGCAGTCGAACCGTCGCCCGAACTCCTCGATGTCGCGGTCGCTGGCCTCGTTGCCGAACGCGATGCGCAACGGGTTGTCGGCGTCGTCGGGGTTCTCGGCGGTCGCGAGGACGTAGGCCAGCGGCTTGCCGACGTAGTTCATGTACGTCGCGCCGTACCGGCGGATGTCGTCCAGGAAGCCCGAGGCGCTGAACCTGGCCGGGACCATCGCCGCGCCGCTGCAGACCGCGGGTGCCCAGCCTGCCGCGACCGCGTTGGAGTGGAAGAGCGGCATCGAGACGTAGCAGATGTCGGCTGCGGTGATGCCGACCTTCTCCGCCAGGTGCAGACCGGAGAAGAGTGGGAACAGGTGGGTCACCTGCACCGCCTTCGGGTCCCCGCTGGTCCCCGAGGTGAAAATCATCATGAACGTGTCCAAGGCCCCGACCTCGCGAAGCGGGGTCAAGGTGCCCGTGTCGTCCAGCAGTGCGGACCACTCGACGGAGTCGGTGTTGATGACTCGGACCTTCGCCGCGGCGAGGTCGGAGGCGATGGTGTCGACCAGCGGCAGGTGCTCGTCGTCGGTGAGCAGCACCTGGCACTCGGCGCGCAGGATGTCGGCGGCGAGCCCGGCCCCGCGACGGGTGGTGTTCACCCCGCACAGGACATAGCCACCGAGAGCGGCCGCGGCCATGGAGCGGAGCATCTGCGGGCTGTTTGCCAGCACGGTTCCGACGTGCACGGGCCGCTCCCGGTCGACGAGAGCGAGCAGTGCGGCAGCCTCGGTGCCGGACGCGGCCACGTAGTCGCGCCAGGACATTCTCATGTCTTCGTGGATGATCGCCGGCTGGGCGTCCTCGCTCCGCTCGCGCAGGAGCTGTTGCATGGTCTCGGGCATGTCGTCCTCGTGTCAGCGGGCGAATGTGGGCACCGGCGCCAGCCGGCGCTGGAGGAAATGGACGGCGTGGGTCACTGCAGGCTGGTGCCACTCCTTGCCCGGCCAGACGTCGAAGTGGTCACAGGGGTAGCGGCGTACCTGGGCGCGAGCAGCGAAGGCGACCTTGGCGGCCGCCTGTGGCGGCGCGCTGCGGTCGAGATCGCCGATCTGGACCAGGACGGGGCAGCGAACCTGACGGGCGCTGCTGCCCACCCGGGCCTTCCCGAGCTCCATCACGACGCTCGCATCGATCTCGTTGCGCCAGGACGGCCCGGCGATCGACAGGTAGTCCTCGAGCGCTCCCGGCAGTGTGAAGGCCCCTCGCTCGCCCGGCGGCGCGACCACCGGGATCATGATGGGATCGGCGCCGACGGCCGACCCGATCCGGCTCCGCAGACCGTTCCCGGTCGAGCGGAGCAGCTGCGCCGGCCGGTGGTGCCGGAGGGCGAGCCGGCCGGCGGCGAGGCCATCGACGAGTGGGGTGAGCGCGACCACGGCGGCGACGTCGCTGCGGAGCGCCGCTGCTTCGAGGACATGCCCGCCGGCCAACGACACCCCCCAGAGCACCAGCCGGGCTGGGTCGACGCCCGGCAGGGCGGCGGCGGTGTCGAGGGCCGCGAGGTAGTCCACGACCTGAGCCCGGACCGAGACCGACTGGCGCGGCTGACCCTCGCTGCCACCGAAACCGCGATAGTCGAACGCGATCACGTCGAGTCCCGCGGCAGCGAACGCCTCGGCGAACGGCGCGAGCCCGGAGTCCTTGGTGCCGGCCATGCCATGGGCCATCACGACGACCGGACGGCCCGCCCGGGTCGCGAGGTCGTCGTGGCTGCCGGCGAAGTGCCAGGCCTCGCAGGTGGTGCCTTCCGAGAGGAAGGTGAGGGTCTCCGGTGTCATTACGTGCTCCCTTCGCCGGAGATCCCGGTGCCGTAGATCGTGCGCAGCCAGATGAACGCGAGCGCGTCGATGTGCTGTTCGCGTGGCGGTCCTGACCCCAGCGAATGTCGCTCGAGGGCGTGGTCGTTGAGGTCGAGGAGCACCGCTGCGACGGACGTCGCGTCCGGCCCCTCGGACGCGCGGCCGGCCGCGCGCTCGGTCTCGATCATCGTCGCGATCACTCCCGCGAAGTCGGCGCGGCCGGCGTCCCACATCTGCCGGACCGTGGTGCTCGACGCGCGGGCCTCTAGCAGGGCGCGGTAGGTGTGCGGGCTGGTGTCGACCGACTCGAAGAGCAGCGTGATCGCGGCACGGATCCGCTCGTCCGGATCACCCTCCGCCTTGACCAGCAGCTCGTTGGCCGCGCTCGCGGCGTCGTACAGGTCCTGCATGAGTGCCATGACCGCGAGCGACTTGTTCTCGAAGTAGAAGTAGAACGCTGATCGGGTCACCCCGGCCCGCCTCGAGATCTCGGCGACGTTGATCTCGTCGAGCGACTGCTCGCGCAGCAGCTCGTCGAAGGCTCGCAGCAACGCGTCGCGCCGGGCGTCCCCGCGGTTGGGGGAGCGCCGGTCGACCAGCCGGTCCCAGGGGCCGTCGGCGCCGCTCATCGACGTCCGGCCCGGCTTCGCCTGCGCCCTGCCGGGATCTCGCGGGCGCGGATGTCGTGCTCGTAGATGAAGTAGTCGACCTGCTGGGTGTGCCGCGGCGTCTTCAGAACGTGACCGATGTACTTCGCCTCGTCCTCCAAGATGACGCGCTCCATCTCGGCGACGTCGGGCAGCGCGTAGGCGCCGATGAGGTGGGCGGCGAGCAGCCGGGCCTGCGACTCCACGAACGGGAACAGCGTCGGCGTCGCCTGGGCGAACCCGATGAAGGTGAGGTCGTCGATGCCCGGCTTGTACATCCGCTTGTAGAGCGGCAGGTGGTTGTCCGGCGCGCTGAGGAACTCAGGATCGAAGAACGGGAAGGTGATGTTGTAGCCGGTCGCCCAGACGACGATGTCGAAGTCGGCGCTGGTGCCGTCCTCGAAGTGCACGGTGCTCCCGTCGAGCCGGCTGACGTTCGGTTTGGGGATGACGTCACCCGACCCGAGCCGCAGCGGCAGCTCGACCGACTGCGTGGGGTGGGCCTCGAAGAACTTGTGGTTGGGCGCCGGCAGCCCGTAGAGCGCGCCGTTGGAGCCGTTCATCGGCTGGGCCAGCTGCATGATCTTGCGCTGCCAGGAGAGCGGGAGGTAGGGCGTGGTGCGGTACATCGTGTCGGCCGGCCGGCCGTAGACGTACTTCGGCACGATCCAGGCGCCGGAGCGCGTGGACAGCGTCACAGTGGTCTGCAACGCCTTCGACGACAGTTCGACCGCGATGTCGGCCGCGCTGTTGCCGAGCCCGACGACGAGGATCCGGGCACCGAAGAAGTCGAAGGGCGTCCGCGGATCGATGTAGTGGTGGGAGTGCAAAGTGCGGCCCGCGAACTCGCCCGGGAAGTCGGGGTAGCGCGGGTCCCAGTGGTGACCGTTGGCGACGACGAGGTGGTCAAAGCGTCGTACGGCGCCCGTCTGGTCGGTGATCTCCCAGCCGCCCCCGTCCCGACGGCGGGCCTGCTGGACGCCGTTCTCGAACTCGATGTTGCGCTTGAGGTCGAACGCGTCGGCGTACGACTCGAGGTAGCCCTTGATCTGGGTGTGGTGCGGGAAGTCCGGGTAGTCCTCCGGCATCGGGAAGTCGCGGAAGGACAGCCGCTCCTTCGAGGTGTCGATGTGGAGCGAGCGATAGGCACTGCTGTGCCCGTTGGGGTTGCCGAACGCCCAGTTGCCGCCGATCCGGTCCGAGGCCTCGAAGCAGGTGTGCTCGATGCCGTAGTCGCCGAGCATCTTGCTGCTGGTGAGCCCGCTGATGCCGGCGCCGATGACGGCGGTGGTGGGACCGGACACGTGGGCTCCTCGAGGGCTGGCTGGTGATGCCTGACCGTACGGGTGCGGTTGACACGTGTCAACGAAAACTGACGGACGTCTGACCTGTCGGTTCCCACGCTGCGGCGTCGTGGGCGAAGACGACGCGCCTCGGGTCGAAGGCAAGCAGCCGCTCGACCCACTCGGGCGCGGTCGGCAGCGGGTCGGCGTGGCCGAGCGCGCGGGCCTGGACGGCCAAGACGTCGGCGGTCCACGCCGACGCCGTGTCGTGGGACTGACCGGCGAGGACGACCGAACCGTCCTCGCACTCCACGACCAGCGACTGGTGCCCGGCGACGTGTTGGGGTGTCGGGATCACGTGCAGGCCGGGCAGGACCTCGGTCTCGCCGTCGATCTCCTGGTAGTTGCTACCCGGGTGGTCCACCAGCCGGTCGATCGTGTAGTCGCCGGCCCGCGCGGTAGCGAGCTCGGTGCGCTGCGTCAGGATCGGGGTGCTCCCGAGGAGCGGGTTGCCGCCACAGTGGTCGAAGTGGAGGTGGCAGTTCGCCACGAGCTCGAGATCGGCGAGGTCGACCCCTGCTGTGGCCAGTGCCTGGGGGAGTGGGACGCGCTGCGGGCGGTACCACGCGTCTGCCTCCGAGTCGCCCGCGCCGATACCTGTGTCGAGGAGGACCAGGCCGTGCTCGTGGCGCACGAGATAGCCATAGACCCCTTCGACCCGGGGTTCGCCACCGGTCTCCTCGGCGGGCCGGACGAACGTGCCCAGAGCGATCCGCCGGACGTCGTCGATGCGCATGGCCCCAAGGTAGGCCCCGTCGGGCCACCTCGGGCCCGCCGCGGTCAGGCGGGTTCGCTCTCCGCCGGCTTCTCGTCGCCCCCCTTGGTGGCTTCGGTCTCGGTGTCCTCGGTCTGGGTCGTCTCGTCGGGGACCTCGTTGGTCTCGGGGTTGCGCATCGGGTCCAGATCGCGCGAGACCCGGGAGGTGGGCCCGTCGCCGCCCACCCCAGGCACGGCGTGGGGACCGCCAGGTGAGGGCTCAGGTGGTTCGGCGGTGGGCTCCGTACGCCGGATCTCCTGTGAGCTGTCATTCATGTCGTTCTCCCTCTCCTCGCCCGGTCGGCTCCTGTTGGGTGGTATCCCTTCCAGCGGGGTTCATCCGGGAGGCCGTGAGCGGTGCGAGTCAGGTCTCCGGTTGGTGCAGCGTGGGAAGGACGTCGGGTTCGGTGACGACGAGGCGGGCGACCTCGGTCAGCTTGACCCGCTGCCGACGGGCAGTGGCGCGGAGGATCTCGAAGGCTTGATCGACCCCGATCCCAAGACCTCGAGCCACCGCACCCTTGGCCTGCTCGATCACCACGCGACTGTTCAGCGCGTGCTGCAGCTGCTCGGTGAGCGTCTCCGCCCGGGCGAGAGCGCGCTCCTGGACGATTGCGATCGTCGCGAGGTCGGCAAGGGACTGCACCAGCTGTGAGTCCCCGTCCGCGAGCACCTCGTCGGTACGTCCGAAGACGTTCAGGGCGCCGATGACGTCCCCCCGAAGTCTGAGCGGGAAGGCATGGACCTGGGTGATCCCGGCCGCGAGGGCGCCCGCTGAGAAGTGCGGCCACCGGTCGACCATGGCCGCAAGATCGGCGACAGTGACAGGTTGGCCGGTCTCGTGACACTCGACGCAGGGTCCCTCGGAGTGCTCCAGCTGGAGCAGCTCCAGCGTCTGTGCGTCCTCGCTGGAGGCTGCAACGCGGCTGAGGCCACCGGTGGGGTCGCTCAGGAGGAGTCCGACCGTGGACGAACCGGCGATCTCGGTGGCGTGGAGCGTGAGGCCGTGCAGGAAGTCGATGAGGTCGAAGTCGCCGGTGAGGGTGTCGGCGACCGCGACGAACACCTCGGCCATCCGGTTGGTGCTGATCACGCCATCCCCATCCTTGTCATCTCGATGAGCCCCTGCTCCCTGCGTTTCCGTCATCGGCCGGAAGCCGATATCCGCCGATCACCTTGCCGGCCAGCTCGCTGAGTGAGAGCCCGATCGCGAACGAGTGGGCCCTCAGCCGTGCCATCGCCTCTGCCAGGCTGACGCCCAGGTCGACAGTGACCATTCCCTGCGCCTGTGCGATGTCGGCACGATGCTCGAAGGACCGCTCGAGACCATGTGACAACCCACCGTCGGCATTGATCAGGTGCCCGTCCAGGAGCACCCCAACCCCGATCTCCGCGAATGCCCGGGCAAGGCCGGTCTGGTCGGGGGTCAACGGACCGGGCTGAGCGGAGAAAAGCTCCAGCGTGCCGAGCGAGACCGCGCCGCCCACTTGCACGGGGAACACAAAGACGGCCGCAACTCCCCGTTCGACGGCGACTTGTCGAAAGCCCGGCCAGCTGTTGCCGACCGGTCCAGCCAGGTCGGGGACGAGCACCGGTGTGCTCGAGGCGTAGCACGTCGCTCCCGGCCCCTCGCCGACCTCGAACTCGATGTCCGTCAGCTCCTGGGGTGTGTCCCTGGCAGCGACCGTCACGCCTGCCGAGCCGCCGGGCGGCAGCAGTCGGACTGTGGCGCCCAGCAGCCGGAGACTGCTCACAGCGGCACTGCACACGCACTCGAGGTGCTGCGCGGTTCCGTCGAGCTCGCCGGACGGCAGCACAGACGTGACGATCGCCAACGCCGCCTCGAGACGTTCGGGGTCGAGCCGGGGGCGAGAATCGGCCACGCGATCTTCTGACTGCCGACGTCCAGTACGACGTTGTGCCGTCCACCGACGCTACACGCACTTCGTCCAGGTGCCGGTGGGAGAACCCGCACTGGCGATCGAACACGTGTTCGACTACATTTGAGCCATGGGCTGGAGCAACCCCCCCGTTCCGTGGCGGGAGATCGAGCGACGGCTGTCCGGCCGGGTCCCCGGGATCGAGGACGCACCGGTCTCACGTCGCAAGCGCCCATTGGCAGAGCAGCTCGAGATCATCCGCCCGGAGTCCGTCACGCCGTACGCCGAGCTGCACTGCCACAGCCACTTCAGCTTTCTCGACGGTGCCAGCAGTCCCACCGACCTGGTCGTGGAGGGAAGCCGGCTCGGCCTGAGTGCGCTGGCACTCACCGACCACGACAACTTCGCCGGGGCGCCGCTCTTCGCCGAGGCGAGCACCGCCTACGGTCTTCCCAGCATCTTCGGTGCCGAGCTCAGCCTCGGCCTGAGCACACCGCAGAACGGGATCCCGGACCCCGAGGGCACTCATCTGCTGGTCCTGGCCAGGGGAGTGGAGGGCTATCACCGGTTGGCCGCTGCGATGACCGAGGCGCACCTGTCCGGCGACGAGAAGGGCAGGCCGTCGTACGACCTCGACGACCTCGCCGAGATCGGTCGTGGCCACTGGGTGGTCCTCAGCGGCTGCCGCAAGGGCACGGTCCGACAGGCACTGGCAACATGCCGGTGCAGGAGCGGCTCTCGAGGCGCTGGACGACCTGACCCGGCGCTTCGGACGCGACCACGTCGTCGTCGAGCTCAGCGGCCACGGCAAGCCGGGCGACGACGAGACCAACGACCTGCTCGCAGGGATCGCCCGTGAGCGCCGGCTGCCCGTCGTCGCCACCGGCAACGTCCACCACGCCACTCCGGACAAGCGTCGGCTCGCCAGCGCCATGGCCGCGATCCGCGCCCGGCGCAGCATCGCCGAGCTCGACGGCTGGCTGGACCTCTCCGGATCTGCTCACCTGCGCAGCGGGACAGAGATGGAACAGCTCTTCGGCCGATACCCGGGGGCAGTTCGCCACACCGTCACCCTGGCCGGAGAGCTCGCCTTCGACCTCCGCAAGGCGTCTCCACGGCTCCCCAAACAAGGCATCCCCGAGGCGAGACACCAGGCTCGTGGCTGCGGACCCTCACCGAGCGCGGCTTCCAGGAGCGCTACGCCGGAACCCCGCTGGAACGCGAGGCCAGGGCGCGGGTCGACGCCGAGCTCGAGGTGATCCTCCGCAAGGACTTCGCCGGATACTTCGTCATCGTCCACGACATCGTCGCGTTCGCGAGGAGTCGGGGAATCCTGTGCCAAGGAAGGGGGTCAGCGGCGAGCTCCGCGGTCTGCTTCGCGCTCGGGATCACTGCGATCGACTCGGTCTACTACCGGCTGCCGTTCGAGCGGTTCATCTCCGAGCACCGTGAGGAGGAGCCCGACATCGACGTCGACTTCGACTCCGACCGTCGTGAAGAGGTCATCCAGTGGGTCTATGAGACCTACGGACGGCGCAATGCCGCCCAGGTCTGCAACGTGGTGAGCTACCGGCCGCGGATGGCGGTCCGCGACGCCGCCAAGGCCCTCGGCTTCTCCACCGGCCAGCAGGACGCGTGGTCGAAGACGGTCGACGGATGGGCGAGCGCGGTCGAGAGCGACTCTGAGATCCCACGGCCTGTGGTGGCACTCGCCGAGGAGCTCTTGTCAGCCCCCCGGCACCTCGGCATCCACTCCGGCGGCATGGTGCTCACCGAGCGACCGATCGGCGAGGTCTGCCCGATCGAGCGCGCCCGGATGCCAGGACGCACGGTCCTCCAGTGGGACAAGGACGGTTGCGAGTCGATGGGGCTGGTCAAGTTCGACCTGCTCGGGCTCGGCATGCTCGGCGCGCTCGACCACATGATCAGGCTGATCGACGAGCACCTCGGCAAGCGCTGGGAGCTGGAGACGATCCCTAAGGAGGAGCCGGAGGTCTACGACATGCTGTGCCGGGCAGACTCGATCGGGGTCTTCCAGGTCGAGAGCCGCGCCCAGATCGGCACTCTGCCACGGCTCAAGCCCCGCAGCTTCTACGACCTCGCCATCGAGATCGCGCTGATCCGGCCAGGGCCGATCCAGGGCGGTGCCGTCCACCCCTACATCCGCCGCGCCACCGGCAAGGAGCCGGTCACCTACGACCATCCGTCGCTCGAGCCGGTGCTCGGGCGCACCCTCGGCGTCCCGCTCTTCCAGGAGCAGCTGATGGCGATGGCGGTGACCCTCGGCGACTGCTCCCGCGACGACGCTGACCTGCTACGTCGCGCGATGGGCTCCAAGCGCGGCGTCGAGCGGATCGAGAAGGTCAAGGAGAAGCTCTACGCCGGCATGGCCAGACGCGGCATCACCGGCGACAAGGCAGACGGCATCTACGTGAAGATCCTGTCGTTCGCCAACTTCGGCTTCGCCGAGTCCCACGCACTCAGCTTCGCGCTCCTGGTCTATGCGTCGTCGTGGTTCAAGCTGCACTACCCGGCGGCCTTTCTCGCAGGGCTCCTTCGCAACCAGCCGATGGGGTTCTACTCACCCCAGTCGCTGGTCGCCGATGCCAAGCGGCACGGTGTCGTCGTCCTCAGACCCGACATCCAGCAGTCCGGAGCACAGGCAGGTCTCGAGAAGGCCGAGCCTGTCGTCGAACCACACCGCTACGACGGCGCGCTGGCCGTACGGCTCGGTCTGGACTCGGTCCGGGGCATCGGCACCGATCTGGCCGAACGGATCGTGACCGAGAGGAAGGTGACGCCGTACTCCGACATCACCGACCTGTCGCGGAGGGCAGGTCTGACCTCTGCGCAGCTGGAGGCGCTGGCCACCGCAGGAGCGTTCGACGGTTTCGGTCTCGACCGGCGGCAGGCGCTGTGGATGTCCGGCTACGCAGAGACCGACAACCAGCTGCCCGGCACCACTCCGGCGCCACCACCGCCGACGCTGCCCGGGATGAGCGACGAGGAGCTCACTCTCGCCGACCTCTGGGCGACGAAGATCTCACCGGAGAGGCACCCGATCGAGCACCTGCGGGCCCGACCTCCGAGCAGCGGGAGTGCTCCCGATCGCCGCCCTCTGGCAGACCGACCCAGGGCTACGGGTCCGGGTCGCAGGACTGATCACCCACCGCCAGCGGCCGGGTACGGCGTTGGGCATCACCTTCCTCAACCTCGAGGACGAGACCGGCATGCTCAACGTGATCTGCTCCCAGGGCGTGATGCAGGCACACCGCCAGGCTGCCCGTCACCGGGTGGCCGTCATCATCCGCGGCAAGCTCGAGCGTGAGGACGGGGTGGTCAACCTGGTTGCCGACCAGGTCGTCTCCCTGGACGTGCTCGTCCCCGGCGCCGGCTCGGCGCTGCAGGCACGGCAGGCGTCACGTGACTTCCGGTGACGGCTCCAGGTTGTCGCAGTTGAACTCGTCGCAGCTCACCAACCAGCTGCCGTCGACCAGCGTGAGTTCGTAGACCGTCGTGATGTCGGCGATGTCCGAGCCCACGACAACCGTGGCCACATCTCCGGTGATGGTGATGTCCGAGATCACGATGTCGTCCTCATCGAACTGTGGCTCGACCCAAGCATTCATCCGCTCAGCACAGGCTTCTTCGACGGTTTCGGACAGCAACGCGATCTCGAGCAGGTAGTCGTCGGTGAGCAGGTCGCAGTCGGGGTCGAGCAGAGACGCGACGAGGGCCTCCTCGACCGCTGCCTCGTCAGGTGTGAGCGACCCGGACTCCGAACTCTCGTCGTCCTTCGACGATGTGTCGTCGTCGCCGCATGCGGCGAGGAGTAGCGGCAGCATGACGACGACGGCTGTGAGGGCGGTGCGCTTCATGACTCAGAGTGAAGCGCACCGGTCACTGCCTCGAGGCAAAGTCGAATAATCAGGCGGACTCGAACCATGGATGGCGAAGGTCGAAGAACTTCGCGTCCTTCATGGCGTACTCCATGTCAGCGCGCATCTCCTCGGGCGCCTCGACCTGCTCGCCTGCTCGCGCGGCCTCCTCGGAGGTGAACGCGACGCACTCGGTGAACGTGCCGTCCTCCTCTATCGCGAGGGTGCCGCCGACGATGTCGGGCCGCATCTCGTGGAGCGTGTCCGTGTCGGCGAGCATCGCCTTGAGCCGTGTCGGGTCGTCGACTTTGCCGCGGATGATCTGGACGAAGCCGGCATCGTCCGAGCCGCCGTCGAGGAAGAGCGTCACGTCGTCGCAGTCGTGGAACTCCATCGGACCGTCCATGAGCGCACCCATCCGCTCGGACCACTCGCCCTGCTCGGGGCGCTCGGAGTTGGCCATCGCGGCTTCCCGGGACTCGAAGCGGACTACGCCGACGAACATGTCGTCGTCGGTGAAGCCGTAGGTGCCACCGAGCCAGCCGGCGGCACCGGGCGAAAGGTCACGACGCCACTCGTTGGCAAGGGCGTGGAGTTCGTCCTGCCGAGTGCATCGACCTTGAATTATCTGGATGAACATGCGATCGACGCTACGCTCGTCGGCGGGACCGCGGCCATAGTGGCTGAATCAAAATTCCGAGGATCAGCTCGCCTGCTCCGAGACCACGGCCTCGACCAGCCCGACGACGTCCATCTCGACGCCCTTCTCGACGAACCGCGCGGCACCGGCCGCCAGCACCCGGTCCGCCATCAGACCGGTGGCAAACCCCGACACGACGATCACCTTCGACGCCGGCGAGGTCTCGCGGAGAGTAGGGAGTGCCTGCAACCCGTCCATCCTCGGCATCGCCAGGTCGAGCACGATCACGTCCGGCGAGAGTGCTCGCGCCATGTCGACGGCCTCTTGACCGTCGGCGGCCTCGCCGATCACCACGAAACCGGCCTTCTCGAGCTGGAACCGGATCAGCTCTCGCAGGTCGGGGTAGTCGTCGGCGAGGAGCACACGCACCTTCTCCCTGTCGGCGAGACGTGACGGATCCGGAGCGGCGGGCCCGGCTTTGGCTGTCGCGGCGGTCGAGCGCACCATGCAGCCTGCTTCGGGGGTGTCGTCGGGTCGATCGAGCAGCAGGTCGCCCATCATCTCGCGGGCCGCGAGGAGGGTGCGGTCGAGGTACGACGCCACCGCGTCGAGGTCTCCGAGCTGGAGGGAGAGCGCTGCGGCGCTGATCCCCTGGACCACGTTGTCGTTGATCTCGAACGCGTGCCGGCGTCGTACCTGCCACTCGCGAAGGCTGACGGCCAGCTCTTCGCTCGCAGCCTCTGCGCGCACGCGTTCGGTGATGTCGACGCAGGTGCCCCGCATCCGCACCGGGGTGCCGTCGTCGTCCTTCACCACCACGACGTTGGTCGCGAGGTGGCGTACGTCGCCGTCGGGCCGCACGATCCGCTCGACCATCGTCCACTCGCCACCGGACTCGTACACCTGCCGGTGGGTCGCCGTCACGGCATCCCGGTCGTCCGGGTGCACCATCGACAGGAAGCGGTCGTACGACGCGTCGAACTCCTGAGGTTCGTGGCCGTAGATGCGATAGAGCTGATCGGACCAGGAGCTCACATCACTCTCGATGTGCCAGTCGTAGTCGCCCATGTTGGCGAGCCTCTGGGCGTCGTCGACCCGTGCCTGGAGGTCGGCGAGCTGCCGGCGGGTCTCCTCCAGCTCCTTGCGAAGCCGCTTGGTGGTCCTCTTCATGGGTTCTCCTTGAGATTCATGCGATTGCGAGGGCTTGCGGGAGGTCGAACTCGAAGACGGTTCCGGGACCGTCGTCCCGGGGGAGGGCACGCATCGAGCCGCCGTGACGCTCGACGATGCGGCGGCAGGTGCTGAGGCCGAGACCGGTGCCGGGATAGGCGCTCTCGTGCGCGCGCCGGAAAGGCTCGAAGATCCACTCATGGGCGCCGTCGGGGATCCCGATGCCATTGTCGATCACCCGTACGACCACGCGGTCCCTCGCGGGGCGGGTCGACACCGTGATCATGGGCGGCTCGCCCGGCCGGACGTACTTGAGCGAGTTGGCGACCAGGTTGTCGACCAGCTGGCGCAGCAACACCGGGTCGCCGGTGACGCCGGTGACGCCGATCGTCGTGACCTGACCGGCCGCGCCGTGGTCCGACGCGACCTCGGCGACCAGGTCCGGGAGGTCGACGGCCGCCTGGAGCGGGGCCCGGCCGCGCGTCGCAGCGTCCGCGAGGAGGGAGTCGACGAGGGCACGCATCCGGACCGTCGCCTGCTCGATGCCTGCGATCATCCGAGCTGACTCGGAGACCTGGCCGCCCGGATGCGTGGCGAGGGTCGACGCCAGCTCGCCGGTCCAGGACTCGACCACCGACAGTGGGTTGCGCAGGTCGTGGGCGGCTCGCTGCGCGAAGGTCGTGAGCTCGTGGCTCATCGCTGCCCTGGCCTCGCGGGCCGCAGCCAGGACGAGGCCGATGGCGAGCGTCATGGCTACGAAGAGCTGCGCGAGCAAGATGTCGAGCCGCTCGTTGCCGAGATCGGAGAACGGCCCGTGTCCGACGTACGTCAGCCACAGGACCCCGGCGCCTCCGAACAGGGCGTGGACCGCCACTGGCAGCGCGCCGAAGCGACTGCCCGCCCAGACCGCCAACGCGGGGAGCAAGAAGCTCACGGGCACCACTGTCAGGCGGTCGAGCAGGACGAGTGCACCTGTCAGCGCGACGAGCAACGCCAGCTCTGGCCAACGACCAGGGGCGACAGCGCGGCGGTGTGGTCGGCCGGCGCGTCGGTCGTCGAGCCGGTCCAGGATCAACAGGCAGATCACGCAGACGACTGCCATGCCGCAGACGTTGCGACCGAACCAGACCAACAGTGCAGCGGCGGAGGGATCCTGTCCGGCCAGTAGGGAACCGACCGCACCGGTCGCGACACCGGCGAACGCCCCAAGGGCCGTCGCGGCGAGAAACGTCATCATGGCTCGGGGTGTGCTGGTCGGCGGTGTGCCTCGGTGTCCGTTCTCCGGGCTCCACCACCGAAGCGCGAGGACGACGGTCAGCACCGCCACGAGGTTGGAGACCGCGAGCACCGCGGTCGCCACGACCCCGAGACCCGTCAGGAGGGACATGGCCACGCCAACCACGACCAGCAGCGGGATGTCGACGATCCACTCGCGCATGGAGGACCGGGTGATCAGCCAGGCGACGGCCAGCCCGCCAGCCGGCCACACGAGCGCCATCGGGTCGCCGTCGATCACGCTGGCATGTCCGATCGCGGCTGCGCACAGGCACAGCGCGACGAGGCCGGCTCGTTCTCCGACCGCCTCCGTGATTCCCCCCTGCATATCCCGCCGCCCCCTCTGGCACGGAACATAGGGCGGTGACGCGCCTGGCGACAGCCGATCGGCCCAGGTCTGAGCGATCGATTCTGGACCTAGTACCTATGGGCTACCGGACCGGATTCGGGGTGCGCCAGGACCCTGCGGTAGGGTTCCATCCGCTTCGGACGGCGATACCGGACGGAGCTTCGGGCTGTGGCGCAGCTTGGTAGCGCACTTGACTGGGGGTCAAGGGGTCGCAGGTTCAAATCCTGTCAGCCCGACCATTGTGATGTCTCAGGACATCCGCGACAGTGGACCTACGGAAACGTAGGTCCGTTGTTGTTTTTGGGGGTTGGTCCGGGTGGTCGTTTGGTGGGCTGGTAGTCGCGGGTGGGGTCGAGGACGAGCTCGCGGAGGAGTTCGCCGGTGGCGGTGTCGACGATGGTGATGTCGAGGTCTTGGACCAGGAGTCGGACGTAGGTAGAAGGTCCAATGGCACCGAACGACCCGAGCGGTGCATGCTTTCTTCGCGTTGTGGCCCTTGACTGACTGAGTCGGTCAGTTATTCTTGAGGAGTGGCACGCATCATTCCTCCAGACAGACTGCCCGCCGTCATCGAGGCCGCGGTCGGCGTCTTTGTGACCCATGGCTATCGGCGCACCCAAATGCAGGACATCGCAGACGTCCTCGGACTGGCGAAAGGCACCCTCTACGGTTACGCCGCCACCAAGGAAGCGCTGTTCGCCGCCGCCATTCGCTACGGCGACGGACTCGAGCCGCTGCCCGACATCAGCGCCCTGCCGATGCGCGCTCCCGCCGACGGCGAGCTCACCGACCTGGTCACGGGACGGCTGGCCGCCGAGATCCCCGACCTGGCTCTCACCAAGGCGCTCGGGCGTCATCGACCGCCGCGCACTCCCGTCGAGGCCGCCGCCGAGCTTTCCGGCATCGTCGTCGACCTCTACGAGCGGCTATCGCGCAATCGCGTCGCCATCAAGCTCGTCGACCGCTGTGCCCCCGAGCTGCCGGAGCTCGGCAAGGTCTGGTCCGAAACCGGCCGCGGCGACCAGATGTCCGGCATGGAGGCCTACCTCGACAGCCGCCAGCGGGCGGGCCTGCTCGCGCTGCCCGGCCCGGTCGACCTGGTCGCGCGCACCACGGTCGAGCTGTGCGTGCTGTGGGGCGTGCACTGCCGCTTCGACCCCGCCCCGCTCGCCTCGCCGTTGCCGTACGACGACGCAACCGTTGCGACCACCCTCGCCGCGATGATCACCCGCTCGATGAACCCACCCGGAGGTGCCTGATGCCCGTCCTCACTCGCCAATGCTCACTCGACCGTAGGCCCTGGCCGCAAAGAGCACTCTCCATCGCCACCCGACCACTGACTCGCTACCTCTCCGAGCAGGCAGCCCACCCGCACGGCCTCGGCGGCCCGCTGATCGGGCGGCTATGGGTGAAGGAGACCGCGAAGACCAACGACGCCGCCCTCGATCTCCTCGCACCCGGCCCCGGCGAGGACATCCTCGAGATCGGCTTCGGCCCCGGTCGCACCCTCGGCCTCCTCGTCGAGCGCGGCGCCCGGGTCACGGGTGTGGACGTCTCCGAGGAGATGGTCCGCCTCGCCGGGCGCCGCAACTCCGAGCTCGTCCGGACCGGCGCCCTGACCCTCCACCGAGGGGAAGGTGTCACGCTCCCTGTCGAGGACAACTCCACGACGCGGTGCTCTCGGTCCACAACCTCTACTTCTGGCCCAAGCCTGAGGCCACCATCGCCGAGATCGCCCGAGTCCTGCGTCCCGGTGGCCGAATCCTCCTGGTCTTCCGTGGTCGCGAACACCCGCTACCCAAGCGGCTCGACCCGGCCGTCTACGCGACGTCACCACCGATCAATGCATGGCGTGGCTGGCCAGCGCCGGGCTTCGAAGGTCACTGCCATCACCCCGACGGAGGTCCCCCGGAGGTCTCCTTCGTCTTGGCGAGGCGCTCGCCGCGAGGCCTTGATTCCGGCATCCGTAAGCAGTAACTTACCGTGCGTGACCACTTACGCAGTCGACGCCTGGACGGCGTTGGCTGATCCGACCAGGCGGGAGATCTTCTCCCGGCTGGCGGTGCGACCCCGGTCGGTCACGGACCTGGCGAGCGAGCTGCCGGTGAGTCGGCCGGCCGTCTCGCAGCATCTTCGGGTGCTCAAGGACGCCGATCTGGTGCGGGTCCGGCCCGTGGGCACTCGCCGCATCTACGCCGTGGATCCCGACGGTCTGCGGGCGATGCGCGCCGAGCTCGAGACCTTCTGGAGCGCGGCGCTGACCAACTTCAAGACGCTCGCCGAAGCCGAGCCACGGGAAACGGAGTGAGACCATGACCAGCACGACGCAGAGCGAAGCAGTCCGATTCGACGTCACCGTCGAGGTGTCCGCCGAGCGCGCCTTCCGGGTGTTCACCGAGCAGTTCGACCAGATCAAGCCGCGCGAGCACAACCTGCTCGCTCCCGAGCCGATCGCGGAGACCGTGTTCGAGACGCAGGTCGGCGGACATGTCTACGACCGCGGCGAGAACGGCTCCGTGTGCCGCTGGGCGCGGGTGCTGGCCTTCGATCCACCGCGGCGCTTTGTGATCAGCTGGGATATCTCACCGACATGGCAGCTCGTGACCGACCCCTCCCAGGCGAGCGAGGTTGAGGTGACCTTCATCCCTGAGGGCGCGGACCGGACCCGCGTCGAGCTGGAGCACCGCCATCTCGAGCGTCATGGCGAGGGCTGGGAGTCCGTGCGCGACGGCGTGGCCGAACAGGGCGGCTGGCCGCTCTACCTGCAGCGGTACGTCGACGCCGTCGCGACCTGATCGCTCACCCACGGCCCCACGCTCGGTGTCGAGAGCCAGGCTGCTCAGCGTGACCTACTTGCTCGCCGAGCGTGGGTGGGTTCGTACATGCGCAACATGGAGGCCGCCGACTGAGGCTCGTTGGCGGAAGCGGCAAGTCATCGAGGGCCATTTCGCCGACAGCTCAGCGACGGCACGCGACCTATCACTGCTCACGTGGTCGTTCGCCGAGGCCGTGTGCTCATGATGGTCCGGGCGAATGTTAGCTGCGGTGAGGTGCGCGACGCCGGCGGCGATCTGTTGGGCCGCCTGGTCGATCTCGATGGCGGTGGTCCATCGGCCGAGGGAGAACCGCAGCGCTGCGAGGGCGCGTTCGGGGGGCTGGCCCATGGCGGACAGCACCGGTGAGGGTTCGTCGACGCCCTCGTGGCAGGCAGATCCGGTGGCCGCTGCGATCCCGGTGTCGCGGCCAGTACGTCTGCGCCGCGGGTGTTGCTGATGGAGATGTTGAGGGTCCCGGGCAGCCGATGCTCGGGGTGGCCGTTGAGGCTGACCCGGTCGGGGAGCAGTCGGCGAGCCGCTGGTGGAGGTGTCGCGCAGGTCCGTGAGCTGGCTGGCGCTCTGGGGCAGGGAGTCGGCCGCGATGCGACTGGCGGCGCCCAGTGCCACGATCAGCGCGACGTTCTCGGTCCCGGCGTGCCGGCCGTGTTCTTGCCCCCCGCCGTGATCGTGGGTTGGAGCCGTGTGCCGGATCGGACGTAGAGGGCGCCAACACCCTTGGGGGCGTACATCTTGTGCCCGACCACGGTGAGGAGGTCGACGCCGAGCTCGGTCACGTCGATCGGGATCTTGCCGGCGGCCTGGGCGGCGTCGGTGTGGAACAGCGCATCGTGGGCGTGGGCGATCCGGGCCAGCTCCGCGATGGGTTGCAGAGTGCCGGTCTCGGCGTTGGCCAGCATGACGCTGACCAGGGTGGTGTCGTTGGTGACGGCCTGCTCAAGGTCGGCTGGGTCGACCCGGCCGTGGTGGTCCACCGGGAGGATGGTGAGCCGGAAGCCGTCGGCTTGGAGGCTGCGGCAGGCCTCGAGCACGGCGGGATGTTCGGTGGCCTGGGTGATGACGTGGTCGCCTCGGTCGCGGTTGGCCCGGGCCGCGCCCCGGATCGCCAGGGTGTCGGAGTCGGATCCACTCGCGGTGAACACGATCTCGTCGATGTGAGCGCCGAGCAGGTCTGCGACCTCGCCGCGGGCATGCCCAATCGCCTGCCGGGCGGCCTGGCCGTAGTGGTGGGTGCTCGATGGGTTGCCGAAGTGCACCGTCAGGTAGGGCAGCGCGGCTTCGACGACCCGTGGGTCGACCGGGGTGGTGGCGTTGTAGTCGAGGTAGATGGGGCCGTTGCTGAGCCCGGGGTGCCTCGGTGCGGTCTCGGTAGCCATGTCAGGCGGCGCCGGGCTGGACGACACGGGGGTTGCTGTCCGGTCTCATTGATCGAGCGGTCAACTCAGTGGTCTGACTTGGTGGCAAGGAGGGAGATGCTCTTGACGCCGTACTTGGCGCTGGCGTGGCGTGCCTGGTCGGAGAGGAACTCGTAGTCGTTGACCCGGAGGGTGGCGATCGTGAAGCCGGCTGCCTCGATGGCCTGCAGGTAGGTCTCCTGCTCCGCGGCGCCGCCGATGCATGAGGCCCACAGGTCGGCGTTGCAGACGATCGACTCGGTCAATGGTTTCTCGGTGATGATGTCGGCGATCGCCAGGTGTCCGCCGGGGCGCAGTACCCGCGCCGCTTCGGCGAACACGGCGTCTTGTCGGGGGCCAGGTTGATGACGCCATTGGAGATGACGCAGTCCACGCTTGCGTCGGGGAGCGGGAGTGACTCGATGCGACCCTCGATGAACTCCACGTGATCTGCTCCGGCGCCGGCTGCGAGCTTGCGGGCCTTCTCGAGCTGTTCGAGGGTGAAGTCGATGCCCACGACCCGGCCTGCCGGTCCCACGTAGTCAGCAGCGTAGAGAGCGTCCATGCCCGACCCGCTGCCCAGGTCGACCACTGTCTCACCCTTCGTCAGGTTGGCGAGGTCGAAGATGAAGCCGACGCCGGCGAACGATTCGATGGCCCCGGCGGGCACGTTCCGTAGCCGTTCGGCGTCGTACCCGACGCGCAGGGCAAGACTTTCGCCCAGCTCGAAGTGGTAGTCGCCGCCGGGCGCTGCGCCACGTGGCGGTACATCTCCTTGACCTTGGTCTCCAGCTCGACCGTGTCCACCGTTGTCACCATCATCAAGCTCCTCGACTCGACGCGTCATTTCTTGTTCAAGAGATTTCTTGAATGACACACCCGTGTGGCATGCTTGTCAAGAGAAGTCTTGAAGAAGGTGTCCCGGGAGGTGACCACGGATGGTGACCTCAGGCCAAAGCGGCCCTGTACGACGCGCTGGCCGAAGCGGCGAAGGCCTTGGCCAACGGGCGCCGGGCGGAGCTCATCGACGCCCTCGCCCAGGGCGAACGGTCGGTGGAGGAATTGGCGGCGGAGATCGATCAGACAGTTGCCAACACCTCCCAGCACCTGCAACGGCTGCTGAAGGCCGGTTTGGTTACGTCACGCCGAGACGGCACCCGGATCCACTACTCGCTGGCCAGTCCGGTGGTCGGCACACTGTGGCGCACCATGCGGGAGGCGGCCGAGCTTCATGTCGCGGAGTTGGACCGACTCGCGGCGGACTACCTGGGGGATCGGAGCAAGCTCAACACCGTGAC
>CAVRUB010000013.1:0-502645 GCA_963724275.1 uncultured Actinomycetota bacterium | reverse complement strand
GTCACCGTGCCGTCGTCACCGTTCGAGGGCGGCGTGTCGCCGGCGCAACCGGTCTGGTCGTCGAACGAGTTCACGAACGTGCCCTGCAGCTCCACGAACATGCGCGGGGTGCCGGCGGTACAGGTCGCACCGTCCTGGAGGTCGATGTCGAACGAGATGACGTCACCGGCCTGGACCGGGACGTTGAGGTTGTTGGTCTCGATCGAGGCGCCCCGCCCTCGGCGATGGTGAGGGAGACCGTGGTGTTGTCGACGATGGTGGCGCCCTGGTTGGGCACCCACTCCGCCGTGGTGCTGCTGTTCTCCAGGTCGGCCACCCGCGCCTCGAGCGCGTCGATCTGGTCCTGCAGGGCTTCGAACTTGTTGGTGACGCTCGGGTGGAGGTCCCTGTACTTAACGCCCTTGCCGTCCTTGATATCCACCGAACGAACCGTGTCGTCCTTGATGTCCGCGCTCGTCACCAGATTGGCGGCGACGGCACCGGTCGCGCCCACTCCCAGTGCCAGGATGCCGGCGCTCGCGAGAAGGATGAGCTTGCTCTTGGGGATCCCCATGAATTGTATTCCCTTCGCTGAATCCGCGCGTGCATCCGAGTGATACGCGCTGCAGATGTGACCTTCGGTCGGGTCAGAGAAGATCACGTCCCCCGACATTCCGTGGCGGAACGCAGAAATTTGGTCTAGACCAGGCCGAGAATACTCAAGGATCCCGTCACGCAGGGGCACGGGGTAGGCGCGCGACGACGCTCGGGTACGAAGAGGAGCAGGGCGCGAGCTAGGCGCCGCCGAGCCGTTGCAGGGGCCTTCAGCTTGGCGCGCCAGATGTGCAGCGGGACCCGTCAGCCGAAGTGCAACTCGCGTAGTCTGGATCGGGTGACGCCGCCTCAGTGGACCTTCCTCTCCAATCACGGACACGTGATCGTCGCGTTGGGCCGCGACCGCGAGGCGCGGATGCGGGACGTGGCCCAGGCTGTTGGGATCACAGAGCGCGCGGTCCAGCAGATCGTGCGCGACCTGGTAGACGGCGGCTACCTCCGCAAGACGAAGGGAGGCCGACGGAACCATTACGCCGTCGTCCGGAAGGCGCATCTCTCCGCTCATGAGCTGGAGTCACGGCTCACGGTCGGGGAGTTCTTGGACCTGGTGGTCCCGCGCGCGCGGGCGCGCGAGTCCGGTCGAGGGCCGTGACAGGGTCGGGCCGCCCCCGCATGCTGTGCGAGATCGGCGACGTCACGGGTCCGCAGGCGACGTGCGTGGGCTGGACGGGTCGTCACAGCACCCTTCTCTCACGGGAGGAAACCTCTGCCTCGCTGTCCCGCCCGGCTGGCGAAGAGTCTCTCGGTGGCTGTCGGGTCGCGCGCAGGCTGCCGCTACCGCGACGGCGATGCAGGTGGCGATCACGCTCAGGGAGAGCCAGATGGGGACCTTGTAGACGTCGAGCGAGCAGCATCTTGATGCCGACCCAGACCAGCACCAGCGGCCAGGCCGAGCTTGAGGTAGACGAAGCGGTGGATGAGGTCGGCGAGCAGGAAGTACATGGCCCGCAGGCCCAGGATGGCGAAGGCGTTGGCGGTGAAGACGAGGAACGTCTCGTCGGTGACGGCGAAGATCGCCGGGATGGAGTCGACGGCGAAGACGATGTCGGTCGTCTCGACCAGCACCAGCACGGCGAACAGCGGCGTGGCGAGCCACCTGCCGCCTGCGTCACCAAGAACCTCTGGCCGTGGTACTCGTCGGTCGATCGGCACCCAGCGCCGGAACAGCGCAGCGACCGGGTTGCGCCGAGGGTCGACTGGTCGTCGCGCTGCCGGACATCTTGCAGCCGGTGAAGATCAGGAACGCGGCGAACACGTAGAGCACCCAGGCGAAGCTCTCGATCAGCACGGACCGCCGGCGATGAAGATCGCCCGGAACACCAGCGCGCCGAGCACGCCGAAGAACAGCACCCGGTGCTGGTACTCCCGGGGCACGGCGAAGTACGTGAAGATCATCGCGAAGACGAAGACGTTGTCCACGGCGAGCGACTTCTCGATCAGGTAGCCGGCGAAGTACTGCTGCCGGCCTGCGCGCCGTAGGCCCACCAGACCACGCCCCGAAGGCCAGCCCGAGGCGACCCAGACCGCCGACCAGCGGCGGCCTCCCGGACGCCGACGACGTGCGCGCTGCGGTGCGCGAACAGGTCGACCGCCAGCATCGCGACGATCACGGCCAGGACCGCGGCCCAGGCCCAGAGGGGGACATCCATGCCGGTTACCTCCAGCGTGCCCGCACAGCGGGTCGTTGGAGGTCTCTCCCGCCGCCCGGAGGTCGGGCCGGCCGGCACACCGGGCCGGACAGGGCCGGCCGAACTGACGACGCGCCGCGGATGGGGTACTCCCCTCGTGCGGTAAAGTATTCGCGAAGAAAGATTCGTATGTCAAGTTGAAAGGAGCATCGCCGATGCCGAACCAGCCTGACCACGAACGCCGTCGGGTGACACGGCTGCGCCGCGACAACGCCGTCGCCGGCGTCATCCACCTCGCTCAGGCCGCCGCGGTCGTATGGCTGGCATCGGCGTTCGCACTGCCGGTGACCGCGTCCTACCTTAGCCGGTCCGCCAGGCACGCCTCCGCAGGAGGTTCAGGCGCTCTTCGACATTCCGACGGGCGCTGCCGTCGCGGGCTTCCTTGCGCTGTCGGCACTGGCCCACTTCCTGGTGTGCACCGCGTGGTGGAAGCGCTATGTCGCCGACCTGGATCGCGGCATCAACCGGGCGCGCTGGGTGGAGTACTCCGTCTCGTCCTCATTGATGATCGTGCTGATCGCGCAACTGGTCGGCATCACCGACGTGGCCGCGCTTGTCGGTCTCGTCGGTGTGAACGCCTCGATGATCCTGTTCGGCTGGTTGCAGGAACGCTACGAGCAGCCTCGCAGCGGCGGCTGGCTGCCCTTCTGGTTCGGCTGCATCGCGGGCGTCGTGCCGTGGGTGGCGATCACCATCTACCTGACCTCGCCGGGTTCGGCGTCGAGCGCCGCACCTCCCGTCTTCGTCTATGCGATCTTCGTGTCCCTCTTCGCTTTCTTCAACGTCTTCGCGCTCAATCAGTGGCTGCAGTATCGAGGTCGCGGTCGCTGGAGCGACTACCTCTTCGGGGAGCGTGTCTACATCGTGTTGAGCCTCACCGCGAAGTCGGCCCTGGCGTGGCAGGTCTTCGCAGGCACTCTCGCCGGATGATCTCCGGTCGTTCCGCGCTGCCAGTCACGGCGAGCTGGGAAGGACGTGCTATGGCGGTCACCCTCTAGCCCGGCGGTGAGCGCGACCACGTCCCCGGCGTGAACCCGAGCGCCACGCGGCCGCACTGCCCTCCTAGTGGATCGGTGGGCGGGTTCGACATCATGTTGAAGTATTTGTTGAAGTTTGCCATCCGGGCTGGCAGGCGGCTCCGAACGCAGGGCATCAGGAACCCCCACGAAAGGAACAGCCCGATGAAGAAGACCGCCGCCCTGCTCACGGCCGCCGCCCTGGTCGCCGTACCCGCTGCCATGACCGCGCCTGCCTCCGCCGCCGAGGCCGAGGCGACCGTCTCCGTCCTGCACGCCGTCCCCGACCTGACCGTGGACGTCTACGCCAACGGCGAGGAGCTGATCCCCGACTTCGCGCCGGGCACCCTCACCGACCCCCTCCAGCTGCCCGCCGGCACCTACGACATCCAGGTCTTCGCGGACGGCGACAACCCGGACAACGCGGAGCCGGCCATCGAGGCGAACGGGGTGGAGGTGCCGGCCGGTGCCAACGCCACCGTGGTGGCCCACCTCGACGCCGACGGCAACCCGGTGCTGACCCCGTTCGTCAACGACGTGTCCGCGACCGAGGCGGGCCAGGCGCGCCTCGTGGTGCGCCACACCGCCGCGGCTCCGCCGGTGGACGTCCGGGCCGACGGTGAGGTGCTGTTCCCGGGCCTGGCCAACCCCGACGAGGCGTCCGGTGACGTCCCGGCGGGCGGCTACTCCGCCGACGTCACGCTGGCCGGTGAGAACCAGGCAGTGCTCGGCCCAGCCGACCTGCAGCTCGCGGAGGGCACCGCCACGATCGTGTACGCGTGGGGCTCGGCGGAGGCCGGCAACCTCGACCTCGCGGTGCAGACCATCGACGGGCTGCACTCCGCTCCGTCCGGGGTGCCCGGCGGTGAGACCGGCGCTGCCGCGCTCGGCGAGGGTGCCCCGCTGTGGGCTCTCGCGCTCGGGGCCGGGTCGCTGCTGGCCCTCGGCGTGGCTGCGACGAGGCTCGTCCCGGCGCGCACCCGCCGCTGACGGCCTGAACGCTCGGGCGGAGAGACACCATGTCGAGGCTGGGCAGGAACACCTGGTGGGCCGTGGCTGCGGCTGCGGTCGCCGGGCTCCTGCTCAGCCTCGTCGTCGCCACGGGAGCAGACGACCCGCCGGAGGTCGTGCAGGTACGCGGCGACGCCGCCGTCTCGGCTCCGGGCGCGGGCACCTCGCAGGGCGAGGGTGGACGCGGCGCCCCAGGCGCCGGCGGCTCGCCCGCCACCGTCGGACGCGCCGACGCCTCGCTCGACGCGCGCACAGTGCGCCGTACCCGCCCACCCACCCGCGTGCGGGTGCCGGCCCTCGGGCTGGACGCCGCCGTCCGTCCCGTCGGTGTGGGCGGGCAGCGACAGATGCGTCTGCCTGCCGACCCGCGGGTGCTCGGGTGGTACCGGTTCGGGGCGGGCCCCGGGGACCGGGGGTCCGTGGTGCTGGCGGGGCACGTGGACTCGCGTCGGTTCGGCGTGGGGCCGCTGGCCGACCTGCAGGCGATCAGTGTCGGCGACCGGGTCGAGGTCGCCACGGGTCCGGACGGGACCCAGTTCTACCGGGTCGACAGCATCGAGAGGTTCGACCGGCAGGCGCTGCCGGCGGAGGTGTTCGCTCGCACCGGTCCCGAGCGGCTCCGACTCGTCACCTGCACGGGCACCGTACCTCCCGGAGGCCGGCGGCTACCAGCAGAACCTGGTGGTCACCGCCGTACCGGTGTGAAACGGGGTGCGAGGCCCGGGTCACGGGCGCCCTGGTACCCGGGGCCCGGGGTGCACCGGTCGGGGTTCAGTCGGTGCTGGGAACGAACTCAAGGGATTCGACCATCGCCAGCGCAAGTCGCCCGTCGCTTCCACTGATGACGACGAGGTCGCCGTCGAGGTCCAGGATCCACAGCCGTTCCAGCCCTGGGGCCTGCTGGTAGGGCAATCCCCCGTCGGCGTCGATGTCCCACGCGTGGAACTCGGGGCACTTGGTGAAGTCGAGCTTCTCCGGGATACGCAGCTCGACGTAGAGCCCGTCGTACCCGCCGAGGGTGACGGGGCGGGGATCGGAGACCTGCGAGTGCTGCTGGGACCGGAATGCCGCGGCGGCGTCGCCCGGGGTGTCCACGGCGGTGGCGCCGGGCATGCAGGGGTCCGGGCGGACGCCGTGGAGGGTCCAGTAGCTGACAGCGGATATGTCAGTCCCCTCCTCGCCCGCGCAGGTGAAGATGAAGGTGCCGAAGTGGTCGCAACCAGCCGGGGCGTCCACAACCGCCCAGGGGAGATCTGGATCCACGTTCTCGGCGACGGTGAGCCCGTAGCGCCCGGCGGGCAGGGGCGTCTCGTAGTCCGGGTCCTCGGAGAGGAGCGTGAAGGGTGGGGAAGCGGGCGTCGACGTCGTGGGCGGCTCCGGAGTCGCGGACGCGCCGGACTCGTCATCACTGCAAGCGGTGAGCAGGACGGCCAGGGCCGCGAGCGCGGCGGCCGACCAGGGAAAGCGTCGGTTCATGATGGGCTCCTCGTTGGTCGCGATCTGCGACCTCGGTCCCGTTGTGAGGCGAGCGGCTATCGGACCGATGCCGGTCAAATATCAGCCTGATATCGGCGTCGTTGACGGGTGCCCGGGACAGGTCGAGAGTCGGGTCATGGGTATTGCCGTCCTCGGGCCGCTGCAGGTCGAGGATCATCCGAACGGGCTCAGCCCGAGGGACCGCGTGGTGCTGTCCGCTCTGGTCGTGCACGCCCGCAGGCCGGTGAGCACGGAGGCCCTGGCGGACGCGCTGTGGGGCGAGACCGTGCCGGCATCGTGGGCCAAGGTCGTATACGGCTGCGTCTGGCGGTTGCGCAAGGTGCTGGGCGCACCGGCGATCGACAGGGTGCCGTCGGGCTATCGGCTGAGCCTGGGCGACGACGAGCTCGACCATCGGGTGTTCGAAAGGCTGGTGGAACGGGGTCGGGAGGCTCTGGCCGAGGACGATCCGGCCCGCGCGCTGTTCCTGGTGGAAGAGGCCCTGGGCCTGTGGCGGGGGCCGGCGCTGGCGGAGCTGGAGGAGTGGGAGCCCGGGCGGCTGGAGGCCGCTCGCCTGGAGGGTCTGCGGATGGAGGCGGAAGAGCTGCGCATCGAAGCGAAGGTGCGGACGGGGCAGGCGGCGGCGGTGCTGGAGCACACACGCGTCCTGATCGCCGAAGCGCCGTTGCGTGAACGACGGTGGGCGCTGCTGGCGACCGCGCTCTACCGGTCCGGGCGTCAGGGCGAGGCCCTTGCGACCGTGCACCGCGCTCGGGCGATGCTGCTGGACGAGCTGGGCCTGGACCCCGGTGCCGAGCTGGTCGAGCTCGAGCAGCGGCTGCTGAACCAGGACCCGTCGCTGTCCGCCGACGGCTCGACCGGGTCGCGTGACTGCCCCTACCGCGGGCTGTTGCCGTACGACCCCGAGGACGCAGAGGTGTTCTTCGGTCGCGAGGACGACGTCGCGGCCTGCCTCCGGCGACTGCGTGACGCGGGGGTGCTGGTCGTGGTCGGCCCTTCAGGGGTCGGGAAGTCCTCCTTGGTCTGTGCCGGGGTGGTCGCGTCCCTGGCGCGGGCCGGCACGCCGGTGATTGTGCGGCGCCCGGGTGCGCATCCGCTGGAATCGGTGGCCGGCCTGAAGCCGCGCGGGCACCAGACCCTGGTCGTCGACCAGGCCGAGGAAGCGGTGACGCTGTGCGTCGACCCGGCCGAGCGGGAGCGTTTCTTCACGTCGCTGGCCACCCATGTGGGTGCCGGCGGCGGGCTCGTGCTGACCCTCCGCGCCGACCACCTCGGTGACCTGGCGCCGTACCCCGCGATCGCGCGCATCCTCGAGGACGGCCTGTACCTTCTCGGACCCATGCGCGAGCCGGACCTGCGGCGCGCCATCGAGGCGCCGGCAAAGGGCGCCGGGCTGCGGCTCGAGCCCGGTCTGGTCGACCTCGTCGTCCGGGATGCGGACGGCGAGCCGGCGGGGCTGCCGATGCTCTCCCACGTCCTACGGGAGACCTGGGAGCGACGGGAGGGCTCGACGCTGACGGTCGACGGCTACAAGGCGACCGGCGGGATCCAGCACGCCGTGTCGCAGTCGGCGGAGCTGTTGTACGACGCGATGGGCGAACCCCAGCGCGCCCAGCTCCGCCGCCTGCTGCTCCGTCTGGTGGTGCCCACCGACGCCGGCGACCCCGTGCGGACCCGGGTGCCGAGGGACAAGGTGGCGGTCGACGAGGATTACGCCCGCCTGGTGGAGCAACTGGTCGACGCCCGCCTGGTCAGCATCGACGGGGACGCCGTCCAGATCGCCCACGAGGCGCTGGTCCGGGTGTGGCCACGGCTGCGGGGGTGGCTGGACGACGACATCGAGGGCCAGCGGCTGTTCCGCCACCTCGCCGAGTCGGCCGACGCGTGGCAAAGGATGGGCCGCCCGGACAGCGAGCTGTACCGGGGGGCGCGCCTGACCGGGGTGCTGGAATGGCGTGAGCGGACCCGGCCCGACCTCAGCGACACCGAGTCCGCCTTCCTCGAGGCCTCGGTCGACCTGTCCGCGTCGGGGCTCCGCGACGCCCAGCAGCGGGTCCGGCGCGAACGCCGGATCAACCGCCGGCTGCGGGGTGCCCTGGCCGGTGTCGCCGTGTTCGCGATGTGTGCCCTCGTGGCGGGCGTGCTCGCGGTGCGCAGCGCGGATCGCGCAGAGGACGACCGCGACCGGGCCCGGGCCGCGGCCGACGTGGCGTACGCGCGGCAGGCCGGCGCCGTGGCCCTCGAGCACGGCGACCCGTCCCTCTCCCTCCTGCTGGCGCTGTCGGCGCTGGCGATCGATGACTCGGTGCGCGCGAGGGACACGCTGGTCGCCGTCCTCCTGAGGTCGCCCTCGCTGGTGGCCGTGCGTGGCGCCGGCGGTGCGATCGTCGACCTGACGGCCAGTCCCGACGGCTCGCTGCTCGCTGCCAGCAGGCCGGGGGAGGGCGGTCTGCTCCTGATGGATGCCGACACCCTGGAACAGCTGCCGTTCGCCGACGACACCCCGGCCAGCGGGATCGCCTTCTCCCCGGACAGCAGTCTGCTCGCGATGGCGGTGAACCGGTGGACCGGGAACGTCGGTGCCCCGGCGCGGATCGACCCGCAACCGGTCCGTCTCTACGACATGCCCGACGGAACCCGGGCCGACCAGCAGCTCGGCGGATTCCCCGCAGGCGCATCGGTCGAGTACGACCTCGACTTCAGCGCCGACGGCCGGCACCTGGTCGCGGCGGTCTCCCGGTACGACGCAGCGGGACTGAAAGTCCTCGACACCACCGCCACCGTGTGGGATCTCGCCGCCCCAGGGAAGCCAGCGCTCAGGGTGGGTGGCCTGGGGCAGTCTCCGGTCCTCAAGCTGAGCCCGGACGGGACCCGGCTGTACGTCGCGGTCACCGGCATCGACGTCGACCGGTCGGTCCGCGTCTACGACGTGGACTCGGGTCGGCTGATCGACTCCCTCAACCTCGCATCTCCCAGCGCGATCACCCCGCGCTCAGGAGCGCTCAGCCCGGACGGCGAAACCCTCGCATTCAGCACAGGGAGCGAGGCCGTCCTCGTGGACACTTCGACGTGGCGGTTCGAGGCCACGGGCATGCGCGCAGATTCGGGCGACTCCATCAACCACCTGGAGTACTCCGACGACGGCGCTCGGCTCGCCGCAGCCACCGCCAACGGACATCACCTGGTCTGGGAGATCACGTCGGGCGAGCTCGTGCACCCCAGCGGCATGGGCCTAGCGTCAGGACCGCTCGACTTCTCGGACGACGACCGCACCCTGCTCCTCGCCCAGGACGGCTCGGTGATGTCCTGGGACCTGACCGGAGAGCGTGGGCTGCTGTCGAGTCGGGAAGGCCTCGGACCAGGCCGAGTACGACGTGTCGATTCCCGCTCCCGATGGGCGCACATTGGTGCGAGTGCGGGCCGGCCGGATGTGGTTCGTCGACAACGAGACCGGACGTACGACCCCAGCAAGGCGGGTGCAGCCGCCCGACGACTACTACGTGTGGTCACCGGACTCCACCCGCATGCTGAGCTGGGGCGATGCGGGTGAACTTCGGCTATGGGACGCCACCACCGGGCGCCAAGTCGCACAGCGCCGGCTCGACGGCGTCGTCGTGCCGGCCTTCAGCACGTCGGGCGAGGAGGTGTACGTCAACGATCTCCAGGAGAACGCCCTGCTCGTGCTGGACGCCGCGAGCCTGAGGCCGGTGCGGTCTGACGATCGTGCTCGGCGAGCAGGTCCTCGCGATCGTACCGAATCCCGTCGACGGCTCGGTGCTCGCCTTCGCCAACGACGGCGCGGTCCTGCGCGTCGATCCCGAGAGTGGCGACGTCGTGCGCTTCGGCGCGCACCTGGGACGTTCCCGGTAGTCGCGGGTATGGGAGGCCGAGCTCTCCCCGGACGGCACCCACCTCCTGGGCGTGAACCTCAACGAGGACGACGCCGAGGTGCAGCTGGTGAACACCACCACCTGGGACCGGGTCGGGGAGGCCGCGCCTTGGAACGAGAAATTCGGAACCTTCGACCTGTCGCCGGACGGCACCCAGTTCGCCTCCATCGACGACGATGCGATCACCGATCATCGACGCCACCACCGGCGCCCGCCAGGCCACGATCCCGCTGCCGACGCCTGCGCCCGCGGCGCGGATCGCCTACCTCCCCGACACCGAGCGTTTGCTGGTCGCCGGCATCGAGGGAAGCACCTGGACCGTGGACACCCGTTGGCAGTCGTGGGTGACCCGCGCGTGCCGCATAGTCGGGCGCAACCTCACCTATGAGGAGTGGCAGGAGTACTACCCCGACCGCGCCTACGAAGCCGACTTGTCCCCAGTGGCCCACGGATGGTTGACGCGAGCATCGCATCGGCGCTGACCCAACACCCTGACCCGCGCAGGGAACGACAAAGCCCCGATCCGAGGACCGGGGCCGGTTTCGAGACGGCGCTGGCGCGCCTCCTCAACCACCGTGGTCGTGCGCGAGGGGGGAGTTGAACCCCCACGTCCTTTCGGACACACGGACCTGAACCGTGCGCGTCTGCCTATTCCGCCACTCGCGCTCTGCTGCTTGGACAGCCGGGAAAGGTTATCCCAGGGCGGTCACGCCGCCCAAAACGCCGCGTTTCCAGGCGCGCTGCGCTCGCTCCTCAACCAACGGCGGAACCGGCAGTCGTGCGCGGGGTGCCAGGCGGCTGCAGGCCGCACCGATACGATCGACGGAACCCGGCAGCGTCGGGCACGAAGCATGCGACCAGGCGGAAAGGAGGTGCCCTGCGTGGGTGGTCTGCAGCGTTTCGAGCACAAGCTCGAGCAGGCGATCTCCGGGGTCTTCGCCCGCACCTTCCGCAGTGCCGTGCAGCCGGTCGAGATCGCGGCCGCTCTCCAGCGTGAGCTCGACAACAAGGCGCAGATCCTGTCGCGAGAGCGCCGTCTGGTGCCCAACGCGTTCTTGGTCGAGCTCTCCCAGACCGACCTCGACCGCCTGGCGCCCTACAGCTCCGCCCTCTCCGGCGAGCTCGCCGACCAGCTGCAGGAGCACGCCAAGCTCCAGTCCTACGTGTTCCCCGGTCCGATCCGGATCGAGTTCGAGTCGGCCGAGGACCTCGGCACGGGGCGGTTCCGGGTGCTGAGCAAGGCGGAGGCGACGGTGAGCGGGCACGCCCGTTACACCACCCGCCAGCGCACCCGCGCCGTGCTCGAGGTCAACGGCACCCGCCACCCGCTGATGGCGCCCGGCCTGGTCGTGGGACGTGGGACCGAGGCCGACCTCCGGATCAACGACCCCGGGGTGAGCCGCCGGCACGCCGAGTTCCTCGTCACGAGCCGACCGGACGGCGCCGCGGCTCCGGGCGACGGACCGCTCCTGATCGAGGTCCACGACATGGGCTCCACCAACGGCATCACCGTCGACGGGCGCAAGGTGCGCAGGGCCGAGCTCGGCGACGGGTCGCGGGTGCAGGTCGGCCACACGTCCCTGGTCGTCCGGCTCCTCGAGGAAGAGGTCGCCGATGTCTGAGCTCACGCTGTTCCTCGTCCGTGTCGCCTACCTGGCGATCCTGTGGATCTTCGTGCTGTCGGCCATCTCGGTGATCCGCTCCGACATGTTCGGCGCCCGCGTCCCGTCGGCGCCCGGAACCGCCCCGCCGCCGAAGCCGACGAAGCAGAAGGCACCTCCGAAGCGTCGGGGTTCCCCGACCCACGTGGCGGTCATCCAGGGCCAGAACGCCGGCGCCACCGCCAACCTGGCCGAAGCCCCGATCCTCATCGGCCGCGGCAACGACGCCGCCATCCGGCTCGACGACGACTACGTCTCCACCCGCCATGCCCGGATCGCCGCCTCTGGCGACCAGTGGTACGTCGAAGACCTCGGCTCCACGAACGGTACGTACCTCGGGACCCAGCGCATCACCCAAGCGACCACCATCGGGTTGGGTGCGCAGGTCCGCATCGGCAAGACCATCCTGGAGCTGAGGAAGTAGTCCTTTGACGTCAGATGACAAACAGCTCCCGGACCAGCCGGCCGCGCCCGACGAAGCGGCGCCCGACACCGTGGAGACCCAGCAGCCCGCGCCCCCGGCCACGCCGCGACCGGCCGACCAGCCGCCACCGCCGGAGGAGGTCCCGGCCGACCTGACCCTGATGCGTCCGGTCCCCGACCCGGCCGCCCAGAGCCTCCCGCCGGACGGCCCGACCGTCGACGCTCCCGAGGCGGAGACGCTGCCGGTCCCCGACGAGGCGGTCGCCGTCAACGACGAGCGCGACCCCCTCAGGCTCTCCTACTACGCCATCTCCGACGTCGGCCGGGTCCGCAAGGACAACCAGGACTCCGGCTACGCCGGACCGTGGCTGCTCGCGGTCTGCGACGGCGTCGGCGGCGCCGCCCGCGGGGACATCGCGTCGAGCACGGCGGTCAACGAGCTGCGGCAGCTCGACGAGCGGCCCGGCTCGGCCGACCTGCTCACCCGGGTCACCGACGGGCTGCACGAGGCGCACGAGTCGATCGCCTCCCAGGTCGACAACGACCCCGCTCTCAACGGCACCAGCACCACGGCGACGCTCGCCCTCTTCGACGGCCACCGGATCGCCGTCGGTCACATCGGCGACTCCCGCGGTTACCTCCTGCGCGCCGGTGAGCTCTCGCAGATCACGTCCGACCACACGTTCGTCCAGAGCCTGATCGACGACGGCCGGATCACCGAGGAGGAGGCGCGGGTCCACCCGCACCGCAACCTGATCCTCAAGGCGCTCGACGGGGTGCACGAGGTCGAGCCCGACCTCTTCGCGATCGCGCTCGCGCCCGGCGACCGGGTCTTCCTCTGCAGCGACGGCGCGTGCGGCGTGCTCGACGACGCCCGGATGGCCGACATCCTCTCCAGCGGCTCCCCCGAGTTCGCCGCGATCGAGCTGGTCCGGGCGAGTCTCGACGCCGGCAGCTCCGACAACGTCACCTGCGTGGTCGCCGACGTCCTCAGCGAGGAGGCGGCCGCCGCCGACCCGGCGTACGGCGACCTCGAGCCGATGGTCGTCGGGGCCGCCGCAGAGCTCAACCGCCGCGTGCCCCGGGGGCTGTTCCGCGGCCACCGCTCCGGAGACACCGGCGAGCTCGAGCCGGTCGACGCCGAGATCCCGCCCGGCATCGGGCACGCGATCGTCGAGGACCCGATCGACCCGGAGGCCTATCGCTACGCGCCGCTGGAGCCGCGGCGGTTCACCTGGGCCAGGCGCGTGATGGCGATCGCCGTCGTGCTCGGACTGGTGTGGGTCGTGCTGGCGTCGGCGTACTGGTGGACGCAGCAGCAGTACTACGTCGCCGAGCACGACGGTCAGGTCGCTGTCTACCGCGGCATCGACGGCTTCCCCGGTCTCTCGAGCGTCTACCGCACCAGCGACCTCTCGACCGACGACCTCCCCGAGGCCGCCCAGTCCGACGTCGAGGACGGCATCGCCGCCGACGACTACCAGGACGCCACCGAGATCGTCCACAACCTGGCGGAGCGGATGACGCCCGCGGACGAGGGGTAGAGACCGATTCCCGTGGCCAACGCCAGCCTGCTCCAGTTCGTCCACCGCCCTCGGCGCGGTGCCGAGCTGTTCCTGCTCGTGCTCGCCCTGGTGGTGGGCATCGGCGCCTACGCCTGTGTCGGGCTCGGAGTCGACGGTGAGGTCCCGGCCAACATCGTCGCGTACGGCGGTTGGCTGGCCGCGCTCGTCATCATCGCCCACGTCGTGGTCCGCCTCGTCGCGCCGTACGCCGATCCGGTGCTGCTACCCGTGGTCGCCGCCCTCAACGGCCTCGGCCTCGCGGTGATCCACCGCCTCGACCTCGCGTTGGACACCGGTCGCGCCGACCAGCAGCTGGTCTGGATGACGGTGGGGGTCGCGCTCTTCGTGGCGACGCTGGTCTTCCTGCGCGACCACCGGATCCTGGCACGTTTCACCTACACCTCGGGGCTGCTGGCGATCGCGTTGCTGATCCTCCCGATGCTGCCGGTGATCGGCAACGAGGTGAACGGTGCGCGGATCTGGATCTCGATCGGTCCGATCGGCTTCCAGCCCGGCGAGATCGCGAAGGTGCTGCTGGTCATCACCTTCGCCGGATACCTCGTCGTCCACCGCGACGCGCTCGCACTCGCCGGCCGTCGGGTGCTCTTCATCGACTTCCCGCGTGGGCGCGACCTCGGGCCGATCCTGGTGATGTGGGGCATCAGCTTGAGCATCTTGATCCTGCAGAAGGACCTCGGGTCCAGCCTGCTGTTCTTCGGGCTGTTCCTGATCATGCTCTACGTCGCGACCGAGCGGCCCGGCTGGCTCGTCGTCGGCGGCGCGCTGTTCTTCGGTGGAGCGGCGGTCGCGTTCCAGATCTTCGCCCACGTCCAGCAACGCGTGGACATCTGGATCGATCCGTTCGCCGACCGCAACGGTGACGGCTACCAGCTGGTGCAGGGCCTCTACGGTTTCGCCTGGGGCGGCCTGATCGGCCGTGGCCTGGGCGAGGGGATGCCCTCCCGGGTGCCCGAGGCCGAGTCGGACTTCATCATGGCCGCGATCGGCGAGGAGCTCGGGCTGACCGCGGTGATCGCGGTGCTGCTGCTCTACGGCATCATCGTCGAGCGGGCGCTCCGCGCCGCGCTGATCTCCCGCGACGGCTTCGGCAAGCTGGTCGCGACCGGGCTGGCGGGCGTCCTCGCGATCCAGGTCTTCGTCGTCATCGGGGGCGTCACCCGGCTGATCCCGCTCACCGGTCTCACGACGCCCTTCCTGTCGTACGGCGGCTCCTCCCTCGTCGCGAACTGGGTGATCGTGGCCCTGCTGCTGCGGATCTCCGACCAGGCCCGACGTCCTGTGCCCGAGCTCACCGACGAGTCCGAGGATCCGGACCTCCTGACGACCCAGGTCGTGAAGACGGTGAAGGCCCCGTGAACCGGCCGATCCGCACCGTCGCCATCTTCTGCATGTTGTTGTTCCTGGCCCTGATGATCAACGTCAGCTACCTGCAGTTCTGGCAGGCCGAGGACCTGAACGAGGACCCGCTCAACGCGCGGGTCGCCGAGGCGGCCTTCAGCCGCGAGCGGGGCGACATCCTCGTCGGCCAGGGTCAGGGCCAGGTCACCCTGGCGCGCAGCCGCGAGTACGACGACCGGTACAAGTACCTGCGGGTCTATCCTCGACCGCTTGTCTACTCGCACGTCACCGGCTACCTCACGCTCACCAACCGTACGGGGATCGAGCAGTCGCAGAACAGCGTGCTGTCCGGGGAGGACGAGCGGCTGTTCGTCACCCGGCTGATCGACCTCGCGCAGAACCAGAGCAACCAGGGCGGCAACGTGCTGCTCACCCTCGACCCGGAGGCGCAGCAAGCTGCCTACGACGCGCTCCTCGCCGGCATCGGCCCCGACGGCGAGGGGTCGGTCGTGGCGATCGAGCCCAAGACCGGCCGGATCCTGGCGATGGTGTCGCTGCCGTCGTACGACCCCAACGACCTCGCCACGCACGACTTCGCTGCTGCCGAGCAGGCCTACAAGCGCCTCGACAGCGACGACGCGGACCCGCTGGTCAACCGCGCGATCCAGACCCGGCTGTTCCCCGGCTCCACGTTCAAGGTCGTCACGGCGGCGGCAGCGATCGAGGACGGCCTCTACACCTCCGACGACAACGTCCCGTCCGGTGCCACCTGGCAGACGCCCGGCACCACCGGCGAGAACAACGTGATCGACAACGAGGGCCGTTCCCTCTGCAACCCCGAGGAGGTCTCGTTCGCCATCGCGATGTCCCAGTCGTGCAACACCGCGTTCGCCAAGATGGCCGTCGAGCTCGGTCCGGAGAAGATGCGCGAGCAGTCCGAGCAGTTCGGGTTCAACAGCGACTACCTCGATGACCTGTCGCCACAGGTGCAGTCGGTCTATCCGCTCAGCGTCGAGAACGCCGACGGCGAGCAGGTGGAGCTCAACGACGCGCAGACCGCTCAGACCGGCTTCGGCCAGTTCGAGGTGCAGGCGACGCCGCTGCAGATGGCGATGGTCGTCGCCGCGTTGGGCAACCGTGGCGCACTGATGCGGCCCTACCTCGTCGACGAGGTGCAGACGGCGGAGTACGAGACGCTCGAGACCACCGAGCCGGACAAGATCCGGGACGCTGTCTCGCCGACCACCGCCGACCAGGTCACCGACCTGATGATCGAGACGGTCGACAACGGCACCGCGTTCCCAGCCCAGATCCCGGGGATCAGCGTGGCCGGCAAGACGGGCACCGCGCAGCGGGGCGTCGAAGGGCTGCCGCCGTACGGCTGGTTCGTCTCGTTCGCCCCGGCCGAGGACGCGGAGGTGGCGGTCGCGGTGATGATCCAGGAGGCACCCGGCAAGGAGATCGCAGGCGGCCAGCTCGGCGGCCCGATCGCCAAGGCAGTGATGGAGGCGGTCCTCGAATGAGCGAAGCCCACGACCACCGCGGCGGCGACCGGGCGGACCCCTGCGGCCGCGGGCGCACTCCGAGGGGAGGACCGGCGATGACCGAGCAGTACGCCGACGAGGCACACCGCTACCGACTCGACGAGCGGATCGCGACCGGCGGCATGGGCGTGGTGTGGCGGGCGACCGACACCCGGCTCAACCGTCAGGTCGCGGTCAAGGTGCTCAAGCACGAGTACGCCGACGACGCCCAGTTCCGGAGCCGCTTCGACACCGAGGCCCGCAACGCCGCAGCCCTCCAGCACCCGGGCATCGCGGGTGTCTTCGACTACTCCTCGGACCCGACCGGTCCGGCTGACTCGCGGTCGCCGTACCTGGTGATGGAGCTGGTCGAGGGTCAGCCGCTGTCGAACCTGCTGACCCAGGCCAGGGACGCAGGCCGCACGCTCGACCCGGCTGTGGTGCGCGACCTGCTGACCCAGACCGCGGACGCGCTCGCGGTCGCGCACCGCGCGGCGATCGTGCACCGTGACGTGAAGCCCGCCAACCTGCTCATCACCCCCGACCGCCGGGTCAAGGTGACCGACTTCGGCATCGCCCGCGCCGCCGACGACGCCCAGATCACCCGGACCGGTGCGGTCATGGGCACGCCGCAGTACCTCTCACCCGAGCAGGCGCGCGGCAACCCGGCGACGCCGGCGTCCGACGTCTACTCGCTGGGCGTGGTCGGCTTCGAGTGCCTCGCTGGCCGGCGTCCGTTCGAGGCGGACAGCCCGGTGGCCACGGCGCTCGCCCACATCCAGCAGCCGGTGCCCGACCTGCCGACGGACCTGCCTGAGGACCTGCGCGAGATCATCCACCGCAGCTTGGCCAAGGACCCGGCCGAGCGCTACACCGACGGCGCTGCACTCGCCGCCGCGCTCCGGGGCGCCGATGTCGATCCCGCCGCCACTGTCGTCGTACCTCCGGTCGCAGCCGCCGCTGCCGTCGTACCTCCGATCGCATCGGAAGGCACCGCGGTGCTGCCGGTCACGGACCCGACGCCGGAGGACAAGAAGTCCACGAAGGTGCTCCCGATCGTCCTGGTCGTGCTGCTCCTCGTCGCCGCCGCGGTCGCGGCGGGCCTGCTGTTGTTCGGAGGGGACGACGACGAGCCGGAGGCCGGCAACGACCCGACCACCCGCCCGACCTCGCAGAAGGCGTCGCCGACCGAGACCGAGACGACGTCGAGCGCGCCGACGACGCCGACGACGACCGCGGTCGAGACGGTCACCGTCGACGCGGGCGACTACCTCGGACGCGACCGGTTCGAGGTCGAGGCCGAGCTGCAGCGGATGGGCCTGAACGTCCGGCTCTTCGAGGACGACAACCCCGGCGACGAGACTCCGGACACCGTCTCAGAGCTCCAGCCGACCGGTCAGCTGCTGGTCGGCGACCCGATCGACCTGCACTACTGGGGAGATCCCGAACCGACCGAGCCACCGACCACCGAGACGACCCCGCCGACCGAGACCACCACCACCGAGACGGCTGCCTCGGTCACGACGGAAGGCGACGACGGATGAGCAACGCCGGACCCACGGACCCGCCCGGGGCCAGCGGGACCGGCTCCGGGACGGTCGGCGGTCGCTACCAGCTCGGGGAGCTGCTCGGCCGCGGTGGCATGGCCGAGGTCCGCAAGGGAATCGACGCTCGACTCGGCCGGGTGGTGGCAGTCAAGCGGCTGCGCACCGACCTGGCCAGCGACGCGACCTTCCAGGCGCGTTTCCGGCGCGAGGCGCAGTCGTCGGCATCGCTCAACCACCCAGCCATCGTCGCCGTCTACGACACCGGTGAGGAGCCGGCCGAGGACGGCGTGGCGCAGCCCTACATCGTGATGGAGTTCGTCGCCGGACGCACCCTGCGCGACATCCTTCGCGAGGGGCGCAAGATCCTGCCCGAGCGCGCGCTCGAGATCACCAGCGGGGTCCTGTCCGCGCTCGACTACAGCCACCGGGCGGGGATCATCCACCGCGACATCAAGCCCGGCAACGTCATGCTCACACCTTCGGGCGATGTGAAGGTGATGGACTTCGGCATCGCTCGCGCGATCAGCGACGCTGCGTCGTCGATGACCCAGACCGCGGCCGTGGTGGGCACTGCCCAGTACCTCTCCCCCGAGCAGGCTCGCGGTGAGTCGGTCGACTCGCGCTCCGACGTCTACTCCGCGGGCTGCCTGCTCTACGAGCTCCTCACGGGTCGCCCACCGTTCGTGGGCGACAGCCCGGTGGCCGTGGCCTACCAGCACGTGCGGGAGCCCGCCGTACCCCCGTCCCACCACGACGCCGACCTGACGCCCGACATCGACGTCATCGTGATGAAGGCGCTGGCCAAGCGCGTCGAGGACCGCTACCAGTCCGCGGCGCAGATGCGTGCCGACATCGAGCGGTACCTCGCCGGCCGCCCGGTCGCAGCGGTGCTGCCCACTCCGGAGGAGTCGATGGCAACCGCGGTGGTCCCGGCGGCCGCGGCCATGTCGGACACCGCCGAGCGGCCGGCAACGCCCGGCGAGGACCGGGGCGACGGCAACCGCAAGCTCTGGTTGTGGCTGGTGCTGGGGTTGTTGGTGCTGGCGCTGCTCGCCGCCGCCTACCTCGTGTGGCCGAAGCTCTTCCCCGACGACCCCACCGACGTGCAGGTGCCCTCCGTGCTCGGCTTCGAGCGCGATCGGGCCCGCGAGGTCCTCGCCGACGAGGGTCTCGCCATCGACGACAAGCAGCGGCAGTGTGACGACCAGTACGACGCCGGGCAGGTGGTCGACCAGGACCCCGCCGGCGAGGACTACGTCGCCCCGGGGTCCGAGGTGACCCTCGTGCTCAGCAGCGGGCCGTGCGACTTCGCGATGCCCGACGTCACCGACAAGCTCCAGCGGGTCGCGGTCGAGGAGCTGGTCGCCGCGGGGATCAAGCGCAAGAACATCATGATCGCCCCCGAGAGGTGCGACACCGACGACCCGGCCGGCACGGTGGTCGAGCAGACACCCGAGCCGCAGTCGTCGGTCGGTCGCGACGACACCGCGACGCTGTGCGTCTCGGACGGACCCGAGGTGGTGCCGCAGGTGATCGGGCTGCGGCAGGGTCAGGCGGAACGGCTGATCCTCGAGGCCGGCTTCGAGGTCGACGTCCGCGAGGACGGCGAGTCCGAGCGGCCGAAGGGCGAGGTCACCGACGTGATCCCGGGCGAGGGCGAGGAGTACGACCAGGGCGAGACGGTCACCATCTTCGTCTCCTCCTTCGAGGAGCCCACCACCTCGGCTCCCCCGCCTCCCCCGCCGGAGACCGACACCGACGACGACGGCCTGCCCGACACCGACGAGGACGAGCTCGGCACCGATCCCGACAACCCGGACTCCGACGGCGACACCTACACCGACGGTGAGGAGGTCGACGCCGAGACCGACCCGTTGAACCCGGCGAGCTTCCCGCCGCCGGGCAGGGGCAACGGCGACGGCAGCGGCGACGGCGAGGGGAACGACTAGCCGATGGGCTCGGCGTAGGTGAGGTCGAGCAGGCCGTCGTAGGCCGGCGCCTCCACCTCGTCCTCGGTCTGCACGTCCCATCCGATCTGGATGTAGGGATTCGCGGCGTCGGAGCGGTAGCCGGCCACCAACGGGTCCGTGTCGATGGCCGCCATCAGCTCGGCCGGGTCGCCGACCGCCTGGATGACGTACGGCTGCGGGTAGGGGACGCCCTGCAGCTGGACCACGGGGCCCTCGCACTTGATGCCCGTCGTGCTGATGACCCGCTGGCCCGCGATCGTGACTGCGGACGCTCCCCCGGTCCAGAGCGCGTTGACGACGGCCTGCAGGTCCTGCTGGTGCACCACGAGCTGCGCGACCTTGATGTCGTGGGCGACCGCCTCGTCGAGGACGTCGTCCGGGGAGTCGCTGAGGGTGATCGTCAGGCCGGGACCGCTGCGAGGCTCGAGACCGGCGGGGTCGCGAAGCTCCTCGATCTCGGCGCGGGTGCGGTCCACCCGGAAGTCGCTGACGTCCTCGGTCAGCGAGTCGACCTCGTCCTCGAGCTCCTCGAGGTCCTGCCGGACCTCCTCGTAGTCGCCGGCCTCCGCCTCGGCCAACCCGGCCAGGTCGGTGTAGCGACCGGGCCGCAGGTCGGTGCCCCGGCTGTCGGCTGCCGAAACCACGAACAGGGCGCCGCTGAGGATGCCGACGAGCGGCGTCGCAACCCGCCAGGCGAGCGACCGACGCGGCCGGCGCGGGGCCGGCTGCGGGGTCGGCGCCGGGGCCGGCTGGGGGGTCGGCGGCGGGGTCGGCGCCGACTCCGGCGTCGGCCCAGCCGTGTGTGCGCCCGTCATGGTGTCTAGGGTAGGCGGGTCGAGTTCGTCGTACCGTGGTTGCTGCCATCCAGCGCCAGCCCGGTGCAGAGTTGAGGAGCCCCACCCGTGAAGTTCTCCCGCCCGAGCCTCAAGCGTTCGGACAACGACGCGTTCAAGGACCCGTCGAGCGGTCCGGTGTTCAGCGTCCGCTTCCTGGTCTCCCTGGCGCTCATCCTCGGAGGCATCGGCTGGATCGCCTACTACTACATCGCGGTCCGTCCGGTCGCCGGTTTCGGTGACGACGGCAAGCCGGCCGTGGACCCGGAGACGTTCGAACCCGGCGTCGTCACCGGCCTCGACTTCGTGGGTGACCTGCAGGAATGGAACTACCTCATCGGGTTCGGCGCGATCATGCTCGGCCTGGTGATCGCTGCCCACCCCTCGACGCCGCTGGGCCGTGGCCGCGGCGTCGTGGTCGGCATGCTGGGCTGCTTCGTGCTCGGGCTGCTGTGGATCTGCACCTACTACGTCGTCGGCACCGGCGACAACGCGCAGGACCTCCCGGTCTTCAACGACCTGGGGCAGAAGAACCTGTTCGTCGGCATCGGGTTCATGGCCGTCGGCTTCACCTTCGCCACCAAGTGGGAGTAGCAGTCCACAGCTTTCTCCACACCGGGGATAACTACATGCCTGTAGTTCTCCACATCTGTGGGGAAACCTGTGAATTTGTCTAGGCCAGTACGGCGGTCCGCGCGATCGTCGCGACCGCCAGCGCCAGGACGACGAGGGTGATCGCGCCGACCTGGAACAGCAGGCGCCGCTTCCTGGGTGCGTAGACGAGGATCACCGTCACCACCACGCCGCCGAGGAAGCCACCGAGGTGGCCCTGCCAGGAGACTCCGGGGAACACGAGCGTGAAGACCGCGTTGATCCCCAGCCAGGTGAGGATGGTCTGCACGTTGCCGCGCACCTTGTAGGCGACGACCAGCAGCGCGCCCATCAGCCCGAAGATCGCTCCGGACGCACCCAAGGTCGAGGTGTCCTGGCCGGAGAACCAGTAGACGAAGACCGAGCCGGCCAGCCCCGAGACCAGGTAGAGGGTCAGGAAGCGGGCCCGCCCCAGCACCGCCTCGAGCTGCGGGCCGAGGAAGTAGAGCACCAGCATGTTGAAGCCGATGTGCCAGATCTCGACATGGGCGAACATGCTGGTGACCAGCTGCCAGTAGGCGCCGTCGGAGACGCCCGGGAACCACTGGCCGTCCGGGACCCGGGCGCAGAGCTGCTCGCTGTCGAAGCGCGGGTAGAACGATCCCGGTTCACCCTCGGAGGCGCAGGTCCCGGTCGGGAGCAGCGCGAGCCGGTCGACGAGCGTGCTCTTGGTCCAACCGGTCACGAGGATCGCGACCCACACCAGGCCGTTGAGCGCGACCAGCACCATCGAGGTCAGCCTGGGGTCGGCGGACCGGCGACCGCCGTACGCCGCCTGCGCCTGCCGAGTGGTCTTCGCGCCCTCCTTGATGCAGTCCGGGCACTGGAAGCCGACGGCTGCGTCGCGCATGCAGTCCGGGCAGATCGGCTTCTCGCACCGCTGGCAACGGACGTAGGTCTCGCGGTCGGGGTGCCGGTAGCAGGTCGGCACCCCGATCGAGCTCGGTGGCTGCTCTGTCATCGCGTCGGTGGAGTAGCCCGAGCTGCGAGGCGAGGTCGGTTCGAGATCTAGTCGACGATCTCGAGAGAGTCGATCACGACCGGCTCGGCCGGCCGGTCGCCGGCGCCGGTCGGAACCGCCGCGATGGCGTCGACGACGTCGCGGCCGGCCTGGTCGGCGACCTCACCGAAGATGGTGTGCTTGAGGTTGAGCCAGCTGGTCGCGCCGACGGTGATGAAGAACTGTGAGCCGTTGGTGCCCTTGCCGCCCTGGACGCCGGCGTTCGCCATCGCGAGCAGGTAGGGCTTGTCGAAGGTCAGCTCGGGGTGCGGCTCGTCGTCGAAGGTGTAGCCGGGCCCGCCGGTCCCGGTGCCCTGGGGGCAGCCGCCCTGGATCATGAAGCCGGGGATGATCCGGTGGAAGGTGAGGCCGTCGTAGAACGGCGTGGAGCCGGCCGATCCTTCGCGCGGCGACGGCCGGTAGGGGCCGTCGGCGGAGACCTCGACCGGTTTGCCGGTCGCCAGGCCGACGAAGCTCTGCACCGTGCGCGGCGCGTGGTTGGGGAACAGGTTGATCGTGATGTCGCCCTTGTTCGTCTTCAGGATGGCCTGGAGGTCCGCCATGACTGCCTTTCGCGCTGTTCGGTCCGTGCGGACATCGGTGCCTGCACGCTCCCGTCGATCCTACGGGGGCGGCTCGCACGGGTCCCGGGTGGCCGCACGGGTGGTGGGCACGGGTGGTCGGCACGGGTCTGCCCGTGGTGGGATGGGGTAGTGACCTGGACAGATCACCAGGTGCACACGTTCTCGGAATCGGAAGGGATTCGGCGATGGGACTTCGCAAGGAGAAGACGCTCCTCGAACATGCTGAGGAGTACGTCGAGGCGGCGATCGACCAGGCCAGGGACTTCGTGCAAGACACGGCCCGGCCCGCGATCGCCGACGCCAAGGAGAAGGCAGCCCCGGTGGTTGCGGCTGGAGCCGCGACGCTCGTCGAGAAGGCGAGCGAGGCTCGTGACATGGCAGCGCCCGTCGTCGCGGCAGGCGCCGCGACGATCGCCGAGAAGGCGACTGAGGCCAAGGAGTTCGCCGAGAGCAAGGCGGCCGACCTCAACGGGTCGTCGAAGCCCAAGAAGCGCTCCAAGTTCAAGATGCTGCTCCTGCTCGGCGCCATCGGTGGTGCCATAGCGGTGGTGGCCAGGAAGCTGCAGGGCAGCAGCGGGGACGACGGCGGCTGGCAGTCGTCCTACGATCCGGCGCCGCCGCCGAGCCCGGCATCGTCGGTGCCGCCGCCGGTCGAGACCGTGCCCGAGGCCGGGGACGACTCGCAAGCCGACATCGAGGGCGACCCGCTGACGGACCCACTGGACCCGATGCCCGAGTCCAAGAACTAGTCGCAGAGCCAGCTCGGGAGCACAGGTCGAGCGCGCTAGGCGCTGGCCAGCTCCGGGTGCTCGTCCCGGAGCTGGCCGGCCACCCGGCGCTCCACCCAGAAGATCAGGCCGGGCACCAGTCCGGCGACCATCATCAGCAAGAAGCGCGACAACGGCCAGCCCGCGCGCTGGGTAAGCACGAACGCAACCACGACGTAGACCATGTAGATCCAGCCGTGGACCAGCCACACCCAGGTCAGGTCCTCACCGAGCTGCTGCAGGGACCCGCCCTCTGGGAAGCCGTACTTGAGCACCGAGCCGAACGTCCCGACGAGCAGCAGCACGCCGACGATGAAGGCCAGCACGCGGTAGAAGTTGAAGAGCCCGCTCACGACGCCGAACCTACCGGGCGGTCGGCCTCGGCCTGGTCAGCGGCCCGGGCTCGCGGAGCGACCGCGTCGCGGACGAAACGCCACCACAGGAACAGCGCGAACGCCGCGAACAGCCACCACTCGATCGCGTAGGCGATGTTGCGCCAGCCGGTGAACGTCCCGGCAGGCGGGAGCTGGTCGAGGGTGGCGGGCTCGAGGCCCGTCGTACCCGCGTTGCGGCCACCGGTCTCCGCGGTCGCTGCGGGGTCGACGACGACGTAGCCGCCGTACAGGTCGACGTCGACGCGCTGCACGAGGTCGGCGATCCGGACCTGCGGCAGCACGTCGTCGGTCGGGTCCTGGTCGGCTGCGCCGGTGCCCTCACCGGGCTGCAGCCAGCCGATCAGTGCGGCGGTGCCGGTCGGCGGTGCCGGCGCCGCGGCCGGGTCCGTACCGGGGACCCAGCCGCGGACCACCGGGATGGCGGGCTCGCGGGGGCCGCCGACGGTGAGCGGGGTGACCACCCAGCTCCCGTCCTCGCCGCTCTCCTCGCGACCGGACACGAGCACGGTGCCCTCCGGCAGCCAGGTGCCCTCTAGCTCGACCGGCCGACCGACGTGCTCGGTCGGGAACGGCTGGTCGGCCCCGAGCACGGCGGTCAGCGACTCCGGCTCGGCATTGGTGAGGTCGACCCGCTCTGCCTCCCGATGGGCCTGCCAGGCGTCGTACTGCCAAAGTCCCAGAGCCACCGCCGCAGCGACGCACACCAGCGCCACCAGGTGCGCCCCCCACAACCGGGGACTCCACCACGCGGTCGCCTCGTCCTGCACCCCTTCAGCCTACGGACCGCCACCTGGCTCATCTCTGCACCCTCAGCCCGCCGACCCGGCTCATCTCTGCACTCCCAGCCCGCCGACCCGGCTCATCTCTGCACTCCCAGCCCGCCGACCCGTCCCATCTCGAGATGCGCCAGGTCACGGTGGTATTACCACTTGACCAATATGCCATTGCCTTTTACGGTTCTCGGCATGGTGCTGAAACCCGTGACCCGGAGATCCGTGTCGGACCAGGTGTTCGACCAGGTGCTGGGCGAGGTGATGGACGGTGGCCTGGTGGCCGGCGAGCAGCTCCCCAGCGAGCGGCAGCTGGCCGAGGTGCTCGGGGTGTCGCGGCCGGCGGTACGGGAGGCACTCCAGCGGATGGCGCAGGCGCGGCTGGTGGAGGTCCGGCACGGTGGCGGCGCGACGGTCCGCGACTTCCGCAGGTACGGCGGGCTCGACCTGCTGCCGCACCTCCTCGTCACCGACAGCGGCCTCGACCCCTCGGTCGCGCGCAGCGTGGTCGAGGCGCGGACCTCGGTCGGTCCCGGCGTCGCCGGTCTCGCCGCCGAGCGGGGTGGTCCTGCCCTTGCGGCAGCGCTCGGTGAGGTGGTCGAACGGCTGGCCGCGACCGCCGACCCGGTGATCTGGCAGGAGCTGGCGCTGGAGTTCTGGGACGTCGTCGTCGACGGGGCCGACTCGATCGTGTTCCGGCTGATGTTCAACGGGCTGCGAGCGGCGTACGAACCGGCGCTGCCTGCGTTGGCCGCCGTCCTGGCCGCCGAGGTCGGGGAGGTCGACCCCTACCGGCTGCTCGCCGCGGCCATCGCCGCCGGCGACCCCGCCACGGCCCGGGCGGCCGCAGAGCGGGTGCTCGCCCCCACCAACGACGCGCTGATCGAGGCGCTCGACGCGCTCACCGCCACCACCGGTGGGGACGCGTCATGACGTCCAACGAGGTCGAGGCGGTCGCCGAGCAACAGGTCCGGCAGGACGAGGCCAGGATCACCGGCAGCCGTCGGACCAGCCAGTCGCTCGGCGAGGTGTTCGTCGAGTTCTGGCGGCACACTTCGCCGTACATCCTCTTGGTGCCGCTGGTCGTCGCCGGCGCGGGCCGCGTGCTCGCCGGGCCGGGCGACTGGTGGGAGCTGCTGATCCCCCTCGGTCTCCTCGCGATCATGCCGGCGGTGGAGTGGTTCATCCATGTCTGCATCCTGCACTGGAGGCCCCGCCGGATCGCCGGCCTCACGATCGATCCGCTGCTGTCGCGCAAGCACCGCGCGCACCACCGCGACCCGCGCGCGATCCCGCTGGTGTTCATCCCCTGGCAGGTCGAGCTGGTCGTCATCCCGTCCGCGTTCCTGGTCGCCTGGGCGGTCGCCCCGACCTGGTCGTCGATGTTCACCTTGCTGGTGGCCGAGCTGGTGCTGCTGTCGGCGTACGAGTGGACGCACTACCTCCTGCACAGTGACTACCGGCCGAGGTCGGCCTGGTTCCGCACGGTCTGGCGCAATCACCGGCTGCACCACTACAAGAGCGAGCACTACTGGTTCACGGTGACAACGGCGGCGACCGCGGACCGGTTGTTCGGGACCTACCCGGACCCGGCGACCGTCCCCACCTCGCCCACGGCTCGGAACCTCCACGGTCTCAGCCGACTGACCTGACACGACGACCGCTGTGAAGATCCACCGGTCAACCGATCGGGTTGCCGGTCCGCCGGCGGGGAGACGAGTACGACGTACCAGCACCCCTCCGGCCTCGCTCCGCGAATTCGCGTCAGCAGCAATTCCGCCTATGGTCCTGGGAGCCACAAACCAGGAGGAGTCTCCTTGATCCGCACGATCACCACACTCGTCGTCGCCCTCGTCGCCAGCCTGGCCGTGGGCATCACCCCCGCACAGGCGGACCTCCCGCCGCTCATGCTCGGACCCGGCGACGCCGGCGTCAGCGACATGGGCGGCAGCGCGCTGGTCCGCTACTCGAAGTACGGGCCGGTCTACATCTCCGGCAAGCACAACCAGCACCTGACCGTGAAGTGGGTCGAGTCGCGTCACGCGATCCGGTTCCGCGACACCCGTACCGACCGCTGGAAGAACCTGCCCGACCGCTGCGACAAGGAGCGGGTCGTCCAGGGCATCTCTGCCGTCTGCAAGGTCCCGCCGCGCTTCAACACGCGGCGAATGTTCATCCAGGTCTGGCCGCGCCTCGGCCACGACTTCACCGACGGCCGCACCCTTCCGTGGCGGTTCCGCCTCTGGGTGCTCACCGACGACGGCAACGACATCGTGCACGGCGGTGCCGGCGCCGACTTCGTGAACGGCGCCATGGGCAACGACCGCGTCTGGGGCGGCCGCGGCCGTGACTGGCTCCGTGGCGGACCCGGTGCCGACCGCATCAACGGCGGTGCGGGCAAGGACCGGATCAGCCACGGCTGACCGTCGAGTTCAAGCATCGAAGCCCGGGCCGGATGGCCCGGGCTTCGTGCATTTCTGCGAACCCCGTCAACGAGGCAGAGGGCCGCGGGAACGCCTCGGGGATCAGCCGAAGTCCATCCCCTCGAGCGGGGACAACGGTTTCTGGTCGGGCAGGCGCAGCATCCGAAGCGAGACGACTAGTCCGAGCAAGCCGGCGAGAAGTGGCACCAGCAGGGCAATCTGCAGCGAGAGGTTGCGAGCGTCGTTGTTGATGGCCACGACCTCCGCCTCGAGCTCCGGTGGTTGGCCGGTGATCTGCTGCTCGAGCTGGGTGTTGCTCATGACTTCCGCGTCGTCCTCGAGGGCGTCGGCGATCTGCTGTTGCTGGGCCGGCGGGATGGTCTCGCTGTTCTCGGTCATCTGGGTGAAGCTGACGGAGAGGGCGGCAAGCATGAGGCCCCCCGCCATGGCGAGGCCGAAGGAGAGTCCGAAGGAGCCCGCCGCGGAATTCACTCCGGCGGCCTCGCTGACCCGCACCGGCTCGACCGGAGCCAGGGTGTAGTTGTTGAGCTGCGACACCAACAGGCCCAGGCCGCAACCGGTGACGGCGAGCGGGAGCACCAGGTACCAACCGCTGTCCACGCGCGGGACGAACGGGATGATGATCGCGATCCCCACGGTGGTCATCAGGAAGCCGGTCCGGATGATCGAGGCGGGCCGCCGGTCACCGGCTCTCTTCCCGGCGATCAGTGCGGCCACGAACATGGTCAGCGACAGGGGGGCCAGGGAGAGTCCGGCTTCGAGCGCGTTGTACTCGAGCGTCATCTGGAGGAACAGCGGCAGCGCGATCATCGCGCCACCCAGCGTGACTTGCTGTAGCAGCTGACCTGAGACTCCGGCCGTGAAGTTCGGGTGCCGGAAGAGGTCGGGATCGAGCAGGGTCGGTCGCTGCTCGCGTTGGCGCTTGATCAGCCACCGGGCGAGCAGGACCAGAGCCACGGCACCGAGCACCATCAGCAGCCCGACGTACTCGCCGCCCTCTTGCCAGACGAGGATCCCGAGCACCACGCCGCCCATGCCGACGACGGACAGGACCGCGCCGACGATGTCGATCTGACGGGAGCCGGTGTACGGGACGTCGCGCACCAACCTGATCTGGACCAGCACGACGGCGATGATGAGCGCTTCCAGGGCGAACCCGACCCGCCATGACAGGTACGTCGTGACGAACCCGCCGAGCAGTGGGCCGATCGCGGCGGCGATGGCTGCGGCGGCGCCAACCAGTGCATAGGCCTGCTTCTGTGCAGCACCCGCGAAGTTGCCGTGGATCAGCGACTGCATGGCCGGCAGCAGCAAGGACGCTCCGAGCCCCCCGATGATCGCCCAGAACACGACGATCGCTGTGAGGCTCTGTGCCAGCGTCATGGCCAGTGCCCCGACCGCATAGGCAAGCAACCCCAGCACGTAGGCCCGCTTCCGACCGATCAGGTCCCCGACCTTGCTGTTGATCAGGATGAACGCCGCCGACACCAGGGCCTCGAGCGCGATGGCGGACTGCACGCCGCTGGCGGTCGTGTCCAGGTCCTCGATGACCGCGGAGATCGACACGTTCATCAGTGACGTGTCCACCACGAGGACGAACATGGCGGCTGCCAGCAGCAGCATCAGGCGGCGGCTGCCCGGGGCGTCGGCCTCGCGACCCCCGCCTGATCCGGTACTCATGGCGTACTCCCGTCGCGCGACCGACCCGGCGGGCCTTGCCCGGGCTCCGCGCAACGCTAGAACGCGCTTGGGCTACCGACGTCACCCACACCGGGTGAGGATCGCGTCTCGCGGCGGCCGGGAGCCCTCGCGTTCACCGAGGTCGCGACTCAGGTGTCACTCATGTCGCGACTCATCACAGGGGGATCAAGTACTAGCGGACTCGAACCACTCGACCACCCGGCTGAGCAGAATGGGATCGCCGGCGGCCGTGATCGAGCCGTCCTCGAACTGGTCCGACCAGGCGCACCTGCCCCGGGCGACTGCAAGGAGCGCAGGCATCGAGCACTCCAGGTACACGTAGCGGTTCTCGTCCAGGAGGGGGTCGGTAAGACACCCGTACGGCTCGACCCCGCGCTGCAGCACGAGCCAGTACCTCCGGTCATCCCGATGGTGCAGCTGAATCTCGAGGACCGCGGGGCGTCTGGGCGCATGGTCGGGATCCGCCCGCTGTGCCAGCCAGCCGAGCACGACGTCCGGGTCGCGCTTCAGCATGTCGGGGTCGTCCGGAAGCCAGGTGTCCGCCCAGGCGCGCAGCGAGCCCAGCGTCGCCATCAGGCCTTCACCGACGGCGGTGAGGCGGTAGTCCTGGGGCGGGTGCTGGCCGTGACTGCGGGACACCAGCCCAAGGGTCTCGAGCCGGCGAAGTCGATCGGCGAGCACCGAGCGCGAGATGCGGCCCGGAAGGCCGCTGACCAGGTCGTTGAATCCTTGCGGCCCGAACATCCCCAGCTCACGGACGATGAGCAGGCTCCACCGGTCACCGAGGTGCTCGATGGCCTTGGTGAACGAGCAGTATCCGGCGAACTCGCTCGAGCCCACGTCAACCAGTGTCCCACCGGCGCGCGGCCTTGTGCAGTTCGAAGTCCGAACTAGCCCTCCTCGGGGAGGCGGCGGATCGTGAGAGTACGACGAGCCTAGACAGGAGGTCACGATGGCTGTCCACCAGCACAAGCCGATGTTGCCGACGCACCCGGACCGTGTGCACCGCCGGTACGACCGGATGGTCCGTGCGGCCGGCGGCCAGGGCAGGTTCATCCGGACGCGGTCGGGACATGTGCATGTGATCGAGGCCGGTGACGGCCCGCCCGTCGTCCACCTGCACGGCAACAACACCTCGTCGCTGTCGCACCTGATGCTGCTCGAGCACATGACGACAGTGCGCTCCTACCTCGTCGACCGACCGGGCTCCGGACTCAGCGACTCCGCGAACTTCCCTCGCGACAGCTTTCGGCAGTGCGCGGTTCGATTCGTGGACGATGTCCTCGACCATTTGCACCTCGACACAGCTGTTCTGGCCGGCGCCTCGGGGGGTGGGACTTGGGCGTTGTGGTACGCCCTGGACCGCCCCGAGCGGGTACACGGGCTTGTCATCCTCGGGTCCATCCCGCTGCTTCCCGGAGCCCGAATCCCCATCGGTATTCGGATCATGGCCACACCGCTGTTGGGACAGGTCCTCAGCCGCACCATGAAACCAGGACGGCGGATGCTGATGGGCCTGATGTCCTCGATGGGCGAAGGGGAGACCATCCTGCGGTACCCCGACCTGCTCGACTCCCTCGTGGACGCGGCGCATGACCCGGTAGCGACGGCGGCCAACCTGGCCGAGTTCCAAGCCCTCTTGTCGCCGCTCGGCCCGCGGACAGCGGTCCGGATCCCGCCGGACGACCTTCGCCGGGTGGCGGTGCGCACACTCATGATCTGGGGTGACCGTGACCCGGTGGTATCGGTGGCTGACGCAAGAGCCGCGGCGGAACTGATACCGCGCGCCCGCCTCGAAGTGCTGCCCGCGGGACACGTGCCCCAGCTCGGTCATCCGGCACAGGTGGCCGAACTGCTTGCAGAGTTCGCGCGAGCCGGAGCCTCGCATGAGTAAGTCGACCGATCGCGTCCTCATCGCCGGCGGCGGCATCGCCGGGCTGGCCACCGCCGCAGCGCTAGGTCTGCACGGCATCCCTTCCGTGATCCTCGAACGTCGCGACCAGGCGGTGGACGCAGGGCTCGGGATCAACCTGCCCGGCAATGCTGTGACGGCCCTCGGTGCCCTCGGGCTAGGAGATGGCCTGGAGCGGCTCGGCGCCCCGATCGGGCGACGTGAATACCGCACTCGGCGCGGTCGGCTGCTGTTCTCAGTCGACGAGGACGCCTTCTGGGGAGTCGGGGCGCGGCCCCGCTGTGTCCTGCGTGGTGAACTGTCGTCGCTGCTGCGAACGGCAGTTCCCGAGGACACCGTGCGACTCGGCGCGGAGGTCCGCGACTTGGTCGAGACCCCGGAATGGTCACCGTCGAGCTGAGTGACGGTACGCAGGAGGGCGGGGCGCTGCTCGTCGGCGCCGACGGCGTCCGCTCGACCGTGCGCGCCCTCGTCGGTTCGGGTCAGACTCCGCAGGCCGCCGTCCTCTCACGCTCGAGCTGGCGCTTCGTGACGTGCAACCCCGGTATCGACTGCTGGGTCGTCTGGAGCGGCGGCACCGACACCGTCCTCTTCATCCCACTCGGGGACGGACGGCTCTACGGCTGGGTCGCGGTCGCGAACGACGAGGCATCCTTCGACGAGGTTGCCGCTGCTTTCGACGACTTCCCGCACCGGGTGCGCGACGTGCTGGCCGCGGCGGCGGCGGAACAGGTCCCACCGTTCCTGTCGCCGCTGGAGGAGGTACGGCCAACGGCGTGGACACGCGGACGGGTCGTGCTGGTCGGCGACGCGGCGCACGCCACGGCACCCGTATGGGCGCAGGGCGCCGCGCTGGCCGTCGAGGACGCCCTCGTGCTCGGCGAAATCCTCGCCGGTGCAGCGGAGTGGAACGACGCGGGGAGTGAGTTCGAGCGTCGTCGGCGCATGCGGGTCGAGCACGTGCAGAGCATGACCGACCGGCTGTCTCGCGCCGCACGGCTGCCACCCTGGCTACGCGACCCCATCCTCAGGACGATAGGGCCGCACAGCTACCGCGCCACATACGAACCGTTGCGCAACCCCATCTCGAACTAGTCCTCAAGAAGTCATGCAAACGAGCCGTCAAACCCAGCGGCCGCGATAACCTCTCGCACCGACAGCGCGAACACGAACGCCCAATCAGACCAAGATTGCCGCAGTCGGCACCTGCGTCCAACCGCCGCCTACCGGACACTCTCCTGGGCCGAACGAGTGCGCGCGCTGCACCCATCCGATCATGCCGCTGTCCGGGTCACTCACATGCGGGGTCAGTGAGTGACACATCGCTTCGGCCCGCACCGACGTGCCGCCGTCTCCCGCGTTGACGCCAAATTGCGGCCGGCCAAACTCCTCAACAACCGTCGATCAGTCGCAGGACAGGCTCGACGGCCTCGATCCAGGTCTTCTCCCCACCAGTTTCCCCTAGAAGTCGATCGCGAAGTCGACCGGAACACTCCAGAAAACACAGAAACCGCAGGCTGACCTGCGGTTTTCTCTGGTGGAGCCTAGGGGACTCGAACCCCTAACCCCCTGCTTGCAAAGCAGGTGCGCTACCAATTGCGCCAAGGCCCCGTGGGTGCCCTCAGGAATCGGGCAGCTGGTCTGTGGCCTCGGCCCAGAGGGCCTGCTCCGCCTTGCTCTCCTGCATCTTCTTGACTGCGAAGGCAACGCCAGCCGTGGCGAGTGCTGTGAGCACGAATTTCTTGATCACGCGATTCCTCCGTCGGAATGGATCGCCTGCGCACGGCGAGCTGCCGGAACAGTGCGGCGGGGTGGGCCTAACAGGACTTGAACCTGTGACCTCTTCCTTATCAGGGAAGCGCTCTAACCGTCTGAGCTATAGGCCCGGGTGGCCTGCGGCAAGGTGGAAGCCCCGACCGCAGACCGGAGGGAACGGTACCCGACCGGAGCCAGGCCGAACAAAACGACAGGGGCGGCTCAGGCGTCTTCCGCGAGGGTGACTTCGACGCCGCCGAGCAGGGCTGCTGCCATGTTGTAGAGGAAGGCCGTGAGGGTGGCGCCCGCGGTGATCAGGATGACGTCGATGGCGGCGACGAGCATCGTGAAACCGAGGACCCGGCTGGTGCCGACGTAGTCCTGGACCTGGAAGCCGGCGACGTCCTCACCGCCGATGGCCTCTTGGACGGTGCTGTTGATGGAGTCCCAAACGCCGGCGGCGCCGAGCACCTGCCAGACCATGGCGACCGACACGACGGTGACGACGGCGAAGGCGATCGACAGCAGGAAAGCGGTCTTCATCACCGACCAGGGGTCCACCCGGGTGAGCCGGAGCCGTGCCCGGCGCGGCCCTCGGGGCGCGGGGCGCTGGACCTCGGTGGTGGACGTGACCGTCGCGGGGGCGGAGGGAGTCAGTGCATTGGCGGGACGCGGCGGCAGGTCGGGCATCGGCTGGGGCGGACGGTTGCCGATCTTCGGCTTCGCGGCATCGTCCGCCTTGCTCACGGGTGCACCCGAGGGGACGGGCACCGTGGTCGGCTCCTTGGTGCGGTCCGACATCAACCCTCACTCTCGCCGGGGCTCTCTTCGTCCCCGCTGTCGCCCGTCTCGACGGACCCTTCGCTCTCGATTGTTACATCCGGATCCGCAACGGGCGATTCGTGCGTCTCACCGTCGTCGGAGCGAGCGGTGCCGACGGCGTCCTCCTCGTCGACCTTGGTCTCGACCGAGCGGGCGACGACTGCGACCGCGTCACCATTCTTGGGCGTCACGAACTTCACGCCCTGCGTGGACCTCCCGACCGAGGGCTTGAAGTTGGTGTCGATGGGGCTGCGGACGACCTGGCCGCCCTGGGTGATGGAGAGGATCTCGTCGCCGTCCTCGACGATGAAGGCGCCGACCAGCCCGCCCCGCTCCTCGTTGGTGAGCCTCATGGTCGTGATGCCGAGGCCGCCCCGGCCGGTGAGCCGGTACTCGTTGATGCGGGTGCGCTTCGCGTAACCGGCGTCGGTCATCGTGAAGACGAACTGCGCCTTGACCTCGCTCACCTGCTCGGCGGTCGCCTCCACCGCTGCGGACTCCTCGTCGTGCTCGGCGAGACCGGCCGCCTCCTCCGCGGCCACCTGGGCCGCACGGATGACCGACATCGACAGCACCGAGTCGTCGTCGTACTTGAACCGCATGCCAGTCACACCGGACGTCGCGCGGCCCATCGGCCGCAGCTGGTCGTCGCCGGCACGGAACCGGATCGCCTGGCCCTTGCGCGACACCAGCAAGATGTCGTCCTCGGGGTTGACCAGCTCGGCGCCGATCAGCTCGTCGTCGTCCTCACGGAAGTTGATCGCGATGACCCCGGCCTGGCGCGGGCTGTTGTAGTCGCCGAGCCGGGTCTTCTTGACCAGGCCGTTGCGGGTCGCGAGCACGAGGTACGGCGCCTGCTCGTAGTCACGGATCGCGAGCACCTGCGCGATCGACTCGTCGGGCTGGAAGCTGAGGAGGCCGGCGACGTGGCCGCCCTTCGCGTCGCGCATCGCCTCCGGCAGGTTGTAGGCCTTGGTGCGGTAGACCCGGCCGGCTGTCGTGAAGAACAGCAGCCAGTGGTGGTTGGTGGTGGCGATGAAGTGCTCGACCACGTCGTCACCGCGCAGGGTGGCACCGCGCACGCCCTTGCCGCCGCGCTTCTGGGTGCGGTACTGGGTGGCGAGGGTCCGCTTGGCGTAGCCGCCGCGGGTGATCGAGACGACCAGCTCCTCGTCGGGGATCAGGTCCTCCATCGAGAGGTCGCCGTCGGCCGCGATTATCTGCGTGCGCCGGTCGTCGCCGTACTTGTCGACGATCTCGGTGAGCTCCTCCGAGACGATCGACCGCTGCCGGCTCTCGTTGGCGAGGATGTCCTCGAGATCGGCGATCGTCAGCTCGAGCTCGGCGAGCCGGTCCATGATCTTCTGCCGCTCGAGCGCCGCGAGCCGGCGCAGCTGCATGTCGAGGATCGCGTTGGCCTGGATCTCGTCGATCTCGAGCAGCTCGATCAGCCCCTGCCGGGCGTCCTCGACCTCGGGTGAGCGCCGGATCAGGGCGATGACCTCGTCGAGAAGGTCGAGCGCCTTGACCAGACCGCGGAAGATGTGGGCCTGCTTCTCCGCCTCGGCGAGGCGGTAGCGGGTGCGGCGCTGGATGACGTCGATCTGGTGCTCGACCCAGTGGCTGATGAACTGGTCGATCGTCAGGGTGCGGGGCACGCCGTCGACGAGCGACAGCATGTTGGCGCTGAAGTTGGTCTGCAGCTCGGTGTGCTTCAGCAGGTTGTTGAGTACGACGCGCGCGACCGCGTCGCGCTTCAGCACCACGACCAGGCGCTGGCCGGTGCGACCGGAGGAGTCGTCGCGCACGTCGGCGATGCCCTGGACCTTGCCGGAGTCGGCGAGCTCGGCGATCTTCAGTGCCAGGTTGTCGGGGTTGACCATGTAGGGCAGCTCGGTGATGGACAGGCAGGTGCGCCCGCGGGCGTCCTCGTCGACCTCGATCACCGCGCGCTGGGTGACCGAGCCACGACCGGTGCGGTAGGCGGTCTCGATGCCCTCGCGCCCGACGATCAGCGCGCCGTTGGGGAAGTCGGGACCCTTGATCCGCTCGATCAGCGCGTCCTGCAGCTCCTCGCGGGTGGCGTCGGGGTGGTCGAGCGCCCATTGCGCGCCCGCAGCCACCTCGCGCAGGTTGTGGGGAGGGATGTTGGTGGCCATGCCGACTGCGATGCCGGCCGATCCGTTGACCAGCAGGTTGGGGTAACGGGCCGGGAGGACGGTCGGCTCCTCCGAGCGGCCGTCGTAGTTGGGCTGGAAGTCGACGGTCTCCTGGTCGATGTCGCGGACCATCTCGAGCGCGAGCGGCGCCATCCGGCACTCGGTGTAGCGCATCGCGGCCGCGGCGTCGTTGCCCGGGGACCCGAAGTTGCCCTGACCGTGCACGAGCGGCGCCCGCATCACCCACGGCTGCGCGAGCCGCACCAGGGTGTCGTAGATCGCGGTGTCGCCGTGGGGGTGGTACTGACCCATCACGTCACCGACGACACGGGAGCACTTGGAGAAGCCGCGGTCGGGGCGGTAGCCCCCGTCGTACATGGCGTAGAGCACGCGGCGGTGCACCGGCTTCAAGCCGTCGCGTACGTCGGGCAGCGCACGGCCGACGATGACCGCCATCGCATAGTCGATGTAGGCGCGCTGCATGGACGTCTGCAGCTCGATCGGCTCGATCCGGCCGCCCGGTCCGGGGCCGTCGCCGCCGAGGTTGCTCTGCGTCTCAGTCACGATTGCTCTTTCTGCCTGTATCTATGATTCTAAGTCTGATAGAGTTCTCGATAGTGCGCTACCGCTCGCCGACACGGCGCAGATTTCCGATGCGGCTCGCTTCGCTCGCGACGGGGGAAATGTCCGCCGGGTCGGCTACCTGGACCTCGGTCGCTTCGCTCCCCGTCCAGCCGGGGTACAGGCACGGCTTCAGATGTCAAGGAACCGGACGTCCTTGGCGTTGCGCTGGATGAAGGACCGACGCTGTTCGACGTCCTCCCCCATCAGGATCGAGAAGATCTCGTCGGCCTGGGCTGCGTCGTCGAGGGTGACCTGCAGCATCAACCGCTGCTCGGGGTTCATCGTGGTCTCCCACAGCTCCTCGGCGTTCATCTCACCGAGACCCTTGTAGCGCTGGACCGGGTTCTCCTTGGGCAGCTTCTTGCCCTGCTCCAGGCCGTCGCGCATCATCAGGTCGCGCTCGGTGTCGGAGTAGACGAACTCGTGCTCCGCGGGCTTGTTCCACCGGATCCGGTAGAGGGGCGGCTGGGCCATGTAGACGAAGCCGTGCTCGATGAGCGGCTTCATGAACCGGAACAGCAGCGTCAGCAGCAGGGTGTTGATGTGGTGGCCGTCGACGTCGGCGTCGGCCATCAGCACGATCTTGTGGTAGCGCAGCTTCTCCAGGTCGAACTCCTCCTGGATGCCGGTACCGAGCGCGGAGATGATCGCCTGCACCTCGGTGTTGGCCAGCACCTTGTCGATCCGCGCCTTCTCGACGTTGAGGATCTTGCCGCGGATCGGGAGGATCGCCTGCACCCGCGGGTCCCGTCCCTGGCGGGCCGAGCCGCCCGCCGAGTCACCCTCGACGATGAAGACCTCGCACTCCTCGGGGTTGGTCGACTGGCAGTCCGACAGCTTGCCGGGCAGCCCACCGCCGCCGAGCAGGCCCTTGCGCGAGCGGGCCAGCTCGCGCGCCTTCCGCGCGGCGTTGCGCGCGGTCGCCGCCGCCTGCGACTTGCGGATGATCTCCTTGCCCTCCGCGGGGTTCTCCTCGAGCCACGCGCCGAGCTGGTCGTTGACGACCCGCTGCACGAAGCCCTTGGCCTCGGTGTTGCCGAGCTTGGTCTTGGTCTGGCCCTCGAACTGCGGCTCACCGAGCTTGATCGAGATGATCGCGGTCAGACCCTCCCGGATGTCCTCGCCGCTGACCCGGTCCTCGCGCTTCTTGATCAGGCCCCACTGCTCGCCCCACCCGTTGACGAGCGACGTCAGCGCCGAGCGGAAACCCTCCTCGTGGGTGCCGCCCTCGTGGGTGTTGATCGTGTTGGCGAAGGTGTGGACCGACTCGTTGTAGCCGGTGTTCCACTGCATCGCGACCTCGAGGCTCATGTGATTCTCGGGGTTGTCCGGGTCGTCGGGGGTGTCCGCCTCGAACGAGATGATGGTGGGGTTCGCCGCGGTCTTGGTGCGGTTGATGTGCTCGACGTAGTCGACCAGCCCGCGCTCGTACTTGAAGACCTGTTTGAGGCCCTCCCCGGCGCGCTCGATGGCACCGGTGTGCGCCTGGTCGACGTCGTTGCTGATGGTGTCGTCGGCGACGGCGTCGGCGAGGTCGCTCGCAGCCGGCCGCTCGTCGAAGACGACGATCTCCAGACCCTTGTTGAGGAAGGCCATCTCGCGGAAGCGGGTCGTGATCGTCTCGAGGTTGTAGGTCGTGGTCTCGAAGATGTCGGGCGAGGCGTACCAGGTCACGGTCGTGCCCGTGCCCTCCCCTTCCTCGAGGTCGCGCACCTCGCGCAGCGGGTAGTCGGGGTCGCCGAGGGAGAACTCCTGCTCCCACAGCTTGCCGCGGTTCCTGACCTGCACGTGCAGGTTGCGGGAGAGGGCGTTGACCACCGAGACGCCGACGCCGTGCAGACCACCGGACACCTTGTAGCCGCCGCCGCCGAACTTGCCTCCCGCGTGCAGCATGGTCAGCGCCAGGGTCACGGCCGGCACGTCCTGGCCGGGCGCGGTGCCGGTGGGGATGCCGCGACCGTTGTCCTCGACCCGGACGCCGCCGTCGGCCTGCAGGGTCACGACGATCCGGTCGCAGAAGCCTGCCAGTGCCTCGTCGACGGCGTTGTCGACGACCTCCCAGATCAGGTGGTGGAGGCCGCGCTCGCCGGTGGACCCGATGTACATGCCGGGCCGCTTGCGGACCGCCTCGAGGCCCTCGAGGACCTGAATGGCGGAGGCGTCGTAGTCGCCGGTCGGCCTGTTGGACGGCGTCGCGTTGGTAGCGGTCGACGTCGGAGTTTCAGCGGTCACGGCACCTCTTCGGTTCTGGATCCTGGACACACAGAAGGCCCGACGTTCACGCTTGTGGGGCGTGCGCCCGGCCTGAAAGCCATGATACCGCTCAGAGTGGCTGTGAACACGTCGGCGTCCCGCGGGACGGGGGGTCTGTGGATGAAAATTGGCCCTCAGCGCGCCGATAAGGCGGTTTCCAGCGCCGAACAGGGGCCCAGACAGGGCCCAGTACGACGGACGCCCGTTTCCGACCGCCTCCGGGGACCTGGCAACGGGTCAGCCGTAGGTGTCCCGCGGACCCCGACCGTCGCGCAGTCCGCGACCGCCGTGCTTCCAGCTCGGAGCGTTCGGGCCGAGCACCTCCACCACCGTCACCGTGCCGTGGCCGAGCTCGGTGTTGAGGCGCTTGACGATCGTCGGGGCGAGCAGCTTCAGCTGCGTCGCCCAGGCCGTGGAGTCGGTACGGACGACGAGCGTCCCGTCGGTCAGCGTCTCGGGGACCGAGTGCGCACCGATCTCCGACCCGACCACCTCGGTCCACCGCGCAAAGACGCCGCGGACCTGGATGTCGAGCCCCCAGCCCCGCTGGTCCACGAGCCGGCCGACCTCTCCGCCGAGCAGCTGGGGGTCGCGCTCGTCGGGGTAGGCGCCGCTGAGCCCACCCTCGTTGCCGCGGCGGGCCCGCCGGGTCCGGGCACCAGGTCGGCGGCGCTTCCGCGCGATCGGTGACCCGGGGGCGACCGCGCCGCGCATCATCGCGCGGGCGAGGTCTAGCCCGTCGGTGCGGTGGTCGCCGTCCCCGTCGCCCGGCTGGTCGGGCTCGTCAGCCGGCGTCGGATCGTCCTTCGACACCGATCACCTCCCCTCCTGCGACCAGGAAGGTCGCTCCGGCCAGCAGCGTCGGTACGTCGGCCTCCACTGCCGCGGTCACCAACACCTGCTCGGCGCCGGCGACCAGCCCGGCGAGCTGGTCGCGGCGCTCGACGTCGAGCTCGGCGAACACGTCATCCAGGATCAGGATCGGGTCGTCGCCGTCGGCCCGCAACAGGTCGTACGACGCCAGCCGCAACGCCAGCGCGAACGACCACGACTCGCCGTGCGAGGCATAACCCTTCACGGGGAGCCGGTTCTCCTCGCCCGGACCGAGGGTCAGCAGCAGGTCGTCGCGGTGGGGACCCACGAGGGTGAGACCGCGCCCGATCTCGTCGTCCTGGCGGCGGCCGAGCTCGGCACGGAAGGCCACGCCCAGCAGGTCTCGTGACGGGGTCTCGAGACGATCACCAGGGCTGACGCCTCGACCAGCGGGGGCGTCCTCGACCAGCGGCAGATGGGTGCTGTAGGCGATCCGAGCGTCGTCGCGCGAGGCACCGCGGGCCACTGCCTCGTAGGCCTTGCCGACGTACGGCGCGAGGTCGGCGGCCAGGGCCATCCTGGCGGCGAGCAGCTCGGTGCCGACGGCGACCAGCTGGTCGTCCCAGACGGCCAGGGTGGCCAGGGCCGCGTCGCGGCTGCCGCCGCGGGCGGCGAAGATCGTCTTGAGCAGGCTGTTGCGCTGCTTGAGCACCCGGTCGTAGTCGGCCCGGACGCCCGCCAGCCGCGGCGTGCGCAGCACCAGCAGGTCGTCGAGGAACCTTCTCCGCTCGGATGGGTCGCCCTTCACCAGGGAAAGGTCCTCCGGGCTGAACACCACCGTGCGCAGGACACCGACCAGCTCCCGGGCCCTCGGCAGCGGCGACTTGTTGATCCGCGCGCGGTTGGCGCGGCCCGGGTTGAGCTCCACCTCGAGCACGGCGGTCCGCCCGTCCCGCACCACCGCGGCGCGCACCAGCGCCTGCTCGGCACCGGACCGGATCAGCGGCGCGTCGGTCGCCACCCGGTGCGACGCCAGCCGGGAGAGGTAGTCGATCGCCTCGACCAGGTTGGTCTTCCCCTGACCGTTGCGGCCGACGAACGCCGTGACCCCGGGCGTGAGCGGCACTTCGACGTCGCCGTACGAACGGAAGTCGTGGAGGGTCAGGTGCGAGACGTGCACCGTCCCATCATCCCCCGCGGTGTCGCCGCCCGCGCGGGCGGCGGCACCGGAAAACAGGAATGGGTCTAGGGAATGATGTTTCAACGGGGCTGCTGGGACCTAGGCTGCTCCCCATGACTCAACCTCCAGTTCCCCCGCCCCCGGGTGGTTATGGCGCCCCCATGCCCAGTGCCGGCGGTCCCTTCTACGTCTCCGTGCTCGGCCAGGAGCAGGGCCCGCTCGACTTCAACACCCTGGCGCAGATGGCGGTGTCGAACCAGATCAAGGCCGACACCCCCGTCCGCTCCGGCGACAGCCAGCAGTACATCGCAGCCAAGGACGTCCCTGGCCTCTACTCCGACAAGGAGTGGCTCACCGTCGTCCTGCTGTCGTGGCTGCTCGGCACGTTCGGTGTCGACCGGTTCTACCTCGGCCAGACCGGCCTGGGCCTCGGCAAGCTGCTCACCTGCGGTGGTTGCGGCATCTGGGCGATCTACGACCTGATCATGTTCGCGCTGCGCAAGCAGCACGACGTCGACGGCCGCCCCTTCCGCTGAGCAATCCCGCTCCCGCGGCAAACCCATGACCACGACGACCCCGCCCACCCTCGAGGAACCTGGCTTCCTCCGACGCGTCCGCGCCGGCACCACCGGTGCCGACGTGGTCGCGGTGGGCGGGGTCGTCGGCATCGGCGCAGCATTCCTGCTGTCGCCCGAGCACATCGAGGACGGACCGGTCCTCTGCCCGTTCCGCGCCCTCACCGGGCTCCCCTGCCCCGGCTGCGGCCTCACCCGCTCCTGGGTCTACGCCGCGCACGGGTGGTGGCAGGAGTCGTTCGCCTCGAACGCGTTCGGCCTCCTCGTCGTCGCCGCGGTCCTCGCCCTCGCGGTCGTCGTCGTCGTGCGGCGGGTACGACGTATCCGGCCGCCCAGCATCGACAAGCTGCTCAAGCACCCGGTGGCCATCGGCATCGGCGCAGTCTGGCTCGCCTATGCGCTGGGACGGCTCGCTTACGCGCTGTAGCGGCTGGCGGTTGGGGTCGCGGTTTGGTCCCAAACCGCAGCGCTAGCGCTGCGATCGGTGCTGTTTGTGCCCAATCGCCGGTGTCTTCTCAGCCCTTCTTGGTGACGGCGTGGCCGCCGAACCCGTTGCGCATCGCCGCGATCGCCTTCATCGCCACGTCGTCCTCCTGACGTGACACGAACCGGGCGAACAGCGCCGCGGAGATCGCCGGCATCGGTACGGCGTTCTCGATCGCGGCCTCGACCGTCCAGCGACCCTCGCCGGAGTCCTCGGCATAGCCCTGGAGCTGGTCGAGGTGCTCGTCGGCGCGCAGCTGGTCGACGAAGAGGTCGAGCAGCCAGGACCGGACGACGGTGCCGGTGCGCCAGGACGCGAAGATCTCCGGCACGTTGTCGACGATGTCGACCTTGTCGAGGAGCTCCCAGCCCTCGGCGTAGGCCTGCATCATGGCGTACTCGATCCCGTTGTGGACCATCTTGGCGAAGTGGCCGGCGCCGGGAGTGGTGCCGCAGTGGACCAGCCCGTCGGTGGTGTCGGACGGCTTGAGGGCCTCGAAGGCCGGCATCACCTTCGCGGCGTCCTCGGCGGCGCCGCCGTACATCAGCGCGTAGCCGTTCTGCAGGCCCCACACGCCGCCGCTGACGCCGCAGTCGACGAAGCCGATCCCCTTCTCCGCCAACGAGGCGGCGTTGATCGCGTCGTCGGTGTACTTGGAGTTGCCGCCGTCGACGACCAGGTCGCCCTCGCCGAGCAGGTCCTTGAGCTCGGCGATGGTCGAGCGGGTCGGGTCGCCGGCCGGGATCATCACCCAGACCACCTTCGGGCTGGGGAGAGCGGCCACCAGCTCCTCGAGGCTGCCGACGTCGCGGACCTCGGGGTCCCGGGAGTACCCGACGACGGTGAGGCCGGCGTTGCGCATCCGGGTGCGCATGTTGCCGCCCATCCTGCCGAGTCCGACGAGTCCGATGTGCGCAGAAGGCATGCGGAGAGTCCTATCCGAGGAGGCGGCGCGGCATCAACAGGTAGCGGAACGAACCGGCGGTGTCGCCCTGATCGCCGGCCGCCTCGTCGGCGGTTCCGGTGATCACCACGGGCTTCGACGCCTGGGTGAAGGCGAGCTCGACGACTGCCTCGTCGATGGCGCCGAGGCCGTCGAGCAGGAACTGCGGGTTGAAGCCGGTCACCAGGTCGTCGCCCTCGATCTGGGCCTCGACCGACTCGGAGGCCTGGGCCTCGTCGCCCGACCCCGCGTCGAGGGTGAGGACGCCGTCCTTGAATGCGAGCTGGACGGCGGTGTTGCGCTCGGCGACCAGCGAGACGCGCTTGAGGGACTCGATGAGCGATGCCTTGTCGAGCTTGGCGATGGTGAGCCGCTCGCTCGGGAACAGGCTGCGGACCTTGGGGAACTCGCCGTCCAGCAGGCGTGTCGTCGTACGACGGACGCCACCTGGTCCGCTGCCCTCGAACCCGATCAGGCCGTCGCCGCTGCCGGGGGCCGACAGTGCGATGGTCACCTCCGGGCCCGCGGTCAGCGACTTGGCGGTGTCCCCCAGCACCTTGGCCGGGACCAGGGCGGCCAGGCTGGCGTCCGGCTGCCCGGGCGTCCAGGCGAGCTCGCGCTGGGCGAGCCGGAACCGGTCGGTCGCGAGCAGCGCGATGGTGTCGCCCTCGATCTCCACGCGCACGCCGGTGAGGACAGGAAGCATGTCGTCGCGGCCGGCCGCAGTGACCGCCTGGCCGACGGCGTGAGCGAACGCGTCGCTGGACACGGTGCCCGTGGCGGCCGGCATCGACGGGATGGACGGGTAGTCCTCGACAGGCATCGTCTGCAGCGAGAAGCGGGCCGAGCCGCAGGTGAGCGACACCCGGGCCCCGTCGAGCATCACGTCGATCGGCTTGGCCGGGAGACTGCGGCAGATGTCGGCGAGCAGCCGGCCGCTGACCAGGGCGGCGCCCTCGTCACTCACCTCAGCGGTCAGCGTGGCCCGGCACGAGGTCTCGTAGTCGAAGCTGGAGAGGACCAGACCGCCGTTCGTCCCGTCCCCGGCCTCGATCAGCAGCCCGGCGAGGACCGGAGCGCTAGGCCGGACGGGGAGGCTACGGGCGGCCCAAGCGACGGCGTCGGCGAAGACATCGCGGTCGACACGGAACTTCACGGTGCGTCCTTACACATCAGTGGGAAGTACAGGCGGTCCAGATCATTGGCGGCGTCCGAGTGGGGAATGACACGTTTGTGCGCAGGTGCATCCTGCCACGGTTGGGTTCGGCGGTGGAGCCTGGAGCGGCGTAGGTCTCCCGCGGGCAACCCCGCGACCGTTCCGGGCGCAGCGCGCCTGGCCGGCGGAACGTCGCGTTCCCACAGGGTCGGTGCGTGGAGCTTGTTCTGATCGAATCGGAGCATAGGTAATTCGGGAGTAGTCATAGCGTCCGTGGAAACTGTGGACAGCCGGCGTCGGTGCAGGTGAAGCGGCATCTCGGGGTGTGGGGAACGGTGTGGACGAACGGCGGCTGACGTAGGGGCGGCTGTGGACGTCGAGCTGCTGTGGAGCGGCCGGACCCGTGTGCCCACAGAATCCTCCCCGTGTAGTTCGCACCCAATTGGGTGTGTCGTCCACACGGTTGCTCACCCTTGGCGGGCCGTCATCTTCACCCGGTTGGTGAGCTCGCTGACCTGGTTGAAGACCGCGCGCCGCTCACCGAGCAGCTGGTTGATCTTGCGCTCGGCGTACATGACCGTGGTGTGGTCGCGGTTGCCGAACTGGGCGCCGATCTTGGGCAGCGACAGCCCCGTGAGCTCGCGGCACAGGTACATCGCGATCTGGCGTGCCATGACCAGGTGCCGGCCGCGGCTCGGGCCGGTCAGCTCCTCGATGGAGAGGCCGAAGTAGGCGGCGGTCTGGGCGATGATCAGCGGCGCGGTGATCTCGGGCTCGCCGCCCTCGGGGATCAGGTCCTTGAGGACGATCTCGGCGAGGGTGAGGTCGACGTCCTGCCGGTTGAGGTTGGCGAAGGCGGTGACCCGGATCAACGCACCCTCGAGCTCGCGGATGTTGGTCTGGATCTTGCTCGCGATGAACTCCAGGACGTCCGGCGGAGCGGTGAGCCGGTCCATCGCGGCCTTCTTGCGGAGGATCGCGATCCGGGTCTCGAGGTCGGGGGGCTGGACGTCGGTGATCAGGCCCCACTCGAACCGGTTGCGCAGCCGGTCCTCGAGCGCCTCGAGCCGTTTCGGCGCCTGGTCGGACGTCAGCACGATCTGCTTCTGCGCGTTGTGCAGGTAGTTGAAGGTGTGGAAGAACTCCTCCTGGGTCTGGGTCTTGCCCTGGAGGAACTGGATGTCGTCGATGAGGAGTACGTCGACCTCGCGGTAGCGCCGCTTGAACCGGTCCTGCCGGTCGTCGCGGATCGAGTTGATGAACTCGTTGGTGAACTCCTCGGAGCTGACGTAGCGGATCTTCGCCCCTGCGTAGAGGCTGCGGACGTAGTGGCCGATCGCGTGCAGCAGGTGGGTCTTGCCCAGCCCGGAGTCCCCGTAGACCAGCAGCGGGTTGTAGGACTTGCCCGGCGCCTCCGACACCGCGACCGCGGCCGCGTGGGGGAACCGGTTGGACGAGCCGATCACGAACGTCTCGAAGGTGTACTTCGGGTTGAGCCGTGACTCGGGGATGTGCGACGGCTGCTGACCGGAGTGCCCCGCGGTGGCCGGCGGGAACGTCGAGCGGATCGCGTCGAACGTGGGCGTGCCCGGGTCGTCGTACGCCGCGGGGTCGATTTGTCGATCTGTCGACAAGTCGCCGAAACCGTTCGCCTCGGGCGGCTCGGCCTCGGGGGCCGGTGGCACCGGCTCGACCGGGTGCGCCTCGGCCGTCCCGTGGCGCAGGCTCGGGTCGACCGTCACGGCGAGCTGGACGTCGTGACCGAACCGGTCGGTGAGGGCGTCCTCGAGGTGACCGCGGACCCTGCCCTCGAGCCGCTTGCGCGTGAACTCGTCAGGGACGGCGACGATCGCGGTGGTGCCGTGCAGCGTCACCGGACGGCTGGCCTGGAGCCAGGCCCGCTGCGGTGCCTGCAGGTCGCCGACCACCGACTGCCAGGCGTCCTCCAGCAAGGCCAGGGCGGGGTCGGCCTCGGGCATCTCGCTGCGGGTCTCCCCTTGCTCGTCGTTCCCCACGGTCTTCCTCTCCTGAACTTGTCGCTCCACAACTTTGTCCACAGGCTGTGAACTGGTGATCAGCGCCGGTCCAGGCGCCGCGCCGAGGCCATTCGAGAGGCGGGGGATCACACGTTTGCGCAGGTCAACCGCCAGTTCTTGGATCGGCGGCCGAAAGTTGCGGCGACTCGTGGGTCCTCTGCGACCCGAACCGGCGGGGAATCCCGGAAGGACCGAACCTAGCCGTGCCACGGCTGTGGATCAACCCGTTGTCCACAGGATCTCAGGATGGTGTCCGCATCTGTCCACCGGGGTGGATCCACCACCTCCCGGTGGGGTGTGCACGTTGTCGCGCGAGAAGGGCATAGGCTGGTCCGTTTCGCCGGTTTGACCCGCCTGATCCCTGCCGCGTACCGTTGTGCGGTCATCCGGTGTCGACCGGTGCCGCATGTCCGTGGCCGTCTTGTCAGGGGTTCTCGACCTCCGCAGGTGCCTCCGCGGGCGCGCGGTGCCAGCCGAAGCTGCCACCAGTTGCATCGGGCCGAGCGCATCAGTGTGCGCCCGGCCGCCGGGCCGCGCCGGATGGCCCTTCCCAAGACGTACTGACAGCCAGCCGAGAGGTCGATCGTGAGCAAGCGGACGTACCAGCCGAACAACCGTCGTCGCCACAAGGTGCACGGGTTCCGACTGCGGATGCGCACGCGCGCCGGTCGCAGCATCCTGGCGAACCGCCGCCGGAAGGGCCGCAAGAGCCTGGCCGTCTGAGGCCACGGCGACGCCCTCCGGAGGGCTCCTGTGCTGCCTGCCGACAACCGGCTGACCCGCCCCACATCGTTCCGACGCGCCGTCAAGGCGGGCCGTCGGTCAGGTGCGCGCACCCTCGTGACCCACCTGGCGTTCGTAGAGGAGCAGGCCGGCGACCGGGCTCGCGTCGGGTTCGTGGTCACCAAGGCTGTGGGCAACGCAGTCGTCCGCAACCGGGTCAAGCGCCGGCTGCGGCACGCGGCTCGCGCGCGTATCGCCCGCCTTCCCGCCGGCGCGCTGCTCGTCGTCCGGGCCCAGCCGGCGTCGGCAACGGCGTCGTACGCGGAACTCGCCGCCGATCTCGACCGTTGCCTGGACAGGAGCCTGGACGTCGGCCCGGGCCGCAATCCGGACGGCCCGGACAGCCCAGACCGCCTGGACCGCAACGCCGTCGGCTCCGGACAGGTGGACCGGTGAGATGGGTGCTGGTCGCGCTGCTGCGCGGCTACCGGGCGGTGATCAGCCCGCTGTACGGCGAGGTCTGCCGCTACTACCCCTCGTGCTCGGCTTATGCGCTGGAGGCGGTGCAGACCCACGGCGCCCTGAAGGGCACCTGGTTGGCTGTACGACGTATCGGCCGCTGCCACCCGTGGGCTGCCGGCGGCGTCGACCACGTACCACCCCGATCCACCCGCGGCGATGACGCTGCGGACGTGACCAACGAACTAGGAGCCTGAGTGGGCATCTTCGGCGACATCGGCCACTTCATCATGGTGCCGCTGTACTACGCGATCTCGGCTGTGTTGATCGGTTGGCACAAGTTCTGGGTCCTCTGCGGTCTCGACCCCGAGGGCGGCCTGTCCTGGACACTGTCCATCATCGGCCTGACGGTCGTCATCCGGGCCGCTCTGATCCCACTCTTCGTGAAGCAGATCAAGTCGAGCCGCAACATGCAGCTGATCCAGCCAAAGGTCCGCGAGCTGCAGAAGAAGTACGGTCACGACCGGCAGAAGCTCGCCGAGGAGACGATGAAGCTCTACCGCGAGGCGGGCACCAACCCGTTCGCCTCGTGCCTTCCGATCCTGCTGCAGATGCCGATCTTCTTCGCCCTGTTCCGACTGCTCGACCAGGCCGCCAAGAAGGGCACCGCCCACGGCTTCCTGGACGAGGAACTGGCCCAGCAGTTCGGCGAGTCCGAGGTCTTTGGTGTGATCCCGCTGGCCGAGTCCTTCTGGGGTGCGCGGACCTGGGGCGACAACCCGAACGGCCTGGTGATGATCGTGGCCGCCGTCCTGGTGCTGGCGATGACGGCAACCACCTTCTTCACCCAGCGCCAGCTGATGGCCAAGAACATGCCCGCGGACGCGCTGACCGGCCCCTACGCCCAGCAGCAGAAGATGCTGCTCTACATCCTCCCGGTGGCCTTCGGCCTGGGTGGTATCGCGTTCCCGATCGGTGTCCTCCTGTACTGGACGACCTCGAACCTGTGGACGATGGGCCAGCAGTTCTACGTCATCCGCAACAACCCGGCTCCGGGAACGCCGGCCTTCACGGCGAAGCAGGAGCGGGACAAGGCGAAGGCCGCCAAGCACCCGGAGAAGTACGCGTCGTACGAGCCGACGGCCGAAGGCGCCGAGGTGGAGGAGCCGGAGACCCGTCCGACCCCGCGGGTCCAGCCCAAGCGGCAGACCCGCTCCCAGCGCAAGTCCGGGAAACCGGGCACTGGAACCAACCCGAACAAGGGAGGCAGTAAATGAGTACCGAGACCGACGTTGACCAGGCTGCGGTCGAGACCGCACCCGAGCAGACCGCACCCGAGGAGTCGGGCGCCCCGGCTGGCCCGGCCGCGAGCGAGGACCTGGTGGCCAAGCTCGAGCGGGAGGGCGACATCGCCGCCGACTACCTGGAGGAACTGCTCGACATCGCCGACCTCGACGGCGATCTCGACATGGACGTGGAGGCCGACCGGGCAGCCGTCTCGATCGTCGGCGCTGATCTGTCCCAGCTGGTGGGTGAGGACGGCAAGGTCCTCGAGGCCCTTCAGGAGCTGACCCGGCTCGCGGTCTACCGCGAGACCGGCGAGCGTTCCCGGCTGATGCTCGACATCTCCGGGTTCCGGGCCGACAAGCGTTCCCGTCTACCAAGCTGGGCGAGGAGATGGTGGCGCAGGTCCGCGCCTCGGGCGAGCCGGTGTCGCTCGACCCGATGTCCCCCTTCGAGCGCAAGATCGTTCACGACGCCGTCGCCGCGGCCGGGCTGCGTTCCGAGTCCGAGGGCGTGGAGCCGCGACGTCACGTCGTCGTGCTGCCCGCGGACTGAACCCGGACGTTTCACGTGAAACATCCCGCCAATGAGGCGGGCGGCGCAGGGCCCCCACCCGAGGTGGTGCGGGCCCTGTTCCCTTCCGATCGACTCGCTCTGGTCGAGCAGTACGGCCGGCTGCTGGCGACCGACGGGGTCGCCCGCGGCCTGATCGGTCCGCGGGAGGTCCCGCGGATCTGGGACCGACACGTCGTCAACTGCGCGCTGCTGGCGACCGCACTCCCCCGCGACGCCTCAGTGGCGGACGTGGATCCGGCGCCGGGCTCCCAGGCATCGTGCTAGCGCTCGCGCGCCCTGACCTGCAGATGACCCTGATCGAACCGTTGCTGCGACGGACTACGTTCCTCGACGAGGTGGTCGAGGCGCTCGGACTCGACAACGTGGTCGTACGGCGTGAGCGGGCCGACGCGGTGCACGGCCAGCAGACCTTCGACGTGGTGACCGCTCGCGCGGTCGCTCCCCTGGACCGGTTGCTCGGCTGGTGCATGCCGCTGGTCACCGCCTCTGGTTCGCTGGTGGCGATGAAGGGCGACTCGGCGGAGGACGAGATCGCGGCAGCTCGGCCGGTGCTCTCGGAGCTGGGCTGCGGCGAGCCGTCGATCGAGGTGATCACGGTGCCGTCGGCCGATCGACCGACGTCGGAGGAGTCGGACCACGGCCCCGGTCCACAGACCCGGCTGGTGCGGGTTACCTGGGCCGATCCCGCGCGAGTATCGTTGCCGACTTCCGGGGGTCGCGGCGGATCTCGGACCGGCCACCGCCGGTCGGCGCGCCGAAGGAGGGGACTGGCGTGACCGAACCATCGCGCCGGCGCCACCCAGCTGCCGACAAACACAGTGACGAGTTTTCCACCGCTCCCTACCCGGGCCCTGAGCCTGATTTTCCACAGTTCGAGCCCAGTTTTCCACAGGAGGCCCCGGTGTCGGGTGACCCGACGAGTTCCAGCTTCAACGCTCCGGCCGACGACGTTTCACGTGAAACCAACGCCGACGACGTTTCACGTGAAACCGGCTTTGTCGTCCGCACCGCGGCCGAGCTGGCGGCGCTGGACCCCGACTTCGAAACGGACCAGACGCCCCTTGCCGCCGAAGCGCGTCACTCCGTGATGATGCGGCAGGGCATCCAGCGGGAGCCGGTGGGTCGGCCGGAAGCCACCCGGGTGTTCGTCGTGGCGAACCAGAAGGGCGGGGTCGGCAAGACCACGTCGACGGTGAACATCGCAGCGGCGCTCTCCGAGCTCGGTCAGCGGGTGCTGGTGATCGACCTCGATCCGCAGGGGAACGCCTCCACCGCACTCAACATCGAGCACCGCCAGGGCACCCCGGGGACCTACGAGGTCCTCGTGGACGGCGCCTCCCTCGGGGAGGTCATCCAGAGCTGTCCTGATTGCGAGACACTGGACGTGGTGCCCGCGACGATCGACTTGGCCGGCGCCGAGATCGAGCTGGTCAGCGTCGTGGCGCGCGAGGGCCGCCTGAAGAGGGCGATCTCGTCCCACCCGAAGGTCGGCAGCGCGGCGTTCGCGGGCGACGGGCGCTACGACTACGTGCTGATCGACTGCCCGCCCTCGCTGGGGCTGCTCACGCTCAACGCGCTGGTGGCAGGAGCGGAGATGCTGATCCCGATCCAGGCGGAGTACTACGCGCTCGAAGGCCTGGGGCAGCTGCTCGCCACCGTGGACATGGTCCGGGCCCACCTCAACCCCGACCTCGCGGTGTCGACGATCGTCCTCACCATGTTCGACGCCCGCACCCGCCTCGCGGCCGGGGTCGCGCAGGAGGTCCGCGAGCACTTCGGCGACCAGGTCCTCAAGACCGCCATCCCGCGCTCGGTCCGGGTGTCGGAGGCCCCGTCGTACGGGCAGACGGTGATGACCTACGATCCCGGCTCACCGGGGGCGCTCAGCTATCTGGAAGCGGCGCGGGAGATTGCGATCCGAGGGAGCCTGAAGTGAGCAGCAACAGCCCGCGTCGCGGCCTGGGCCGGGGAATCGGAGCGCTGATCCCCACCGCTCCCCCGGCGAACGAGTCCTCGACGGCGCCCACGACGCCCGGGACGCCCGGACCCATGGCGAGCCTGGCGGACCCGGCGACGCCGATGTGCGCGCCGGTGCGGCGGCGCCTGAAGCGTCCGCAGGCCTCGCCGCTGGTCCCTGTCGACGGCGCCTACTTCGCCGAGCTGGAGCCGGCGTCGATCAGGCCCAACCACGTCCAGCCGCGGCAGGTCTTCGAGGAGGAGGCCATGAGCGAGCTGGTCCACAGCGTGCGGGAGGTCGGCCTCCTGCAGCCGATCGTGGTCCGCGAGCTCTCTCCGGGCTCCTACGAGCTGATCATGGGCGAACGCCGGTGGCGGGCCGCTCAGCAGGCCGGCCTGGACATGATCCCGGCGATCGTCCGGCAGACCGACGACTCCGACATGCTGCGCGACGCGTTGCTGGAGAACCTCCACCGTGCGCAGCTCAACCCGCTCGAGGAGGCGTCGGCGTACGCGCAGCTGCTCGAGGACTTCGGCTGCACCCACGACGAGCTCGCCCAGCGGATCGGGCGGTCCCGTCCGCAGATCAGCAACACGCTGCGACTGCTCAAGCTCAGCCCCGCGGTCCAGCGGCGGGTGGCTGCCGGCGTCCTCTCCGCCGGCCATGCCCGCGCGCTGCTGGCCGTGCCCGACGCCGAGATCCAGGACCGGCTCGCGCAGCGGGTGGTCGCGGAGGGCATCAGCGTCCGTGGGCTGGAGGAGATCGTCTCCGTCGGTGACACGGGTACGACCAAGAGCCGGGCCGTGCACCCACGGCCGTTCGCGCCCGGTCTGGTCGAGATCTCCGAGCGGCTGGCCGACCGCTTCGAGACCCGGGTCAAGATCGACCTGGGCAAGAGCAAGGGCAAGATCACCGTCGAGTTCGCCACCCTCGAAGACCTGCGCCGGATCGTCGACATCATGGATCCCCGCAGTACCTGATCGCGCGAGCGCGGTACTCGAGGACGGATTTTCGCCGGCCGAGGGCGAAAAGGAAACTCTGGTCCGGTTAGGCGCAGTTTGTCGACAAAGCGACATAGCGACGAATCGACCTAGTCGACGAGTCAACTTGTCGATGAGCCCTTCTTCTCAGCGGCCGCGGCCCGACGCTTCGCGGCACGGGCCGCGAGCTCCTCCTTGTCGAGCCGCTTCGCCTCCTCCGGCGTCGGTGCCGAGCCGCCGAACCGCGCCGGGATCCACCAGGAGCCAGGCGCCTTCTCGTCGTCGGGATAGCCCGCGATCGCCTCCTCGAGCAGCTGCTGCAGTGCGGCCCGCAGCTCGGCGGTCTCCGCGGCGGGATGCTCACCGGTGGGGTACATCGGTTCCCCGACGCGTACGGCGATCGTCTTGCGGGAGCGGGAGAAGTCCTTCGGGTGGTCCTTGGTCATCAGTCGGTGGGCGCCCCAGACGACGACCGGGACCAGGGGAACGCCGGCCTCCGCCGCGATCCGGACCGCGCCGGTCTTGAGCCCCTTGATCTCGAAGGACCGGGAGATGGTGGCCTCGGGATAGATCCCGACGGCCTCACCGGCCTTGAGGTAGTCGAGGGCGTCGCGCATCGACTTCTCACCGGCTCCCCGGTCGACGCGGATGTGGTGGAAGGAGCGCAGCAGGTGACCGACGCCCGGTTTGTCCATCATCTCGCGCTTGATCATGAACCGGACCAGTCGCCTGGACGGGTGGGCGGCGAGCCCGCCGTAGATGAAGTCGACGTACCCGGTGTGGTTGATCGCGAGCAGCACCCCGCCCTGCTTGGGGACGTGCTCGGTGCCCGAGAGCTGGAATCGCTGGCCCAGGAGCTTGAACAACAGCTTCGCGGTGACGATGACCGGGGGGTAGGTGATGTCGAGCACCCGGGGATTATGTCAGCGGCGGGTGGCGAGGAACTCCGCGATCCGCCCGATCGCCTCCTCGAGGACGTCGACGTCGGGCAGCGTCACCAGCCGGAAGTGGTCGGGCTCGGGCCAGTTGAAGCCGGACCCGTGCGTGACCAGGATCTTCTTGGCGCGGAGCAGCTCGATGACGAACTGCTCGTCGTCGTCGATGGCGTAGACCTCCGGGTCGAGCCGCGGGAAGCAGTACAGCGCCCCTCGTGGCTTCACCGAGGAGACGCCCGGGATGTCGTTGAGCAGGCGGTGGGCGAGCATGCTCTGCTCGTAGAACCGGCCGCCCGGGACGATCAGCTCGGTGATCGACTGGTAGCCGCCCAGTGCGGTCTGGATGGCGTGCTGCGCGGGCACGTTGGCGCACATCCGCATGTTCGCGATCAGGGTCAGGCCCTCGAGGAACTCCTCGGCGACCTCCTTGGGACCGGAGATCATCACCCAGCCCGCGCGGTAGCCGCAGACCCGGTAGGCCTTCGACAGGCCGCTGAAGGTCAGGCACAGGACGTCGTGGCCTGCCGCCGCTGCCGCGTGGTGGTGGACAGCGTCCTCGAAGATGATCTTCTCGTAGATCTCGTCGGCGAAGACCACCAGCTGGTGCCGGCGCGCGATGTCGACCAGGGCCTCGACCACCTGCTTGCTGTAGACGGCGCCGGTGGGGTTGTTGGGGTTGATGATGACCAAGGCGTGGGTGTTGCTGGTGATCTTGGACTCGATGTCATCGAGGTCCGGCATCCAGCCGTTCTCCTCGTCGCACCGGTAGTGCACGGGCGTGCCACCGGACAGCGTGACGGCGCCGGTCCACAGCGGGTAGTCCGGCGCGGGGACCAGGATCTCGTTGCCGTCGTCGACGAACGCCTGGAGCACCATCGAGATCAGCTCGGAGACGCCGTTGCCGATGAAGACGTCCTCGACGTCGGTCTCGCGCAGCCCGCGGGCCTGGTAGTACTGCGCGACCGCGGTGCGCGCGGAGTAGATGCCCTGCGAGTCGCTGTAGCCCTGCGACTTCGGCAGGTGGTGCATGACGTCGGCCAGGATCGCCTCCGGCGCCTCGAAGCCGAAAGGTGCGGGGTTGCCGATGTTCAGCTTGAGGATGCGGTGCCCCTCGGCCTCGAGGCGCTGAGCCTCGACGAGGATCGGGCCGCGCACGTCGTAGCGGACGTTGCGGAGCTTCTGGCTCTGGCGGATCTTGCGCACCGGCGCATTCTCGCAGCCGCGCCTCGGGATTGCGGGACGATATCGCCCGCTGGAGCAGCCTCGCGGCCTACGCTGGGCAGGTGGCCCGCACCACGGTCCCGTTCACGCTCGACCACCTAGAGGCGCTCGACGCCCTGGGCGTGCCGTGTCGCGCCTGCCTGTTCTGGGAGATGGACCCGGTCCGCCGCTCCCGTCTGCACGACCCAGCGACCCGCGCCGAGGTCAAGGAGTCGTGGATGTCGGAGGTGCTGCGCGAATGGGGTTCCTGCGGGCGGGTGGCACTGGTCGACGGCGAGCCGGTGGGCTACCTGACCTACGCACCGCCGTCGTACGTCCCTGGCGCCGCCGTCTTCCCCACCGGACCGGCGTCGCCGGACGCCGTCCTCCTCACGACCGCCTTCGTCGCCGACGGGTACGACGGCGGCGGCATCGGCCGGCTGCTCGTGCAGGGCATGGCGAGGGACCTGGTCGGCCGCGAGGGGATCAAGGCTGTCGAGGCGTTCGCGTACGGCGGCAACCGCCTCGCTCCCGAGTCCGGATGCCTGCTGCCCGCGGAGTTCCTGGCCCGGGTGGGTTTCAAGACCCACCGCCCGCACCCCCGCACCCCGCGGATGCGGATGGAGATGCGCTCCCTGGTGACGTGGCGCGACGAGGTGGAGGCCGCCATCGAGAAGCTCGTCGGAGTCGTCCAACCTCGCAAGCGCCCGACACCCGCCCACCGCGACCTCAATTAGGAAGCTGGAACGCCCGCCCCCAGGAGGGAGCGGGCGTCAGGGTCGCGGGCTGCCCCGCCTGGTGGCTGGGGCTGCTGGACCAGCGGATCAGGCGATGAAGTCGGACAGCTCGTTGAGGATGGCGGCCTTCGGGCGGGCGCCGACGATGGTCTTCACGACCTCGCCGTTCTGGTAGACGTTGATCGTCGGGATGCCGGTGACGCGGTAGGACGCAGGGGTGACCGGGTTCTCGTCGACGTTCATCTTCAGGAACGTGATCTTGTCACCGTGAGCGGTGTTGATCTCGTCGAGGATCGGCGCGACCTGACGGCACGGGCCACACCACTCGGCCCAGAAGTCCACCAGGACAGGCTTGTCGGACTTGAGGACCTGCGTGTCGAACTCGGAGTCGGTCACGGCTGGGATGTTGCCCACGGTTCTTCCCTTCGGTGGATCAGCGGGGGGATCTTGGATGGAGTGTCTAGTGAACACGAGGCGGGCTGCGGTTTGTTCCCGCCGCCGTGTCGGAGGGCTGTCAGGCGGGCAGCCCCACCGTGGAGGACACCTCGGCCTCGGTCGCCTCGGCCGAGCCGGCCGACGACGCGGCGTGGTCGAGCATCGCCAGGTAGCGCTCCGCGTCGAGAGCAGCGGCGCAGCCGGTGCCGGCGGCGGTGATGGCCTGCCGGTAGTGGTGGTCGACCAGGTCGCCGGCCGCGAAGACGCCGGCCAGGTTGGTCGCGGTGCTGGGCTGCTTGACCAGGACGTAGCCGTTCTCGTCGAGGTCGACCTGGCCCTTCAGCAGCTCCGAGCGCGGCTCGTGGCCGATCGCGATGAACAGGCCGGTGGCGGCGAGGTCGCGGGTCTCGCCGGTCACCGTGTCGCGCAGGGTGATCGACTCCAACGAGTCGCTCCCGTTGATCGCGGCCACCTCGGCGTTCCACACCAGCTCGAGCTTGGGGTCGGCGAACGCCCGCTCCTGCATGATCTTGGACGCGCGCAGCGAGTCACGACGGTGGATCAGCGAGACCTTGCTGCCGAAGCGGGTGAGGAAGGTGGCCTCCTCGACCGCGGAGTCGCCGCCGCCGATGACCACGATGTGCTGGTCGCGGAAGAAGAACCCGTCGCAGGTCGCGCAGTATGAAACACCGCGCCCGGCGAGCGTCTCCTCCTGGGGCAACCCGAGCTTGCGGTAGCCGGAGCCGGTCGCGAGGATCACCGATCGGGCGGTGTAGGTGTCGGTGGCGGTCTTGACGATCTTGACGTCGCCGGTGAGGTCGACCTCGACCGCGTCGTCGGCGAGCAGCTCGGCGCCGAACCGCTCGGCCTGGGCCCTCATCTCCTCCATCAGCTCAGGACCCTGGATGCCCTCGCGGAAGCCGGGGAAGTTCTCGACCTCGGTGGTGGTCATCAGGGCGCCGCCGGCGGTCACCGAACCCTCCAGCATCAGCGGAGCGAGCTGGGCCCGGGCGGCGTAGATCGCGGCGGTGTAACCAGCGGGACCGGAGCCGATCACGATGACGTTGCGGGGCTCGGTGGGCTGCTGGGTGGGCTGCTGGGTCGACTGGGTGTCGGACATGGATGGCCTCATCGATGTGGGTCGGCTGACTGCGTTCGAGTCATAGGTGTCAACCCGATGGTAGGACCCCGCATTCCGAGGGGTCGCGAGACGGTCGCAGACCCCCTTCGACCGGAGTCAGCCGTCCGTGGGCAGCGTGGTCGATCTCAGCACGTCACCGCTGCGGCACTGGAGGACCTCGACGACCTGCGACTCGCCCATCGGCTCCAGGAACCGGACGAAGGCGGGCCGGCCGTCGTACCGCACGGCGACGAGCACGCCGCGGCTCGGGCCCGCGAGCCGGCAGGTGAAGTCCTGGGGCGACAGGACCAGACCTCGCGCGTAGTCGGCGTCGGCCGGCCCGCCGAGCACGCGGTCCTGGATCCGGGCCAGGTCGCGGCTGAGCTGTCGGGAGCGTACGGCGAACGCCCGGTCGCCCTCGCGGTAGACGTCCTTGCTGGTCGTGACGCCGCCGGTCTCGTTGCCGAGCGAGTCCTCGGTCGCAGCGGCGCTCTCCGGGGCGGCGTCGGCTGCGCCCTCCTCCTCCTGGGCGCCGCGCTCGGAGAACCCGGCGTCGTCCCCGCTCGCGGCGTCGTCGGCTCCGTTCTCCGCGCTGTTGAAGAACGTCGCGAAACCGAGCCCGAGCACCACGACCGCTGCTGCCGCGCCGAGCACGGCCACGACCCGGTGCCGCCGCGTCCGCGTGATCGGGACGACGTTGTCGGCCGGCAGCGGGTCGACCATCCCCCGCTCGGCAGCGAGGCCCGCGACCACGTCGTCGAGGCGGGCCGCCACCTCGGTCGGCATCGGCTCCGTCACGCGGGCACCGGACAGCAGTCCACGGATCCGCGCCTCGTCCTCGGGGGAGGCGGGATCGAGCTGCTCGTCGGGCTCGTCGGTGGTCATCGGGGTCCTTGCTGGACGGGGCTGGACTGGGCTGGACTGGGGGCTTGACTGAGGGCTTGACTGGGCTGGACTGGGGGCTGGGCAGGGAGCGTGCTGCTGGGTGCGGCCGCCATGAGATCAGACCGCGTCGGCGGCAGGACCGGCAGGTGGTCCCCGCCGGGTCATGGATCCGACGTCCGGCGTCGCCTGGGGGTTCCCGTCGACGGGTGTGGCGCCGGTCTGGTCGGATCCGGCGGTGTCGTCGGCCAGCAGCGGCCGTAGGAGCTCGGCGAGCCTGGCGCGCCCGCGCGCGCAGCGGCTCTTCACGGTGCCCTCGGCACAGTCGAGGATCTGGGCCACCTCGGCAACGGGGTAGCCCTCCATGTCGACCAGCACCAGCGCGGCTCGCTGCTCCGCGGAGAGCTGGTGGAGCGCGGCGAGCACCATTGCCCGGCGCTCGCTGCGCAGGCCGTGCTCGGCGGGGTCTAGGTGCTCGTCGGAGCTGTCGGTGGCCGTGACGAGGGAGCCGCGGCCCGCCTCGTCGAGGTCGTCCGGCAGTGGATCGGCGCGTCGTACCTTCGCCGCCCGCAGCCGGTCGAGGCAGGCGTTGACGACGACCCGGTGCAGCCACGTCGTGACCGCCGCGTCGCCCCGGAAGCTGCCGGCCCTCCGGAACGCTGCGACCAGCCCGTCCTGGAGGCCGTCGGCGGCCGACTCGGGGTCGCCGGTCGTGCGCAGAGCGACCGCCCAGAGCCGGTCGCGATGGCGGGCGAAAAGCTCGCCGAATGCCTCTGGATCGCCCGCGACGTGCGCGGCGAGCAGCTCGGCGTCGCTGCGTGAGACGTCACCGTCCACGCACGACCACCTCCGCCACCCCGCCCCTGAAGCCATCTGAGACCACCGGGAGCGAAGTGAACCACACCAGGACGTAGCGGCCGGTCACCGCTGCCCTGGCCCCGTCGCGTGACTCCGGCTCGAGCGTGAGGTCAGCCGCCGTGGCGGTGTCCGCAGCGAGCGGCTGGCCGGTCGGTGCGCCCTCCGGAGCCTGGTCGCTCACGTAGAGCTGCACCTCCGTCGGCGCGCCCACCAGGTCGAGGTCGACGGCCGCCACCTCGCGGACCACGCCCAGGTCGAGGTAGATCCCGACGCCGGACTTGAGAGCCGGCAGCGCTGGACCGAGCTGGTCGGCGTACGTCGAGGTCGACCAGGTCGTCCCGGGGTCGCCGTCGACGGCCAGTGCCACGTCCTCGTCGTTCTCGAACCCCCCGTCGGTGCCGAGCGGGTCGAAGGCGCTCGCCACCACGTCCGCCAGCGGGCTCGCCGTCGGCTCGGCAGGCGTGGTCAGCGTCGGCGACGTGGTCGGCTCGTCGCGCTCGGCGCCGAGGGGCGTCCGGCCCCGCCCCAGGTTGAAGGCGACCGCCACTCCGATCAACAGTGCGAGACAGGCAGCGAGGACCATCGCCAGCCGTAGCCAGCTGCGCCCGGGGACGGCTTCGTGCTCGGCCGTGCCGTCCTCACCGTTGCCGCCGTTGCCGCCGGGGATCCCCGCACCCGTGTCCCAGGGCCAGAACCCCGCGGCTGCGAGCGGAGCGTCCGTCGGGCGCGCCGACCGGGAAAGGTCGGTCCGGGGCCGCCGCGCGGGGGCACCCTCCGGCGGCTCGGGCGCGAAGAGCGGTCGCACCGGGGGCTCGTCGAACGGGGGCGGCGGTGGAGGCGGCGTGCTCCGGGCGCGCATCCAGGCCACCTCGTCGTCCTCGTCACCGAAGACCGGCATCCCGGCCTCGGTCGGGAGGTCGACGATGTCGGCGACGGAGGGGATCGGCGGATCGTCGACCGGGATCTCGCGCTCGGCCGTCGGGCCGTCCTCCGTCGGGCCGTCCTCCTCGGGCGCCGGCGCCGGCGGGTCCTCGTCCTGCGGCGCGGGCCGGTCGAAGTCGCGGACGGTGATCTCGGGCACCTGTGGCAGCACGACCCGCTGGATCTCGTTGATCGGCGGGATCGAGGCGGCCAGCGCCTCGGAGAGACCAATGGTCCCGTCGACACCACCGAGGAACTCCATCAGCCGTTCGCGCACCGCGCTCGCCGTGGAGACGTCGGCCTCGTGGTGGGTCGACCAGCGGCGCTTGTGGTTGCCGGCCTCGGTGATGTCTGCCCAGAGCAGGTCCAGCGTGCGTGGGACGCCGGCCCGCACCTGTCGTGGTGCCAGCACTGCGTCGTGCTCGTGGGGCGCGCCCGGGACGATGGAGTCCGACGGGCCCGGCCAGGTGGCGGTGAGGGCGCAGTAGAGGAGTCCGCCCAGGTCCTGCCGGTCCTGCTCGATCCGCCCGGAGGGCAGACCGTGGAGGGCGGCGTCGACGCAGAGACCGATCAGCCGGACCGCCCCGAGCCCGTCGATGAGCACGTTCTCGGGGTTGAGCCGGCCGTGGGAGACCCCGCGGGCATGCGCGGTGGAGATCGCACCGGCAACCTCCGCGGTGAGCCAGGCGGCCCGGCGCGGACCGAGCGGACCGCCGTGCGTGACCAGGATGTCGAGGGAGGTGCCGGTGCCCCACTCGTTGACCACGAAACAGCGCCCGTCGGCCAGCTCGGCGTCGAGCACCCGCAGGATCCGGGCGTCGAGCACGGTCGCCGACTCACGGGCGGCCTCGAGCAGCAGCGGAGCGCGGGGGTCGTCCTCGGGGATCACGTGGAGCGCGACGTAGCGCTCCAGCACGTTGTCGTGGGCGCGCCAGAACCGCCCGCCGCTGCTCTCGGTCAACAAGTCGATCAACCGGTAGCGGCCGGCCAGTACGTCGCCTGGCCTCGTCGACGTCGTCAACCCAGTCCTTCTCGCTCGAGGCGCCTGCACATCCATCGTAGGGCGGTTCGTCGGTCGCCACCGGGACTAGCCCAACCCCGGGGGAAGGAATCGCGCCCGGCCCTCAACCACGGCGGAGGCGGGCGCTCACGGTGTCGATCACCGTGGTGACCTCCTGCAGTCGGAGCACCCGCGCCAGCAGGACCACCACCGCGACCGTGACCAGGCCCAGCGCGGCGACCTCGACCGCCGCCCACCACCAGCCGCCGGCACCCGGCGCCTGCTCCAGCAGCTCGTCGAGACCGAGGTGGACGAGCCAGGCGACGCCGGTGCCGATCGCCGACGCCACGACCAGTCGGGCAGCGAACCCGAGCAGCGGCCCCGCCTGCAGACCGCCCAGGCGCCGCGCCAGCACCGTGAAGGACAGCAACGAGCCGACGCCGTACGCGGCGGTGTAGCCGAGCACGAGCATCGGCGACGTCTCCTCGGGACCGGCGCGACCGACGAGAACGATCGCCGCGGTGATGTTGACGGCCGCGATCACGCACTGGATCAGGAACACCGTGCGGTTGAGCTCGAGGGCGTAGAACCCCCGCAGGGTCAGGTAGTGGATCGTGAAGAAGACGACGCCGAAGCCGAAGAGGGCGATCGTCGGCTCGAACCGCTGGTAGACCTCTGCCCCCGCTCCGTGTCCCCAGAGCACCTGCGACATCGGCAGCGCGATCAACGGCAGCAGCAGGGCGAACGGCACGACGACCACGAGCGCGGTCCGGATGGTGGTGACCAGGGTTCCCCCCAGCGCCGCGTGGTCCTGTGCCGCGGCGTGCGCCGAGAGCCGCGGCAGGATCGCGGTGGCGAGCGACACGGTGATGATCGAGTGCGGGACCATCACCACCAGGAACGCCGAGGAGTAGATGGTGATGCCGGTGCCGTCCGCGGCCGAGGCGGTGCCGCCCGAGGCGAGCTTGACCACCACGACGTACGCCGCTTGGTTGACGATCACGAACAGCACCGTCCACACCGCCAGTCGCAGGGTGTGCCCGAGACCGGTGCCGCGGAAGTCGAACCGGGGCCGGATCCGCACGCCCGCGGCGCGCAGGTAGGGCACCAGCACCAACAGCTGGGCGGCGATGCCGAGCGTCGAGCCGATGCCGAGCAGGGCCTCCTGTCCGGGGGTGAACCCGCCGTCCTGCTCGCTCGTCGAGGCCGCACCGAACCAGTACAGGTAGACGATGAGGACGGCGATGGCGATCACGTTGTTGGCGATCGGCGCCCACATCATCGGACCGAACCGCCCACGCGCGTTGAGGAGCTGCCCGGCCAGCACGAACATGCCGTAGAAGAAGACCTGCGGCAGGCAGTAGCGCGCGAAGTCGATGGCTGACTGACGCTCCTCCGCCAGGGCGGGGTCCTCGTACTTGCTCGTGAGCAGCAGGTCCACCACCCACGGCGCTGCGACGACCAGCAGCACGGTGACGGTGCCGAGGAAGAGGACGGCAAGGGTGACGACCCGGTCGGCGTAGGCCGCGCCGCCGTCGGCGTCGTTCTTCATCGACCGCACCAGCTGGGGCACGAGGACGGCGTTGAACACGCCCCCTGCGAGCAGGATGTAGAGCATGTTGGGGACCGTGTTCGCGATGGTGAACAGGTCCGCGTGCAGCCCGAGGCCGAGCGCCGCGACGAGGAGGGTCGAGCGGATGAAGCCGCTGAACCGCGAGACGACGGTACCGGCCGCCATCACCGCGCTGTTGACCAGGATCCCGCGCTGCTCGCCGCTGCTGTCGGCCACCTCGGTCATGCAGCCGCCTCGGGAGTGCGGTTGCGGATCCTCCGGACGAGGCGCAGCACGATCGCCACGAACAAGATGCCGCCGCCGGCGCCGAGGATCACCCAGATCACCTCGCTGACCTTCCCGGACCGGATCGGCACCTCCACCGACGACCCGAGCGGGGTGCCCTCGACGTCGGTGATCGACAAGGTCACGTTGCGTACGCCGACCCGCGTGTGGTGCGCGTCCAGCACGATCGTGGTGCGGCTGTCGGCGGCGAGCACCAGCGGGTCGCCGACGTCCACCTCCACCGCACCATCGATGCTCTCGGCCGCGATCCGCACCTTCACCGTGCGGTCGAGGTGGTTGGTCACGGTCACGGCGAAGCTGCCGTCGGCGCTCGACAAGGTGACGGCCGGCGGCCCCTCGATCCGGACCGACCGCAGCCGTCGGTCGATCCAGCGGCGCGAGCGGGCGAGCCGGTAGGCAGAGATCTCCGGGTTGACGCGGTACTGGTACGACGCCCCGGCGAGCGCCTCGTCACGGACGTCGGCGGCCAAGGTGGGGGCGTCCTCCAGCAGGCTCTGCATCGTGACGCCCGCCTCGATCAGCTGCTCCACCTCCGCGTAGACGGCGGCCGGGAGCTCCGCGGTCTCCTGGTCGGCGGGGTAGGTCAGGGTGTCGGGGTCGACCTCGGTCGCGGGCCGGTCGGTGGCGTCGCCGACGGTCGTGAGGTTGACCCAGTCCGGGTCGAGCCCGCTCCAGAACGTGGATCCGTCTGCTCCGTCGACACCGTGGGGCACGAGCACGATCAACGGGTGTCGGGGTCCGGGCGCCAGCAGTCGGAGCGCCGCCTCCGCGAGCACCCGCTGGCGGAACGCCACCGCTCCGAGCCGCGGATCCGGTCCCGGTCCGCCGCTGGCCGCGCCGTGCGACGTCACGGCGATGGTGTGGGCGCGGTACTCACCGACGACCGGCGGACCGCGGCGGAAGTCCTGCGCACCGAACATCCGGTCGGTGAGCATCAGGGTGCTGTCGTCGTCGATGCCGTCGATCGCGGAAGGATCGAGGTAACCCCCGGGGGACGCGATCACCGGGACGGCCGGCGTCTCCCACGACAACAGGACCGTTCCCACACGATCGCGGGACAACGGGTAGAGGCCGGGCATCCGGTCCGGCGTGGCCGACATGTCGAGGTCGCCGTAGGGCAGTGCGAGCACCTCGTCGCCACGCAGCTGCACCTCGAGCGAGTCCAGCCAGTCGGCTGCGGTGACGGCTGTCTCGCCCTCCGCGACCGGCTCGGCGTCCTCGGGCTCCTCGGTCTGCCCGTCGTTCGCCTCGGGCTCGCCGTCGGTGCCTTCGCCGTCGTCGGCCTCCTCCGGCGCGAGCGCCCGCTGCGGGTTCCCACGGCGCAGCAGCCGGGCCGCGTCGGGCACCGCGGGATCGATCAGCCAGCTCATCGGCCTCCCGGCCGAGGCACTCCCGAAGGCGAGCGGGCCGCCGAGGTCCCCGGTCACCTCGAACGCCTCCTGCCACGCCCCCGGACGGGAGAGCTGGCCGTTGGCTCTGTGGGCGATCCGGTAGCGAAGCGGCACCACGACGGCCGTGTCGACCGTGCCCCGGATCCCGTCCCGACCGCGCGGCACGTAGGGGAGGAAGGTGCGGGCGCGTCCGTCGGCGAAGTCGTCCCGCGGCGTGCTCTCGCTCGCTCCCGAGGCGTGCACCCCGAACCAGTAGACGCCGGGCGTCGACACCGGCAGCAGGCTGCGCGGCACCCGGATGGTGTAGGGCTGCACCGCACCCGGCGCCAGCTCGTCGATGCTGTCACTGACCTCGATGATCCGGCTGCCGACCACCGACTCGGGATCGGTCTCCGCCGCCTCCGCCAGCTCCTCTGCAGTCGTGGCCGGCGGCGGACAGGACGTGCAGTCGGGCCCGGCGTTGATGAACGGGTAGAGGCTGATCCCGGTCCAGGTCTCGGCGTCGCGGTTGATCACCGTCCCCGACACGACCACCGGCCCCTTGCGCGGCACCTCGCCCGGGGTGAGGGCGTCGATGGTCACCAGCAGCGGGGCGTCGTACGCCGCGGGGACGGGGTAGGCCTCGGTGTGCTGGGGCGGGCGCGGATCCGCTGCGGTCGCCGCCGGTGGCGTGGCCAGGAATCCCGCTGTCAGCGCGGTCACGGCCCCCAGCGCAGCGCGCAGCAGGACAGGGCGGGAGACCACGACCCGAGGGTAGTGCGGCTGCCTGTGCGGCACGGCGACCCCCGCCGCGCACCGCCTCCCTCGTCGCGGGTCAGCGCATCTCCGTAGACTCCGGCCCGTGTCCGAGCCGCCGCCGCCTGCGTCCGAGCCGATCCGGCTCGTCGACGTCCAGCAGGCGGTGGCGGCGGAGCTGGCGAGGATCGCGCCGGTGACCGACGAGCTGGGTGAGCTGTTCGCGGCCGCCGGCCACGAGCTCGCGCTGGTCGGCGGTCCCGTGCGGGACGCGATGCTCGGGCGCCACTCGAACGACCTCGACTTCACGACCTCGGCCCGGCCGGAGCAGACCGACCGGATCCTGCGCGGCGTGGGGTGACGCCTGGTGGGACATGGGGCGTGACTTCGGGACGATCGGCTGCCGCAAGGGCGACTGGGTGGTCGAGGTGACGACCTATCGCTCCGAGGCCTACGACCCGGACTCGCGCAAGCCGGAGGTGAAGTACGGCGACACGCTGGTCGGCGATCTGGCCCGGCGCGACTTCACGGTCAACGCGATGGCGGTGCGGCTGCCGGGACAGCAGGTCGAGGATCCCTTCGGGGGCATCGTCGACCTGGCCAGCCGGTTGCTGCGCACGCCCGGACGGCCCGAGGACTCCTTCTCCGACGACCCGCTGCGGATGATGCGCGCGGCCCGGTTCGCCGCGCAGCTGGGCTTCACGGTCGACCAGCCGGTGGTCGCTGCGATGCGTGACATGGCCGATCGGATCACCATCGTGTCCGCCGAGCGGGTGCGTGACGAGCTGGTGAAGCTGATCTGCGCGCCCTATCCCCGGCTCGGCCTGACCCTGCTCGTCGACACCGGGCTCGCGGACCACGTGCTGCCCGAGCTGCCGAGGCTCAAGCTGGAGCGCGACGAGCACCATCGGCACAAGGACGTCTACGAGCACACGCTGACCGTGCTGGAGCAGGCGATCGACCTCGAGGACCGGCTGGACGAGCACGGTGGGAAGGGTCCTGACTTCATCTCCCGGTTCGCGGCACTGATGCACGACGTGGGCAAGCCCAAGACCCGCCGCTTCCTCGACGACGGGACGGTGACCTTCCACCACCACGACGTCGTGGGCGCGAAGATCACCCGGAAGCGGATGCAGGCGCTGCGGTTCTCCGGGGACGACATCGACGCGGTCTGCCACCTGGTCGAGCTGCACCTGCGGTTCCACGGTTACGGGTCGGGGGAGTGGACCGACTCCGCGGTCCGGCGCTACGTGCGCGACGCCGGCGGTCAGCTGGAGCGGCTGCACGTCCTGACCCGCGCCGACTGCACGACCCGCAACCAGCGCAAGGCCGATCGGCTCCGTCGTACCTACGACGACCTGGAGGCCCGGATCGCGCGGTTGTCCGAGGAGGAGGAGCTGGCATCGATCCGACCGGACCTCGACGGCAACCAGATCATGGCCATCCTGGGCATCCCGCCGGGACGCGAGGTCGGCGAGGCCTACCAGATGCTGCTCGAGCTGCGGCTCGACAACGGCCCGATGTCCGAGGACGACGCAACAGCCGCACTGCTGGCGTGGTGGGAAGCCAGGTGACCGGACCGGACCGTCCCGCTGGTTGCGGGACGGCCCGATGCCGCGGCGCGGATCGCTAGCTGGACGAGTCCTCGGTGCAGTGCCCGGGTCCGGTCAGCCCCTCGACGCTATGACCGGGAAGCCCTGGTCGCGGACCCGTAGTCCGCGCCATCTGACGCAGCGCAGACCACAGGCTGGGCTCACCGACCCTTGGCTGAGGTCCAAGAAACGCGCCGACCCGTCACCAGCAGGCGACGGGTCGGCGAGGTGTTCGGCGGTTCACTCGCCGCGGATGAACCTCTCCAGCAGCACGCGACCCTCGGTGTCCTCGATCTGGACCGGCGGGGACTTCATCAGGTAGGCCGAGGCCGGGATGATCGGCCCGCCGATGCCGCGGTCCAACGCGATCTTCGCGGCACGCACGGCGTCGATGATGATGCCGGCGGAGTTGGGCGAGTCCCAGACCTCGAGCTTGTACTCGAGGTTGAGCGGTACGTCGCCGAACGCGCGGCCCTCGAGCCGGACGTAGGCCCACTTGCGGTCGTCGAGCCACGCGACGTAGTCGGAAGGACCGATGTGGACGTTGCGGGAGTCGGTCAGGCCCGACAGCTCGCCGGTGAGGTTGGAGGTCACAGCCTGGGTCTTGGACACCTTCTTGGACTCCAGGCGCTCGCGCTCGAGCATGTTCTTGAAGTCCATGTTGCCGCCGACGTTGAGCTGGTAGGTGCGGTCGAGGGCGACGCCGCGGTCCTCGAACAGCTTGGCCATCACCCGGTGGGTGATGGTCGCGCCGACCTGGGACTTGATGTCGTCTCCGACGATCGGGACGCCCGCGTCCTCGAACTTCTTGGCCCAATCGGGGTCGGAGGCGATGAACACCGGGAGCGCGTTGACGAAGGCGACGCCGGCGTCGATCGCGCACTGGGCGTAGAACTTGTCGGCCTCCTCGGAGCCCACCGGCAGATAGGACACCAGCACGTCGGCGCCGGAGTCCTTGAGCGCCTGCACGACGTCGACGGGGTCGGCGGTCGACTCGTCGATGGTCGCCCGGTAGTACTTGCCGAGGCCGTCGAGGGTGGGGCCGCGCTGGACCTCGATGCCGAGCGTGGGGACGTCGGCGATGTGGATGGTGTTGTTCTCCGAGGCGTTCATGGCCTCCGAGAGGTCCTTGCCGACCTTCTTGTCGTCGACGTCGAACGCGGCGACGAACGTGACGTCGCTCACGTGGTAGTCGCCGAACTTGACGTGCATCAGGCCCGGGACGGTGCCGGCCGGGTCGGCGTCCCGGTAGTAGTGCACGCCCTGGACAAGCGACGTGGCGCAGTTGCCGACGCCGGCAATCGCTACTCGTACCGAACCCATGGGATCCCTCTCCTTGATCGTTTCGATCAGTCGTTGTCTGTTGCTGCGGCAGCCTGGGGGCCAGGGGTGCCGCGCTCTGCATTGATCAGGTCCGAAAGCCACCGGACCTCGCGCTCGACGGACTCGACGCCATGCCGTTGGAGCTCGGTGGCATAGCGGTCGACCTCCTTCTGGGTCATCGCGAGCTCGCGCTGCACCCGGTCGAGCCGCTCCTGTAGGCGGGAGCGACGCCCCTCCAGCACGCGCAGCCGGATCTCCATGTCGGTCGACGAGAAGAACCGGAAGCGGATGTCGAAGGTGTCGTCCTCCCACGCTGTGGGCCCGACCTCCGACATCAGCCGGTGGAACTCTTCAGTGCCCCGCTCGGTCACCTGGTAGGTGATCCGCGGCCGCCGGGAGGTCGCCGACCCTGCCAGTGCCGGAGCCGCCGTGACCTCCTCGATCAGGTTGCCGCGGAGCATCTTCTTCAGCGCCGGGTAGAGCGACCCGTAGGAGAGCAGTCGCCCCCACCCGAGCATCAGGTTGAGCCGCTTGCGGAGCTCGTAGCCGTGCATGGGTCCCTCGTGCAGCAGTCCGAGGACCGCCAGCTCGATGGTGTCGCCACGCCGTGACATGCGATCTATCGTAGCGATATATCCGTGGAATCTGAACACCCGATGGATCGCAGTCGTCGAATCGGTTGCTCGAGGGGCAGGTGCGTACCCTGATCTGCGGCATGGCGGGGCGACCCGGCGCACCCGCGCACCCCGCAGAAGACGCGGTGGACCCGAGAGACCAGTGAGGCAGGACGTTGGCGGACGGCAAGCGCAAGGCAGGCTCGACTTCTGGACCCTCGAGGTCCTCGAAGCCGTCCCGGTCGTCGAAGTCGCGCACCGGACGGCCCACCTGGCAGCGGCGCCTGCTCAAAGTGACCAAGTGGGGCGCGATCGGCGCCCTGGTGCTGGTCCTGATCGGTGTCGGTCTGTTCTTCGTCGCCTACCGGTCGATCGACATCCCCGACCCCAACTCCGACTTCACCACCCAGACGACGCACGTCTACTACTCCGACGGCAAGACCGACCTCGGCCAGTTCGCGATCCAGAAGCGCGACCCGATCGGCCTCGAGGAGATGCCCCCGAGCCTCAAGGACGCAGTCGTCGCCGCTGAGGACCAGTCGTTCTGGACCAACCAGGGCATCGACCCCAAGGGCATCCTGCGCGCGGCGTTCAGCAACGCGTCGGGCGGCGTGACACAGGGCGCCTCGACGATCACCCAGCAGTACGTGAAGGTGCTGTACCTCACCCAGGAGCGCTCCTGGAAGCGCAAGGTGAAGGAAGCGATCCTCTCGCTGAAGATCGAGAACCAGTACTCGAAGGACGAGGTGCTCGAGGGCTACCTCAACACCATCTACTTCGGTCGTGGCGCCTACGGCGTGCAGGCGGCGGCGCAGGCCTACTTCGAGGTCGACGCCAAGGACCTGAACCTCCGGCAGAGCGCCGCGCTCGCCGCCCTCCTCAACGACCCCAACGACCTCGACCCAGCCAACGGCAAGGCCGCGAAGCGGGCGCTCAAGGGGCGCTACCAGTACGTCGTCGGCGAGATGGCCGAGATGGACGACATCACGGCCGAGGAGCGGGACCGCGCCTACCGCCGGCTCCCGGACTTCCCCGAGGTCGAGAGCGAGGACGCGTACGGAGGCCAGACCGGTCACGTGCTCCAGATGGTCAAGAAGGAGCTGCTCCGACTCGGCTTCAGCGAGCAGGAGATCAACGGTGGCGGTCTCGAGGTGACCACGACCTTCACCGAGAAAGCGATGGACGCCGCCCTGGAGGGCATGAAAGAGGCGCGGCCGGAAGGGTACGGCTACAAGAACCTCCACGTCGCCGTCGCCACCGTCGAGCCCGGCACGGGTGCGGTGCGCGGCATCTTCGCCGGACAGGACTACCTCGAGTCGCAGATCAACTGGGCGGTGGCCGGTGGCCAGGCGGGTTCGACGTTCAAGCCGTTCGCCGTGGCAGCGGGCATCAAGGACGGGTTCTCGCTCAAGGACTCCTTCGACGGGAGCTCCCCGTACGCCATGCCTGACGGCAGCGAGTTCGAGAACCAGGGCAACGTCTCGTACGGACCGGTGAGCCTGCTCAAGGCGACCGAGGACTCCATCAACACCGCCTTCATCGACCTCACGCTCTCGATGGAGGACGGTCCGGAGAAGATCATCGACTCCGCGGTCGACATGGGCATCCCGCCGATCAAGCCGGCCGAGGACCCCTGGGGCTTCCCCACCTTCACTCCCGGGCTCGAGCCCAACACCGGGGTGGCCCTGGGATCCCAGACGGTGAGCCCGATCAACATGGCGAACGGCTACGCCACGGTCGCCAACGGTGGCGTGGCTGCCGAACCCTTCATCATCGAGAAGGTCGTCGACCAGAACGGCGAGAAGCGGTACGACCACAAGGTGGTCGACCATCGTGCGTTGCCCGAGGACATCGCCGCGGACGTGTCCTACGCCATGGAGCAGGTGGTGGAGTCCGGGTCGGGCGCAACAGCGCTCTCCGGGTTCGCCTGGCCCACCGCCGGCAAGACCGGTACCGCGACCAACGGAGTGGGCGAGGTCTCGTCGGCCTGGTTCGCCGGCTTCACCGCACAGCGCGCGACCGCGGTCATGTACGTGCGCGGCAAGGGCAACGAGCAGCTCAAGGACTGGCTGCCCGAGTACTTCGGTGGCTCCTACCCTGCCCGCACCTGGCGGGCGGTCATGGAGCGCGTGATGGAGGGTGAGGAGCCGATCCCCCTCGCCGAGCCGGCGTACGTCGACGGCGAGGCGCCGGAGGAGGGGCACGAGCCCTACACCCCGCCCCCGCCGCCGCCGGAGACGACGCAGACGAAGGAGCCGGAGACCGACGAGCCCACCGACGAGCCGTCGACCCCCACGGAGGAGCCATCGACCCCGAGCCAGGAGCCGTCGACCCCGACCGAGGAGCCGTCGACCCCCACGGAGGAGCCGTCGACCCCGACCCAGGAGCCCAGCACGTCCCAGCCGACGACCCGCGGTACCGGGGGCGCCGGCTTCGGTCGAAGGGCCGGTCGAGGGTCAGGGCACAGGTCGGGTCCCCGCCGCCGCGCCGTAGGCGGATGACCCACGTCCACCCGACCCGGGACGACCGGGTCGTCGCCGCCCTCAGTGAAGGGGTCGGCGGCCCGGTGGGAGATCACGCCGGGCGGCACCGGTGGTGGACCCCGGCGCGGGTGCTGCTCCTGCTGACCGCGTTCGTCTTCGTGCTCGGCATGGTGCAGAAGGCGCCGTGCTCGCTGGCCGACGGCAAGGACCAGGAGTGGGTCTACTCCCACATGTGCTACACCGACCTGCGCCCGCTCTACGTGCCGCGGGGGCTGGCGGAGCTGGCCTGGCCCTACAGCGACGACGAGGAGACTCGCGGCCGTTACGAGGTCATGGAGTACCCCGTGGGCATCTCCTACTGGGCCTTCGGCACCGCGTGGGTGACGCAGGTCCTCAACGGGAGCCCGGACCGCGAAGCGCGGTCCGACCAGCCGGTCGACGACCTCTACGCCGATGAGGACGTCGACGACGAGCTCACCCTCTTCGTGCTGGTCAACGCGGTCGGTTTCGCCGCCCTGGCCCTGTTGTCGGTGTGGCTGCTGTCGAGGGTCAATCCCGGGCGGCCCTGGGACGCGGCCGCCTTCGCCCTCTCACCGACGTTGATCCTGACCGGGCTGATCAACTGGGACCTGATCGCGGTCGCGCTGGTGGCGGGGGCGCTCTGGTCCTGGTCGCGGGACCGCCCGGTGCTGACCGGCGTGCTCATCGGACTCGGCACCGCTGCGAAGCTCTATCCGCTGTTCCTGCTGGGCGGGCTGCTCGTCATCTGCATCCGGCAGCGGAGGTACGGCGCCTTCGCGCTGGCCACCCTCTGGGCGGCGGTCACCTGGGCTCTGGTCAACCTGCCTGCCTACCTCAGCGGGACCGACGAGTGGAAGGTGTTCTGGTCGTTCAACGCCGACCGCGGCGCCGACCTCGGCTCGGTGTGGCTGATCGTGGACCAGGTGCGCGACAGCGGGATCGGGGCCGACGCGATCAACGTGTGGTCGTGGGTCTTCTTCGGAGTCTGGTGTGCCGGCGTGCTCGTCATCGGCCTGCTGGCCGGGCGTCGTACCGACCACGTGCCGAGGCTGGCCCAGCTCGGGTTCCTGATCGTGGCCGGGTTCCTGCTCGTCAACAAGGTCTACTCGCCGCAGTACGTCCTGTGGCTGCTGCCGCTCGCGGTGCTGGCCCGGCCCCGCTGGCGCGACCAGATCATCTGGCAGGCCGGTGAGGTGTTCTACTTCTGCACGGTCTGGTGGTACCTCGGCGGCTACCTGCAACCGGCCGGCGGGGGCGATGTCGGGTTCTACTGGGTGGGGATCGCCGTCCGGATGGCGTGCGAGCTCTACCTGGTCGCGGTGGTCGTCCGTGACATGTTCCTGCCGCACCACGACCCGGTGCAGCCTCCGGCGGAACCACCGCCCGACGACGTGCCGAGACCTCAGCCGTCGACGACGACCCGGTCGAACGTGGTGGCGGTGTAGCGCACCCGGACGTCGATCCGGTCGCCAACGGCCGGTACCCGGGCGCCGTTCGGGAGGAACAGCATCGACGCCTGCATGTGCGGTGGCTCGGCGAAGAGGCGCTGCTTGCCGTCGATGGAGTACGGCGACCGCACGAACCCGACCGCGTCCAGCCCGCCCCGCGCGAGGGTGGCGGCGCGAGCCTTGATCGACTGGTCGCCGGTCGGGGCCTCGAGGCCGATGCCGTGCGCCGTACCGCCGCTGACGACGAGCAGGTGACCCGACTTCGGCACGGTGCGGGCGCGGTAACCGAAGATGTCGCCGCGCTCGACGGGGTGCACGTCGAGGACGGTCGACGTCACGTGGAGGGCGCCGCGGTCGCCGAGCCAGAGCTGGGTGCCGATGCGTGGGCGGACGGTGAAGTCGGGGTACTGCTCGCGCAGTGCAGCGAGCTCGGCGTCGGTGAGGTGGCTGACCCAGACCGTGCGCGCGCCGCGCTCCGGCACCTCGGCCGCGACGAAGTCGTTGAGCAGCCGGCCGACCTCTCCGAGGTGGTTGCCCTGGGCGAGCGGCAGGTGCAGGGCGACGCCCTCGACGCTGCCCTTGGGGTGTCGACGGAGCACCTCCCCGGCCTCCCAGAGGTCGCGTCCGGACATGCCGTGCCGCAGCATGCTGGTGGTGCGCTCGAGCACGACCCGGGCGTCGGGGACCAGGGTGAGCAGCTGCTCGAGGTCGGTCAGCCGGCTGACGGTGTGGATCACCCGCTTGCGCACGGGCACGTCGATCGGCGCAGCGTCGGACTCGACGAACGGCCGCCACGGCGTCATCACCAGGATGTCACCGTCCCAGCGGGTGGCGACCTCGGGGATCTCCTCGTAGGTGCCGACCGCCATCGTCGTCACGTCGTGCCCGCGGTCGCGCAGCCACTGTGCCTTGCGCGCGAGCCGACCGAGCGTGAAGCCGTAGCCGTTGCCCTTGGCCACCGGGACGATGCCCGGGTGGCTGTCGGCGACGGACGCGAGGTGGGCCCGCCAACGCGGGCCGTCGACAGTCAGGCTGAGGCTCATCGGATCCCTAACGACGAGCCAGATACATCTGGAACGCCTTGTAGAGGAGCCGGTTGACCGGCAGGTCCCACTCACCGGCGTACTCGACGGCCTGGCCGCCGGTCCCGACCTTGAACTGGATCAGTCCGACGTGGGAGTCGTGTGCGTCGAGCGTCTCGGTGATGCCGCGCAGGTCGTAGACGGTGGCACCAGAGGCGAGGGCGTCACGGATCATCGCCCACTGCACGGCGTTGGAGCCGCGGACGTCCCGCTTCTCCGTCGAGGAGGCGCCGTAGGAGTACCAGGAGTGCGTGCCGACCCGGACGGCGAGCGTCGCCGCGACCAGGTCGCCCTGGTGACGGGCCAGCCAGAGCTTGAGCTCGCTGACCGGCTTGCCGCCTACTTGGGGGTTGAGGGCGTCGTACATGACCTCGAAGTAGCGCAGCGAACGTGGTGTGAAGTGGTCGCGCTCAGCGGTGTGGACGTAGAGGTCGTGGAAGGCCTTCAGGTCCGCGACCGTGCCGACCGAGACCTCGACCCCCTCCTTGTCGGCCTTCTTGATGTTGCGGCGCCACTGCTGGTTCATCCCCTTGAGGAGGGACTCCTCGCTGTGAGGGATGCCGTCGGCCTGGACCAGCGGTATCTGGTAGACGAACTGCGGTTGTCCGGCGGCGAAGCCGCCCTCCGCGCCCTGCTGGCGCCAGCCCAGCTCGTGCAGCTGCGCGACCACCCGGGCCCCGGCGGAGGAGCGGTCCAGGGGCGGCACCTGGCCGAGGCGCCGTACGTCGTCGTCGGCGATGCCTTCCTTGATCTGCGCGGCCGACCAGCGGCGGGTGACCACCGGCGGTCCGATCCGGACGGCGAACGCACCCTCGCCCCCGAGGTGGCGGACCAGGGGGCCGAGCCAGTCGCCGAGACGGTCGGTCGACCAGTCGATGACCGGTCCCTCCGGCAGGTAGGCGAGGTAGCGCTTGACCCGCGGCAGCTGGCGGTAGAGCACGAGCGCCGCGCCGACGGTGTGCCCGCTGTCGTCGACCCAGGCGAGGTGCTCGGAGCGCCACTCCGGCTTGACCTTGGCCCACCCGGGGGTCTGGAGGAAGCTGGCGGTGGGAAGGGTGGCCAGGTAGTCGTGGTGCTCGTCGGCGGAGATGGTCCGCAGGCTCGGCATGCGTCGAGCGTATCGGTCTGGGTACTGACCCCTCATGACCGCACCGCAACCCCTGAGCTTCTGGGTGAGAACACTGGACACGCTGCTGCAGGCCGAGTTCGCTCGGGCCGCGGAGAAGGCCGGCCTCGACCCGGGACAGTGGCAGGTCCTGACCAGGCTGAAGGTCGGCGCCGTCGCCGACGACGTCCTCCGCGAGGGGCTGGCCCCGTTCGTGGCCCCGGACGAGTCGGTGGAGACGGTGATCGACCGCGTGGTCGGGGACCGCCTCGTCGAGCACCAGGCGAACGAGTACCGGCTCACGAACCGCGGCCTCGAGCGGGTCGACGAGGTGGAGCAGCAGGCGCTCAGCGACCTCCACGGCCGCGCGTTCGATGGCGTCTCTGCGGAGGAGGAGGACCGCGTGCTGTCGACGCTGGAACGGGTGGCGACCAACCTCGGGTGGCAGCCCGCCTGACGCCCCGAGCGGGAACCGTCGCTGGTCGAGTAACCCGAGCCCCGCTCGTCGAGTAGCCCGAGCCCCTCGCTCGTCGAGTAGCCCGCGCCCCTCGCTCGTCGAGTAGTCCGAGCGCCCTGGCGCGAGGGCGTATCGAGACGCCGGAACTCGCCCACCCGCCGTGGGGCGGTTGGCTCACCGGGGTCTCGATACGCGCCGTCGCGAGCTCGTTCCTCGCTCGCGGGCGCTACTCGACCACCGGCGGGGTTCCTCGCTCGCGGGCGCTACTCGACCACCGGCCTGGTTCCTCGCCTCAGAGGCGCTCTTGCAGCCAGGCGAAGTCGGCGACGTGGGCGGCGGCCGGACCCGGTGTCTCGCAGACGACCGGTGCGCCGGCGTCGCGGACGACGGCGGCCAGCAGCTCGGGGTCGATCCGGCCGGTGCCGAAGTTGGCGTGCCGGTCGGCGCCGGAGTCGAAGTCGTCGCGGCTGTCGTTGCAGTGGACCAGGTCGATCCGGCCGGTGATCTTGCGGACGTCCTCGACGACCGTCTCGAGTGGGTTGCCGCCGGCGTGGGCGTGGCAGGTGTCGAGGCAGAAGCCGACCATGTCCGCGCCCTCGGTGCCCTCGATGGCCGCCCACACCCCGGCGATCCGGTCGAGGTAGCGGGTCATCGCGTTCGTCCCGCCGGCGGTGTTCTCGATCAGCAGCGGGATCTTGATGTCGGTCGCCGCGACCGCCTTGCGCCAGTTGTCGAAACCTTTCGCGGGGTCGTCGGCGTCCTGCACGTGACCGCCGTGGACGATCAGACCCTTGGCCCCGATCTCGGCAGCGGCGTCCATGTGCTGCTGGAGCAGCTTGCGCCCCGGGATCCGCTGCCGGTTGTTCGTCGTCGCGACGTTGATGAGGTACGGCGCGTGGACGTAGAGGTCGATGCCGGCCGTCTCGGCGTCCGTCCTTAGCTGCTCGGCACCGCCGGCATAGGCGACGACGGGGCCCTTGAAGGACTGCGGGTTGCCCAGGAAGAACTGCACCAGGGGCGCGTTGCGGGCCTTGGCCTCGGCGATCGGGTCGGTCTGCTCCACGTGGGCACCGATGCGGATCTCGGTCATGTCCCCCAGACTAGGAGCGGCCGCCGACGCCGTGACCAGCGCTCCGGCGTGAGCGAGGATTCGGTGCGCGCCGTACCTCGTTGTTAACCTGTCCCGTCGCCCTCCCAAAGGGGGAGTGGCGCACCTGCAGAGCCCTCCTGCCACGGAGAGTCCGTGGCCGCCTAGTCCAGAGGAGGTGGAGACCGCTTTGCGTGCATACGAAGTCATGGTCATCCTCGATCCGAGCCTCGACGAGCGCACGGTCGAGCCGTCGCTCGACAAGTACCTCAACGTCGTCCGCAAGGACGGCGGCACCGTCGACAAGGTCGACATCTGGGGTCGTCGACGTCTCGCCTACGAGATCGACAAGAACGCCGAAGGCATCTACGCCGTCATCAACCTGACCGCGACCCCGGCGACGGTCTCCGAGCTCGACCGTCAGCTCGGCCTCAACGAGGCCATCCTGCGCACGAAGGTGCTGCGTCCGACGCTGTGATGCGACCCGGCGCTGTGGACGAGGCCTACCCAATGTCGGAAGGTCGCGACACGATGGCGCCACTCCACCGATTCGGGGAGTCGCATCCAACGATCAAGACGCTAGCCCCAACACCTAGGGAGACCTGACATGGCAGGCGAGACCGTCATCACCGTCGTCGGCAACCTCGTCGACGACCCGGAGCTGCGCTTCACCCCCTCGGGTGCGGCCGTGGCGAACTTCCGGATCGCGTCGACGCCGCGCACCTTCGACAAGCAGTCGAACGAGTGGAAGGACGGCGACGCGCTGTTCCTGTCCTGCTCGGTGTGGCGCCAGGCCGCTGAGAACGTCGCGGAGTCCCTCCAGAAGGGGATGCGGGTCGTTGTCCAGGGTCGGCTGAGGTCGCGACAGTACGAGACCCGCGAGGGCGAGAAGCGCACCGTCTTCGAGATCGAGGTCGACGAGGTCGGCCCGTCGCTCAAGTACGCCACGGCCAAGGTCACCCGTGCTGCCCGGTCGGGCGGCGGCGGTTACGGCAGCCAGGGTGGCGGCGGCGGCAACCAGGGCCAGCCGGACCCGTGGGCATCGGCGGCACCTGCCGGCGGCCCGGCGGGCGGCGCCCAGGGCGGTGCTCCGGCAGGCGACCCGTGGGGTGCCCCGGGCGTCGGCGGCAGCGACGAACCGCCTTTCTGAGCCGGATCAGCGGCCAGTTCGCGTATCGAGATCACCATCAGTTACCAGAGAAACATCACGCCAACCATTCCGCCCTCGTTCGACTGACGGGGGCGGGCTCTGAGGAGGAGCACCACAATGGCCAAGCCAGTCATCCGCAAGCCGAAGAAGAAGGTTTGCCAGTTCTGCAAGGAGAAGGCGACCGGTGTCGACTACAAGGACACCGCACTGCTCCGCAAGTTCATCTCCGACCGCGGCAAGATCCGCGCGCGGCGTGTGACCGGCAACTGCGTCCAGCACCAGCGGGACGTCGCGATCGCGGTCAAGAACGCCCGCGAGGTCGCCCTGCTGCCCTACACGGCCACCGGCCGCTGATCCGGGCTCGAGGAGGAGGACAAGATGAAGATCATCCTGACCCAGGAGGTCGAGGGTCTCGGTGCCGCCGGTGACGTGATCGAGGTCAAGGACGGCTACGGCCGCAACTACCTGCTGCCGCAGGGCCTCGCGATCCGTTGGACCCGTGGCGCCCAGAGCCAGGCCGACGCGATCAAGAACGCTCGCTCGGCCCGCGCCGTCCACGACGCCGAGCACGCCTCCGAGATCAAGACCAAGCTCGAGCAGGCCCCGGTCGACGTCAAGGTCAAGGCCGGCCAAGGCGGCCGCCTGTTCGGTGCCGTCACTGTCGGTGACGTTGCCGACGCGCTCGGCGAGGTCACCGGCGAGTCGATCGACAAGCGGACGATCATCCTCGGCAGCCCGATCAAGACCCTCGGCGCCCACCAGGTCTCGATCAAGCTGCACGACGAGGTGTCCGCGGCGGTCGCGCTCAACGTCATCCCCGCCTGACGGGTCTCGAGACGGTCGCAGAGCGACCTCCTCGACCACCGAACGAGACGAACGGTCGGTCCCTGGGGGCCGGCCGTTCGTCATTCTCGGGAGCGGTCGGCGGGCCGGTGCGCCGCGACGGACCTGATCGCGCGAGAATCCGCGCATGAGGTCACCTCGAGGGTTCCTGGCGATCGCCGTGCTCGTGCTGGCGGCGGTACTGAGCGGCTGCGGCGACGACACCGGACAGCGACGACGACGACACCCCGCCGTCGTCGTCCTCACCGGACTCACCGGGTGAGACCACCGACGCGAGCAGCAGTGCGACGCCCGGGACCACGACCGGGACGACCGAGGCGACGGCCGGGCTCCCGGCGGCGTGCGACGTCCTCACGGCCGCCGACGTGGAAGCGGCGTTCGGGGTCCCCTTCGGCGAACCCTCGATCGGGGGCGGCGGCACCACCGAGCAGGACCTCGAGTGGCAGAGCGACGACTGCAACTTCGAGGCGGAGGACCTGGTCGAGGTCGACTTCGCGCTGACCGGCCCGGACGACTTCACTGCCGGTGAGTTCCAGTGCCCGAAGCCGCGCGCGATCGCGTCGACGGTGACGCCGGCCCAGGTCCCAGGGGCGAGCGAGGCGTGGTGGGAGGTCGACGACAGCCCGCCCCTGGAGGCGACGCTGCGGGTGTGCACCGCGGGCTACAACTTCGAGATCGAGCTCGAGTACGAGGACGGTGTCGACTTCCAGGGCGATCCCATGCAGCAGAGCATCGCGCTGGCGGAGACGGCTCTCGGGGTGCTCGGCGGCTGACTACTCGGCCGCGTCCGCGGGTGAGCCCGCGTCCTGGGCGAGCTGCGGGGCGCCTGCCCACTCCCGACCGCCGTACCAGAGGCAGAGGACGAACAGGGCCAGCTGGGCGATCCCGGTGACCAGCTCGGCCGGTCCCCGGAGTGCGTCGACGTCGCCGCCGATCACGACGACCGGCGCGAGCACGGACACGCCGAAGCCGATCGCGGTCCACTGGAACCAGCTGTAGGCCGCGATCGCGTCCGCGGCCCGGGCGACGGTGGCCAGGGCGGCGCACAGGAGGCCGCAGAAGCCGAGGGCGGGGACGTCGACCGCCCACGCGAGCGCAGGCTCGGCATCCTCGAACCACTCCCGGACCGACGGCACGGTCAGCGCGACCGACGCGGCCAGGGCCAACAGGCCTGCCACCCAGAGCGCGCTCCGGAACCGCAGCTCGACCCGGCGGGTCAGCACGTTGAGCGCGATCAGCACCAGGAGCCAGCCGAGCGGGTCGGGCAGCAGGTCGAGGTCGCCGGACTTCGCGTAGAGCGCGATGATCACAAGACCGAGGGCGACGCCGTACAGCGGCTTCACCGGGTCGCTCCTGTGACCAGCCATCGATCGCCGGCCGCGCGGATAGTGAGGGTGAGGAACCGGCCGCCCATGAAGACCAGGCCGAAGACCGCCCACAGCCACGGGAGGCCGCCACCGGCCCAGTCGTCGGTGACCACCGCTGCACCCAGCACGAGCGGAGCGTAGCCGCCGAGGACGGCAAGACCTGCCCACGCCAGGTAGGTGCCGTCACCGGCCCCGATCAGCACGCCGTCGAGCACGAAGACGACTCCCGCCACCGGCTGGGCGACGGCTGCGACGAGCAGCACGGGCACCAGCGCCTTGCGGACGGCGTCGTCGGTGGTGAACAGCACGCCCAGCAGCGGGCTAGCCGCGGCCAGTGCCACGCCGGTGACGACCCCACTGGCCACGCCCCACCCGACCATCCGCCGTGTGACTGCCCGGGTCGCGGCCACGTCGCCGGCTCCGAGGTGACGTCCGGTGATCGCCTGGGCGGCGATCGCGATCGCGTCGAGCACGAACGCGAGGAACACCCAGAGCGTCATCGCCAGCTGGTGCGTCGCGAGCGGCACCGCCTCGGCAGTGGTTCCGCGTGCCGTGAGCACCACGGCGTACGTCGTGACCAGCAGCGACGCGCGCAGGGTCAGGGTGCGGACGAGGAGGGGGACGCCGGCGCGGGCCGCCGCCCGGATCCCGGGCGCGTCGGGGCGGAGCGTGGCGCCCTCGCGGCGGGCAGCCAGGACGACGACGAGCACCAGCGCTGCGGCACAGCCCACCTGGGCGAGCACCGAGCCGAGCGCGGAGCCGGCGATGCCGAGGCCGGGTAGCGGACCGACGCCGTAGACGAGGACCACGTTGAGCACCAGGTTGACGACGTTGCCCGCAACGGCGACGACGAGCGGTGTCCGCGTGTCCTGGAGACCACGCAGCACACCCGTGGCCGCCAGCATCAGGAGCAGCGGGGTCACGCCGAGGAGGGCCACCCGCAGGTAGGCCTCGGCCTCGTGCGCGACCGCGGCCCCGGGTCCGAGCGCGGCGACCATCGGGCCGGTGAGCAGGATCCCCGCGGCCGTGGTCGGGACGCCGATCACCACCGCGAGCCACAGGCCGTCGACGCCCTGGGCCAGGGCCGCGCCCCGTCGGCCGGCACCGAGCTGCCGGGCGACGCCGGCCGTCGTGCCGTAGGCGAGGAAGACGCAGAGCCCGACGATGGTCTGCAAGATGGTGCCCGCGATGCCGAGACCCGCGAGCTCACGGGTGCCGAGGTGGCCCACCACCGCGGCGTCGCCGAGGAGGAACAGCGGCTCGGCGACCAGCGCCAGGAAAGCGGGTACGGCGAGCCGCCCGATCTCGCGGTCGTCCGCGGTCAGTCGCCAGCGACGCACGGCCACCCCTCAACTGTGGAAATCGGGCGATGCTACCGGATCGAACGCTGTCTGTCCGATGACTGCAAGATGACGTGCCGGTGAACGAGATCGGCCCCGAAATACTTTTGGTCCACAGGTGTGGAGCCACGTTTCCGCAGGTCAGCCGTTGTCCCGATACCCGTTCTGGTCCTCTGTCCCCAGACTGCTCCCCAGGCCGTGCACACGGTTCGTGCGTGTCGTCCACCCCGCGTCGACGGTTATCCCCAGGCTTTCCCTTGGCCTGGGGATAGGGCACTGGCAATGCCGCTCTGCGGTGCGTAGGTTCGCGGATCGAGCTCCCAACACGGCTCGTCGAGCTGCGCCGCCCACCATTGTGTCGGACCTTGGCGCCAGCGTGCCCGCACACGACACCATTCGAATACCAGTTCGACCAGGAGGGGGCCGCGTGAGCCTCGCAGAGGTGCCACCGCCGGACGACGAGTGGGGCGACGGGCCGGCGTCGTACGCACCGGGCAACGCACCCTCGACCAATCATGGGGGCGGCCGCACACCTCCGCAGGACATGGCGGCCGAGCAGTCGGTCCTCGGCGCGATGCTGATCTCCAAGGACGCGATCGCCGACGTGCTCGAGGCGGTCCGCGGCGTCGACTACTACCGACCGGCCCACGAGTCGATCCACGACGCGATCATCGACCTCTACGGTCGGGGGGAGCCCGCCGACATGGTGACGGTGGCTGACGAGCTGGGCCGCCGGGGCGAGCTGCAGCGGATCGGCGGTGCCCCTTACCTGCACACACTCGCTGCCAACGTCCCGATCGCCGCCAACGCCGGCTTCTACGCCGAGATCGTCCGCGAGAAGGCGATCCTGCGCCGCCTGGTCGACGCCGGCACCAAGATCGTGCAGATCGGCTACGCCGGCGAGGGCGAGGTCGACCAGATCGTCGACACCGCGCAGGCGGAGGTCTACGGCGTCACCGAGCGTCGCAAGGCCGAGGACTACGCCCCGCTGAGCGACATCATGGACGGCGTCCTCGACGAGATCGAGGCGATCGAGAACCGTGAGGCCGGCATCTACGGCGTGCCCACCGGCTTCGCCGACCTCGACGACCTGACCAACGGCCTCCACTCGGGCCAGATGATCGTGGTCGCGGCTCGGCCTGCTATGGGCAAATCGACGCTGGCTCTCGACCTGTGCCGCGCCGCGTCGATCGGCAACAACCTCACCAGCGCGTTCTTCAGCCTGGAGATGACGAAGTCCGAGATCACGATGCGGCTGCTCTCGGCCGAGGGCCGGATCCCGCTCAACCACATCCGCAACGGCAAGATGTCGACCGAGGAGTGGGACCGGCTCGCCCGCCACGTCGCGAAGGTGTCGTCGGCCCCGATGTTCATCGACGACAGCCCCAACATGACGATGATGGAGATCCGGGCCAAGGCCCGGCGGCTCAAGCAACGCCACGACCTCAAGCTCGTCGTCATCGACTACCTCCAGCTGATGACGTCCGGCAAGAAGGTCGAGTCCCGCCAGCTCGAGGTCTCGGAGTTCTCCCGTCAGATCAAGCTCCTGGCCAAGGAGCTCGAGGTCCCGATCATCGCGCTCTCCCAGCTCAACCGCGGTCCCGAGCAACGCGCCGACAAGCGCCCGATGATGAGCGATCTCCGCGAGTCAGGCAGCATCGAGCAGGACGCCGACATGGTGATCCTGCTGCACCGCGACGACGTCTTCGAGAAGGAGTCGACCCGTCCCGGCGAGGCCGACCTGATCGTCGCCAAGCACCGCAACGGCGCGACCCGCGACATCGTCGTGGCCTTCCAGGGCCACTACTCCCGCTTCGTCGACATGGCGCACTGACCTCACCCGGATCGGTCCGCACACGAGCGTGCGATCCTCAGCCGTCCGCGGTCAGCAGCTCCCGAAGCGTCGCGGCCTCCTCCGCGCAGGCACCACATCCGGCCAGGTGGGCCCTCATCGCCGGATCGTCGTAGCCCGGTTCGGCCAGGAGGCGCTCGACGTACTCATCGACCTGCGCGAAGCAGTCGTCGCAGGACAGGTAGGGGCTGGTGTCAGCGATCAGGCTGCTGACCGTCTCGGCGTCCAGGCCATGCGTGGGGTCGGTCATCGGGTGCTCCGGTCGGGACGGGTCTCGAGGTGGCCGCCGGCGGTGAGCGCGGCGCGCAGTCGTCGGCGGGCGTCGTGCAGGGTCTTGTAGAGCGCGTTGCGGGTGCTACCGAGCCGGTCGGCCAGGACGTCGATCGGGACGCCCTCCACGACCAGTGCCAGCAGCACCCGGCGCTGGTGGGGGGTCAGCTCGGTGGCGATCGCTGCTTGCACCGCGCGCGCGAGGTGGCTCGCTTCCGTGACGTCGGCCGGGCTGGGTGCGGTGTCGACGAGAGCCAGGGTGTCGGGCAACGGGACCTCGCGGTGGCGCCAGGCCTGCCGGCGTACGGCGACGCCGGCGTGCAGCACTCCGAACTTGTAGGCCCAGGTGGTGAACCGGCTCCGCCCCTCGAAGGTGTCGAGCTGTCGGAGCACGGCGACCAGCGCGTCGTTCGCGGATTGCTGGGCCAGGTCCTCGAGCTCTCCGGCACCGGCTCCCGGCACGAGGTCGCGCAGCCGCCACACCTGGTGCCGGGTTGCTCGCAGCAGGTGCTCGCGGAGGCGCGTGAGCGCCTCGTGGCCGGCAGGACCGTCGTCGGTCAGGTCGAACCGCCACCCGTCGTCCGGCGGCGGGGGCTCCACGGCGGGGGTCGGCGGGCTCATGGTGGCCACGGTGCCACCATGCTGGGCAAGGATCATGCCTGGTTGGTGTCGCTCCGACGGGACTTCTTACCCATCTGACCGGTCGGGTAAGAAGCCGGCGACCTGCGACACCAACAGGTCATGACCCTCTTCAACTCGACCTCCACTGCCACTTCTCGCACGAGTTCCGGCGCCGATCGGGCCTTCCTGCTGCTGCGCACGGTGTTCGTCGTTGCGCCGATCGCCTTCGGTCTCGACAAGTTCGCCGAGCTGATGACCGACTGGGAGCAGTACCTCGCACCCTGGGTCAACGACCTCGTCCCCGGCAGCGCACACGACGCGATGCTCGCTGTCGGGATAATCGAGATCGTGGCCGGCATCGCAGTCGCCGTCGCGCCGCGCTTCGGCGCCCTGCTGGTCGCCGGCTGGCTGGGCGGCATCATCCTCAACCTGCTGACCATGGGCGAGTACTACGACGTCGCCCTGCGTGACTTCGGGCTCCTCGTCGCGGCTCTCGCGCTCGCCGCCCTGGCCTTCGACCGTGCCAAGGGCGCCGCATGAGCAGCACCGCGGCGATCTCTGCGGACCTCGCGCCGACGCGGCGGTGGCGACCGCGCGTCACGCACGCGCGGCCGGAGGACGACCTGGCGGCGGCAGTGCACGCGGCCGCCGACCTGCTCGCGGCGTTGGGGCTGGACCTCACCGACCACGGCGCTCGTACGACGACCTCTGCGCTCTTCGGTCGGCTGCGGGACGACCCTCGCAGCCGTGCCGAGTTCCTCGCCCTCACCAGGAGCACGCCATGAACGTCGTCATCATCGGCGCGGGCCTCGCCGGCGCCAGCGCGGCCGCGGAGCTCCGGGACCAGGGCCACACCGGCGAGATCGTCCTGGTCGGCGCCGAGCCGCACCCGCCGTACGAACGACCGCCGCTGTCGAAGGGCCTCCTGCTCGGCTCTGCCGACCGTGACTCCGTCTTCGTCCATCCCGAGCAGTGGTACGCCGACCAGCAGGTCGAGCTCCTCACCGGCTCCGAGGTCACCGACCTGGACCTGGACACCTGCCACGTCGAGCTCGGCAAGCGACGCCTGCCGTACGACCGCCTCCTCCTGGCCACGGGTGCCCAGCCCCGGCACCTCGCGCTCGCCGACGAGTCGGGGGCGGACGTGGTCTACCTCCGCACCCTCGACGACGCCGCTGCGCTGAGCCCTCGGCTCGGCGAGCGCCTGCTGATCATCGGTGCCGGCTGGATCGGGCTCGAGGTCGCCGCAGCCGCACGCACGGCCGGCGGCGCCGTGACCGTCGTGGAGGCGGCCGCCCGCCCCCTCGCCGCCGTGCTCGGTCCCGAGCTCGCCCCGGTCATCACCGACCTGCACCGCGAGCACGGCGTCGACCTCCGGCTCAACAGCTCTGTCGCCGCGGTCGAGCACCGCGGCGGCAGGACCACCGTCCGTCTCACCGACGGGCACGAGCTCGTCCCCGACCTGATCGTGGTCGGCATCGGTGCCGAACCCGACGACCGGCTCGCCGGCCGGGCCGGCCTCGCCACCGACCGCGGCGTCCTGGTCGATGCCTCGCTCCGGGCCAGCGACCCCCACGTGTACGCCGCCGGCGACGTCGCCAACCACGACCACCCCGACCTCGGCCGGATCCGCGTCGAGCACTGGGACAGCGCCATCCACCAGGGCCGGCACGCGGCCCGCAGCATGCTCGGCCACGACGAGCCCTACCGCCGCCAGCCCTACTTCTTCACCGACCAGTACGACCTCGGGATGGAGTACGTCGGCCACCTCGGCCCCGGCGGCTACGACGAGGTCGTCATCCGCGGCGACGTCGCCGACCGCGTCCTCACCGCGCTGTGGATCCGCGACGGCCGGGTCGTCGCCGGCGCGCACCTCAACGACTGGGACACCATCGACTTCTTGCGGAAGTGGGTGGGAAAGGAGGCCACCGACGCCCTCCGGCAACCGGCCATCAGGCTTTCGGAGATTCCCGCCCCGGTCTGAGGACCCGCGGATCAGGACGGTCCGAGCGTGCCCGTGGACCCGCGCGGGGCAGCCTCCTTGAGCTCGATGAAGATCGAGTGCGTCGGGGTGTCCCCGATGTTCACCCCGTGGTGCTCCTGGGCGTCGAGCCAACGCACCGTGCCGGCTTCGAGATGGACGTCGCGCTCCTGGTCGCCGTGCACGAGACGGCGACGGAACGACGAGATCGTGTACATCACGCTGTCGGGGTGGGCGTGCGGCGTCGTCGCGTCGCCCGGCTGGTCCTTGTACTCCAGCACCCGCACCCGGTCGTTCTCGAAGACGACCTTGTAGAAGTCGGGGTTGGTCTCTGCAGGATCGAGGGCAGGATCGAGGGCTCATGCCACCGAGCATGCCCGGAGCACCGGGTGCGCGGGAAGACGTCCGGCCGGCTGACCCCCACCCCTTCACATTCGGCGCGCGGGGGAGCACCCTGACAAGGAACAGCCCCTGCGTTCGGGAGGTGGAGCGTGACGACGACCGTCAGCCGCTTCGAGACCGGGCTTGCGCCGTGCGGCAAGAAGCGCGACGGCGAGAGCGTGATGACCGAGGACCACCAGGGCCTGTTCACCGAGGACCGGCGCTACTCCTGCGGGTGCCTGACCACCAAGGAGGAGTACCACGACGGCAGCGTCCACTTCATGGTCGTGAACCACCACGGGAAGGTGCTTCTCGACGAGGAGCTGCGAGGTGAGTGAAGGCCTGATACGCGCCGCCCACGACGTCCTGATCGTGGGCGGCGGCGCAGCAGGGCTGCGGGCAGCGATCGCGATCGCGGAGACCGACCCGGATCTCGACGTCGCAGTGATCTCGAAGGTCTACCCGATGCGCAGCCACACGGTGTCCGCCGAGGGCGGGGCGGCAGGAGTGATCGCCGACGACGACTCCATCGAGGAGCACTGCTACGACACGATCTCGGGGAGCGACTGGCTCGGCGACCAGGACGCGATCGAGGCGTTCGTCAACGAAGCACCCCGGGAGCTGCTCCAGCTCGAGCACTGGGGTTGCCCCTGGAGCAGGCAGGCCGGCGGCCGCGTCGCGGTTCGTGCGTTCGGCGGCATGAAGAAGAAGCGCACCTGGTTCGCGGCCGACAAGACCGGGTTCCACATGCTGCACAGCTTGTTCCAGACGACCTTGAAGTATCGCGAGGTCACCCGCTACGACGAGGTCTTCGTGACCCGGCTGCTCGTGGACGACGGCCGCGTCCACGGCGTCGTGGGGATCGGCCTCTACTCGGGCAAGATGCAGGCGGTCACCGCCAAGGCCGTCGTCCTCGCCACGGGCGGTTGCGGCAAGGTCTTCCCGTTCACCACCAACGCCAACATCAACACCGGCGACGGGATGGGCCTCGCCTACCGGGCGGGCGCACCGCTCAAGGACATGGAGTTCGTCCAGTACCACCCGACCGGCCTGCCGTTCACCGGCATCCTGATCACCGAAGCCACCCGGGCCGAGGGTGGCTGGCTGCTCAACAAGGACGGCTACCGCTACCTCCAGGACTACGACCTCGGCAGACCCACGCCGACCCCGGAGCTGCGCAGCATGGAGCTCGGCCCACGGGACCGGCTGTCGCAGGCCTTCGTCCACGAGGTCGAGAAGGGTCGTACGACGGACTCACCCTGGGGTCCGATCGTCCACCTCGACCTCCGACACCTCGGCGAGGACCTGATCGACACGAAGCTCCCGTTCGTGCGCGAGCTGTGCCTCAAGTACGAGCGGATCGACCCGGTGCACGAGCTGATCCCGGTCCGGCCGGTCGTGCACTACATGATGGGCGGCGTCCACACCGACATCGACGGGGCGACCCCGCTGGCCGGGCTCTACGCCGCCGGCGAGACCGCCTGCGTGAGCATCAACGGTGCCAACCGGCTCGGCTCCAACTCCTTGCCGGAATGCCTGGTCTTCGGCGCCCGCGCCGGCCGCGCGGCCGCGGTGTACGCCCGCAGCGCCGGTCCGGCGCCCGCCGCGGTCGAGGCTCAGGCGGCCGACGAGGTACGCCGCCTGGAGCGGGACCTGCTCGGCAAGGACGCCGGTGCCGAGACCACGGCGGCGATCAGGGAAGAGATGCAGACGACGATGGAGGATGCCGCCGGCATCTACCGGAGCGGCCCCGAGATGGCCAAGGGCATCGACGTCCTGCGCGAGCTGCAGGAGCGGATCCGGAGAGTGGGCATCGCCGACACGAGCCGGTCGTTCAACACCGAGCTGCTCGCGGCCCTCGAGCTGGCCAACATGCTCGACATCGGCGAGTGCATCCTCCAGTCGGGCCTGCAGCGGGAGGAGTCGCGCGGCGCCCATCAGCGCACGGACTTCCCCGATCGCGACGACGAGAAGTTCCTCACCCACCAGCTGGTGCACCGCAACGACGACGGGACGCCGCGTGTCGGCTCCCTCCCGGTGACCATCACCCGCTGGCCTCCGGGCGAGCGGGTCTACGGAAGGTAGCCATGGCCAGCAACCCGGACAGCATCCGGCTCGAGGTGACGAGGTACCGGCCCGAGGGCGACTCCGCACCGATCAGCCAGGACTACGACGTACCTCTCCGCAAGGAGTGGACGGTCCTCGACGGGCTCAACCACGTCAAGGACGAGATCGACCCGACCCTGTCGTTCCGATGGTCCTGCCGGATGGGCATCTGCGGCAGCTGCGGGATGAACGTCGACGGCGAGCCCAAGCTCACCTGCGCGACGTTCCTGAGCGACTACGCGCCCGGGCCGGTGCGGGTCGAACCGCTGGCCAACTTCCCGATCATCCGGGACCTGGTGGTCGACATCGACGACTTCATGCAGAAGCTGCCGAAGGTCAAGCCGTGGATCATCCGCGACGACGTCAACGAGGTCGACGGCGAGTACCTCCAGACACCCGAGGAGCTCGACGCCTACAAGCAGTTCAGCATGTGCATCAACTGCATGCTCTGCTACGCCGCCTGCCCCGTCTACGGACTCGACCCGGAGTTCATGGGGCCGGCCGCGATCGCCCTGGCAGAGCGCTACGACCTCGACTCGCGGGACCGCGGTGCGCGGGAACGGCTGGACGTGCTCATCGAGCACGAGGGCGTGTGGGGCTGCACGTTCGTCGGCGAGTGCACGACGGTGTGCCCCAAGCACGTCGACCCGGCCGGCGCGATCCAGCGCTACAAGCTGAAGGCCGCGAAGGAGAACGTCAAGGCGTTCCTGCTCCCGCGGGGTGCCCGATGAGCACCGACGCGACCGAGGTGCGGGTCTACCGGCGCCCGATCTCCACCTGGTGGTGGACCCGGAAGCGGTCCTACCTCGTGTTCGTGATGCGCGAGCTGAGCAGCTTCTTCGTGGCCTGGTTCGTGGCCTTCCTGCTGGTGCTCGTCGCCTCCGTCGGGAGGAGCGAGGCGGCCTACCGGGGCTTCCTGGACTGGGCGGCCGCTCCCTGGATGGTGGCGATCAACCTGGTCGCGTCCGGATTCCTCGTCCTGCACGTCGTGACCTGGTTCAGCCTGACCCCGAAGGCGATGGACGTCCGGATCCGCGGCGAGAAGGCGCCGGCAGCGGCGATCATCGCCTCGCAGTACGTCGGCCTCGCCGCGGTGTCGGCATTCGTGATCTGGCTGGTGACCCGATGACGACCGCGGCCGTCCGCCGCCCGCCGGCGAGAAAACGCCGGGTGCTGCCGCTCGTGTGGCTCGCGTTCAGTGGCGGCGGCGTGCTGGCCGCCGTCGTCCTCCCGGTGTTGGTCTTCCTGTTCGCCTTCGCCTTCCCGCTGGACTGGATCTCCCCACCGGACCACGACCACCTGAGCGCGGTCGTCGGCAACCCGCTGACCTTCCTCTTCCTGCTCGCGATGTTCCCGGTCCTGCTGATCCACAGCGCGCACCGCTTCCGCTACACGCTGTACGACGGTCTCCAGATCAAGCACAAGCAGCTGACCGCCGTGCTCTGCTACGGCGTGGCCGCGGTGGGCTCGATCGCGGCCTTCGTCGTCCTGCTGACCGCGCTCTGACCGCGCTCTGACCTCGCCCGTCGGCGCGGGGACCGTGCGGGACTGGTTGCTAGCCGACCTCGCCGGCGAAGACGTCGAGGATGCAGAACCCTTCCGGCCCGGGGTCGCAGTCCGAGCTGTCCCCGCGAACGGTTCCGGAACCTTCGGTCACACCGGGAAGCGTCGAGTCCACGACGAACCAGTGACCGAAGGTCTTCTTGCCGGAGCTGAAGTTGATGCGGGCGTTGTAGTGGATCACGACCTCGCCGCCCTCGCACTCGACGAGCTTGTCCCCGATGAACAACACCCGGTTCGGGCCGATCGGCTCAGCGGACGCGGACAGGTCGGTGACGGCGGTGCAGTCGGCGAAGGCGCCTCCCGCTTCGATGATCGGGCTCGTCACGTCGTTGGTGTTGACGACGAAGTAGTCACCGTGAAGAGCGGCGGACGAAGGTGCCGCCCCACCGATCAGCGCGGCAGCCACGAAGGCCGTTGCGAGAGCAGGCCGAACGACATGAGTCGCGATATGAGTCATCTGTATCCCTTTCGAGGCGCGACGCAAGCGCCGCTGGGACCCGGCGTCTGCAGTCGACACCGGGATTGCCCCGCCGCGAATCCCACCCGGTCCTGAGGGTGGAGCCACGACCGGTCTCTCGATGCTCCCGCTGCCCTGGCCGGTTTGACCAGACCCTGAGGGCAAAGATTGTCGGTCCCGGAAACCCGTTGAGGTCCCGCTGTCGAGCGCCCTAGCGTGGCGAGGTGACTTCTCGGCTGCACGCGCTCGCGTGGGACGCGCACGACCACCGTCGGCTCGGCAGCTTCTGGGCAGGCCTGCTCGGCTGGGAGATGGTCGACGACCCTGACGGCGGGACCGCGCTCCTTCCCAGCGACGACACCGGCTTCCGGATCGAGTTCTTCCCTTCCGAGGACCAGAAGACCGGCCCCAACCAGATCCACCTCGACCTCACCAGCAACCTCGAGGCCCAGGAGCACATCGTCGAGCGGGCGCTGGGGCTCGGCGCCCGGCACATCGACGTCGGCCAGCTGCCGGAGGAGCAGCACGTGGTGCTGGCCGACCCAGAGGGCAACGAGTTCTGCGTGATCGAGCCGGGCAACGACTTCCTCGCGGACTGCGGGTTCATCGGCGCGCTGTCGTGCGACGGCTCGCAGGAGGTCGGGTACTTCTGGAGCGAGGCGCTGGGCTGGTCCCTGGTCTGGGACCAGGACGAGGAGACCGCGATCCGCGCGCCGTACGGCGGGCCGAAGATCACCTGGGGCGGCCCGCCGGTAGCGCCCAAGAACGGTAAGAACCGGCTGCACCTCGACCTCGCGCCACCCGCCGACGAGGACCAGCAGGCCGAGGTCGACCGGCTCCTCGCCCTCGGGGCGCGACGCATCGACATCGGGCAGGGCGACGTCAGCTGGGTCGTGATGGCCGACCCCGACGGCAACGAGTTCTGCGTCCTGACCCCGCGCTAGCGGAACGCGCGGGCGACCTCCTCGACCCGCGTCCGGTGCGCCGACCAGCCGGCCCCGTCCCGGTGGGCGACCATCCGATCTCCCGGCTGCTGGCCGATCGCGCCGTCGACGAGCTCGCGGACGATGTCGACGTGCCCGGCGTGCCGGGCAGTCTCCACTGTCATGTGCACGATGATCCGGTGCAGCGTCACCGTCCGCCGCTCCTCGGGCCACCACGGCACCGCGCCCGGGGCGTCCAGCGGCAGCTCCGCGATGGTGGCGTCCGCCGCGGCGGCCGCGAACCGGTAGAGGTCGACGATCTCCGCGCTCGTCTCCTCCGGGGTCGCGTAGAAGTCGGCGTCGGGCTCGGCGCCTTCTGCGAACCACGGGAGCTCGCGGCCCCGCGGTCGATCGAACGGCCGCGTGAAGTAGTCGAGACCGACGCTGGCCACGTGCTTGACCACGCCGAGCAGGTTGGTGCCGGTCGGGGTGAGTGGTCGGCGGAGGTCGTACTCCGCCAGTCCGTCGAGCTTGCTCAGCAACCCGTCCCGCTCGTCGCGCAAGTAGCGGTGCAGGGTCTGCTTGTGGTCGTCGGCCGCGTGCATGAGCCGACCTTGCCACGCGTCACCGACCTCGTGCTTCAGTCGGGCGCGTAGCCGAGGCCCAGCGTCGCCAGCGCGACGGCCATCCGGTCGAGGGCGACCGGTCCGACACCGTGCAGCGCGGCGAGGTCGCGTCGGGTCCAGGTGCTCACCTCTTCCAGGGTGTGCAGGTCGGCCGCGCGCAGGGCACGGGTCGCCGGCGCGCCGATCGTCCTCGGCAGCGGCGTGCCCGTACGCCGAGGCGCCCGCTCGCGCGGACCGTCCTCGTGGTCGACCACGGCCTCGCCCCGGGGCGAGAGCCGGTAGCCGATCGCGAGCGACTCGGTGAGGCCGCGCTCCTTGAGCTTGCGGACGTCGCGCTTGAACTCGGGCGTCGGCCGCCCCACCTGGAGAGCGAGCTCCGGCGCCCGCAGCTCTGGGTTCGCGTCGATGAGCCGGAGGGTCGCGCGGGTCCAGGGGCCGGTCGACGAGGCAGCGTCGAGCCGATCCAGCCCGCCGAGGATGTCGGTCAGCTCCTCGGCGGTGGGCACCGCTTCGCGCAGGCTGTCGCGCGGGTCGGGTCCGGCGTACCTCAGACCGACACGGAAGACCGCTCCGTCCGCACGCACGGACAGCGCGGCCTTGAGCGCCGCCAGCGATGCCGCACCACACCGCCGGGCGTCCTCGGCGCGAAGCCCGGAGAGGGGGACCGGTCCGACGCTGGTGACCTCGAGCAACCCGACAGCCGTCCGCAGCCGGGTGCCCACCTTCACCCGTGCCCGGTCCCAGCGCCGGAAGGCCAGGTCGATCTCGCCGTCACGGATGGCTTCGAGCTCGGTGGGTCGGATCAGCACGGTTCGGAGCATAGGACGCGCGGAAACCACACGGTCCCGGCACTAGGTTGGAGCCATGCAACAGGTCCGCGCCGTCGTCGCCCGCGCACAAGGAGCCCCCGTCGAGATCGTGACCATCAACGTCCCGGACCCCGGTCCGGGCGAAGCGGTGGTCAAGGTGCTGACCTGCGGGGTCTGTCACACCGACCTGCACTACCGGGAGGGCGGGATCAACGACGAGTTCCCGTTCCTGCTGGGGCACGAGGCATCGGGGATCGTCGAGGCGGTCGGTCCCGACGTCACCGGAGTGGAGCCGGGTGACTTCGTGGTCCTCAACTGGCGGGCGGTGTGCGGGGAGTGCCGCGCGTGCAAGCGCGGAGACCTCCACTACTGCTTCGCCACGCACAACGCGACGCAGAAGATGACGCTGGCCGAGGGGCCGGACGCCGGCACCGAGCTGTCGCCGGCGCTGGGGATCGGCGCGTTCGCGGAGAAGACCCTGGTCGCGGCCGGGCAGTGCACCAAGGTCGACCCGGCCGCCAGGCCGGCGGCCGTCGGCCTGCTGGGGTGCGGGGTGATGGCTGGTATCGGCGCGGCGATCAACACCGGGGCGGTCACCCGCGGCAGGAGCATCGCGGTGATCGGCTGCGGTGGAGTGGGGGTCGCCGCGATCGCGGGAGCCGCGTTGGCGGGGGCGAGCCCGATCATCGCGGTCGACATCGACGCCAAGAAGCTGAAGCAGGCCAAGGCGATGGGCGCCACCCACACCATCGACTCGTCGCCGCTGTCCGGGCTCGACCCGGTCGAGGAGATCAAGCGGATCTGCGCGGAGACCTACGCGGGCGCCGACGGGGCCGACGTGGTCGTCGAAGCGGTCGGTCGTCCGGAGACCTGGCAGCAGGCGTTCTACGCGCGCGACCTCGCCGGCACGCTCGTCCTGGTCGGCGTACCCACACCCGACATGAAGGTGCCGGACATCCCGCTGATCGACGTGTTCGGACGCGGTGGCGCGCTGAAGTCCAGCTGGTACGGCGACTGCCTCCCGAGCCGAGACTTCCCGATGCTGGTCGACCTCTACCTCCAGGGCCGGCTCGACCTCGACGCGTTCGTCAGCGAGGAGATCGGTCTCGCCGACGTCGAGGCCGCGTTCGAGAAGCTGCACGGCGCCCCCGATGGGCAGAGTGTGCTGCGCTCGGTGGTCGTCCTCTGATGGCCGACATCACGGGGCGGCCGACCGGGGTGCGGGTCGACCACGCGGTCAGCAGCGGCACCTTCAGCCTCGACGGGGAGACGTTCGACGTCGACAACAACATCTGGGTCGTCGGTGACGACACCGAGTGCGTGGTCATCGACGCCCCGCACGCGGTCGACGACATCCTGGCCGTGGTGGGCGACCGCCGGGTCAAGGCGATCGCGTGCACCCACGCCCACGACGACCACGTGCGTGTCGCGCCCGCGCTGCGCGAGCGGGCCAACGACGGGTCGGGCGCTCCGATCCTGCTGCATCCCGACGACCGACCGTTGTGGGAGCTCACCCACGGCGGGCCGGACGCGGTCGACGGCCACCTGTGGGACGTCGACCTCTCCGACGGCATGGAGCTCGAGGTCGCGGGGACCACCCTGACCGTGCTGCACACGCCGGGCCACGCCCCGGGCGCGGTCTGCTTCTACGCCCCGGAGCTGGGGTGCGTGTTCACCGGCGACACCCTCTTCCAGGGCGGGCCCGGGGCCACGGGCCGGTCGTTCAGCGACCGCCCGACTCTCGAGGCGTCGATCCGGGCCCGGCTCTTCGCCCTGCCCGACGACACCGTCGTCCACACCGGCCACGGCGAGGACACCACGATCGCCGCCGAGCGGGCCGCGCTGGGCGGCTAGTCGCCTCAGCTGCCGGCGGGCACGTCGCCGCGCCAGGCACCGGACTCGTGGCCGCGCGCCTCGATGAACTCCTTGAACCGCTCCAGGTCACCCTTGACGCGGTGCTCGTCGATGTTGACCGCCGAGCCCACCTTCTCCGCGACACCCGTGGGCTCCCAGTCGATCTGGACCATCACGCGTGACTTGGCGTCGTCGAGCCCGGCCCGCCGTGCTGCCTCGGTGCTGTCCCTCTTGGTGCTGTCCCGTTGCTTAGGCTGGGCCTGTGAGCGAGTGGCCCGCGGTCCCCGGCGTCGTGGAGCTGCCGGACGGTCGCCGCGTCCGTGGCACCGGCGTACGACACCGACGTGACGAAGCTCCCCCGCCCGACTTCGCCGTCTACCTGCTCGGCAGGGACCCGGGGATCAGCGACTGGCCCAACCAGTGGGTGAGGTGGCGCGACTTCCACGTGCCGACCTCCACCCACGACGCCGTCAGCGCGTTGCGAGCCGCTCACGCCCGCGCCGCCACCGAACGGGTCGAGCTGGCGTGCGCGGGAGGGCGCGGCCGGACCGGCTCGGCGCTGGCCGTCCTTGCGGTCCTCAGCGGCGTCGGCCCGGACGACGCGGTCGCATGGGTACGGGCGCACTACCACCCGAAGGCGGTCGAGACCCGACCGCAGCGACGCTGGGTCGAGAGTGTGGGGCGCTCCCTCAGCGGTTCTTGACGGCCCGCACCAGACGTGGAGCAGGCCCGGGTCAGGCGGCCGGCCTCGCGACGCCCGGGCCGAGCAGCGGCGCGGCCAGCGCCCAGACGTCGTCGCCGATCGGTGCGGGTCGAAGCGTTTTCCCGTCGAGGTTGACGACCACCCGGTGGCCGTCGGCGTGGAGCACCTCGTGATCGGACGACAGCACCTGGAACCGGTAGGTGACGCTGGTGCGGCCGGCCCGCTCCACCCAGAAGTGCACGTCGACCTCCGAAAGACCGACCACCGGCTGGTGGTAGGTCATCGTCAGCTCCCGGATGACCAGCACCGTCTCGCTGGGATCGAGCTGCCACCCGGCGTCGGCCCAGAAGTCGATGACGGCGTTGTCGAAGAGCAGCGCGTAACGCGCGTGGTGCAGCATCCCGAACCCGTCGAGGTCGTCGAGGTAGATCCGTTTGCGGACGAGGACGCCGGCGCTGGTGTCGATCACGGGAGGTCTCCAGTATGCGTTCGATCGGTCGTGTAGTTCGACTACTGTACGACCGATTGGACGTTTACGTCCAGTCGTCCGTATATTTGTGACCATGACCACCCCGGTGACCGACGGCCGCCGCGCCCGCGGCGACGTGACCCGCCGGCGCGTCGCGCGCGAGGCGTCGATGGTCGCGACCGTCAGCGGTCTGGACTCGATCACGGTCGGCTCCCTCTCGGAGCGCACCGGCGTCAGCAAGAGCGGCATCCTCACCGTCTTCGGCAGCCGCGAGGCGATCCAGGTGGCGGCCGTGGCCGAGGCGCGCCGGATCTACCAGGAGCAGGTGCTGGCACCGATCTGGTCGGAGCCGGCCGGGGGCCCGCGGTTGCGAGCACTCCTGCGCTCCTGGGTGGACTACCTGAAGGCCGGCACCTTCCCCGGCGGTTGCTTCATCGCCGCGACGTCGGTGGAGTACGGCCACCGCACCGGCCCGGTGGCGGACGCCGTACGACGCCTCAAGCGTGAGTGGCTCGACCTCCTCGAGTCGGAGCTGACAGCGGCAGGGTCGAAGAACCCCGCGGACGACGCCTTCCGCATCGACGCCTACCTCAACGCCGGCAACACCCAGGACCAGCTGACCGGCGACGACTCGTGGGAGGGCACCGAGCGCGCCGCCCGGCTCGCGCTCGAGGTCATCCCGGGCTGAGCTCGGCCCCGCGCAACCAAAGCGGCGACACGCGCGTCCCCTGGGTAGAGACTTCTCTCGGAAGGGCACCCGCATGATTCGTACGCTCCTGGCACTTCTCCTCGCCGGGTTCGTCCTGGTGGCCGCGCCGTCCGCGCCCGCCGACGCCAGCCCCGCGGTCGAGCGTGCGCAGCGCCGGCTCAACCAGCTGGGCTGCCAGTCCGGTCCCGCGGACGGGGACATGGGGGACTGGACCCGCTCAGCGGTGCTCCGCTTCCAGTCCCGGCACCGGCTCGCCCAGACCGGCAACCTCAACACCCCGACCACCCGCAGGCTGTACAGCGACCGGGCGCGCCGGTGCGACGTACGGCCGGTGCCAGCGCGCAGCGGCAACGGGCGCCGGATCGTGATCAGCCAGCGCCAGAACTGGGTGTGGCTGGTCGCCTCGGGTGGTCGGGTGCTCGGCCAGAGCGGCATGATCGACAACCCCGGCGAGCTCGGCACCGGCTGGAAGAAGGTCGGGTCCTACTGTGGCCGGTCCGCGAAGATCCGTCGTAACACCGATGCGAGCGGCAGCCTGATCCTGCAGAACTTCACCCGGTTCGCGGCATGCGGCATCGGCTTCCACCGGGTCCCGATGTACCGCAGCGGCAGCCAGATCCACCCGGACTGGATGGTCGGCACCAACCTGCGACGTTCGCACGGCTGCATCCGGCTCCCGAAGCCGTTCTCCGCGCGGCTCTGGGACTTCGGCCGGATCGGCACCCGGGTTCGGGTCGTCAGAGGCTGACCGCTCCGCTGATCGTGGTCACGGTCGCACCACCGACCCAGATCGTCCCGTCGGCGCCGGTGTCGATGTGGATCCGGCCGGCACGGCCGAGCGCCGTACCCTGCGCGGCCACGTGCGACGGCGGCAGCGTGCCGTCGCCGGTCAGCCACTGCGCGAGGCCGGCGTTGAGCGAGCCGGTGACAGGATCTTCCGGGATCCCGAAGTCCGGCGCGAAGCCTCGTACCTCGACCTGCGTCTCCCGGCCGGGCGGGTACAGCCCCGCCACCCCGATGTCGAGCCCGTCGAACGCGCCGAAGTCCGGCGAGAGCGCGAGCACGGCGTCGGCGTCGCGGAGTCGTACGGCGACCCAGCCGGCGCCGTTGTCGACCCACTGGCTGTCCAGGACCTCCGAGCGTCCGATCCGCAGGGCGCGCACGATCCGGTCGAGGTCGGCGTCGTCGACGGCGCCGGACCGGACCAGGGGCGGCGCTCCGAACGCGAGCCGCTCGCCCAGCCGGAGCTGCACCAGGCCGACCCCGCACTCCTGGACCAGACGCTCCCCCTTCGGTGTCCCGCCCGCCTGCAGCCAGGCGTGCGCCGACCCCAGCGTGGGGTGCCCGGCGAAGGGCAGCTCACCGCGCGGCGTGAAGATCCGCAGCCGGTAGTCGGCCGCGTCGGCGGTGGGCCGCAGGAGGAACGTGGTCTCCGACAGGTTGGTCCACCGCGCGAAGGCCGCCATCTGCTCGTCGTCCAGGCCGTCGGCGTCGTGGACGACTGCCACCGGGTTGCCGAGGAGCGGATCGGGGCTGAAGACGTTGACCTGGCGGAACGGCAGCGGCATGCGTCCAGCCTAGGGACGGGAGCGGTAGGCCGGGGCGCGGGCGTCGCGCTCCTCGGCCGACCGCTCGAGGAGGGGCAGCACCCGGGGTGCCACCACGGTGCCGAGCACGACCACGCTCGTCGTACGGACGACCGACGGGGACCGGTTGAGCGCGAGCAGCGTCTCCTGCAGGTCGGCGTGCGAGGTCGCTCCCACCTTGCACAGCACGTCGGCGGTGCCGGTCGTCACGTAGGCCTCGAGGATCGTCGGCAACGACTCGAGCTCGGGGGCCAGCTGGTCGAGCGCCCCCTGGGCGATCTCGAGGGTGACGAAGGCGGAGACGTGCTGACCGGCCGCTTCCAGGTCGATGTCGGGCCCGTAGCCGGTCACCACCCCCGTCGACTCGAGCCGCTGGAGCCGGGCCTGGACGGTCGCCCGGGCGACCTGGGTGAGCCGTGAGAGCTCGAGGACGCCGGCCCGCGGATGGTCGCGGAGCGCGGTGAGCAGGGCGAGGTCGAGCCGGTCGAGGTGCATGGTAGGCAGTCAGCCTAGTTCACCCCCGTAGATCTGGTCAGAAGTTGCCAATCCGGCCACCTCACGCTGGCTGACTTGAACAGCGGGAGCCGGACCGGCTTGGCTGGCGGCATGACCCTGGAACAGCTCACCGACTCGGAGCGACTCGCGCAGCTCAGCCTCGAGCAGCTGCACCAGCTCGTCGGCCTCGTCGAGTACGACGGCAGCCACGACCCGTTCCCCGTCACCGGATGGGACGCGGTCGTCTGGGCGGTCGGCAACGCGACCCAGACGACCCACTTCTTCATGTCGGCGTTCGGCATGGACCTGGTGGCCTACTCGGGTCCCGAGACCGGCAACCGGGATCGCAAGTCCTACGTGCTCGAGAGCGGCGCGGTGCGGTTCGTGATCGAGGGTGGCGTCGACCCCGACAGCGAGGTGGTCCGTCACCACGCCCAGCACGGTGACGGCATCGTCGACATCGCCCTCGAGGTGCCCGACGTCGATCGCTGCATCGCCCACGCCTCCTCCCAAGCCGCGACCGTGCTGGAGGAGCCGCACGACGTCACCGACGAGCACGGCACCATCCGCCGGGCCGCGATCGCGACGTACGGCGACACCCGGCACACCTTGATCGACCGCAGCCGCTACTCCGGCCCCTACCTGCCCGGCTACGTCGCCCGCCGCTCGGCGCTGGTCCGGCCCGAAGGGGCACCGAAGCGCCTGTTCCAGGCACTCGACCACGTGGTCGGCAACGTCGAGCTCGGCCGGATGGACGACTGGGTCGACTTCTACCGCCGGGTGATGGGCTTTGCGAACATGGCGGAGTTCATCGGCGACGACATCGCCACCGACTACTCCGCACTGATGAGCAAGGTGGTCGCGAGCGGCAACCACCGGGTGAAGTTCCCCCTCAACGAGCCCGCGATCGCGCGCAAGCGCAGCCAGATCGACGAGTACCTCGAGTTCTACCGCGGACCCGGCGCCCAGCACCTCGCGCTGGCCACCAACGACATCCTGACCGCGGTCGACCACCTCCGCGCGGCCGGCGTGGAGTTCCTCAACACGCCGGACTCCTACTACTCCGACCCCGAGCTCCGGGCCCGGATCGGCAACGTCCGGGCGCCGATCGAGGAGCTGCAGAAGCGCGGCATCCTGGTCGACCGCGACGAGGACGGCTACCTGCTCCAGATCTTCACCCAGCCCATCGGCGACCGGCCGACGGTCTTCTTCGAGCTGATCGAGCGGCACGGGTCGCTGGGGTTCGGCAAGGGCAACTTCAAGGCGCTCTTCGAAGCCATCGAGCGTGAGCAGGACAAACGCGGGAACCTGTAAGAGTGGTCTCCATGAGCCCTTGCCTGGCGGCTCCGGGCTGATCGACCAACGAAGGGGCGGATCGATGGCGCACTACCAGCGGGTCGGCGACGTACCGCCGAAGCGGCACACCCAGCACCGGGACCCGGACGGCAACCTCTACTACGAGGAGCTGATGGGCGAGGAGGGCTTCTCCTCCGACTCCTCGCTGCTCTACCACCGCCACGTGCCGTCGGCGATGGTCGACGCCCGGACGTGGGACCTGCCCGACCAGGGGACCGAGCCCAACGCTCCGTTGATGCCGCGGCACCTCGGCCTGCACGGCCTGTTCCCCGGGGACGGCTGGAAGGGCATCGACGCGGTCACCGGCCGCCGGCTGGTGCTCGGCAACGCCGACGTACGGATCAGCTATGCGGTCGTCGGCAGCACCTCCCCGCTCTACCGCAACGCCGTCGGCGACGAGGTCGTCTTCGTCGAGAGCGGTACGGCGACCGTGGAGACGGTGTTCGGGTCCCTCGCGGCCGGGCCCGGTGACTACGTCGTCATCCCGCGCGCGACCACCCACCGCTGGGTGACCTCCTCCCCTGGCGAGGAGCCGCTCCGGCTCTACGTCATCGAGGCCAACAGCCACATCACACCGCCGAAGCGCTACCTCTCCCGCTTCGGCCAGCTCCTGGAGCACGCTCCCTACTGCGAGCGCGACCTGCGCGCGCCGAATTCGATGTTCGAGCTGGTCGAGACCCATGGCGGCGACGCGGACGTCGAGGTCTACGTCAAGCACCGCGGCACCGGCGCCGGCGGGCTGGCCGGCTCCGTGCACGTCGTACCGAACCACCCGTTCGACGTCGTGGGCTGGGACGGGTGCCTCTACCCCTACGTCTTCAACGTCGCGGACTTCGAGCCGATCACCGGCCGGATCCACCAGCCGCCGCCGGTCCACCAGGTCTTCGAGGGGCACAACTTCGTGATCTGCAACTTCGTGCCCCGCAAGGTCGACTACCACCCGCTCGCGGTGCCGGTGCCCTACTACCACTCCAACGTCGACAGCGACGAGGTGATGTTCTACGTCGCCGGGGACTACGAGGCCCGGAAGGGATCGGGCATCGGGATCGGGTCGATCACCCTGCACCCCGGCGGCCACGCACACGGGCCGCAGCCCAGCGCGATCGAGGCCAGCCTCGGCGCCGAGCGGTTCGACGAGCTCGCGGTGATGGTCGACACCTTCCGGCCGCTCGAGGTCGGCGAGGCCGGCCGGGCCAGCGACGACGGTGAGTACGCGTGGTCCTGGACGGGCGGGCGCCGCCTGTGACGCACCTCTACGGCGCGTTCGAGCAGGACGGCGTCGCCCGTGTCGGCGTGCGGTACGGCGACCGGGTGCTCGATCTCGCGGCGGCACTCGAGCCCGATCTGGCCGCGGAGGTCATGGCGCCGAACCTGGACCGGTTGCTCGCCGCAAGGCCCTCGCTCTGGCGGCAGGTGTTCGACGCGGTCGCGTCGCTCGAGCCGCCCGACGAGCACCTCCACGACCTGGCCGACGTACGGCTGCAGATGCCGTTCACCGTCGCCGACTACGTCGACTTCTACTCCTCCGAGCACCACGCCCGGAACCTCGGGCGGATGCTCCGGCCCGGGCAGCCCGAGCTGCCACCCAACTGGCGGCACCTGCCCGTCGGCTACCACGGCCGGGCCGGCACCGTCGTGGTGTCGGGCACCGACGTGGTCCGGCCCGACGGGCAACGCAGGACGGCGGAGGGCGAGGTGGTGTTCGGGCCGACCACCCGCCTCGACATCGAGGCCGAGGTCGGGTACGTCGTCGGCGTACCTTCGCGGCTCGGCACCGCGGTGCCTCTCGACGCCTTCGCCGACCACGTGTTCGGCATCTGCCTGGTCAACGACTGGTCGGCGCGGGACATCCAAGGATGGGAGTACCAGCCGCTCGGGCCGTTCCTGGGCAAGTCGTTCGCGACCTCGGTGGCGGCGTGGGTCACCCCGCTCGCCGCGTTGGAGCGCAGCCTGGGTCGGACCGCCGCCTCGCGACCCGCAACCGCTGCCCTACCTCGACGACGCCGGGACGGCGCCGGCCGGCCTGGACCTCCGCCTGGAGGTCCGGCTCAACGACAACCTGGTGTCGGTGCCGCCGTTCGCCCAGATGTACTGGACCGGTGCCCAGCAGCTCGCGCACCTGACCGTCAACGGGGCATCGCTGCGCACCGGCGACCTGTTCGCGTCAGGCACGGTCAGCGGCCCGGGGCGTGGTGAGCGCGGGTCACTGATGGAGCTGTCCTGGAACGGTGCAGAGCCGATCGAGCTCGCGGACGGTCAGACGCGCACCTTCCTGGAGGACGGCGACGAGGTCGTGATCACGGCGACTGCACCCGCGGCGGGCGGCGGGACGCTCGACCTCGGTGAGGTGCGCGGCCGGGTCGTCGCTGGCCCTGGCTAGATGTAACCGGCCAACAGGTTGGTTGCAGTCGAGGGTTGACGTGAAGAGAGCCCCCTGGTCGACGCGCGGAGCGCTCGGGCATACGCCGATGGTCGAGTAGCGCCCGCGGGCGAGGAACGAGCCCGCGACGGCGCGTATCGAGACCCGGTGACGTACCCACCCAACGGTGAGCGGACACGTCCAGGCGTCTCGATACGCCCTCGCCTAGCGGCTCGGGCTACTCGACGACCGGGGGCTCGGGCTGACTCGCCTGACGATGCGGCCTGGCCGGATCGCCGCGGTGATCCGCCGCGAGGTCCCGGACCGGGTCGGCTGATACCGCACCTGAGGGTCCGCGGGTTACCGTCAGGGACATGGTTGAGGCGATCACAGCGGACGAGTTCAGCGCTGCCGACGGAGTAGCCGACTGGCGGGTCCTGGAGAGCGGTCAGGTCGGGACGGTGTTCCGCACCGGGTCCTTCGACAAGGGCGTCGACCTCGTCGTCCGGATCGGGGCGCTGGCCGACGCCGCGAACCACCACCCCGACGTCGACCTGCGCTATCCGATGGTGACGGTGCGGCTCTCCACGCACGAGGTCGACGGCCTGAGCGAGCGCGACGTCGCGCTGGCGCGGGAGATCTCTGCTGCCGCAGCCGAGCTCGGACTCGAGGCGGACCCCGGCCGGGTCTGAGAGCCGGACGTCGAGCGAGCCGCTCCACGGCGGACGACAACGTGTTCTCGCTCGTACGACGGCGGCCAGAGCGAGCCGGTGGTCGAGGAGGTCGCTCTGGCGACCGTCTCGAGACCCCTGTCCCCTGATGCGCTGCGAGATAACTTCCCCCCGACCCGGGCTGGCTGTGGATGGCCGAGGACGGCGCGGACGTCGTCGGCATGATCGGCCTCACCGTCGAGGGGGACGGGCTCGGCCAGGTGCGGTGGTTCCTCGTCGCTCCGAGAGCCAGGGGCGGGCTCGGCCGTAGCCTGATGACCGCGCTGCTCGGATCTGACCCTGCTCGGACCCAGCTCTGACCCAGCCTCTGCCCCCCGCGTCCACACACCCTCAACGCGAACTCAACGCACAACGGAAACCTTGGTCTCGACAAACAAGTCAGAGACCAAGGAGAACCAGCATGAGCGTGCCAGAAGCCAGGGAGGGTTGCGGCCGTCCCGCCCCGTCGGGCGGTCGTGCGCTGCTGCTCGTCGCGATGACGACACTGCTGCTCGGGTTCGCGGGTAGCGCGACCGCCGGTGTCGTCATCACCGGCAAGCAGATCAAGGACGGAACGATCACGAGCAGGGACCTCCGCAACGGGGACCTCCGGGGGATCGACGTCAAGGACGGGTCCCTGACCCAGGCGGACTTCGACGTGCAGATCATCGGCATGAGCGGCCCGGCGGGCGACCAGGGTCAGACCGGATCTCCCGGGACGGCCGGTCTCGTCTACAGCATCGAGGCCCACTCGATCCCGAAGGGGGCGACCCACACCTGGGGCGCGCCGTGTCCCTCAGGCACCCGGGTGCTCTCGGGCGGCGGCTCGGCCGACACCGCGGGCGTCGTCCAGCTGGTCGAGACCGGCCCGGTCGACGACGCCGGCACCGGCTGGTGGGTCGGCATGCGGAACAAGACCAACGGCGCGGTGACCGGGTACGCCTGGGCGCTGTGCGTGACGGCGTGAGAAGGACAGCGATGAACACCAGGACAAGGAGCAACACCATGCGGACACGGAGATGGACGGCGGGCCTGCTCGTCGTCGGCGCTCTCGGTACGGCGCTCGGGGTCACCGGCGGCGCACAGGCGGCGGCTCTGATCACCGGGAAGCAGATCAAGGACGGCACCGTCACCAGCCGGGACGTGCGCAACGCGACCGTCACCGGACGCGATGTCGCCGACAGCGCCATCACCATGGCGGACATCGTCGGCGACGAGACCGGACCCGCGGGTCCGCGCGGCGAGCAGGGTCGGACCGGACTGCCCGGACTCGAGGTCGTCGGATCCGTCAGCACGGAGCCGCAGCTCCTGCGAGCGGACACGATCAGCACCGCCTACCTGACCTGCGGCGACGGGAGGGTCGCGATCGGCGGCGGGCTGCACGCATCGACCGCCGGCCAGCTGCAGCTGCTCGACTCGTCCCCGCTGGGGCCCGCGCCGGAGTCGCGGCCCGGCTGGGCCGTCCGCGCCTACAACCCGCCCGGCCGGCCCGACGCGACCATGGTGGCCTACGCCGTGTGTGCGGAGGTGCGGTGATGAGGATCCGTACTGTCATGATCGGTGCCGTCCTGCTGGTCGGGCTCACCGCCGGCAGCGCCACTGCCGGAGCTCTCGTGACCGGCACGCAGATCAAGGACGACACGGTGCGCAGCGCCGACATCCGCAACGGCACTCTCGTCGGTGCCGACGTCCGCGACGCGTCGTTGAGCCTGGTCGACGTCGAGAACCTTCCGGTCGGCCCGAAGGGGCAGGTCGGGGTTCCCGGTCTCCCGGGGTCGAACGGCGTGCCGGGTCTCGTCCAGCGTTCGGAGCCCCGGACGTTGATCCAGGGGCAGCGGTTGACCTGGGAGGTCTTGTGCGACCAGCGCGAGACCGCGGTCAGCGGCGGCGTCGCGTCCACCCGCCCCGACCTCGTCTCCATCGAGCGGTCCACTGTCGATGGGGCGCACTGGCTGGTGTCCGTCGTCAACGAGGGCGCTGCCGAGGTACGGGTCGTCGGTTGGGCGATGTGCGTGCCCGACTGAGCCGGTGCGAGCGCAGCACGATCCGCAAGGACGGCTAGGAATCAGACGACTTCCTGGCCGTCCCGCTGTGCGTGGCCAGGACATCGTGCGCTCGAGCTCGCCGGCCGATCGGGAAATCAGGCGCTGACAACGCCCTCGGCGTCCTACCCTGACTGACATGGCGCCTGCCTTCGGAGTGCTCGGCCCGCTGGAGGTGCGGGACGCTGCGGGGACCCCGGTGCCGCTGGGTGGACAGAAACCACGAGAGCTGCTGGCCGCGCTCCTGCTCCACCGCGGGCAGATCCTGCCGGTCGACCGGCTGGTCGACCACCTCTGGGGTGAGACGGCCACCACCGGTGCCGGGACGACGCTCCGGACGTACGTCGGACAGGTGCGCAAGATCCTCGACCGGGCCGCGGCGCCGGCGACGCTGGAGAGCCGTGGCGGCGGGTACTGCTTCGACACCGACCCGGCGACCATCGACGCCGGCGCTTTCGACCAGCTGCTGCGCGTCGGTCAGCAGCGCGCCGCCGCGGACGGACCGGCCGCGGCCGACGAGGTCCTCGGCGCCGCACTCGACCTGTGGCGGGGAGAGGTGCTGGTCGACCTGGGCCCGCCGGACTTCGCGTCGTCGTCCGTCCTCCACCTCAACGAGCTGCGCCTCGTGGCCTGGGAGGGATGGCTGGACGCCCAGCTCGCGCTCGGCCGGCACCGGACGGTCGTCACCCGGTTGCAGGCGCTGGTGGACGAGCACCCCTTCCGGGAACGGTTCTCGGCCCAGCTGATGCTGGCGCTGTACCGCTCGGGGCGCCAGGCCGACGCCCTGGCCGTCTCCGCTGCCACTCGTCTCCGCCTGGCGGAGGAGCTGGGGCTGGACCCCGGCCCGGAGCTGCGGGATCTCGAGACGTCGATGCTGAGGCAGAGCCCCGACCTCGACGCGGTCGAGCCGCACCCCACCGCTCAGCGCTGGACGGGAGCGAGCGTCGCCGCGGCAAGGACCAGCGTCGAGGCGCACGCCGCCCGGTCGTTGGCCCAGGGACACATGGAGCTGCTCGAGCGCGAGCACGAGCGCGCACGTCTCACCGATGCGATCGCGGCAGCGGCTCGCGGCCAGGGCTCGGGCGTCGCGATTGCCGGCGACGCCGGCACCGGCAAGTCGACCCTGGTCCAGGTCGCCTGTGCCGACGGTCCGCGGATCCGACTGCTGCGGAGCGGGTGCGATCCGCTGAGCACGCCGCGTCCGCTGGGTCCCCTCCGCGACCTCGCCGCGGAGGCCGGGTTCTCCGCCGTGCTCAGCGACCAGGACGTGCTGCTCCCCCAGGTGTGCGACGACGTGCTCGCCGCCCTCGCGACCGAGCCGACCGTGCTCGTGGTCGAGGACCTGCACTGGGTCGACGCAGCGACCGCCGACGTGCTCCGGTTCGTCGCGCGGCGCATTCGCTCCTTGCCGCTCGCGCTGCTGTTGACCTACCGCGACCACGAGATAGGTCCTCGACACCCGGCGCGCCAGCTGCTCGGCGACATGGCCAACCACGAGCGGTTGAGCACGTTGGGCCTCGCGCCGCTCTCCGAGGACGGTGTCCGCCGACTGGTGAACGGCACGGCGCTCGACGCCCACGAGGTGCACGTGCTGACCGGAGGTAACCCGTTCTTCGTCACCGAGATCGCCAAGGATCCGGAGCGGCCGCTGCCGCGGACCGTCCGCGACGCCGTGCTGGCCCGCACCGCGGACGTCACCGCGGAGGACTTCGAGGTGCTGCAGTTGCTGGCCACGTCGCCGGACCGCCTCGACGACAGGGTGCTGCCCGCGCTCGACCTCGACCTCTCCGCGCTGACCAGGCTCGAGGACACCGGGCTGCTGACCCATGCGCAAGGCGGCCTCGCGTACCGGCACGAGCTGGCCCGCCAGGCCGTCGAGAGCACGATCCCCGCCGGAGCCGGGCGGGGCCTGCACCTGCGCGTGGTCGAGGCGCTGGAGGGTGCCGGGGTCCACGAGCCGGCCGTGCTGACCCACCACGCGGTCGCCGCCCGGGACGCCGCTCGAGCCCATCGCTACGCCCGCGCCGCCGCCGAGGAGGCGTGCCGCAAGGGAGCGCACGGTGAAGGGGCGGCGTTCTTCCAGGTGGCGCTGGACCACGTTGCCGACGACGCCGCGGAACGGGCGTCGCTGCTGCAGCGACTGAGCTTCGAGCAGTACCTCACCGACCGCCTCGGGGACGCCATCGACACCGCGCGCGCGACCATCCCGCTGTGGCGGGAGGTCGGCGACGACGCCGGCGTGGCCGCCGCTCACGAGCGGACGGGCATGTACGAGTACTACGCCGCCCACCGGAGCGAGGCCGAGGAGCTCGTCGACCGCGCGGCCGGCATCGCCGAGGGCACCGGAGCGGTCGTGGTGCAGAGCTCGGCTCATGCCACGCGCGGGTTCCTGGCCTACCTGCGCAGCGAGCTGGACCTGGCGAGCGCCTGCGCGGCGGATGCCGCCGAGATCGCCGAGGGCACCGGGCAGGACCTGCTCCGGGTCCGCGCTCGCATGGTCCAGCTGCTCGCCTCGCTCGCGACCGGCGACGAGTCTGCTCGCGGTGACCTCGAGCAGCTGATCCGGGACGCCCGCTCGCAGCACTGGGACGAGCTGGCTTCCACGGGCTACTCCCAGATCAGCAGCATCGACGTCGAGAACCGCCGGCTCGACAAGGCGGCCGCGGTGCTCGAGGTGTCGATGCCGTTCACGGAGGAGCGCGACATCCCGATCTGCAACCACTGGCAGACCAGCGTGCGGGCGCGCGTCAGGCACGCCCGGGGCGACTGGGACGCCGCGCTCTCCGACGTCAAGGACGCACTGGACCGGGAAGGCATGGCCGTGGCGAAGCTGTGGCCCCACCTCCTGATCGCGTTGACCTCCCTCAGGCGGAAGGGAGTCCCCGACCCGGTCGCCCTGGACGCGGCGTGGCAGCTCATGCGCTCCATCGACGAGCCACTGCGGCGTCTCCCGTTCTACTCGGCGCTCGCCGAGATCATGTGGACCACCGGGATCGAGGACCCTCGGGTCGTCCGGGACGCCCCGGCCGAGCTCGCGGCGGCCGCTGTGATCCCGGGTGCGGAATGGGCCGCGGGCGAGCTGGCCGGTTGGCTGCGACGCCTGGGCATCCGGGCAGAGCACGGGCCGGTGGCTGCGCCGTACGCCGCCGCCATCGACGGGCGCGTCGACGACGCGGCGTCCTGGTGGGCACGCAACGGTGAGCCGTTCGCCGAGGCGCTGGTGCTCGCCGACTCCGTCGAGCCGCGGCACCGGGAGCGCGCGCAGCAGATCCTCGAGGGCCTGGGCGCCCACGCGACCCTGGCACGGGTGCGAGAACCCGCGCCTGCGGAACGGCGGTGACGAGGGGCCTCCACAGGACCTCAACCCGAACTCAACACGCTCGGTCGAATCTCTTCCTCAGAACTCACCACCAACTTCTGAGGAGAACCGATGACCGACCTTGCGAGCACGGCGCTCGACAACACCACCGACTGGGGACTGGTCAAGCAGCGGCACCGCGCGATGTGGGCCGCCGGCGACTACCCCGCCGTCGTCCGCGACCTGATCACGCCCCTCGGCGACGCCCTCGTCGCGGCCTGCGGCGTCGAGGCCGGCCAGTCCGTGCTCGACGTCGCCGCCGGCACGGGCAACGCCGCCATCCCGGCCGCCCTGCGCGGGGCCCAGGTCGTCGCGTCCGACCTGACCCCGGAGCTCGGCACCGAGGGACGCCGCGAGGCGAAGCGCCGAGGGCTGGACATCTTCTGGCACGACGCGGACGCCGAGGACCTGCCGTACGCCGACGGTGACTTCGACGTCGTGCTGTCCGCCGTCGGCGTGATGTTCGCGCCGCGGCACCAGCTGGCTGCGGACGAGATGGTCCGGGTCACCCGGCCGGGGGGCACCCTCGGTGTCCTCAACTGGACCCCCGAGGGCTTCATCGGCCAGATGTTCCAGACCATGAAGCCGTTCGCTCCGCCGGCCCCCGCCGGCGCGCTGCCGCCGCCGCTCTGGGGCGACCCGGTGTACGTCGAGGGCCTGTTCGGTGACCGGGTCGCCTCGGTCACCTGGGAGCGCCGGCTGCTACCGGTCACCCACTTCGCCACCCCCGACGCCGTGCTCGAGTACTTCAAGCGCTGCTACGGCCCGACCATCGTCACCTACCGCCATGTCGAGCAGACCGGGCACGTCGCCGAGCTCGACGCCGCGCTGCGCGATCTCATCGACACCTACCTGGCCGAGGTCGACGGCCGTCCCACCATGCACTGGGAGTACCTGGTGCTGACCGCCGAGCGCGGCTGAGCCGCGCGCCACGACAGAGGAAATCACCATGCCTTTCCGCTCCATTCCCAAGCGCGACCGCGGCACCCCGCGGCACCTGCGTCCGACGGGCCCCCGGCTGCAGAACCGGCCGGTCGCCGTCGCCCCGTTCGGACTGACGTCTGCCAGCGGCACCTCCGCCAACCGGTAGTCGGCGCCCGATCGACCCCGGCCCGTCACCGGGCTCAACCAGAAGTGCCAACCAACAGAAGGAACCACCATGACGAACATCCGCACCATCGCCACCACCATGACCCGCTCGCTGCTCCCCGTGGCTGCGCTGGTCGCGCTCCCGCTGAGCATCGACGACGCCTCTGCTGCCGGCCGGGCCGGGACCAAGGTGACCATCGACCGTGCCGGGTCGGACCTCTTCGGCACCGTCTCGAGCACGCGCGCCGCCTGTGAGGACAACCGCAAGGTCGTGCTCTTCAAGCAGCGCGGGACGCGCGGCGGCGGCGACGACATCCGTGTCCTCTCGGACACCACCGAGATCCAGGGCAACGTCGGCGTCTGGAGCACCGGCAACACCGGCGAGGCGGGCAAGTTCTACGCCAAGGCGACCAGGACCTCGGCGTGCAAGGCGGGCTTCAGCCCGACCATCACCGTCCCGACGAAGTGACCCACGGGCCATCCCCCACTGGCCCTTCCCCGCACTCGGCGGGCCGCGCATCCCCCGGCGCGGCCCGCCGAGTGTTCTGCTTTCCCCGCACCTGACCCCCCGGTTTCGTCCTGCGAGGTCGGGTATCGCTCCGGGGAGGCGCTGACCGCGCCGGCCACTACAACACCCACGACTCGGGAGTGAACCTCCATGACCAAGATCGCGATCATCCTCGGCAGCACCCGACCGAACCGGAACGGGGCGGCCGTCGCCGACTGGGTCTACAAGCAGGCGGCGAGCCGGGAGGCGTCGTACGACCTGATCGACCTGCGCGATGTCGACCTGCCCATGCTCGACGAGGGCACGCCGCCCTCGATGGGGAAGTACGAGCACGAGCACACCAAGGATTGGGCCGAGCAGATCGACCAGTACGACGGCTTCATCTTCGTGACGCCCGAGTACAACCACTCGACGTCGGCCGCGCTCAAGAACGCTCTCGACTATCTCTACGCAGAGTGGAACAACAAGGCGTGTGCCTTCGTCGGCTACGGGTCGCTCGGCGGCGCGCGTGCCGTGGAGCACCTCCGCGCCATCACCAGTGAGCTCCAGCTCGCCCACGTCCGTCAGCAGGTCGCGCTGTCCCTCTACCAGGACTGGGAGGACTTCACGGACTTCCGCCCCGCGCCGCAGAACGAAGAGGCGCTCGACACGTTGTTCGACCAGCTCGAGTCCTGGGCCGAGGCGCTGCAGACCGTGCGCGACTGACCTCGTGCGTCAGCCTTCGACGGCCCGTTCGTCGGTGGCTGCCGGTGGACGTGCCAGCGGGGCGGGCTCCGGCTCGGTGATGCCGTTGGCCGCCGCGGGCATCCGCCGCTCGAGGGCGAAGGCCATCACGCCGATGAGAAGGCAGCCGAGCACCATGAGGGCGATGTACGGCGCCGCGAGGTCGTGCTCGAGCAGGAACCCGGCGGCGACCGGTCCGGCGATCGCGCCACCCTGGAACGCCCCCGCACTGATCGCGTTGTAGCGGCCCCGCGTGTGGTCGGCCGCGAGGTCGTTGCTGATCGCCGGCACCGTCGGCTGGAGCAGCGTCTCGCCGAGCGCGAAGACGCCCATGAACGACAGCAGTCCGAGCGCGGCCAGCACCGAACCGGGCACCAGTCCGGTGCCGCCGACGATCAACCACGCGCCTGCCCAGATCACGGCCATCACCGCGATGACGCGGGTGCGCCGGTGGCCGCTGATCCGGGTGAGCACCACGAACTGCAGGAGCACGATGACCGCGGTGTTGACCGCGAACGCCAGCCCGATGACCTGCGTCGACACCTCGGCCACCTGCCGTGCGTAACCGGGGAAGCCGGCCTCGAACTGGCCGTAGCCGACGAACGTCGCGACGAAGGTGAGCCCGGTCAGCCACAGCACCGCCGGCTGACGCAGGATCGAGCGGTAGCTGGCAGTTGCTGCCGTCTCGTCGTCGAGCGGGTGCTCGGCGCGCCCGTGGACGCGGCGCAGCGGACCGAGCAGCAGCACCGCAGGGATCAGCGCAGTGACCGCGTTGAGCAGGAAGATCGTCGTGAACGTGCTCGCGTCGGACACGTCGACGTAGAGCCCGCCGATGATGCCGCCGACCCCGATGCCGAGGTTGACGAGGGCGAAGTTGACCCCGAAGTACTTCTGGCGCAGCTCGCCCTCGACCACAGCAGCGATCAGGGCGTTGAACGCCGGCCACGCGACACCGAAGTTGATCCCGATCAGCATCAGCGCGACGGCGGCAGCTGCCGGCGTGGTCGCGAACGCGACCAGCACGTTGCCGGCGACCATCGCCGCGCACCCGCCGAGGAGCACGGCGCGAGCCCCGAACCGGTCGGTGAGCGACCCGCCCGGACCGGTCACGATGAGCCCGGCGATCGCGATCAGGCTCATCAGGGTGCCGGAGAGGCCGAGGTCGAAGCCGCGCACCTCGTGCAGGTAGATGATCGTGAACGGCAGCGTCAGCCCACGCCCCAGCGTCTGGATGGCGACGGTCGACAACAGCCAGCGGCCCTCGGTCGGCAGCTCAGCCCAGAACGAGCGGATCCCGGTCACCTCGTCATCCTGCAGCCCGCCGCCGACACCCGTACCCCGGTGGTCGAGGAGGTCGCTCTGCGACCGTCTCGAGACCCCTCGGTCGAGGAGCGCTCTGCAACCCCGGTGGTCGAGGAGGTCGCCCCGGACCCCGGTGGTCGAGGAGGTCGCTCTGCGACCGTCTCGAGACCCGACCGTCTCGAGACCCGACCGTCTCGAGACCCGCCGCTCGCCCGCTCAGTCCGAAGCAGCCTGGACGTCGAGGTCGCGCACGGCCGTGATCAGCTCCTCCAGCGCGGGGGCCGGCAGCGCACCCGCCTGCCGGAAGACCAGCTGGCCCTTCTTGAACGCCATCAGGGTCGGGATCGAGGTCACCTGCGCGGCCTGCGACAACGCCTGCTCCTCCTCGGTGTTGATCGAGGCGAAGACCAGGTCGGTGTGGGTAGTCGAGGCCTTCTCGTAGATCGGCGCGAACGACCGGCACGGGCCGCACCAGGACGCCCAGAAGTCCACCAGGACGATGTCGTTGTCGAGCACGGTCTGCTCGAAGGTCTCGGAGGTCAGGTCGATCGTGGACATGATGGGCCAACGGTGGCACGAGGACTGCTATTCCGACAGTCATCCCTGGGGACGATCACCGACGGAATGGTCAGCGAGGGCTTACCTCGTGGGACCACATCACGTTGATGTCCACCGGGCCGGCGATGCCGTCGACCGAACCGTTGTCGGTCTGCTGCCAGATCCACCAGTCCCGGTCCGGCCGCCCATCGAGGCTGCGTACCCATTGCCGGTAGTCGCCGAGCGCTCCGGCGAAGTCGTACTCCTCCTCGAGCTCGGGATAGAGGTAGACCACCGGCTCCCGCTCGGTGGCTGCCTCCACCTGCCGGAGGAACGTGCGCACCTCGGCGAGGAGCACGTCGCGCGGGGGTGGGGTCGGGCAGCTCCCGGCGAGCTCGAGGTCGATGGCTGGCGGGAGGTCGCCGGCACCGAGCTTGCCGAGCACCGATGCGAAGTGCCTGGCCTGGTCGGCGCCGGACGAGCAGAGCTGGAAGTAGTGGTATCCGCCGACATCGATCCCGAGGTCCTGCGCCTCCGCGCGGTGGGCGGCGAAGGTGGGGTCCGTGTACGTCGTGCCCTCGGTCGCCTTGAGGTAGGCGAACGAGACCCCGTCGTCCGCAACGGCCTGCCAGTCGATGGCGCCCTGGTGGTGGGACGCATCGATGCCGCGGTGCCGCACGCGGACCTTCTCCGGCGCCGGCAGTACGCCCGGGCTCGGCGAGAGGGTCGGGGTAGGGCTGGGGGTTGTCGCGCGGGTCGGCGTCGAGGTAGGTGACGACGGCGGGACCTGGCTCCTGGTCGAGGTGCCGTCCTCAGGGGAGCAGCCTGCGACGGCGAGCAGGACCCCGACGACCGACAGTCCGAGGGCGCGGTGCACGTGGTCACCGTACGGCGCGTCAGGCGAGCGCGTGCTCCTGCGCCACGGGCACCATGGCCGCCGCCACCAGCCCGAACCCGGCCGCGAGCGCGAAGGCTGCGCCGTACCCCCACACGGTGATCACCACGCCGGCGACGGGAGGCACGGCGGCGGCGACGAGGTACTGACCGGTGTTCTGGATGCCGAGCGCCCGCCCCGACCAGAACGCCCCCGCACGTTCGGCAACGGCGGCGTACGCGAGCCCGTTGTCGGCGACGGTGACCGCGGACGCGACGACGAGGAGGAGGACCGCGAGCGCGACCACCGCGGGCCCGGAGCCCGCTGCCGCGGCGCCGAGCGCCAGCATGGTCGCGGCCGCCGCCCAGGCGATCCACTGCATCGGCCGGGTGCGGCTGCGGACGAGGTCGGAGAGGTGGCCGGCACCGATCCGGCCGAAGGCGCCGATCAGCTGGGTGCCGGCGATGACGATGCCGGCGAACCCGGCCGCCCAGCCGAGCTCGTCGACCAGCCAGGTCAGGCCGAACGTCCACACCAAGAACTGCGGGACGACCAGCAGCATCGAGGTGGCGTGGATCCGGGTGAGGTAGCGGTCGGCGCGATAAGGGTTCGGTGCGCCGGCGCGATCGGCGGCCGGCGGACGAGGCGGATCGATGACGAGGAGCGCGACCAGCACCAGCGCGACCGCCGCTGCACCTAGTGGCACCCAGAGCGCGGCAGCGATCCCGTGGGCGTCGGCGAGGTAGGCCATGGTGAGCGCACCGAGCCCGACGCCGAGCGGTTGCGCACACTGACGGATGCCCATGGCGAGCCCACGCCGCTCGGGCGGGAACCAGCCGACCACGATCCGTCCGGATGCGGCGTTGGTCGCCGCAGAGGACGCGCCGGCCACGAACAACGCGGCCGCGACCAACCACGGACCGTCGACGAGCACCGCGGCCAGACCGGCCGCGACGACACCGCTGACCCCGGCCAGCAGCGCGAACCGCTCACCGCGCCGATCGACGACCAGGCCCCACGCCACCAACGTGCACATCAGGCCCGCCATCGGCGCGGCAGCCACCAGGCCGGCCTCGGGCAGCGTCATCCCCGCGCGGGTGTGCAGCACCGGGATCAGGAAGGCCGGGCCGTGCACCATCGTCGCGGACGAGGCCTGCGCGGCGGTACCGACGGCGAGCATGGCCCAGCGCCGCCGTACCGACACGGCGGTGGCCGAGCTGTCGGCGTCGGTCAACGGTGGGAGCACCGGGACAGTCAACGCCTGCGGCGCCCGGCCCGGCGAAACAATCCCGCCGGAAGACGAGTGAGATCCGTCTCAGACGGTCCGTCGGACAGCCCGAGTCCCCGGTCGTCGAGCACCTCGACCCGCCGGTCGTCGAGAAGCAGCCGCCGGTCGTCGAGAAGGCCGTCGGTCGTCGAGCAGCCCGACGTCGGTCGTCGAGCACCTCGACCCGTCGGTCGTCGAGTAGTCCGAGCCGCTAGGCGAGGGCGTATCGAGACGCCTGTCCCCGAGTGTCGGCCTGGGGGCCGAGGGCACGTCACTGCGTCTCGATACGCCGTCGCTCGTTCCTCGCGACGGCTACTCGACGACCGGTCGGCCTGGCGGTAGGGGGTCGTCGGGTAGTCCTTGCCTGCGGTCGTCGAGTAGTCCGAGCCGCTAGGCGAGGGCGTATCGAGACGCCTGTCCCCGAGTGTCGGCCTGGGGGCCGAGGGCACGTCACTAGTCTCGATACGCCGTCGCTCGTTCCTCGCGACGGCTACTCGACGACCGGGACGAGCGATGCCGACCGTGTCGACTCTGCACCTCGACGGTGCCGACCCGTCGCGAAGTCCGAGCCGTCTCTGAGGAGTCCCATCCGTCGCCTAGGCTGCGCCGCATGAGCCAGACGCCAGAACGTGATGGGCCGCTCTATCTCGACAAGGCCGAGCCCGAGATCTTCGCCGCGATGTCCGGTGTCTCGAAGCAGATCGCGGAGGAGGCCGACAAGGTCGGCATCAGCCAGCAGCTGCTCGAGCTGATCAACCTCCGCGTCTCCCAGATCAACGGCTGCGCCTACTGCCTCGACATCCACCACGCCAAGGCCGTCCGGCTCGGTGAGGACGAGCGTCGGCTCGCCGTGCTCCAGGAGTGGCAGGAGACCGACCTCTTCGACGACACCGAGAGCGCGGCGCTCGAGCTGGCCGAGTGCGTCACCCGGATCCCTGCTCCCGCCGTGCGTGGAGAGGTCGAGGACGTGGCTCGCCGCGTGCTCGGCGACGCCGCCTACGCCGTGGTCGCCTGGGCCGCGGTCAGCATGAACGCCTTCAACCGGCTCTCGATCACCAGCCACCACCCGGTCCGGTGACCGGTCCCTGACCTACCTGCCAACACTCGCTCACCGGGTGCGGAACGCCTGCACCGCGACCCACGCGTCGACCCGCACGTGCGGGTCGTCCAGGGACCGGCCGAGCGCGACCTCCACCTGACGCAGCCGGTTGCGCACGGTGTTGCGGTGAACACCCAGCGCGGCTGCCGTCTCACCGACCGAACCGTGATGGTCGAGGTAGGCACCCAGCGTCGCGACCAGCGCAGGATCGTCGCGGATCGGCGCCAGGAAGGCATCGGCGTACGCCGGCGCACCGGCGCCGATGAGAGCGAGCACGCCGCCACCCGTCACGTCGTCCCAGTACGCGACAGGGACGTCGTGCTGCGCGGTCAGGGCGTGGGCTGCGGCGTCGTGGCTGCGCGCGAGATCGGTGACAGGCACCGCCGGGCCCACGCCCACGCGGGTACCCGCACCGGCCGCGCGTTCGGCCGCTGCTGCGGCCCGCCGGTCGGGAGCGATGATCACCACCTCGTCGTCACGGACGGCGGCGAGCACCGGCTCGGTCTCGAGGTCGGCAAGCACCACGTCGAGGGTCTCGGCGGCGCCGCGGACCCGCAGCGCTCGCACCGGACCAGATCCGAGCGGCCGCGCGTCTACCGCGGTCAGCAACAGGTCGGCGGTCTCCACGTCACCCTGGAGGAGCAGGGCGAGCGCTCGAGCCCGGAGTGCCCGGTCCCGCGAGCGGCTCTCGCGCCTCCGCTCGTGAGCAAGGGTCAACAGCGACACGGTCATGCTGACCGCGCTGCGGTGGGCGTCGTGAAGAGGCCCCTGCGTCGAGATCGCCAGCCAGGCTGACGGGCGGGCGGCAAGACCCAGCGGCTGCACGATCGTGCTCGTGCCCGGCCGGCCGACGAGCGCTGCCGCGGTGCCTGCTTCGTCGACGATCTCGACGGACCCTCCGAGCAGCTCGGCCAGCTGGCGGAGGATGGCCGCGTCGTCGTTGCGGAGGGCAGCACGGGTCAGCAGCCGCTGAGCCTCGAGCGCCTGCCTCGCGGCGTGCTCCGCCTCCTCGTCCAGCAGCGCGGCCACCGTCCGCGAGACGGCGACGAACGCCGTCGGACGTGGCACGGTGAGCAGGTTGAGCCCGTGGGTCCGGCAGGCCTCGACCAGCGCGGGGGGAGCAGCGTCGTGGGTGAGCCCCACTCCGAGGCCGAGAGCGGCAACGTCCGCGTCCTTGAGGCGTACGACGTACTCCTGCCAGCGAGTCGTCCAACGGGCACTCCCGAGCCCGGTGGTCAGCAGCAGCTCGCCGCCGAGGAGGTACGGCGTCGGGTCGGTCAGCTCGCTCGTCGCCACCCATCGCAGGGAGCGGCCCCCGTCGGGCAGGTGCAGCCCGGTGAGGTCCAGGCCGGGCTCGGCGATCAGTCGGTCGACAGAGACCATGGTGTCAGGATCGCACACCGCAGGACCATGGATTGTGCAAGGCGGGCATGCCGCAGCCCGCGCCAGATGGTTAGCGTGGCAGCACGGATCGCACACCGGAGGAGCAGTCATGTCGATGGACGTCCACGCCCCCGTCACCACCACGGGGGGCCCCGCCCTCCCCCAGGAGCGGCGCCTTGTCACGGAGGTCCCGGGACCGCGCTCGCGTGAGCTCGCCGCGCGCAAGGACGGCGCCGTCACTCGCGCCGTCGGCACCATGCTGCCGGTCTACACGGTCGCGGCCGGCGGCGGCGTGCTCGTCGACGTCGACGGCAACTCGCTCATCGACCTGGGCTCCGGCATCGCCGTCACAACGGTCGGCAACAGCAACCCGCGCGTCGTCGACGCGGTGACGGAGCAGGTCGCTGCCTTCACGCACACCTGCTTCATGATCACGCCGTACGACGGCTACGTGCGGGTCGCCGAGGAGCTCAACCGGCTCACGCCGGGCGACCACGACAAGCGCAGCGCGCTGTTCAACTCCGGGGCCGAGGCGGTCGAGAACGCGGTGAAGATCGCGCGGTCCCACACCGGCCGGACCGGTGTCGTCGCGTTCGACCACGCCTACCACGGGCGCACCAACCTGACGATGGCGATGACCGCGAAGTCGATGCCCTACAAGAGCGGCTTCGGCCCGTTCGCCGGCGAGGTCTACCGCGCACCCATGTCCTACCCGTTCCGCGACGGGGGGCTGGACGGTCCCGCCGCCGCTGCCCGCGCGATCGACGTCATCGAGAAGCAGGTCGGCGCCGGCAACCTCGCCGCCGTCGTGATCGAGCCGGTCCAGGGCGAGGGCGGGTTCGTGGTGCCCGCCGACGGGTTCCTGCCGGCGGTCGCCGCCTGGTGCCGGGCCAACGACGTCGTGTTCATCGCCGACGAGGTGCAGACCGGGTTCGCCCGGACCGGCGACTGGTTCGCTTGTGACCACGAGGGTGTCGTGCCCGACCTCATCGTCACGGCCAAGGGCATCGCCGGCGGCCTGCCGCTCGCCGCCGTCACCGGTCGCGCCGAGATCATGGACGCGCCGCACGTGGGCGGCCTCGGCGGCACGTACGGCGGCAACCCCCTCGCCTGCGCTGCCGCGCTCGCGGTCATCGAGACGATCGAGGCCGACGGCCTCGTCGACCGGGCCCGCGTGGTCGGCAGCACGCTGCTCGGCCGGCTGCAGGCGCTCCAGGAGTCGGACGACCGGATCGGCGACGTCCGCGGTCGAGGCGCGATGGTCGCGATGGAGCTCGTGCGGCCGGGCACCACCGAGCCCGACGCCGCCCTCGCTGCCCGGGTCGCTGCCGCCTGTCACGCGGCCGGCGTCGTGGTGCTGACCTGCGGCACGTGGGGCAACGTGTTCCGTTTCCTCCCGCCGCTGAGCATCCCCGACCACCTGCTGGCCGAGGGCCTCGACGTCATCGAGCAGGCACTGCGGGAGGCCTGAGGTGGCGACCTTCGACGTCATCGACCCGGCCACCCGCGCCGTCCTCGCCCAGGTAGCCGACAGTGGCCGGACCGACGCGGTCGCCGCCGTCGACCGGGCCGCTGCCGCCTTCCCGGAGTGGGCTGCGGCGGCGCCACGGGTCCGCGGCGAGGCCCTGCGAGCGGCGTACGAGCTGATGGTGCGCGACCACGCCCGCCTGGCTGCGCTGATCAGTGCCGAGAACGGCAAGGCGCGTGCCGACGCCGAGGCGGAGGTCGGCTACGCCGCCGAGTTCTTCCGCTGGTTCTCCGAGGAGGCGGTCCGCAGCGAGGGCGACTACGCCACCGCCCCGGCCTCCGGCGCCAAGACGCTGGTGACCCATCAGCCGGTCGGCATCGCCGCCCTGGTCACCCCGTGGAACTTCCCGGCAGCGATGGCGACGCGCAAGATCGCACCCGCCCTGGCCGCGGGATGCACGGTCGTGCTCAAGCCTGCTGCCGAGACGCCGCTGACCGCGCTGGCGATCGCCGACCTGCTGACCGAGGCCGGCGTGCCGGACGGCGTCGTCACCGTCGTACCGACGACGGACGCGGCCGCCGTCGTCGCCACGTGGCTGGAGGACCAGCGGGTGCGCAAGCTCTCCTTCACGGGCTCGACCCCGGTGGGCAAGGTGCTGCTGCGCCAAGCAGCCGACCGCGTCGTGACCGCGAGCATGGAGCTCGGAGGCAACGCACCCTTCGTGGTCACGGCCGACGCCGACCTGGACGCCGCGGTCACCGGCGCGATGATCGCCAAGTTCCGCAACGCAGGGCAGGCCTGCACTGCTGCCAACCGGTTCTACGTCCACGCCGACGTGGCCGACGACTTCGTGGCCCGCTTCGGCAAGGCGGTCGAGGCGCTCCGCGTCGGGCCCGCCTCCGACCCTGCCAGTGAGGTCGGTCCGATGATCACAGAGCAGGCCGCGGCCGGGGTACGCGCCAAGATCGAGCAGGCGGTCGCGGCAGGCGCCCGGGTCGCCCACCGGGCGGAGACGCCCGACGACACGGCGTACGTCGCTCCGACGGTGCTCGTCGACGTCGACCCTGACGCCGCGATCCTCGAGGAGGAGATCTTCGGCCCGGTCGCGCCGATCGTCACCTGGCGCGAGGAGGCGGAGATGGTTCGGATGGCCAATGCCACCGAGTACGGCCTCGCGGCCTACCTCTACGCCGGCCGGCTCCAGGACGGGTTGCGGCTCGCGGAGCGGATCGAGGCCGGCATGGTCGGCGTCAACCGCGGACTGGTCTCCGACCCGTCGGCGCCGTTCGGCGGGGTGAAGCAGAGCGGTCTCGGGCGCGAGGGCGCCCGGGAGGGGATCCGGGAGTTCCAGGAGACCCGCTACTTCAGCGTCGACCTGGTCTGACCCAGCTCGAGCACGGCAAGGGGCAGGTCACCGGACGAGTTCGGCAACGTGCGTCGCCGTCGACGATGTCGACCTCGACATCGCCAACGGCGAGTTCTTCTCGATGCTCGGTCCCTCCGGGTCCGGCAAGACCACGGTGCTGCGGCTGATCGCCGGCTTCGAGCATGTCGACCGACGGCCCGGTCGACGCTCGGCGGTGCGGACGTCACCAAGCACGCCGCCGTTCGACGCGCGACGTCAACACCGTGTTCCAGGACTACGCCCTCTTCCCGCACATGTCGGTGCTCCAGAACGTCGAGTACGGCTTGCGGGTCAAGCGGGTACCGCGCAAGGCGAACGCCGCAGCCAGGCGCCGAGGAGGCGCTCGGCGACGGTCCAGCTCGCGGCAGTACGGCGACCGCCGCCCGCAGCCAGCTCTCCGGCGGTCAGCGCCAGCGGGTCGCGCTGGCCCGGTCACTCGTCAACCGGCCACAGGTCCTCCTCCTCGACGAGCCGCTGGCGCCCTCGACCTCAAGCTGCGCCGCGCAGATGCAGGTGGAGCTCAAGGAGCTGCAGCGCGACCTCGGGATCACCTTCCTGTTCGTCACCCACGACCAGGAGGAAGCCCTCACGATGAGCGACCGGATCGCGGTCTTCAACGAGGGCTGCATCGAGCAGGTCGCGACACCGCGCGATCTCTACGAGCAGCCGGCCACACCGTTCGTGGCCGGTTTCGTCGGCACGTCCAACGTGCTTCGACGGCGACGCCGTCGTACCGAGCTGCTCGGCCGAACCGGGCACGTTCAGTGTGCGGCCGGAGAAGATCCAGCTCCACCTCGACGCCTCTCACGACACGACGCCGCACGGCGGTCACCGGCGAACGGTGTCGTCTCGCGAGGTCGTCTACCTCGGCTCAGCGACCCAGAGCATCGTCGACCTCGACCATGGCGCGCTCGCTGATCGTGCTCCGAGCAGAACCAGCAGTCACCTGCGGAGGGCGATGTAGCGGGCCGGGGCGCACGTGTCCATCTCACCTGGCTTCGCGAGCACACCGTGTCCGTAGCCGGCACCGGGTGAATCCACTCCCACCACATCCCGCTCACAGCAAGGAGAAGTCATGACGTCAACGAAAGGTCCGGTGGACCCGGATCGTGGCCGCCTGTGCGGCCCTGACCCTGGTCGCCGCCTGCGGCACCGAGTCCGACGACGACGACGGCGGCGACGACAGCGCAGCCAGCTTCACCCCACCCGACCTGCCCATGCTCGAGGAGCTCGGGGACCCCGAGGGCGAGCTCAACATCCTCGCCTGGGCCGGGTACGCCGAGGACGGCTCCACCGACCCGGCGTACGACTGGGTGACCCCGTTCGAGGAGTACCGGCTGCCAGGTCAGCTCGAAGTACTTCGCCACGTCGGACGAGGCGGTCAACCTGATGAAGACCGGGGAGTACGACGTCGTGTCGGCCTCTGGGGACGCCTCGCTGCGGATGATCGCCGCAGGTGACGTCGAGCCGGTCAACACCGACCTCGTCCCCAACTACGCCGACATCTACGACTTCCTCAAGGACCGGGACTGGAACTCCGTCGACGGCCAGGCCTACGGCATCCCGCACGGGTACGGCGCCAACCTGCTGATGTACCGCACGGACGTGGTCGACTCCCGCGCCCACCACTTGGGGCGCCGTCTTCGAGGAGGACTCGCCGTACGCCGGCAACATCACGGCCTACGACTCGCCGATCTACATCGCCGACGCCGCGCTCTACCTGATGAAGAACGAGCCCGACCTCGGCATCGAGAACCCCTACGCCCTCGACGAGGACCAGCTCGCGGCGGCGGTCGACCTGCTGAAGACCCAGCGGGAGCAGATCTCGGAGTACTGGTCGGACTACCTCAAGGAGGTCCAGGCGTTCGGGACCGGTGACTCCGTGATCGGCACCACGTGGCAGGTCATCGTCTAATGTCGCCCAGGGCGAGTGGCACGCCGGTCGAGGCCGTCCTGCCCGAGGAGGGCGCGACTGGTTGGTCCGACACCTGGATGGTCGGCACCGAGTCGGAGCACAAGACCTGCGCGTACTCTCTGGATGGACCACATCGTCAGCCCCGAGGGCAACGCCGCGGTGTCGGAGTACTTCGGCGAGGCGCCGTCCAACCCGAAGGCGTGCGAGATCGCCTAGCGAGGGCCACTGCGAGACCTACCACGCCGGCGACGAGGACTTCGCCGAGCAGATCTGGTACTGGACCACGCCGATCGAGCAGTGCCTCGACGGTCGCGAGGACGCGACCTGCACCGACTACGGCGACTGGACCCAGGCCTGGACCGAGATCAAGGGCTGATCCGCCCGGCCCACCTCCCAGGTTGGAACAGATGGCCGACTGCCGCCGAGGGCGCCCAGCACCGGGGGTCCGCCGTCCTGCACCGCCATCCACGGCTGCGCCTGGGACTGCTGATCGCCCCGCCGATGCTGTGGCTGGGACTCGCCTACCTGGGCGCCCTCGCGGCCCTGTTCATCACGTCCTTCTGGGACCAGAACCCGTTCACGGGCGACGTCTATCCGGTCGTGGAACTCTCGACAACTTCCGCCTCCTCTGGGAGTCCGACGTCTACCGCCGGGTGGCGCTCCGCACGCTCGGGATCGCCGCGGGCGTGACCGTCGTCGACATCGTCGTCGCGGTTCCGATCGCCCTCTACATGGCCAAGGTCGCCTCGCCGAAGATGCAGAAGGTCCTGGTGATCGCGGTGCTCACGCCGTTGTGGGCGAGCTACCTCGTCAAGGCCTACGCCTGGCGGATCATGCTCTCGGAGAACGGCGTCGTCTCACGACATCGGTAGCGCCCTCGGGATCGACACCCCCGGCTACGGCCTGGCCGCGTCGTGATCACGCTGGCCTACCTGTGGCTGCCATTCATGATCCTGCCGATCTACGCCGGGCTGGAGCGGCTGCCGGACTCGATGCTCGAGGCGTCGGCCGACCTCGGCGGGCGCACCGGCCTTATTCCCTACGGCTGGTCGTGCTCCCGACGATCTTCCCGGCCATCGTGGCGGGCTCCATCTTCACGTTCTCGCTGTCGCTCGGCGACTACATCACCGTGCGGATCGTCGGGGGCGCCAACCAGATGCTCGGCAACGTCGTCTACGACAACGTCGGCGCGGCCAACAACCTGCCGTTCGCCGCCGCAGTCGCGACGATCCCCGTGGTGATCATGCTCGTCTACCTGGCCGTCGCCCGGCGCGTGGGCGCGCTCGACAACGTGTGAGGGGAACGATGACCATCTCGCCGGGCTTCCGCTTGGTGCTGCGGATCTCAACCCTGCTCGCACTCGTCGTCATCTACGCGCCGCTGATGCTGGTGGTGGTGAACTCCTTCAACAAGAGCCAGTCCTTCGCGTGGCCGCCGACCGGCTTCACCCTCGAGTGGTGGCGGCGCGCCGCGGACAGCAGCGGCGTGCGCGAGGCCGTGCTCACCAGCGTGCAGGTCGCGTTGCTGGCCACCGCTGTCGCCCTGGTCCTCGGTACGCATGGCCGCGATGGCGCTGCAGCGCTACCGGTTCTTCGGCCGAGATGCCGTGTCGCTGCTCATCATCCTGCCGATCGCGCTCCCCGGCATCGTGACCGGTATCACCTGAGGTCTGCCGGCTAGTCGCCGTCCCCGGTCGGCACGATCGCCGAGATCACCGTGCCGTCGGCACGCTGGATGCCTGCCGGGTTGGGCGGCTCGCCGTCGAGCTTCGGACCCTGGTGCTCCAGGAGCACGACTACCGGCGGACCCTCCTTCACCACCACCTGCTCGCCGCGCACGTCGAACGTGAGCGGACCGGTGCCCTCCTCGACGCAGAGCTCCAGCTCGTCGACGCGCACGGTGACCCGGACCCGGGTGCCGTGCAGGGTGATCCGGTAGACCAGCGACTCCCAGGACGCGGGCAGCCGCGGGTCGATCTGCCACTGCTGGTCGCCATTGTCCGCGCCGATGTCGCGGAAGCCGCCGAACCCGCTGACCAAGGCGTTCCAGACGCCGCCGGTCGAGGCGACGTGAACGCCGTCAGCGGTGTTGTTGTGGCGGTCGTCGAGGTCGACGAAGAGGGCGGCGAGGAAGTAGCGGAGGGCGAGCTCGGCGTACCCGACCTCTGCGGCGATGATCGACTGCACGACTGCCGACAGGGTCGAGTCGCCGGTGGTGATCGGGTCGTAGTAGTCGAAGTCGGCGCGCTTCTGCTCGGCGGAGAACTCCTCGCCCTGGAGGAACAGGGCGAGCACGACGTCGGCCTGCTTCAGCACCTGGAACCGGTAGATCACCAGCGGGTGGTAGTGCAGCAGCAGCGGCCGCTTCTCCAGCGGCGTGTTCTCCAGGTCCCACATCTCCCGCTCGAGGAAGTGTGCGGCCTGCGGGTGGATCCCGAGGTGCTCGTCGAAGGGGATGTACATCGCGTCCGAGCACTCGGACCACTCGATCGGTTCGTCCCGGTCCAGTCCGGTACGGCGGACCAGCTCGGCGTATGCGTCCGGGTCGTCCCGCTCGAGCCGCCAGACCGCCTTGGCCGCCCGGCGCAGGTTGAAGCGTGCCAGCACGTTCGTGTACAGGTTGTCGTTGACGACGGTCGTGTACTCGTCCGGCCCGGTGACGCCGTGGATGTGGAAGGTCCGCCGCTTCTCGTCCCGCCAGAAGCCGAGGTCCGCCCACAGCCGGGCGGTCTCGACGAAGATGTCGATCCCGCCGCGGGTGAGGAAATCGTCGTCGCCGGTCGCGCCGACGTACTTGCTCAGCGCGTAGGCGATGTCGGCGTCGATGTGGTACTGCGCGGTGCCGGCGGCGTAGTAGGCCGACGCCTCGTGACCGTTGATGGTGCGCCACGGGAAGAGCGCACCACGCTGGGAGAGCTCGTGTGCACGGGCCCGAGCGATCTCGAGCAGGGAGTGACGGAAGCGGAGCGCGTTCCGCGCGGCCCACGGCATCGTGTAGGTCAGGAACGGCATCACGTAGATCTCGGTGTCCCAGAAGTAGTGGCCGCCGTACCCCGAGCCGGTGACCCCCTTTGCCGCGATGCCCTGGCCCTCGGCGCGCGCGGACGCCTGGCAGAGCGCGAACAGGTTCCAGCGCACCGCCTGCTGCAGCTTCGGGTGACCCGGTATCTCGATGTCGCAGCGGGCCCAGAAGTCGTCCAGCCACTGGCGCTGCTCGGCGATCTGGTGCTCGACACCCTGCTCGTGGGTGCGGGAGAGGGTCCGCTCGCAACGGTCGATGAGCTCGCGCGGGGGGACCGACGCAGCGGTGTGGTAGCTGACCAGCTTGGTGAGGCGGATCCGAACGCCGGGCTCGGCCGCGATCTGGTAGACCACCTTCGCCGTGTCCTCCCCGGCCTGCACCCGCATGGTGCACGGAGACGTGGTCTCGAGATCGTGGTCGGCGACCACACCGATCGTCATGCCGCTCTGCGCCGCGCGGTAGCCGAGGGACAGCCGGCCGGTCTCGGGGTCGGCGTCGTGCAGGACCGGTTCGAGCACGCGCCGCTCGAAGCGGTCGGCCTTTCGCGGGTCGGGCGCGCCGGTGTCCGTGGCGACGATCATCTCGGCGGTCACGTCCTGCCGGTTGATCAGCTGCGACGAGATCGCGACCGACGCCTTCTGGTCGAGCAGGGTGACCTCGAACGTGATCACCGCCAGGTGGCGCTGTGCCAGCGGAACCATCCGGGTGCTGCGGAGCCGGACCTCCTTGCCGCCCGGCGTCCGCCAGACGAGCTCGCGGGTGAGCTGGCCGCTGCGGAAGTCGAGCGCCCGCTCGTAGCCGAGGAGGTCTGCCATCGACATGTGCAGCGGCTCGTCGTCGACGTACAGCCGGATCACCTTGGCGTCGGGGGCGTTGACGATCGTCTGTCCGATCCTGGCGAAGCCGTATGCCTCCTCGGCGTGGAGGATCGGCCAGGTCTCGTGGAAGCCGTTGATGTAGGTGCCGTCGACATGGGCGTCGCGGCTCTCCGAGTAGTTGCCCCGCATGCCGAGGTAGCCGTTGCCGACCGCGAACAGGGACTCGGTGGTGCCGACGTCGTGCGACTCGAACCGGTTCTCGACCAGACGCCATTCGTCGGTGGGGAACCGGCTGCGGTCGAGCGGGTCGGCGATCGGCGGGGCGACGTGGGACGGGCCGTCGTGTGCTCGCGAGCTCATGCCTGCGCCTCCCCCTCGCCGCGGGGAAGGAGCTCGGCGAGGTCGGCCACCACTACGTCGGCACCGGCCTCCGTGAGAGCGTCGACACCGGCGCCTCGGTCGACGCCGATGACGAGGCCGAAGTCGCCGGCGGCACCGGCGCGGACGCCGCTGATGGCGTCCTCCAGCACGACCGCGCGCTCCGCGGTCGCGCCGAGGTCGGCGGCCGCAGCGAGGAACGTGTCGGGCGAGGGCTTGCCGGCCAGGTGCCGCTCGGCCGCGACCCCGCCGTGCATCACCGTGTCGAAGTAGTCGCTCACCCCCGCCGCGGCGAGGACCGCTGGTGCGTTGCGGGACGACGACACGATCGCCATCGGCATCCCGCGCTCGCGCAGCGCGTCCAGGAGCCGGACCGAACCTGGATAGGCCTCCACCCCTTCCTCGTCGAGCACCTTGCCGAAGTAGAGGTTCTTGCGGTTGCCGAGCCCGGCGACGGTCTCCGCCTCGGGCGGGTCAGAGGGCTCGCCCTCGGGGAGCGCGATCCCGCGCGCCAGCAGGAACGTGCGCACGCCGTCGTACCGCGGCTTCCCGTCGACGTAGTCGTAGTAGTCCTGGTCGGTGTACGGCGGCTGGCCGGACCCCGATGCCGAGCCCAGCCCGGCGAGATAGTCGTTGAACATCGCCGACCACGCGCGCATGTGCACCTCGGCAGTGGGCGTCACCACGCCGTCGAGATCGAACAGCGCGGCGTCGTACTGGTCCCAGCTCACCTCGGCCACGAGCGACAGCCTAGAGCGGTCGGGGCAGGCTCGGGGTCAGGTCAGGGTTGGTTGGGTACGGATACTCACGCGCGGGGGTGTCGGGAGTGGTGGAATAGCGACCATGGCTCTCCCCCAGGACCTGCTCGCACCGGTCAAGCGCCGGGTCGGCAAGTTCCTCCTCGAACGGACGATGCGGGACGGCATCGACCTCCGCAAGCTGCGCTTCCTGCCCGACTCGTTCACCCTGCCGATCAAGCGAGACGGGCTGGACCCGCTGCCGGCGCTCATGCAGGCCCAGGCGGACGAGCCGGTCAAGCTGCTGGCGAACATGTTCGGGCGCGGGATCTGGCTGGTCAGCGGGTACGACGAGGCCCGCGACGTCCTGGCCGGTGGCGTGGCCGTCTGGTCCAACGACCTCGGCCAGTTCGTCTCGCAGGAGGGCCGGTCCGCCGAGGAGCAGATCGGCGGCCTCGGCATGACCGACCCGCCCCTGCACACCCAGCTGCGCAAGTACCTCACCCCCGAGTTCACGATGCGTCGCCTCGCCCGGCTCCAGCCCGGCATCGAGGCGATCGTGCAGTCCCGCCTGGATGCGATGGAGGCGGTCGGGCCCGAGGTCGACCTGGTCGAGCAGTTCGCGTTCGCGGTGCCCTTCGACGTGATCTGCGACCTCCTCGGTCTGCCGGTCGAGGACCGGTCGCGGTTCTTCGAGCTCGGTGTCGCCCGCTTCGACCTCAGCGGGGGCGGCGCCGGCGCGTTCGGCGCCGCTGCGCACACCCGCGACTTCCTGATCAGTGCCGTCCGCCAGCAGCGGGACGACCCCGGCGACGGCCTGATCGGCGCGCTGCTGGAGGAGTACGGCGACGAGCTCGACGACATCACGCTCGGCGGCATCGCCGACGGGGTCTTCCTCGGCGGCTACGAGACCAGCGCCAGCATGCTCGCGCTCGGCACCTACCTGATCGCGACCACTCCCGCCGCCGGCCGGATGCTCCGGTCCGACCCGGAGTCGGTCAACAAGGTCGTCGAGGAGCTGCTCCGGCACCTGTGCGTCGTCCAGCTCGCCTTCCTCCGGTTCGCCAAGCAGGACGTGGTCGTCGGAGGTGTGACCATCAAGGAGGGCGACGCGGTCGGCGTCTCGTTGCTTGCCGCCAACCGCGACCCTCGGCTCGGCCCCGACATGGACAGGTTCGACCCGACCAGGGAGCCAGTCCGCCACCTCTCCTTCGGCTGGGGCATGCACCGCTGCGTCGGCGCCGAGCTTGCTCGGATGGAGCTGCGCACCGCGTTGCGAATGCTCGCCGAGCGCTACCCCGACCTCGCCATGGCTGCCGACGTCAACGACCTCGACTTCCGCAAGCTCTCGGCCGTCTACGGCGTGGAGTCGCTCCCCGTGCTCCTCTACGGCGAGCTCGAGGAGACGGCTTGAGCTGACGGGCATCGCTGGTCGAGCATCCGACCCGATCGGTCGTCGAGCAGCCCGAGCCCGATCGGTCGTCGAGTAGTCCGAGCGCCCTGGCGCGAGGACGTATCGAGACGCCGCTCGTGCCGTAGGGCCGTCCCCACCGTCGGCGGGTACGACCCGGGGTCTCGATACGCGCCGTCGCGGGTCGTTCCCACCCGCGGGCGCTACTCGACCACCGCCATGGTCTCGATACGCGCCGTCGCGGGTTCGTTCCTCACCCGCGGGCGCTACTCGACCACCGCGCCACCATGGCGCTCACTTGCTGGTGGACAGGCGGTACTGACGCACTGCGAGCGGCGCGAACACCGCGACGATCGCAGCGGACCACAGCAGCGAGTAGACGACGGGGTTCTGCATCGCCCACGACTCGGGGACCGGCACCTGCGGTGAGGTGTTGCCGAAGAGCTCACGGCAGGCCTGGGTCACCGTCGACACCGGGTTCCACTCGACGAACGTCTTCAGGGGCTCGGAGAACGATTCCTGGGGCACGAAGGCGTTGGACACGAACGTCAGCGGCATGATCACGATGAAGGACGCGTTGTTGACGACCTCGACGCTCGGGACCAGCAGGCCGACGTAGGCCATGATCCAGCTGATCGCGTAGGCGAAGATCAGCAGCAGCAGGAACGCGAACATCGCGTCCACGACGCCCTCACGGATCCGCCAGCCGACCAGGAGACCGGTCAGCGCCATGATGATCAGCGAGAGCACGTTGTAGACGACGTCGGACGTCGTCCGGCCCACGAGCACGGCGGAGCGTGACATCGGCAGCGACCGGAACCGGTCGATGATGCCCTTCTGCATGTCGTCGGCCAGGCCGTAGCCGGTGAAGGTCGCGCCGAACACCACGGTCTGGGCGAAGATGCCGGGGACCAGGAACTCCTTGTAGTCCACGCCGCCGGGGACGTCGATCGCGCCACCGAAGACGAACGCGAAGAGCAGCACGAACATGATCGGGCTGATCAGCACGAACACGAGGATGTCCGGCACCCGCTTGATCTTGATGACGTTGCGCTGTGCCACCACCCACCCGTCGGAGAGCGCGCGGGTGACGGTCTGGGTCGAGGTGCTCATCGGGCCATCTCCTTCGAGGTCTCGTCGGTGCCACCGGCGTCGTCGAGGTCCGGGGAGCCCTCGGTCGCCCGGCCGGTCAGGGCGAGGAAGACGTCGTCGAGGGTCGGGCGGCGCAGGCCGACGTCGAGGACGGTCACGGTCTCGCGCTCGAACCCCTGCAGGACGTGGAGCAGGTCGGTGGCACCGGAGCCACGGACGCCGGCCGTCAGCTCGCGTCCGTTGTCGCTCACGCGGACGTCGCCCGTCGCCACCTCGGACAGCACGCGGACGGCGGCCTCGCGGTCCTCGACGTCGGCGAGCACGACCTCCAGCCGCTCGCCTCCGGTGCGGCTCTTGAGCTCGTCGGCGGTGCCCTGCGCGATCCCGCGGCCGTGGTCGATGACGAGGATCTCGTCGGCGAGCCGATCGGCCTCCTCGAGGTACTGCGTCGTCAGCAACAGCGTCGAGCCACCGGCGACCAGCTCGCGGATGACGTCCCACATCTGGTGGCGGCTACGGACGTCGAGACCGGTCGTCGGCTCGTCGAGCACCAGCACCGGCGGCTCGGCGACCAGGGCGCCCGCCAGGTCCAGCCGCCGTCGTTGGCCGCCGGAGTAGGTCTTGGCCGGGCGGTCGGCGAACTCGGTCAGGTCGGAACGGTCGAGCAGCTCGCGGGCTCTCTCCTGGGCGCGCGCCTTCCCCAGGTGGTAGAGGCGTCCGATCATCACGAGGTTCTCGTAGGCCGTCAGGTGCTCGTCGACGGCGGCGTACTGCCCCGACAGCCCGATCCGGGCCCGGACTCCGACGGGATCCTGCAGCACGTCGCAGCCGGCGACCTCGGCGGTGCCGGCGTCGGGCTTGATCAGCGTGGTGAGGCATTTCACCGCCGTGGTCTTGCCGGCGCCGTTGGGTCCCAGCAGAGCGAGTACCTTGCCCTCCGGGACGACCAGGTCGAGCCCGCCGAGGGCCTCGACCTCCTTGTAGCGCTTGACCAGTCCGCTGGCGCGGATCATGTCAGTCATCGATGCTCCCTTCCCGAGTCCACCAGAGCCCCCTGCGTCCAGCGTCCAATCTAGGGACCGGCACCGACAACCGGATTCATCGGCGAGACCCCTGTTCCTCCGCGGGCGCGATGAGTCAGCCCCGGTCCGACGGTCTCCATCGGCATGAGCACTGAGACCCACGGCGTCGGGCCGCTCGACGTCACGTTCACCGAGACGTTGCGGCTGAGCCCGGCCAAGGGCGGCTGGACCTACCTCGTGTGGCCCGACTCACCCAGCTACTTCGGCACCGGTGGTCGGGTGAAGGTCCGCGGCACGATCGACGGCAAGCCGTTCGAGACGTCGTTCATGGCGCTCGGTGACGGGAACCACAAGCTCCCGGTCGCCAACGCACTGCGCGTCGAGAGCGGCAAGCAGGCCGGCGACGAGGTGGTCGTCCACCTCACCGAGCGGATCGCCTGACCGTCAGGCCGCCGCGGGCCGCGTCAGCCGGTACCGCCAGAACACCGGGACCGCGACCGAGGCCGCCGCAGTGAGCACGACGACCAGCACGCCACCACCGGCCGCAGCGACCGCCGTACCGACCAGTGCGGCGGTCGCGCCGTGCGCGACGTCCGCGATCCGCGGGCCCCCCGCCACGACGACGATGAAGATGCCTTGCAGCCGGCCGCGCACCTCGTCGGCCGCGGACGCCTGCAGGATGCTCTGCCGGAACGCCGCCGACGCCATGTCGGCCGCACCGCCGACGATGAGCATCACCACCGACGCACCGAGCATCCAGGCCGCAGCATCCGGGACGTGGTCGGCGACCCCGACCGCGACGCCGAATCCCACCATCGCCAGGCCCCACACGATGATGCACCAGACCACGGCCTTGCCCTGCGCGTCGATCCGGGAGACCCAGCCGGAGAAGACGCCGCCGATGACCGCGCCCGCCGGGATGCCCGCGAACAGCAGCGCGAACGCCAGCCCGCCCTCCTCGGGACCCGAGAAGCTCTCGTGCGCGATCTCGGGAAAGAGCGCCCGCGGCATCCCGAACACCATCGCGATGATGTCGACGACGAACGACATCAGCAGCACCGGGTGGCCGCGCAGGTAGCCGATCCCCTCGATCACCGACCGCAGGCCTGGCGGTCGCCCGCTCGCTCCCTCGACCCGCAGCGGCGGCAGCCGCAGCACCGCGCCCAGCGTCGCGAACAGGCAGAACGTGTCGATCAGGTAGAGCCAGGAGAAGCCGAGCACCGGGATCAGTGCGCCGGCCACCAGCGGACCGGCGATCGCGCCGGCCTGGAAGACCGTCATGTTGAGCGAGTTGGCCGCGGGCAGGAGGTCGTCGGGGAGGAGCTTCGGCAGGATCGCGCTCCGCGTCGGCTGGTTGACCGCGAAGAACGCCTGCTGCACCGAGAACAGGCCGAGCAGCAGCCACACGTTGCCCGAGCTCATCGCGGCCTGGAACCAGAACAGCGCGCTCGTCCCGATCAGGCCGGCGGTCGTCACGACCAGCAGCGTGCGCCGGTCGAAGTGGTCGGCGAGGGCCCCGCCCCACAGCCCGAAGACCACCAGCGGAACCAGGCCGAAGACACCGGTGAGGCCGACGTACGCCGACGATCCGGTCTCGGCGTAGATCTGGGCCGGCACCGCCACCACGGTGAGCTGGGCGCCGACGACGGTGACGATGTTCGCCGTCCAGAGGCGGCGGAAGTGCGGGTCGGCGAGCGGCCGGGTGTCGGCAAGGAGGTTCTTCATCCGTCGTACGGGACGTGCGGCACCCACCCGTCGTCGGGGCGCGCGACCGCCGCCCACATCGCGTCGGCGATCGGTGACGGCGAGAACGGACCCTCCTTGCCGAGCACGCCGTTGATCTGCACGGCGACCGCGCGGATCCCGTCGGGGGCAAGAGTCGCGTCGAGGCTGGTCACCAGGTTGCGGACGGCAGCCTTCTGCACGCCCAGCGAGGCCGCGACGGCCGACGGCTTGTCAGCGGCCGCGCTGCCGGTCGCCAGCACCCGCGCGCCGGATCGCAGGAACGGTCGGGCCGCCTGCACCGCCGGAAGCAGTGCGCCGGCGCCGAGGGTGACGTCCTCGAGCAGCTCGGGGACCGTCAGGTGAAGCGGGTCCTTCTCGCGCCATGCGCTCGGGTTGAAGTGGAGCACGTCGATCCTCCCGTGCCGCTCCCCGATCGCGGTCACGACCGCCGAGACGTCGGCTGCGTCCGTCAGGTCGACCCCGACGCCCTCCGCCCGGTGGCCCTCGTCCCGGAGGGCGGCGGCCAGTGGTTCGGCACCCGACGCCGTGCGCGTGGCGAGCACGGCGACGTACCCCTCCTGCGCGAAGCGGCGGGCGACCGCGAGCCCCAACCCGGGCCCGGCACCGAGAACGACGTAGACGGGCGCGCTCATGCCGGCGACTTTAGGCCGTCGGTCGAGACCGTGGTGCAGCGGCGTCTCGATCCCGTGGCTGCCGACTGCCCTGGATTCGAGGACGACTTGTGGCAAGTTGTCGTATCGGCACGTGCATGTTCGTAGAGAGGGTGGAAGGCGGTCATCGGGACCGTCCAGGAACACGAGGAGATCGACATGACGCAATACCTGCTGGCCGTGCACGGCAGCGAAGAGGACTACGCCGCATTGAGCGAGGAGGAGATGCAGAAGGCGTTCGCCGACACCGACAAGTTCAACGACAAGGTCCGCGAGGCCGGCATCTGGGTCTTCGCCGGTGGGCTCGAGCCCATCGGCGCCGCCACCGTCGTCGACGGCCAGGGCGACGCCCCGGTGGTGACCGACGGTCCCTACCTGGAGACCAAGGAGCACCTCGGCGGATTCTGGATCATCGACGTCCCCGACCTCGACGCCGCCCTCAAGTGGGCCGCCGAGGGGTCGAAGGCCTGCCAGGGCAAGGTCGAGGTCCGCCCCTTCGCAGGCGAGGCCTGAGCTCCTCGGTGCATCTCGTGTCCCGTGACCGTCGCAGCACGGCAGCCTCGACCGACGAGGAGATCGAGCGGGTCTTCCGGGAGGAGTACGGCCGGCTGATCGCCTCGCTGGTCCGCCGTTTCGGCGACATCGACATCGCCGAGGAGGCGGCCGGCGAGGCGCTGGTCACCGCTCTCGAGAAGTGGCCGGACTCCGGCGTACCTCCCAACCCCGGCGGTTGGTTGACCACGACCGCCGGCAACCGGGCGATCGACAAGCTCCGCCGGGAGAAGCTGCGGGACACCAAGCACCGACAGGCTGCCGACATGTACGACGACACACCCCATGAGTCGCTCGGGCTGTTCGAGGACACCGAGGACGACCGTCTCCGGCTCATGTTCACCTGCTGCCACCCGGCGCTCGCGCCGGAGGCACGGATCGCGCTGACACTGCGGCTGCTGGGCGGCCTGACCGTCGAGGAGATCGCGCAGGCCTTCCTCGTCCCCGAGACCACGATGGGGCAACGGATCACCCGCGCGAAGAAGAAGATCGCCGCGGCCAAGATCCCCTACCGGGTGCCGGAGGCCGAGGACCTGCCTGCGCGGGTGGCGACCGTGCTCGCGGTGCTGTTCCTGGTCTTCAACGAGGGCTACCTCGCGTCCGGCGACGGCGATCCCGTGCGCACCGACCTCACCGCCGAGGCGATCCGGCTGACCCGGATCCTGCACGGGCTGATGCCTGAGGAGCCGGAGGTGACCGGGCTGCTCGCGTTGCTGCTGCTCACCGAGGCGCGGCGCGAGGCCCGGGTCCGCGGCGGCGAGCTGGTGCGGCTCGACGACCAGGACCGCGGGGGGTGGGACCGGTCGCTGATCGCCGAGGGCCACGGCCTGGTGCGCGAGTGCCTGGAGATCAACCGGCCCGGCCGCTACCAGATCCTGGCCGCCATCAACGCGGTCCACACCGACGCGCCGACTGCCGAGGCGACGGACTGGACGCAGATCGCCGCGCTCTACGACCAGCTTGCGCAGCTCGACCGGTCGCCGATCGTCGCCCTCAACCGCGCGGTCGCGATCGCGGAGCTCGACGGCCCCGAGGTGGCGCTGGCCCAGGTCGACAAGCTGGTCGGCACGACACCCGCGCTGGCGTCGTACCACGCCTTCCACGCGACGCGGGCCGACCTGCTGAGGCGGCTCGGGCGCAGCGCGGAGGCGCGGGAGGCCTATGACGCCGCGCTGTCGGTCTGCGACAACACCGCCGAGCGCGCCTACCTGACCCGGCGCCGCGGCGAGCTCGTCTGAATCCCGATGGTTCCGCTGGATCGCCCGACCTAGGGTGGGGCCCGTGAGTCCCGAGCCGCTGAACCTTCCCGATTTCAACGACCACGCGACCTGGGGTGAGTGGGTGCGTGCCCGCTCCTCCGAGGAGCTCGACCGCGCCCGAGCCCTGGTCGACCGGTTGCGCACCGACCCGCCCACCGAGGCGTTGGAGGTGCTGCGCGTGTGGGACCGGGCGGCCGGCCACCTCGGTGGCGTCGCCGCCGCGGGCTCGCTCTTCGGCAACGTGCACCCCGACCAGACGGTGCGCGACGTCGCGGACGCCGCGGAGCAGGAGGCGGACAAGCTTTCGACGGAGTGGAGCCTGGACCGGACGCTCTACGAGGTCTTCGCCGGACTCTCAGCCGACGGTCTCGACCCGACGGCAGCGAGATTGCTGGAGAAGGTGCGCAAGGACTTCCGTCGCTCCGGGGTGGACCGCGACGAGGAGACCCGCAACCGGATCACGGCCATCCGCGACCGGCTGACCGAGCTGGACCAGGAGTTCAGCAAGATCACCCGCGACGACGTACGCAGCATCCGGGTCCCGGCCGAACGCCTCTCCGGGCTGCCCGACGACTGGCTGGCCTCGCACCCGGCCGGTGACGACGGCCTGGTCACGGTCACCACCGACTACCCGGACGCGATCCCGGTGCGGACGTTCGCGCACGACCAGGACACGCGACGCGAGATCGTCACCGCGTTCCTGGCGCGCGGCTGGCCGACGACCGAGCCGCTGCTCGAGGAGATGTTCGCGTTGCGCCACGAGCTGGCGACGCTGGTCGGCTACGACGACTGGCCGTCCTACGACGCGGACGTCAAGATGATCGGCACGGGTGCGGCGATTCCTGAGTTCATCGAGAAGATCGTGGCCGCCGCCGAGGAGCCGATGCGCGCCGACCTCTCCGTGCTGCTGGAGCGCTACCGGAAGGACTACCCGGACGCCGACGAGATCCCGTCCTACGACGCCAACTACTACGAGGAGCAGGTCCGGCAGGAGCAGTACGACGTCGACGGGCAGCGGGTGCGCACCTACTTCGGGTTCCCGAAGGTGCGCAAGGGCCTGCTCGACGTGACGGGTCGGCTGTTCGGGTTGCGCTACGAGCCGGCCGACGTGCCGGTGTGGCACGAGGACGTCGCGGTCTACGACGTCTACCGGACTGACGGCACCGAGTCCACGGGCCGGATCTACCTCGACCTCCATCCCCGCGAGGGCAAGTACAAGCACGCCGCGCAGTTCACGCTCACCGACGGGGTCGCCGGCCAGCAGCTCCCCGAGGGCGTGCTGGTCTGCAATTTCTCGCGTGGCCTGATGGAGCACGACGACGTGGTGACGCTGTTCCACGAGTTCGGGCACCTCCTGCACCACGTGCTCGGCGGGCACGGCGACTGGTTCCGCTTCGCGGGTGTCGCGACCGAGTGGGACTTCGTCGAGGCCCCGAGCCAGATGCTCGAGGAGTGGGCCTGGGACCCGGCAGTGCTCCAGGGCTTCGCGACCGACGAGGCCGGTGAGCCGATCCCGGTCGGACTGGTCGAGGCGATGCGCCGTTCCGACGACTACGGCAAGGGCATCTACGCCCGGACCCAGATGTTCTACGCCGCCATGTCCTACTGGTTCCACGCCGACGAGGCCCGCCGCGCCGCCGGCGAGGAGGTCGCGTCGCTCACCGAGCGGATGGTGGAGCTGCAGGGCAAGTACGCCGCGCTGCCCTACATCGAGGGCACCCACATGTTCGCGTCGTTCGGTCACCTGGGCGGCTACAGCTCGGCGTACTACACCTACATGTGGTCGCTGGTGATCGCGAAGGACATGTTCAGCGCCTTCGAGGCCGACGACCTCTTCGATGCCGACGTCGCGACCCGCTACCGCGACCGGGTCCTCGCCCCTGGCGGCACCCAGGACGCCGCCGACCTGGTGGCCGACTTCCTCGGTCGCCCCTACTCCTTCGAGTCCTACGCCGCCTGGCTCGCGCGCTGATCCGCGGAGATCCGGGATCAGGCGACTCGCGTTGCTCGGCACCTCGGCGCGTGGGCTGCTGCTGCAGGTTCATCAAGGTATGTAGCCGAGCCGTCACTTCCCTCGCCGAATTCGGCACGGGAAGCGACGGTTGACCTGCATCCCTTGATGAAACCGCCACCAGTCAGCCTTGCGCGCACCGACACCTCCCGATACCGTAACGATATATCGCGACATGGTTCCGAAAGGTCGCGAGACAACGGAGGACATTCATGTACCGCTTCAACAAGAGCAACGGGTGGCTCTGGGCCGCCCTGGGGGACTGCGGTCCCCAGAACCAGCACCGCCCCGGACCTTGGGGCAGCCCGTGGGAGCGCGGCGCCCACCAGCGCGGCGGAGGCCCGGGCGGCCCACCGCCCTGGCTGGCGGGTCTGCTCGGGATGGGTCGACCGGAGGGCGCCCGCGGCGCTCGCGTACGCCGCGGCGACGTCCGCTCGGCGATCCTCGACGTGCTCCACGACGCCCAGCAGCACGAGGAGCCGGTCAACGGATACCAGGTCATCCAGCAGATCGCGGAGAAGAGCGGTGGCGCCTGGCGCCCGAGCCCCGGCTCGGTCTACCCGACCATCCAGCAGCTGGAGGACGAGGGTCTGGTCGAGACCGACGACGAGCGCGGCCGGCGGTCGCTGCGGCTGACGCCGGAGGGCGCGACGTACTGCGCCGAGAACGGCGACGAGCTCGCCGCCGTCTGGCGTCCGTTCGCAGCAGCCGAGTCCGCGTGGCCGGGTGAGCACGCCGACATCAAGGCCGAGATCCCGCAGGTGATGAGCGCCGTCTGGCAGATCGTCGTCTCCGGGGACGACGCCCAACGGCGCGCCGCGGTCGAGGTCCTGGTCGACGCCCGTCGCCGGCTCTACGGGATCCTTGCGGACGGGCCGGTCGCCGACGAGACCGCCGACGACCGGTGACCTGATCCTCGCCCGCGGCGGCCACTAGGCTGCCGCGGGTGAGGATCGTCGTCCGGACAGGCGCTGCGGTCGCGGCGCTCGCGGTCGGGCTGGGCGCGTGGACGCCGTACGCCGCCGCCGAGCCGGTCGACCTCGGTGGCCAGCCGGTCGACGGGAGCACCGACTCGGCGCAGCCGACGCCGCTCGACGCGGGCTTGTGGACAGTGATGCTCGGCCCCGAGTCCCAGCCCCAGTTCTTCACCTACGAGCGGCAGATCGAGGACAGCACGATCCATGTCGGCGCGATCGGTGCACCGGCCGGACCCGACGGCGACGGCCTCGAGCTCGCCGCGACCGTCGCCGCGACCGAGGGCACCGACCCGGTCGACTGCGGTACCGACACGGCCTCGACCGACTCGTCGGCGCCCTACGGGCTGATCGGCGGACACGTGATCGTCGGTGACGAGGAAGACAGCAGCACCACCACGCCGTGCCGCGCCGCCGGCACGGTGGACATCAAGCTGACCCGCTACTCGGGGGCCAACAGCGGGGACCTCCCGGTCGCCGTCAAGGTCGTCGAGGAGGCACCCGTGTCCGACCCCGGGGCACCGCCGCCGGAGAGCGAGGAGCTCGACTACGTCGTACCCGAGCGCGCCGATCCCGCCTCGACCCCGACGGGAGCGTCCTCCCTCGACGACGCGCCGGTGGTGGACGCGCACGACGGTCCGGTGACGATCGACACCCCGATCGCCGAGGGCACCGAGCTCCTCTGGCGGGTGCCGCTCGAGTGGGGGGACGAGCTCGTCGCGCGCGTCGACCTGCCCGCCCTCCCCGCGGACGACGCCGAAGGGCTCGGCTACCCCAGCGTCTACGTGAAGGTCGCGATCATCCAGCCAAGCCGGAACGTCTTCGTCCTGACCGGCGAGGACTCGAGCTACGGCTACTACGGCACGCCCGAACGGTCCCAGCTGGTGGCGGCGACCTATCCGCTGCGGTACACGAACCGCTACTCCTCCGACGTCGATCCGGTGCTGCCCGGCGACCACTGGGTGTCGGTGACCGTGGCAGCCGCTCCCGAGGGCGAGGAGCCGCTCGACGTCCCGATGGAGCTCACCCTCGAGGCGACGCGGACCGATGCCCCCGCGCCGACCTACAAGGACGCGGTCCTCGCCCAGGGCGGGGGTGCCGGGCCGGACGGCTACTCGCCGGCGACGCCGTACCTCGTCGGCGACGGAGAGTTCTCCGCCGTCGCGTCCGGCAACCCGTTCACGGGCGGCGAGGCTGACGACGAGTGGTGGGGTCCCCGCCGGGGCGTGGGCCTCGGCGTCGGCGTGGTCAGCCTCGCCTGCTGCGCGGTCGGTGCGGTGTGGCTGACCCGGCGTCGCGCTCGCTGACGCACAACGTCAGCCCAGCAGCAGCCAGCCGCTGACCAGCAGCCCGAGCACGCCGAGGACCAGTAGCAGGAGCGGTGCGAGCACACCCGGCCGGGTCGGTGCCGCGGTCGCGGGCAGGCGCGTCTCCTCCTCCTGGGTGCGCCTTGTCGACGGCTGGGATGAAGGATGGGATGACGGCGGTGGCGGCGGGGGCGACGGTGGGTGCGGTGATGGGTGCGGCGGCATGGTGGGGGCCGACGACGGGCCGGGCACCGCGGTCGGTGGTGGGTAGCCCACCGTCGCGCGCGGGAGGGTGCCACCTGCGCCGTCGGGCAGCGGCGGGAAGACGTCGGTGATCGTGATCGGGTCGGCGGGGTCGGGCGGCAGCTCCAACAGCAGCCGGAGCGCGGGGTGCGCACGAAGCTCTGTCGCAGAAGGCCGGCCGGCCGGGTCGTGGGACGACGCTGCCTCGATCAGGTCGACGACCGCATCGCGCGCCGGGTCGCCGTTCCGGAGGGCGGCGACGTCGACGTCGGCCGGGTCGCGCGGCGGCTTGGTCGCGGTCAGCATCTCGAGGATCACCCTGCCGAGCGCGTAGATGTCCGCGCTGGCGTCGGGGTCCGCCCCCAGCTGCTGCTCGGGCGGCATGTAGCCCGGCGTGCCGATGACCATCGCGATGTGGGTCAGCCTGGCCTCGTCGGTGGGCACCGCGATCCCGAAGTCGGTCAGCCGCAGGTGCGGCACACCGCGGCCGGTGGGCTCCACGAGGAGGTTGCCGGGCTTGATGTCGCGGTGCACGATCCCCGCGGCGTGCACGGCCTCGAGCGCCTGGAGGGTCTGGTCGACGAGGCGACCGATCCAGCGCGGCGGCAGTGCGCCGTACTTCCGGATCAGCTGCGACACCGAGCCACCGGCCACGAGCGGCATCGTGAACAGCACCCGGTCGTCGACCCCGGCCCAGGACTGCGGCGTGACGATGTGGGTGTGGTCGATCCGCAACGACTGCTCGCGGACGAACCTGAGCAGCATCGCGGCGTCGCTCTGGTTGAGCATCTTGGCGGCCTTGACCTGGCCGTCCGTCCGGTCCAGCACCCGCCACACGGTGCCCATGCCGCCGGAGGCGATCGGGTCGATCAGCTCGTAGCGACCGGCGAACACCTCACCCATGGCCGCGAGCCTAGTCCCGACTCAGCCGACCTCGATCGCCCTGTTCACCCATACCGAGTCGGTGACCATCCCGACCTTCTCGTACAGCGAGAGCGCGCCGGTGCGCGAGTCGGTGGAGAGGCTCGAGCTCGAGGCGCCGTGCTCCCGCCCGGCGCCGAAGGCCGCGACCAGCAGAGCCTGCGCGAGACCGCGGTGGCGGTGCTCCTTGTGCACCGCGAGCCGGGACACGTAGGTCTCCCGGCTGCCGTTGGTCTCGCTCACGGTGCTGAACACAGCGCCGGCGATGGCGCCGTCGGGGGCCGCGACGACCTGGAGGTGCCACGGCTCGAACCCCGGCCGCAGCCAGACCTCGGCCGCGAAGTCCTCGAACGTGTCCTTGTCCCGCACCGACCACTCGAGGAAGGCGTCCTCCACCACGTGCCACACCTGCTCGCGGTCGGCCTCGGTCGCGACGCGGAGTGAGTATCCCTCGGGCAGCGGGCGCTCCTCGATGGTGTGGCCGGGTGGCAACCGGAGCACCCAGCTCGTCCACCGGACGCGGTAGCCGAGCTCGGCCAGCAGCCGGTCGCCCGCCGACCCTTCCGGCACCGGCATCCCGACCACGGAGGATCCGCGCGACCGTGCCAGCTCGCGCACCCAGGCGGCGAGCCAGGTCCCGATCCCGCGACCGCGCACGTCGGGATGGACCGCGACGTCGTACCGGTCGCCGCCCATCAGCTCGCCGTACGCCACGATCCGGTCGCCCTCGAGGACCGCGACCGAGCTGCCGGCGAGGTCGTACGACGGCCGCTGCCACTCCGCGACCAGGTCCTCCTCCTCGATCTCGACGGTGCCGATGTCGTGGAGCTCCTGAGCAGCGATCAGGGCGTGGACCGCGGCCGAGTCGGACGGGACCAGGGGACGGGTGGTGAGGCCCGGTGGTAGCGAAATGGCAGACACCCGGGGGAGTTTGCTCCACCCGGGTGCCGTCCGCGAACGATTTTCGACAGGTCCGCCCTGGTTCCGATCAGCTGTTACGGATCGCGGAGATGTCGAACTCGAGCTTGATCTTCTCGGAGACGAGGATGCCGCCGGTCTCGAGCGCGGCGTTCCAGGTGAGGCCCCAGTCCTTGCGGTTGACGGTGGTCTCGCCCTCGAAGCCGATCCGGAGGTTGCCGAACGGGTCCTTGGCAGACCCGCCCTCCTCGAACTCGACGGTGACGGCGTGGGTGACGTCCTTGATGGTGAGGTCGCCGGTGACGGTCCACTCGTCGCCGTCGCGGCTGACCGCGGTCGAGACGAAGGTCCACTCGGGGAAGTTCTCCACGTCGAAGAAGTCCGCGGACTTCAGGTGGCCGTCGCGGTCGGGGGAGCCGGTGGTGACGCTGGCGGCGTTGATGGTCAGCTTGACCCACGAGTCGGCCGGGTTGGCGGTGTCGACGTGGGCGGTGCCCTGCCACTCGTCGAACGAGCCACGGACCTTGGTCACCATGGCGTGCCGGGCGACGAAGCCGAGCCGGCTGTGCGAGGTGTCGATCGTGTAGTCGCCGCTGATGTCGGTCAGTGCGGGGATGAGGGTCTCGGTCATCGTTCCTCCTGCGGTGGGGGCGGTCGCCCGGTTGTTGAAGTCTCAATCAACTTAGCAAAGCGGACCGCGGTCCTATTCCGCATCAGGTGCTGTGACCTGGGTCACGTCCCGAGAACGAGCCGAGGGACCGCGTCCGTGAATGGACGCGATCCCTCGGTTGGCTGGTCTGTCAAGCGGCTTGGTGCACCGTCGTCGCCGGTGCGGTGCTCGTCTCGATCCAGACGGCTTCCATCCGGGTCCGGCCGAGCCCGTCGACCACCGGCACCCACCGCAGCTCGAGGCGAGCCTCGTCGGTCGTCTGTTGGTCGCGCACGGTCTACCTCCTGTTCACCTTCTGTTCACCACACTATCACCCGCTGCCCTTCAGGCCGACAATTCGCGGCGATCCCGCGCCTCCCGCCCCACCTGGTGGCCGATTTCATGCGGCCCGATGGCCCTTCCTCCTCCACCTCCCACGTAATTTCTGCTGACCCGGCTCGTGTCAACATGAGCCGGGTCGGCAGGATTTCAATGCAGAGATGAGCCGGGTCGGCGGAATGTGCCCGATTCCGGGCAGGAACTTGGCAAACGGCACGAGATCCGGTGATCATCGACCTGTGCTCGCCGATCCCCGTCTCGTCCAACACGTGGTGGCGACGACGGGACTCCCGCCCACCGAGGCGACCCGGGTCATCGAGGACGTGCTGGCCTTCCACCACGAACCGGTGGAGGCCTACGTACGGCGCCGGCACGGCGAGCTGAAGCTCCGCGGCGCCAAGAACGCCGTCATCTTCACCCTGTTGCGCGACGAGCTGGCCGACCGGTTGGTCTCCGCGCCCGAACTGTCCGAGCGTCAGCTGCGACGGATGATCTACGGCTAGGGGTCTCGTGACGGTCGCAGAGCGGCCTCCTCGACCACCGGAAAGGCTTTACCTCATGTGCGGAATCGTCGGATACCTCGGCTCCCACCAGGCGGCCCCGCTCCTCCTGGAGGGGCTGGGCAGGCTCGAGCACCGCGGCTACGACTCGGCGGGCGTTGCCGTGCTCGGCACCTCCGGGATCCGGCTCGCCAAGCGAGCGGGCCGCGTGCGCGACCTCGGGGAGCAGCTGCCGAAGCGGTTCACCGGCAAGGTCGGCATCGGCCACACCCGCTGGGCGACCCACGGCCCCGCCAACGACGTCAACGCCCACCCGCACTCCGACAGCAAGGGACTGGTCGCGGTCGTGCACAACGGGATCATCGACAACGCCGCGGGCCTGCGCGACGAGCTCGCCGAGGCAGGGGTCGACCTGGTGTCGGACACCGACACCGAGGTGCTGGCCCATCTCGTCGCCAGCTCGGAGGCCGACACGCTCGAGGGCAAGGTCGCCGAGGCGCTGGGCCGGATCCACGGGACGTACGGCGTCGCGGTGGTCCACGTCGACTTCCCCGACCGGATCGTGGTGGCCCGCAACGGCAGCCCACTGATCATCGGCGTCGGTGACAAGGAGATGCACGTCGCGTCCGACCTCGCGGCGCTGGTCCGCTACACGACGACGGTCGCCCACCTCGATGACGGGGAGATGGCGACCATCACCGCGAGCGGCTTCACGACGTACCGGCTCGAGCCCAGTGGGCTGGCGGCCACCGACCGCCGTCCGGCGATCGTCGACGTCGACCCGGCGTCGTACGACGCGGGCGAGCACGACTCGTTCATGCACAAGGAGATCCTCGAGCAACCGGCCGTCGCCGAACGGGTGCTGAGGGGCCGGCTGGACGCGCGGTTCGCCACCGGACACCTGGGCGGGCTCAACCTCGACGCCCGCGAGCTGCGGGCCATCCGCCGGATCAAGGTGCTCGGGTGCGGCTCGGCCTACTACGTCGGGCAGATGGGCGCGGGGCTCCTCGAGGAGCTGGCTCGGATCCCGGCTGATGCCGAGGCGGCGTCGGAGTTCCGCTACCGCGACCCGATCATCGAGCCGGACACCCTCTACGTCGTGGTCAGCCAGTCCGGCGAGACCATCGACACCCTGCTGGCGGTGCAGGAGATCCGGCGCAAGGGCGGCTACGTGATCGGACTGGTCAACGTCGTGGGCTCGGCGATCGCCCGGGAGGTCGACGGCGGCATCTACCTCCACGCCGGGCCCGAGGTCGCGGTCGCGTCGACCAAGGCGCTGACCAACATGTTCCTGGGCTTCGCGATGCTCGCGCTGCAGATGGGCCGGGTCCGCGACCTGTCGATCTCCGAGGGCCGGCGGCTGATCGCCGGGCTCGAGGAGCTGCCCCGCAAGATCGAGGAGGTCCTGGCGACCGAGGAGCGGCTGGTGGCGGTCGCCGAGCGGCTGGCGGAGGCCGAGAGCCTGTTCTTCGTGGGCCGCGTGCGGGGTTTCCCGGTCGCGCGTGAGGGTGCACAGAAGTTCAAGGAGATCAGCTACCGCCACGCCGAGGCCTACCAGACCTCCGAGCTCAAGCACGGCCCGCTAGCCCTGATCAACCCCCAGGTCCCGTCGGTCGTGATCGTCCCCGACGACGAGCTGGTCGAGCGCAACGTGGCCGCGCTGCACGAGATCGCCGCCCGCGGCGGCCCCTTGGTCGTCGTCACCCACGAAGACGTCCCGCTCGAAAAGCTGGACGCCGAGCGGATCGTCGTACCCCGCAGCGAGCGGGAGCTCGACCCGATCCTGCTGACCATCCCGCTGCAGCTGCTCGCCTACCACGCGGCCAAGCGGCTGGGCCACGACATCGACAAGCCACGCAACCTGGCGAAGTCGGTCACCGTGGAGTGACAACCAGGAGCCCGGCCGAGCGTCTACCTAGTGAAGGCACCCGCCTTCCAGAGCTCGGCCAAGGGGTGCAGCGATGCGCACGCAGATCGGTTTGGTGCTCAGCGCAGCAGCGCTGGTCGTGGCGTGTTCCGGCCAGGCGCCACAGTCGCAGGCGGACGACGTCGCCTCGCCGCCGCTCGGCGCGATCACGCCCGCACGACCGAACGTGGTCTTCATCATGGTCGACGACATGCGCGACGACGACCTCCGCTTCATGCCGCAGGTGCGGACGCTGATCGGGGACCAGGGCGTGCGGTTCCGCAACTCGTTCTCGCCGTACCCGCTGTGCTGCCCGGCCCGTGCCTCGGTGCTGACCGGCCTCTACACGCACAACCACGGGGTCTACACCGTCGGGGCGGACTACGCCTTCCACGCGTTCGATGACCGCGAGACCCTCGCGACGATGCTCGAGGGCGCGGGCTACGCCAACATCTACCTCGGCAAGTACCTCAACCGCTACGGCGTCCAGCCGCCTCACACCGCGGACCGGGGCAACTCCCTGCACTACGTGCCGCCCGGGTGGGAGATGTGGCGCGCCTCCTTCGACGGTGGGTTCGCTCCCGGCAGCCCCGACCGGGGCTCCACCTACGCCTACGACGACACCACGTTGAGCATCAACGGCGACGGCTTCGAGCGTTTGGAGGGGCGCTACCAGACGGTGGCGTACGGCGAGATCGCGCGCAACGTCGTACGCAGACGCACCGCGTCGGACCAGCCGTTCCTGCTCTATCTCTCCTTCACGGCCCCGCACAGCGGTGGTCCGCCCGAACCGGATGATCCCCGGCCGCACACACTGAGCAACGGCCACTCCTACATCTGGCGGACCCCTGCCCGGCCGCCACGCGTCCGCGGGATCTACGACCGGGTCATCCAGGAGGCTCCGGGGGCCTCGTGGCGCGACCCGGACTTCGGCGACAAACCGCGCTACCTCCGCGCGCTGCCACGACTGCGCGCGGCCGACCGCCGGGCGCTGCTCGAGGTGACCCGTCAGCGGGCGGAGGCGCTCACCGTGGTCGACCGGCAGGTCGGCGAGCTGATGCGGACCCTGGCCGACACCGGTGAGCTGGACCAGACGCTGGTCGTCTTCACCTCGGACAACGGCTACTTCCTCGGCGAGCAGCGGATGCGGTTGGGCAAGTTCTTCCCCCACGAGCCCTCGATGCGGGTGCCGCTGCTCATGCGCGGGCCGGGGATCCCGGCGGGCTCGGTCCGCCTCGACCCGTTCACCTCCATCGACTACCTGCCCACCATCGCGGCTGCGACCGGCGCAGAGCTCGAGCACGAGGTCGACGGCGTCTCGCTGTGGGACGTCGCCCGCGACGGCGACGCCGGCTGGACCAGAGGGGTGCTCACCGAGACAGGATCACAAGGCCGCCGTCCGAGGCACAGCAACGAAGCCGGTGAGCCGCTGTCGCAAGGCGGTCGGCGCGATCTCCGGTTCCTCCTCGGGATCCGCACCCATCGCTATCTCTACGTCGACGTCGCGCACCAGCGCGACGAGCTGTACGACCTGCGTCACGACCCCCGTCAGTACCGGAACGTCATCGCCGTGCCCCGGTACGCCGACGTTCGCGAGCTGCTGGCCGGGGTGTTGGCCGACCTGCGCACCTGTCGCGCTGCCTCGTGCAGCACCGCGTTGCCGCCGGCGCTGCAATGGCGAGCACCGGTGTGACCCGGCACCGCGGTCCCTCTCTCTGACCACATCCCGGTGCTGGGACGTCTGGCTGGGGCGCCCCCGTAGGTTCTGGGCATGACGCGGCTCGCCGACTGGGTCCTTGGCCATCGGCTGCTCGTGGCCGGCATCTGGTTGTTGATCGCCGCCGCGGGTGCCGCCACCGCTCCGACGACGGTCGACCGGCTCAGCTACGACTTCGCCCTGCCTGGTCAGCCCGCCTACGAGGCGAACGAGCGGATCCTCGACGAGTTCGGCAACGGTGGCGAGGACCCGTTGCTGCTCGTCGCGAACGGCGCCGGCGCGGACGCTGCCGTCAGCGCGGCGGCCGACCAGGTGGTGGCGGCCGTTGACGGGACTCGCGTGGTGACCCCTCAGCAGTCCGACCTGCTGGCCGCAGGCGAGTCAGCCATCGCCGTGGTCTATCCGCCGGTCACGCCCGGGGGAGAGCCTTACGCCGAAGCACTGCCCGCCATCGAACAGGTGCTCGCGCAGCCATCCGGTCAGGGAGCGGACGTCGTCCGGCTCACCGGCTTCGCCCTCCTCGCGGAGGGCGGCGCGGAGTCGGGCGACCGCGGCGTCCTGGCCGAGGTGCTGCTGGGAGCCGGAGGAGCGCTGCTCGTCCTGGTGCTCGTGTTCGGCTCTCTCCTCGCTGGCGTGCCACTGGTGGTCGCGGCCGTCGCCATCCTCGGCACCTTCCTCGCGTTGCTCGGGCTGACTGCCGTGACCGACGTCGTGTTCGTGGTGCAGTACCTCGCTGCGCTGATCGGTCTCGGCGTCGCGATCGACTACTCCTTGTTGCTCGTCACGCGCTGGCGCGAGGAGCGCGCCGACGGTCTGGACAACGACGGCGCGGTCCGTGCCGCGATGGAGACCGCCGGACGCAGCGTGTTCTTCAGTGGCGTGACGGTCGCGGTGTCGCTGGCGGCGCTGGTCCTTGTGCCGCTGCCGTTCCTGCGCAGCATCGGGCTTGGTGGGCTGTTGATCCCGCTGCTGAGCGTCGCAACCGTGCTGACCCTCGTGCCGGCGCTGCTGAGCGCCTTCGGTCCCCGCCTGCTCTGGCCGCGGCGTGGCCCGACCCAGGTGCGCTCACCGTTCTGGGCCCGGGTCGCCCGTGCGGTGGTGGCTCGACGGTGGCTCACGATCGCCGCCACGAGCGCGGTGCTGGCGCTGCTCGCCCTGCCCGTCCTCGGCTTGTCCCTCGGATCGCCCCAGCTCACCGGCGTCTCGTCGGAGTCGGCGGAGTCGCAGGCGCTGACGACCGCGGTCGACGACGGCGTACCGGTGGGCGTCGTCCGCCCGGTCGAGGTGCTGACCGCTGCTGCCGACGCGCAGGACGTCGCCGAGGAGCTGGGTGGCATCGAGGGCGTGGCCGGCGCCGTCGCGCCCGACGTCCGTGGTTGGACAGCCGACGACCTGCGCCTGGTGCAGGTCTACCTCGCCGACGACCCCGCCTCGGATGCCGGCCGCGCCACGCTGGAGCGGGTGCGGGACGCGGCACCCGAGGGCGCCGAGGTGGGCGGGACCGCCGCGGAGGACGTCGACTTCGTCGAAGCGGTGTACGGCGACGTCGTGTGGGTCGTCCTCGGTGTCGTCCTGGCGACGTTCCTCCTGCTCGCCCGCGCGCTCCGGTCGCTGTGGCTGCCGGTGAAGGCGCTCGTGCTGAACGTCATCTCGATCGCGGCGGCGTACGGGATCACGGTGCTGGTCTGGCAGGAGGGCTACGGATCCGAGCTGCTCTTCGGCCAGGAGGCGACGGGAGCGGTGCCGACCTGGGTGCCGATCGCGGCGTTCGCCTTCCTCTTCGGGCTGTCGATGGACTACGAGGTCTTCATCCTGTCCCGGATGCGGGAGGCCTACGACGAGCACGGGCGGACCGACGACGCCGTCGTCGACGGGATCGCCTACACCGGGCGGCTGGTCACCTCGGCTGCGCTGATCCTCTTCCTGTCGTTCGTGGCGCTGGCCACGGTGCCGTCGATCGACGTCAAGATCCTCGCGACCACGCTCGCGCTCGGCATCCTGCTCGACGCCGTGGTGGTACGGGGCCTGCTCGCGCCGGCGCTGGTCGCCGTCCTCGGGCGGGCGAACTGGACGCTCCCGTCCCCACTCGCACGCCTGCTCCGCGTCCGTACCTGAGCCGCGCTCACGCAGATCACACCCCAGGGGACCGCGCAGATCGTCGACGACATGGAGCGTCGCGGCTACGTCGAGCGGCGCCCGGACCCCGAGGACGCCCGGGCCCGCCTGGTCGACCTGAGCCCGCGCGGTCGTGCCGCGATCGAGGCGGCGCGGGCGTTCCACCGCACGTTCGAGTCGCGAATGCGGCGCCGCCACGGGGCTGCCGCGATCGACGGCTTCCGGGCGGTGCTGTCCGACATGGCGGAGTCCGCCCCGGGTGGACTGGATCGCGAGCTCCGCGCGCTCTATCTCTAGCCGCTCCGGCCGCGCGACCCGCCGGAGTGACCCAGCGCACCGCGCTCACAAATGCGCAGTCGAGGACCGCGGCGATTACCGTTGTCGGGTGAATGACGTAGCACCTGAGACCATGCCCGCCGATGACGCCCTCGGTTTCGGCGACCTCGGGCTCGGCGCCAAGGTGCTGAAGGCGCTCTCCGACGTCGGCTACGAGTCGCCGTCCGCGATCCAGGCGCAGACCATCCCGCACCTCCTCCAGGGCCGCGACGTGATGGGTCTGGCCCAGACCGGCACCGGCAAGACCGCGGCGTTCGCGCTGCCGATCCTCGACCGGCTCGACCTGTCGCACCAGCGCCTGAAAGAGGGGCGGCCCCAGGCCCTGGTGCTCGCGCCGACCCGTGAGCTCGCGCTGCAGGTCTGCGAGGCGTTCGAGAAGTACGCCTCCACCACGAAGGGCGTCCACGTGCTGCCCGTCTACGGCGGCCAGGGGTACGGCGTCCAGCTCTCCGCGCTCCGGCGCGGTGTGCACATCGTGGTCGGCACCCCGGGGCGGATCATGGACCACCTCGACAAGGGCACCCTCGACCTGACCCAGCTGCGGTTCCTCGTGCTCGACGAGGCCGACGAGATGCTCAACATGGGCTTCGCCGAGGACGTCGAGACGATCCTCGCGGACACCCCGGACACCAAGCAGGTCGCACTGTTCTCGGCGACGATGCCGAAGCAGATCCGGTCGCTGTCCCAGAAGTACCTCCACGACCCGGTCGAGATCTCGATCGAGCGGAAGACCCGCACCGCCGACAACATCGCGCAGCGCTACCTGATCTGCAGCTACCCGCAGAAGGTCGACGCCCTCACCCGCATCCTCGAGGTCGAGAACTTCGAGGGGATGATCGTGTTCGTCCGCACCAAGAACGAGACCGAGACCCTGGCCGAGAAGCTGCGCGCCCGCGGCTTCGGCGCCGCCGCGATCAACGGCGACGTGGCGCAGGCCGTTCGCGAGCGGACGGTCAACCAGCTCAAGGCCGGAAAGCTCGACATCCTCGTCGCCACCGACGTCGCCGCCCGCGGTCTCGACGTCGAGCGGATCACCCACGTCGTCAACTACGACATCCCCACGGACACCGAGTCCTACGTGCACCGGATCGGGCGCACCGGCCGCGCCGGTCGCAGCGGCGACGCGATCTCGTTCGTCACCCCGCGCGAGCGCTACCTGCTCAAGCACATCGAGAGGGCGACCCGGCAGCCGCTCACCCAGATGCAGCTCCCGAGCGTCGACGACGTCAACGCCACGCGGCTGGCGCGGTTCGACGACCGGATCACCGCCGCTCTCGAGTCGTCGCAGATCGGATTCTTCCGCGACGTTGTCGGGCACTACGTCAAGAACCACGACGTCCCCGAGGCCGATGTCGCCGCGGCACTGGCGATCGTGCTCCATGGCGACTCCCCCCTCGTGCTGGAGGAGGAGCCGCAGCGTCCGAAGCGGGACTACGACGACCGCGGATCGCGCGACCGCGACGGCGGTCGCCCGGACCGGGGTCCGCGCCAGCGCAGCGACAAGCCGATGGCGACGTACAAGATCGCCGTGGGCAAGCGGCACCGCGTCGAGCCGCGGCAGATCGTCGGCGCGCTCGCCAACGAGGGCGGCCTCGGCCGCAACGACTTCGGCCGGATCACGATCCGCCCGGACTACTCGATCGTCGAGCTGCCGGCGAAGCTGCCCGGCCCGGTGTGGGAGAAGCTCAAGGAGACCCGCATCAGCGGCAAGCTGATCGAGCTCCAGCGCGACTACGGACCGCCCAACAAGGGTTCGCGCAAGCCGCGCGACTGACCCTCGCCCTGGCCGAGGACCCGCTCTGCCACTTTCAGGAGACCTGGGTCTCCGGAGCGCTTTGATGCACGTCGAGGCGCAGCATCCGGGCGGCCAGGTCGACGAGCGGTCCGAGCAGGAGGATGACCGCGATCGTGCCGGGGCCGACCGTGGCACCGAGCAGCCAGCCGACCAGGGCTCCGCCGCCCTGGACCCCGCTGTAGCTCCACTTGAACGGGACCGGCGGGTCCCACGCCAGGCCGGCCGCCTCGGCGGGGCCGGCGCCCGTGTGGCTGCCGAGGTAGGCCGCGATGCCCACCGCGAGCACGGGGAACGCCAGCACCATCAGCCCGATCTGGAGCGGCAAGCCGTCCGGGGTGCTCATCAGGTCCAGCGCCACCGTGACGGTCACTCCGACGAGCGCGACCTGCACCACGGTCCCGACGCCCGGTCGGACCTTCCGCGCGGCGGCGGCCGCGACGAACGCCACGCCGACGATCAGGTTGGCGAGCCAGAACGGCAGACCGGTCGCGAGCGCGATCCCGTTGACGAGCGTCGAGTAGCCGTCCGAACCGAGGTCGGCGGTGAGCAGCAGCGCGACCCCGACCCCGAGTACGACGCAGCCCCCGAGCAGGAGGGTCAGCTGACCGAGCGAGGGCACTCGATCACCCTAGGTCCGGCCGAGCGGATCGAGACCCGCAGGGCCGGTCCCGGCGGTGGGACACAATGTTGCGATGGGGGGACGGAGACTGGTCGTGGGCACCGCGCTGCTCGCGCTGGCCGCCACGGGCTGCACAGCCCCCGAGGAGGCGCCGGCCGAGACGCCGCGAGCCGCGCCGTCCTCGTCGATCGACACCAGCGAGCGACCCGACCGCCCCGAACGCCCTGATCGGCCTGAATCGGCCGGATCGGCCCAAGCCGACGTCCCGTGGCGAGGGCGGCGCCCGCTTCGACGTACCCGACGCTGTGATCCTCCAGCAGCTGCGACTGGCGGCCGAGCGGATCGCCCAGAACTACACCGCGCCGCCCACCCCGACACCGGTCGACGTCGATCCAGGGACCAACCGCGCCCTCGGCTACCAGCTGTTGCTGGACTTCGGGTTCGATGAGGAGCAGTGGCGGTACCTCGACGCCCTCTGGCACCGCGAGTCCGGGTGGAACCACCTGGCCGAGAACCCCAGCTCGGGTGCCTACGGCATCCCCCAGTCACTGCCCGCCACCAAGATGTCGGTGGTGGGCCCGGACTGGCGCACGAACCCCGAGACCCAGATCCGGTGGGGGCTGGCCTACATCGCTGCGCGGTACGGCACGCCGGAGAAGGCGTGGGCGCACAGCGAGCGCGTCGGCTGGTACTGAGCTGTCAGACCGGTAGTGCCAGTCCGTGGTCGGCGGCCGCCAGCTCGCGATCGCAGGTGGCCGCAGCGAGCTGTCCGCCGGCCGCCGCGACGAGGACGGACGCCATCGGCATCGGCATGCCCGGCCCCTGGGCGATGTCGCCCGCCGCGTAGACCCCGGCCCGGCTGCTGCGGCCGAACGCGTCCACCAGGATCGCTCCCATCGCTGACCGGTCGAGCTCGAGCTGCTCCGCGAACGGCGCAGCCTGCGCCCAGCTCGGCGCGACGAACAGGCCACCGAGCTGGACCGCCTGACCACCTGCGAGGTCGACGCGGATCCCGAGCGGACCCGGGCAGGCGCCCTCGACCGCCTCGGTCCGCACCTCGACTTCCATCCGCTTGAGGGAACCGGCGACGTCCGGGTCGAGCTCCGCGCCGTTGGTGAGCACGACGGTGCGGCTCGCGATGCGCTCGAGCATCGCCGCGCGCAACGGCACGCTGGCGTCGGCGCCGAGGATGCCGACCGGAGTGCCGGAGAGCTCGAAGCCGTGGCAATAGGGACAGTGCGCGACCACACCGCCCCAGAGCGCGTCGAGACCAGGGATGTCCGGCAGCGTGTCCGCGACGCCGGTCGCAAGCAGGACCCGGCGCGCCGTCACCTTTCTGTCGGCTGCCGTGCGGAGCGTGAATGCCCCGGACTCGCCCTCGACCGAGATCACCTGCTCCTCCCGGAGCTCGACGGTCGGATAGCGCTCGAGGTCGGCGCGGGCCGCGCTCCGCAGCTCTGCCGGCGGCGTGCCGTCGTGGCCGAGGAAGTTGTGCATCGCGGTGGCGGGGTCGTTGCGGTAGCGGTCGGTGCCGAACACCGCGACCGGGCGGCGCATCCGGCCCAGGGTGAGTGCCGCCTGCAGCCCGGCAGATCCGGCGCCGACCACGGCCACGTCGTAGTGGTTGTCCATGTGTGTTCCCTTCGTCTGTGGTCTCGAGACGGTTGCTGCGCAACCTCCTCGACCAGCGGTGGGTCCGAGGGCGCGTCCTCCAGCGTGGTCGGGGAGCTCGCGCTCGTGGTCTCGAGACGGTTGCTGCGCAACCTCCTCGACCAGCGGTGGGTCGGGGAGCTCGCGCTCGTGGTCTCGAGACGGTTGCTGCGCAACCTCCTCGACCAGCGGTGGTCGGGAGCTGCGCTCGTGGTCTCGAGACGGTTGCTGCGCAACCTCCTCGACCAGCGGTGGTCGAGGGGCGTCTCTCCGGTGGTCGAGGAGCTCGCGCTAGCGAGCGTCTCGAGACCTTGTGCTGGTCACCAGCCTGTGGCTTCATGTCAACATGAAGTCAAGTAGCAAGGAGATCCGCTGGTCCGTCGGTGAGCTGGCGCACCGGTTCGAGCTGCCGACCCACGTGCTGCGGCACTGGGAGTCGATGGGACTGCTCGCGCCGGAGAGGGACTCGGCCGGCCGACGGCGCTACCGGGAGGACGACGCCTACCGGGTGGCGGCGATCGTCTCGAGCAAGGCGGCAGGGATGAGCCTGGACCAGATCCGCTCGCTGCTCGACGCCGATGCGCCGGGTCGGCACCGGATCCTGGAGGACCACCTCGCCGACCTGGCCGCCCGGATGGCGGAGATGGAGCGTTCGCGGTTCCTGACCGAGCACGCGATGGGGTGCCGTTCGCACGACATCGCGACCTGTCCGGGCTTCCGCTCCCACGTCGCCGACCTGGTCGCAGGCACCAAGCGGGGCTTCCTGCCCGTCGGCGCCCGCGCCCACGCCGATGCCGGTCATGAGGGGCCGGCGCGTCCTTGACCCACGCACGTCACATCGGTACGGCGCGCCAGCGGCTGGTAGAACCGTCGCATGCGACGGATCTCGGTGACGCTGCCGATCTGCCTGCTCGTGCTCGCCGGGTGCAGTGACGACCCGGACGACACCGAGGATGACACCGCCGGTGCCGAGGCGGCGCTGACCGAGCTCGCTCAGGGGCTCGTCGACGCGGACGCGCTCGCCCAGAGCACCTTCGTCGACCGGGATGCCGACGACGTCGCGGATCGGTACGCCGAGATCGTCGAGGGGATGGACGGCATCGCACCGACCGTGGACGTCGGCGAGGTCGAGGTCGAGGACGACAGCGGGACCGGCATCCTCGAGTGGTCCTGGCCCGTGGTCGAGCCCACGGACTCGTGGGCCTACGAGACGACCGTCGAGCTCCGGCGCGACGGGGACGACGCGTGGAGCGTGGTCTGGGCACCGACGGTCGTCGAGCCGAGCCTCGGCAAGAACGAGATCCTCGATGCGACCACGGTTCCCGCCACCCGCGGAGAGATCCTCGGCGCCAACGGCGCGGTGATCGTCACCGACCGGCCGGTGCGGCGGTTCGGCATCGACCGGGTACGGGTGAGCAAGGCCGAGGCGGGCGACTCGGCACGAGCCCTCGCGGAGCTGGTGGGCGTCGACGTGGCGCCGTACGTCCGCGCCGTCCGTGCCGCCGGGGACCGCGCGTTCGTCGAGGCGATCTCGTTCCGCGAGGCCGAGGTCCCGCCGGATGTGCTCGCAGGGTTCGAGGACATCGCGGGCGCCGTCGCGCTCGCCGACGACATCTCGCTCGCGCCCACGCGGGACTTCGCGGCGGCGATCCTCGGTCGGGTCGGGCCGGTCACCGCGGAGATGATCGAGGAGGACCCCGATCGCTACCAGGTGGGTGACATCGCCGGGACCAGTGGCCTGCAGGCCCGGTACGACGAGCAGCTCGGCGGGTCGCCCGGCCGGGTGGTCGAAGCGGTGTCGGAGACCGGGCCCGGGCCGGCACGAGACCTCTTCCGGGTCCAGGAGACCGACGGCGATCCGCTCGAGCTCACCCTCGACCCGGACGTGCAGGCAGATGCGGAGTCGCTGCTCGCGGACGTGACCTCCGCCAGCGCGCTGGTCGCGATCCGGCCCAGCGACGGCGCGATCCTCGCAGCCGCCAACGGCCCCGGCACCGACGGGCAGAACCTCGCGACCTACGGCCAGTTCCCGCCGGGGTCGACGTTCAAGATCGTGAGCAGCCTCGCGCTGCTCCGCGCCGGACTCACGCCCGACAGCACGGTGAGCTGCCCTCCGACACTGACCGTCGACGGCAAGGAGTTCGGCAACTACAGCGACTACCCGAGCTCGGCCAACGGCGACATCCCGCTCCGCACCGCGGTCGCGCAGTCGTGCAACACCGCCTTCATCGGGGCCCGCGACGAGCTGTCCGACGGCGACCTGGCCGACGCCGCGGCGAGCCTGGGGCTGGGGGTCGACCACGACCTGGGGTTTCCCGCCTACTTCGGCAGCGTGGAGCCGCCGGCCAGCGAGACCGAGGCGGCGGCGGACCTGATCGGCCAGGGCACGGTGCTGGCGTCGCCGATGACGATGGCCGCGGTGATCGCATCGGTGCAGGAGGGCCGGCTCGTCGTACCCCGTCTGGTGGAGCAGGTCGACGTCTCCGACCATGACCACACCGCCCTCACCGAACAGGAGACCGAGCAGCTGCAGGACATGCTGCGAGCAGTCGTCACCGACGGCAGCGGCAGCCAGCTCGCCGACGTCCCCGGGCCGCGTGTCATCGCCAAGACCGGTACGGCTGAGTTCGTCGGCGGGGACGGGGGAGTGCAGACCCACGCCTGGATGGTCGCTGCCCAGGGCGACCTGGCGGTGGCGGTCTTCGTCGAGCTCGGTGAGTCGGGCTCCCGCACCGCTGGCCCGATCCTGGAGGCCTTCCTCAGGAGATGAGCCCAATTAGGCAGGCCCCGCGCCGCATGGGGTCAGCGCAGGGGCCTGGTCGAGTCGTAGGTGCTCCCTCCGAAACGACGTCTTCACGATAGCGGGACGACGCCTGCGGGTTCCAACTTTGGGCAAGAAATCTGGCGGGACCGACCGCCTGACGGGCGAAGTTTCCGTAGCGGTGCCAAAGTGACCTCATGAGCAACGAACCGCTGCAGGCCGACCGTCGCCAGCTCTTCATCGGGGGCGAGTGGCGCCCCGCCTCCGGGGGCGGCCGCTTCGACATCATCGACCCCGCCGACGGGTCGGTGCTCACCGACGTCGCGGACGGCACGGTGGACGACGCGAGGGCCGCGCTCGACGCAGCCGTGGGTGCGCAGCCCGCGTGGGCGGCGACCCCGCCACGCGAGCGCGGCGAGATCCTGCGGCGGGCCTTCGACCTGGTCACCGCGCGTGCCGACGACCTCGCGCTGCTGATGAGCCTGGAGATGGGCAAGACGTTGGCCGAGGCGCGTGGCGAGGTGACCTACGGCGGCGAGTTCCTCCGCTGGTTCTCGGAGGAAGCGGTGCGGATCCACGGCCGGTGGATGCACGCACCGGCGGGTGGCACCAGGCTGCTGACGGTGAAGAAGCCGGTCGGACCGTGCTTCTTCATCACGCCGTGGAACTTCCCGCTCGCGATGGGGACCCGCAAGATCGGACCAGCGGTGGCCGCCGGCTGCACCATGGTCGTCAAGCCGGCCTCGCAGACGCCGCTCACCATGCTGTTGCTTGCCGACCTGATGGCGGAGGCGGGCCTGCCGGACGGCGTCCTCAACGTGGTGACGACGAAGAGCTCGGGCAAGGTGGGCGAGGCCCTGATCGGCGACCCGCGGCTGCGGAAGATCAGCTTCACCGGCTCGACCGAGGTCGGGAAGGGGCTGGTGCGTCAGTCCGCCGACCAGCTGCAGCGGGTCAGCATGGAGCTCGGCGGAAACGCCCCCTTCCTCGTCTTCGCCGACGCGGACATCGACGCCGCGGTCGACGGCGCGATGATCGCCAAGATGCGCAACATGGGCGAGGCGTGCACCGCTGCGAACCGGTTCCTCGTCGCCGAGCCGGTGGCCGAGGAGTTCGCCGACAAGCTCGCGAAGCGGATGGGCGCGCTCCGGCTCGGCCGTGGGCAGGACGACGGCGTCGACGTCGGCCCGCTCATCGACGACAAGGCCGTCACCGATGTCGCCGCACTGGTCGACCAGGCGGTCGGGGCGGGTGCGCGGGTCGTGACCGGCGGCGGCGCCCCCGACGGGCCCGGCTACTTCTTCAGCCCCACGGTGCTGGCCGACGTCCCGGCCGACGCCGACGTCAACATCCAGGAGATCTTCGGCCCGGTCGCGCCGATCACCACGTTCGCGACCGAGGAGGAGGCGGTCGAGCGCGCCAACGCGACCGAGTACGGGCTGACGGCGTACGTCTTCACCCGCGACCTTGCGCGCACGATCCGGATGGCGGAGAAGCTGGAGTTCGGCATGGTCGGCATCAACTCCGGGCTGGTCTCCAACCCGGCCGCACCGTTCGGCGGCGTCAAGGCCAGCGGCTTCGGCCGCGAGGGCGGGTTCGAGGGCATCGAGGAGTACCTCGACACGACGTACGTCGCGTTGCCCGCCGGTTGACCTGTCGGATGCGACTCCACGGGCCGATCAACGAGAAGTACGAGGAGTTCGCGTCGTACGCCGGTGACTCGCCCTGCTACCAGGCGTGGGCGTACGGCGTCGCGGGTGACCCAGAGGTGCAGCACTGGCTGTCCTCGCTGCCGGACATGAAGCAGCAGCCCAACCTGGTGTTCACGGCCGCGCGGTGGCACGGGCTCGCCGCGCCGGCGCCGTACGAGGCCCTGCGGTCGGCGCTGCTCTCGGACGACGGGTCGATCCGGGCGACGATCCTCGCCCGCGCCACCCAGACCAACGAGGCCGGGCGGATGGCGACGCTGCTGCCGGCGGTCGCGCTGGCGGCAGGCGGGCGGCCCGTCGCGCTGCTCGAGCCGGGTGCCAGCGCCGGGTTGTGCCTCTACCCCGACCGGTGGGGCTATGAATGGTCGACCGCTGACGGCGTCCGCTCGATCGGGCCGGCATCACCGACGCTGGGCTGTGCCGTGACCGGGCGGGCGCCGCTGCCGGACGCGCTGCCGACGATCGGGTGGCGCGGCGGGATCGACCTCAACCCGCTCGACGTCACGTCCGAGGACCACACCTCGTGGCTGCTCGCGCTCGTCTGGCCCGAGCACGACGACCGGCGCGAGCTGCTCGCGACCGCCATCGAGGTGGCCCGCGCCGACCCACCCGACCTGCGGCAGGGTGACCTCATCGAGCTGCTGCCGGCGCTGGTCGAGGAGAGGCGGAAGGCGATCGGTCCGGAGGGCGTCGTGGTGGTCTTCCACACCGCCGTGATCGCCTACCTCGACGAAGCCGCGCGGGTGCGGTTCGCGACCCTGATGGCCGACTTGGTCGCGGACGGGCGGTGCCGATGGGTCAGCAACGAGGGGCCGGAGGTGCTCCCGAGCGTCACCGCGACCGGTCCCGCGCCGCCGGCGGGCCGGTTCGTGCTCGGACTGGACGGCCGGGCGCTGGGTCACACCCACGGGCACGGTCGGGCGCTCCACTGGTGGTGATCGTCGCGGGCTGCGGCAGGCATCGCCCATTGGGCACGAACGACAGGTCTGCGGGCGTGGTTGCTGCGGTTTGGGACCAAACCGCGCCCCTCCCATCAACCCCGAGCCGGCTCCTCCGCCTCCCCAGCAACCACCGACGAGCCCTCCATGCTCTGCGTGCCCGCCTTCTGCATCAGCGCCTCGAGGTCGATGCCGGTCGCGGTCTTCAGCATCTGCATCGTCTGGGTGACGTTCTCGATGACCTGCTTCGGCATCGCACCGGCACCGTCGGTCGAGAGCACGGTGAGCTGGTCGATCGCGCTGATCGGCGCGGCGACCTCCTTGGCGATCTGCGGTAGCACCTCGATCAGCATCTGCAGCACGGCCGCGTCGTTGTAGTGCGCGAAAGCCTCGGCGCGCTTGTCCATCGCCTCGGCCTGCGCCTGGCCGACCGCGAGGGTCGCGGAGGCCTCCGCGTCACCCTCGGCCTTGACCGCCTCGGCCTCGGCGACCCGGCGGGCCTTCTCGGCCTCACCGCGCTTGGCGCCCTCGATCGCCTCGGCCTCGGCGAGCGCCGTACGACGTGACTTCTCCGCCTCACCCGAGAGCCTGGCCTGCTCGGCGTTGGCCTCGGCGGCCGCGATGGTGGCGGCCTTCTTGGCCTCGGCCGCGGCGATCTCTGCCGACCGCCGCGCGTTGGCCTCCTGCTCGACGCGATAGCGCTCGGCGTCCGCGGGCTTGCGGACCTGGGTCTCCAGCTGCCGCTCGGTCAGCGCCGCCTGGCGTACGGCGACCTTCTCCTGCTCGGTGAAGATCGCCTGGTCGCGCTCGGCCTGGGCGAGGGGGCCGGACGCGGCTGCCTGGGCAGCGGCAGCGTCGGTCTCGGCCTTGATCTCGGCCTGCTTGAGCGCCAGCGTCCGCTGTGAGATCGCGATCTGCTGCTCGGCGGCGATCCGGGCCTGCTCGGCTGCCTGGCGCGCGTTGGCCTCGGCGATCGACGCGGCCTGCTGGATCCGCGCTGCCTCCGGCCGACCGAGGTCGGCGAGGTAGGTGCCGTCGTCGGTGACGTCCTGGATCTGGAAGGCGTCGAGGATCAGACCCTGTCCGGTCAACGAGCTCTCGGACTCGTCGGCCACCCGCTGTGCGAAAGCCGCCCGGTCACGGATGATCTGCTCGACGGTCAGGCCTCCGACGATGGACCGCAGGGCACCGGCCAGCACCTCCTGGGTGAACGTCTCGATGTCGGCCTGCTGGCTGAGGAACCGCTGCGCGCCGAGCCGGATCTGGTCGGCGTTGCCGCCCACCTTCACGATCGCGACGCCGTCGAGGTTGAGCTTGATGCCCTGGCCGGAGACCGCGCCGCGGATCTGGACCGAGATCCGGCGGCTGGAGAGGTCCATCGTGGCGAGCTTCTGGATGAACGGCACCACGAAGACGCCCCCACCGAGCACGACCTTCTGACCGGAGAGGTCGGTGGTCAGCTGCCCCGTCTCGGGGTTGAGCACCGCCTTGCCCTTCCGGCCGGTGACGATGAACGCCTGGTTGGGTCCCGCGACCCTGTAGCGACTGGTGACGAGCAGCACCAGCGCGCCGATGAGCACGACGACGCCGAGGATCGGCACGACAACGTTGAGAAGCAAGGGAGGTTCCTTAGCTCGTGGTGGTCAGGACTGGGGGTTCCATACCGGGGCCACGGTGACCGCGGTGGGTGACAGGACGCCGGTGATGCTGACCTCGGCGCCCGACTCGATCGCGAGCAGCGAGCTCGCATTGCACTGCAGCACGTGTCCGCCGACGCTCACGCGGATGACGCCGTAGCTCTCGCCGCCGGGGATCGTGGTCAGCACGCGTCCGACCTGACCCACGGTGTCCCCGATCGAGACGGTGCCGTCGCTCGGACCGTCCTTGACCAGCCGGGTCAACCACCACGCGAACCAGCCGACGACGAACCCGCTGACGGCGCCGATGACCAGCACGAGTACGTCGGACAACCCGGCACCATCGGCGGCCGCGGCTCCGAAGCCGAAGGCGGAGATGAACCCGCCGAGCACGGCGGTCGAGAACACGTCACCTTCCAGCGCGTTGAACGCACCCCCGAGCGCGGCCTCCAGGTGGTCGCCGACCACGAGCGAGAGCACGACGAGCCCGAGGCCGACGAAGCCCAGGACGAGGAAGACGGTCACGTGTTCTCCGAGAAGTAGCGGTAGGACTTCGGATCGTATCCGGCCGGGGTGCGGGACGAGCGAGGAACCGAGGCCTCCTACGACACCGTCCACTTGACTTCAAGTGAACTTGAACTCGTTCACTGAACGGATGCAAGCGATCCAGCAAGGCCGCTCGGGCGCACGCCGACCTCGAGGCCAGACGGGCGCTCGGGTAGGTCGTGCTCGAGCCGGCGATGAAATCGATGGTCGTTGTCGGTCCGCACCGTCAGACTGATCTCGAGGAGACCCCATGACCGATCAGCTGACGACCCCGGCGCCCGCGCCTGACAGCTCGCCGCCCACGGCGAGCCGGTTGCCGCGCGCGCTGTCGCCGTTCCGGCACTCCGCCTATCGCCGGCTGGGCAGCGCCCTCGTGCTCAGCACCTTCGCCGGTGGTGTGTGGCTCGTCGCGCTGGTGTGGGAGGTCATCCGGATCGGCGGCGGTGCCAGCCAGCTGTCCGTCGTGTCGACGGCGGGCGCAGTCGGCGTGCTCGTCCCTGCGCTGCTCGGCGGCGTGGTCGCCGACCGGGTCCCGCAGAAGCTGATCCTGCTCGTCGTGGCCGCGGTCGAGCTGACCGGCATGGCGGTGGTGGCCCTCCTCGCCTGGACCGACCAGACCCAGATCTGGCAACTGGCGGCGGTGTCGTTCGTGACCGGTGTCGCGTTGGCGTTCTACTACCCGGCCTACTCCGCGTGGCTCCCCGCCCTGGTGCCCGAAGAGGACCTGATGGCGGTCAACGGGTTCGAAGGCATGGTGCGGCCGACGGTCGGCCAGGCGCTCGGTCCGGGTCTGGCCGGTGTGGTCGTGGGCGCCGTCTCCACGTCAGCCGCGCTCGGTCTGGCGGCCGGCTTCCACCTGGCCGGCCTGCTGGTGCTCGCGACGGTGCCGCTGACCGCCGTACGACGCGAACGCCCCGCCGACGAGACGGCGGGCGACGTCCACCCGATCGCGACCGCGCTGGCGGACATGCGCGAGGGCTGGGTCTACATGGTGCGGACGCCGTGGCTGCTCGCGACGCTGCTCTTCGCCTCGGTCATGATCCTGGCGATGATGGGCCCCTTCGAGGTGCTCATCCCGTTCCTGATCAAGGACAAGCTGGGTGGCGGCCCGGGCGACCACGCGATGGTGATGGCTGCCTTCGGCATCGGCGGTGCGGTCGGCTCGATGGCGATGGCGTCTATGCGGATGCCGCGGCGCTACCTGACCTGGATGAACCTGATGTGGGGCGTCGGCGCGCTGCCCCTCCTGGTCATTGGTTTCGCCACCGAGGTGTGGGTGGTCGCCGTCGCAGGCTTCGCACTGGGTGCCTTCTTCTCGGCGCCGATGGTCATCTGGGGGACTCTGTTGCAGCGCCGGGTGCCGCCGCACCTGCTCGGTCGGATTGCCTCGCTCGACTTCTTCGTGTCGGTCAGCCTGATGCCGGTCTCGATGGCGATGGCCGGTCCGGTCGCGGAGTGGCTGGGCCTGCGCACGACGTTCGCGATCGCCGCGATCGTCCCGGGCATCGCCGCCGCCCTCGCGATCTGGCTGGCCAAGCTGCCCGCCGACGAGCTGGCCCACCCGCTGCGCGACGAGCCGGAGCCCGTGTTCGAACCGTTCGCCGGCTAGGCCGAGCCCCTCGCTCGTCGGACCGGTCGTCGAGTAGCCCGAGCACACTGGCGCGTCGAAAGCGGTCGTCGAGTAGCCCGTTCGCCTCGCTCGTCGAGTAGCCCGAGCGCCCTGGCGCGAGGGCGTATCGAGACGCCCCAACTTCGACCGCCCACCGCTCGGCCCTCATCTCCCCACGAGATCGGCCGACCCTAGGAGCGGTACGACGACCGCCGCCCCAGCAGCGCGAGCATCCGCCGGTCCGGCCCGGCGTCCGCAGGGACCGGCACCGGCGGTCCGAACTCACCGTGGTGCTCGAGCGCGAGCGCGAGCGCCGTCGGCAGGATCTCCTCGGCGAGCTCGGCAGGGATGGGCTCACCCGCGCCCGTCGTACGTCCGACGTCCCAGCCGTGGACGGCGATCTCGACCGCGGCCAGCCGGGAGATGGTGCGGACCGGCATCGCCCGTCCACCGACCTCGACCTGCGGCGTGGTCGCGGCCGTCCACGCGCCGAGCAGGTCGCACGCCTTCGTCTGCAGGGTGCTGATCCTCTCCTCCAGCGGGGCGGGCGCGGCGCTGCGGAGGCTGATCGCACCTCCGGCGCCCTCGGCGAACGCGTCGAGCGAGTCCTCCATGTGGGCGAGCAGGTCGGCAAGGCGCCAGCCCTCGCACGGCGTGGGGAGGCAGAGGTGGGCCGGCGTGACCGTGGCGAGCGTGCCCCGCGTGTAGCCGAGCGCGCGCTCCAGCAGCTCCACCCCCGGGTCCGGCGAGCTGGGCGGGGGACCAGGCAGGGCACTCATCGTCAGCCGGTCGGGGCCTGGTCGCAGCTGGGCTGGTAGTCGGCGGGCAGGCGGTCGGGCAGGCCGAACCGTCGGAAGTGCTCGACGCCGAAGAACGCCGTGACGTGCCGCACCTTGTCGCCGACCACGTCGAGGACCTGCATGTGGAACGGCTCGAAATCCCCGTCGGGCTGGCGCATGTAGAGGCCGAACGCCGGCTGGCCGTTGGCCACCGTGCGGAGCATCGGCATGTCGTGGACCCCGCCCGGGCACCGGGTGGCGATGAGGTCGCCGATGTTGGTGGCGCCGCGGTAGTGGTTGAGGAACGGCGGCATGTCCCAGGTGGCGTCGTACTGGAGCAGCTTGACGATCCGGTCGATGTCCTTGGCCCAGAACGCCTCGAGGTAGGCGTCGAGCATCAGCTGCTGGGCGTCGTCCAGGTCCTGCTCGACCGTGTCGGGTGTCAGGCCGCGGTCGGCGATCTGCGCGTGGGCGCGCTGGAGGGCCGAGTTGACTGCTGCCGTCGTCGTGTCGAGCGCGGTCGCGGTCTCGGCGGCCGACCAGCGGAGCACGTCGCGCAAGATGAGTACGGCGCGCTGCCGCGCAGGGAGGTGCTGCAGCGCGGCCACGAACGCGAGTCGGATCGTGTCGCGCTCCGCGACCTCGACCGCCGCGTCAGGGATCGGTTCGAGCCACGGGATGTCGGCGTCCTGCTCGAGCGCGTCACCGGCGATCGAGTCGGCCGTGCCGAGACCGGCCGGCAACGGACGGCGCGGACGGCCCTCGAGGTTGGTCAGGCAGACGTTGGTGGCGATCTTGTAGAGCCAGGTGCGGACCGAGCTGCGGCCCTGGAAGCTGGCCGACGCCTTCCAGGCGCGCAGGAACGTCTCCTGCACCAGGTCCTCGGCCTCGTGGACCGACCCGCTCATCCGGTAGCAGTGCGCCATCAGCTCTCGCTGGTAGCGGCCTGTCAGCGTGTCGAAGTCTGCGAGCTCGTCGTTCGCAGCCAGCTGCTCGGTCACCGTCGTTCCCATCGCCTGCTCCGGATCTCTGTGAGTCTGCCTGATGGGTCCGACTCCGGCCACCCGCAAAACTCATCGCCCGATCGCCGAATCCGACCTCCTGGTGCGCCGAATCAGGAGAGATGGACCGTCGAAACGGCCGGAACGGCACGCCATGAGTCCGGACTCGACGGACCATCTCCTCCGATTCGGCGACCATCTCCTCCGATTCGGCGAACCATCCCTACCGATTCGGGGGAGAGGGCCAAGGCGAGGGCGCGCTCGGCGGCGGGGACGGCGCGGACCCGGTCGGCAGGGACCAGCCCGACGCGGGTACGGCGGTCGAGCAGGTCGGCGACGTCGGCCGCACCCTCGTGGGTGACACCGAAGACCAGCTCGGCGAGCGTGACCGGGATGGTGTCGTCGACCGGAGCGAGGAGGTCGTCGTCGGGCAGACCGGTCGCCTCGCGAGCGGCGTCGAGGACGAGTGCGGCGTCCGCGCCGAAGCGTCGTACGAGCCGGGCGTGGCCAGGGGTCTCGGCGCGCTCGAGGAGCTCCGCGAGCCGCACCCGCGGTGCGGCGCCGGCCAGTGGCAGCTCGGCCGTGACGCACGGACCGGCGCGGAGGCCGCTGTGGGCGACGGCCGCATCGACGGCATCCTCCGCCATCCGGCGGTACGTCGTCAGCTTGCCCCCCACGATCGTCACGACCCCGCTGGGGCTGGTGAGGACGGCATGCTTGCGGGAGAGGTCGGCTGTGCTGTCGTCGCCCGTGTCGAGCAGCGGACGCAGGCCGGCGAACGCGCCGACCACGTCGCTGCGTCGAAGCGGCCGCGAGAAGGACGCGGCGACGACGTCGAGGAGGAACCCGATCTCGACCTCGGTCGGCTCGGCGACGTCCGGCACCGGCCCGTCGGCCGGCTCGTCGGTGAGGCCGACGTAGATCTGGCCGTCCGGCTGCGGCAGCACCAGGACGTACCGGTGGCGCGCGCCGGGGATGGGCGCGAACACCGCCACATCGAGCCTCGGCAGGGCGTCGCCGCGCAGCACCAGGTGGGTGCCGCGCGAGGGCCGGAGCCGGACGTCGTCGACGATGTCGCCGGCCCAGACGCCGGTCGCGTTGATCACCGCCCGGGTGCGCACGATGGTCGTCTCCCCGGTGAGCTCGTCGCGGAGCGTGACCTCGGTCCCGGTCGCGGCGACGACCCGCGCGTGCGTGTGCACGGCGGCGCCGCGATCGGCGGCAGTGCGGGCGATCGTGGTGACCAGCCGGGCGTCGTCCTCGAGCTGGCCGTCCCAGCCGAGCGCGGCTCCGCGCAGCCCGTCGGCACGCAGCGCCGGTGCCAGGCGACGCGTCTCTGCGGCGGTCAGCCGGCGCGGCTTGGGGAGGGTGTCGGCGCTGGTGCCGGCTGCTCGCCGGAGCAGGTCGCCGCCGAGCAGGGCGGCGCGCGTGAGCACCCCCATCGGACGGGTCACCCCGGGAGCCAGCGGCACGATCGTCGGTAGCGGACGGGTCAGGTGCGGCGCGGTGACCTCCATCAGGATCCCGCGCTCGACCGCGCTCTCGTGCGCGATGCCGACCTGACCGCTCGCCAGGTAGCGCAGCCCGCCGTGGACCAGCTTGGACGAGAAGCGCGAGGTGCCCCAGGCGAGATCGAAGGCATCGACCGCCAGCACCTGGAGTCCCCGGCTGGCTGCGTCGAGGGCGACGCCGGCCCCGGTCACGCCGAGCCCGACCACGACGACGTCGACCGAACCGGGGACGCCCACCAGGCCGGGTGTGATCCTGCGGGAAGCGCTCATCGGTCATCACCTGCGGGGGTCAGGGTGCGGGTGACGAGCAGCCGCAGCTCCTCGTCGAGCTCGTCAGGAGTGACGGCGTCGTCGGCCATCGTGTGCGCGGAGAGCACGAAGCCGTGGGCCGCGAGCACCACGCCGCGTGCGAGTGCCTTGGGGTTGCCGGCCCGGACGGTCCCAGCCGCCTGCCCGGCCTCGATCACCGCGGCCAGCAGGTCGAGGATCAGCTCCTGCGAGCGGCCTCGACGCGCCAGCAGGTAGGGGAGGATCAGCTCGGGGTCCAGCTCGACGATCCGCACGAACAGCTCGTTCTCCCGCAGCGCGGCGACCGTGCGAAGCACGCCCTCCGCGACCTGCTCAGGCCGGGTGCCGCCTGACTTCTGGGGGTGGTCGTCGTACCCGAGCGTCGGCCGGGTCGACCTCACCAGGTCGCCCCACTCGCGGGTCATCAGGTCGCCGAGCAGCTCCTGCATGTCAGACCAGGCGCGATAGATCGTCATCCGCGAGACCCCCGCCCGGCGGGCCACCTCGGTCAGGGTCGTACGCCGCCAGCCGACGTCCAGGATGCAGGCGCGGGCGACATCCAGGTAGGTGTCCCGCGGGCTGCGTTCCTTCCCGGGGAGGTTGTGACGATGTGACGACATATGTAACACTGTAACACGTGATCGAGATCAGCGACGACCTCCGCCAGCCCGAGATGCCGCCGACGCGGTGGGGCGACCCGGAGCGTGCTGACACCCTCCCGGACAACGTGCGCGGCCTGGTCGGCCTGGTCTTCGAGCTCGCCGACACCCCGGCCACGGCCGACGTCGCCGTCCCGGCTCCGCAGCTGGAGGCCGGGCTGCTGGCCGGGCTGCGCTCGGTCGTCGGCCCGGATCACGTGGTGCTCGACGACGCCGTACGACGCCGCCGAACCCGCGGCAAGTCGACCCCCGACCTGCTGCGTCAGCGCGCCGGCGACCTCAGCGACGCCCCCGACGTCGTCGTCCGCCCCGGCGGTCACGACGAGGTGCAAGCGGTGCTCGGGTTCGCCCAGGAGCACCGGATCGCGGTCGTCCCGTTCGGCGGCGGTACCGCCGTGACCGGCGGCCTCGCTCCCGACCGCTCCGGTTTCGCGGGCGTGATCTCCCTCGACCTCGGCCGGATGCGGAGCCTGGTCGCACTCGACCCGGTGTCCTCCACGGCGACCCTCGGTCCCGGCCTGCGCGGTCCGGAGGCGGAGGCGCTGCTTGCCGAGCACGGACTGATGCTCGGTCACCTGCCGCAGAGCTTCGAGTTCGCGACCATCGGCGGCTTCGCGGCGACCCGGTCCAGCGGCCAGGCCAGCGCCGGCTACGGCCGGTTCGACGCCATGGTCGTCGGTCTGCGCGTGGCCACACCGAAGGGTGAGGTCCGACTCGGCGGCACCTCGCCGTCCAACGCCTCCGGCCCTGACCTGCGCGAGCTCTTCCTCGGCTCCGAGGGGGCGTTCGGCGTCATCACCGAGGTCACCGTCCGGGTGCGTCCGCAGCCCGAGGTCAAGCAGTACGAAGGATGGCAGTGGCCCTCGTTCGCGGCCGGCGCCGACGCGATGCGCATGCTTGCGCAGGGCGACCTGATGCCCACGGTGCTGCGGCTCTCCGACGAGAACGAGACCGCGATCAACCTCGCCCGACCGGACGCGATCGGTGGCGAGGCGGAGGCCGGTCCCGCGGCGAGCGGTTGTCTGATGATCGTCGGCTACGAGGGCACCTCGGCGGCGGTCGCCGCGAAGAGGGCGGCGATCACCGCGACCCTGACCACGATGGGCGGCACGTCCCTCGGTGCCGAGCCCGGCGAGGCCTGGGTCGCCGGAAGGTTCGACGCGCCGTACCTCCGCGACTCCCTGCTCGACGTCGGCGTCCTCGTGGAGACGCTGGAGACGGTGACCTTCTGGTCCAACCGCGAACGCCTCTACGCGGCAGTGAAGGCGGCGCTGCAGTCCGCGCTCGGCGAGGGCACGATGGTGCTCTGCCACATCTCGCACGTCTACGCGACCGGCTGCTCGCTCTACTTCACGGTCGCCGCCGCTGGGGGCGAGCAGCGTCTCGAACGGTGGCTGCAGGCGAAGGCGGCTGCCAACGACGCGATCGTCGCCAGCGGTGCGTCCATCACCCACCACCACGCGGTCGGCACCGACCACCGGGGATGGCTGACCCCGGAGATCGGCGAGGTCGGCGTCGGCGTGCTTCGAGCGGTGAAGGCGGAGCTCGATCCTGCCGGGATCCTCAACCCGGGAGTGCTGATCCCGTGACCGCTCGGTCGTTCACCTTCCTCGTCAACCCGAGCGCCGGCGGCGGCGCCGCGCCGAAGGTCGTCGTCCCGCTCGCACGACGGCTGCGCGAAGCCGGCGCCGAGGTCGAGGTCAGCTACACCTCGTCGCCGTCCGTCGTGCCCGGCCTGGTCGACGCCGCCGCTGCCGCCGGCCGCGTGGTCGTGTCCGTCGGCGGCGACGGGATGCTCTCCTCGGTAGCCGGAGCGGTCGTCGATGCCGGCGGCGAGCTCGCGGTGATCCCGGCCGGCCGCGGCAACGACTTCGCGCGGATGCTCGAGGTCCCGACCGACGAGGAGGGTCAGGTTGCGTTGCTCCTCGGCGGCAAGCCCACGCCGGTCGACCTGCTCTCCGTCACCATGCCGGGCCGGGCCCCGACGCTGGTCGCCGGTTCCGTCTATGCCGGGGTCGACGCCCGCGCCGCCGAGATCGTGGACCGGTCGCACTGGCTGCCGAGCAGGCTGCAGTACCCGATCGCCTCGGTCCGTGCCCTCGGCACCTACCGCCCGGCCGCGCTGACCGTCACCGTCGAGGGAACCGACGGCGAGCGCCATCGGTCGCAGCACCGCGCGGCCACCGTGGTCATCGCGAACTCGCGGTTCTACGGCAAGGGCATGGCCATCGCCCCCGACGCCAGCATCGACGACGGCGAGCTCGACGTCGTGGTCATCGAGGCGGCCGGCCGCTTGGACCTGATCCGCTCACTGCCGAAGGTCTACGACGGCGCGCATGTCGCGCTGGCCGCGGTCAAGGTGACGCGGGGGACCCGGGTCACCGTCTCCGGTCGGTACGACGGCACGGATGGGCCTGTCCCGGTCGGCGCCGACGGGGAGTCGCTGGGCGACCTGCCCGAGCGCGAGGACGCACCGCTGGCCGTCGAGGTCCGGCCCGGGGCGGTGAGGATCCTGCGATGAGGCAAGACTGGGGGCGTGGACATCGAGGTGGAGAGCGTAGAGCGGCTGCGCCTCGCCGACGGGTCGCCCGTCCGTGCTGCGTCCGCGGTCGTCCCGCTCGGTGACGGCTTCCTCGTCGTGCAGGACGACGCGACGAACGGCGCGTGGTTCCGCACAGGGTCGGTGACCGTCGTACCACTCCTGCCGCCGGTGGCCGGGCTCGAGGTGTTCGACGAGGCCTCGGGAACCAAGCACCTCAAGCCCGATCTGGAGGCGGCCTGCGCGCTCGAGGTCGACGGAGGGCCGGCACTGCTGATGCTCGGGTCGGGGTCCCATGAAGCGCGGATGCGGTGGTCACTCCTGCAGGTGGTCGCGGGACGGCCGCAGGTCCGGGTCGCGGATCTGGCGCCGCTCTACGCCGACGTCGCGGAAGCGTTGTCGGTGCCGCCCGACCTACTCAACCTGGAGGGCGTCTGCCGAGTCGGTGACGCCTTGCGGTGGTACCAGCGCGGACTGCCGGCTGCCGGCGTGCCTGCGGGGAGCGTGGACCTGGCACCGGAGGCGGCCGTGGAGGCTGCGCTGGGCACGATCCGCCCGAGCGCAGTCGGAGTGCGGAACCCGCGGCACTACGACCTGGGAGAGGTCGACGGAGTCGGGCTCGGGATCACCGACGCGGTCGCTCTGCCCGACGAGCGGGTGCTGCTCAGCGCCGCGGCGGAGGACAGTCCCAACCCGCGCGACGACGGACCGGTCGTGGCGTCGGCGCTGGTGCGCCTGAGCGGCCACGCTGTCGAGGACGTCGCACCGCTGCCTCGCGTCGAGGGTCAGGTCAGCAAGGTCGAAGGGTTGATGCTGCTCGACTCGGACCAGGACCACGCACGGCTGCTGGCGGTCGTCGACGTCGACGACCCCGAGGCGCCATCGGTGGCCTTGCGACTGCGGGTCCGCCACTGACGCGGACCCACTCAGGTGGTGAACGACTCAGGAGGTGAACGACCAGACGAGGAGCTCGGTCGCGACCGCGGCCGTCACCTGGTGCGTCGGCTCGTCGACGAAGCAGAACGCGTCGCCGGCCTCCAGCGGAGCCGCGAGCGAGGACCGCGTCAGCGAACCGGACGCGACGTACACGTGCAGCCGGGCGGCCGGGCGCAGGATCAGCTTCTCGCCGGCGACGAGCCGGGCGACGGCGTACGACGCTCCGGCGACGCCGACCGCCAGGCTCGTGCCCGCACCCGCTACCGGCACGACCCCGGCGCCCGGCACCGCTGCTCCCGTAGACCCGCGCGCGTAGGTCGGACCGGTGCCCACCGCGTCCGGCTTCAACCACACCTGGACGAACCGGGCGGCACCGGTCGGGGCCGCCAGCTCGCTGTGCCGGACGCCGCTGCCCGCCGACAGCACGGCTACCTCACCCGCTTCGAGGCTCGCGGAGGTGCCCAGCGAGTCGGTGTGCACGAGCGACCCGGAGACGACGTACGTCACGATCTCCAGGTCGGAGTGCGGGTGCTCGTCGAAGCCCTGCCCACTCCCGAGCAGGTGGTCGTCGTGGCACACCATCGGGCCGAACGACAGCCACTCCGGGTCGTAGTGCGCGCCGAACGAGAAGCCGTGCTGCGTACGGCGCCCGGTCCCGCGCTCCACGAACCGGCTCGAACTCCTGCGGATGGATACCGTCACACGGCAGGATTGTGCCGTGACCGCCGGGGAGCAGGGACCACGGCTGCCCGCCGACTTCCGTTTCGGCACCGCCACTGCGGCGTACCAGGTCGAAGGAGCGGTCGCCGAGGACGGCCGCGGCCCCAGCATCTGGGACACCTTCTGCGCTGAGCCGGGTCGGATCGCCGACGGCAGCAGCGGCGCTGTCGCGTGCGACCACTACCACCGGGTCGAGGAGGATGTTGCGCTGCTGCGGGACCTCGGCGCGGGCGGCTACCGGTTCTCGATCGCGTGGTCACGGGTGCAGCCGACCGGCAGCGGCGAGGTCAACGCCGCCGGGCTCGACTTCTACGACCGGCTGGTCGACCAGCTGCTCGCCGTCGGCGTGCAGCCGATGGCCACCCTGTACCACTACGACCTTCCGCAGGCACTCGAGGACGACGGCGGCTGGCTCAACCGGGCGACGGTCGATTGTTTCGCCGACTACGCAGCGATCGTCGGCGAGCGGCTCGCTGACCGGGTGGAGCACTGGGTCCCCGTCAACGAGCCGAACGTCGTCACGACGCTCGGGTATGCGACCGGGATGCACGCCCCCGGCAAGGCGTTGATGTTCGACGCGATGCCGGTCGCGCACCACCTGCTGCTGGGCCATGGGCGCGCGGCGATCGCCCTTCGCTCCGCCGGCGCGACCAGCATCGGCTGCGCCAACAACCACGCGCCGATCTGGCCTGCGTCGGACGACGATGCCGACGTGGGCGCCTCCAAGCTGTTCGACGCGCTCTGGAACGGCATGTACGTCGAGCCGATGCTGCTCGGCCGCTACCCGACGGACCTGCAGCCGCTGCTCGAGGAGGCTGTCCGGGAAGGCGACATGGCCACCATCCGCCAACCGCTCGACTTCTACGGCGTCAACTACTACACGCCGTTCCGGATCGGGGCGGCCGGCGCAGAGGCGCCGATGCCGTTCGAGCTCCGCGAGGTGATGGGGCACCCGACGACGGACCTGCAGTGGTCGGTCGTGCCGGACGCGCTGCGCGAGTGGCTGATCATGTTCCGCGCCCGGCTCCGCGCCGCCGTACCCCCGATCTACATCACGGAGTCGGGCTGCGCCTACAACATGGGGCCGGACCAGGACGGAGTCGTCGACGACCAGCCCCGCATCGACTACCACGCAGCGCACCTGACCGCGGTCGCCGAGGCGGTGCGGATGGGTGTCGACGTACGGGGCTACTACGCGTGGTCGCTCCTGGACAACTTCGAGTGGGCCGACGGCTACACACCCCGGTTCGGCCTGGTCCACGTCGACTACGAGACGCAGCAGCGCACCAAGAAGCGGTCGTTCGAGTGGTACGCCGACCTGGTCGCCGCCACTCGCAGGGGGAACGACTAGCTGGCGACCCCGCTGGTCGAGGAGACCCCGGTGGTCGAGGAGGTCGCTCTGCGCCCGTGGTCGAGGAGGTCGCCCTGCGCCCCCGGTGGTCGAGGAGGTCGCTCTGGCGACCGTCTCGAGACCCCTGGCGACCTCAGCCCAGCGCCTTCGCCGTCCGCCGCACGATCTCGGTGAGCCGGTCGGGGCTGGTAGCGATGTTGAGCCGCACGTGGCCCGACAGGCCGGATTGGTAGTCGTGGCCCGGCGCCAGCCTGACCCGGCCCCGCTCGAGCGCGACCGCGGCGGGATCTTCATGCCCGTAGGCACGCAGGTCGATCCAGGCGAGGTACGTCGCCTCGAGCGGCCGCATCCTGGCCTCCGGCAGGTGCTCGGCCAGCAGATCGACGAGCAGGTCGCGCTGCGCGGAGAGCCGGGCGCGGAGGGCATCGAGCCAGTCATCGCACTCGGTGTAGGCGGCGACCGCCGCGACGACGCCGAGCGGTGACCAGGAGTCGTTGCGCGCCATCGGTACGTCGCGGATCCGGTCGCGGGTGGGGGCGTCGGGCGCGAGGATCTGGGCGCACTTGAGGCCTTGGGTGTTGAACGCCTTTGATCCCGCGACGACTGCGATCGCGTGGTCGGCGGTGCCGTCGAGGGACAGGTAGGGAACGTGCGGCGGTGATCCCTCGAGGACCAGCGGCGCGTGGATCTCGTCGGAGACGACGCGAGCGCCGTGCCGTCGTACGACGTCGCGGATGCCCTCGAGCTCGGCCCGCGTGAACACCCGCCCCCACGGGTTGTGCGGCTGGGTGAGCAGCAGCGTGCGTGCTCCGCCGGCGAGCTGCCGGTCGAGGGCGTCGAGATCGATCTCGGCGCGGTCGGCGTCAGGGTCGACGACCAGGTCCACCCGCTGCCGCCCGGTGATCTCGGCGATCGACAGCTGCGGCGTGTAGCCAGGGATCGGCATGATCAGCGGGCCGGGCTCGGAGAGCACGTCCAGAGCGAGCCGGACGCCGGCGGTGACGTCGGCGGTGGGGACGACCGCGGCAGGCTCGATGTCGTGACCGAACTGGCGGCGCGCGAAGCCGGCGTACGCCTCGCCCAGCGCGCCGCCGACCTCGAAGTCGGGGTAGCCGGTCAGCCCCTTGGCGACCGCCTCGCCCAGCGCCGCAGCGATCGGCGGCGCCCAGGCGTAGTCGGTCTCGGCGACCCAGGCCGGCAGGACGTCCGGTTCGACCAGGCCCCACTTGCAGGGCAGCGCGTACCGGAGCTCCTCTTCGGTGCGGTCCACGATCACGCGGTCCAGCGTAAGTGCGGATGTGCGGGTGTACGCCGACCCGGCTCATCTCGACATGCGCCGGGTCGGCGGGATTCCAGGCCAGAGATGTGCCGGGTGGGCGGGATCTCGGTGCAGAGATGAGCCGGGTCGGCGGGATTCTGGTGCAGAGATGAGCCGGGTCGGCGGGAATCCGGCACCCGCCGACTTTTGGGCACCGCACGGTCCTTCCGTGACCTTCCACACCCGATCGCGAGAAGGCCCTACGATCGCGCCATGGGCCTGCTTCGTCGCCACCGCACCTCCGCCGCTCTCGCCGCCACCGTCCTCGCTGTCGCCGCGACGACCGCCTGCTCGCCGGAGGAGGAGGCCGAGGACAACACAGGCGAGGTCGCGGAGTCCGCCGAGGAGTGTGCGGTCGAGGACCTGGCGCTGAAGAAGGACGGCGTGCTCACCGTCGGCACCGACTCTCCGGCCTATCCGCCGTGGTTCGAGGACAACAACCCGCGCAACGGCAAGGGCTTCGAGTCGGCCGTCGCCTACGCCGTGGCCGAGGAGATGGGCTTCACCGAGGACCAGGTCAAGTGGATCAAGGTCGGCTTCAACAGTCTCTTCAAGCCGGGCGATACCGAGTTCGACTTCGACATCAACCAGACGTCGATCTCGCCCGAGCGGGACGAGGTCGTCGACTTCTCCGAGGGCTACTACTCGGCCGCGCAGGCGGTCATCGCGCTCAAGGGCAGCGCCGGCGCGGATGCCACCAGCCTCGAGGACCTCAAGGGCCTCAAGCTCGGCGCCCAGACCGGGACCACCTCGCTCACCGCGATCCGGGAGGTCATCCAGCCCGACCAGGACCCGGCGGTTCTCGACGACACCAACGTCGCCAAGCAGCAGCTGCAGAACGGCCAGCTCGACGCGATCGTCGCCGACCTGCCGACCGCGTTCTACATCAGCGCCGTGGAGATCCCGGACTCGACGCTGGTCGGGCAGTTCCAGGTCGAGGGCGGCGAGACGGAGGAGTTCGGCCTGGTCTTCCAGCAGGGGAGCGAGCTGCTCCCGTGCGTCAACCGCGCGCTGGAGGCGTTGAAGGAGGACGGCACCCTCGCGGAGATCGAGCAGCAGTGGCTGGCCGATGTCGTGAACGTGCCTGAGCTCGACTAATGACAGCCGGCGAGACCCCGGCCCCGGGGTGGACGCCGAGCCCGCGGGAGCTGGAGCGTCGGGCCGTCCGGACGCGGTTGGCCCGCAACCGGGTGGCGGTGGCCACCCTCGCCACCGTCCTGGTGCTGGGCGGGCTGGCGGCCGCCGTACTGCTGTCGCCGGGGTGGTCTCGCGTGCAGGAGTCGTTCTTCGACGGGTTCCACGCGCGCGAGTCGCTGCCGGCGATCGTCGAGGGCTTCTGGATCAACGTGAAGATGTTCCTGATCGCCGAGCCGCTGATCCTCGTCGTCGGCCTCGCGATCGCACTTGCGAGGAGCTCCCGGACGCCGTGGCTGGTGCCGGTGCGTGGGATCGCGGTGGTCTACACCGACGTGGTCCGGGGCATCCCGACGCTGCTGCTCGTCTTCCTCTTCGCGTTCGGCATGCCCGCGCTCGAGCTGCAAGGCCTCCCCGACGGCGCGTTCTTCTGGGCGACCGTCGCACTGGTCGTGTCCTACTCCGCCTACGTGGCCGAGGTGTTCCGCTCCGGCATCGAGTCGGTGCACCCCTCGCAGGTGCTCAGCGCGCAAGCCCTCGCCCTGTCGCGGCCCCAGGCGATGCGCTACGTGGTCGTGCCCCAGGCGACGCGGCGCGTCATACCCCCGCTGCTCAACGACTTCGTGTCGTTGCAGAAGGACACCGCGCTGGTCGCGTCCGTGTCGATCTTCGACGCCCTCTTCACCGCGCGCGACTACGCCAACTTCAACTTCAACTACACGCCGTACGTCGTCGTCGCGTGCTTCTTCGTCGCGATGACGGTGCCCCTCGCGCGCCTCTGTGACTGGCTCGCCGCAAAGGTTGCCAGGCGCGAGCAAGCAGGCGCCCTGTGAGCACGGTGCCTGTCGTCGAGGTGCGCGGCCTGCGCAAGACGTACGGCGACCGGGTCGTGCTGGACGACGTCTCGCTGACCGTCCAGACCGGCGACGTGGTGTGCCTGATCGGCTCCTCGGGTTCCGGGAAGTCGACCCTGCTGCGCTGCCTCGACCTGCTCGAGGACATCGACGACGGCGTGATCGAGCTCGAGGGGCGGGAGATCTCGGACCCGCTGGTGGATCCGCGGGACGTGCGGCAGTCCATCGGCATGGTGTTCCAGGCCTACAACCTCTTCCCGCACCTGTCCGTGCTCGCAAACTGCACGCTGGCGCCGCGCAAGGTCCACGGCCGGTCGAAAGCCGAGGCGGAGGCGACGGCGCGGGAGCTTCTCGGACGGTTCGGGCTGGGCGAGCACGTCGACCAGCACCCCGACCGGCTCTCCGGCGGTCAGCAGCAACGGGCAGCGCTGGTGCGCGCGCTGTGCACCGGCCCGCGGCTGATGCTGCTCGACGAGATCACCGCCGCGCTCGATCCCGAGCTGGTCGGGGAGGTGCTCGACATCGTCCGCGACCTCGCCGAGGGCGGCACGACGATGGTGCTGGCCACGCACGAGATGGTGTTCGCCCGGGACATCGCGACCCAGGTCTGCTTCCTGGACGGCGGCCGGATCCTCGAGAGCGGTCCGCCGGAGCAGGTGCTGGTCGCCCCCGAGCAGCCGCGCACCCGTGAGTTCCTGCGTCGCGTGCTGCCCGGATGACGACCCGGTCAGCGGATGACCCGCACGGGCAGGAGGCGTACGCCGTGCGCCTCGACTGGGGCCCGACCGGTGGTGCCGCGGTGGCCCGCGGGGCGGATGTCGCCGTCGTCGTCGACGTGCTGTCGTTCACCACCACGCTCGGGATCGCGGTTGCGCGGGGGAGCCCGCGTCTATCCGTTCCCGTGGAAGGACGAGCGAGCGGTTGCGTACGCCGCCGAGCGACGCGCGGTGCTAGCGGTCGGGCGGTTCGAGGCGGCCGGTCTCGCCGATCCGCCACCCAGCCTGTCGCCGGCGCAGCTGCTGGCTTCCACTCCCGTGGAGCGGCTGGTGCTGCCGTCGCCCAACGGCTCGACCATCTGCGCGGCCCTCTCCTCGCCGGTCGAGGTGCGAGGAGCCCTGGCCACGAGCTTCGGGACCAAGACTCCGGTGGTGGTGGGAGCGTCGCTCCGCAACCGCAGCGCGGTCGCGCGCTGGCTGGCACCACGTTTGGCGGACGGCGCGGTCGTCGCGTGCGTGCCTGCGGGCGAGCGGTGGCCGGACGGCTCGTTGCGGCCCGGGCTCGAGGACCTGTGGGGCGCCGGAGCGGTGCTCGACGCTCTCGACCTGACCGGGGTGCGGGTGAGCCCCGAGGCCGAGCACGCCGCAGCGTCGTACGCGACCGTCGCGGGGGACCTCCGGGCCCGGCTGGAAGCCTGCGCCAGCGGTCGGGAGCTGGCCGCGGCCGGTTTCGACGCCGACGTCGCGGCGGCCGCCGTTGTCGACGCCGAGGACGTCGTACCCCTGCTCACCGACGACGGGTTCGTCGCTGGCTGACTGCTACCTCCGGCCGAACACCTGGGTCCAGTACGGCGTGCCGCGGTCGCTGACGGCGTAGCCGACGCCGATGTGCCGGTAGCGGCAGTTGAGGATGTTGCGCCGGTGGCCGGCGCTGTGCATCCAACCCCGCACGACCGCCGCCGGCGTCCCGTAGCCGGCCGCAATGTTCTCGGCGAGCATCGTCCAGTCGTAGCCGGCTCTCCGCACCCGGACTCCGAGCGACGGCTCGCCGGGGAGCTCGTGGGACAGCGTGTCCCGCTTGGCCATCTTGCGGGTGTGGGTCTGGGCGGCCCGGTCGAGCGCGCCGTTGCGGCGCACGTCGTTGCAGCCGTGGTTCCGACGACGGTCGTTGGTCCGGTTGACGACGCCCCGGCGGAGCGCGTCGATGGTCCCGACCCGGTCCGTAGCTGTGGTGACCCGCTCCGCACCGCCGTCAGCAGGCGATGCAGCCGTCGACGCCGGAGCGACGGCGAGCGTCGCTGCCAGCACGGTCAGGGATGCCAGTACCTTGCGCATCCCCTCAGTGTGGCTCATCGTGACGACTGTCGCCGGCGGTCCGTGTGATCGGACGAGGGCGACCCCGTACGCTCGACCTCCGTGAGCATCCTGGACGACGCCCGTGAGGGCATGGACACCGACATCCGGCCGCAGGACGACCTCTTCGGCCACGTGAACGGCCGCTGGCTGGCAGAGACGGCGATCCCGTCGGACCGGTCGAGCTGGGGGCCGTTCGTGCAGCTGGCCGACACGTGCGAGCAACAGGTGCGCGACATCATCACCGATCTGGCCGACGGGGTGTCGACAGCGGGCGGCACTACCGACGAGGCTGCCGTGGCTGACGCCGAGAACGCGCGGAAGATCGCCGACCTCTACAACTCGTTCATGGACACCGAGCGGATAGCGACCCTCGGCCTCGGCCCGGTCCGAGCATTGCTGGAGGCCGCCTCCGGGCTCCGCGACGCGCGCGACCTGGCGGCGTTCCTCGGCGAGTTCGAGCGGGTCGGCGGCTATGGTCTCTTCGGTTCGTACGTCGACACCGACGACCGCAACTCTGACCGCTACCTGTTCCACATCGTGCAGGGCGGCCTGGGGCTGCCGGACGAGAGCTACTACCGCGACGACAAGTTCGCCGAGATCCGCGACGCCTACGTCGCCTACCTCGGCAAGCTGCTGACCCTCGGCGAGCACCCGGACCCCGAAGGTGCGGCGCAGCGGATCCTGGCGCTCGACACCGAGCTGGCCAAGGGTCACTGGGAGCGGGCCGAGACCCGCGACGTCCAGAAGACCTACAACCTGCACACCGCCGACGAGCTCAAGGCGATGTGCCCCGCCTTCGACTGGGAGGCCTACACCACCAACCTCGGCGGGCACGTCTCCGGTGACCACAGCACCATCGCAGAGGTGTGCGTGCGGCAGCCGTCGTACCTCGAGCACCTCTCGACGGTGCTCACCGAGACACCGATCGAGACCTGGCGGGAGTGGATGTACAGCCGGGTGCTGCGCTCGGCGGCGCCGTACCTCCCCGACGAGTTCGTCGAGACCAACTTCGACTTCTACGGACGCACCCTCTCCGGCACGCCCGAGCTGCGCGCCCGCTGGAAGCGCGCGGTGTCGTTCGTCGAGGGCGCGGTGGGCGAGGCCGTCGGCAAGGAGTACGTCGCCCGGCACTTCCCGCCGGAGTCCAAGGCGATGATGGACGACCTGGTCGCCAACCTGCTCGCTGCCTACCGCGTCTCGATCGCGGCGCTCGACTGGATGACCGAGCAGACCAAGGAGCGGGCCTACGACAAGCTGGCGACCTTCCGGCCCAAGATCGGCTACCCCGACAAGTTCCGCGACTACTCCGGACTGCCGGTCCGCGCGAACGACCTCATCGGCAACGCGCAGGCGGCCGCGGCGTTCGAGACCGACCGGCAGCTGACGAAGATCGGGTCGCCGGTCGACCGCGACGAGTGGTTCATGCTGCCGCAGACCGTCAATGCCTACTACAACAATGGCACCAACGAGATCTGCTTCCCTGCGGGCATCCTGCAGAAGCCGTTCTTCAGCCCGGACGCGCATCCGGCGGAGAACTACGGCGGCATCGGCGCCGTGATCGGGCACGAGATCGGCCATGGTTTCGACGACCAGGGCGCGCAGTACGACGGAGCCGGCAACCTCAACGACTGGTGGACGCCGGACGACAAGGCGGCGTTCGAGGTGAAGTCGAAGACGCTCGTCGAGCAGTACGACGGCCTGTCCCCGCGCGCCATCCCCGACGAGAAGGTCAACGGAGCGCTCACCGTCGGTGAGAACATCGGCGACCTTGGCGGCCTGACCATCGGCCACAAGGCCTTCGTGATCTCCGAGCACGAGGCCGGCCGGGAGGCTTCGGTCGACGACCGCCGCCGCCTCTTCCTGAACTGGGCCTACGTGTGGCGCACCAAGCGCCGGATCGAGCAGGAGCGCCAGTACCTCACCATCGACCCGCACAGCCCGCCGGAGTTCCGCGCCAACATCGTGCGCAACCTCGACGAGTTCCACGAGGTGTTCGAGACCGCGCCGGGTGACGGGCTCTGGATCGACCCCGGTGACCGGGTGCGCATCTGGTGAGCCTCGACACCGGCGTACCGAGACTCTGACCCGAGGCTGACCCGGAAATCTGCCCGTGGGCAGATGCGCCCGGCCGCCCTGCGGGTGTCTCATGGGCACATGAGCCAGACGCCGACGTCCTACCAGCCCTACACGCCTGGCCGGCCCGGTCCCGAGGACGGGCCCCGGCATCCCCAGTGCGCGGGCGCGCCGAACGGCATGGTCATCGCCTCCGTCGTGTGCGTCGCGGTGTGGGCGATGTCGGGATTCGGCTACTTCTGGCCGATCTGGGTGCTGCTGCCGACGTTCCTGCTCCACGGTGCACGGTTGCGCTCGATCGGAACGAGCCGGCGTCGGCTGTGCGGACCGAAAAACGAAGATGCCGCCGCAGGCGTCTCGGGTCACCTGCGGCGGCAACAGGAAAACTAGCGGCTTGCTCGCCGATGTGCCGCACGATCTCGGTATTCCGTCGAAGTTTTTACCCAGTGGGCTAGTCCGGCGGCCGGTCCCGCGCCCACGGTGGTCGAGGAGGTCGCTCTGCCGGTGACCCGGTGGTCGAGGAGGTCGCTCTGCGACCGTCTCGAGACCCCACTGGCGGCGACCACCGGGGTCGCGCGGGAGTCCGCTTGATCGACGGGTTCGAACTGGTGTACGATTGAGGTACGTCGCACAGCGACCAGGTCGTCCCCGAGATTCAGTTCTAGGACACCCCCGGCACCAGGCCACCGGACCCCATACCGGTCCGCGCCCCAGGGGAGTCCCGATGACCACCCACCACCCCATCGATCACCCCATCGATCACCCCGTCGATCACCCCGTCGATCACCCGGTTGAGCATGTCGGGGACCATCCGGTCCTGGGGGCGGTCGCCGCCGCGCGGGCGGCGTTGAAGGCGGTGCGCGACGTGCAGCCGGTGTTCATGACCCCGGCGCAGAAGACCGCTGCGGTCGCTGAGCTCGCCGCACTGGAGGCGGTGGCGGCGGAGCTGAGGCTGCGGGTGGTGGCCGCCGCCGGTGATGCCGCGGACCGGGCCGGTGCCCGCGACACCGGGGCCTGGCTGGCCGCGGTGACCCGCGCCGACTTCCCCGCCGCACGCGCACACGGCCGGCTCGCCGAGGCACTGGACCGGCGGTGGGCCCGGGTCGCGGCCGGGATGGCCCAGGGCCAGGTCTCCCCGGCCCAGGCCACGGTCGCGGTCGCGGTCCTCGACGACCTGCCCGACCACCTCGGTCCCGAGCTCCGGGCGCAGGCCGAGACCGAGATGGTCGACCTGTGTGTCCGGTTCCGGCCCAGCGAGCTGCGCCGGCTCGGGCGGCACCTCCTGGAGGTCGTGGCGCCGGAGATCGCCGAGGCCGAGGAAGCCAAACGGCTGGAGAACCAGGAACAGCGAGCCCGGGAGAAGACCAGCCTCCGCTCCCGGCTGATCGGCCACGGCCTGGCCCGGACCACGATCGTGCACCCCACCCAGGACCGCGACCGGCTGCTGACCTACCTGGAGTCCTCCACTGCACCGCGCAAGCACCCCGACGCCACCTGTGGGGAGGAGGACCGGATCCCGCACCACCGACTCCTCGGCCAGGCCTTCGCCGCCCTCCTCGAGCACCTCGACCCCGCCCAGCTCCCCGCCCACGGCGGGGACGCGACCACGGTGCTGGTCACCATCAGCCTGGAGTCACTGCACAGCGAGCTCGGCACCGGCAGCATCGTCGGCGGCGAACCCCTCTCCGCCACCGCGATCCGCCGCCTGGCCTGCACCGCCCAGATCATCCCCGCCGTCCTCGGCGGCACCGGCGAGATCCTCGACCTCGGCCGCAGCCGCCGCCTCTACACCCCAGCCCAACGCAAAGCCCTGCGACTACGCGACCACCACTGCCGCGCCGAAGGCTGCACCATCCCCGCCACCTGGTGTGAGGCCCATCATCTGAAACCCTGGACCCACGGCGGCAACACCGACCTCGACCACGGCATCCTCCTCTGCTCCTGGCACCACCACCGCGCCCACGACACCCGCTACCAAACCGACAAGCTCACCAACGGCGACATCCGCTACCACCGACGCAGATAGACCGCCGCCCCGAAGCGCCCTGTGGACAACCCCGCCTCCGACCTCTCACTCGTCGGGGGACGCTGGTAGACACGACGCATGAGCGCCGCCACCGAGCTGGACAGCACCCGCGCCCGGGCCGAACAGCACCTGCGCGCGCTGGTGGGCAGCCGCGAAGGTCTGGAGCCGGCGGAGCTCTACGACGACCAGTGGGCGGCGATCGAGGCGCTGGTGGTCGATCGGCGCCGGGCGCTCGTGGTGCAGCGCACCGGCTGGGGCAAGTCGGCGGTCTACTTCGTGGCCACCCTGCTGCTTCGTGACGTGGGCAGCGGACCGACCGTGATCATCTCGCCCCTCCTCGCACTGATGCGCAACCAGATCGCCGCGGCCGAGCGGGCCGGCATCCGCGCGGTCACCATCAACTCCACCAACATGGAGCAGTGGGAGGAGACCAACGCAGCGATCCAGCGCGGCGAGGTCGACGTGCTCCTCGTCAGCCCGGAGCGCCTCAACAACCCCGGCTTCCGCGACGAGGTCCTGCCACGCTTGGCCGCGACCTGCGGACTGCTCGTGGTCGACGAGGCGCACTGCATCTCCGACTGGGGTCACGACTTCCGGCCCGACTACCGCCGGATCCGGACCCTGCTCGCCGAGCTGCCCGACGGCATCCCGGTGCTGGCGACCACGGCGACCGCCAACCAGCGCGTCACCGACGACGTCGCGGAACAGCTCGGGGGCGAGGCGCTGGTCCTGCGCGGCAGCCTGGACCGCGAGACGCTGCGCCTCGGCGTGGTCCGGCTGACCACCGCCGAGCAACGGCTGGCCTGGCTCGCCGACCACCTCGCCGAGCAGCCCGGCAGCGGCATCGTCTACTGCCTCACCGTCGCTGCGACGCAGCAGGTCGCCGACTACCTGCGTTCGCGCGGCCACCGGGTCGCCGCCTACTCCGGGCAGACCGAGCAGACCGAGCGGCTGGCGCTCGAGCAAGCGCTTCTCGACGGTGAGGTCAAGGCACTGGTCGCCACCAGCGCGCTCGGGATGGGCTTCGACGCGTCGCTCGGCTTCGTGGTCAACCTGGGGGCACCGAGCTCCCCGGTGGCCTACTACCAGCAGGTGGGACGTGCGGGCCGCGGTACGACGCACCCGGCGTCGGTCGTGCTCCTCCCTGCGATCGAGGACCGCGACATCTGGGCCTACTTCGCCTCGCTCGCGTTCCCACGCGAGGAGCTGGTGCGCGAGACGCTCGCGGCGCTGTCCGAGGCCGGCAGGGCCCTGAGCACTCCCGCGCTGGAGGCTCGGGTCGATCTCAGCCGCAACCGGCTCGAGACGATGCTCAAGGTCCTCGACGTCGACGGCGCCGTACGACGGGTCCGCGGTGGGTGGGAGGCCACCGGCCAGGAATGGGCGTACGACGCCGACCGCTACCGCCGGGTCGCCGAGGCGCGCGAGCGGGAGCAGCGGGCGATGCTCGACTACCTGTCGACCGATCGCTGCCGGATGTGGTTCCTGCGCCACCAGCTCGACGACCCGGAGGCACCGGAGGGCTGGACCTGCGGCCGTTGCGACAACTGCGGAGGGCTCGACCTGCCGGTCGAGGTGTCGTCGAAGGCAGTCGCCGAGGCCGCCGACCGGCTCGCCCGACCCGGGGTGCCCATCGAGCCGCGGAAGCTGTGGCCCACCGGGCTGTCCGCCCTCGGTGTCGACCGGTCCGGCCGGATCAAGCAGCCCGCGGAGGAGGGCCGGGCGATCGCGCGGCTCACCGACCTCGGCCATGGGACCGCGTTGCGGGAGCTGTTCCGGGCCGGCGAGGGTGAAGTGCCGAGCACGGTCCCGGTGCCCTTGGCGAGGGCGGTCGTGGCGATGCTCGCCGACTGGAGACCCGCGCCCGACGTGATCGTGGTGACCGAGTCGGCAACCAGGTCGGGTCTCGTGGACGACCTGGCCGCGGGACTGGCCCGTTACCTGGGGCTGCCGGTTGTCGGCCGGTGGGCGATCACCGACCCCTCGGTCGCGACGGGCCAGGGGGCGACCAACTCCGCGCAACGAGTCGCTGCCGTGACCCGACGCCATGGGCTGGTGCTCGACGACCCCGACGGCGTGCGCGGACTTCGGGTGCTGCTGGTCGACGACCTGGTGGTGACCGGTTGGTCGCTCACGCTGGCATCGGACGCGCTGATCAACGCGGGCGCCGATGCGGTCCTGCCGCTCACCCTCGCCGTGTCGGCCTGACCCGCCGCTTCAGTCCCCCCGCGTGGTACGCCGGACGACCAGGTCCGTTCCGACCGACACCAGCACGAGGACGACCGCGGCGGCCACCCACGGCCACGGGTTCCACTGCTCCTCGCACGAGACGGATCGGGCGGTGGCCGTGCAGATGGTGCCAGGCCCCTCCCTGTTCAGCCAGGCGATGTAGAGGAGAGGCAGGCCGAGGCCGGCCGGGAGGGCCGTGAGCCCCAGCGACCGGGTGGCGGGGATCGCCACTCCCGCTACGGCGAGGGCCACGCCGAGCAGGAAGAGAGGGACGCCGATCGTGAACGCCGCCAGGAGCCCGAACGAGAGGAGGGCGCCGACCGTCAGCCACCACGGGTAGACCCACAAGGGCGGCCGCGTGACCGGATCGCGTGTCGCGCCGACCGTCGTCACCTCCCCAGGATGCGCCCTTCCGGGCCTTACCGTCGACACATGACCGAGGACGCTCCCTCCACCGGCTCGGGCCAACCGCACGACAAGCCGGCCCACCCGCCCACCGTCGCCCCGGCTGATGCATCCGGGGACCGGCCCCGCGCCCAGGGTCCGGCCCCCACCCCGCCGCCACCCGCCGAGACCGCCGTCGCAGGCGCGCCGCCTCCGCCGAGCGGTACCACCACCGCAGTGATCGACCCGCCGCCACCACCTCCGCGGTCGACCGCTCCGAGGAAGCCGGGCCGTCCGGGACTGGGTCTGCTGCCGATCGCCATCGGGGTCGGCCTGCTCGCCGCTGCCATCGTGCTCTCTGCGACCCGCAGCCGCGCCGACGGCGACCTCGACTGGTCGAACTACTCCGTCGGCCTCGGCAGCACCGCCGCGCTGCTGCTGTTCGCACTGGCGGCGATGCTGCTCGGCCGCGACCGCAGCCGCGTCGCCGACGGCGACATCGACAGCCGCAATGGTCGGGGCCGCGAGGAGCTGGTGACCTGGCCCGGCTCGATCGGCATCCTCGGCGTCGGCCTGATGCTCGCCGTCGGGCTCGAGGACGTGGACGGGAACGAGGACTGGCTGCCGTACCTGGTGGGCGGCGTCGTCGTCGCGCTGTCGGTGGTCGGGTACGCCGCTGTCCGTCGCGGCGCGTTCGTCGTGACGGCGATCCTCGGCATCGGGCTCGCTTACATCAAGCTTGCCGACGACGTGCTGGTCGACATCGGCGACAGGGATGACCAGACCATCATCGTTGCGGCAACGATCGCAGTGTTCGTGCTGGGCGTCACCGCTGTCGGCTGGCTGCTGCGTGCCCGTGCGATCGCCGGCGTCGTCGCCGGTGTGATCGGCGTGATCGGACTCAACATCGTGCTCCTCGCGCTCGTCGTGGCGCGGGCCATCGGCGACTTCTTCGGCGAGTTCGGGATGGACGGTGTCGGATCCGAGGACGGGTCCGGCCGAGGATCGCGGGGCCCGGACTACGACAACGACGTCTACGTCATCCTTGCCATCGCGGCGGTCCTCACGGTGTTGTGGGCGCTGGCTGCCTCGCTCGACGGAAACCCCGGCTTCACCGTGCTCGCCATCGCGATGCCGGCCACGATGGTGCCGATGGCGACCTTCGTCCTTGCGGTCGAGCACCCGACCTGGTGGGGGGTCGCGCTCGCTGCGGTGGGCGCCGTGCTCCTGGCGCTCGTCGGCCTCAGACAGCTCCTGGGGAGGACGAAGCACTAGGGAACTCTCTGTCGGGTCCACCCGTTAGCCTCGCAGTCGGTGGTCAGGAGGCCATCGGCTGGCGGGATGCATCGCCACCCGCAGGTCCTGGCATCTCGAGACCCGACCGCGGCTGGGAGGTTGCGTGAGCTTCGTGCCCGTCACCGGACCGGCCATCTTCCGGCCGGCCGACCCGCCCCGCGACGGCACGATCGAGTTCACCGACGAGAAGCGCACGATCGCACTGCCCATCCGCGCCGCGTTGCCCGTGCTCAGCCGCGCGCGGGCCCGGGGCGACGTGCATCCCAGCGTTGCCCTGCTGGGCGGCGCTGCGCTGCTGGCCGGTCGCTTCGTCGCAGCCGGCAAGCTGGCGCCGGCGGTCGGTGCCGAGCGGCCGAGCTGGCGGATCGACGGGCTCGACGAGCGCGACCGCGACAGCGTCGCCCAGCTCGCGCAGGCGCGGGCGTACGACGACCTCGATCCCACTGCCGCCGCCGTGCTGGTCGGGCAGCTGCTCGATGCCGTCGCCGATGCGCTGCCGCGGGCGGCTCCTGTCGCAGCGGGGGTACCGGGGTCTCGAGACGGTCGCAGAGCGACCTCCTCGACCGCCGGGAGTGGGGCGACGTCAACGGAGGCACTGGGGTCCTCGAGCCGGTCGCAGAGCGACCTCCTCGACCGCCGGGAGTGGCGGCGACGTCCTCGACCGCCGGAGCGGTGGGGCGACTGCCTCGGGCGCGGGGGGAGCCGACTTCGCGGAGCGGGTGCGGCGGCGGGCGGCCGAGCGGGCGCGGGCGGCCCTGGTGGTCGCGCTGCCGGAGCTGGTCCGGGTGTCGTTGCGGGTGGAGGCCGACGAGGAGGAGCTCGTCGGAGGGTCGGTGCGCGTCGTGCTCCAGGTCCACGACGAGCGCGACCCGCTCCACGTCTGCGACGCGGGCCTCCTCTGGACCGAAGACGAGTCGCACGGGTTCGGTCCGCGAGCGCGCGTGCACGCGAGCATCGCGCTCCGGGCGGCGGCCGAGGTGTGGCCGGTCCTCGACCGGCTGCTCGCGCTCTCGGTGCCCGACCAGCTCACCCTCGACGGCGCCGAGATCGGCAGCCTGCTCGAGCACGTCGGCGCGCTCCGGGAAGCCCGGGTCGACGTGCACTGGCCGCGCGCACTGGGGCGTGACCTCACGACCCGGGCGGTCCTCGAGCGGCGGTCCGACCCACGCGACCCCGAGCTGCCGCTCCAGGACAGCCCGTTCGCGGTGGAGGGGCTGTTCTCGTTCTCGTGGCAGGTAGCCCTGCACGGCGAGACACTCACTGACGAGGAGATGGAGCAGCTAGCGTCGGCGGCCTCGCCCGTCCTGAAGCTGCGCGGCGCCTGGACCGTCGTCGACCCGGCGACCGCCCAGCGGGCCCGCAAGCGGCTGATCCGCAAGGCGACCGGCGCCCAGGCGCTGGCTGCCGCGCTGTCCGGGGTGGCCGAGCTCCCCGACGCTGCCTCCACCGGCGCGACCGAGCAGGTGATCGTGGGCGCCAGCCTGCTCCAGGTCCGCGAGCAGCTGCTTGCTGCGCCCACCCGCGAGCCGATCCCGACCCCCGCGGGCCTGCGCGCCGAGCTGCGCGACTACCAGCGGCACGGCCTCACCTGGCTCGCCGACCTCACCGGGCTCGGGCTCGGCGCCTGTCTCGCCGACGACATGGGGCTCGGCAAGACGATCACGCTGATCGCGCTCCACCTCCACCGGCTCGAGCAGGGCCTCTCGACCAGGAGCCGACCCTCGTGGTGTGCCCCGCCAGCCTGCTCGGCAACTGGGAGGCGGAGATCCGCAGGTTCGCGCCCGGGCGTGCCGGTACGCGTTTCCACGGTGGCGCACGGTCTCGAGGGGCTGGGTCGCCGGGTCTGATACGCCGGTCTCGATACGCCCTCGCCTAGCGGCTCGGGCTACTCGACCACCGGGGCCACCGGGGCCGGCGGGTTCGTGCTGACGACGTACGGCACGATGCGGCGCGACCACGCCACCCTGGCCGCGGTGCCGTGGGACCTGGTCGTCGCCGACGAGGCGCAGCACGTCAAGAACTCCCGCTCGTCGACGGCACGCAACCTGCGGCTGATCCCGAGCCGGGCGCGGGTCGCCCTCACCGGCACCCCGGTCGAGAACGACCTGACCGAGCTGTGGTCGATCCTGGACTGGGCGATCCCCGGGTTGCTCGGCAGCCGGCAGGCGTTCCGGCGGGTGTGGGGCGCGCCGATCGAGTCCGGCCTCGAGCCGACGAAGGCCAGGCAGTTCGCCGACCTGATCGGGCCGTTCCTGCTGCGCCGCCGCAAGTCCGACCCCGGCATCGCGCCGGAGCTCCCGCCGAAGACCGAGACCGACCACCTGATCGGGCTCACCCGCGAGCAGGCCGTGCTCTACGAGGCGTACGTCCGCGACATGATGCAGCGGATCGAGGCCGCCCAGGACGCCGGCGACCTGGCCCGCCGCGGGCTGGTGCTGGCGCTGCTGACCGGCCTCAAGCAGATCTGCAACCACCCGGCGCAGTTCCTCAAGCAGTCCGGCGCGGTCCGCCTCACCGGCCGCTCGGAGAAGCTCGAGCTGCTCGACGAGCTGGTCGGCACCGTGCTCGCGGAGGACGGCGCGGTGCTGATCTTCACGCAGTACGTCGCGATGGCGCGGCTGATCGAGCAGCACTTCGTCAAGACCGGGGTGCCCCACCAGTTCCTGCACGGCGGCACGCCCGGTGCCCGAGCGGGAGGCGATGGTCGCCCGCTTCCAGGCCGCCGAGCAGCAGGGCGTGCCGGTCTTCCTGCTCAGCCTCAAGGCCGGCGGCACCGGCCTCAACCTCACCCGCGCCGACCACGTCGTCCACGTCGACCGGTGGTGGAACCCGGCGGTCGAGGAGCAGGCCACCGACCGCGCCTACCGGATCGGCCAGACCAAGCCGGTCCAGGTGCACCGGATGGTCACCAGGGGCACGATCGAGGAGCGGGTCGCGGCCCTGCTCGAGCGCAAGCGGGCCCTCGCGGACGCCGTGCTCGCCCGCGGCGAAGCCGCTCTCACCGAGCTCAGCAACGAGGAGCTGCGTGACCTGGTGACACTGCGCAAGGAAGCGCGGCGCGAGGCCTTCCTCACCGACCTCGAGCAGGAGGGGTGAGCGTGACTGTGCAGCCAGAGCGGGGCAAGCCCGGCCGGGTCACCCACGGGCGGCTGGCTGCGCCGCGCACCGGCGTCCGCTCGTGGTGGGGCAAGGCGTGGCAGCGGGCGGTCGAGGAGGCGGCGTACGTCGAAGCCGACCTGCGCGGCGGCCGCACCCTCGCCCGGCGCGGTGAGGTCGGCGGCATCAGCGTCGCAGCGGGGTCGCTGCTCGCCGCGGTGCGCGAGGGCGACGACGCCTGGACCGCCGAGATCAAGGTGCCGGTGCTGGCCGAGGAGGAACGGCGGGCGCTGGTCGACGTCGTCGCGGCCGAGGCCGGGCGGGTCGCCGCCCTGCTCGCGGGCGACCTCCCCTTCGACCTGGTCGAGCACGCCGAGGAGGCCGGCGTCGAGCTGCTGCCCTACGGCGGAGAGCTCGCCGCGAGCTGCACCTGCGACGCCTACCTCGACCCGTGCCGGCACGCCCTGGCGGTGCTGATCCAGACCGGGTGGCTGGTCGATGCCGACCCGCTGGTGCTGTTCGCGGTGCGCGGGCTCGACCGCGAGGCGCTGCTGTCGGAGCTGCACGACCGCTCGACCGGCGCCGCCGCCGCGCCTGCGGGGGTGACCGACCTCGCCGATGACGTCGAGGTCGCCGCCGACGCGGTGGTCCGGGCGCGCCGGATGGTCGAGCTGATGGAGTCGGGCGCCGACCTCCCCGAGGGACTGGTGTGACGGCCGGCTGCGCCGGGCCGCTCGTCGTCCGGCTCACCGGCCGGGTCCCAGAGCTCGCGAGCTGTAACGTCTGCTCGATGAAGGGGCCAGACACCACGGCAGGGCACGCCACCCGTCCCACCCACACCGTCTTCAACCAGGTGCCGCCGCTGGTCGGCCACGACACGGCCGCCGACCCCGTCCTGCTGGAGGGGCTCGAGCGCGAGGGCGCCGGCTGGGCTGCCGACGAGATCCACGAGCTGGGTCGGCTGGCCGGATCTGCCGAGGCGCAGTCCTGGGGGCGGCTGGCGGAGCGGGTGCCGCCGCGGTTGCACACCCACGACCGCTACGGCAACCGGGTCGACGAGGTCGAGTACGTGCCGGCCTACCACCAGCTGATGGAGACCGCCGTCGGCCACGGCCTGCACGCCGCTCCCTGGGCCGACGACCGGCCCGGCGCACACGTCGCCCGGGCCGCGAAGTTCATGGTCTGGACGGTCGACGCCGGGCACGGGTGCCCGATCTCGATGACCTACGCCGTCGTGCCCGCGCTCCGCGCCAGCCCCGAGCTCGCCGCGCAGTTCGAGCCGCTGCTCACCAACCGCGACTACGACCCCGGCCTGGCCGACCCCGCGACCAAGCGCGGTCTTCTCGCCGGCATGTCGATGACCGAGAAGCAGGGCGGGTCCGACGTACGCGCCAACACGACGACGGCGACGCCGCAGGCTGACGGCAGCTACGCCCTCATGGGCCACAAGTGGTTCACGTCGGCCCCGATGTCGGACCTGTTCCTCACCCTCGCACAGGCGCCGGGCGGGCTCTCCTGCTTCCTGGTGCCGCGGGTGCTGCCCGGGGGCGAGCCCAACCCGATGCGGTTCCTGCGGCTCAAGGACAAGCTCGGCAACAAGTCCAACGCCTCGTCCGAGATCGAGTACGACGGCGCCACCGGCTGGCTGGTCGGCGAGGAGGGCCGCGGCGTCCGGACCATCGTGGAGATGGTCAACATGACCCGGCTCGACTGCGTCATCGGCACCTCTGCCGGCATGCGCACCTCACTGGTGCTGGCCGCCCACCACGCCCGCCACCGCAGCGCGTTCGGCAGGACCCTGATCGAGCAGCCGGCGATGCGCAACGTGCTCGCCGACCTCGCGATCGAGTCCGAGGCGGCGACGACCGCGATGATGCGGCTGGCGGGAGCAAACGACCGGGCCGTCCGGGGCGACGAGGGCGAGGCCGCCGTACGCCGGCTGGCTCTCGCGGCCACCAAGTACTACGTGTGCAAGCGCGGTCCGATCCATGCCGCCGAGGCGCTCGAGTGCCTCGGCGGCAACGGCTACGTCGAGGACTTCGACGTCGCCCGCATCTACCGCGAGCTGCCGCTGCTGTCGATCTGGGAGGGCTCGGGCAACGTCGCCGCGCTCGACGCGCTGCGCGCCGTCGCCCGGGAGCCGCACACGCTCGACGCCTACTTCGAGGAGGTCGGCCTCGCATCCGGGGCCGACCCCCGCTTCGACGAGGCGCTCGCCCGCCTGCAGAAGGAGCTCACGTCCTTCGACGACATCGAGCTCCGCGCCCGCCGGGTCGTCGAGCAGCTCGCACTGGTCTTCCAGGGCTCGCTGCTGCTCCGGCACTCGCCGTCGGCCGTCGCCGACGCGTTCTGCGCCACTCGGCTCGACCGCGACTGGGGCGGCGCCTTCGGCACCTTGCCGACCGGGCTCGACCTGGCCCCCGTCATCGAGCGCGCGTTGCTGGACACCGCCGAGGTCGGCGGGTGAGCGTCGACGTCAGCTCGCGCCGAGCGCGGCGACCGCCATCTCGGCCAGCAGCGTGCGCAGCGCGTCGTCGGAGATGGCGTGGCCGGCGCGCGGGGTGGAGTTGAGCAGGCCGAACGCGGCCTGTGCGGCGGCGTGCGCGGTGGGCTCGGTCAGGCCGGGCCGCAGGGCGCGGAGCTGGGCGGCGAGGAGGTCGACGTACGACCGCTGCAGCCGGCGGACCTGCTCCCGTGCCTGCTCCGGAAGCGACTCCCAGTCGCGGTCCTGGACGACGATCAGCGGCCGGTGACCGAGTGCGAACTCGACGTGCCACTCGACCAGCGCTCGGACGGCGTCGGCGGGCCCGTCCGCGGCCGCCACCCGTTCACGTCCGACCGCGAGCAGCTGCTCGCTGATCGACACCAGCATCTCGGCCAGCATCGCCTGCTTGCTGGGGAAGTGCTTGTAGAGCGCCGGCCCGGAGATGCCGCACGCCGCGCCGAGCTCGGAGACCGACACCCCGTGGAACCCACGAGCAGCGAACAGCTCGGCTGCGGTCGCGAGGATCTGCTCGCGCCGGGTCGGCTCCTCGGTGGCGGTCACCGGGTCAGGTTAGTGCTCGTTCACCTCGCGGCGGTCAGCGCGGCTCGAACGCGCAGAACTCGTTGCCCTCGGGATCGGCCAGTACGGTCCAGGTGACCTCGTCGTCCGGTTCCCGCAATCGCGTCGCGCCGCGACCGACGAGGTCGGGACGTCACCGGAGTCGACGTCCCAGTGCACCCTGTTCTTCACCGTCTTGGGCTCGGGCACCGGCTGGAAGAACAGCTGCCGGAACGGCGCGCCCGGGATCGCCTCGACCCAGGACCAGCGGTCGTGCCCGTCGTGGCCTCGGCTCGGCGCCGAGCACGTCGGCCCACCACGTGGCCTGAGCGCGGTGGTCACGGCAGTCGACGACGATCTGGTGGAGCCGGTACGCCGCCACCTCCTCGCGCTCGAAGACGCACAGCTCTCCGCCCTCGGGGTCGCGCAGCACCTTCCACCGGAACGAGTCGAGGTCCTCGGGCGTCGCGCCGAGGGCGATGACGTCGTCCGCGGACGCGGCGTCGACGTCGAGGTGGACCCGCTGCTTGACGGTGATCGGCTCCGGCACCGTGTTGACCCAGATCGCGTGCTGCGGCGTCGGGCCGACGAGCCGTACGTCGCCGTCGTCGAGCCGTTCGAGGTCGAGGCCGAGCGCGGCCGCCCAGAACGTGCCGAGCCGGTGCGCGTCGACCGCGTCGATGCACAGGTCCTTGTAGGTCGCGAGCGGCATGCGCGCGCTACTGCTCCTTGTCCGGTTCGGCTGCCCGGCTCAGGGTCTCGCTCTCGGATCGGATCGCCTTCGCCACCGACGGGTCGAGCAGCGGCTCGTCCTCGGCGGCCGGCGGCGTGTGCGGCTGCCCGGTCGCGGGATCGAGGTCCTCGTCGTCCGCGTCCTCGAGCTCGTCGTGCCAGTCGTCGGTGGGTTCATCGCCTCGACCCTGGTGCGCGGCCTGCCGCGATGCCGCCTTGGGCTCGGTCGTCGACGGCTCGACGGGTTCGGCGGGCTCGATCGGCTCGGCCGGCTCGACGTTGCGCGGGGGGCTGGGGACGACCGTGGGGCCGGGATCGGTCTCGACGGATCCAGTGGACCCGGTGGACTGCGGGGACGTTGCCTGGTCCGGCGGAGCGTCGGCCGGCGACTGCGACCGCTCGCCGCCGGTGACGGTGGCCGCAAGGCCGCGTGCGTGCCCGGTGACGGTGGTGACGGTCTGCCGCGGATGGGTGACTGCGTGGGCCGCCTTCCCGACGACCCCGGTGGCGAGCTTGGTGATGGTGCCGACGGTCGACATGAACAAGATCTCCTCTCGATCGCGGTGGATCACCGTGCAGTACCCCCCGCCCGGCTCTGCACCCGATTGACCACCCAGGTTAATGATCGTTAACCTCGGGTCATGACCACTCTCCAGGAGCTCGCCGCCGAGCTGCGCGAGCGGCTCGCGCGGGTGCGCGAGGGCGGCAGCGAGTCCGCCCGCAGGAAGCACACCGATCGCGGCAAGCTCCTGGCCCGCGACCGCGTGGACCGGCTGCTCGACCCGGGCAGCCCGTTCCTGGAGATCGCGCCGCTGGCGGCGTACGGGATGTACGGCGGGCCGGGCGACGACTACGCCGTCCCGTCCGCCGGTGTCGTGGCCGGCATCGGCCGGGTCGAGGGTCGGGAGTGCCTGGTCGCTGGCCAACGACGCGACCGTCAAGGGCGGCACCTACTACCCGCTCACGGTCAAGAAGCACCTCCGGGCGCAGACCATCGCCGCCGAGAACCGGCTGCCGTGCATCTACCTGGTCGACTCCGGCGGCGCGTTCCTCCCGATGCAGGACGAGGTGTTCCCCGACAAGGAGCACTTCGGCCGGATCTTCTTCAACCAGGCCACCATGTCGGCGCGGGGGATCCCGCAGCTCGCCGCCGTGATGGGCTCCTGCACGGCCGGTGGCGCCTACGTGCCGGCGATGTCCGACGAGACGGTGATCGTGCGCAACCAGGGCACGATCTTCCTCGGCGGGCCGCCGCTGGTGAAGGCCGCGACCGGTGAGGTGGTCACGGCCGAGGAGCTCGGCGGCGGTGACGTCCACGCTCGCACCTCCGGTGTTGTCGACCACCTCGCCGACGACGACGCCCACGCGCTGCAGATCTTGCGCGGCATCGTGAACACGCTGCCCGAGCCGGGTCTCGAGACGGTCGCCAGGGCGACCTCCTCGACCAGCGGTGGGACGGTCGCCAGGGCGACCTCCTCGACCAGCGGTGGGACGTCCTCGACCAGCGGTGGGCCCGGAGGTCGAGGAGGTCGCGCAGCGACCGTCTCGAGACCCCTGGACGTGGAGGAGCCGCACGAGTCGCCGGAGTCGCTCTACGACGTGGTCCCGGCCAGCACCCGCACGCCGTACGACGTGCGCGAGGTGATCCGGCGCCTCGTCGACGGGTCCCGGCTCCAGGAGTTCAAGCAGCTGTACGGCGAGACACTGGTCTGCGGGTTCGCGCGGATCCACGGCTATCCCGTCGGCATCGTCGCCAACAACGGGATCCTGTTCAGCGAGTCGGCCCTGAAGGGCGCGCACTTCGTGGAGCTCTGCAACCAGCGCGGCATCCCGCTGCTCTTCCTGCAGAACATCAGCGGCTTCATGGTCGGCAAGGACTACGAGAACCGCGGCATCGCCCGCGACGGCGCCAAGCTCGTCACGGCGGTCGCGTGCAGCGTCGTACCCAAGCTGACGGTGGTCATCGGCGGCTCCTTCGGCGCCGGCAACTACGGGATGTGCGGGCGGGCCTACGACCCGCGGTTCCTCTGGATGTGGCCCAACGCGCGGATCTCCGTGATGGGTGGGGACCAGGCGGCCAACGTGCTGGCCACGGTCGCCGGCCGCGACGACGACCCGGATGTCGCAGCGTTCAAGGCACCGATCATCGAGCAGTACGAGACCCAGGGCTCGCCCTACTACGCCACCGCGCGGCTGTGGGACGACGGCGTCATCGATCCTGCCGACACCCGCCGCGTGCTGGGGATGGCGCTCGCCGTCACGGCCGGCGTCCCCGTCCCCGAGCCGTCCTACGGCATCTTCAGGATGTGATGGCGGTGGTCTCGACAAGCCCGACCAGCGTGGGGACGCTCCTCGTCGCCAACCGCGGCGAGATCGCGCTCCGCGTCTTCCGCACCTGCGAGGCGCAAGGGATCCGCACCGCCGCCGTCCACACCGAGGCCGACGCCGGCGCGCCGCACGTCCGGGAGGCCGATGTCGCCGTACTGGTGCCGTCGTACCTCGACGCGGGCGCTGTCGTCGAGGCCGCCAAGGAGGTCGGCGCCGACGCCGTGCACCCGGGTTACGGCTTCCTGTCCGAGAACGCCGGCTTCGCCCGCGCCGTGGCCGACGCCGGCATCACCTGGGTGGGGCCGACGCCCGACGTGATCGAGCGGATGGGCCGCAAGGATGCGGCCCGCGAGATCGCGGTCGCGGCCGGGGTACCGGTCGTCCCGTCCTTCCCCATGGTCGGTCGAGAAGGTCGGCCGCGGCGACGGTGACGCGACCACCGACGACATCGCCTTCCCCGTGCTCGTCAAGGCTGCCGCCGGCGGTGGCGGCAAGGGCATGCGGATCGTGCGATCGGCCGCCGAGCTCGACGACGCGATCGCCGCGGCCAAGCGCGAGTCGGCGAGCGCGTTCGGCGACGACACGATGCTGCTGGAGAAGTACGTCGAGCGCGGCCGGCACATCGAGGTGCAGGTGCTCGGCGACACGCACGGCAACGTGATCCACCTGCTGACCCGTGAGTGCTCGGTCCAACGCCGCCACCAGAAGGTCGTCGAGGAGGCGCCGGCGCCGCGGCTGTCCGACGACGTCCGCGACCGGATCCACGCCGCGGCCGTCGAGCTCGCGCGCGCCGTCGGCTACACCAACGCAGGGACCGTGGAGTTCCTGCTGGACGCCGACACCGGCGAGTTCTACTTCCTCGAGATGAACACCCGGCTCCAGGTCGAGCACCCGGTGACCGAGGAGGTGACGGGCATCGACCTGGTGGAGGCCCAGCTCCACGTCGCGGCCGGCCACCCGCTCCGCCACCGGCAGGACGAGATCGCACCCACCGGGCACGCGATCGAGGCCCGCATCTACGCCGAGGACCCGTACGCCGGGTTCCTCCCGCAGGCCGGCACCGCCACCACGGTCCGCTGGTCGTCCAAGGCCCGGGTCGACCACGCGCTCGAGACCGGGCAGGTCGTGAGCACGTCGTACGACCCGATGCTGGGCAAGGTGATCGTCTCTGCGACCGACCGGGAGCGCGCCCGCCGGGCTCTCGTCCGCGCCCTCGACGACACGGTGATCCTCGGGCTCACCACCAACACCGGGTTCCTGCGCGAGCTGGTCGCGGGCGACGCCTTCGGCAACGGTGAGATCGACACGGCGTGGCTCGACCGCAACCAGGTGCCGGCGCCCGACCCGGCACCTGCCCGGGTGCTGGCCGCGCACGCCTGGCAGCAGGCACATGCCACTCCTGGAGGGCCGTTCACGTCCGACGGCTTCCGGCTCGGTGCCCCGGCCGCCCCTGTCCGCGTCGACTTCGAGGACGGCTCGGTCGTCCTCGGTACGCCGCCGGCGGACCACCCGGTCGCGATCGTCACCGCGCACGCCGTCGAGCTCGCCCACCGCGGCCAGCGCCACGTCTTCGCCCGGCCGGACGCCGCGGCCGACCACGGGGCGGAGGCCGGCGACGGCACCGTGGTCTCGCCGATGCCCGGCACCGTCCTCGACGTCCGGGTCGCTGAGGGCGACCGGGTTTCGACCGGGGACGTGCTCGGTGTGGTCGAGGCGATGAAGATGGAGCTGGCCCTGAAGGCGCCGTACGACGGCGTGGTCACTGCGGTCGAGGCGGGCATCGGTGACCAGGTCGCGCTCGGCGCCCCGCTCTTCACCGTGGAGGTTCGACGATGACTGACCCGACCGCTGGTCGAGGAGGTCGCCCTGGCGATGCCGCCGCTGGTCGAGGAGGTCGCCCTGGCGCCGCCCCCGCTGGTCGAGGAGGTCGCCCTGGCGCCGCCCGTCGAGGAGGTCGCCCTGGCGATGCCACCGCTGGTCGAGGAGGTCGCCCTGGCGACGCCCCCGCTGGTCGAGGAGGTCGCCCTGGCGACCGTCTCGAGACCCAGGCACCCCTTCCCATGGTCGTCCCCGAGCCCGGCCTGCCCGAGCGGGTGACGATCTACGAGGTCGGCGCCCGCGACGGGCTGCAGAACGAGAAAGCATCGGTGCCGACCGAGGTGAAGGCGGAGTTCGTACGCCGCCTGATCACCGCCGGGCTCCCGATCGTGGAGGCGACCAGCTTCGTGCACCCGAAGTGGGTGCCCCAGCTCGCCGACGCCGCCGAGCTGATGTCCGGTCTCACCGCAGACCTCGGCGACATCGCGCGCGACCTGCCGGTCCTGGTGCCCAACGACCGCGGTCTCGACCGCGCGCTCGAGCTGGGACTGCGCCACATCGCGGTGTTCGCGTCCGCGACCGAGACGTTCGCGGCGAAGAACCTCAACCGAACGCTCGATTCCCAGTTCGCGATGTTCGAGCCGACGATCACGCGAGCGCTCGCCTCCGGGCTCGACGTCCGCGGCTACGTCTCGATGTGCTTCGGCGACCCGTGGGAGGGGGCGGTCCCGGTCGAGCAGGTCGTCACCGCCGGCCGCCGGCTGCTCGACCTGGGCTGCCACCAGCTCAGTCTCGGCGACACCATCGGGGTCGCGACGGCCGGCCACGTGCGAGCCCTGATCGCCGGTTTCGCTGCGGACGGCATCGGTCCCGACCGGCTCGCGCTCCACTTCCACGACACCTACGGGCAGGCGCTGACGAACGTCCACGCCGGGCTGCAGTCGGGCGTGACGACGTACGACGCCTCGGCGGGCGGCCTCGGTGGTTGCCCCTACGCGCGGAGCGCCACGGGCAACCTCGCCACCGAGGACCTCGTGTGGTTCCTCACCGGCCTGGGGATCGAGCACGGCGTCGACCTGCGAGCCGTCGTCGACACGAGCACCTGGATGGCGGGTCACCTCGGACGGCCCAGCCCGTCGGCCGTGGTGCGTGCGCTGGCACAATCACCCGCATGACCCGGGTCGTTCGCCTGCACATCGGTGCGCCGAAGACAGGGACGACCTACATCCAGACCCGGCTGGGGCGCAACACCAAGACGCTCGCCGACCACGGCGTCCACTTCCCGTCGACGGCACGCTTCGCGCGGCCCGAGCTCTCCCAGTTCCGGGCAGCGCTCGACCTCACCGAGCAGGACTGGGGCGGCGCCTCCGGTCATGCCGAGGGTGCCTGGGACGCGCTGATGCGGCGTACCCGACGGCTCGACGGCAACGTGATCATCAGCCATGAGATCCTCGCGCCGGCGCAGCCGAGGATGATCGAGCGCGCGATGAAGGACCTCGCCGGGAGCGAGGTTCACGTCGTCTACTCGGCGCGCGACCTGGCCCGCCAGCTCGCCGCCGCGTGGCAGGAGAGCATCAAGCAGGGCCGTGTCTGGACCTTCCGCAAGTTCCTCCGCCGCTCGCGGATGGGCAAGCCCTTCATGATGCAGGCCTTCGACATCCCTGACGTGCTGTCGTCGTGGGGCGTCGCCGTACCGCCGGAGCGGATCCACCTCGTCGTCGTACCCGCGCGACGCTACGACGGCGCCGACCTCGTCGACACCCTCTGGACCCGGATGTGCCAGGCCCTCGAGATCGATCCCGACTGGGCCCCCGTCGACAGCGAGGCGACCAACGAGTCCCTGGGCGTCGCCGAGACCCAGGTCCTGCGACGCCTCAACCAGGCGCTCGGCCGCAAGGTCGCGCGGGAGGGGGAGTACGACGGCCTGCTGCGCCGGATGGTCGCCGACGGCACCCTCTTCCCCCGGCGGTCCGCGCCGGTCACGCTGCGGCCCGACAACTTCGACTGGGTCGAGGAGCGCACCGAGCGGTCCCTGGACTGGATCGTGGCGAGCGGCATCGACGTGATCGGCGACCTCGACGAGCTCCGCCCCCAGCGCCCCGACCCCGACCAGCGCTGGAACAACCCGGACCGGGTGAGGAAGCGGGCGATCACCCGCGCCGCGATCAGCGCCCTCAGCAGCATGACCGCCGAGGCCGCCCGCCGCCCCGACCCCCACGGGCTCGCCGTCCGCGCCACCCGCGAGCTCAAGCGCCGCTTCGAGCCGTAGGACATCTCACCGCGTCTCGATACGCCGTCGCTCGTTCCTCGCGACGGCTACTCGACGACCAGCCGCCACCCGGTCGTCGAGTAGGCCGAGCGCTCTCCGGTCGTCGAGTAGGCCGAGCGCCCTGGCGCGAGGGCGTATCGAGACGCCGTGACGGGTCAGCGGGCCCTTGGCAGGAACTCGCGGTCGGCGTAGCGGCCGACCCGCCAGGTGGTGTACCCGTCGACGCCGGCGCCGACGATCCCGCCGATGCCGGGGATCCGCTTGCCGACGTTCGTGGCGAGCTGTTTCCCCAGCACCCGGCTGATCAGGTCGGTTGCGACGGCGGAGGTGATGACCTGGTCGAGGGCGGGGTCGTACGACGGCGCGGTCGCGAGGGCCATCGGCGGTGCCGGGAGCTGCTGCCTCTTCACCATCCGCTTCACGGTCTCCTCGCCGAGGATGGTCACCAGGATCGCGTTGCGGACGCGAGGGTCCCCGAGGTCGTAGCCGCGCAGGTGGGCGATGCCGGCCACCATCCGGCACTGGATCAGAGCCAGGCCACTGATGTTCGCCGGCGCCAGCACGGCAGCCGTGACCAGGCCGCCGATGTTGGCGACGAAGCCTCCGACGCCGGCGTACCTGACGTGGTTCTCGATCACCTCGTGGATGCCTTTGTCGAAGTCGCCGCGCTGCTCGCGCAGCTGCTCGTCGGCAGCGTGCGCTGCGGGCGGCAGTGGTCCGACGCCGACGATCGCTCGGTGCAGCGCCTCCCGCACGAACGAGGAGGTGAGACCGGGGACGAGCTCGGGGAACTTCGGCACGACGACGCGGGCGGCTTGGCCCGCGAGGGCGCTCTTGACGCTAGCCATGCTCCAAATCTTAGGCAGGCCGTGGGCAGGGCCGGCCGCGCGGACGCCGTACCGTCGGTCCGGATGGACCACCGAGGGCCGGTCGAGCCGCCGCCGACGCCGTGGGAGCTGCCCTCCCGCGAGCAGCTCGCTGCGCTCGACTCTGACGACGACCTGGTCGCGGTCGGCGCCGACCTCGCCCCCGGGACGGTGCTTGCTGCCTACCGCCGGGGGATCTTCCCGATGCCGGAGCCGGCCCGGCTCCGCTTGCGGGCGCGGGCGACCTCGCCGACGGTGGGCTGGTGGTGCCCCGCTGACCGCGGGGTCCTGCGGCTCGACCGGCTGCGGGTGTCACGCTCGCTCCGACGGTCGCTGCGGGACTTCGAGATCCGCATCGACACCGCCTTCGACGAGGTCGTCGCGGCGTGCGCCGATCCACGCCGACCGGGAGCCTGGATCGACGCACGGATCCGAGCGGCGTACGGCGACCTCCACCGGCTCGGCTGGGCCCACTCGGTCGAGGCGTGGCGGGGCGGCCGCCTGGCCGGTGGGCTGTACGGCGTCGCCATCGGCGGGTTGTTCGCCGGGGAGTCGATGTTCCACCACCGGCGGGACGCCTCGAAGGTCGCGCTGGTGGGTCTGGTCGACCGGCTGACCGACGCCCACGCCGCTCGCCGCTTGATCGACGTCCAGTGGGCGACGCCCCATCTCGAGAGTCTCGGGGTGGAGGAGATCCCACGGCGCGAGTACATCGACGGACTGCCTGATCTGCTCAGCGTTCCGCTGCCGGACGTGTTTGCGCGACTCGCCGGTGGGGGACAAAGCCGTCCAGCAGCCGGTGGGGATCAATAGTCTGCCACCACCACCGAGTGACCCGTCCGGTCACCGAAAGGAAATCACCATGAACCGCATCACCCGTGCTGCCGTCGCAGCAGGCTCCGTGGTCCTCTTCACCTTCTCCCTCAGCGCCTGCAGCGATGACTCCCCGACCGACAGCGGCGGGCCCCCGACCGACGCCTCGCAGGACGAGTACTGCGGGGTCCTCAACGACCCGAAGTACTTCGAGGGGCTGGACGAGAACTCCGACGAGCAGGACTACCTCGATGCCGTCCAGGAGATCGCGGACGACCTGAGGGAGGTCGGCACGCCGGAGGACATCTCGGACGACGCCCGCGAAGGCTTCGAGATCCAGCTCGACGCCGTCGACGACCTGGAGGCGGAGGACATCGACTTCGAGGGTGGCGAGGACCCGCTCGAGGCCGAGCTCTCCGACGACGAGAAGGACAAGGTCGAGGCCTACAACGAGTACGAGAGCGAGACCTGCCCGGACGAGGGCGAGATCGAGCCCGAGGACCCCGAGGCTTCCTGAGCCCACTCGCTCCCAGCCTGACGACGGTCGGTCCCGCGCCAGCGGGGCCGGCCGTTCGTGTTCCGGCACCGCGCCGCCGCACCCGCCGGGCTGCGTCGTCCTGACCCGTTCGGCATTGAGTGGGGTGCGACGATGGCAGTGATGCGCATCGCCCTCCGCTCGCCACTGGCGACCCTCGTCCCGCTGTTGCTGCTGGTCCCCGTGGCCGGGCTCACCGGCGGCTGCTCCTCCGGCACCGACGTGCAGGACAGCGGTCCGACCGTCACGGCGACCGGACCGGACGGATCGAGGAGCGCGCCCACCGACGAACCCACGGACGCCGGCCCCGGCGAGCCGACGGGCACGCCGACCGGCGAGCCGACGACGTCCGAGCGGGCGGACGCGGTGGCGGCGGTGTGCACGCCGTACGCCGTCATGGTCAGGGCCATCAAGAGCGCCTCCTTCACCGGGGCCGACCCCGACGACGTCGCTGCCGAGCTGGGTCCGGTGATGAAGAGGTTCGCGGAGCGGGTGCCCGGCCTCGAGCGGCCGCCCGGGCTGTCGGCGGCGACGTGGCGCGGGGTGGAGGCGCTCGCCGAGCGGATCCTGGCACTGCCCGCCCAGCCCACCGACGCCGAGATCGAAGCCGTGGAGGGCGAGCTCAGCGAGCAGCACCAGGATGCGGTCAAGACCGCGGCCGACTGGCTGCGGACGAACTGCCCCGTCTGACCCCGCGGGTCAGGCGACGTACGGCGTCGCCCCGGACTCGGTCACCAGCGCCCGGCCGGCTGACTGCCAGTCGTAGAGACCGCCGGCCAGGTTGACGACGTCGTAGCCCTGCCGGGCGAGGTAGCCGACCACCTGTGCCGAGCGGCTGCCGACCTTGCACACCACCAGCGTCTGCCCGTCGGGGAGGTCGCCGAGCCGCTCGGGCAGCTCCATCATCGGGATGTGGAGCGCGCCGTCGATGTGGCCGGCCTCCCACTCGAAGGGCTCGCGCACGTCGAGCACGGCCAGGCCGTCGGGCAGCGGGTCGGGCACGCCGTCGATCGCGACGGTCGGGATGCCGTTCATCAGCTCAGACGCTCCTTCTGGCAGCGTGGTCTCGCAGGCAGCCTCACTTGAGGAGCCTGCTCATCCGGCGGTCCGCCAGCGGCTTGCCGCCGGTCTGGCAGGTCGGGCAGTACTGCAGGCTCGAGTCGGCGAACGAGACCTCGCGCACGGTGTCGCCGCACACCGGACAGGCCTGGCCGGTGCGACCGTGGACAGCGAGGTTCGACTTCTTCTCGGCCTTGAGCTCGCTCGCGGCCAGTCCGCGGGACCGGTCGACCGCGTCGCCAAGGGTGTCCTTGACCGCAGCGAAGAGGGTGGCGAGCTCGTCGTCGGTGAGGCTGTTGGCCGGCTTGAACGGACTCATCCGAGCCGCGTGCAGGATCTCGTCGGAGTAGGCGTTGCCGATGCCGGCGATGGTGCCCTGGTGGCGCAGCACTCCCTTGATCTGCTTGCGTCCCTCCGACTCCAGGATCGCTGCGAGGACGTCGCGCGTGAAGGCGTCGTCGAGCGGGTCGGGGCCGAGCCGCGAGATGCCCTCGACGTCCGCGGGGGAGCGCACGAGGTACATCGCGAGGGACTTCTTCGTCCCGGCCTCGGTGACGTCGAGGCCGGGCGTGAGCCCGTCGGCCTCGTCGAGCACGACCCGCACCGCCAACGTCGACTTCGTGCTCGGCCGCGGCGGCACCGGCGGCAGCTCGTCCTTCCACCGCACCCAGCCGGCACGCGCCAGGTGGAACACCAGGTGCAGGCCGCTGGCCTCGATGTCGAGGAACTTTCCGTGCCGTCGTACGTCGTCCACCAGCGTGCCCTCGATCGCCGTCAACGGCGGGTCGTAGGTCTTGAGCGCGCTGAACGCCGCGACATGGACCTTGGTGATCGCACGACCGGTCAGCCGGCCGCGGAGATCCAGGGCCAGCGCCTCGACCTCGGGCAGCTCAGGCACGGTCCCAGGTTAGTAGGCCTAGTGACAGGAGGAGTCGATCGGCGGATGATGGGCCGATGGCCGCCGTACGACCGCTGCCCCGGACGGGCTCGATCTTCTTCGACGCCCGCGGCAGTGATCGCGCGCTGCGGGTGAGCTGGCACGACGAGGCCGACCTCGTCGTCGTCTCGCTGTGGCGCGACAACGTGTGCACCGGCAGCTTCCGGCTGGCCGGCGCGGACGTCCCGGACGTGATCGACACGCTGGTGGAGGCACTGCGGCACCGACAGGCGCCGACGCCGGTGCGCCCGCCGCTCGGTCACGTCGGCTGAGGACGATCCGACACGCTAGCGGGGTCTAAGGATCTGGCTAGACACCTCGATACGGTCCGATCGTGGACCCCATCAGGAATCCCTACGCCCCGGGCGCCGGCCAGCGCCCGCCCGAGCTGGCAGGCCGTGACGAGCAGCTGTCCGCGTTCGACGTCGTGCTCGAGCGGGTGGCCCGCGGCCGTCCGGAGCGGTCGCTCGTCCTCACCGGACTGCGCGGCGTCGGCAAGACGGTGCTCCTCAACGCCCTGCGCTCGGCGGCGGTCCGCAAGGGCTGGGGCACCGGCAAGCTCGAGGCACGCCCGGACCAGTCGCTGCGGCGCCCCCTGTCGGGGGCCCTGCACCAGGCGGTCCGCGAGCTCGGCCGGTCCAGCGGCGCCGAGGCCGATGGCTACGACGAGGTGCTCGGCGTCATCCGCTCCTTCGCCGAGCGCGAGGCCGGCGCCGACGCGAAGCTCAAGGACAAGTGGAGCCCGGGCATCGCGGCGCCGGCGGTGCGCGGCCGCGCCGACTCCGGCGACATCGAGATCGACCTGGTCGAGCTGCTCTCCGACGTCGGCGGCCTGGCCGCTGACAAGGGCCTCGGTGTCGCCGTGTTCGTCGACGAGATGCAGGACATCGGCCCGGCCGACGTCTCCGCGCTCTGCGCGGCCTGCCACGAGCTCAGCCAGAGCGGCCTCCCGGTGATCGTGGTCGGCGCCGGGCTGCCCCACCTGCCCGCGGTGCTGTCGGCGTCCAAGTCCTACTCCGAGCGGCTCTTCTCCTACCAGCGGATCGACCGGCTGAGCCGGGAGGCAGCCGACCGGGCGCTGGCGGCACCGGCGGCCGAGGAGGACGCTGAGTACGACGACTCGGCGCTGGCCGCGATGTACGACGCCACCGGCGGCTATCCCTACTTCATCCAGGCCTACGGCAAGGCCGTGTGGGACCTCGCGCCGCGGTCGCCGATCACCTCCGACGACGTCGCCGTTGCCGCACCGGAGGCCGAGCGCGAGCTCGCAGTCGGCTTCTTCGGGTCGCGCTACGACCGGGCGACGCCGGGGGAGCGCGACTACCTGCGTGCGATGGCGGACGCCGATCGCGGTGATGACCCGGTCGGCGCGGTGGCCACCGCAGACGTCGCCGGGGTGCTCGGCAAGAAGCCGCAGTCGCTCTCACCCGCGCGCGACAGCCTGCTCAAGAAGGGACTGATCTACTCCGGCGAGCGGGGGCGGATCGCGTTCACGGTCCCGCACTTCGGTCGCTACCTGCGCACCCAGGCCTGACCGTTCGTCAGCCGGCGCCCTCGGGGTGCGCCCCGACCGCGCTGATCGCGAGCCGGGTCACCCGGCGACCGTCCATCTCCTCGACCTCGAGACGGGCAGCACCGACGTCGATCCCGTCGCCGACGTCCGGCAGCCGGCCGAGCTGGGCGATGACGTAGCCCGCCGCCGTCTCGTAGTCACCGTCGGGCAGCGCGATGCCGGTCGCCTCCGCGAAGTCCTCGATGGTGAGACCCGCGTCCACCACGGTGGCTGCGCCGACCTCGTCGAAGGCCGGCTCGGGATCGTCGTACTCGTCGCGGATGTCGCCGACCACCTCCTCGACCAGGTCCTCGAGGGTCACGATTCCGTCGGTGCCGCCGTACTCGTCGACGACGACGGCGAGGTGGGTGCCGTCCTTGCGCATGATCGAGACGGTGGGGAGGACCCGGTTGGTGCCGGGGAGGTGGAGCACCTCGCGCTGCACGTCGGCAACGGTGCGTCGATCGTCGGCCCCCACGTCGAGAAGGTCACGGACGTGGAGGAACCCGGTCACGTCGTCGAAGCTCTCACCGGTGACGGGATAGCGCGAGTACTGCTGGCCCGCGACCCACGCGACAGCCTCGACGAGGGGGGTGCTGCCGTCGATGAACTCCACGTCACCACGCGGCTGCATCACCTCCTTGAGGGTGCTGTGGGTGGCCGCGAGCACGTCGGAGACGATCCGGCGCTCGTCGTCGCCGAGGGTCTCGTGGGTGGTGACGATGTCGCGCAGCTCGTCGTCGCTGACCGCGTCGTTGACGGCGTGCGGGTCACCGCCGAGGAGGCGGACCAGCGCGTCGGTCGACACCGAGAGCAGCCAGATGACCGGCCGCATCAGCGTCGCGAACCGGTCGAGCACGGGCGCGGTCGCCAGCGACACCGGCACCGGCCGCTGCAGGGCCAGCCGCTTCGGCACCAGCTCGCCGAGCACCAGCGACAGATAGGCGATCAGGAGCGTCATGAAGACGAGCGCGAGCGTGTCCGCGGCCTCCTGGTCGAGCCCGAGGTCGACGAGGTACGGCGCCACGTCGGGGGCGAGCGTCGACCCGCCGTAGGCGGCGGAGAAGAAGCCGGCGACCGTCACGCCGATCTGGACCGCGGAGAGGAACCGGTTGGGGTCGCGGGCGATGGTGGCGACCCGTTCGCCGCGTCCGCCGCGCTGCTCGAGCTGGTTGACCTGGCTCTCGCGCAAGGACACGAGGGCGAGCTCGGTCGCGGCGAAGACACCGCCGACGAGGACGAAGACCACGACCAGGCCGAGGCTGACGAAGGTCTGGGTATCGATCATGCCCGTTCACCTCCCAGCGGCAGCGCAGGTGAACGGAACCGACTTCGAGGATCGTCCATATCGGCCAGTCTAAGGAGCGCCGTCGCAGACTGGTGCTGGCCACAGTGTGGGGTCTGAGCGTCTGTGGAACGATCCGTAGCGTGCGCAGCACCGTGCTCATCGTGGACGACCATGCCGGGTTCCGGGCGTCCGCACGCGCGCTCCTGCAGGCCGATGGCTTCGACGTCGTAGGGGAGGCTGCGGACGGAGCAACCGCACTGGAAGCAGTGGCGGCACTGAAGCCGGACATCGTCCTGCTGGACATCCAGCTCCCCGGCCTTGATGGCCTCGACGTGGCGGATCAGATCGCATCGAACGACGCGCCACCTGCGGTGGTCCTCATCTCGAGCCGGGATGCGGCGGCGTACGGCGATCGGCTCCGCCCGGCAGCCATCTGTGGGTTCATCACGAAGAGCGCATTGTCCGGAGCGGCAGTGGCGGCTCTGGTCGGTTGAGGCCAGATGCGGCGGCTCATCCCTCTGTTGTGGCCGTCGGCAGCCGTCGTCGGTCTGGCCGCCGTCTCGGTCGAGCCGGGCTGGAGCGAGCCGCGGCTCTGGGTCCCGGACCTGGCAGTCGGCTGGGTGTTCATCGCCAGTGGCCTCGTGGCTGCCGCACGGCGTCCGGAGAGCCGGTCCGGGGCGCTCATGACGGCCACGGGTTTCACCTGGTTCATCGGCAACTTCGCCGACGTCGCGTTCGAGCCGATCGCGTGGCTCGCCGGTCTCGGCGTCTTCGTCCACCGCGGGCCGCTCTTCCACCTGGTCCTCACCTATCCGACAGGACGAGCCCCGACGCGGCTCGTCACGGCTGCGGTTGCAGCGGGCTACGCGGCGGCACTCGTCCCGCAGGTGTGGACCAACGAGGCGACGACCCTCGTCCTCGCCGGGCTCCTGGTCGCCGTCGGTGTCGGTGAGTTCGCGCGTTCAGTCGGTCCGAGCAGACGTGCCCGCGCCTGGGCTGCCGCCGCCGCGGCGTGGCTGGGAATCGGCATTGCCGGAGCGGCGATCGCGCGCATGGTGCTCTCGCCGGCCGAGGTCAGTCCTTCCGTACTCCCGATCTACAGCGCGGCACTCTGCCTGCTGGCCGTGGTTCTCTGTGCGGGACTGCTCCAGACCCCGTGGGACCGGGTCGGCGTGACCGACCTCGTCATCGAGCTCGGCGAGACCCGCGGAGGTACGTTGCGCGCCGAGTTCGCCGCGGCGCTCGGCGATCCGTCTCTCGACATCGGGTACTGGCTGCCGGAGGCCAGGACCTACGTCGACGCCGAGGGCCGCACGTTCCCGCTGCCTGACGCGAGCTCCCACCGCTCCGTGACCGTCGTCGATCGCCACGGCGAACCCGTCGCCGCCCTGGTTCACGACCCCGCAGTGCTCGAAGAGCCCCTGCTCGTCCAGGGTGTCGAAGCGGCTGCACGCCTCGCGGCCGCCCACGCACGACTGCAGGCCGAGGTTCGGTCACGCGTCGAGGAGCTCGCGAGCTCTCGGGCGCGCATTCTGCAAGCCGCGGACCAAGAGCGCAGGCATCTGGAGCGGCGCCTGCACGACGGCGCGCAGCGCAGGCTGACGCAGCTGGCGGAGATCCTGGGGAGGAGCCGCTCTGCAGCGTCGACGGACCGGACCAGCCGGCAGATCGTCACTGCAGAGAACAAGCTCGAGCGCACGCTCGACGACCTCGGTCGACTTGCGCACGGTCTGCATCCGCGGGTCCTCTCCGAGCACACCCTGGAGGAAGCCTTGGCCCGTATCGCTCGCGCATGCCCGGTCCCGGTGGAGCTCAGGATCAGCGGCGACCTGGTGCCGTCGGGAGCGCTGGCCGCGGTCTACTTCCTCTGCGCCGAGGCGCTGACGAACGTCGCGAAGTACGCCGACGCCTCGCTCGTCACGGTGACGGTCGCGGCGGATGACGCTCGGGTCGTCGTCAGCGTGCACGACGACGGCGTGGGAGGAGCCGACCCTGCTGGTGGCACTGGCATCCGTGGTCTGATCGATCGGATCGAGACCCTCGGTGGCACGCTTTCCCTCGCGAGCGAACCTTCTCGTGGGACGCACCTCGCCGCCGAGGTCCCCCTCGGCGGCGAAGTGACGTCAGGCTTACCCGATCTTCGTCCAGACCTGTGAGTAGCACTGGTAGGCGTCCCCCGGGTCCATCCCGGGCAGCGGTGTGAGATGGAGATTTCCGTCGCCGTCCTGCTCGAAGGTGGCTTCGGTGGCGTAGTCGTACTCTGCGCTGTAGAACGCGATCCGGTCGTCGTCGACCGAGTACGAGCCACCCTCGTTCCCGTAGCAGCCACCCTCCAGTCGGCCGTTCTCCAGGACCACGGTGGTGACGATGGGGTAAGTGTCCTCGGCGTCGACCATGTCGGCCTCCTGCGCTTCCTCCAACGTGATCTCGAACCGATAGGTGCCGGTGAGCCGCGCGGCCGCGGCCGACGAACCATCGGGCTTCTCCGATCCGTCCGGCTCGGGCGCTTCCCCGCTGCAGTCCGACCCGATGGTGAGGGCGGGCGTGGGCCCCGCGGCTTCCTTCATCGTCCTGATCTGGTCGATGAACGCATCCGTCGTCGCATCTTCACCGAGGCTCGCGTAGACGGGAGCGAACGCCTCTTCGAGCGCTGACAGGTCGGCCGCCGACGCCAGGGCGAAGCGGGCGCGACCCTTGCACGCGTTCATCACGGACTCGGAATCGGTGTCGACCAGGCTCGACGAGCGATCGGCCGCATCCCGCGCCGCCGCTTCCAACCAACCGCGCTGCTCGGCGGTGAGAGAGGACAACCGCTCGGGGTTGGCGAACACGACTGACATGAGCGGCCAGAGGTTGACGTTGGCCGTCACGTACGGAGCCTTGTTCTGCAGCCCGGGGTCACGGGCGTAGTTGGAGAGGTTGAACTCGAAGCCCTGGATGTCACCTTGGTCGAGCGCTTCGTCGCGCGCCGACCCGAACACCACCTCAGGCGTGGCGCCCAGCGCACTGATCGCGGCCGTCTGTCCGTTCGACGCCACGGTGGCGAAAGTGATGCCTTGCCAGTCCTGCAGTCCGACGATCGGCCGCTCGACACCGACCGGCTTGCGCAGGCCCTCGGCAAGGACACCGAGCCCGACGACTCCCAGCTCGTCGAGGCCGGTCATCATCTCTTCGGTGACACCGCTCTCGATCACCGTGCCCTGCAGGGCATAGCTGTCGACCAGCATCGGCGCGGTGAGCGCTTGGAAGTCACTGACACCCAAGGTGTCGAACACCCGGGACCCGGCCCAGCCGAGATCCACGTCGCCCTCGGCGACACCGCGTACGACAGCCGCTTCGGCGTCATCGGCCGCGTCGCCCCACTCGCCGACGATCTCGATGCGGATGCCGCCATCCGAGATCTCCTCGACCTGCTCGACGAAGTACGCCAGGGCAGGAAGCTCGCCCAGGTCACCGTAGGCAGTAGCCATGCGAAGAGTAACCGGTTCGCCCGTGCCTCCCGCCTTGTCGACAGCGCCTCCGCCGTCGCTGCAGCCCGCTGCCGCAGCTGCGGCGAGTGTGACCAGAACGGCCACGCGGGTGCTGACTCTGCTTGTCATCCGGTTCATCTTGCTCCTCCTCTTGGGGAATGACGCGACGGTAGGAGCGGCAAGGGCGCCGGCACATCGTGGACAGCCCGCGGCTGGGTGGTCCCGCGACTGTGGCTAACCCCAAGTCCCGCGCTACTCAGGACCCCGCGCGGTCACCACCTGGTGCCACAATCCTCGGGTGGGACCTGCGTCGGCAGTGCCGAAGCGCGTCGTTCGGCTTGCCGCCGGCGCCCTCGTCCTCTCCAGCGGGATGGCCACGCTGGCGCTGGACTACGCCACCAGCGTCCCGACGGCGCCGACGTACGCCCAGCAGTCAGCCGTGGCTGAGGTCTTGTTCCTCACCGCCGGAACGAGCCTGGTGCTGGCGGGCATGCTCGCGGCGTTCAGCCGGCCGGGGCCACTTGGCGATCTCGCCCTCCTCGGCGGGCTCGTCTGGTTCGCCCCGGCGTGGGTGGGCTGGGAGCTCGGGCCGCCCGCGGTGCGGACCGTCGCCATGGTGGCGTCGGCCTTTCTCGTGCCCTTGGTCCTCCACGTCGTCATCGCATTCCCTGGCCACCACGTCCGACGACCGCGAGGGGCGAGGACGTGGGTGGCGGTCTGCTACCTCGGCGCCGGAGCACTCGCGCTGGCCCGGTTGCTCGTGTGGGACCCGTTCTTCGACCCGGGCTGCTGGGCGAACTGCACCGACAACGTGCTTCTGGTCCATTCGTCCCCGGACGTGGCGAACGGGATCCAGGACGCCGAGCGACTGTTCCTGGTAGTAGCGGCGTTGTCGCTGGGGGCGATCTGTCTGGTCAGGGTCGCGAGCCGCCACGGCGCGTCTCGCCGGGTCGTCGCGCCGGTCGCCGCACCAGGTCTTCTGTTCGCAGCCGCGTTCGTCGCTCATGCGTACGCGGTCGAGGGCGTCCGTGTCGAAGACCCTGCCGACCCGCTGCTGATGGCTTTCTTCCTCGCCAGCTGCGTCGCTGTCACCTGTCTGGGCGTGGGGCTGGGATCTGAGCGTTCTGCGGGCAGCGGCGCGCCATCGCGCTCTGGCCGGGGTGGTGGAGATGCTGGGCGAGACGCCCGCTCCCGGCTCCCTCGAGACGGCCCTGGGTCGCGTGGTCGGAGATCCCGATCTCCGGATCTCCTACTGGCTGACGGACCCCGCGCGGTACGTCGACGCGGCGGGCAAGGCCGTACCCGACCCTGCCGACGGACGAGGCCAGACGCTCACGGCGGTCGTGCGGGACGGCCGACGGGTCGCGGTGGTCTCGCACTCGACCGCGCTCCCCGATCTCGACACCCAGCTCGGCCCGGCTCTCCGCCTTGGTCTGGAGAACGAGCGACTCCAGGCCGAGTCCCTCGCGCGGCTCGAGGAGCTTCGGGCGTCGCGCGCACGCATCGTCGAAACGGGCGACGCCGAACGGCTGCGGCTGGAGCGCGACCTCCACGACGGCGCGCAGCAGGACCTCGTGGCCCTCTCCTACGAGATCCGGCTGGCCCTGGCGACCGCCGAGGCCGGCGGCGAAGTCCGCACCAAGGAGCTGCTCGAACAGGCGATGGCCGAGGCGCTGGCCGCACTCGACGACCTCCGCGAGCTCGCGCACGGGATCTATCCCGCCGTCCTGGCCACGTCAGGCCTCGGCCCGGCACTCGCCGGTCTTGGCCGACACGGCCGCTGTCTACGTCGAGGTCCGAGCCGACTCCGCTCCGCGCTGTCCGCAGCCGGTCGAGATGGCTGCATACATCCTCGTGCGGGAGGCCGTCGACGACGCTGCGCGCCGCGGGGCCAGCGAGGCCGTGGTCGAGGCCGTCCGGGAGGGTGGCGGTTGGTCGTCACGGTCGTCGACGACGGCGCTGGTCGGAGCAGCCACCCGGTCCGGCTCGCGGATCGGGTCTCCGCGCTCGGCGGTACCTTGGCGATCGAGGCCAGTTCATTGCGAGGGGAGATCCCGTGCGCGTAGTCGTGGCAGACGACGTCATGCTTACCCGAACCGGGATCGTCCGCCTGCTCCGCGACGCCGACATCGAGGTCGTGGCGGAGGCAGCAGACGCCGACGAGCTCCTCCGACAGGTGCGGCAGACCTCGCCCGACGTGGCCGTTGTGGACATCCGCATGCCACCGACCCACACCGACGAAGGCTTGGTCGCCGCGCAGTCGATCAGGGCCCAACATCCGGACGTCGGCGTGCTCGTCCTCTCGCAATACATCGAACCCAGTTATGCGATCCGTCTCATCGAGGACCATCCCGAGCGGGTGGGCTACCTGCTCAAGCACCGCGTCTCGGACTTCGCGACCGTGGTCGACGCGGTGAACCGCATCGCGGACGGGGAGACGGTCATCGATCCCACCATCGTCGCGCGACTCGTCGGACGGCGTCGGCGCGACGATCCGGTCGAGGGGCTCAGCGAACGGGAACGTGAGGTGCTCGGTCTCATCGCTGAGGGCCTGTCGAACCGCGCCATCGCTGCGCGCCTGACCGTGACCGAACGCACGGTCGAAGCGCACACCACCCGGATCTTCCAGAAGCTGGGACTGCTGGAATCCACTCAGCAGCATCGCCGCGTGCTGGCGGTGCTCGCGTTCTTGCGCTCGTGAGCGACCCGGCCCGCGGTCCTAGCTCAGCCCCTGATCCGGCCGCCCGGAGACTACGGTCGCGCTGCGCTCCTCGTCGCGATGGAGCGCCGCACGCAGCCCGGCCGCTCTGAACTCGTCGGCTGCGGGCCCCGTCTGATCGGCCCCGGTCTCGACGAACACCACGCCACCGGGGCGCGAGCCAGGCCGGGGCCAGCTCCGCGAGGCGGCGTACGACGTCCAGCCCGTCGGCACCCCCGTCGACCGTGCTGCGCGGCTCGTGCTCGCGGGACTCCGGCGGCATCAGCGCGATCGCCGCGGACGGGACGTAGGGGACGTTCGCGACGAGCACGTCGACCCCGCCGCGCAACCGGTCCGGAAGGGGTGTGGCGAGGTCACCATGGTGGACCTGGGCGCCGATCGGGTCGAGGTTGCGGCGGGCACAGGCGACCGCGACCGGATCGATGTCCGCCGCGTGCAGCTCGATGCCGGGGTGCCGGCGGGCGAGCGCGAGGCCGAGAGCGCCGGATCCGCAGCAGAGGTCGACGACCACGCCGTCCGGCGGCACCACCGCGGCCGCGAGGTCCACGACGTACGACGTCCGCTGCCGCGGGATGAACACACCGGGCTCGAGCGCGACCCGGACCCCGGCGAAGTCGACCCAGCCCACGACGTGCTCCAACGGCTCGCCCGCCACCCGCCGCGCGACGAGCTCCTCCAACCGTCCGCTCCCCGGTGGTCGAGGAGGTCGCTCGCTGCGTACGACCTCCCCGGTGGTCGAGGAGGTCGCTCCGCGACGACCCCCGGTGGTCGAGGAGGTCGCTCTGCGACCGTCTCGAGACCCGCTCGCCGCCTCCAGCAGCAGCCGGGCCTCCTCCTCGGCGAACACGCAACCGGCGGCCCGGAGGCGCAGCACGAGGTCGTCGTACGTCGCCGCGTCCACGCGGCCGACGGTACCTGCCTGCCGACAGCGGATCTGCCTCCGGCAGAACTCCTTGGACCGGACCGGCTGCCCGACGCACGGTGGACCCATGACCACCGAACCAGACCGCCCACTCCTGATGGTCGACGACCAGCTCACCTCCCGGCTGCTGCAGCAGCGGATCATCGTGCTCGGCAAGGAGGTCGACGACCAGGTCGCCAACCGGCTCTGCGCGGCGCTCCTGCTGCTCTCGGCCGAGGACCCGCATCGCGACATCAGCCTCTACATCAACAGCCCGGGTGGCTCGGTGACCGCCGGCCTCGCGATCTACGACACGATGCGGATGATCCCCAACGACGTCAGCACGCTGGCGATGGGCCTCGCGGCCAGCATGGGCCAGTTCCTGCTCTCGGCAGGCACGCCCGGGAAGCGCTACGTGCTGCCGCACGCACGAGTCCTGCTGCACCAGGGCTCGGCCGGGCATCGGCGGCACCGCGATCGACATCGAGATCCAGGCCGAGAACCTCGAGCACACCAAGCGGGTGCTGATGGGCCTGATCGCCGAGCACACCGGTCAACCGGTCGAGCGGGTGGAGAAGGACGCGCTCCGGGACCGGTGGTTCACGGCAGAGGAGGCGAAGGAGTACGGCTTCGTCGACGAGATCCTCACCGACGTACGCACGGTCGCGACGAGCCGCCCGTCGGCCGCGTTCGGGAGCCTGCGATGAGCCAGTACACGATCCCCAGCGTCGTCGAGAAGACCCTGCGCGGCGAGCGCGCGGTCGACATCTACAGCCGGCTGCTGAGCGACCGGATCGTCTACATCGGCACCGAGATCGACGACGGTGTCGCCAACGTGGTGATCGCACAGCTGCTGCACCTGGAGGCCGACAGCCCGGACAGCCCGATCAACATCTACCTCAACTCGCCCGGCGGCTCGGTGACCGCGATGCTCGGGATCTACGACACGATGCAGTTCGTCCACGCGCCGGTCGCCACGACCTGCATCGGGCAGGCGGCCTCGTCCGCGGCGGTCCTGCTGGCCGCGGGGGCGCCCGGCCGGCGATCGGTCCTGCCGCGGTCTCGGGTGATCCTCCACCAGCCGTCAGGCGGTGGGCAGGGGACGCTGCCGGACCTGGCGGTGCAGGCGAAGGAGATCGTGCGGCTGCGGGCGACCATGGAGGAGGTGCTGGCCCGGCACACCGGGCAGTCCCTCGAGCGGCTGCGGGAGGACACCGACCGCGACCTGATCCTCGACGCCGAGGGCGCGGTCGCCTATGGGCTCGCCGACATGGTCCTGGCCTCCCGCAAGGCGGCCTGACCCTGCCGGGTCAGTCGCCCTCGGGCATCAGCAGCCAGGCAGCGAGGTAGACGATGATCGGCGACCCTGCACCCAGGACCGTCGCGGCGACCAGCACCAGCCGGATCAGGTTGACGTCGAAGCCGGTGAAGTCGGCGAAGCCGCCGCACACTCCGGCGATCATCTTGTCGCTGCGGCTGCGCACCAGCAGGTTGCGCGGGGCGGGCTGGGCGGGGACGGGGGGCGGGTAGGACTCGTAGTTGCTCATGGCTCCAGCCTGCCGCGCCGGCCCCGCACGGACATCGGGGAACGACCCTGGCCGATCCCTGATCCGCGACTACGCCGCGAGGCAGACCGGCCCGTGCAGCCGCCGGGCGACGCGCAGGGTCAGGTCGGCCATCCGCAGCCCCAGGGCACCGGCCACGGCGGCGAGCACCTCGGAGCTGGGCTCCTTGCGGCCGCGCTCGACCTCCGAGAGGTACTGCACCGAGATGCCGGCCTGCTGCGCGACGTCGGACAGCGTCCGCTCGTTGCGGTGGCGCTCCTGGCGGAGCTCCTCGCCGGCAGCCTCCCGCCAGAGGGGCTCGACCGGACGGTCGGCCGGCCGCGGGAACCTGATCACCTCACCCATGGGGCGACGCTAGGCCCGGCTCGGCGCCCGAGGACAGCGTGTTCGCTTCCGGCGTACGGCACGGAGTCCCCAACGCGTCGTCGGACCTGCGGCACACTTGCTTGCCATGCGGCCGCAGGTCGTCGCCCACCGGGGCGCCAGTCACGAGCTCGCCGAGCACACTCTGGGGGCCTACCTCCAGGCCCTCGACGCCGGCGCGGGCGGGCTCGAGTGCGACGTACGGCTGACCGCCGACGGACACCTGGTCTGCGTGCACGACCGCAACCTCCGTCGAATCTCGGGCAAGCCCGGGCTGGTCTCGACGATGGACCTCGCCGAGCTCAACGAGCTCGACTTCTCCACCTGGAAGAACCCGTGGTCCGACCTCGACGACGAGGCGCCCGACCGCGACGAGGCACTCGACGGGGTGCTCACCCTGCGCAAGCTCCTGGAGACGGTCGCCGACTACGGGCGTCGGGTCGAGGTCGCGATCGAGACCAAGCACCCGACCCGCTTCGGCGGCCTGGTCGAGAAGCGGCTGGTCGAGATGCTCCGATCCTTCGGCTGGGAGACCCCCGGAGCGCCGGTGCGGGTGATGAGCTTCTCCTTCACCGCCCTGCAGCGCGTGGAGCGGCTGGCGCCCGACGTGCCCCGGGTGCAGCTGATCGACAAGCCGGCCGCCTGGTCGATGCTGCGACGTGCGGTCGACCAGGACACGATCATGGGTCCCGGGATCGCGCTGCTCCGCGACCATCCCCGGGTCGTGGAGAGCATGGGCCGTCGGGACCGTCCGGTCCACGTCTGGACGGTCAACACGGAGGCGGACCTCGACCTGTGCCTGAGGATGGGGGTGCGGGCGGTGATCACCGACCGGCCGGCGTACCTCCTCGACCTGCTCGACCGACGTGACGAGGTCGCCGGATAGGACTGGCCCACCGGATAGGACTGGCCGATAGGTTTCGGGTCATGGCCAAGAAGAACCGCGCCAAGACGCGCGTCGCCGAGTCCGCCGCACCCGGGGAGGTCGGCCCGCGCCAGCCGTGTCCGTGCGGCTCGGGCAAGCGCTACAAGGCGTGCCACGGCGCGCCGGGTGGCGGGACCGTCTACGTGAAGCGGCCCTTCGAGGGACTCGCGTCCGAGTGCGACCTGGTCGCGATGCGCGAGCTGGTGCCGGCGGCGACGGCGGTCCTCCCGCTGACCGGTGAGCATGCCGACCGCTCGGTGCGGGTCTGCACGATGCTGCCGATGGCCGCGCCGGCCATGGTCCGCGACAGCGGCGAGGTCTGGCTCGGCCTCCAGGTCCAGCACGACTTCGGCGACCCCTCGCGCGACCTCGCGGCGGTGCTGCTCGCCGCGCTCGAGGCCGAGCCCGGCACGCCGATGGTCGGCCTGACCGAGGCGCCGGGCGCCGGGCCGCGGCTGCAGGACCTGATCGCCGACGAGGCTCTGGAGGTCGAGGTGCACGAGGGGTTCGACTACTGGGTCTCCGACGTCGAGGACTCACCCGAGCTCGCGGCTGCGCTCGAGCAGGCGCAGGGCGCCACCTCGCCGACCGCTCGTCTCGCATCGGTCGCGTCGGCGTACTGGACGCACCTGGGGGACAAGGAGTTCCTGCGCTGGGTGATGCCCGAGCCGGAGGACGACCTGCTCGACGGGTTCGCCCGACTGCATGCGGCCGGCGACGACCGGGTCGTCGACGGCGCCCGGCTGATCGGGATGTTCCGCGCCCACGGCGTGGTGGCCCCGGTCTGGGAGCTCCCGGTCGGCACCGGTGCCGAAGGGGTGGAGGACGGCGCCGCCGGGCTCCGCTCACGTCTGGACGCAGCGCTCGCGGCGCAGGACGACCTGACCACCGAGGAGCGGTCGGCGCGGGCGGGGCTGGCCAACCGCCAGGTCACCATCCGCTAGTCCCGCGGTGGGTCACGTCAGCTGACCCGGGACTGTGCGACCTCCACCAGCGCCTCGTGGAAGCTCGGCATCTCGGAGTCGAGCTTGAGCAGGGTCTCGTCGGTGAGGTGGATGGTGTCGAGCGGGGTCAGCGCGACGATGGTCGCGTTGCGCAGCTTGTGGCCCATGATCGCGGCCTCCCCGACGATGTCACCGGCACCGAGCTGGGCGATCTCGCTGCCGTCCACCCGCACCGAGACCGTGCCGTCGAGGATGATGTAGGCCTTGTCCGCCGGGGTGTCCTTCCAGATCGGGGACCAACCCTCCGGAAGATGCACGCGGCGCCCGGCGCCACTGATCTTTGCGACCTCTTTGGGAGTGAAGTGCTCGAAGAACGTTGCCATGCTGACCCTTTCGGTACGGCCTCCCCTGCGCGCCGCCCGCGCTGGTGGTGTCCTTATTCGTAACGCCAGGTCAGGGCAGGGGGTCACGCTCGATGGGACAGCTCATGCACCGGGGACCACCGCGGCCGGAGCCCAGCTCCGAGCCGGCGATCCGGATCACCTCGATGCCGGCGTCCTCGAGACGGCTGTTGGTGCCGTCGTTGCGCTCGTAGGCCACGGCCAGCCGGGGCGCGAGCGCCAAGGTGTTGTTGCCGTCGTCCCACTGCTCCCGCTCCGCGGTCACCGGGTCGAGACCGGTGTCGATCTGGTGGAGCGTGTCGAGCTGCATCGCCTTCGCCGCCGCGACGAGGAACGGCTCGGGGTCGGCGACGTCGAGCTCGAGGAGGGCAGGGTCGGTGTCCGCGCGGCGGGTGACGGCGTACGCCGTGAGGGTGTCCGCGACGTTGGGGTACATCACCACCTTGTCGACGTCGACCATCGTGCACACGGTGTCGAGGTGCATGGTGGCGCGCTCCTGTGCGATGGGTACGGCGAGCACGGTCTCGGCCAGGCCCGACTCGAACACCTGGCGCGCGAAACGCTCGGCGCCTGCCGGCGTCGTCCGCTCGCCGACACCGACCGCGATGACGCCCGGTGACAGGAGCATCACGTCGCCGCCCTCGACGTGCTCGAAGTGGTGGCCGAGGATCCGGGGGCTGGCTGCGAACCGCGGGTGGTGGCGGTAGATGAGCTCGGTCAGCTGGGTCTCGCGCTTGCGCGCCGGCATCGCCAGCGAGGTGATCGCGACCCGGTCGCGCACCCAGACCGACGAGTCGCGGGTGAAGAGGAGGTTGGGCAGCGGGTCGACCAGGAAGTCGTCGAACGCCAGCAGGGTGGTGACCAGACCGAAGCCGCCGCGCACCTCGTCGTTGCGGATGCCCGCGGTGAGGTAGACCGCCAGCTCCTCCGGGGTCGCGTCGCCGAGGAACCTGCGGAGGTAGAGACGGAGCGTCTCGCCGAGGTCGAGGTCGGTGAGCGCGGTCTCGATGGCGACCTCGCGGGCCTCGGCGTCCGCGAGGGTCTCGGTCAGCAGCTCGGACAGGTAGAGCACCTCGACGTCACGCTCGCGCAGCGCACCGGCGAACGCGTCGTGCTCGTCCTGTGCCCGTGACACCCAGGGCACGCCGTCGAAGAGCAGCCGGTCGTTGTTGCGTGGTGTGAGCCGCTGGAGCTCGGAGCCGGGCCGGTGCAGCATCACCGTGCGGAGACGCCCCACCTCGCTGTCCACACCGGCTATGCCGGGCTTCGCCGTTTGGTCGCTCATGTCGGGCACCTTAGTGGATTGTCAGACAATCGTGGATTCGGTGACGGTCCCAGTCTGCACCGGCGTCTCAGCCCCGGAACGGGTCGGCCGGATAGACCCCGAGGACCTTCACGTCGGTCGTGAAGAAGGCCAGCTCCTCGAGCGCACGCTTGAGGTCGGGGTCGTCGGGGTGTCCGTCGACCTCGGCGAGGAACTGGGTCGCTGCGAACTCGCCGCCGACCATGTAGCTCTCGAGCTTGGTCATGTTGAGCCCGTTCGTCGCGAACCCGCCGAGGGCCTTGTAGAGGGCGGCCGGCAGGTTGCGGACGTTGAAGACGAAGGTGGTGACGACCGGCCCGTCGTCGCGCGAGGCGGACACGAGGTCGCGGGAGAGCACGACGAACCGCGTGGTGTTGTGGTCCTCGTCTTCGACGTCCTCGCGCAGGATCTCGAGACCGTAGATCTCAGCGGCGAGCGGAGGCGCGATCGCGGCCTGCGTGGGATCGGCGGCCTCTGCCACCTCCCGTGCTGCGCCGGCGGTGTCGCCGGAGATCGACGGCTTCAGGCCGAGCTCGCGGATCACCTTCCGGCACTGGCCGAGGGCGTGCACGTGGCTGTGGACCACCCGGATGGTCTCCGTCGTCGCGCCCGGCACCGCCATCAGCGAGAACTCGACCCGCAAGAAGTGCTCCGCCACGATGTGGAGGCCGGACTCCGGCAGGAAGTGGTGGATGTCGGCCACCCGGCCCGCGATCGAGTTGTCGATCGGGATCATCGCCAGGTCCGCCTCGCCGCTCGCCACCGCGGCGAAGACGTCCTCGAACGACGCGCACGGCAACGCCTCCCACTCCGAGTAGTGCTGCTTGCACACGAGGTGGGAGTTCGCGCCGGGTTCCCCCTGGTAGGCGATGCGGGCCATGCGGCAAGGGTAGTGGGGTACGACCGGCGCGAGCCTCGCCGTACTGCGTGCCGGTCCGACCTAGCATGCCAAGCATGCCGACGCTGCTGGCGAGCATCGCCCTCGTCCTCGCCCTGATCGCCCTGGTCATGGCGTTCCTGACCTACCTCCGGGTCCGGCCGACGGCCGAGGGCGACCTGCCGGCCGACGTGCTGGGACTGCGCAAGGAGGTGGCCGCCCTCCGCAAGGAGGCCGGCGGGGCGCTCCGGCACCTCGCGGTCGTGCGGTACGACGCGTTCGAGGAGATGGGCGGCCGGCTCTCGTGGTCGCTCGCGCTGCTCGACGACGGCGGCGACGGCGTCGTCCTCACCTCGATCCGTGGGCGCAACGAGGCCCGTACCTATGCCAAGAGCGTCACCTCGTGGCGCAGCGACCAGGAGCTCTCGCCCGAGGAGACCGAGGCGATCACCCACGCCCAGCCCTAGCCCTACCGCGGCACCCTGACCAGCAGCCGGCCGTGGACGCACTCCATGTGCAGCTCGCGGCCCGGCCCGATGATGTCGCCGTCCAGCTGGCGCGGCACCTCGTGCGAGGCACGTACGACGACCGCCCGCCCGGTGAACCGCGCGAGGGACTCCCCGGCCCGCTCCTCGCGGCGGCTGAGGACCCGGACCACGAGCGGGATCCAGCTGAGGAACCGGCGGGGGTAGAGCAGCACCACGTCGAGCTGGCCGTCGTCGATCGCGGCGTCGGGGATCAGGTTCATGCCGCCCTGCAGGCTGCCGACGTTGCCGACGACGCACGTGCGGGCACGATGCTTGGTGAACGGACCGCCGTCGACCGAGACCTCGAGCCGCATGGTCGGGAACATCAGGGCCTTCGCCCCCGACAGCACGTAGGCGATCCAGCCGACCTTCTTCTTGATCTCCTCGTTGACGCCCTCCATGATCGCGGCGTCGAAGCCCATGCCGGCCATCACCAGGAAGTGGGTGTCCTCGAGGCCGTCGCCGGTCACCTTGACCATGTCGATCGCCCGGTCCTGGCCGTTGAGCGCGATGTCGATCGCGGCCCGGATGAACAGTGGGATGTCGAGGTTGCGGGCGAGCAGGTTGCCGGTGCCGGCAGGCACGATCCCGACGGGGATGCCGGTCCCGGCCAGCTCGGCGCACACCTCCCGCACGGTCCCGTCGCCGCCGCACACGATCACCAGGTCGGCGCCGTCGATCGAGGCCTGCTCCGCCTGGCCGGTGCCGGAGTCCTCGACCGTGGTGAGGTACCACGACGGCTCCTTCCACCCCGACTCCATCGCCATCTGGCTGACGATCGCCTGGAACTGCGCGACGTCCTCCACCTTGATCGGGTTGAGCACGACCGCGAGGTCGTTGGTCAGCGGCAGCGCCTGCGGCAACGGCAGCGCCTTGTGCGCGTGGCTGCGAGGGAGCGGGCTGTAGAGCGCCAGGCCGAGCAGCACCAGGCCGCCACCGAGCAGGACGCCCCCGAGCACGTCGGTCCAGAAGTGCCGCCCGAGGAGGATCCGGTCCGCACACACGACGAGCACGACGACCACCAGGCCTGCGCCCATCAGCCGGCGCATGTTGGCGCGCCGTACCAGCATCACGGCCAGCACGAGACACAGGCCGGCCAGCGCGGCGGTGTGCGACGCGTGCCCCGACGGGTACGCCGGGTTGTCGAGCTCGAAGATCTCCTCCTGCCACAGCGGTCGGTCGCGGTCGATCAGGAGCTTGAGTCCCTGGGTCGCCAGGAGGGTCGCGGTCATGACGGCGAGGATCAGGGTGCCGGCCCGTCGGTGTCCCTTGGCGAACATCACCACCGCGAGGATCAGGACGTACACGATCGTCGCAACCGTGCCGAACCCGATCTCGACGGCCCGGAGCACGCCGTGCAGACCCTGGTCGTCGGCCCAGCGCGCCAGGTCGCGGCCGGTCTCGTCGATCTCGGCGATCCCGTCCCACCCGGACGAGACGGCCACGGCGAGTCCTGCGAAGAGCAGCAGGCAGGCGACCGCCGCGATCAGCGGCGTCTGACGGGGGCGGTCCAGCACGCGGGGCAGGCTAACCGCTCAGCCCACTAACGTCGTACTCGTGACCACCGATCCGCGCCCGCCCATGCCTGCCGCGCCGCCGCTCCGGCGCCTGGGCCGCTCCGGCCCGCTCGTCTCGGTGGTCGGTCTGGGGTGCAACAACCTCGGTCGACCGGGGACCGCCACCGAGTCGCAGGAGGGCTCCGACCGCGTGGTCGGCGCTGCGGTCGACGCCGGGATCACGCTGTTCGACGTCGCCGACACCTACGGTGCCCGCCCCGGGCTGGCCGAGGAGCGGCTCGGCGCGGCGCTGGGCGTCCGACGCGACGAGGTCGTGGTGGCGACGAAGTTCGGCATGGACATGAAGGGCGTCAACGGGCCGGACGTCGGCGCGCGCGGGAGCCGGCAGTACATCGTCACCGCCGTCGAGGCGTCGCTGCGCCGGCTCGGGACCGACCGGATCGACCTCTACCAGTTCCACACGCCGGACCCGGTCACCCCGATCGACGAGACGCTGGGCGCCCTCGACGACCTCGTCCGTGCCGGCAAGGTCCGCTACGTCGGTCACTCCAACCGCGCCGGCTGGCAGATCGCCGAGGCGGAGTACGTCGCCCGCGAGCTGGGCACCGCGCGGTTCGTGTCGAGCCAGAGCCACTACAACCTCGTCGACCGCCGCGCCGAGCTCGAGGTGCTGCCGGCCTGCCGGGCGCTCGGCCTCGGCGTGCTGCCCTACTTCCCGCTGGCCAACGGTCTGCTCACGGGCAAGTACGCCACCGGGTCGGCGCCGGCCGGCAGCCGTCTCTCCCACACCCGCCAGCACCTGCTCCAGGCCGCGACGTCGCCCGAGCTCGGACGGTTCTCCGAGCTCGCGGCCTCGCGCGGGGTCAGCGAGGTCACGGTCGCCATCGGGTGGCTGCTCGCGCAGGAGCCGGTCAGCAGCGTGATCGCCGGCGCCACCCGGCCCGAGCAGGTGTTCGCCAACGCGGCTGCCGGGCACTGGGTCCCGGGCGAGGAGGACCTCGCCGAGCTCGACCGGATCTTCCCGCCGCCCGAGCCGATCTCGCCGTACTGATATCTCCCCGAATCCGCCCTCTTGGTTCGCCGAATCCGCCCTCTTGGTCTCGCGAATCGGGCTTCCTGGTGACGCCGTCCCGCCAATCTGTCCGACTCGGCGCGCCAATCCGGCGGATTCGGCGGCAATGGGGGAAGGGGTGGCCTCGGAATCCGACGCGCGTGGACGCGGTCGTGCCCGATAACCTCGGCGACATGATCGACCCGCGCATCCTCCGCGACGAGCCCGACCGCGTCCGTGCCGCTCAGGCCAAGCGCGGGCTGTCCGCCGACGTGGTCGACCAGGCGCTGGCCGCCGACACCGCGCGGCGGGGCGCGATCGCGACGTTCGAGAGCAAGCGAGCCGAGCAGAAGGCGCTCGGCGCGCAGATCCCGAAGGCCTCGCCCGAGGAGAAGAAGGACCTGCTCGCGCGGACCAAGACCCTCGCCGCCGAGGTCAAGGAGGCCGAGGCCGCGCGAGCCACCGCTGACGACGAGTGGACCGAGATCCTCAAGACGATCCCCAACCTCGCGGCCGACGAGGCGCCGGCCGGGGGCGAGGACGACTACACCATCCTCGAGCACATCGGCACGCCGCGTGACTTCGCGCTCGAGGGCTTCGAGCCCCGCGACCACGTCGAGCTCGGCCAGATCCTCGGTGCCATCGACATCGAGCGGGGCGCCAAGGTGAGCGGCAGCCGCTTCTACTTCCTCACCGGTGTGGGCGCACAGCTGGAGTTCGCGCTGGTCAACCTCGCACTCGACCAGGCCCGGGCCGCAGGCTTCACTCAGGTGATCGCCCCGGCGCTGGTGCGACCGCGGGCGATGGACGGCACCGGCTTCCTCGGCCAGGCCGCCGACGACGTCTACCGGATCGAAGGAGAGGACCTCTACCTGGTCGGCACCTCGGAGGTCGCGATGGCGGCCTACCACTCCGACGAGATCCTCGAGGCACCCAGCCTGCCCCGCCGCTACGCGGCGTTCAGCCCGTGCTTCCGCAAGGAGGCCGGGTCGCACGGCAAGGACACCCGCGGCATCATCCGGGTGCACTGGTTCGACAAGGTCGAGATGTTCGTCTTCACCACGCTCGAGGAGTCCTACACAGAGCACCAGCGGCTCCTCGCGTGGGAGAAGGAGTTCCTCGACAAGCTCGAGCTCGCCTACCGGGTCATCGACACCGCCGCCGGCGACCTCGGGCTCTCGGCGATCCGGAAGTTCGACTGCGAGGCGTGGATCCCGACCCAGGGTCGCTACCGGGAGCTGACCTCGACGTCGAACTGCACCGACTTCCAGGCCCGGAGGCTCGACATCAGGGTCCGTGAGGACGGCAGGACCGGACCGGTGGCCACGCTCAACGGCACCCTCACCGCGATCCCCCGCACGATCGTCGCGATCCTCGAGACGCACCAGCAGGCCGACGGAAGGGTGAGGGTGCCGGAGGCGCTCCGGCCCTATCTCGGCGGTCTCGACGAGCTCAAGCCGGTCTAGGGCCGTCGTGACGGCACACCACGGTTGGCGGCCGAAGCTGGTCGCCCTCGACATCGACGGCACGCTGCTCAAATGGGTCGCGGGCGGGAGGCGGCTCGACCCACGAGGTCGTGCCGGATGCGGTCCACCAGGCTGTCCAGCGGGCGCGGGACGCGGGCGCCCACGTCGTGCTCGCCTCCGGGCGGGCGCCCCACGGCATGACCGCGATCGCCGAGCAGCTCGACCTCCGCGACCCGGCCGCGCCGGACGGCCGGCTGTGGATCGTGGCCTCGAACGGGTCCGTGCTCGCGCGTCACCCACCCACCGAGATCGTGCACGAGGAGACGTTCGACGCGGCGCCGGCCGTGCACGCCGTGCTCGAGCGGCACCCGGACGCCCTGGTCGCCATCGAGGAGCGCGGCGTGGGCTACCGGGTGTCGGGTCCCTTTCCCCCGGGCGAGCTCGGGGGCGAGCTGATCGTCACCCAGCTCGAGGACCTGGTCTCCGCCCCGGTCAGCCGGGTGATCATCCGGGACCCGCAGGCGACCGCGGACGACTTCGTCGCGATGGCCGCTGAGCTGGGCCTGCACGGCACCGACTACGTCGTGGGCTGGACCGCGTGGATGGACCTGTCGCCGGTCGGAGTCTCCAAGGCGTCCGGACTCGAGTACGTCGCCGACCGGCTGGAGATCGGGGCCGAGGACGTGCTGGCGATCGGCGACGGCCGCAACGACATCGAGATGCTCACCTGGGCCGGGCGCGGCGTCGCGATGGGGCAGGCGGTGCAGGAGGTCCAGGACGCGGCGGACCACGTCACCGGCTCGGTCGACGAGGACGGAGCGGCCGTCGAGCTGGACCGTTGGTTCGGCTGACGGGTCGTCGGACCGGCATCGGGCCTGGCTACGCTGTCCCGGTGATGGCTGCGCTCCGGACGACCCTGGCGACCGTGCTCGTCGTCCTCGCGTGCGGTTTCGCAGCCGTGTCCGCAGCCGTGTCCGCGGCCACGCCCGCAGCGGCAACCGTCGAGTGCACCCGGCTCGACCTCGACAACGCCACCGCGGTCCGCGAGCGGGCGGACCGCGTGACCGACGTCTTCGCCGGGAAGGTGCGCGAGGTCGAGCCCCGCAGCGCCGCCGGCGGGGGCGAGGGCCAGGCCGGCCAGGACGACGGGCCCTCCGACGGGCCCTCCGACGGGCCGACCCGGGCACCCGACCCACGGACCACCCGGTGGCAGCACACCGTCACCGTGGTGATCCCGTTCAAGAGCGCCCTGCAGCCGGGTGATCGCGCGCTGATCGTCACCCAGCCGGCGGGTGACGCCGGCGGTCTCGGCAAGCTCGACCAGGGCGCGACGTACGTCTTCTTCGTCTCCACCGAGCAGGGCATGGACCACCTCCGGGCCGCACGGTGCTCCGGCACCACGAAGCTCCCCGACGGCCTCACCGCCGAGATGCGGGACCAGCTGGACGAGACACTCGGCGAACCGCCCGCCGAGGACACGACGCCCGACTACACGTTGTCGGCGCCCGATGACGGCGCCCGCTCCACCCCGTCACTCGGCCGGCTGGCCGCCCCCGGGGCGGCGGTAGCGCTGATCGGTGTGCTCGGCCTGCTGCTGGTCGCGCGGATGGCGTCGCGGCGTACGTGATGACAGCGCAAGGGCGTGCCTGAGGGCGCAGCCGGTGGCTGCGTCACGCTGCGCCGACATATGCGCAGACCTGTGCGCAGACCTAGAGGTACATACCGCCCGAGCGGCCCTCGTCCTGACCGGGCTGCTGCTCCGGCGGGACCCCGGGCATGCCCGGCGCCGACTCCGGGTGCATGCCCGGCGGGAGGGCCCGTCTGATCTGCTCGAACTGGGCGCGCGCCGCCATCTGCTGCGCGTAGATGGCCGTCTGGATGCCGTGGAAGAGGCCCTCGAGCCACCCGACCAGCTGGGCCTGCGCGATCCGCAGCTCGGATTCGGACGGCGTCGTGTCCTCCATGAACGGCAGTGAGAGCCGCTCGAGCTCCTCGACCAGCTCGGGTGCGAGACCTTCCTCCAGCTCCTTGATCGACGCCTGGTGGATGTCGCGGAGCCGCTGCCGGCTGGCCTCGTCGAGGGGCGCTGCCTTCACCTCTTCGAGCAGCTGCCGGATCATGCTGCCGATCCGCATCACCTTCGCGGGCTGCTCCACGAGGTCGGTCGGCGACCGCTCGCCGTCGTCACCGGCGTCCCCGTCCTTGCCGGAGGCGACGGTCGCCGGCAGGGTGCCGACCGGTTGGCCGTCCGGTCCGATGACGACGATCTGCTGCTCGGTGGCGTCGGGAGACTGCTCGCTCATCCCCCAACCCTATCTAGGGGGTGAGCAACACCTTCCCGCTGTGCGTCCCGGCCTCCACGATCCGGTGCGCCTCGGCAACCCGGTCCAGCGCCAGCACCTCGTGCACGATCGGCCTCACCTTCCCCTCGGCTACCAGCGGCCACACGTGCTCGACGACGGATGCGCAGATCGCGGTCTTGCCTGCCACCGGCCGCGACCGCAGTGCGGTCGCGATGACCGCGCCCCGCTTCGCCAACAGCTGACCGATGTCGAGCTCGGCCTTGGCCCCGCCCTGCATGCCGATGATCACCAGCCGGCCTTCGTCGGCGAGGACCGACACGTTGCGCGCGAGGTACTTCGCCCCCATGTTGTCGAGGACGACGTCGGCCCCGCGGTCGTCGGTCCGCGCGCGGACCACCTCGACGAAGTCCTCGTCGCGATAGCTGATCGCGACCTCGGCGCCGAGCGACCGGCACAGCTCGAGCTTCTCCGCGCTGCCGGCGGTGGCGAACACGCGGGCTCCCAACGCGGCCGCCAGCTGGATCGCCATCGTCCCGATGCCACCCGCTCCACCGTGCACGAGGAACGCGTCGCCGGGCTGCAGCCCGGCGACCATGAACACGTTGGACCAGACCGTGCACGCGACCTCGGGCAGCGCCGCGGCGGTCACCAGGTCGACGCCGTCGGGCACCGGCATCACCTGCCCGGCCGGTACGACGACGCGGTCGGCGTAGCCGCCACCGGCGAGCAGGGCGCAGACCGGCGTACCGACGGCCCAGCCGGTCACGCCCTCGCCAACCGCTCGCGATGGTGCCGCTGCACTCCAGTCCGATCACTCCCGACGCACCAGGTGGTGGCGGGTAGAACCCCTGCCGTTGAAGCAGGTCGGCGCGGTTGACGGCGGTCGCAGCGATGTCGACGAGCACGTCGCCGGGACCCGGCTCCGGGTCCGGCAGCTCGCTGATGGTCAGGACCTCGGGCCCACCGGGCTCGGTGACAGTGGCGGCACGCATGCGCTCATCCTGCCGAGCCGGACAGAGCTCAGACCAGCAGGTTCGCTTCTTCTTCCTCGTCGACGTCCTCGTCGACGTCTTCGTCGACCACCTCGTCGATCTCGTCGAGGTGGGTGAGCTCCTCGGCGATCTCGTCGTCGGCCTCGGCATCGCGGTCCTCGTCGGCGGCGGCACCGGCGGGTCGGTCCCAGGCTTCGGCCAGGGCCTGCACCTTCGCCGCCATCCGCTCGACCGCGTCCGGCCCGGCCTCCCGCACCCCGGCTGCCACACCCAGCAGAAATGCGGTCACCGGTCCTGCCAGCAGGTGCACGTTGTCGTGCGCGACCTCGGCGAGGTCGCTCAGCAGGCTCTCGTCAGCCTCGCTGTCGATATCGAGGAGGTCGCACAGCTCATCGATCCAGTCGTGGAGGTTCACCATCCCAGGATCACTTTGCCGAGGCGCGCTGACAAGACCCGACCGGATCAGACTTCTGGTTCGTCGGCAAGGTCGCGCAGGTCGGTCCAGGTGTCGACGTCGCGGTGTTCCTGCGCGAGTGCGGGCACCAGGACCATGTCGAGAGGCTCGAGCATCGGCCACAACGGGTGTCCGTGCTGCCCCTCGCGATCCGGCCGGACCTGGTCGAGCCGCGCCGTGTCCACGACGAACGCGAGCTGCCGCCGGCCTTCCGGCGAAGCCAGTACGGCGCCGTCGTGCCCGACCGCCGCGTCCTGCAGCCGTCGGATCGTCGCTGCCGTGACGAACGGCATGTCGACCGCGAGCACCGCCAGCCACGGGAAGCTCCGGAGCAGCGAGTCGCGGCCGGTGAGGAGAGCGGCGACCGGGCCGCCGTACTGGGGGTCCTCGACGACGAACGTCACGGGGCGGTCGGTCGGCACGTGCTGTCCGACGACGACGACCTCGGCCGCGTCGATCACGGCGTCGAGGGTGTGCTCGAGCAGCGTGCGGCCGCGCATCTCGATGGACGCCTTGTCGGCGCCGCCGAGACGGGTCGCCTGGCCGCCCGCGACGACGATCGCGGCGAAGCTGGTCAGCCCGGGCTCGATCACCTCTCGAGTCTCGCAAACCCCCGCGAACGCGGGATCGCGGCGCCACGGTGGACACTGGTGGCGTGAGCCACACCACGGAGGCGGACCTGGGACCACGGGACCGGCTGAGCCTGGCGCTGGTCCAGGCCGCGTCGGGGCTCGATGCCGACGACAACCGGGCGGCGCTCGAGCGGCTGACGCCCGAGGGTCGCGACCTGGTGGTGTTCCCGGAGGCGTTCGCCCGTGACTTCGGCGACGCGGGCTCCGACGTGAGTCCCTACGCCGAACCGATCGAGGGTCCGTTCGCCACCGAGGTCGAGCGGGTGGCCGGTGCTCGTGGGACGACGGTGGTCGCCGGGATGTTCGAGCAGAGCGACGATCCGGGCCGGCCCTACAACACCCTCGTGGTGCGCGGCGACGCGACGGCGTCGTACCGCAAGGTGCACCTGTACGACTCCTTCGGCTACCGCGAGTCCGACCGGCTGACAGCGGGACCGATCGAGGCGGCTGTGGTGGAGGTGGGTGGCTGGCGGGTCGGGCTGATGACCTGCTACGACCTGCGGTTCCCCGAGTTCGCGCGCCGACTCGTGGACGCCGGCGCGGAGCTGATCGTGGTCCCCGCCGCGTGGGTCGCCGGGCCGCGGAAGGTGCACCACTGGCGGACCCTGGTGACCGCCCGCGCGATCGAGAACACCGTCTACGTCGCGGCGGTCGGCCAGCCGGCCCCGCGCTACACCGGCCACTCGATGGTGGTCGACCCGCTCGGTGAGGTGCTGGTCGAGACCGGTCCCGGGGACGCGGCCGAGTCGGTTGTGCTCACGGCAGAGGTCGACCGTACGACGCTCGCGGACGCGCGTCGTACCAACCCGTCGCTCGCCAACCGCCGTCTGTAGGCTCACCGCCCGTGTCCCGTCACGCCACCCGTGCCGCTCCGCGGCCCGCATTCAGCGGTGTGCAGCGGCAGGTCGCAGTCATCGCGGCGTCCCGGCTGCCGCTGGTGGCCTGGGCGGTCCTGGTCGTCGCCGGGACGGTGGCGCTGGTCTGCGCGACGGTGCCGGTGGGCCCGGAGTGGCTCGGGATCACCGGGTCGGTGACCGTCGGCGCGGCGTACGCCTGGGCGTTGGCGGCGCGCACCGGCGGCCGTCCCGTGGTCTTCGGGACGCTGGCGCTCGCGGTGGGCCTGCTGGCGGTGTGGGCCGACCAGGACCTGCTCTCGACGGGCACGGCGGTGCTGACGACGGTGGTCGCCGCGGTCCTCGGGGTGATGGCGACGGTGCCGGCGAAGACGTTCCTCGCCGCGATCCGCGAGTGCCTGGTGGGGATGGGCCTGGCCGCGATCGGGGCGATGGCGGCGGTCGGGTTCGAGCCCTCGATCGACGTGACCCGGTTCGAGTACCTCGGCCTCGGGCTGTCCCTGGTCGGCGCCGAGATCCTCGTCTTCCGGCTGGGGGCCGGCCTGCACGGCCTCGGACGACGCGGCGTGGGGATGGTGGCGGTCGGCGCCGCGCTGCTGCTGGCGACGCTGCTGTACGCCGAGCTGCTGCGCCGTTACGGCTCGACGGCGCTCGTCGACTGGCTGCTCGCCCAGGTGGACTGGAGCCGCGACCACCTCGGCGCCTTCCCGCGCCCGATCGTCGCCGTGCTCGGCGTCCCGGCGCTGGCCTACGGCTGCCACATGCGCGCCCGGCGCCGGCAGGGCTGGTGGGTGTGCGCTTTCGGCGTGGCCGCGACCTCACCGGTGGCGACGTCGCTCGGCAACCCGGCCGTCGAGCTCAGCGAGGTCGTGCTGTCCGCGGTCTACGGGCTGGTGGTCGGGTTGGCGATCGCCTTCGTGATCATCCGCCTGGACCTCGCGCTCACCGGCAACGCCGGGCGCCGGCGGCGGGTGGCGGAACAGGCGGCCGCCGTACGACCGGAACCGGGACGGACTGCACCGCTGCTATGAGGTCCTGCCGATACCGGGTTTATCCGGGTTACCTGGGAGTAGCCCATAGCCTCGCCAACATGCGGAACCGGGCGTCGGAGATCAGGGCCGAGATGGTGGCGAACGTCCTGTCGGTCGACGTCGCCGTCGGCGACACCGTCGCATCGGGCGAGTCGGTGCTGCTCCTGGAGTCGATGAAGATGGAGATCCCGGTGATCGCGGAGGACGGTGGCATCGTGCGCGCGGTCAAGGTGGCGGTGGGCGACGTCGTCCAGGAAGGCGACCTGCTGGTCGAGCTGGGCTGAGGTCGGCCTCGGCGCGAGCACCGAGGGGAGCTCGCGGGCTGTTCAGAATGGGATACCGTCCCTGACGTGGGGCAGAGAGAGCAGGCATCCTCGCCGGTCAACCAGGAGGCGCTCCGGTTGATCCGCGACGGGTTCGCCCTCTCGGGGATGACGCAGGTCGAGCTGTCGCGCGCGAGCCAGATCCCGCGCAGCACCCTGGCCAACATCTTGTCGACCACCGCTGAGCACCGGCTCGTCCACGTCAGCCAGCTGGTCAAGATCGCGGTAGCGATCGGGGCCGACCCTCAGGTGTGGATCGGCGAGCTCGAGAAGCTCGAGCGGAGGCGCCGGGGGTCGAACGAGCAGCCGAGCGCCCAGGGGTAGTGCCGTAGGGCGACGCAGGGTGCGGGCGCTTAGACTCGTCGGCCGGGGAACGAGGTTTCCCGAGGAGGGGTGCCGGAGTGGCCGATCGGAACCGCCTTGAAAGCGGTCGTAGGGAGACCTACCGCGGGTTCGAATCCCGCCCCCTCTGCGTGGTTGGGAAGGGCGAAGCGCGGCCTCTGGCAGCAGGGGCGCGGGTAGGGGAGGCGGCGTGAGCAGTGCTGGGTCCTCGGTGCCCGTCGAGTACCGGATGGCCCCGCTGGTGGTGGCCCGGTTCGTCGGGGCCTACCTGATCCTGTTCGCCGTGGTCATCCTCGCCGGCACCGTCGTGGTGGCGGCGGCCGGTCTGGAGCCGGACCTCCTCGTCGTGCTCCTGGCAGCCGGGCTGCTCGGCCTGATCGGTCTCGCGTGGTGGCTTCGGACCCGGCTGAGCGTGGTCCGGTTGAGCGCGACCGGCTACCGGGTGGCGCTGGTGCGCGGGGCCGGCGTGAAGGAGGCCCGCTGGAGCGAGGTCGAGGACGCCGTGGCGGCCCAGCCGGACGCAGGTCCGTGCGTCGTGCTCCGGCTCAGGGACGGCCGCTCCACGACCATCCCCATGCAGCTGCTGGCCGCAGACAAGGACGATTTCGCGCGTGATGTGCGCGCCCATCTCGGTCGCGCGAGTCGCTGAGGGGCCGATTCGGTCGCACCAGCCGCACCTTGTAGCCTGTCCTCGCTGACCAGGCGCTCCGGTGCTCCGGTCGGTGGGGAGGCGTCGCCTAGTCTGGTCTATGGCGCCCGCCTGCTAAGCGGGTTTGGGGCTACAACCCCATCGAGGGTTCAAATCCCTCCGCCTCCGCGTCCAACCCCCGGTGAGCACGCTCGCCGGGGGTTATCGCATGCGGGACCGGTGCGCGGACGACGGTCCGCAACCGATGCCGTTTCCACAAGAAGTCTCGGGAGGGTTGCCCGTTTGCCGTCCCGGATGTTTGGGTAGTTGCCGAACGACGTGTTTTCTGGGGGCTCGTGCGACCCCGAACCGATCGAAGGGCTGAATGATGAGGGAGTTCGGACGTAGGGCCGCACTCGTATTCGTAGCGACGGTGGCAACAGTGGGCCTTTCGGCCATCTCGGCCCCGCCCTCGCAGGCGCTATTTGACTCGGGGTGGGGTTGTGGCGGCGCCTGCAGGACCATCCGCTGAGCTGGGCCAGTTCTGAGTCGGTCTAGCTGAGGGGTCGGCCAACTGAGGGCGACCGCCGGGCAAGCCGCTCCGGCGGCCGTTGTCATCCTCCAGGGTCCTCGGACTCTTCGCGCGCCGTCTTCGACTCGGCCGCCTCGTTGCCCGAGATGTCGGACTTGCCCATCGTGTACCCCAGCTGGAACCGGGTGTCGGCGTCGTACTCGATCTTGAGGTCGGCGACGTAGCCCGCGTAGGTCCGCGGACTGACGCCGAGCCGCTTCGCGCTCACGGCGTCGGAGTGGCCGGCGATGAGCATCCGGATCGTCATCGCACGTTGCTCGGCCGCGATCTCGCGGACCGTCGTCTCCTCGGCATTGACGAAGGGACGGGCCCGCTCCCACGCCCGCTCGAAGACGTCAAGGAAGTAGGCGACCACGGCCGGCTCGCGTACGACGACCGCGGTCGCCAGCGTGTCCGCGGCCGGGATCACCGCCACCCGCCGGTCGACGACGATCATCCGGTTGAAGAACTCGTCCAGCGTGCGCACCTCCGCGCCGCGGGCGGTGACGGCAGCGACGTACTTCTGGGTGATGGCGCTGCGCCGCGCGCTGTGCTGGTAGAGCGTGCGCATCGAGATGCCGCGTTCGAGCGCCTCGGTGTCGCGCAGCGCGGCGGTCGCGATCGACTGCGCGTCGCGGCCGGTCTGCGGCTGGGCGGTGAGCAGGTCCTCCTCCGCGTCGCCGATCAACGCCGTGAGGTAGGGGCTGATCGCCTCGTTGTGGAGGTAGGTGAACGGGCCCGAGCTCTGCGCCACCGGCGAGCGTCGCCAGCTGTGGTTGAGGGCCTGGAACGCCTTCGCCCACCGCGCGGACTCCTCCAGCAGTCGCGCGCCCTCGTTGCTGAGAGGGGTGACGACCCGCGACTGGACGTTGGCCGGCTCGAGTGCGCGCCAGATGCCGTCGCGCTGGTCGAGCTGGACCAGGTTGAGCTCGGCCATCAGGTCGAGCGCGGCCTTCGCGTCGCTCCCGTCACCGACGCGGGCGTCGTCCGCGGCGATGCCGCCCTCCTGCACGATCAGCTCGTAGACCTCGGTGGCCGCACGCTCGAACAGCTCGCGGTCCTCGGGCTCGTAGCCGGACAACACGACCTCCAGGTCTTGTGCGCTCCCAGACCGCCCCCGGCCGGGGAATCGTGCTCGTGCTCAATATCCCACAAGGAGGCGATTCGGCATCGAGGACAGCCCTCGGCTATCCTCGACCGGTCGCTCGCGAGGGTGACAGGCGCCCGTAGCTCAACGGATAGAGCATCTGACTACGGATCAGAAGGTTTGGGGTTCGAATCCCTACGGGCGCGCAAACCGAAAGCTCCCGTTGACCTGGGCAGACAGATAAGCGGGGTTCGCCGTTGGATGCCTCAGCGACCGGTGCCGAGCGATCCGCAGAGGGGCTAGGGCTACGGGTGACCTTTCCGTTCGGCTACTGAAGGTCGGGGCAGCGGGTAGCGTCTCGCGCGTGACAGTAGGAGTGGCCGTGAAGGTCTACGACGGCATGGTGCTCGCAGCAGACTCGGCCGACTGACACCCGCTCGCTAGTGCCGCACGGCCGTGCGCGCCGGTCGGCTACCGATCCCACTCCCAGTCTTCGATCCGCGCTTGAGCCGGAATCAGGTTCACCCGCAGCTTGGCGAAGAAACCCTCCGTCGGCCGTTGCCGCAACTGTGAGCCTCGGCCTCGGTGGTGGAACTACTAGAGATTGAGATCACGAGCAGCCTGGCCGGAGGCTAGAAGTCCTTCGTCCCCGCCGGAGCCGACGCTGCGAGGGACACCGTGCACGTTGACGACCTCCAGGACCTGACGGGTGCGGTCGGAGGTTTCGACCACTTCGACCCAGCGGAGCTCGGCGCCTCCACTACGTGTTCAAGTCGCGGTACTGCGTCATCGGCCGTCACGGGTTACCCGTGAAGCATCGCGTCACCGGTTCGGTTGAACTTCTCTCAGTGTCCCGTGCTGTCGGACCACTCGCCGAGGACTGCGCGGTAGCCGCTGGGGTAGTAGAGGCCCCAGTTCCAATAGATCGAGCGCCAGTTGCCGGCGCGGTTCTTGGCGTAGATCACGTCGACAAAGGTGTCGCGGCGGCCGGGGTACACGCACGGTTGGTAGCTGCGCCACAGAGCGGTAGTAGCGCCTCGACAGGCTTGTGCGTGTTGCGGATCCGGTTCTCGGTCCAGCCGCGGTCCCCGAATCCCCGCTCGATCGCGGTCCTGTTCTGGGGATCGTCTTGCAGGACGTTGCGGGCCTCACGGACGGTCACGCACCCGTCGGCGGCCGCGGCAGGCTCGGCGGGCCCGACGGCCGCGAGCAGGCCGGCGGCCGCCGCGCCAGCGAGCAGCGTTTTGATCTTCTTCGTGTCCGAACCTTTCTCAGAAGCAGTCGTAGCAGCGGGAGTATGACTTCCACTCCACCCGCCAGGCGTCGTGGTGGTGGCGGTAGGTGACTTCGTAGCGGCCCGTCACCGGCCCCCAGCAAGCCCGGTAGGACTTGGTCTTGTAGCCGCTGCCCTGGTACTCCAGGCGGCCGTGGGTGTCGAAGCGCGCCTCCACCCACAGCAGCGTCTTGCCGACCGCGGCCCGACGGAACTCATCTCGTGTCACGCAACCGGCCCACGCTTCCGCGGACGGCGCGGGCGCGGCGACGACCGGGGCAATCAGCCCGACCGCCAGCGCCAGCGCAGCGATGATCTTCCTCATGGTGTCTCCTCCCCCGGAGCAGGGAGGCATGACGAAGTTCCCCCCCACGATGGTGAAACAGGTTCTCCTTTGCTTGAACCTGAGCATGATGTGCGCGTGAACGCTAACCCGGCTAGACCAGTCCCGCAGGGTTTCGTGGAACCTTCTCCGATCTGATCCCACTGGCCGGATCGTGGACTACGCGACGACGCACTGCGCCTTTCCGGCTGCACCAACGGGGACAGTGTGTACAACCACACCGAACCCCACAACGTGGTGGGACGCCCGGAGGTTGGCGGAGGGTCGCGCAGCCCACCCGGCACTCTGAACTCTGCCGGGGACGGTGCCCTGCGATCTGGCGCTGCCCTTCAGGGTGGGCGGCCACCGGTAAGCCGGTGAGAGTCAACCGGGCATCGCGGCACGTCGGAAGGGATCTGGACCGGCGGTCTCGCAGCCGGTCAGCACGTCGGCAGGATCGGCGACCAGGTTGTCACCGGACCAAAAGACCTCGTCCACACCGTCACCGCAGTTGATGACATCGGCGCGGCCATCGACCTCCACGAAGATCCGGTCGGGGCCATCACGGTCGGCGCGCATTCGCAGGTGTCGCTGCAGGCGAGGTAGGTGTGCACCGCGTGCCCGCAACGCGGGCACGGAAGGTCGTGGGAGAGGTGGAGCTGGTTGGTCTGGGCGGTGTCCCACATGGCCGTGCCTCCTGGGCGGCTGAGGTGTTGGGGCGGCTGGGCGAGGGCCGGAGCCCTGCCACCGAGGGGGGTGGTGGCAGGGCTCGGGCCGGCATCGTCACCGGCAGACCGGTTGGGGCAGCTGGTCGCCCTGGTTCCGCGGGGGTCGCTGCATGAAGCACCTGCTGCCGTTGTCGGCACCGGGGACCGAGGCCCCGGGTGCGTTGTTCACAGGGGCGGTGGTTTCCCCGAGGGTCGGCAGGATCAGGATCGCACCGAGGGCGACCGCGCCGATCGCACCGGCGGCGGCGGCGGGCAGCCACCAGGTGTGTGTGTCTGCGGAAAGTGCAAGGCTGTTCATAGAAGTTCTCCTTGTGGGACGAGGCCGGATGCCTCGCGTCACCTCCCGTTCTGGCAGGCGGCGGTGCCAGGACCGCCCCGGAGCGGTGCCGGCGCGGTATCAACTCGGTGCCGGCGGTGTTGACCACGGGCGAACCCGGGTCGATGGTGAGCGGATGGGTATCGCCGTTCTCGGCCCGTTGACTTGGGACGGTTCGGCGAGCCTGAGCCCCCGCGACCGGGTGGTCCTCGCGGTGCTGGCGACGCGTCCGGGTCACCCGGTCTCGCCGGATCGGATCGTGGATGCCCTGTGGGGCGACACCCCACCCGCGACGGCGGGCAAGGTCCTTCAGGGGTGCATCGCACGGCTGCGGAAGGTCATGGGCAAGGAGGCAATCGAGACCTCCACCCAGGGCTACGCGTTGACCCTGCCTTCCGACGAGATCGACTCGATGCAGTTCGAACGCCTGGTCACTCGCGGCCGGGAGCTGCTCACGCTCGGCGAGGTCGATCGCGCCGCCTACCTGCTGACCCAGGCGTTGTCGCTGTGGCGTGGCGACGCGTTCGCTGACGTGGACTCCTGGCCACCGGCGGCGGACGAGGCGAAACGGCTCGGGGAGCTGCGGCTGGAGGCGGAAGAGCTCCGGGTGGACGCCCATCTGCGCGCCGGCCGCCACGACGAGGTGCTGGCCGATGCCCAAGCCCTGGTGCGGGCAGCTCCGCTCCGGGAACGCCGCTGGACGCTGCTGGCTTTGGCCCAGTACCAGTCGGGAGCCCAGGGAGAGGCCCTGCGCACGATTCACCAGCTCAAGTCCGTGCTCGCTCGTCAGCTGGGCATCGACGCCGGCCGAGACGTCATGGCCCTGGAGCAGGCGATCCTGCGCCAGGACGCCTCGCTGCTGAGTTCCCCGGCGCTGGCGCCATCATCGGCCGCGAACTGCCCGTGGCAGGGACTCAAACCCTACGGCGAGGGCGACGCCGACCGGTTCTTCGGCCGGGACACCGACGTGGACGCCTGCCTGGAGATCCTGCGCCGAACGTCGCTGCTGGTCCTGGTCGGACCCTCGGGGTGTGGGAAGTCCTCACTGCTGCATGCCGGGGTCGCGGCCACGTTGCGGGGACGGGCAGGCCCACGGTCTCGATCACGCCCGGTAGCCACCCGATGCAGGCGATCACCGTGGTGGGTCAGGCCCACCCCGACACCGTCCTGGTGGTCGACCAGTTCGAGGAGCTGTTCTCCCTGTGCGCTGACGCCAACGAGCGGCAGGAGTTCCTGGAGGCGCTGACGGCCGAGGCGGCCGGACGGACGGTGGTCGTGGCGCTGCGCGCGGACCATCTGGCCGACCTTGCGTCCAGTCCGGCGTTCAGCCGGCTGGTCGAGCGGGGGCTCTACCTGGTGGGCGGGCTCGATGAGCGCGATCTGCGCGAGGCGATCGAGGGCCCGGCCCGACAGGCGGGCCTGGTGATCGAGCCCGGCCTGGTCGACGTGCTGGTGCGGGAGGTCAGGGAAGACCCCGGCGCCTTGCCGCTTCTCTCCCACGCCCTGCTGGAGACCTGGAAGCGCAGGGAGGGCAACACGCTGACCGTGGCCGGCTACCGGGCCACTGGGGGCATCCACGACGCGGTCGCCCAGTCCGCCGAGCGCCTCTACGCCCGGGTCGAGGTCGAGCAGCGACACCTGTTGCGTGACCTCGTGCTCCGCCTGGTCTCGCCCGGCGCGCAGGGCGAGCCGGTGCGCAGCCGGGTGCCCCGCCGGCTGATCGCGGCCGACACCGAGCACGACCAGCTGATCGAGCTGCTGGTCGGCGCCCGGCTGGTGACCAGTGACGACGGCGTCCTGGAGATCACCCACGAGGCGCTCGCCCGGGCCTGGCCCCGGTTGCGGGGCTGGCTGGACGACGACGTCGAGGGGCAGCGGATGCTGCACCACCTGTCGTCCTCGGCCGACGCCTGGGACTCCCTCGGTCGCCCCGAGAGCGAGCTCTACCGCGGTGTCCGGCTGGCCCGGGTCCTGGATTGGCAGCACCGCGGCCAGACCGCGCTCACCGACACCGAGCGCGAGTTCCTCGAGCTGTCCCGGCGCGCCGCAGAGGCCGAAGAGCGCACTGCCGTCGAGCGGACGAGGACCCAGGCCAGGTTGATCCGGCGGTTGCGCGTTGTGCTGGCCGGGGCCGCGATCCTCCTGGTGGCGGCCCTGGTTGCCGGGCTGTTGGCGGTCCGACAGGCTGACCAGGCTCAGGAGAACGCCGACGACGCCGCCGCAGCCCAGACCCGTTCGGATGCTCGAGCCGCCGGCGCCAGGGCCCTCGTCACCGACGACATCGACACCTCGATGCTGCTGGCGGTCGCCGGCGTCCGGATGGACGACTCGCCGGCCACCCGCAGCAGTTGCTCGCCACCCTCGCCAAGCACCCCGCGCCATTGCGTCGATGCCGATGGAAGGCGAGGAAGTTCTGCGTCACGATGTCAGCCCGGATGGTCGCACCGTCGCGACGTACGACCGGGCGCACCGGGTGCGGCTCTACGAAATCGACTCCGGTGAGTTGTTGAAGGAGTTCCAGGCCGGGTCGGACGAGCACCTGTCGTGGATATCCGGAGACATTGCGTTCAGCCCGGACGGATCCACTCTCGCGCTCATGAACGCGGCCCCGACCAGGCAACCGGTCGTGCTGCTGGACGCCGACTCCCTCGAGCCGCGCGCCGTCCAGCCCGGGGGCGTCCGGTCGTGGCGCTGGCTGACCCAGGACCTCACCTACAGCCGCGATGGTCGGGTGCTGGCAGCGATGCTGTCGCGGGTCCAGGGCACAGCCGCGACCACCCAGACGACGTCGTCGTGGGCGGTGGTCTGGGACTCCGGGAACCCGAGGCGTCCGATCCAGCGGATCCACGTGGCGGACGGCTCCCGGAGCCTGGCTCTCAGCCCCGACGGGCGCTTCCTCTACACGAGCGGGCCGTTCATCCGGCACGACCTCAAGACCGGTACGAGCGTCGAGCTGGGAGGTCGTCCGCCGGTCTACATGCTCGCCATGAGCCCCGACGGGACCCTGCTGGCCGGTTCCGGCGACGACAGCGTGGTGCTGTTCGACACCAGGACCGGCGAGGTCCGACGAGAGCTGCCCACCGGCAGCGATCCGGGGCTGGCTGGTCACCTTCTCCGACGACAGCCGCATGGTCGCCACCATCAGCACGGGAGAACAGGAGGCGCTGGTCTGGGTGGTAGCGACCGGTCCAGTTGCGGGCCCGACTGCCCTTGGCGGACTCGGGGGAGAAAGCCGCGTTCAGCCCAGACGGATCCACGCTCTACACGGCCGGGGGTGACGCCTCCCTGCGTCAATGGGACCTGACTGGCAGCCGTCGCTTCCTCGCGCAAGTGGCTCCTCCCACTGGCTTCGACTGGGGCGAAGGCGTGGCCGTCGCGCCCGGCGGGGGGCAGGTCGCCTACCAGTCGGACGAGGGTGTCACCTTCCTCGATGTCGGAGCGGCGAAGCTCGGGAGGACGCTCGACCGGCCGCCTGGGTCCACCGGGCTGTCTGGCGTCTGGGATCCCGACGGCAGCCGGTATGCATTGCCGACCGGAGACCTGGTCACCGTCTTCGACACCAGCACCGGCGACAACATTCAGGGACGACCCGCGGGAAGCGAGGTGACCGGGATCGACTACAGCACCGACGGCAGCAGACTGGCGATCGCCGACCTGTCGGGTGCCGTCGTCATGGTCGACCCGGCGACGCTCGAGCCGCTCGGCAGGCCGGTGCGGCTCGAGGACGTACCCTGCGCTGTCACGCTCGGGCCGGACAACCGCACGGCATTCGTCGCGACGGGGCCGCCGAAGTCGGCCTGGGAGTTCTGGCGCGTTCCCTGTTCGGATTGGGCTCTCGTGGATCTCGAGTCGGGTTCGGTTCTCGACCGCGGCGCCACGGACTCGGGCGGCATCGGCCGGATCGACTTCTCACCGGCTGCCGATCGTGTGGTGATCGACACCGTCGCAGGCTTGGTCGTGCTCGACCTGGAGACAGGCCAGCCGGCGCGTCCACCCGTCACTGTTCACGCCCGCACCGTTCTCTCACTCGCCTACTCGCCGGACGGCAGCCGCCATCCTGACGTCTGGGGCGGACGCGAGCGCGGCCGCTGTGGGACTCGGATACCGGCCGACTCATCGCCAGGGTCGTCACCCCGCCACTCTTCTCGACCTCGCAGTTCCTCGCGGACGGACGATCGGTGCTGGTCGCAGATGAATACGAGGGGGCCGTCTACCGCTGGGACACCCGCCCTCAGTACGCCGTCGAGTTCGCCTGCCGTCTCGCGGGACGGGACCTCACGAAGGCCGAATGGGCCGAGCAGTTCGGCGACCGCACGTTTCAGGAGACCTGCCCATCCTGACACGCCGGCCAACAGCCGCTCGGGCAGCTCTCGACGTCGACGATCTTCGCTGCGGCCTCCAACGCCGGCGGCTGGCCGTGGAAGTGATTAGTGCGTCATTGTGGGAGCCGGAAGGACGCACTCCCATCGTGCTTGACGGTGCGTGAAGGCAACAGACCCGTCTCACCCTAATCCCGCCTGCCGGGGGACGGCGCTCACGAAACGGACCCCTAACGGCTCCCATACTGGAGACTTCTGAGACGCCGATACCGGGCCTCTGAGCGTGAGACACCCATCGGCTCCCAACTACTCCGACCAGGAGATGGCTCTACGGATCAGAAGGTTTGGGGTTCGAATCCCTACGGGCGCGCAGAGCGGATGCCGCGCATGACCTGCACAACAGGCTCACGAGGGTCGCTACCGCGGGCAGCGGCCCTTCTCCGTCTCGAACCCGCCGGAAAACTCTCAGCGGCCTGTCCCGTGCCCGACACCCTGCTGCTCACCCTCGACGAGGTCGCCGCGAACTGCGCTGCGCCCGCCGCGGCTAAGACGTCAGATCGCCCTGCACCGGCTGACCGTCGTTCACGTCGGCCGCTCGGTCCGGCTCGAGCGCCGCGAGCCCGAACGGTCACCGCCCAGCTCCGCGAGCCCCGTCGCCATGGCTAGGACGAGGAAGTCAGCCAAGCAGTTCGACGAGGTCATCGAGTACGCCGACGCGCGGGGCTTCGTCATCCGGGTCTGCGCCACAGTAGAGCGACTGTTGGGCGCACTCGAGGTTGCGGAGGACATTCTCGACGAGCCCGCTCAGCCCGGGCCCATGGGCCCACGACGGCGACGGACCCTGGCGCGGCATAGCCCTCTTAGACCCTGGTAGGTGCTGGGTCAGGGACCGAGGGAGCCGATGGGAAGCACGCTGACGCCGTCGGGTCGGCGGTAGGCGAATCCGGTAGAGGTGATGACGCCCAGCGCCGTGGGCGGCCCAGCTTTGCTCTGGTCGACCTTCTCAGCGAACGACAACAGAGCTGCTGCCGCCTTAGCCGTATCGGCCGGGTTCATCTTCACCTCGAACGCTCCCCAACGACCGTCGGGCAGGGTGAGGACGACGTCGACTTCGTTCTGGTTCTGGTCTCGCCAGTGATGGACCTGACCTCCGAGGGTTCTGGGCGTAGATGCGGACGTCGCGGACCACAAGGTTCTCGAAGAGGAACCCGGCGGCGTTGAGGTCGCCCAGGAGCTGGGTGGGTCCGTGGCCGAGCGCCGCCACCGCGATTGACGGGTCGACGAAATAGCGAGTGGGTGACGACTGCAGTGGGGTGGCGGAGCGCATGTGGGGCGCCCAGGCAGGCGAGTTCTCGGTCAGCCGCAGCCGGGACAACGAATTGAGGTATCCGTCGACGGTGGCCCGCGCCACCGGTCCCTCTGCTCCGCCGACGTCCTTGGCCAGCGCGGTGACCTTCACGGTGGTACCGACGTTACGTGCCAGTGAGCTCAGCAGGCGACCGATGTTGTCGGGATCGCGCCGCCGCGCGCCGAGCTGGTGGATGTCTACTTGGACGATCTGGTTGAGGTAGTCGCGCAGCCACCGGCCGGCGTCCTGAGGACCGGCATCGAGCAGAGCCGGCCAGCCTCCGGTGCAGATCCTGTCGAGACGTCAGGAACAGTCAGGCCCGGGTCCTGCGCGGTGACCTTGTCACCGGCCATCACGGCTTTCAGGGATGCCTGCCCGGTGGAGTGCCCTGACTCCACTAGCGACATGGGCCGCATTTGGACGACTGCGATCCGACCGGCCCCTGAGTGCCGGTTGACGTCCTTTCGTGGCGTCGCTGAGCCCGTCAGGATGTATAGCCCTTTGGCAGGTGCGCGGTCGTCGACGGCACGGCGGATCTGGTCCCACAACGTAGGAACGACCTGCCATTCATCGATCAGCACCGGATTGGCACTGTCGAGTAGGAGGTCAGGAGCGACGCTGGCTGCGTTGCGGGCAGCTTGGTCGACATCGAGCCGGTACCGCCGGGACAGGAAAGATGCGGGCAGAATCTGTCGCGCAGGCCGTTCTCGCCGTAGGCTGAGACGGCTGGTGCGTATCACGAAACGAGTTGTGTCATGCGCAACAAAGAACGCGCGACCGTACGTCGGTTGCTGACCCATGCTCGCTACGAGGTACTGCCCACGCCCACCGTCGAGGCGAAGGTGCTCGAATCGGTCCCACCGTCGGTGCCGCTGACGATCACCGCCTCGCCGTCCATGGGTCTCGAACGGACCCTCGAGACGACGGAGAGGTTGACCGCCGCCGGCTACACGGTCATCCCGCACCTGGCGGCGCGGATGGTGAGCGGCCGGGCCGAGCTCGCGGACCTCGTGGCGCGGCTGGGCGCCGTCGGCGTGAGCGGCATCTTCGTGCCGGGCGGTGACGCAGACCCTGTGGGCGACTACAAGGACGCGCTGTCGATGCTGGAGGACCTCACTGCGCTCGGCAGCCCGTTCACCGAGGTGGGCGTGACGGGGTACCCCGAGAGCCACCCCACGATCGACGACGACCTGACCGTGCAGTCGATGTGGGACAAGCGCAAGCACGCGACGACCATCGTCAGCAACCTCACCTTCGATCCGGCGGTGATCAAGGACTGGCTCACCCGGGTGCGCCGGCGCGGCGTCGACCTCCCGCTGCTGCTCGGTGTGCCGGGCCCGGTCGAGCGGACCAAGCTCCTCGGCATGGCGACCAAGATCGGCGTCGGCGACTCCACCCGCTTCCTCGCGAAGCAGAAGGGCATGATGGCGCGGCTCGTCGCCCCTGGCGGGTTCACGGGGGAGTCGTTCCTGGAGAAGTGCGCGGCTGTCGCCGCGGACCCGGCGATGCGGGTCGCCGGCCTGCACGTCTACACCTTCAACCAGGTCGCGGAGACCGAGTCGTGGCGACAGGACTGGCTCAACCGGCTGGTGGACTGACCAGGCCTTCGAGGGCCGACTCCAAGCCGGTGTGCCCGGTGTCGACCACGGTGAGGGGCAGTCCGATCGCGGCGGCCGCCTCCGCCGCCAGCCCGTGCAGCTCGTCGTCGGGCTCCTGGGCCAACCACACGACGCGGGTGTAGCTGCCGAAGTAGGCGTCGCGCAGGTCGGGGTGCCGGTCGAGCCCCAGCTCCCGCAGCACGGTCCGTGCGAACGACCGGACCAGGAAGTCGGTGAGGACGTAGGTGCCGGGCTGCTCCTCGAAGAACGTCGCGAGCCGGTCGGGCCCGGCGTACACGTCGTAGCAGTGGAGCCCCGGCAGCCGCTCGAGCCCGAGCTCGCGGCACAGCTCGTCGAGTGCGCCGTACGTCCCGCAGTCCGCGTAGCCCACGGCCACCCGGTGGCCCTCTGCCAGCAACCGCTCGGCCAGCACCCGGACCTCGCCGGCGATCAGGCGGGGCTGGTTGTGCAGCAGCGGCGGCAGTGGATGTACGACGACCGGCCAGCCTCGGCGCGCCGCGATCTCGGCCGCGGGCCGGCTGAGCGCGCCGCACGCGACGACGGCGAGCGGGCGGGCCTCAGAACCCGAGCTGGTCGACGAACCGGTCGTTGAAGTCGGTGCGGTCGGAGAGCTCGACATAGGTCACCTCCTCCAGCAACGCTTCCGCGCCCACCCGCTCGCGCACGGACAGCAGCGCCATCTTCGCGCCCTCGCCCGCGACGTTGCCCGCCGAGACGATCCGGAGCACCGGCAGTTTCGGGACCAGTCCGATCCGCACCGCCGACGCGGCGGAGATGTAGCTGCCGAAGGACCCGGCCATCAGCACCTGCTGGACGTCGCGCTGCTCGAGGCCGAGCTCCTCGATCAGCAGCGTCCACCCGGTTGAGATCGCCGCCTTCGCGAACTGCAGCTCGCGGACGTCGCGCTGCGAGAGGACGACGCAGTCCTCGGGAGGAGTGTCCGGTTGCGGCCGGTGCAGCACGAACACCCGCTCGTCTCCGATCCGCGTCAGCCGGTCGGCGAACGCCGGGGCGACCTCGGGTGCCTGCTCGTCGGGGATGAACCGGCCGGTGCTGTCCAGCAGGCCGACCCGCACCAGCTCGGCGACCGCGTCGACGAGTCCTGAGCCGCAGAGCCCCATCGGCTCGACGTCCCCGATGACACCGAGCTCGACCGTCTCGTCCAGCTTGACGACCTCGATCGCCCCGTCAGCCGCCCGCATGCCGCACTTGATCGCGCCACCCTCGAACGCGGGACCGGCGGGAGCCGCGGTCGAGACGATGCGGTCTCCGTCGCTCACGACGATCTCGCAGTTCGTCCCGACGTCGATGAACAGACGCGTCCGCTTGTCCCGGTCCATCCCGGTCGCGAGCATGCCCGCCACGATGTCCCCGCCGACATAGGCCCCGAGGGCAGGGAAGAACACCGCACGCGCCCGGGGATGCAGGTCCAGGCCCACGTCGCTGGCCAGCACGGTCGGGGGCTGTGCGGTCGCCATCACGAACGGCGCGACGCCGAGCGCCTCCGGTTCGATCCCCAGCACGAGCGCGGTCATGGTGGCGTTGCCGGCGATCGCGACCTCGTAGACGTGGTGGGGGTCGACATCGCCTTCCTTGCACACCTGGGCAGCCAGCTCGGCGAGGGTGTCGGCGGCCGCCCGCTGCAGCCGCGGCAGCGCCTCCGGGTCCATCATCGTCGCGCTGATCCGGGTGATCACGTCACCGCCGAACGGCTGCTGCTTGTTGAGCATGGAGGCGACCGCGACCGGCGTCCCGAGCGCGAGATCGAGGAGCGTCGCCACGACCGTGGTCGTGCCGAGGTCGAAGGCGATCGCGTAACGCGTGCCCGTGGTGTCACCGGGTTCAACGTCGATGAGCGCCTCGTCGACGACGACCGCGGTGACCTTGTGGTCGGCGGCTCGGAGCACGCCGGGGAGCCGGCGGAGCAGGTGCAGGTCGGGTGTGGGCTCGAGGTCGTCGATGGCGTCGAGCAGCCGGACCAGGTCGGGCCGCTGGTCGGAGAGGTCGGCCTCCTGCAGCTCGACGTACCGCTTCTGCACGGCGGGTCGCAGGATCACCTGCCGACCCACGCCGACGGTCGCGGCCTTCGGTCGCGTGGTGAGCGGGGGTACGTCGACCGCCACGTCCCGCGTCGCCCGGACGAGACAGGCCAGCCGCCAGCCGTCGTCGAGCTGCTCCCGGCTGAACGTCCGGACGTCGTGACGCGTCACGGGCGTCGCGTCGGAGCGCACCCGGACCTTGCACTTGTGACAGGTGCCGTGGCCGCCGCAGGTCGAGTCGATCGCGATCCCGTTCCACGACGCCGAGTCGAACACCGTCACTCCTGGCGGGACGCGCACGGAGCGCTTGGCGGGAGGCGCGCCAGCAGCGTCCTCGACCGTGAACGTGAGCTCCACCCGCCCGGTGCCGTCGTGGGCGACCGGGCCTGCGCCGGGGGTGGGCAGGAGCCCCTCGCGACGGACGTCGTCGAGCGAGAAGCCCTCGCCCGCCTGGTCCGCGGATTCAGTCATCGGGTCACGGCATCGGTCACGGCATCGGTCAGGCGGGTCACGCCGAAGCAGCCTGGCGGGCGCGATGGGCCGCGATCCAGGCGCCACCCCAGTCGTCGTGGCCCAGCAGCAGGTCGGCGGCCTTGACCGCCTCGACGATCTGCGGGGTGCGGGTGTCCATGATGGCCGACGTGAGACCTGCCTGCATGGCCATGGGCAGGAAGGTCGCCCCGAGGGCGTGTCGGGACGGCATGCCGAAGGAGACGTTGGACGCCCCGCAGGTCATGTTCACGCCGAACTCGTCGCGGATGCGGCGCATCGTCTCCAACACGGTCACCACGACGGTCTGGTCGGCGCCGATCGGCATCGCGAGCGGGTCGATCACGATGTCCGCCGCGGCGATCCCGTACTCGGTCGTGGCGACCTCGACGATCTTGCGGGTCAGCTCGATCCGCTTCTCGACCTCCATCGGGATCTCGTCCTCGTCGTTGGGAAGGGCGATCACCGCGGCGTCGTACTTCTTGACGAGCGGGAGGATCTGCGCCATCCGCTCGTCCTCGGCGGTGATCGAGTTGACCAGCGCACGTCCCTGGTAGACCGAGAGCCCGGCCTCGAGCGCTTCGACCACCGAGGAGTCGATGCAGATCGGCTTGTCGGTGAGCTTCTGGATCATGGTGATCGCCCGGGCGAGCAGGTCGGCCTCGTCGGTGAGGGGCACGCCCATGTTGACGTCGAGCACGTCTGCGCCGCCCTCGACCTGGGCCTCGACGTCGCGCTGGATCGCCGACAGGTCGCCGGCGCGCAGCTGCTCCTGGAAGACACGTCGGCCGGTCGGGTTGATCCGCTCTCCGATCAGGCAGAACCGCCGGTCGTGCCCGATCACGACCTCCTGGGTCGCAGAGCGCAGGACGGTCTCCAGCCGCGGCGCACCGTGTGCGGCGTTCATGCAGGGACCTTGGTGCGCTTCTGGTCGAGCAGCGACTTCGCCCGCTTCACGGTCTGGGAGGCGTCGGCCGCGTAGCCGTCGGCGCCGACGGCGTCGGCGTACTCCTGGGTGACGGGGGCGCCGCCCACCATGACGATCACCTCGTTGCGGATGCCGGCCTTCTCGAGAGCGTTCATGTTGGCCTTGAACATCGGCATCGTGGTGGTCAGGAACGCGGAGAACCCGACGATGTCCGGCTGGTGCTCCTCGATCGCGGACACGAACTTCTCCGGCGCCACCTGCACGCCCAGGTCGATCACCTCGAAGCCGGCGCCCTCGAGCATGATGTTGACGAGGTTCTTGCCGATGTCATGGACGTCGCCCTTGACGGTGCCCATCAGGAACTTGCCGATGGTCTGCACACCGGTCTCTGCGAGCAGGGGGCGGAGCCGCTCCATCGCGCCGGCCATGGCCCGGCCGGCGATGAGCATCTCGGGCACGAAGAAGTCGCCGCGCTCGAACCTGGCGCCGACCTCCTCCAGCGAGGGGATCAGCGCATCGAACAGCAAGGTCTGCGGCTCCATGGCGAGGGCGAGACCCTCCTCGGTGAGCTCGAGGACCCGCGGTGCGTTGCCGACCAGGGTCTCGTCGTACAAGGCTTGAAGGATCTCCTCGGGGGTCATGCCACCCCCTCCTTTCGCGTCTTCCGCCGGAGCAGCTCGGACAGCTGCTCCGCTCGGTCGTTCAAGAGCCGGCCGGTCTCGTCACGCCGGTCCGCCAGCCGTTGGGTCGGACCCGAGATGCCCAGGGCTGCGACGACCTCACCCGTGGCGCCGCGGACCGGGGCACCCACGCCGGTGAGCCCGATCTCGAGCTCGTCGACGGTGCTCGCCCAGCCGCGTCGGATGACCTGGCTCAGCTCGCTGCGCAGCAGCTTCCGGTCGGTGACGGAGTGGGGGGTGAGCCGCTCGAGCTCCCCGTCCGGGACGTCCAGCGCGCCGTGGGCGAGCATCACCTTGCCCAGTGCGGAGCAGTGGGTGGGGACCTCCACGGTCGTCCAGTCGCGGGTGCCGAGGAGGTACGTCGAGTCGACCTGCGCGACCTGGAGGACCCGGTCGCCGCGCGCCACCGACAGGTTCACCGTCTCACCGGTCTCGGCGCCTACCCGCTCGAGGGTGGGGCGGGCGAGGCGGACCAGCTCCTCCCACGGATCGTGCCTGGTGGCGTAGAGCCAGAAGAGCGGGCCGGCGACGTAGGACCCGGCGGGGTTGCGCTCGATCAGCTCGGTGCGCTCCAGCGCGCTCAGCATCCGCGAGGCCGTGGACTTGGGCAGGCCGCAGGCCTCCTGCAGCTCGGCGAACGTCAGCGGCTCAACGGCCCGCACCACGGTGGAGACCAGCATGGAGGCGCGGTCGACCGCCTGTGTTCCCAGACTGGTCTGAGCGCTCACCGGTGGACCCCTTCGCTAAGTTCCATGATGTGGAACTTCATTCCCATTGAGTGAGGCTAAGATGCCGGACAAGGCGGGGTCAAGCACCTGTCCCGCCGACCCCAGCGATTTCATTCGCGCGTCGCGCAGGAGGCTCGATGTTCCAGAACCGGATGCCACGCTACGAAGTCCTCTCGCAGGACGCCATGGCGACTCTCGACAAGGGCTGGCGTCGGCTGATGACGGAGATCGGCGTCGAGTTCATGGACGACCGCGCGCTCGAGCTGTTCCGCAAGGCCGGGCAGCGGGTCGAGGACCACACCGTGTTCCTCGACCCGGACTTCGTGCTGGAGCAGGTGGCGAAGGCGCCGCGGGAGTTCGACGTACAGGCGCGGAACCCCGACAACAACGTGCACATCGGCGGCGACTCGATGGCGTTCGGCGCGGTGTACGGCCCGCCGTTCGTGCGCGAGGGGGAGGTGCGCCGCGACGCCACGATGGACGACTTCCGTCGGTTCACCAAGCTCGCCCAGTCATTTCCCGTGCTCGACTCGGCCGGGGGCGTGATCTGCGAGCCCAACGACACCCCGCTCGACAGCCGCCACCTCGACATGACCTACGCGCTCCAGACCCTGACCGACAAGATCTACATGGGCAATGTCGTCTCGGGGGTCAACGCGAGCGACACGTTGGCGATGACCTCGATCCTCTTCGGCTCCCGCGAGGCGATCGAGCAGACGCCCGCGACGATCTCGCTCATCAACTGCAATTCGCCGCTGCGCTGGGACGACCGGATGCTCGAGGCGCAGTTCGAGTACTCGGGTGCTGGGCAGCCGGTCGTCCTGACGCCGTTCATCCTGATGGGCGCGATGTCGCCGGTGACGATCCCGGCGGCCCTGGTGCAGCAGATCGTCGAGGCGCTCTCCGGGATCGCGCTGTCCCAGCTGATCCGACCCGGGACCCCCGTGATCTTCGGGTCGTTCCTCTCCAACATCGACATGCAGTCGGGATCCCCGACCTTCGGCACCCCGGAGTCGGGCATCGGGCTCCTCTGCACGGGCCAGATCGCCCGCCACTTCGGCCTCCCGTTCCGCACCGGCGGCGGCCTCACGTCCTCCCAGGTCGCCGACGCGCAAGCCGGCTACGAGGCGCTGATGACGATGCTGCCGACCTTCCTGGCCGGAGCGAACTGGGTGATGCACTCCGCGGGCTGGCTCGAGGGGGGCCTGGTCGCGGGCTACGAGAAGTTCATCGTGGACATCGAGCTGCTGCAGATGATGCGCGCGGAGTTCACCCCGCTGGAGATCGACGAGGACTCGATGGCGTTCGGCGCGCACGAGGAGGTCGGGCACGGGGGCCACTTCCTCGGGGCGATGCACACCATGGAGCGCTTCCGCACCTGCTTCTACCGCCCGCTTCTCTCGTCGTCGGAGAACTACGAGCGCTGGATGCGCAACGGCGGCAAGGATGCCAACGCCCGGGCCGCCGAGGCCTACCGCAAGCAGCTGGACGACTACCAGCCGCCGTCCCTGGACGACGCCGTCCGCCAGGAGCTGGAGGAGTACGTCGTACGCCGTCGCGCCGAGCTGGGCGACTAGCCGTGACCTTCGCGACGACCGAGGACGGCCCGCGCGCGACCGCCCCCACCGGCGACTTCGTGCTGGTCCTGACCTGCCCCGACCAGCCCGGGGTGGTGCACGCCGTCTCCGGTTTCCTCGTGCGCCGCGGCGGCAACATCGTCGAGAGCCAGCAGTTCGGGGACCAGCTCACCGGCCGGTTCTTCATGCGCCTCGACTTCGTGGTCCCGGTCACCCCTGCGGGACGGAGCGGGGCCGGACGGATCAGCGTGGACGAGCTGCGGCGCGACTTCGCCCCCGTGGCGTCGCAGTTCGACATCGAGTTCGAGCTGTGGGAAGCGCGGGCGCCGTACCGGACCCTGATCATGGTGTCCAAGCACCTGCACTGCCTGAACGACCTGCTCTTCCGCTACAGCACCGGGTCCCTGCAGATCGACATCCCGGTCGTGGTGTCGAACCACCTCGACGCCGAACCGCTGGCGCGAGCGCACGGACTGGACTTCGTGCACATCCCGGTGACGCCGGAGACCAAGCCCCGCGCCGAGGACCAGGTGCGGGAGCTGGTCGAGAGGCACGGCATCCACCTCGTCGTCCTGGCGCGCTACATGCAGGTGCTCTCCGACGACCTGTCCGCTGAGCTCGCCGGCAAGGCCATCAACATCCACCACTCGTTCCTGCCGAGCTTCAAGGGCGCGAAGCCCTACCACCAGGCGTTCGACCGCGGGGTCAAGCTGGTGGGCGCGACCGCCCACTACGTGACGGCCGACCTCGACGAGGGGCCCATCATCGAGCAGGACGTCGTCCGCGTCGACCACACCTTCAACCAGCAGCACCTGGTGACCGCCGGCCGGGACGTGGAGGCACAGGTGCTGTCGCGGGCGGTCCGCTGGCACGCGGAGTCCCGGGTGCTGCTCAACGGCACCCGCACCGTCGTGTTCCGGTGACGGTGGTCGAGTAGCCCGCCCGGTGGTCGAGTAGCCCGAGCGCCCTGGCGCGAGGGCGTATCGAGACCCGGTGAGGTGCCCATGCCGGCGTTCGCACGGTCGCCGGGTCTCGATATGCCGTCGCTCGTCCCTCGCGACGGCTACTCGACCAGCGGACATCGTTCGCATGGTCACCGGGTCTCGATATGCCGTCGCTCGTCCCTCGCGACGGCTACTCGACCAGCGATCGGAGGATGTGCCCGCAACGACGGCTACTCGACCAGCGATGCACGCGACCAGCGGCCGACCCTCGTTGCGCAATTCGGCTACTGTTGCGCGATGAGCAACAGTGAGGCCGTCGGTGTCCAGTCCGTCGACCGCGCGCTGACCATCCTCGAGCGTCTGGCGCGCAGTGGCGAGGCGGGGGTCACCGAGATCGCCAGCGAGATCGGCGTGCACAAGAGCACGGCGTTCCGGCTGGTGGCGACCCTCGAGGCGCACCGGCTGGTCGAGCAGACCGAGGACCGCGGCAAGTACCGGCTCGGCGTCGGCCTGCTCCGGCTGGCCGGCGCCACGACGGCGCGGCTGGACCTGGTGCAGGAAGCCCGGCCGGTGTGCCGGCAGCTCGCCTCCGACACGGGGGAGACGGTGAACATCGCGGTCCTGTCGGAGAGCTCGGCGCTCTACCTCGACCAGGTCGCGGGCTCCTCCGCCCTCCAGCCCCACAACTGGGTCGGTCAGCACATCCCGTTGCACGCCACCAGCAACGGCAAGGTGTTGCTGAGCGGCCTGAACCGCCAGCAGTGCGACGCGGTGCTCAGCAAGCTGTCGGCCTACACGCCGCTGACGATCACGACCAAGAGCAAGCTACGCGCCGAGCTCGACCAGGTCCGCGAGCAGGGCTACGCGCTGGCCGTCGACGAGCTCGAGGTCGGCCTGACTGCGGCAGCAGCACCCATCCGCAACGCGCACGGAGACGTGGTCGCCTCGATGAGCGTCTCGGGACCGACGTTCCGCATCTCCAGCGACCGTGTCGACGAGGTCGTGGGCAAGGTTGTCGAGGCTGCCGAGGAGGTCTCTCACCGGCTCGGGTGGGGGATCCGCTGAGCGTCGCCCCTTGACGGGTGATCTCGATCACACGAGACTCGGAACGTACCCGCAGTTGTGTCTGATGCAACGAGAAGCGTCATACGCAACAACCGCGGTGGCGCATCGACGAGGCTTCGACGGATGGAGAACTCCGATGACCGACACAAAGGGACCCACGGCTTCTTCCAAGCCGACACGCGAGCCGGTTCACCCGGGCACCGCGATCGACTTCGGCCTCTTTGGCGCCGCCGCCGGGCTTGCGGCCGCCTTCGTGGCCATAGGTGCGATCTGGCCGGACGAGATGGCCACCCGGACCGGGGATGCGCTGACGTGGGTCACCGACTCCTTCGGCTGGCTCTTCGTGATCACGAGTGCTGCCTTCGTGCTGTTCTCCGCATATCTCGCGGTCAGTCGCTACGGCAACATCAAGCTCGGACCCGATGACAGTGAACCGGAGTTCTCGACATTCTCCTGGGTGTCGATGATGTTCGCGACCGGCATGGGCATCGGGCTGATGTTCTGGGGCGTCGCCGAGCCGCTGACGCACCTCAACGCGCCGCCGTTGGGCGAGGCGGAGGCGGGATCTGCCGAGGCGGCCGCACTGTCGATGCAGTACACCTTCTTCCACTGGGGATTCCATCCCTGGTCGATGTACGCGGTCATCGGCCTTGCCATCGGCTACTTCGCTTATCGCAAGGGGTACGGCAACACCGTCTCGGCGACGTTCCGCCCCCTGCTGGGCGATCGCGCAGCGCAGGGTCCGGGCAAGGTGATCGACGTGGTCGCCATCTTCGCGACACTCTTCGGATCCGCTACCTCGCTCGGCCTGGGTGCCCTGCAGATCACCGGCGGTATCGACGACGTATTCGGCAGCGGAGGGGGCGACAAAGCGCTGGCGGTCGCAGTGATCGCAGTACTCACCGCCTGCTTTGTCGTCTCGGCGGTCTCAGGCGTCCAGCGCGGCATCAAGTACCTGTCCAACGCGAACGCGATCGCGGCGGGACTTCTGGTGCTCTTCCTCTTCGTCGTGGGGCCGACGGTGTTCATCCTCGGCACCTTCACCCAGACCATGGGTGACTATCTGACCCAGCTGCCAAGCATGTCGTTCAACACGGGGGTCTACGACACCGAGGCTGCCGCGTGGCTGAACGGCTGGACGATCTTCTACTGGGCGTGGTGGATCTCGTGGACCCCCTTCGTCGGGATGTTCATCGCCCGGATCTCCAAGGGTCGGTCGATCCGGCAGTTCGTGGTCTGCGTGATCCTGGTCCCGAGCCTCGTCTCGTTCGTCTGGTTCGCCATCCTCGGGGGCAGCGCGCTCGACCTGCAGCTCAACGAAGGGTGGGACCCGCCAACGACCGACACAGGAGGAATCGCGCTGGAAGCATCGCTGTTCGAGATGCTCCGGGAGTACCCGTTGGCCTCCATCACCGTGGCGCTCGCTGTGGTGCTCATCGCGATCTTCTTCGTCACCGGCGCCGATGCCGCGTCGATCGTCATGGGCATGCTCTGCCAACGCGGTGTCGAGGAGCCGAACCGGTTGCTCATCGTGTTCTGGGGCGTCGCAACCGGGGCAGTGGCCGCCGTCCTGCTGTGGGCGGGCGGGCTCTCCGCACTTCAGACGTTGGTCATCCTGGTGGCCGCACCGTTCATGCTGGTGCTGATCGGCATGTGTGTGTCGCTCTGGATGGAGCTACGGCGCGAGACCTTCGACGCGACGCTTCCCCCACGGGTGCGCCGGGCCGTGCAGCACGCGGACACGTATCCGGACGGCCCCTGACCCCAGCAGCGGTCACGATCAGGTTGCTCGTTCGGCACCGTCCTTGACGGGAGGGCTCCGCGGCACCATCCTCAAAGACACGCAGTTGCGCTGTAAGCGGACGGGTGCGTCATACGCAACGACCTCGAGAAAGCGGGGACCGGGTGCCGGAACTCTACGTCGACGGAGAGTGGCGCTCCGCCGCTACCGGTGCGCGACGTGAGATCCGCTGCCCCGCGGATGCGAGCTTGGTGGCGGAGGTCGACGAGGCGTCGGCAGCCGACACGGCGGCGGCGATCGACGCGGCCCATCGGGCGTTCCACACCGGCCCGTGGCCGGCGACGTCGTCCCGCGAGCGCGGCGACTTGCTGCTCCGGGTCGCCGACCTGCTGGTCCGCGACAAGGACGCGGTGGCACGGATGGAGTCGCTCGACACCGGCAAGCGCCTCGTCGAGTCCGAGTACGACGTCGACGACGTGGTCGCGGTCTTCCGTCACTACGGGCGGATCGCGGCCGAGCCAGCAGGCCGCGTGGTCGACACCGGCAACCCCGACGTGGTCAGCCGGGTCGTGCACGAGCCGATCGGCGTGTGCGGCCTGATCACGCCCTGGAACTACCCGCTGCTGCAGGTCTCGTGGAAGGTCGCGCCGTGCCTGGCCGCAGGCAACACGTTCGTGCTGAAGCCCAGTGAGCTCACCCCGCACACCGCTATCCACCTGATGCGGCTGCTCGAGGAGGCGGGCCTTCCTGCCGGGGTCGCCAACCTGGTGCTGGGCAGTGGTCCCGACGCGGGTGCGCCGCTGTCCGCCGACCCGCGCGTCGACATGGTGTCGTTCACCGGCGGGATCGCGACCGGCCGGGCGATCATGGCTGCTGCTGCGCCGACGGTGAAGAAGGTCGCGCTGGAGCTCGGGGGCAAGAACCCCAACATCGTCTTCGCCGACGCCGATCTCGACGTCGCACTCGACTACGCGCTCACCGCCGTGTTCCTGCACTCGGGACAGGTCTGCTCCGCCGGCGCCCGGCTTCTGGTGGACGAGTCGGTCCACGATCGGTTCGTCGACGGGCTCGTCGACCGGGCCGGTCGGATCCGCCTCGGCGGTCCCTTCGACGACAAGGCCGAGACCGGGCCGCTCACGAGCTCCGCGCACCGCGACAAGGTCGAGGCGTACGTCGCCGCAGGTCTCGCCGAGGGTGCGGTGCTGCGGTGCGGCGGCCGGCGCCCCGACGACCCGGCACTCGCGGACGGGTTCTACTACCTGCCGACGATCTTCGACCGGTGCACGAGCGACATGTCCATCACCCAGGACGAGTCGTTCGGTCCGGTGCTGACGGTCGAGACGTTCGCCGATGAGGACGACGCGGTGCGGACCGCCAACGACAGCATCTACGGGCTCGCCGGTGCGGTCTGGACGCAGGACGCCGGCAAGGCCGCAAGAGTTGCCGCGCGGCTGCGGATGGGCACGGTGTGGATCAACGACTACCACCCCTACGTCCCGCAGGCCGAGTGGGGCGGCTACAAGCAGTCCGGCACCGGACGCGAGCTGGGGCTGGCCGGCCTCGACGAGTACCGCGAGACCAAGCACGTGTGGCACAACATCCGACCGTCCGAACAACGCTGGTTCGCTGGATAGGGGTCGGCCATGGATGCGGAGCGGTTCGACTACGTCATCGTGGGTGGCGGCTCGGCTGGCTGCGCTCTCGCCAACCGGCTCTCGGTGGACCCCGGCACCAGCGTCCTGCTTCTCGAGGCGGGCCGGTCGGACTTCCGGATCGACCCGTTCATCCACATGCCGGCCGCCCTCCCGTTCCCGATCGGGAGCCGTTTCTACGACTGGAAGTACGAGACCGACCCGGAGCCGGACCTCAAGGGGCGCAGGGTCTTCCACGCCCGCGGCAAGGTGCTGGGTGGCTCGAGCAGCATCAACGGGATGATCTTCCAGCGCGGCAACCCGCTCGACTACGAGCGCTGGGGCCGGGAACCAGGCATGGAGGACTGGGACTACCTCCACTGCCTCCCCTACTTCAAGCGGATGGAGAACTGCCTGGCCGGCGCCGACGACTGGCGCGGCGGCGAGGGTCCGCTCAAGCTCGAGCGGGGTCCGGCGACCAACCCGCTCTTCGACGCGTTCTTCCGCGCGGCCGTCGAGGCCGGCTACCACCTCACCGACGACGTCAACGGCTACCGGCAGGAGGGGTTCGCGAGGTTCGACCGCAACGTCTACCGAGGCCGGCGGCTGTCCTCCGCGCGGGCCTACCTCCACCCGGTGCGGCACCGGAAGAACCTCACGGTCCGCACCCTCGCGCTGGGGACCCGCGTCCGGTTCGAGGGGAAGCGCGCGGTCGGGGTCGACTACGAGCGGGCGCGGCGCCGCCACTCGGTCGGCGCGGGTGAGGTGATCCTGTGCGGTGGGGCGATCAACACGCCGCAGCTGCTCCAGCTCTCCGGGGTCGGCGACGAGGCGCTGCTGAAGCAGCACGGCGTCCCGCTGGTCCATCACCTGCCCGGCGTCGGCGAGAACCTCCAGGACCACCTCGAGGTCTACATCCAGTACGCCTCCAAGCAGCCGGTCTCGATCGCTCCCGGCCTGCGCTGGCACCAGCGACCGAAGATCGCCTACCAGTGGCTGGTCCAGCGCAAGGGGCTGGGCGCGACCAACCACTTCGAGGGCGGCGGCTTCGCGCGCAGCAACGACGAGGTGGACTACCCGAACCTGATGTTCCACTTCCTGCCGATCGCGATCCGGTACGACGGCTCCTCGCCCATCGAGGGCCACGGCTACCAGGTCCACATCGGCCCGATGTACGCCGACACCCGCGGCCACGTGCGGATCAAGTCGCGCGATCCTCGCGAGCACCCGTCGATGCGCTTCAACTACCTGTCCACGCCCACCGACCGCAAGGAATGGGTCGAGGCGATCCGGGTGGCGCGCAGCATCCTCAACCAGCCGGCGTTCGAACCGTACAACGACGGTGAGATCTCGCCGGGGCCGTCGGTCGAGACCGACGAGGAGATCCTCGACTGGGTCCGCGCCGACGCAGAGACCGCGCTCCATCCCTCGTGCACGGCGAGGATGGGCACCGACGAGATGTCGGTCGTCGATCCGGCCACCATGAAGGTCCACGGGACGGAGGGCCTGCGCGTCGTCGACGCATCGGTCTTCCCGTTCGTCACCAACGGCAACATCTACGCGCCGGTGATGATGGTCGCCGAGAAGGCTGCGGACCTGATCGCCGGAAACGCGCCACTTCCGCCCGCAGACGTGTCTTACTACCGATATCGCGAAGGCACGCCGTTGTACCCACCCGGCGACAGCCGCAACCGTGAGGAGCCCGCATGAGCATCGCGACCGAGAAGGACGCCGAGGTGCCGACCTCGAGCGGGTGAGAGCGCGCTCGCAGTGCGTGACCTCTGGAAGATCTTCGGCCCCAAGTCCGACAAGATCATCGGTACCGCCGGACGCGGACCTCCCCCGCGCCGAGCTCAAGCGCAAGACCGGGTGCGTCGCCGGCGTCAAGGACGTGACCTTCGACGTCGCGCCCGGCGAGGTCTTCGTCGTGATGGGTCTCTCCGGCTCGGGCAAGTCCACCCTGGTCCGTTGCCTGACCCGGCTGATCGAGCCGACTGCCGGCACGGTCCGGCTGGGTGGTGTCGATGTCACCACCGCGTCCGACTCGGAGCTGCGCGACCTGCGGCGCAAGCAGGTGTCGATGGTCTTCCAGCACTTCGGGCTGCTGCCGCACCGTCAGGTGATCGACAACGTGGCCTACGGGCTCGAGATCCGTGGCATGGGCAAGAAGGAGCGTCGTGCGAAGGCCGAAGAGGTCGTCTCGCTGGTCGGCCTCGACGGGTTCGAGCAGTCCTATCCCGACCAGCTCTCCGGCGGCATGCAGCAGCGGGTCGGCCTGGCCCGGGCGCTCGCGGGCGAGCCCGACATCCTGCTGTTCGACGAGCCGTTCTCCGCGCTGGACCCGCTGATCCGTCGCGACATGCAGAACGAGGTGATCCGGCTCCACCACGAGCTCGGCAAGACCATGGTCTTCATCACCCACGACCTCCAGGAGGCGCTCAAGCTCGGCGACCGGATCCTGATCATGCGCGACGGCGAGATGGTGCAGGTCGGTGCGCCGGACGAGGTGGTCGGTGCGCCCGCCGACGACTACGTGCGCGACTTCACCTCCGAGGTGCCCCGTTCGCACGTCCTGACGCTCAAGTGGGTGATGCGCGAGCCCCGGGCCGACGACTCGATGGACGGTCCCGTCATGTCCCAGGACACCATCGTGCGCCAGGCCGCCAAGGCGGCACTGGCCGCCGAGCACCCCGTGCGGGTCGTCGACCAGCACGAGCGGGTGATCGGGATCGTCGACGACGACGCGATCCTGCGAGTGGTCGTCGCGGAGGAAGACCACGCATGAGCACGCTCGCGCCGCCGCGACCGGGAGCGGCCCAGCCGGACAAGTCGCCGCCCGCCGAGGCGAAGCGTTGGGTGCCATCCTCGCGCTGGTTCTGGGCGCTGGGCGTGGTCGTCCTCTGGGTGATCATCTGGGCGGTCACGAAGGGCAACGACACCCTTGCCATCTCCGGTCGGGAGCGCACCGGGGTCCAGGACGCGCTTGCCGAGTTCCGCGACAGCGTGATCGCGAGCCGCGACGAGAACCCGATCATCCAGCTCACCTACGAGATCGGTGCGGCGTTCACCTCGGCCGTCGACTGGCTGCAGCGGATGGTGTCGGTCGAGAACTTCCCGCGCCCGGTGCCCGAGATCGGCTGGCTGGGCGTCACCGCCGTCGCCGTCTGGGTCGGGCTCGCCGTCGCAGGCTGGCGGATATCGATCCTGGTCGCTGCGTCGTTCATCTCCTTCGGGGTCTTCGGCTACTGGTCCGAGGCCATCGACTTGTTGATCGTGACCTTCGTCGCGGTCGCGATCGCCGTGCTCCTCGGCATGCCGCTGGCGGTCCTGCTGGGCACCGGGGGCCGCGTGGTCACCGGGGTGATGACCGCGATCCTGGACGTCTTCCAGACGGTTCCGACGTTCGTCTTCCTCGCGCCGATCGCGCTGTTCTTCGGCATCGGGGCGTCGGCTGCCGTCGTCGCCACGCTGGTCTACGCACTGCCGCCGATCGTCCGAGTGGCGGGCCACGGCATCCGCTCGGTCTCCGCGACCACGATCGAAGCGACCGACTCGGCCGGTCAGACCCGTTGGCAGCGGCTCACCAAGGTCCAGCTGCCGATGGCGCGCAAGACGATCGTGGTCGGCCTGAACCAGACGACGCTGGCTGCGCTCTCGATGGCGACGATCGCCGCGTTCGTGGACGGACCCGGTCTGGGACAGCCGGTGCTCGACTTCCTCAAGACGGTCGACGTCGGTGGCGCCTTCGTGCCGGGCATGCTGATCGTGGTGATGGCGGTGATGCTGGACCGCACGACGACGGCGGCGAGCGAGTACAGCGAGCGCGCCGCGCGGGGCGGGGTCGACCTGAAGCGGCGGCGGATCGTGCTGGCCGTCGCGGCGGTTCCGGTGCTCGTCTGCCTCTACCTGTCGCGGACCTATTCCTGGGCGGCGGAGTTCGGGGAGTCGACCTGGGGGCCGCGTCTCGCTGACGCCGTGAACAACTTCTTCGAGTGGTTCACCGACACCTTCCGCGACCTCACGCAGGGCTTCAAGGACTTCATCAGCACCCTGCTCCTGAACCCGCTGGAGTCACTGCTCGCGGACTCGCCCTGGTGGCTCGCCGCCAGCGCCCTGCTCCTGATCGCGTTCGTGCTCGGTGGGCTGCGCGCCGCCGTGCCGACGCTGATCTGTGTGGCGGGCCTGCTGTACTTCGGGCTCTGGAACCACGCCATGATCACGCTCAGCATGACGCTCGTCGGCACCGTGCTCGTCATGTGCCTGGCACTCGTGTTCGGGGTGTGGATGGCGCGCAGCTCCACGACGGACTTCCTGCTGCGCCCCCTGCTCGACGCGGGACAGACGATCCCACCCTTCGTCTACCTGATCCCCGTGCTGGCGCTCTTCGGGCCCACCCGGTTCACCGCGATCGTCGCCGGCGTCGTCTACGCGGCGCCGGTCGCGATCAAGCTCGTCGCCGACGGCGTGAAGGCGGTCTCGCCGACGACGATCGAGGCGACGCGATCGACCGGGTCCACGACCTGGCAGGAGATCACCAAGGTCCAGCTCCCCATGTCCCGCGAGTCGCTGGTGCTCGCCGCCAACCAAGGACTCCTCTACGTGCTCGCGATGGCCGTCATCGGCGGACTCGTCGGGGCCGGCGCGCTCGGCTACGACGTCGTGCTCGGGTTCGCCCGCTCGGAGGAGTGGGGCTTCGGCGCCGCGGCCGGCATCAGCATCGTGCTGCTCGGGATCATGGTCGACCGGATCGCGCGCGGTGCCGCGCAGAAGACGTCTCGGTAGCAGTGCACACGCAAGACCAACAACCAAGGAGAACGACAGTGCGAAGTCCAAGAAGGCGGATGGCCGCCCTGACCTCGGTTGCGGTGGGCGTGACCCTCACGCTTACCGCGTGCGGCGACGGCGGCAGCATCGACGACGAGACCGCGGCCAACGAGGAGCGCGCCGCGGAGTTCGGCGACTGCGGCGACATCAACATGGCGATCAACCCGTGGGTCGGCTACGAGGCCAGCGCCTACGTCGTCGGCACCGTCGCCGAGGAGAACCTCGGCTGCAAGGTGACCTACAAGGACCTCAAGGAGGACGTCTCCTGGCAGGGCTTCGGGACGGGCGAGGTCGACGTCGTGATCGAGGACTGGGGGCACCCCGACCTCGAGAAGAAGTTCTTCGCCGAAGAGGGAGACGGCAGCGCTGCGGATCTCGGGCCGAACGGGAACGTCGGCATCATCGGCTGGTACGTGCCGCCGTGGTTGGCCGAGGAGCACCCCGAGGTCCTGGACTGGGAGAACCTCAACGACTTCGCCGACGAGTTCGCGACGTCGGAGACCGGTGACAAGGGCCAGTTCCTCGGCGCGGACCCGTCCTACGTGCAGTTCGACGAGGCCATCGTCAGCAACCTCGACCTCGACTTCGAGGTCGTCTTCTCCGGCAGCGAGGCGGCCAGCATCACGGCCTTCCAGCAGGCCGAGGAGAACAAGGAGTTCCTGATCGGCTACTTCTACGAGCCGCAGTGGCTCTTCGCCGAGCTCCCGCTCGCGAAGGTCGCGCTGCCGCCGTACGAGGAGGGCTGTGACGCCGATCCTGCGGAGGTCGACTGCGACTACCCGGAGACCGTGCTGAAGAAGATCGGTTCGACCTCCTGGATGGAGGAGGGTGGTCCCGGCGTCGAGCTGGTCGAGAACTTCGAGTGGACCAACGAGGACCAGAACCAGGTCGCGCAGTACATCTCCGACGAGGGCATGTCCCCGGAGGATGCCGCCGCCAGGTGGGTCGAGGAGAACCCCGACAAGGTCGAGGCCTGGCTCCCCGCCAGCTGACCCGAGCACCATCGCGCGCCCGGTCGGGGATTGACACCCGGCCGGGCGCGGGCGATTCTAAGGTGTCTCGCATTGCGCGAAGCGATGCGTAATACGCAACAAAGTCTCGACAAGCTAAATCACCGGATCTTGGAAGCAGGCGCCCCATGGCCACCGTCCCCAGCTCGGCACGCGTCGTCGTCATCGGCGCCGGCATCGTCGGCAACAGCCTGGTGCACCACCTGGCCCGCCTCGGGTGGCGCGACATCGTGCAGATCGACCAGGGGCCGCTCCCCAACCCGGGCGGCTCGACCGGTCACGCGTCGAACTTCATCTTCCTCGTCGACCACTCCCGCGAGATCACGGACCTGACCCTCGACTCCGTGAAGCAGTACCAGGAGATGGGCGTCTTCACGCGGTCCGGCGGCTTCGAGATCGCCCGGACCGAGGAGCGGATGGAGGAGCTGCGCCGCCGGATGTCCAGCGCGAAGGCGTGGGGCATCGAGGCCGAGATGGTCTCCCCGGAGTTCGTGAAGGAGAAGGTCCCGTTCATCGAGACCGACCAGTTCATCGGGGCGTTCTGGCAGCCCGAGGTCGGCGTCGTCGACTCGCTGCGGGCCGGCACGATCATGCGGGAGAGCGCGATGGAGACCGGCGCGCTGACCGTCGTACCCAACGTCGAGGTGACCGGCCTCGACGTCACTGTGTCGGATTCGGGAGCGAGCCGGATCCGCAAGGTGCGCACCGACCAGGGCGACATCGAGACCGAGCACGTCGTGATCGCGTGCGGCGTGTGGAGCCCCAAGATCGGCGACATGGCCGGCGTGAGCATCCCGCTGACACCGGCCGTGCACCAGATGATCAGCGTCGGCCCGTGCCCTCAGCTGGTCGATCTCCCCGGTGAGATCTCGATCCCGATCGTGCGCGACATGGACACGTTCTGCTACGAGCGCCAGCACGGCGCCGACATGGAGGTCGGCTCCTACGCGCACCGCGCGATCCTCCACGAGCCGGAGGACATCCCGACCCTCGACCAGGCGAAGCTGTCGCCGACGGAGATGCCGTTCACCTCCGACGACTTCGACCCGCAGCTCGAGCAGGCCTACGAGCTGATGCCCGAGCTGCTCGGCGCCGAGGGCGCGGAGATGCGCTACGCGATCAACGGCCTGCTCTCGCTCACCTGCGACGGATCGCCGATCCTCGGCGAGAGCGACGTGAAGGGCCTGTGGACCGCCGCTGCGGTGTGGATCAAGGAAGGCCCTGGCGTCGGCCGCGCCATGGCCGAGTGGATGACCCACGGCCACTCCGAGATCGACATCAGCCACAGCGACATCGCCCGCTTCCACGAGCACCAGAAGCGGCGCGAGCACACCCGGCTGCGCACCACCGAGTCGTTCATCAAGACCTACGGGATCATCCACCCGGCCGAGCAGTACGAGTCCGACCGCGGCCAGCGGCTCGCCGCGATGCACGAGTCGCAGAAGAAGCTCGGTGCGTTCTTCTTCGAGACCGCCGGTTGGGAGCGGCCGTTCTGGTACGAGTCCAACGCCGACCTGCTCGAGGTGTACGGCGACGCGGTGATGCCGCGCGAGCACGAGTGGGACTCGCGCTGGTGGAGCCCGATCATCAACGCCGAGCACCTCCGAATGCGCGAGGCGGCGGGCGTGATCGACCTGTCCGCGTTCCAGATCCTCGACATCAAGGGGCCGGGCGCGCTCGACACCGTGCAGCGGACCTGTGTCGCTCAGTGCGACGTGGTGGTCGGGAAGGTCGTCTACACACCGGTTCTCGACGCCAAGGGCGGGTTCCTCTCCGACCTGACCGTGATGCGGCTGGGCGACGAGCACTACCGCGTGGTCACTGGCGGCGCGCACGGCCCGGTCGACCGGAAGACGTTCTCCGACCAGCTGCCCTCGGATGGCGCGACGACGCTGGCCGACGTGACCGACGACGTGTCGACGATCGGGCTGTGGGGGCCGCGGGCCCGCGACATCCTCTCCTCGCTGACCTCCGACGACGTCTCGGACGAGGGCTTCGGCTTCCTCACCTGCCGCGAGATCACCGTCGACGGCGATCAAGGTGCTGGCGTCGCGCATCTCCTACGTCGGGGAGCTCGGGTGGGAGCTGTACGTCGCCTACAAGGACGCCGCGGCGCTCTGGGACTCCGTGCTCGCGGCGGGTGAGCCCCATGGCGCCCGCCCGGTGGGCATCGGCGTCTACGGCACCACCGGCCGGATCGAGAAGGGCTACCGCGCCTACGGCTTCGAGCTCGACGCCGAGCGGAGCATCGTCGAGGCCGGCATGCAGCGGCCCAAGGTCAAGGCTGCCGAATTCGTCGGCAGGGACGCCTACCTCGAGCAGCGCGCTGTGTTGGATTCCGGGGGGCAGCCGAAGGCCGTCCTCTGCACGCTGACCGTCGACGACCACACGTCCTCGTCCGGGATGAAGCGCTACATGTTGGGTGGCGAGCCGATCCTGACGCGCGACGGCGGCACGATGGTCGACGGTCACGGCCATCACCCGTACGTGACGAGCGCCGGGTCCGCGCCGTCGCTGGGCAAGCACGTGCTGCTGGCGTACCTGCCGCCCGAGGAGGCCGTGATCGGCAACGAGCTCGCCGTGTCCTACATGGAGGAGCTCTATCCGGTCACCGTCGGCTCGGTCGACGCGACGCCCCTGCTCGACCCGGCGAACGAGCGCATCCGATGACCGGCGTCCTCGTCTGCGTGAAGCGCGTCGTCGACATCTCCGGCGAGGTCGTGCTGACCGACGACGGCCTCGCCGTCGATGGCCGCTACGCGGGCTACACCATGAGCAACCACGAGGAGTGCGCAGTCGAGATCGCCGTCCAGACGGCGGCAGCGACGGAAGGTACGGCGACCGTGCTCACTCTCGGCGCGCCCGAGGCCGTCGAGCAGCTGCGCGCGGCGCTCGCCGTCGGCTGTACCGCGGCCGTCCACGTCGAGGCGGACTCCGGGGCGTTCGGCCCGGCCGACGTCGCCCGTGAGATCGCCGCTGCGGTGAAGGACCACGAGGTAGCAGGGCGTTCGCACGACCTGGTGCTGCTGGGCAACGACGCGGCCGACAGCGGTGACTTCCAGGTCGGCATCCGGCTCGCCTATGAGCTCGACCGTCCGGTGGTCAACGGAGCCGACACGGTCCGCGTCGAGGACGGCCACGTCGTGGCAGAGGTGAAAGGTCCCGACGGGCACGAGGTCTACCGCGTGCCGCTGCCCGCCGTCGTCACCGTGCTCGAGGGCGGCGTCGAGCCTCGTTACCCGACGGTGCCCGGACGGATGAAGGCGAAGAAGGTCGAGATCGAGACGCGTGCGCCGTCTGCGGAGCCCGCCGGTTCCCAGCGGGTCAAGCTGCTGCTGCCGCCGCCGGCACCGAGCAGCGTCCAGGTGCTCGGCAAGGGTGCCGGGGCCGCGCCCGCCGTGGTCGACCTGTTCGAGCAGCTGGGAGTGGTGTCGCGATGATCCTGGTAGTGGTGGAGACCGACGCGTCCGGCGCGGTCGAGGTGTCCCGCGAGACGATCACGTTCGCACGCGGGCTGTCCGCCGCGGGCGGGGGAGTGCCGATCGACGCGGTGGTGATCGGGGAGCTCCCGGTCCCCGAAGCGCAGCTGGCCGAACAGCTGGCGTCGTACGGCGTCCGCGACGTGCACCACGTCACCGGCGACGCGTTCTCGGCGTACGGCGGTGCCTCCTGGGCGAGTGCGGTGCTGTCGGTGCGCGAGTCCACCGGGTCAGTGGTGGTGACCGCTGCCGGTACGCCCCGCGGTCTCGAGGTGCTGGCCCACGTGGCCGCCCGCGCGGGCGTCGCGATGGCCGCCAACGTCGTGTCGTTCGACGGCCTGGCGCCGTTCACGGTGAAGCGGCAGGTGCTGGGCGGTGCCGTGATCGAGGAGATGGTGCTCTCCGAGCGACCGGCCGTGTTCGCGGTGGCCGGTCACGCGGTGGAGGCCTCTCCTGCAGACACCGCCGGTGCCGGTCGTGTGGTCCCCGTGTCTCCGGAGGTGGCCGCGGCCGACCTGGTCGCCCGGGTGGTGTCGTCCGAGCCGCCCTCGGAGGACCTGTCCGGCGGCCTGAAGTCCGCCCGCGTGGTGGTCGGCGCCGGCCGCGGCGCCGGTGGGGCCAACAAGTTCGACGAGCTGCTCGAGCTGACGAAGCTGCTCGACGGCGAGATCGGCGTGTCCCGGGTGGTCACCAGCCTCGGCTGGCGTCCCCACCACGAGCAGATCGGCCAGACGGGCAGCCGCATCTCGCCGGACCTCTATGTCGCCTGCGGCATCTCCGGCGCGATCCAGCACTGGGCCGGATGCTCGAGCGCCAAGACCATCTTGGCGATCAACACCGACGCCGAGGCGCCGATGGTGGCGAAGGCGCACTACGCCGTGATCGGCGACCTGCACGAGGTGGTACCGGCGATCAACGAGGAGATCCGGCGGCGCCGCGGCTGACCCTGGTGCGGAGCACGGCCCGGCGGCCGCACCCCGTCCCGCTGGGTGATCAGGCCGGGACGGAGAGCCCCTGCAGCCAGGTCTGCCAGGCCGGCTCTTCGCGTCGTACGTAGTCCTCGGCGTCGGGGGAGAAGAGGTAAGCCCGTACGCCCACCGTCGCCTTGCCGTCGCCCTCGCCGAACGCAAAGAGGCTGAGCATCCCGGGCACCGGCGAGGTGAGACGGACCAGCGTCTGCCGCTCGCCGACACGCTCGACCGTGCCGGTGGTGCCGCGCACCTCGACCGTCGAGCCCTCCTCGCCCAGCCCGAGCGCGCCGTGCATGGTCGACCAGAGCGCCTCCGCCTCGCCGCGATGGGAGGCGGTGACCTCCAGCTGCGTGGCCTGCTGGCCTGGGAAGTGCGACAGGTAGAGGCGCAGGTTGTCGAAGAACGGCATCCAGTTCGCGCCCATGTCGTCCCAGAACTCCGACTCCCAGTCGGCGCCGATGCCGAAGCCGCTGCTGGTGACGTGCACGACGCAGGTGCCTCCGGACTGGGCCTCGACGAGGAACTCCGACGTCAGCGGGCTGAGCGCCTCCGGGTCCTTGCCCATCAGGGCGGCCCAGTCCTCCTCGTAGACGATGCGGCGCGGCGGGTCCCAGCCGGTGACCCGGCCGTCCGAGCCCATCTCGGGGCCCATGCTGAAGTGCACGGAGCCGCCCACGCGCTCCTCGATCTCGGTCGGCAGGAACCAGGCGCTCATGCCCTTGGCGGTGGCGATGGCTTCCCAGACCTGCTCCGGGGTGCCCGGGACCTCGACGCTGAACTCCAGGCGGTAGGGAACGTTCGGGGTCGTCGTCATGTGATCTCCTCAGGTAGGGGGTGGGACGCGACGACGAGCCGGTGCGGGCGCCCGTCGTCGTGGTGGTAGCGAGCGGCCAGGTCGAGCACCGCGGCGGTCAGGTCGTCGGCGAAGGCAGCCCGGTCGGCGGCGGACCGGAAGCCGATCTGCGTGTCGATGGTCAGCGTCGGCAGGCGCTTGCCGGACGCGCCGGCCCGGCGTGCCAGGGCGCCGACCTCGCGCACCAGGCGGCCGGCCAGGGCGACGAGGTAGCCCGCCGACAGGTGGTCGGCATTGGCATCCGGGTCGGCAGCGGAGGCGCTGAGGGCCGCCGGCGACACGACGTACGACGCCGCCGACGCCTGCAGCACCCGCTCGGTGATGCCGCCGTGCCGGCGCTCCTCGGACAGCTCCACGAGCCCGTGCGTCTCGAGCGACTTGAGGTGGTAGTTGACCTTCTGGCGCGCGATGCCGACCCGGGCGGCGAGCCCGGCCGCGGAGGCCGGGACCGCCAGCTCGCCCAGGAGCCGGGCCCGGACCGGATCCAACGCCGCGGCGGCTGCCTCCGCGTTCTCGATGACCTCGACGTCCTGCATGTGACCCACCTTGCCCTTGACAAGAAATATTGTCAAGGGCGCCGCGCAAAAGTGGCCGGGCTGTCCCGGGGCGCTCTACGTGCCGGCCCCGCCGACCCCGCTCTTGATCGCCTCGATCACCCGCGGCCTGAGCCCGGCGACCGAGATCACCTCGTCCACCGAGCCGACCCGCACGGCCCGGTGGATGTCGTGGACGCCGTCGAACTCGGCTGCGACCTCGCTGATCTTCTCCGGTCGCACGGCTGCCCTCAGGTCGGCGAGCTCGACGACCAGACGGCTCCGTTCGGGTCCTGCAGGCTTCGGCGATCCGGCCCTCGACCTCTCGGACGCGAGGGTCGGCCGACGTACGCTTCTCGACCTCGCCGGCGAACACCACAGCCGCTGCCGGGGCGCCGCCGATGACCGAGGCGTACGACCCTTCGAGGGCGAGCACCGTCATGTTCGGGTTGAGGGCCTTGGAGAAGACCACGAACGCCCCGCCGTGGTAGCGCGAGATGACGCAGAAGACGATCGGGCCCTTGAAGTTGACGATCGCACGCCCGATCTCCGCGCCGTACTCCAGCTGGAGGTTGCGCATCGAGTCCGGCGACCCGTCGAAGCCGGACAGGTTGGCCAGCACGACGAGAGGCCGGTTCCCACTGGCGGCGTTGATCGCCCGGGCGGCCTTCTTGGACGAGCGCGGGAAGAGGGTGCCGGCGGTGTAGATGTCCGGACCGTCGGTCGGCGGGAACCCACGTCGGGGGACCGGCCGCGACTCGATCCCCAGCAGGCACACGGGATAGCCGCCCAGGTGGGCGTCCTGGACCACGGCGGTCTCTGCATCGGCCATGCCGGCCCAGCGCTCCAGGGTCGCGTGGTCCTGGTCGGCCAGGGCGCGCATCACGGTCCGGATGTCGAAGGCCTTCTTGCGGTCCGGGTTGCTGGCCACGGAGAAGATCTCGCCGACGGTGGTGAAGTCGCTCTCGGCGGACACGTGCGGGAACGACGAGATGTCGCGGTCGTCCGGGTCGGTGGTGGGGGCCCTGCGCGGCCCCGACTCACCGGGGACGACGTAGGTGTGGTCGTAGTGGGACATCAGCACGGCGATCGCGCCGGCGAGGTCAGGAGCCCAGTACTGCGCCTGTCCGTTGGGGCCCATCACGCGGTCGTAACCGCCGATCCCGAAGTTGTCCTCCGCGGACACGCCGCCGGAGAAGTCGAGCGACTGCTTCCCGGTCAGCACCATCGCGCTGTCCGGGGTCATCACCAAGATGCCCTTGGTGTGCATGAGCATCGTCGCCTCGGCGTTCCAGTACGGCTGCGCACCGACGTTGATGCCCGCCACGACCACGTTGATCTCGCCACCGGCCTGGGTGAACTCGACGATCCGCTTCAGCGCGGCGGCCACCCAGTCCATGTTCTCGGTGCCGGAGTCCATCGAGATCCGGGCGCCTGCGGACAGCGCGAACCACTCCACGGGCACCTGCATCTGCTCGGCGAGGTCGATCGCGGCGATGATCCGCGAGCACTCCGGCTCCGAGACGGCACCGAGCGCCCTGGTCGGGTCGCCGCAGAGCACGACCCGGGTGATCCCTCCCGGGTGCAGGTCCGTCGTCGTGGTGACGACGGCGACGAGGATGCCGGCCTTGTTGAGCCCAGGGGGACGGCTGACGGGCGCGAGGGCGCCTGAGTCGTCGAGGTCGTACTCCACGAAGCCCCCGCCGGGACCGGTGAGGACCCCTGCGAGCTCGTAGGGGTAGACCAGGCCACGGCGGCGCGCCCGGGCGACGTTGCCGTGGTACTCGTCGAGCGGCCGGAGCGGCTCGGTCGGCGGCGTCTCGAGAGACGCGGTCACCCCGGCACCCGGTCGGGCGTGGAACCTGATCGCGACGGGGACGGCGACACCGTCGGACCCGACCACCCGACCCTGCGCGACGACCTCCGAGATCCCCGCACCGTCCGTCAACGGGGTGATCTTGCCCTGCAACGCGGTCAGCTGCTCGGGGTCGGCCTCGACGTCCGGCCAGACCTGGACCCACACGTGGTTGGAGTCGAGCTTGCTCCCGGCTGCGCCTCGCGAGGTGCGTGCCCGTCTGATCGCCTCGAGGCAGTTCTCCACCGCGCGCTCGGCGTGGGGCAGCGCGATGACGGTGCCCTCCTCGTCGCGCACGACGGCGAGCTGGCGCACCTGCGCCAGGGCGACGAGCCGCCGGTCTGCGGGGTTCTCCCGTGCGACGCACTCGAAGAGGAGCACGTCCTCGGGGGCGTCGATCCGGTTGACGTGGAACTCGCGCAGCCGCCACAGGTCGAGTCGGCGGCCGACCATCGGGTGCACGCCGCGGACCAGGTCGTCCTCGTTGACGCCACCGTCCGCGACGGGCCGGTAGGTGAAGTAGTTGACCGGCCGGTCACCGCCGGGGCAGACCGCGACCGCGACCCGGCGTACGTCGTGGGCGAAGGGCAGAGCGCCGACGATCCTGGCGAGCTCCTCGGTGGCCAGCTCCGGTGACTCAGGGGCGTCGGGCCAGTGGATGTAGAGGTCGACGACCGCTCCGTCGCCGGGCCCGCGCGCGGCGACCTCCTCGCCCACGGCAGCGGTCAGCGCGCTCGTGGGGTCGGTCAGCTCGGCGATGGTGCCCTCGGTGGTGACCAGCCGCGTCGGGCGACCGTCGAGGGTGTAGTCGGCCACCGCGAAGGTCCGATCCGCGCGCACCAGCGAGCGGAGGTCGTGGAGGTCGTACTCGCGGTAGTGGCGTCGCACCAGGACCTCGAGCATCGGCTCGTGCTCAGGAACGCCGTTCTCGAGACGCTCGGCGAGGAACATCACGATCTGCTCGGGGATCGCGGCCAGCGCTTCCATCCGCTCGGTGCGGTCCGCGGCTTCGGGATCGGCGGCCAGGGCCGCGACCTCGTCGCGGACGCCGGCCAGGACGCTGGACCGCTCCGCGTCGACGAGGGGCTGGTCGAACCAGCGGAAGCGAGTGCTCCGGGCCAGGTCACCGACCACCGGGAAGCGCAGCTGGGTGGCCCTCACGAGACGTTCGAGGAGGTCTCGCGCCGGACCGGCCAGCCCCTGGGCGGGAGGCGGTTCGGCGATCCAGCGCTGGAGGACGCCGGTGGCAAGACGTACGTCGGGAGCGGAGCGCTGCTGCGCGAGGAAGATCCGGAAAACCGCCTCCTCCAGCCGCGGGGTCCGGTCCCAGCCGGTCACCCCGTAGTGGCCGAGAACCCGGGCCAGGCGGTCACGGAACTGCTCGGGGAGCCCACCGCGCTCGACGTCGAGGCTCTGCAGGAAGGCGTGGAAGTGCTCCTTCGAGCTGTGCACCCGGAGCTCGGTGTGGAGGTCCTCTCCAGCCGGCCGGTTGCGGCTCACCTCCGCGAGGTCGGCGATCAGGCCGAGCAGGGCGATCTCGTCGGGCACGACGTCTTCGCCCGCCGCGACCAGCTCGTCGCGGGCAACGAGGTAGTCGGCGATGACGTCACCCTCCTCGCGCGGGTCGACGTCGTACCCCATCAGCACGGCGGCGACGTCCGCCCGGCTCCGCGCCGCGCGCTCCTGCGCGTTCGCACCGTTCGAGGCCGGCGGCAGGTCGAGGGCAGGACCCGTGGCCTCCGGGGCTGCCGGCTCCTCGGCGTCGTCCGCGACGGGCTCGAGCCGGACCAGGGGAGCGCCGGTCTCGACCTGGCTCCCGGTCGCCACCACGAGCTCACGGACCTTGGCTGCGAACGGTGACCTCAGCACCGTCTCCATCTTCATGCTCTCCAGGACCAGCACCGGGGCTCCGGCAGCGACCTCGTCACCCACTGCCACGGGGGACGCCACCACCAGCGCCGGTGCGGGCGAGCGGAGCACGCCGCCCTCGTCCCGGGTGACCCGGTGGGCCACGCCGTTGACCTCGATCATGTGGACCGGACCGTGGGTGGCCGTGACCAGGCGGTAGAGCCCGTCGCCGACGGTCATCCGGGTGTGGAACTCGTCGAGACGCTCGACGTCGGCGACCACCACCTGCTCGACGCCCCCGGTCGCGACGCCCACCCGGAACCGGTGCGGACCGATCTGGATCACGGTGACCTTGTAGGACGTGCCCCGGAGCTTGAAGTCGACGGCGCGGCCGACCTTGTGCTGGACCTGCGGGCGCCCGCCCTGGGCGCTCTCCAGGAGTCGGGTGATCTCGACCTGGGCCTCGTCCTCGTAGGCCTCGATGCCGGCCGCGACGACGGCGATGCCGGAGTGCTCGTGGACGACGAGCCGGCCCTCTGCGCGGACCCGGTCGATCCAGCTGGTGTCGGCCCAGCCCGCCTTGCCGTCGATCACCTCGGACTGGTCGAGGAGGTCGAGGATGAAGCTCTTGTTGGTGGCGCCGCCCTCGATCACCACGGTGGTCTCCGACATCGCCCGGCGCAACCTGGCCAGCGCCTCGTCGCGGGTGCGACCGTAGGCGATGATCTTGGCGATCATCGAGTCGAAGTCGGCGGGGATGGTGTCTCCCTCACCCACACCCGTGTCCACGCGGACCCCCGGACCCGACGGCAGGTCGAGCAGCGCGATGCGACCGGGCGACGGGGCGAAGTCGCGGTCGGGATCCTCGGCGTTGAGCCGGGCCTCGACAGCGTGGCCCTTCTCGGGCGGCTTCGGCCCGTCGAGACGACCCCCGGCGGCGACGTGGAGCTGCGCCTTCACCAGGTCGACGTCCGTCGTCACCTCGGTGATCGGGTGCTCGACCTGGAGCCTGGTGTTGACCTCGAGGAACGCGAACGTCCGCTCCCCAGGGTGGTAGAGGAACTCGACCGTGCCGGCGCCGACGTACCCCACAGCGATCGCCAGCCGCTCGGCGGACGCCTTGACCTCGTCGGTCTGGTCCTTGTCCAGCAGGGGTGAGGCGGACTCCTCGATCACCTTCTGGTTGCGTCGCTGGACGGTGCAGTCGCGAACACCGAGCGCCCAGGCGGTGCCGTGGCTGTCGGCGATGAGCTGGACCTCGACATGCCGGGCCCCGGTCACCAAGCGCTCCAGGAACACGACGCCGCTGCCGAACGCGCGCTCGGCCTCGTCGCGGGTGCGCTGGTAGGCGTCCTCGAGCTCGGCTGCCGTGTCCACCCTGCGGATGCCGCGGCCTCCTCCGCCGGCGGTCGCCTTGAGCATCAACGGATAGCCGATCTGATCCGCGGCGACGAGCGCTGCCTCGAGCGTGTCGACGCCGCCCCTGCTCCACGGCGCGACGGCGACGCCGACCTCCTCGGCGATCAGCTTGGACCCGATCTTGTCGCCGAGCTTGCGCATGGCGTCGGCACTCGGACCGATGAAGGTCACACCGAGGCGCTCGCACAGGTCCACGAACGCGGGGTCCTCCGCGACGAATCCCCACCCGACCCAGACCGCGTCGGCCGCGCACTCGACCAGCACCCGCTCGAGGACCCCGAGGTCGATGTAGGGCCGCGCCGAGGCGGGACCCAGCGCGTACGCCTCGTCGGCCTCCCGCGCGAACTTCGCCGTACGTTCCTGGTCGGTGTAGAGCGCGATCGTGCGGATCGGCGCCCCACCGCCGTGCGCATTCAGGTCGCGGACAGCGTGGATCAGGCGCATTGCCGCCTCACCGCGGTTCACGATCGCAACGCGAGAGAACACCGTGGCCCTCCAGACCCGACGGCTCACCCTCGGACCCGTCGTCGCGAGACTGTCACGTCCACGAGGTTACGAGCCAGTCACATGGGCTCGGCACCTCGGATCGCGCTCGTCGTCCGGGTGCTCATCCACCTTGCACGGTGGCCCCGCCGACCTGCCGGATCTATGGTGGATCGATGAGAGAGGAAGATGGAGACGCCTCCGAGCCGGACGTCATGAGCATCTACGACAGCGGCACCGACGTCGGTCTCGTGTGCCGCGTGTGCGGGTCGCTGGTGGCCTCGACAGGTGAGTACCCCAGGGCGCACTGGGACTGGCACGAGGCGCCGAACGGGGCGTGACCCCACGGGCTCAGGCGCCCTGACCGAGCGGCTCGATGTCACCGCTCTCGACCAGCTGCTCCAGGGCAAGCGAGCAGCCGGACTGCCACTGCCCGTCCTGGTCCTGGAACGAGATGACCGCCTCCCCGGCGCAAGGTCCAGCCTCCTCGGCGTCCCGCGCGTGGTGGGAGCACTTCCCCTGCGAAGCGGGCGAACCGGCTTCATGGAGCTGCGGGTCGTATGTCTGCGACTGATTCATGGTCGACCTCCTCGAGCAAACCTTCCACTGCCTTCAACCCCGATCCACCGCGGCGGCCCTCCGGCGCTTCTTGGAGCCCATCCATGGGTCCGACGGCGAACGACCGGATCGGGTTCGTGCGGGATTGCTCCTTCCCCGCTGCTGAGACGGACGGAGCAGGTACTGTCCCCGGATGGCGGGTGAGCCTCTCGGGGGCAGGCTGGGCAAGGCCTTGGGTGCGTTCACCAGCAACGCCCAGAACCTCAACCTGCGGCGCGCCCAGCTGAGCTTCCTGGCCGCCTGGACGGCAGAGTGGGCGTTCACCGTGGGACTCGGGATCGTTGCCTACCGGGACGGTGGTGCGGCGGCTGTCGGGCTCGTCGGCCTCCTTCGCATGGCGCCCTCGGCGATCCTGGCCCCGTTGTTGTCGCCGTTGGCAGACAAGGGGCGCAGGGAACGCGTCCTGGTACTGGTCTCCTTACTGCGTGGCGTCGCGACCGGTGCGGCTGCCGTTGTCGTGGGGATGCAGGGACCGACGCAGATCGTCTACGTGCTGGCCGTGTTGTCGACCATCGCTGCCACCCTCTACCGCCCGGCGCACTCGGCACTGCTCCCTTCGCTCTGCTACACCGGCTACGAGCTCGCCAGCGCCAACGTGGTCCGTGGACTGCTGGACGCCGTCGCCACGTTGGTGGGTCCCCTGCTGGCAGCACTGCTGCTGCACTTCGCCGGCGTGACCATGGTGTTCGCTGTGGCTGCGGGCGCCTCGCTGTGGGCTGCAGTCTTGATGTGGCGGGTGAAGTACGACGCACCTCCGCGACCGTCCGCCCCGAGCGAGACCAAGCTGGTGGGCTTGGCCGTCGAAGGCATCCGCGTCGTCAGCCGGAACGGTGACCTTGCGCTCATCATGGTTCTTGCAGCAGCGCAGTCCTTCACTCGCGGGGCGCTGACCGTGCTGACCGTGGTGGTCGCCATCGAGCTGCTGGGGACCGGGGAACCGGGCGTGGGCGTCCTCACCGCGGCCATCGGGGCAGGTGCGGTCCTCGGCTCCCTTGCCGCGTCGTTGCTGGTCGACACCCGCCGGCTCGGTGCATGGTTCGCTGTCGGAGTGGCCCTGTGGGGCCTGCCGGTCATCCTGATCGGGGTCTTCCCACAACAGGTCGCGGCGCTGGCCCTGCTGGCATGCGTCGGCGTGGGCAACTCGCTGATCGACCTGGGAGGCTTCACACTCCTGGGCAGGCTGGTGGAAGACGAGGTGCTGGCGCGGGTCTTCGGCGTGCTGGAGAGCGTGGTGACCCTGTCCATCGGTATCGGAGCGATCGTCGCCTCGGTGGTGGTCGACCAGGCCGGCGTACGTCCTGCGCTCGTGATCATCGGCCTGCTGTGTCCGGTCCTCGCCGTGGTGTCCTGGCGGCGGCTGCGAGGAATGGATCGGTCCATCGGCGTGCAGGACCAGGACATCGACATGCTGCAGTCGGTGCCCATGTTCAGCGTCCTGCCCCTGTGCGCCATCGAGCGGCTCGCTCGCGGCCTCGAGCACCGCGCCGTACCGGCCGGTCACGTCGTGTTCCACCAGGGCGACGTCGGAGACCACTACTTCGTGGTCGAGTCGGGCGAGGCCGACGTGATCGGGGACGGACAGGTGGTTGCGACGCTCGGTCCAGGGGAGGGGTTCGGAGAGATCGCACTGCTCCGGCGGATCCGCCGTACGGCCACGGTTCGAGCCGCCAGCGAGCTCCAGCTCCGCGCACTTCGCTCCGACCGCTTCCTCCCCGCGGTGCTCGGCTACACGCCGAGCGCACGTGCGGCGGGAACGGTGGTCGACTCCAGGCTCGACCGCTTCGCGCCTCGTGACGACATGGACCAACCGCCTCACTAGAAGCAGTGTCACCTGGTCGATTCGTTCAGGAGTCACGGCCGCATCGCCGTTGTACGGTCGTCCATGACGTCTGGGCGCTCGCTCCTGCTCATCGCCGACATCGGGGGCTACACCGAGTACATGCGGTTTCATCGGATGAGCCTTGCGCACGCCGAGGTGAACACAGCACGGCTGCTGGAGAAGGTGATCGACGCGGTGCCCGACTTCGACCTGATCGAGGTCGAGGGTGACGCGGCGTTCCTCTCTCGTCGGGCCGACACGCTGGACGCCGATGCGACGGTCGCGCTGACTCTTCAGGCCGCCGCGGCCATGCACCAGGCGTTCCACGTCGAGCGGCAGTACGTCGCGACCAACCTGTGCCCGTGCAATGGGTGCACGCAGGCGGACAATCTGAAGCTGAAGTTCGTCTCACACATCGGCGAGGTCGCCACCCAGACGATCAGGCAGCAGCGCAAGCTCGTCGGGATCGATGTCATCCTCGTCCACCGGATGCTGAAGAACCCTGTCGCCGTTCCCGAGTACGTGCTCTTCTCCGAGGAGCTCTACCGCACTTCAGGCACCCCTCTTCCGGGCCCGGTGCAGGAGGTGCTCCCAGGACGTTGAAGGGATCGGCCCGATCCGGGCCTACTTCGTGGACGTCGCGGACCTTCCGGCTCCATCCGCTCCGTTGCCCGAGCCATCCATGCTCGGACGACTCGGGAGGACGTTGGCCGTCGCCGGCACCGGCATGCCGTACATGCTGGGCCTGCGCCGCCGACGTCGTACGGCCCCCGCAGGATGACGTAGGCCGTGCGCAGCGGCCGGCAGAACGGTGTCCTGCCGGCGCTTGCGGCAGTAGCGTGGGCCCGTGGTGCGCGAAGCCGATGCGGACGCAGGGAGGGTAACCGACTTCCTCGACCGTCTCGCCGCCCGGACGCCGACGCCGGCGGGCGGCTCGGTCGCAGCCCTGTGCACCGCCCAGGCCGCGGCCCTCGTGGCGATGGTGGCGCGCTACTGCGACGCGCAGGTGCTGGTGGAGCGGGCGGAACGGCTCGTCACCCAGGCGCAGCAGCTGGTGACCGACGACGAGGCGGCCTTCCGCGCAGTGGCCGACGCATGGGCTCTCCCCCGAGGGGAGTCGTCCGGCGACGAGGAGCGGCGCGCGGCCATCGACGAGGCGCTCCTGGGAGCGTCCGAGCCGCAGGCGCAGGTCGTGGAGACCGCGATCGAGGTGCTGGTCCTGATCGACCAGCTGCGACCCTCGGCCAGGCCCGGGCTGCTGTCCGACCTGGTCGCGGCCGGTGAGGTGGCACGAGCTGCCTCCGCCATAGCGAGAATGAACGTAGAGTCCAACCTACGCACGCTGCCCGACTCCGAGCGCCGCTCGCAGTTGCTGCGGCGGATGGGCGTCACCAAGGGGAGGTCCTGAGTGCTGTCGGACATCGAGATCGCCAACGCCGCAGAGCTGCAACCGATCACGCAGGTCGCCCGCGATGCGCTGGGCATCGACCCGGTCCACCTGGTGCCCTACGGACACCACAAGGCGAAGGTCGACCTCGGCTACCTCCAGTCCCTCGACACACGGCCGCTGGGCAAGCTGATCTTGATGACGGCGATGTCCCCCACGCCAGCGGGCGAGGGCAAGACGACGACCACGGTCGGGCTGGCCGACGCATTGGCAGGGCTGGGGCTGAGGACGATGGCCTGCCTGCGCGAGCCGTCGATGGGACCGGTGTTCGGCATGAAGGGCGGCGCGGCCGGCGGCGGTTGGGCCCAGGTGGTGCCGATGACCGACATCAACCTGCACTTCACCGGTGACTTCGCGGCGATCGCGGCCGCGAACAACCTGTTGGCGGCGCTGGTGGACAACCACCTCCAGCACGGCAACGCGCTGGGCATCGACGTGCGGTCGGTGGACTGGAAGCGGGTGCTCGACCTCAACGACCGGGCGCTCAGAGACGTGGTGGTCGGGCTCGGCGGCCTCGCCAACGGCTATCCGCGCGAGGACGGCTTCGACATCGTGGTGGCGTCCGAGCTGATGGCGATCTTCTGCCTGACCGAGTCCTGGGCCGACCTCAAGCGCCGGATCGGCGACATCGTGATCGGCTACACCCGTGAGAAGAAGCCAGTCACGGCTCGTGAGCTCGACGCTCACGGTGCGATGGCGGTGCTGCTGCGGGACGCGCTCGCGCCCAACCTCGTGCAGACGCTGGAGCACACACCGGCTTTCGTGCACGGTGGCCCGTTCGCGAACATCGCGCACGGCTGCAGCTCGGTCGTTGCCACCCGGGCGGCGCTGCGGCTGGCCGACTACGTCGTCACGGAGGCCGGGTTCGGGGCCGACCTCGGCGCGGAGAAGTTCGTCGACATCAAGTGCCGCAAGTCAGGTCTTCGGCCAGATGCCGCGGTGGTGGTGGCCACGGTCCGGGCGCTGAAGTTCCACGGCGGGATGGATGTGCAGGACGTCGGTCGGGAGGACCTCGGCGCCGTGGAGCACGGCATGGAGAACCTCGCTCGGCACCTGCGCAACATCCGTGAGGTCTACGGGATCCCGTGCGTCGTGGCGCTCAACCGGTTCCCGACCGACACGGACGCGGAGGTGGCCAGGGTCGTCGAGCTGGTCGAGGACCTGGGGGTCCAGACCCATCCGGCCACCCACTTCGTCGACGGTGGCGCCGGCGCTACCGACCTGGCGAAGGGCGTCCTGGACCTGCTCGAGAACTCCGGCCCGAGCAACGTTCTCCTTCACCTACCCCGACGGCCTCCCGCTCAAGGAGAAGGCGGAGACGGTCGCCCATCGCCTCTACGGAGCGTCCAGCGTGACGTGGGACGGCAAGGCCAAGCGGCGGCTCGAACGTCTCGAGGCCGACGGGTACGGCGGGCTGCCGGTCTGCGTCGCGAAGACGCAGTACTCGTTCTCGACCGACGCCACCCTGCGCGGAGCACCGACCGGTCACGACCTGCACGTGCGCGAGGTCCGGCTCTCCGCGGGTGCAGGCTTCGTGGTCCTCGTCTGCGGTGACGTGATGACGATGCCCGGGCTGCCGGCCAGGCCGTCCGCCTCCCGCATCGACCTGCTCGACGACGGGACCATCGTCGGCTTGTCCTGACCGGCGCCCCATCGGGCGCGTTTGTACACTGTCCGTCATGGCGGATCGCAGGGTCGTGGGTGTCGGATCTCACCTGCAGGTCTGCTGACACCATGAAGAAGGCCGGGGATCCCCTCGACGAGCTCATCTTCAGCCGACGTCTACGGTGCGTGTACGCGCCTGTCCCGAAGGCCGGCTGCAGCTCGATGAAGGCCTACCTGCGTCGACTCGAGGGCTACTCGAACAAGCTCGACGTGCTCGAGCTCCACGACAAGCGCCACAACGGCTTGACCTACGCGCCCTCGCTCAGCCGAGCGCAGATGGTCGACGCCCTCTTCGGGAACCGGGCCTACTTCAAGTTCACCGTGGTCCGCAATCCGTTCGCGCGCCTGGTGTCGGCGTACCGTGACCTGCTGACCGATCGGGACGGAAGCGGGCCGCGCCACGTCGTCGCCCACCACGACTTGCTGACCGAGCTGCGCGAACAGCGCGATGCCCGGCCATCGGAGCTCACCTCGGTCACCTTCGAGGACTTCATCCGCTCACTGGTGGACCGGCGGCCCGTCGACATGGACCGACACTGGCAACCCCAGAGCTATCTGACGATGTCCCGGCTGCTGTCCTACGACCTGGTGATCCACCTCGAACGCTTCGGTGAGCTCGCGCCCGAGCTCGCCGACCGGCTGGGCACCGACCTCGTGCCTCACGAACGGTTGAACGTGGTCTCGACTGCACCGGTCGACCTCGCCGACTGGTACACGGCGGAGCTCGAGGAGATCGTCGGTGTCGGTCTACGCCGACGACTTCCGGCGATTCGGGTACCCGCGGTCGGTCGCCGACGCCGCCGGCTAGTCCAGCGGCTACTGGTTCTGTCGGCTGCTCCGGCGGTACGCCACGATGGCCCCGCCGCCGATCACGACCAGGAAGATCAGCGCCAGGATCAGGTAGACACCTGAGCTCGAGATCATTACGACCATGCGGCCCGCACCCTCTTTCGACTCTGCCGGCGCACTTGTTGTCCCGCACCGGGCCGCCTCATCTGAACCGTAGCGGACCAATCGCTGGTCGGGGGGTTTCCGGCGCCAACAGATGCACTCCTCTCCCGGGGGCAGCCTCAGCTCGACGACGTACCGGCGTGGTGCTCGCGGTACGGCTGGTAGAGCCGCGCCAGAAACGCCTCCAGCTCCGCTGCGAGCACGTCGTCCAAGGTGGGGAACGAGAAGGTCGCCTTACCGGTGCGTCGGGCCCTGAACCTGTCAGAGGACCCCTCGAGTGCCTGGGGCCAGGTATCCACGGCGATCGCGTAGAGGCTGACCTTGTGCGCGCTCCGCTTGACTGCTGCGAAGTAGTCGTGGCTGCCAGAACCGGGCCAGCGCAGCGAGGGCATGCCGTAGATGGTCGCCTCCTCGAGCTCGCCACGGTAGGGGTCGAGGAGTGCCCAGATCCGCGCTTCGACAGCGTCCAGATCCGGCATCGTGCCAGCGTAGCGGCCGCCGGGGGGCTTGCCGTTCGAGAGGTCGGCCGTGGGCATCGGCATCCACCAGGGTCCGCAGGATCGCCACTAAGGTGAGGCCCGTGACGGATCCGGACGGCACCTCGACGGTGACGGAGTCGACCTGGCGGACAACTGGCTGAACGTACGCCGAATCGGTCTTGTCGTGTTCGCCGACAACCCGCGCGCAATCAGGCTCTACGAAGGCCTCGGCTTCGAGCACGAGGGCGTCGTGCTCCGGAGAGCCGCGGCTCGGGTGAACACGCTGTCGAGCATCGGCTCTGTGAGCCGACCGGTGAACGTGTTCTGCTGGCTGGGGTGGTAGCAGCCGAGCAGGGTGACGGAGCGACCATCGCCCAGGAGCGTCGCCTCGACGCCGTGACCGAACCGCGGTCTGGGCCGGGCGACCTGCCAGCCGAGGGCGGCGTACGACCTCAGCGTCGCGTCCCAGCCGTAGCCGCCGAGTGCCACCACGACCCGGACGTGCTCCGCGAGCAACCGGAGCTCTGCCTCGATCCATGGCGAGCAGGTGTCGCGCTCGGCGGTCGTCGGCTTGTTCTGCGGCGGGGCGCACCGGACGGTCGCGACCATCCGGGTGTCGATGAGGGTGAGGCCGTCGGCGGCGTGCACGCTGGTGCCCTGCGTGGCCAGGCCCACCCGGTGCAGGGACGCGAACAGCCAGTCACCGCTGCGATCGCCCGTGAACAGTCGGCCGGTGCGGTTCGCGCCGTTCGCGGCAGGGGCGAGGCCGACCACCAGGATGCTCGGGTCAGGTGAGCCGAAGCCGGGGACAGGCCGGCCCCAGTAGGGCTGGTCCGCGTACGACGCGCGCTTGGTGTGCGCCACCTGCTCGCGCCACCGAAGCAGCCGCGGGCACGCGCGGCAGACACTGGTCCGGGCGTCGAGCTCGGCGAGGCCGACGTGACCCGCGAGGCGGCGCACCTGCGTCGGTGTCCGCGCGACGGGCGTGTCCTGGGTGGCCGGGTCACCGGGCCAGCCGGTGCCCGGCGGCACCGGCGAGGGGAACGGCTCGCCGGTCGCCGGATGCGGCAGGGGGTTGTCGCTCACGGGCCCATCTTCCTAGGTCTCTGGTCCATCCCTACGTCGCGCAGGCGGCGAGGTGGCCGGCACTCGAGCCGTTCGACGTTGCCTAGGGTGGGCCCATGAGTGCGAGCCGCTGGGCCCGCCGGCTGGAGCAGGCATGGGACGCGGCTCGGCTGCGGCGGTCCGTCACCCGGACGCCTGTCGACCTGCGGATCGAGCCGTACGTCGGTCATGGCAGCGACCAAGGAGTGGTCGTGCGCGGCCGGGTCCTCGACGACCCGCCTCCGTCCGAAGCGGTGGAGGGCGAGGGCGTCGGCGCCGCCGTACGCCGGACCGTGAGTCAGTTCCTGACCGACGACCTGCCGGACGTGCCCCTGCGCGTCACAGTCGCAGGCGGCACCGTCGAGACCGCCACCGACTCCGACGGCTACTTCCAGGTGCGCCTGCAGCCGGACCCTGCCGAGCTCACCGCGCCGTGGACCAGGGGGACCGTCGCACTCGCGGGGGAGTATCGCGGCGTCACCGATCCGATGACCACGCCGTTCGATGTACTGGTCCCGAGCCGCGAGGCGAGGTTCGGAGTCATCTCGGACGTCGACGACACGATCCTCGAGACCGGCGTCCAGCGCGTGGGGCGGATGATCCGACAGACGATCACCGGCTCCGCCCTCACCCGCACACCCTTCCCGGGAGCGGCGGAGCTGTACCGCGACCTCGCCGCCGCCACCAACCCGGTCTTCTACGTCTCGTCCAGCCCGTGGAACCTGCACAGCTTCCTGCTGGCGTTCATCCGACTACGCGAGTTCCCGATGGGGCCGTTGCTGCTCCGCGACCTGCTCGGCACCTCGGCGGGGCGTGAGCAGAAGCGGGGTCGCATCCAGGAGGTCCTCGACCTCCATCCTCAGCTGCGATTTGTCCTCCTCGGCGACTCCGGGGAGAAGGATCCCGAGATCTATGCGGCCGTCGCCCGTGAGAACCCGGGGCGGATCGTCGCGATCTACATCCGTGAGGTGCGACTCGATCCGGGCGACGGTCGGGTCGAGGAGGTTTCGGGCACCTGGACCGAGGACGTGCCGTTCGTGCTCGCTGCCGACACCGATGCCGTACGCCGGCACGCGGTCGAGCTCGGACTCCTCTGACAAACGGCTCACGCGTCCGTGCAGACGGTCAGGCGGTCTCCGACCGAGATCGTGCCCGGCTCGAGCACCGCGCCGTAGGTGCCGAAGTTCGCGCCGAGCCCCAGCTCAGAGCTCTGACGGCCGCGGTAGGAGAGCACCATACGAAGTGTTTGGAGGTCGACCGCTCCGGAGTCGGGATGCCGGGTGGTGGCAGCACAGCGCTTCACCGGACCGCCCGCGCGCAGGACTGCGTCGCCGACACGGAGGCGCTTCCCGGTCCAGGTGTCCTCGACGTGGGGGTCACCGCCCGCGAACTCGATCAGCATGCGGAAGCGACGCGGGTCGACGTCGGTGAGGCCCGCCCGGCGGGCCAGCTCCTCCACGGAGCTCGTCCCCAGCAGGGTCACCGGCTGGACGTCGAAAGCGGAATCGCGGGCCTGGACGAGGTGCACCCGCTCGCCGACGACGTCGGAGAAGAAGTTGCTCCAGGCGGGGTCCGCCAGGGTGTCGCCGGAGATCCTCCGAAGCCCCCACATGTCGGTGTCGACGGCTGAAGCCGGCTCGGCGATCCCGGCGACCAGCACCTCATCACCCCGGGTGACCACGAGCCGGCGACTCTCCCTGTCGTAGGCAGCACTCAGGCCGTACAGCCCCGGATTGCGCGTGCAGCTCTGGAGCGTTCCGTCGTCATCGACGAGGTAGAACAGCCGATCGCCAACGGCGCCGTGCGTCGTCAGCTCGATCGAATCCGGGTGGTGGAGCGAGAGTCCCTTGATGGCAGTGACCGACAGTCGGGTGATGGTGTAGTCGATCGGCACGGGCCCAAGCCTCGCACGCGGTGCGGACACTGTCTTGGGTGTCTTGGTTGTGGCCGCGCCTCCAGAGGCGGATGGAGACTGCCACTTCGCGACCTCGTGATCCTTGTCGCAGGCCCAAAGACTGACCAGTGTCTCCCGTGTGCGGCATGCTGGACCCGTGGTAGTCCTCGTGCCGCGACAGATCCGAATGGCCGGAATGACCGGCGGCGTGCCGTACTACGGCGGGCGATTCACACCCGCGCAGGCGTACGCCGCAGCGCACCCGCCGCACCCGCCGCACCCGCCCGCCCCGCCTCCAGCAGCCGCGCCGGTCCCGTCCCAGGGTGACCCCGTCGGGGCGCTGCAGCACCTGCTCGAGGCCGGTGTGCTCACACAGGAGGAGTTCAACGAGCTGCGCGCCCGGGTGGAGCCTTGAACGGGCCGGTCCAGGTGCTGGTGGTCGGGTTCGAGGCGCCGTCGTTCTCGGGAGAGGTGCTGGCCGAGCTCACCAAGCTCCGCGAACGCGGTGTTGTGCGGCTAGTTGACGTGCTGCTGGTGGAGCGCCGGGAGGACGGGAGCTTCGAGACCCTCGAGCCGCCGCCCGGCAGTGCCCCTGACCTGGGGCAGGTCGCGGCTGAGGTCTTCGGCGGAGGCGATGAGTCCTACGGCGACGAAGCCCTCGGCGAGACCTGGTCGTTGGCGGACGCGGTCCCTACGGGTGGGTTCGCTGCTGTTGCGCTCATCGAGCACCTCTGGGCCGAGCCACTCGTCGCGGCGGTGGACCGTGCGGGCGGGAACCTGCTCGGTGAGCTGTGGCTCCCCCCGGACGACCTGCCTGGCTGATCGAGGTGCCTGACGCAGTAGCGCCGCGGCGTGTGCGGCGCCGAGTCCGGCTGTCAGTGCCCAGAGATCAGGTCCGCGATCCTGGCGAGCGGCGACGTCCGTCTCCCGGCCTTTGCCCTCGGAGCGGTCCGCGGCGCGGTAGGCGCCATAGATCCCCTGGACAGCGAGCCAGCGCAGCGGTTCGACCTCCCACCGTCGGGAGCGGTGGCCGACCCATGGGAGGCGGGTCAGGTCGGTGTCGCGGCCGAGGACGAGGTCGGCGAGGGTGCGACCCGCGAGGTTGGTCGTGGCGACACCGGTTCCGACGTACCCGCCGGCCCATCCGAGGCCGGTCGCACGGTCGAGCACGACGCTCGCCGACCAGTCGCGGGGCACGCCGAGCACGCCGGACCAGGCATGGCTCACCGGGACGTCGGCGAGGAGCGGGAAGAACTGGCGGAGCAGCCGCGTCAGGCTCTCGACGGTGCGCGACTGTGTCTGGCCGTCGGCGTCGACGCGTGACCCGTACCGGTAGGGCACGCCCCGACCGCCGAAGGCGATCCGGTCGTCGGCGGTCCGCTGGGCATACATGTACACGTGGGCCAGGTCGCCCAAGGCCTCGTTGCCCCGCCACCCGATCTGGTCCCAGACCTCTCGCGGGACGGGCGCGGTGGCGATCATGGAGGAGTTCATCGGCAGCCAGGTGCGGTGCTCGCTCCGGATACGGGCGGTGAACCCCTCGGTCGCGCGGAGGACGTGGTCGGCGCGGATCGTGCCCCGCGGGGTGCGCGCCTCGCCCGGCCGGATCTCCTCGACCGTGGTGTCCTCGTGGATGACGACGCCGAGCCGCTCGGCCGCGGCGGCTAGCCCCGTCACCAGCTTTGCGGGATGTATCCGGGCGCAGTGCGGGTGCCAGGCCGCCCCGAGGGCGTCGGCGACCTCGACCCGCGCAGCGGTCTCGTCCGCGTCCAGGAGGCGTACGTCGGTCGCCGGCCATGCGCCCTCTGACTCGCACCATGCGCGGAGCCGCGCGAGCTGTGCGGGGCTCCGGGCAACGCTGAGCTCGCCTCCCTTGTGGATGTCGGCCTCGATACCTTCCCGCTCGGTCACCGCGATGACCTCGTCGACCGTCGCGTTCATGGCGCGTTGCTGCTCGATGGCGCTCTCCCGACCGTGGCTGCGCTCGTACCGCTCTCGGCCGCCGGTCACCGTGTTGGTCAGCCAGCCACCGTTGCGCCCCGAGGCTCCGAAGCCGACGAACCGGCTCTCCAGCACCACGACCCGGAGGTCGGGCTGGGCCCGCTTCAGGTAGTAGGCGGCCCAGAGACCGGTGAAGCCACCGCCGACGATGCACACGTCGGCGTCACTGGATCCCGCCAGCGGAGACCTCGTGACCCCCGGCGATCCGAGCTGCTGCCACCAGAGCGAGACGCCACCGTTGACGACCTGCTCGCTCACCCTCGGCTCTCTCGCATGCCGACAAAGATGGACCCACTGCCCCACAGACGCAAGCCGCAGGACCCATCAGGTGCGCGACGACCGCGCCGTCCGCTGGGACCGGGCCCGCGCCGGTCCCAGCATGACGTCACTCCCTGATCCCGATGGCGTCCACGGGCCGGGCCCTCATGGTCCCGCGGGTGGGGACCATGGTCGCCAGCCACGCGAGCACGGCGGTGCCGAGGAGCACGGCCGCCAGGGACGCGACGGGAACATCGGGTCGCGACGAACCCGGTGACCGCTCGCGCGAACGGCATCAGCGTGGTTGCCGCGACCGCGCCGCCGATCGCCCAGCCGATCAGGACCAGCATCAGCCCCTCGACGCGCATCATCCGCCGGACCTGGCGACGCGAGGCGCCGATCAGCTGCAACAACGCGTACTCACGGCTGCGATCCCGGATGGCCAGCATCAGCGTGTTCAGCAGGGCGAACGCCGCGAACGCGATCACCAGCCCCAGCAGCATGTAGTTCACCCACGCCTGCGGTCTCGGCGTTGGCGTCCTCGGTCGCAGCGATGATCTCCGCGCCTCCGACCACCGTCGTCGGGTCGTCGCGGTGCAGCGCGCGGACCGCGGCGGCTGTCTGCTCCGGATCCTCGCCATCCGCAGCCAGAGACGACAGCACGGATCGTCAGGTGGCCGTCCAGCAAGGCCCACGGCAGCAGGACGTCCGCGAAGCCCTAGCGACTTCTCGTCGACAGCGACCACCGTCGGCTGGTGCACGACCCCGTCGCCGAGCCTCAGGTCGACAGGTTCACCCAGCTCCGCGCCGAGGCCGGCCGCGGCGTCCTCCGAGAGGCCACCTCGTCCTTGCTCAGCGATTCGAGGGACCCCTCGCCGACCCCCAGTCCAGCACGCCGTCGAGCGAGTCGCCCACCACGGCCTTCGCAGCGTAGGGGTCCAGCTCGAAGCTGCCGTAGACGTCGGTGTCCGCGAGGCCGACCACCGCGCCCGAAGACTGCGACGCGAGCTCGTCGACCACGTCGGGCGAAGCCCGTCCGCTCCGGCGTCGATGACGTGCTCCGCCGTGACCCGGTCGTCGCGCTGTGAGCTCGACTCAGCTTCCAGCGTCGACTGTTCGAACAGGGTCATGCCAGGCCACGCCCACGGTCAGGGCGAGCGGGATCACCGCCGCAGCCATGCGGCGTACCTGCGACCTGCGCGTTCGCGACGAGCGAGGAAGCCGCTGGCGCCGAACACCCGACCGAGCGACCACGCCGATGAGCTGCACTCCCATGAGCACCAGCAGCGGGCGAACAGCGCGACCGTCAGGACTCGCGCCATCAGCGGTGGCAGGCACCAGGCGCGAGCGATCGACGGCCGGACCGAGCCCGCGACCAGGAACAGCGCACCCGTACCGCCCGCCGCGAGGAGTCCGGCGCAGGCGCGCGCCCACCCGATGCCGCGCGGTGCTCGACGAGACGGTCCAGTGCCTCGATCGGGCGCACCTTGCCAGCCCGGCGACCTGCGACGTACGCCGCCGACCTGGCTGACCAGCAGCATCGTCACCACCGCGGCAACAGGCGGCCAGACACCGGGTCCGGTCTCGAACCCGCCCGGCAGCAGACCCTTGTCGCGCATGGCCGAGGCCAGCAGCTCCCGAGCCAGAAGCCCGGCCAGATCCCGACCAGAGCTCCGAAGAGGGTCACCATCAACGTCTCTCGCGCGCAGCAGCCGACGCACCTGACGGGGCAGACCGCCGATCGCCCTCAGCAGGGCGATCTCGCGTTGCCGCTGCTGGACGAACAGCGTGATCATGCCGGCCAGTACGAGTGCGGCGACGAACAGCGCGATGCCACCCATCGATCCACTGATCGCGATCAGGCGAAGGCTCGCGTCCGCGCTGTCGAGGAACTCGGCCTTGCCACGGTCGTGGCCGTTGAGCACGACGTGCGTCAGCACCCACGACCCGGTCTACTGCGCGGCGACGTCCTGGAGATTCCGCACCATCTCCGATGCTGACCGCGAGCAGGTCAGCGCCTGTCGAGGAGCCGTCGAGAGGATCCTGCAGCCTCCTCGGAGAAGAAGATCGAAGACTGCTCGCTCGAGCTACCTCGGCACCAGCTGGGTCCCGCGATGCCCGTAGACGGTCACGTCGACGTCGCGTCCGGCGATCACGGCGTCGTGGTGTCGCCCACGTCCAGCCCGGCGCGGAGCGCGAGGTCTCGATCCAGGACCACATCATCGGTCCCGACGGGCGCGGTGCCATGCGGTCTAGCTCGAACGGCGTGACCGACGCAGCTCGTCCACGCATGTCCCACCGAAGGTGACCCGTCAGGACCGCTCGGGCCGTCCCGTCGACGACGACGTATGCCTGAACGAGACCTCTGCGACGACGTCAGCCACTCCGGGACGACGCGATCTCCTCGGCGAGGCCCACCGGGACCCGAACGCGCTCGACGACGGTGCTGGTCACGGTCTCGTGGTCGTCACCGGTCCCGCGTTCCTCGCGGACGGTCTGGTCGGCGGCGACGACGATGTCGGCGCCGGCGAGACGCTGGGCGGCACGTCACCGCGGATCCCGGCCTCGAGCAGAGAGCCAGTGCAGTGACGAGCGCCGCTGCTGCAGCGACGGTCACGAAGACACCGACGAAGCTCAGCCAGCGGAAGCGGATGCTGGAGAAGGCCAGGAACCACACGGCTCAGCCCTCCAGGTGGGTCATGCGTGCGGCGACGCCGTCAGCGGTGTGGCCACCAGGCGGTCGACGATCCGACCGTCGGCGAGGAACAGCACGCTGTCCGCGCGGGCCGCTGCGAGCGGATCGTCAGTGACCATGACGATGGTCAGTCCGTGCTCGTCGACCGACTCGCGCATCAGGCCGAGGATCTCGCCGCCGGTGCGGAATCCAGGCGCCGTCAGCTCGTCAGCGAACACGACGTCGGGTCGCATCACCAGCGCCCCGGCGATCGCGACCCTCTGCTGTTGCCCTCCGGACAGCTCCGCGGGGCGTTGCTTCATCCGCTCAGCGAGCCCGACACGTCGGGCTACCTCAGCCAGCCACCTGCGGTCGACGCGGGAGCCCGCGAGGCGCGCCGGGAGACCGATGTTCTGCGCTACGTCGAGCGACGGCATCAGGTTGTAGGCCTGGAAGATGAAGCCGATCCGGTCGCGCCCGCGCCCCTGTGTCCACCCCCACCGCGGCCGTACGGACCTACAGTGAGGACATGACGGTGCGCGTGGTGTTCGCAGACGACAACTACCTCGTCCGGGAAGGGGTGGCCGGCCTGCTCACGGAGACCCCGGAGATCGAGCTGCTCGAGTCGGTGGGGGACCCAGCAGCGCTGCATGCAGCCGTTGCCGCACACCTGCCCGACGCGGTGCTGACCGACATCCGGATGCCGCCCTCCTTCACCACCGAGGGCATCGACGCCGCGAAGCGGATCCGGGTCGAGCACCCCCAGATCGGTGTGGTCGTGCTCTCCCAGTACGTGGAGGAGGACTACGCCTACGAGCTGCTCGCCGACGGGGTGGCGGGCCTCGGCTACCTGCTGAAGGAGAGGGTGAGCCAGGTCGACGACCTGGTCCGTGCCCTGCACGAGGTCGCGCGCGGTGGCTCGGCCCTGGACCCGAAGGTGGTCGAGGGCCTGATGGCACGGAAGTCGAAGGAAGCCAACTCACCCTTGCGCGGGATCACCGAGCGCGAGCTCGAGGTGCTCCAGGCGATGGCCACCGGGCTCAGCAACGCCGCCATCGCCTCCACGCTGTTCATGAGCGAACGGGCGGTCGAGAAGCACATCGGCTCGGTGTTCCAGAAGCTGGGTGTGGTCACCGAACCCGAGGTCAACCGACGGGTGATGGCCGTGCTCGCCTTCCTCGACGCCTCCGGCGGCGCCCGCGCGAAGTGAGGCCAGCACCCCGCGGATCGGTGGTCAACCCCCTTTCGCGGACGCCCGGCGCGAGCGAGGATCCTGGCGGAGGTGCCGTGTGAGCAATGATCTCGAGGGCGAGGTGCGGGTCCTGGTCGTCGACGACCAGGAGCCGTTTCGCCGCGCCATGGCGACGGTGGTCGAGGCGACCGACGGCTTCGTCGTCGTCGGTTCGGCCACGACCGGTGAGGAGTCGCTGACAGCAGCCGCTGAGCTTCGGCCTCAGCTGGTGCTGATGGACGTCAACCTTCCCGGCATCGACGGGATCGAGGCGTCACGCCGCCTGACCTCGCGGCCCGGTGGCCCGGTGGTCGTCCTGCTCTCGACCTACGACGCGGAGGAGTTCGACATCGCCGGCAGCGGCGCCGCGGCGTACGTCGCCAAGGCCGCGTTCGGGCCCGACCGGCTCTCAGCTGCCTGGGCCGCCAGCAACGGCCGCGACGACCTCGGATGACGCCACTGGGATGACGACGGTCATGCCGTCGGCATCCATCGTCAGCGAACCGTCGACAGCGGCGATGCGGTCCCGGATGGCCAGCAGGTCCATCCGTTCGACATTCACGCCGGTGATCCGCAGCAGCAGGGTGGCCCCGTCGACAGCGAGGCTGACCGAGGAGCGCTCGGACAGTGCGTGCACCGTCTCCGAGCAGCAGAAGTAGACCGCGGCCTCCACCCGACTGGAGTAGCGCTGGCCGGCTGCGTCGGGCGCTACCTGCAACGTCGCACCCAGTCCACTTCGCGACAGGCACGAGCGCAGCGCCGGCTCGAGCCCGGTCCGGGCCAGCTGGGTCGGGAACACACCTCTGGTCAGCTCGCGGAGCGACTCGAGGGCGGTGTTGGTGTCCCGCACCAGGTCGTCGAGGCCATGGTCGGGGGAACCCGAGGCGATGGCGCGACGCGCCCGCCCCATCTCGGCAGGCAGCGTCACCAGCCGGGGGAGCACGTCCCGCGAGATCGCAGCCTCGAGGGTCCGGCGTGCGGCGTCGTCGGCGTCGATGAGTCGCGCCCGGGAGTCCTGGAGCTGGTGGGCGGTCCGGTCCAGCGCGGCGACCCGCTCGGCCAGCTCGACCTCCATCGCGGTGTTGCGGAACGCCACCGCAGCCTGGTCGGCGAGCGCCTGCAGGAGACGGGCGTCGGCGGCCCGGAGCGTCCGCCCCCTCGGCAGCAGCACGGTGATGTGACCGAGGGTGGCGCCGCCGCTGCGGATCGGGACGTCGTAGGGCAGCGTCGTCTGCCTTTCCAGGTCGCCCCAGTCCGCGGAGACGACCCCGGCCCCTGGCACGTCCAGCACCACGCTCGCGCCACGCGCCGAGACCGCGCGTCCCGCCGCATCCGCGACGGCCGGGAGCAGTGCCTCGGCAGTCGGGGTCTCCGCCAGACGGCTGCTGAAGTCGGAGAGCGCGACATAGGGACGCGCTCGGGGGCCGTAGGCCAACCGGTTGGCGAGGTAGACGACCCAACGCCGCAGGGGCTGGAAGGCGAGCGCCACCACCGCGGTGCCCAGCAAGGAGACCGCGAAGCTGCCGGTCCGGGTGTCGACCTGCCCACCCACCACCACGACGAGGGTGACGTAGCCGACGGCGGCAAAAGCGGTTCCGACCGCGAGGACCACGGTGCGGTTGATGAAGATGCCGACGTCGTAGAGGCGGTAGCGCAGCACGGCCACCCCGAGGGTCAACGGAAGGAAGAGATAGGCGACATAGAGCGGGACCGACGCCGCCCAGGTCTGCTCCCCGCCGTTGATCGTCTGTACGACGAACAGGGAGACGATGCCCAGAAGCAGGAGTCCGACCGCGAGCGTGATCAGCCGCACCTGCTGGCGCTCCTCGCCCTGGCTGCGGCGCAGCCTGACCAGCATGGAGACCACGGCCCCGATCATGCCCACACTGATCAGCGCGAAGCCGAGCGTGAACACCGCTCCGCGCAGCGGACCGGTTTCGGCCGCCTGGATGCGGTACTCGGTCGGATCCCCCCAGAGGAGGGCGAGCATGCAACAGAGCTCCCCGATCACCACCGCGGCGGCGATGTAGCGCCACCGCGGCGAGAGCAACCGGCCGTCCGGCGCGAGCAGGAACAGCAGCGCCAGCCCGCCGATCGCGAACTGTCCGCCGACCAGGCTCGACATGAGGCCGACGACGCCGGCCATCGACCCCGACCCTGGTCCATCCCCGTTGACGACCCAGATGCTGTAGGCCTCCAGCATGAGCGAGAACGCGCCCACAGTGCCGATCAGGTTGAGCAGCCAGCCGATCAGGTGGCGTTGGTCGCGGGCGACGATGACAGCGCCCAGCACGGCCGACCCGAGCACGGCGCCGTTGACGAAGGGGAACCCGTGCTCCGCTATCGCCTCCTCCGACAGCAGGGGTCGGTAAGCCGCAGTGATCCAGATGTCCAAGACGGTCATGGCGAGAGTCATGCCGGCCAGTCCCCAGGCGATCCGCGCGCCCACGTCAGGCCTCCGCCATGACCGGCAGAGCGGCGCGGACGCGGGTGCCGCGGGGCGTGGAGTCGATGGACAGGGTGCCGTCCATCGACTCGATCCGCTCGCGCATGTTCGCAAGACCGGTGCCGGTCATGGCGCGGCTCGTGTCGAACCCGGCGCCGTCGTCGTCGATCGTGACGACGAGATCGGTGCCGTCCCGACGCAGGTCGACGCGGATGGACGTGGCACCGGAGTGCTTGGTGGCGTTCTGGAGGGCCTCGAGGCAACAGAAGTAGGCGGCGGCCTCGATCCGGGCACCGTGCCGGGGAGCTCTCCTGCGGTGATCTCGACCGGCACCGGGCTCGCGTCGACCGCCGCGGCCAGTGCGACCGGCAGCCCGCAGTCGGTCAGCAGCTGCGGATAGATACCTCTCGACAGCTGTCGCAGGGTGGAGATCGCGTCCGCAGCGGCGGTCTCCTGCGCGATCAGCAGCGCCTCGGCCCGGGCCGGTGACTGGTCGGCGAGCGTCTGAGCCAGCCGGAGGTTGACCGCCAGTGCGACCAGGTGCTGCTGGGCGCCGTCGTGGATGTCGCGCTCCAGCAGCCGGCGCTCGGTGTCCTGGGCGTCGACGAGGCGTTGCCGGGACGCACGGAGCTCGTCGGCGCGAGCGGTCAGCTCGGCGGCGCGCTGCTCGAGCTGCACCCGGAGGCGGGCCCCGCGCAGCACCAGTCCGGCCTGGGCAGCGAGGCCCGAGAAGAGTCGCTCCTCCACCGAGGTCAGTGGCACCTGGGGGTGCTCCTGCACGACCAGGAGCCCGAGCAGCTCTCCTCCCTGACGGACGTCCAGCGTGCGGCGCCCGGCGCGTACGGAGAGCCGCGGGTCCTCTCCGGCTCCTTCGGCGTCGTCTGCCGCCCCGGGAGGCCAGGTGGCAGCCAGGGCAGGCCGGTCGGCCACGAGCAACCAGACCTGCGCCCACTCCGCGCCCGTGCCGTCGGCGAGGATCCGTGCCATCTGCACCGGCAGGTCCTCGGCGGCGTACCTTCCGGCCACGGTGCCGGAGAACCGACGCAGCACGTCGTAAGGCGAGGGCAGGCCCCCGTGCACCACGCGGGACGCGAACGCCTCGAGGCGGGCCTGGACCTGGTCGAACCCGAGGGCGACGACGGCGGTCGCGACGACGGAGAGGGCGACGTCGGCTGACGAGGTGCGTCCGAGCAGCAGCCCCCCGCCCAGGACCAGGACTGCGTAGACCGCGACCACGAAGAGCAGAAGCCCGCCGTACACCACCAGGGCGACCGTCCACTCGCCCCGCGAGCGTCGGCGCAAGCGGCTGAGGGAGGTCATTGGTGCAGTCTGCGCGCATCCGCGGTGCCGCGGGAGGTAATAGCCCGTACCCCTGGGGTGGGGCTGGCCGCACAAACGCCCGTCAGCGAGCGCACGGCCAGCGCCCGGTGGGAGTGCGCCCAGCCCGATGTGCCGCGGCCCGCTCATCCCGTGTGCTGGTCACATGCCGCCCGCAACGGGCTGCCACCTACCTCAGGAGAAGCAGATGACCGTCACCCTCAGCCCCACGACCGCCCCGGATCTCACGGCAGCCGCCGCCCGCGTCGAGAGCGTCAGCAAGCGCTACGGGAGCGGCGACGCCACCGTGTCCGCCCTCGACGACGTCACGGTCGACCTCGCCAAGGGCGAGTTCACCGCGATCATGGGTCCGTCGGGCTCCGGGAAGTCGACGCTGCTGCACATGCTCGCCGGTCTGGACCGTCCGACGGCGGGCGAGGTGTACCTCGGCGACACCGAGATCACCTCGCTCAACGACAAGACGCTCACCCTGCTGCGGCGCGACCGGATCGGCTTCATCTTCCAGTCGTTCAACCTGCTGCCGACCATGACGGCTGCGGAGAACATCGTCCTGCCGCTGCGAATCGCGGGCCGCAAGCCCGACTCGCAGTGGGTGGCCTCGATCGTCGAGACGGTCGGCCTGACCCACCGGCTCGACCACCGTCCGTCGCAGCTCTCGGGCGGGCAGCAGCAGCGCGTCGCCGCGGCGCGCGCCCTGGCCTCGCGCCCCCAGATCGTCTTCGCGGACGAGCCGACCGGGGCCTTGGACTCGACGTCCAGCGCCGAGCTGCTCGCGTTCCTCCGCAAGGCGGTCAGCGAGCTCGGCCAGACCGTCGTCATGGTCACCCACGACCCCAAGGCCGCCGGCTACGCCGACCGGGTGATCTTCCTCGCGGACGGCCACGTCGTCGACGAGCTCCGCTCGCCGACCGCCGAGCGGGTCCTCGACCGCATGTTGAAGCTAGGAGCCTGACCGCCATGTTGAAGTCCACCTTCCGAGGAATGATCGCGCACAAGCTGCGCCTCGTCCTCACGACCGCCTCGATCGCGCTCGGGATCGCGTTCCTCGCCGGCACCCTCATCCTGACCGACACCATGGGGCTGGCCTTCTCCCAGCTCTTCGGCAAGGTCTCCGCAGGCACCGACGCGGTCGTCCGCACCGAGGCCTCCTTCACCGAGTCCTCGGGCACCGGCACCAGCCGCGCGCCGATCGACGCAGCGGTGCTCGACGACGTCTCAGCCGTCGACGGCGTCCGCGTCGCCGAGGGCTTCGTCAGTGGCTACGCCCTGATCACCGACAACGACGGCAAGGCCATCCTCACCAGCGGTGGGGCACCCACCATGGGCTACACCATGGCCGAGGACGAGTCCCTCCGCGGTGAGGTCGAGATCCTCTCCGGCACCGCACCCGAGGGCGGCGACGAGGTGGTGATCGACGCCACCAGCGCCGAGGAGAACGACGTTGCCGTCGGCTCCACGATCAAGGTGCTCTTCCAGGGTCCGACCCGGGAGTTCACCGTCGTCGGCACCGTCGGGTTCGGCGGCGAGAAGGACCTCGGCGGCACCACATCGGCGTACTTCGACGCGGCCACCGCACAGGAGGTGCTCGGCGAACCCGGTCGGTTCGACTCGATCGGTGTCGCCGCTGACGACGGGGTGTCGCAGGAGGAGCTCACCGAGCGCCTCGACGCCGTCGTGCCCCAAGGCACGGAAGCCGTCACGGGTGCATCGGTCTCGAAGGAGAACGCGGACGCTGTCAAGGAGGAGCTCAAGATGGTGGGGATCTTGTTCATGATCTTCGCCGGCATCGCGCTCTTCGTCGGTGCTTTCATCATCTGGAACACGTTCACGATGACGATCACGCAGCGGTCGCGGGAGATCGCGCTGTTGCGGGCGATCGGCGCCACCCGGCGCCAGGTGCTGCGCAGCCTGCTGATCGAGGCCGTCGTGCTCGGCGCCGCCGCGTCAGCCATCGGGATCGCACTCGGTCTCGCTGTGGCCAAGGGCCTGAACCTCCTCATGGACGCGGTGGGCTTCAGCCTGCCGAGCACGTCCCTGCAGCTCGAACCGCGCACGGTCGTGATCTCGATGCTGGTGGGCACGCTCGTCACCGTCGCGGCCGCGCTCGTCCCGGCTCGGCGCGCCACCAAGGTGCTGCCGATCGAGGCGCTCCGCGAGGCGACCCCCGGCGCGGAGAAGGTCTCGAAGCGGCGCGCGGTCATCGGCCTCGCCCTGCTCGGGACGGGCACTTCCGCCGTGGTCGCTGCCCTGTACGGCGACGCGCCGATGATGCTGTTCGGCATCGGGCTGGTCGCTGCCCTGGGCGGCGTCATCGTCTCGCTGCCGCTGGCGGTCCGCCCGCTGACGTCGCTGATCGCCGCCCCGATGCAGCTCCGGGGCCTGCCCGGAGAGCTGGCGAAGCAGAACGCGATGCGCAACACGCGTCGTACTGCCTCGACGGCTGCGGCGCTGATGATCGGCCTCACCCTGGTCGTGAGCATGAGCGTGTTCGCATCATCGCTGAAGGACTCCTTCGGCGAGGTGATCGGCGACAAGACCAGCGCGGACCTGTTCGTGACGGCCTCGAGCGCCCAGGGCCCGGGCTACAGCCCGTCGGTCGTGGAAGCGGTCGCCGGCGTCGACGGCGTGGAGGAGATCTCGGCAAGTGGCTGGGGACAGGCCCGGTTCGACGGCGTCGACTCGAGCTACTCGGCGATCGACCCGGCCAACGCCGGGGAGCTGATGAGTCTCGACCTGTCCGAAGGCTCGCTCGCCGATCTCGATGGCGACGGAGTCGTGGTCTCCAAGGGCACGGCCGTGAGCAACGGCTGGAAGGTCGGCGACGTCGTGGAGGCGAGCTTCGCCGCCACGGGCAAGCACGAGCTCCACGTCGCGGGCATCTACGAGTCGAAGGGCTGGATCGCGGACAACTTCGTGCTCAGCCTCGAGGCACAGAACGCCTTTGCCGGTCCGCAGCTCGTGTCCTCGGCGCTGGTGAGCATCGAGGAGGGAGCGGACAGGGATGCCGTCCAGGCTGCGATCGCTGCCGCCCTGGCCGACCATCCTGACGCCAAGGTGCTGGACCAGGAGGCCTTCGAGAAGGAGGCCAGCGGATTCATCGACGGACTGCTCACCTTCGTCACGGTGATGCTCCTGCTCGCAGTCGTGATCGCCCTGCTCGGCATCGTCAACACCCTGGCGCTGTCAGTGTTCGAGCGGACGCGGGAGCTCGGGCTCCTGCGGGCGGTCGGCATGACCCGCTCGCAGGTCCGGGCCATGGTCCGGTGGGAGTCGGTGGTGATCTCGCTGATCGGCGCCCTCAGCGGCGCCGGCCTCGGGGTGGCGATCGGGCTGGCCCTGTCACGGGCGATGAAGGACGAGGGCATCACGGGGATCTCCGTCCCCGGCCCCCAGATCGCGGTGTACGTCGTGCTGGCCGCGGTTGCCGGGGTGCTGGCAGCGATCGGTCCCGCCAGGTCCGCCGCCAAGGTGGACGTGCTCAAGGCGGTGGTGACGGACTGACGTCCGAACGAGCAAACGGCCGGCCGGTGTCGAGAGACACCGGCCGGCCGTTGTCGTCTGGAGGACGAGCGTCCGAGCTCCTGCTCCTCCGTCAGCCGTTTGACCCCGCAGCCGTACTGGTCTTGACTTCGGCCCTATGGACAAAGTCGTCACGTCGGCCACCGCAGCAGTCGCCGACATCCCGGACGGGGCAACGCTCACAGTCGGCGGGTTCGGGCTGTGCGGCATCCCCACGGTCCTGATCCGCGCCCTGCTGGAAGCCGGCGTCCGCGACCTCGAAGTGGTGTCGAACAACGCCGGCGTGGACGAGTGGGGCCTCGGGATGCTCCTCGGCGCCGGACGCCTGCGCCGCGTCGTCGCGTCGTACGTCGGGGAGAACAAGGAGTTCGCCCGCCAGTACCTGTCGGGTGAGCTCGAGGTCGAGCTCACCCCGCAAGGGACGCTGGCCGAGCGGATGCGCGCTGGCGGGTCGGGCATCGCTGCCTTCTACACGCGCACCGGGGTGGGGACCCAGGTGGCCGAGGGCGGTGTCCCGTGGCGGTACGACGACGCCGGCAACGTCGTGAAGCACTCGCCGCCCAAGCCCGTCCAGGTGTTCGCCACCCGTGACGGCGAGCACGAGTTCGTCCTGGAGGAGGCGATCCAGTCCGACTTCGGGCTGGTGCGTGCCTGGAAGGGCGACCGGCACGGCAACCTGGTCTTCAACAAGTCCGCCCGCAACTTCAACCCCCTCGCGGCGATGGCCGGTCGGATCGCGATCGCGGAGGTCGAGGAGCTCGTCGAGCCCGGCGAGATCGGACCCGACGACGTCCACCTGCCTGGCGTCTTCGTGCACCGGGTGGTGCCGCTGACCGCTGAGGAAGCGGCTGACAAGCGGGTCGAGAAGCGGACCGTCCGCGTCGCGAACAGCGGAGAGAAGGAGACGCGCAATGGCGTGGACACGTGACGAGATGACCGCGCGCGCCGCGAAGGAGCTGGTCGACGGTGACTACGTCAACCTCGGGATCGGGCTCCCGACGATGGTGCCCAGCCATGTCCCTGACGACGTCGAGCTGGTGCTGCAGAGCGAGAACGGCATCCTCGGGACCGGCGCCTACCCGACCGAGGACGGGGTCGACCCCGACCTGATCAACGCGGGCAAGGAGACCGTGACGATCCGCAAGGGTGCGAGCTTCTTCGACTCCGCGACCAGCTTCGGCATGATCCGGGGCGGCAAGGTCGACGTCGCCATCCTCGGCGCCATGCAGGTGTCGGCCGCCGGGGACATCGCGAACTGGATGATCCCCGGGAAGATGGTCAAGGGGATGGGCGGCGCGATGGACCTCGTCCATGGCGCGAAGAGGATCGTCGTGCTCATGGAGCACGTCGCCCGCGACGGGTCCTACAAGATCGTCGAGGAGTGCTCGCTGCCCTACACCGGTCGCGGGGTCGTGCAACGGATCATCACCGACCTCTGCGTCCTCGACGTGACCCCTGCCGGCCTGGAGCTGGTCGAGCTGGCGACGGGCGTCACCGAGGAAGAGGTCCGGACCAAGACGGAGCCGCCGGTCCGTACTGGACCCTGATTGGTCTGCGCGGCGCCGAGCAGCAGACCGGCGGCGCTCTGCGGTCCCTCGCGGGCGGGGCGTGTCGTCGCCAGCCCGTGCCCAGTGCAGGAGGACCTTGAGCAGCACGACCAGCAAGCCGATGCAGACTCCCGCTCCCGCGCTCATGAAGCGTCCCGCCGGCCCGAGACCACCTCGCGCCCCGGCGGCGTAGCTGTAGACGGCCAGCAGGCCCACGGTGGTGACCAGCGCTGTCCAGGCCGCTCCGCGCAGCCCGACACCGAGGACGTTCGCCAGGACGAGGACGGCGAGCGGCACGACCGACACCGCGGCGATCGGCAGGGTCTCGGCAACCGCATGACGGAGGGCCGCGATCGGATGGTATCCGTGCGTGAGCGAGGTCCCGAGCGTGACGGCATGAAGGTGCGCGAGCCAGTAGACCAGCACCGTGCCGAGGATGGCGATGCTCAGCTGTCCGATGGACGTGAGGTGACCGACGCCGGCCGCGATCGCAGCTGCGCAGACCACGGTGCCGGTGATGACGCCCTCTCCACCAGAGAGCATCTCCAGCGGATCACGGCGGTCGTCGTCGACTGTCACGGCTCCTGCTCCTGCCGCTCGGGTCGGGCCGAGCGCTCGTCGTCGACCATCCGGTGCACCTGACCCCTCAGGTCACGAGTGCCGCGACGCCGATGCCGACCACGCTCTTATCCGGGCTCGATCGACGTCATGGAACCGACGTCGTCACCGCGGTGGTGCTCCTCGCCGCGTGCCCACACGAGCAGTCCTACGACGAGGAGTACTGCCAGCGCGGCGATGCCCCAGCGGATTGCTGTGCTCACAGCGGATCACGCTCCAAGGGACACGTCATGCAGTGCCCGCCTCCTCGGCCCTTGCCCAGCTCGAAGCCTTCGATCGTGATGACCTCGATCCCGGCCTCTCGCATCTTCTCGATGGTGTAGGTGTTGCGTTCGTAGGCCACCACCACGCCGGGTTCGAGCGCGACCACGTTGTTGCCGTCGTCCCACTGCTCGCGCTCCTGCTGGTAGGCGTCACCGCCGGTCTCGACCACTCGAAGCTCGGGCACGCCGAGCGCGTCAGCGACAGCCGGCAGGAAGCCGGCTTCCTCGGTCACGTGGAACGGGTTCGAACCGACGCCCGGACGCAGGCTGATGGCGCGCACGTCGTTCATGACACGCGGGTACGCCGTCGCCGCGTCGCGGTCCAGCAACGTGAAGACGGTGTCGAGGTGCATGTGGGCGCGGTCCTTGGTCATCACGACGGCGATCACCCGCTCGGCCGCCCCCTTGGCGAACAAGGCGCGGGCAACCTGCTCGATCATGCGCGCCTGCGAGCGCTCGCTCATCCCGATGAGGACGGTCCCGTTCCCGATCGGCTGGACGTCGCCGCCCTCGAGGGAGGCACGGCCGAAGTCGACCGCGTTGAAGCGCTCGTCGTCGCCGAGCTCGGGGTACCAGAACTGGAAGTCGGCGTCGGCGAACATGGGGTGGTAGCGGTAGATCGCGGCCACGTTGTAGGCCTCGAGTCGCCGGGCGGGCCAGAACATCGGGTTGACCGACACCCCGCCGAAGATCCAGCACGAGGAGTCCCGGGTGAACAGCGTGTTCGGGAGTGGCGGCAGCACGAACATCGTCTCGTCGTCCACAGCGGTCGCAATGACCGAGCGGGACCGCACACTGTCGAGGTCGAGGCCGCTCTCCGCCACGGTCAGGCCACCGATCAGGTGGGTGGCCAGCTGGGCTGGTGCCATGCCCCACAACACCGAGCGGACTTCGTCGACCATCGAGATCCCGACGGTGAACTCGGAGGCGGCGATCTCGATCAGCTTGCGCCGCCCGACGTCGCTGGCCGCCATCGCCTCGCTGAGCAGGTCCTGGAGCAGGAAGACCTCGACTCCCCGCGCACGCATCTTCTCGACGAACTGGTCGTGCTCGTACTGGGCCCGCTCGACCCACAGCACGTCGTCGAAGAGGAGACCGTCGTGGTTGGTCGGGGTCAGGCGTTTCAGGCTGAGCTCAGGACGGTGCACCATCACCTTGCGGAGCCGTCCGACCTCTGAGTGCACTCCGAACTTGGTCATCTCTACTCCGTTCCGGACACCACCTGGGTGCCCACCTCTCCCTCGACGATTTGCTGGATCTGCGTGAGAGCGCCGATCGCAGCGCGCCCCCCAGTTGCTTCGACGAAGCGGCACGCCGCATCGACCTTGGGTCCCATCGACCCGGCCGGGAACTCGATCCGGCGCAGCTCCTCTGCCGTCACCCGCCCCAGCGGACGCTGCTGCGGCGTCCCCCAGTCGGCGTACACGGCCTCGACGTCGGTGGCCATGACGAACAGCTCGGCGTCGACCTCGCGGGCGAGCAGCTCGCTGGCGAGGTCCTTGTCGATGACCGCCTCGACCCCGATGAGCGTGGTCTCCGCCGCGGGCAGGAACATCGTCGGCACTCCGCCGCCGCCCGCGCAGATGAGCACGACGTCGTGCTCGAGCAGCCAGCGGATCGGCTGGATCTCGAAGATGTGTCTCGGCAGCGGCGAGGGCACCACGCGCCGCCAGCTGTCGCCGTCGGGCTTGAACACCCAGCCCTTCTCGGCGGCCAGCGCGTCGGCTTCGTCCTGGGTGTAGATCGGACCGACGAACTTGGTCGGATTCCCGAACGCCGGGTCCGCCGGGTCGACCTGCACCATCGTGAGCATCGTGGCGAGCGGCGCGTCAGGTGGCATCGCGTTGCCGAGCTCCTGCTCGAGGACGTAGCCGATCATCCCTTCGGTCTGGGCGCCGAGGATGTCGAGCGGGTACGGGTCGACGTCGGCGTAGGAGGCTGCCTGTAGGGCGAGCAGGCCGACCTGCGGACCGTTGCCGTGGGAGAGCACGAGCTGGTGATCCTTGGCAACGGTTGCCAGGGACGGCGCGGCCGCCCGGACGTTGGCGCGCTGGTTCTCCGCCGTCATCGGCTCTCCCCGCTTCAGCAGCGCGTTGCCGCCGAGTGCCACCACGACTCGCATGATGTGCCTGTCCGCCTCAGTCGCCGAGGGTGGCGACCATGATCGCCTTGATCGTGTGGAGCCGGTTCTCCGCCTGGTCGAAGACGATCGAGTGCTCCGACTCGAAGACCTCGTCAGTGACCTCGAGACCGTCCATGCCGTACTTCTGGAAGATGTCCTCGCCGACCTTGGTCTGTCGGTTGTGGAAGGCCGGTAGGCAGTGCATGAACTTCACCTTCGGGTTGCCGGTCCGGGCGATGACGTCGGCGTTCACCTGGTACGGCTTCAGCAGACGGATCCGCTTCTCCCAGACGCTCGAGGCCTCACCCATCGAGACCCACACGTCCGTGTAGAGGTAGTCAGCGCCCTGCACGCCCTCGTCCACGTCCTCGGTCAGCGTCAGCCGGGCCCCCGTCTCCTCGGCGATACCGCGACAGGTCTCGACGAGCTCGTCGGCCGGCCACAGGTCGCGGGGAGCGCACAGCCGGACGTCCATGCCGTACTTGCACCCGCCCACCATGAGCGAGTTGCCCATGTTGTTCCGGGCGTCGCCGAGGTAGCAGAACGCGATCTCGGACAGGTGCTTGTCGCAGTGCTCGGTCATGGTGAGGACATCGGCGAGGATCTGCGTCGGGTGGAACTCGTCGGTGAGGCCGTTCCAGACCGGCACCCCCGCATGGCGGGCCAGGACCTCGACGTTCTCCTGAGCGGACCCGCGATACTCGATGCCGTCGAAGGTGCGCCCCAGGACCCGAGCGGTGTCCTTCATCGACTCCTTGTGCCCGATCTGTGAACCGCTGGGCTCGAGGTAGGTGACGTGGGCGCCCTGGTCCTTCGCGGCGACCTCGAACGCCGTACGGGTGCGTGTCGACGTCTTCTCGAAGATCAGCGCGATGTCCTTGCCGGCGAGGCGTGGTTGCTCGTAGCCGGCGTACTTCGCCGCCTTCAGGTCCGCGGCGAGCTTGATGAGGAACTTCAGCTCCTCCGGAGAGAAGTCCAGCTCCTTGAGGAAGCTGCGGTGGCGCAGGTTGAACGACATCGGTGGTCCTAACGGGTCAGGTGGACGGGACGGGCACGGCGCCCGGCTGGGGCAGCGTGAGAGGCTCCGGCGAACCGCGCTCGGGGCGGTGCCGGATGACGAGCTTCAGCAGCTCCTCGAACACGACAAGCGAGGCGGCGATACCCGCACAGATGCACCACTGCGTGAAGTCGAGGGAGGTGGTCCCGACGATCCGGTGCAGGAAGTCCAGTGCAGTGACTGCGACGATGGCAGCCAGCGCGAGCGCGTACCGCCGTAGCTGCAAGGTGCCGGGGAGGGCTGCGACGTCGAAGATCGTGTTCCGCTGGTCACGGCACAGCAACGCTGCGGCCACGTGGAAGAGCGACAGCGTGGTGAGCAGCATCGTCGCCGACTCGACGGCCTCGTCGCCGATCTGGTACGCCGCCAGCGAACCGACCGTCATCACCGCCCCTTGGGCACACAGGCGTATCCAGTTGTTGCGGGACAGGACCGGCGCCCCTACGGGACGCGGCGGCCGCTCCATCAGCCCGCGTGCCGGCTTGTCGAACCCGAGAGCGATCGCGAGAGGGATGTCGACGACCATGTTGAGCCACAGGATCTGGAGCGGGTTGAGCGGTGCACCGTCGGCGATGCCGATGATGCCGGCGCCGATGAAGATGGCGATGTAGGCGACCAGCGTCGACATCTGGAACCGCAGGTACTTCAGCAGGTTGTCGTACAACGTGCGGCCGTAGGAGACCGCGCCCACGATGGTCGCGAAGTTGTCGTCCGTGAGCACCATCACGGCAGCTTCCTTGGAGACCTCGGTGCCTGTGATGCCCATCGCGACCCCGATGTCGGCGGTCTTGAGAGCGGGGGCGTCGTTCACGCCGTCACCCGTCATCGCGACGACGTTCCCCTTCTGCTGGAGGAGGTGCACGAGCCGCACCTTGTCCTCGGGGGCGACCCGGGCGACGACACCGATGTCGTCGACGGCCTGCGTGAGCTCCTCGTCGCTCATCGCAGCGAACTCCGCACCGGTGACGGCGCGTCCCTCGATGCCGAGCTCGGTTGCAATCGCCGCAGCTGTCGTGGCGTGGTCACCGGTGATCATCCGCACGCGGATGCCGGCGGAGCGGGCCTCGGCGATGGCCGCCTTCGCCTCCGCGCGAGGCGGATCGACGATCCCGACCATCGCCAGCAGCGTCAGGTCACGCACCAGCTCGATGTAGTCGGTGCCGGGGTCGAGCAGTGCTGGGTCGAGGTCGCGCTGGGCGACGACCATGACGCGCTCCCCGGCGTTGGCGATCTGGTCGTTGGCTTCGAGAGCGAGGTGTCGGTTGTCATCTGTGATCGGGACCAGCACGCCGTCGGGATTGCGGATCGTGGTCGCCCGTGCCACCAGGACGTCCGGCGCTCCCTTGACGTAGCACCGGAGAACGGGCCGGCCGTCGTCGGCTGTCATCTCGTGGAAGGTCGCCATGAACTTGTACTCGGAGTCGAACGGCACCTCAGCGACCCGAGGTATCGCCGCCCTGGTCTCGGTGATGTCAAGGCCGCCCTTCGCGCCCAGCACGATCAGCGCACCCTCGGTCGGGTCACCGATGAGCGCAGTCCCGTCCAGGACGGCGTCGGCGCAGAGCACCATGGGCAGCAGGTAGGGATCGAGGTCGTGGCGCTGGCCTCCGACATGGCTGATCTCGCCCTCGGTGCTGTAGCCCTCCCCGGAGACCCGGTACCTGTTCTGGCCAGGGATGACGAGCTCGCGCGCGGTCATCTTGTTCAGGGTCAAGGTGCCGGTCTTGTCCGAGCAGATCGCCGAGGTCGACCCCAGGGTCTCCACCGCCGGCAGCCGTTTCACGATGGCGTTGCGCTGCGCGATCTCACGGGTGCCCATCGACAGGAGGGCCGTGACGACGGCCGGCAGGCCGGTCGGGATCGCGGCCACGGCCAGCGCGACGCCGGTGATGAAGAGGGTGTCGAAGGACTCTCCCCGAGCCAGGCCGAGAAGCACCACGATGACGAGCGCGACCCCTGCGATCGCCGCGATGATCTTCGACAGCGAGTCCAGCTGCTTCTGCAGCGGGGTCTTCTTCGTCTCGGTGTTGGCGAGCATGTCGGCGATGTGCCCGATCTCGGTCTCCATGCCGGTCGCGGTCACGATGAGCTCGCCGCGGCCACGCGTGACCGAGGTGTTCATGTAGGCCATGCAGACCCGGTCGCCGAGCGGTATGTCGACGCCCTGGACGGGGTCGGCGGACTTGCCCACCGGCAGGCTCTCACCGGTCAGTGCGGCCTCCTCGATCTCCAAGGTCGCGGCCACGCACACCCGCCCGTCGGCGGGGATCCGGTTGCCGGCCTCGACCAGCACCACGTCGCCCGGCACCAGCTCCTGGGCGTCGATCTCGATCGCTGTCCCGTCGCGCCGGACCCGAGCGATCGTCTTCATCATCTGCGAGAGGGCCTTGACGCTCTCCTCGGCCTTCGACTCCTGGCGCAGCCCGATGACGGCGTTGAAGACGGTCAGCCCCGCCAGCACGACCGTGGTCCCCGTGTCGCCGGTGACGATCTGGTTGAGCAGGGCAGCGACGAGCAGCACCAGCTGCATGAAGTCCTCGTACTGCCTCAGGAACGCCCGCCATCCCGGCTCCTTCTTGCCCTCGGTGAGCCGGTTGGCGCCGTACGACGACAATCGGCTGCTGGCCTCGGTCGCGGACAGTCCCTGAGCGGGATCCACCCCGAGCTCCCGAGCCACGTCCAGCGCAGCGCTCGAGACAGGATCCTGAGCGTGCCGGGTCGTGGCGGGCCGGACGTCGTTCGTCGTCATCTAGTCGCCTCCGGTGGGGGATGCGGGGTCAGTTCGAGTTTCGAGTCCGCCGCGTGGTGACGCATCACCCGCGCTGGGTGGTCCGCGACAGACGTCCGGCTGCGTACCGTGGATCTGCGCTAGCAGCGCCATGGCAAGAGCGCCGTTCGTGCGTCGTGCCGCGGAAGCCGGCCCAGGGAGGATTGATGGCTGATTCGTCTCCAGCGTCGCAGCAGCAGGACACCGGTGGGGGGCCGAAGCTGGGCGTGCGTCAGGCGGCATTCATCGGTGTCGGCTCCATGGTGGGTGCGGGGATCTTCGCGTTGCTCGGCGCAGCGGGAGAGGTGGCGGGCGCTGCGGTATGGCTCTCGTTCCTCCTCGCAGGCGGGGTGGCAGCGCTCCAGGGCTACTCGTTCGCCAGGCTGGGAGCCCGGTATCCCTCCGCCGGGGGATTCCTGGAGTACGTCGTCCGCGGTTGGGGAGAAGGGCACTTCACCGGTGTCATCGCGTGGATGATGCTGGCTGTCAACGCGATCATCACAGCGATGGTCGCGGTGTCGTTCGGGAACTACGCCAGTGCCGCGATCGACGACACCGCGAAGTGGACCAGTCTCTTCGCCGTGCTGGTCCTCCTCGCCATGACTGCCCTGAACATCCTGGGTTCCCAGGTCGTCGCCCGGGCGCAGACCGTCGTGGTCGTCATCGTGGTCGGCATCCTCACGATCTTCTCGATCGCCACCCTCTCCAACCTGGATCTCGACCTGCTGTCCTTCTCCGGCTACCCGTCCTGGCGGGAGATCGTGTCGAGCGTCGCGCTGACGTTCTTCGCGTTCCTCGGTTTCGGCGTGATCACCTTCACGGCAGGGGACCTCAAGGACCCGCGGCGCCAGCTCCCACGGGCGGTCTATCTCGCGCTGGCCATCGCCACCGTCGTCTACGTCGCGGTGGCCATCGGCGTCTTCGGCACCCTGACCGTCGACGAGGTGATCTCCTCCGGCGGGACGGCCCTGGCGGTGGCGGCCGAGCCAGTGCTCGGATCCGCCGGCTACTGGCTCATGAGCGTCACCGCGCTGTGTGCCACGGCCGGTGCGACCAACTCGGGCCTCTTCCCCGCTGCCGGTCTCGGAGACCAGATGGCTGCCGCGGGACAGTTCCCTCCGGTCATGGCACGCCGGTTCGGGGGACGTGCCCCGATGGGCATCCTGGTCACCGTCGCGATCGCGATCGTTCTCGCCGTCTTCTTCGACCTGACGGCCATCGCCTCGCTCGGCAGTGCGGTCGCGTTGGTGGTGTTCACGGTGGTGACGTGGGGTCATCTGCGTATCCGGCATGAGACGGGCGCGCGTCTGTGGCTGCTGGTCCTCGCCGAGGTGACGACGGTGACGGTGCTGATCGCTTTCGCTGCCACCACGCTGGTCGACGAGCCCGGGACGGCAGTGGCGTTCGTGGCGATCGTCGTCATCGCCGTCGTGCTGGACTGGGTCTGGAAGAGCCGCGCGGTGCCGACCTCGGCACCGCTGCCCTAGGGATCGTCGAAAGGAACCGAACGAGATGAGCAGCACCGACTCGCAGAGAAGCGACCGGCTGGACCGAGGTGCGGCCCCCCTGGCAGGGATCGTCCTTGCCACGGCCTCGGCATTCCAGATCCTGCAGGGCATCGCGGCGCTCGCGAACGACAAGGTCTACGTCGAGGGGCTCGAGTACACCTTCCAGCTCGACATCACCGCGTGGGGGTGGATCCACCTCGCCTTCGGCTGTATCGGACTGGTCGTCGCCGTCGGCATCTTCACCGAGCAGGTGTGGGGCTGGATCCTGGGCGTCTCCATCGCCTCGCTGTCCGCCGTGTCGAACTTCCTGTTCATGCCGTACTTCCCGCTGTGGTCCCTGGTCGTCATCGCGCTCGACGTGTTCATCATCTGGGCGCTGTGCCGCACGCCCTCCTACGAGCGGTTCTGACAAGGCCCGTCGGAATCAGTGCAGCAGCGCTTTGCCGATCACCACGAGGATCCCCAGCAGACCGGCTGCGACCGCGTCGACCAGCACGGGCAGGCCTCGTACACCTGCACGGTGCGCCGTCAGCCACCCGGCCGCGAGCAGCAGCCCGACGGAGAACCACACCGAGACCGTCGCGGCATTCGTCTTCTCCATCCCGACCAGCACCGCAAGGACGTAGACGACGATCGCCGGAATGCCGCCGGCCAGCACACCGAACTCGTGGCCGGTCCCGTCACGAAGGCGCTCGAGGAGACCCGGCCGGGCGGCGCCGTACCCCGTCTCGGCGAAGACATAGGCGTGGGCGAGCCAGAACACGGCGACGGCGCCCGCCGTCGCGCCGGCGATCGACCGGTAGTCGTCCGCGTGGCTGCCCGCCACGACCAGCGTCGAGGCCGAGACCAGAGCGCCGTACAGGACGGAACCGCTCGTCACGGACAGGTAGCGGTGCCCTTGGTCCGCGTCCGCCTGTCCCACGGCCTCATTCTGGCGGACGCGCGCCCGTCAGCGTCGTCGCATCGCGGGGAGCACGAACTTGAAGAGCAGCAGCAGCAAGACGGCGATCACGACAAGTACAAGGACGAACTTCATTACAACGCCTCCCGGGGTCGTGGAGGAGTTGCCCCGATTGCGACCTGGCCATACCGGTTGACCGCCATGTGGCTCTCGCCCAGCGGGTCCTGTCCATGCGCGACGCGCGCGCTCCCTGGATGCAACGGCTCCGAACGGGTACGCGTCGTCGAGAGGCAAACGGTGACGGGAGACGACAGTGGCTCGGCTGGTGGCAGACCTGGTGGTCGACCGACTCCGCAGCTCAGGAGTCCGCCGGGTGTTCGGCTACTCCGGCGACGGCATCAATGCGTTCATGGGCGCGCTCCGCCGCGACGACGGCGTCGACTTCGTGCAGGCCCGCCACGAGGAAGCCGCCGCCTTCATGGCGGTCGCGACCTCGAAGTACGCCGGCGACCTCGGGGTGGTCACCAGCACCCAGGGCCCGGGGGCGGTCCACCTGCTCAACGGTCTCTACGACGCGAAGCTCGACCACGTCCCGGTCCTGGCGATCATCGGTCAGCAGGACCGGAGCGTGCTCGGGAGCGAGTACCAGCAGGAGATCGACCTCCAGCTGCTGTTCCAGGACGTCGCCGGATACGTCCAGACCGTCATGTCCGCAGAGTCCGCACGGATGGTGAGCTTCTCGAGCAGCACGCGAACCACGAGCAGACCAGCGACACCAGAAGGAGCACCCATGACCGAGTCATCCACGCTGTTCGGCTACTTCCTCTCCTGCGAGGAGTACGGCGTCGACGAGCTGCTCGAGCAGGCGGCGCTGGCCGAGGAGGTCGGGTTCGACGCCCTCTGGATCAGCGACCACTACCACCCCTGGAACGACGAGCAGGGCCAGAGCGCGTTCGTGTGGTCGCTCATCGGCGCCCTGTCGCGCGTCACGAAGCTGCCGGTGACCACCGCGGTGACCTGCCCGACGGTGCGGATCCACCCGGCGGTGCTCGCGCAGGCCGCTGCGACATCGCACGTCCTCCTCGACGGGAGGTTCCGGTTCGGGATCGGCACCGGCGAGGCGCTCAACGAGCACATCCTGGGCGATGCCTGGCCTCCGGAGAAGGTCCGCCTGGAGATGCTCGAGGAGGCGGTCGAGGTCATCCGCGAGCTGTGGAAGGGCCAGGCCGTGCAGCACCACGGCCGGCACTACACCGTCGAGAACGCCCGCATCTACACGCGCCGGGACGACCCGCCGCCGATCTTCGTCTCGGCGTTCGGTCCCCGGGCCGCCGAGGTGGCCTGCCGGATCGGCGACGGGCTCATCACCATGAGTCCCGAGGGCGAGGTCGTCGACATCTTCAACGACGCCGGTGCCGGCAAACCGATCGCGGGCGGCTACAAGGTGGCCTGGGCCCAGACGGAGGACGAGGGTGTCGAGCACGCGCACCGGCTCTGGGCCAACGCCGGGCTGCCGGGCGAGCTGGCCCAGGTGCTGCCGTCGCCGCAGCACTTCGCGCAGGCGAGCACGCTGGTCACGAAGGAATCGACCCGCGACAGCACCGTTTGTGGGTCCGACGCGAAGCGCCACATCGAGGCCTTCGGGCCCTACCTGGACGCTGGGTTCGACGAGATCTACGTCGCCAACATGGGGCCGAACTACCGGGCCATGATCCGGGCGTACGGCGAAGAGGTGCTGCCGGCGGTGCGCGAGCAGTCGTGAGGGTTGTCCGCAGGGACGGGCGAGTGCTGCGGGCTGACCCTGTTTGCCGCCGGCTCCTCCGGGAACCGACAAGAGTGAACGAGGAGGGGTTCTGATGAAGAAGATGACATTCGTGACCGGCGTCGGGCTCGGCTACGTGCTGGGTTCGCGTGCGGGTCGCCAACGCTACGAGCAGCTGAAGTCGCGCGCGCAGGGCGTGTGGCAGAGTCCGAAGGTCCAGGAGACCGTCACCCAGGCGCAGGACTTCGCCGCCCAGAAGGCGCCCGGGGTCCAGCAGAAGATCACGGCGAGCGCGTCGCAGGCGAAGCACAAGGTGACAGGCATGGTCTCCGAGCGGGTCGGCTCGCCCAGCGGGTCGGAAGCAGGTCCCGGCGACACCGGGTCGGTGGAGACCAATCCAGGTCCTCCGGCAGGGTTCGCGGAGAACCCCGCGAAGAACTGACGCTGAGCACGTCGATCTACCTGGCCTGGGCCGCGGAGGCGTTTCCTCCGCGGCTTGCGGGCCCCTGGGTGGAGCTGCGGCTGATCGCTGACGACCTCGCGCTCGTCGAGAGCCCGGACACGCTCTCCCGCGTCTACCACGATCTCAAGTGGTCGCTACCGGACGGCACGGCGTTGCTGGTGGCGCCGTTGACCGAGCGTCCGAAGCTGAAGGGTCTGCGGGCCGGGACGACGACCTGGCTGCGAGACCGTCTCCCTCGACGACCGGACGATCCCGCCGCGACTTGACCCGCGGCTCAAGTCGCGCCCAAGGCCGACCCAAGGTGGCTCCTCGACGGTGGTTCTCACGATCCACCGATCAAGGAGAACCCGATGAATCCCCTGCACCGCGTAGGGCTGGCGACGGCGCGACACCCCTGGCGCACGATCGCGGCCTGGCTCCTCGTGCTCGTCGCGCTCGGCGGCCTCGCCGCCTCGCTCGGCGGGGAGCTGCGTGACAACTGGAACGTCCCCGACACCCGCGCCCAAGACGGGCATCGACCAGCTGAGGGAGCACTTCCCCGACGCCGGGGGTTCGAGCGCCCAGGTCGTCCTCCATGACGACGGACGGCTCGACGACGCCGTCGTCGAGAGCGTCGTTGCCGGGCTCGAGGACACCGAGCACGTCACCACGGTGACGCCGCGGCTGTCCGAGGACGGAGCCACCGCGCTGCTGTACGTGCGGTACGACGTGCCCACCACCGACCCCGACATCTACGGGATCGTCGACCCGCTCCGGGACGCTGCGGCCCCCGCCGAGGACGCCGGGTACCAGGTCGAGCTGGGCGGCGAGCTCCCGGGCACCGCTACCGAGATCGAGGGTCGCGGCGAGCTGATCGGCATCCTCGTCGCCCTCGCGCTGCTGGTGTTCGCCTTCGGGTCGGTCGTGGCTGCCGGCCTGCCGATCGCCACCGCCGTCGGCGGGCTTGTCGCCGGATCGTCCGGCGTGATCCTGCTCGCCGGTGTGATGGACGTCTCGACGTCCGCGCCGACGATCGCCACGATGGTCGGCCTGGGCGTCGGCATCGACTACGCGCTCCTCATCGTCACCCGCCACGTCGAGCGGCTGCGGGCCGGTGACAACCCGGTCGACGCCGCTGCGCGAGCCACCGCCACCGCCGGTCGGGCGGTCCTCGGAGCAGGTCTGACCGTGCTCGTCTCCCTCATGGGGCTGCGGCTCGCGGGCCTGCCGACGTACGACGCCTTCGGGTTCGCCACCGCGATCACCGTGGTCTGCGTGATGGCGGCGGCGCTGACGCTGGTCCCGGCTCTCTGCGCGCTGTCGGGCAGGCGGCTGATGCCGCGCAAGGAGCGGAAGGCGGGTGGGTTGCGGCGTCTCGATACGCCCTCGCCTAGCGGCTCGGGCTACTCGACGACCGAGGTTGGCTCGGGCTACTCGACGACCGAGGGCACGCTCGCCTAGCGGCTCGGGCTACTCGACGACCGAGGTTGGCTCGGGCTACTCGACGAGCGGGGGCTCGGCGAGCGAGGGGTGGACCGCGCGTTGGGTCCGGACCGTCGCGAGGAAGCCGGTCGCGTGGGCGTTGGTGGCCCTCACGTTGCTGCTGGCGCTCGGGGCTCCGGCGCTGGGCATGCGGACCTGGCCGCAGGACGGCGGAACCGACCCGAAGGGCAGCACCACGCGGGCGGCCTACGACCTCGTCAGCGACGAGTTCGGTGCCGGTGCCAACGGACCGATCACCCTGGTCGCCGATCTGGACCAGCTCGATCGCCGCGAGGTGGCTGCGTTGCACGCCGAGGTCGCCGGCCTCGACGACGTGGCGTTCTCCACGCCCGTCGCGACCTCGCCGGACGGCCGGCTGGCCATCTGGGACATCGAGCCGACCACGTCACCGATCGACGAGGAGACCACCGTCTTCCTCGACGACCTGCGGGCCGACGTGCTGCCGGAGGGCGTCGAGGCCACCGGGCACACCCCGATCCTCGGCGACATCTCCGAGCTGCTGCAGGAACGACTGTGGCTGGTCGTCGGCTTCGTGGTGCTGGTCTCGGTGCTGCTGCTGATGGTCCTGTTCAAGTCCGTCGTGGTGCCGCTGAAGGCGGCAGCGATGAACCTGCTCTCGATCGCCGCGGCGTACGGCGTCGTGACGCTCGTGTTCCAGCACGGTTGGGGCGCCGGCCTGTTCGGCGTCGACCACGCGATCCCGGTCTCCAGCTGGGTGCCGATCCTGATGTTCGCCGTCCTGTTCGGCCTGTCGATGGACTACGAGGTCTTCCTGCTCTCGGCCGTCCGCGACGACTGGCTCGACACCGGCGACCCGCACGGCTCGGTCGTCCGGGGCCTGGCCTCCACGGGCCGGGTGATCTCGATCGCAGCGGCGATCATGGTCGCCGTCTTCCTCGGGTTCGCCACCGAGTCCGCCGTCGTCGTGAAGATGCTCGGCGTCGGCCTGGCAGCCGCCGTCGCGCTGGACGCCACCGTCGTTCGCATGGTGCTCGTCCCCGCCACCATGACCCTGCTCGGGAAGTGGAACTGGTGGATGCCCGGTCGCCCCGGAGGCGGGTTCGGAGCTCGGCCGCAGGTGGCCTCGCCCCTCGACCACCGCGACGACGACAACACCCTCACACCTGTCCACTGAGAGAGAGAACTGAGATGACCACGACCTATCCCGAGCAGCTGATGCTCCCCGGCCAGGCGGCCGCCCCCGGGGGCCCGGTCGACATGACCGTGATGTACCTGATGCACCACGCCTTCCGTCGCGACCTGGACCGGTTCAGCACCGCCGTGCCGCGGACGCCGATCGAGGACCAGGCCACCTGGGTCGCGCTCGCCGAGCGGTGGGGATGGTTCAGCGAGATCCTGCACCACCACCACAGCGGTGAGGACGCGGGCATCTGGCCGTTCCTGCTGGACCGGGCGCACCCCGCCGAGCGGCAGACGCTGCTCGACATGGAGGCCGAGCACGAGAAGATCGACCCCCTCCTCCAGGACTGCGGCGAAGCCTTCGCCGAGCTCGGTTCGTCGGGTGGGGGGTCCGACGGCCGGCCCCGGGAGGAGCTGCGGGCGGCGCTCTCGGTCCGCCTCGCCGAGGCGAGGGAGCTGCTCGGGGCGCACCTCCGTCACGAGGAGTCCGAGGCGTTGGTGATCCTCCAGCGGCACATGACGGCGGAGGACTGGCAGCGGATCGAGGAGGAGCACTTCAAGTCGAAGGACTCCCTCGGGTTCCTGCTCTACGTCGTGCCGTGGATCGCCCAGGACCTGCCGCAGCAGGTGTTGGCAGACGTCCTGGACGAAGCGGGCACGCCGATGAAGGTCGTCAACTGGCTGGGTGCGCGGCTCCGGTTCCGCGCACTGGAGCGGAAGGCGTTCCGACACCTCGCCTGAGGAACGGTCCGAGCTAGAACCCGTGGCGGTCCCGCAGGTCGAGGAACCACTTCTCGACCCGCGGGATCCGCCATGCCGCGATCAGCTCGAGAGCATGATCGGCGTGCTGGGTCGCGAGCCGCTTCTCGCCCGTCGCGGCGGCAGCCAGAGCGAGGTAGGCGTCGACCGGGCCGTGTGCGGGCGAGGTGCCGGCGATGACGCAGGTCCCGCGGTACGGCGCCAGCTTCGCGTAGGCCGCCGCGGCGACGTCCGGCTCCCCCAGGCCCAGCCCGATCTCGGCGGCCAGGGACCAGAGGAAGGGTGAGAACCAGTTGTCGGTGTCGAGCTCGATGCCGAAGGTGTCGAAGACGAAGCGGGCGGCGTCGGGCTGGTCGTGCCTCAGGGCGAGCACGGTTGCCGCCGGCCCGGCGGGGATCGCCGACTCCGTCATGAACGCGGCGACCTCCTCGTCCGCCGGCAGCTCGGCCTCGGGATTCCAGAGCGGCTCGTAGAGCTGGGCACCGCGCACCGTGTCGACCTTGTGGGACGTCGACACGCGCTCGAAGGTCTGCCGCAGCTGGCGCAGGCTGCGCTCGATCTCGGCCTCGTCGCCACGCATGGTCGCCCAGCAGTGGGCGAGGTTGAGGGTCACCATCTCCACGAAGTAGAGCTTCTCGTCGTGAGCCGCGGCGACGATGGCGGCCATCTCCTCGTCGAGCCCGGCCACGTCTCCGACCTCGCACCGGACCGGCGCGAGCAGTGCCCGCAGGTTGGTGCGCGCCCGTACGTCGCCGGCTCGATGGGCGAGCACGAGCGCCTCCTCGAGCCAGCTCCGGCGCCGCTCGGCGTTGTCGCGCCGGAAGGTCGCGACTGCCGACCCCATCAGTGCTTCCGTCAGCAGCCGCTCGTCGCCCGACGCACGCGCGATGTCGATCGCCTCCTGGCAGAAGCTGTCCAGCTCCGCGGGTGTCGTCGCGTAGTAAGCCTCGGCGGCGAGCGCCAGCAGGAGTCGGCAACGCACGGCGCTGTCGCGGGGGAGGACGGTGAGCGCGCTCCGCATCACGTCGATCACGGCATGGTTCGCCTCGCCGTACGCGCGCGCCGGCCAGAGCGCGTCGGCGGTGGCCGTCGCCGCCGCCCGCACCACCAGGTCCGGATCGCCGAGGCGGCCTGCGATCGCCACGGCCTCGTCGACCGCGCCGTGCATCTCGAGCCGGCGGGTGCTCCAGCGGCATGCCTCGGCGTAGCGGACCAGCAGTTCGTAGCGCTCCTGCTCGGTGCCCGTCGGGTCGTCGGCATGCAGTGCGAGGGCCTGCGCCAGGTGCTGGGTGGCCTCGTCGGGCGCGTGCGCCGCCATCGCCAGGTCGCCGGCGCGGGCGGCGGCCAGGTGCGCGTCCCGCAGGTGACGACGGCCGGCGGCCGCCCAGTGGCGCGCGACCTCCGGCGCCCGGCGGGCTCCGTCCGGGGCATCCTGGACCAGTCGGGCGAGCCGGGCGTGGAGCCGTTCGCGCCGCGAGGGTGTGAGTCCGCCGTAGGCCGTGTCGCGGACCAGCGCGTGGCCGAACCGGAAGCGGTCTCCGCCGAGGTCCTGCACCAGGTCGACGCCCAGCGCCGGCTCGACCAGGTCGAGCACGTCCAGCTCGGGCTGGTCGAGCGCGCCGGCCAGGAGCGAGAGCTCGAACTCGCGCCCGATCGCCGCGCCGGCCGTCAGCGCCCGGCGGGAGTCGTCGGGCAGCTGTGCGATCCGTCGCTCGACAACGGCGGCCACCGTGGGTGGCATCGCTTCCAGGACCTCGTGGAGGGCGCGGTGCTCGTCGCGGGCGAGACGGCCGTACTCGATCAGGAAGAACGGGTTGCCCTCGGTCCGCTGGTGGACGCTGGTCGCCAGTCCCGGATCGGTGGCGCCGGTGATCGCCGTGAGCAGGTGAGCGGTCTCGTCAGCCGACAGCCCGTCCACCTCGAGCGTGGTGGCGTGCCGCCGCGCCAGCGCCTCCGCTGCCTCGGCCAGCGCTCCCACCTGGGTGCCGCGCCGCCAGGTGCAGATGACGACGAGACGAGCAGTCTCGGTGTGGGCGGCCAGGTGCCGCAGGACCCGCAGCGATGAAGCGTCCGCCCAGTGCAGGTCCTCCAAACCGAGCACGACAGTCCGGTCGCGGCTCAGCTCGGTCAACGTGCGGCAGATGCTCTCGGCGATGGCGAAGCGGGCTGCGTCGTGGTCGTCCTGGTCCCGTTCCGTCGTTCCCGGCATCGCCGGACCCAGCGCGGTCGCCCACGGCCACAACGGCGGGGCGTCCTCCTCCTGCGAGCACCGCCCGACCAGCACGGTGGCTCCGCCGGCCCGGGCGCGGAGCGCGAACTCGGCACCGAGGCGGCTCTTCCCGGCTCCGGGCTCACCGACGACGGTGACGAACTGCGGCTGTCCCTGGTCGGCCCTGGCGAGGAGCGACTCCAGCACCTCGAGATGTGCCTCGCGACCCACGAGCGGCCAGTCCGGCACCGTGATCTCCAGGACCGGCAGCACGGCAGGGGCGTTCGGGCCCTCTTCCTCATCGACCTTCGGAGCCACGGGAGCGGGTGCCACCTCGTGCCGGAGGATCGCGGTCTGCAGGTGACGCGTCGCGGGTCCGGGTTGGAGGCCGAGCTCCTCGTCCAGGGTCACCCGCAGCCGGTCGAGCACGGCGAGAGCGTCGGCCTGCCGGCCGGTCCGAGCGAGCGCGACGGCGAGCAGGGCGGTCAACCGCTCGCGCAGCGGGTGCTCGGTGGTGAGCGCCTCGAGCTCGGCGGTCGCCTCGGCGTCGCGGCCGAGGGCGACGAGCAGCGTCGCGCGGTCCTCGAGCGCCAGCAGCCGCAGCTCTGAGAGCCGGGCGCGCTCAGGGAGCACCAGGTCGGAGTCCGGAAGGTCCGCGAACGGGGTGCCGCGCCACTGCGCCAGAGCGTCGTCGAGGGTGCGCAGCTGGTCGGCCGTCCGGTCGACGTCGGCGGCCACCGGTACCGCGCTGCCGGTGAGTGCGGCGATCGTGTCGTGCACCTCGCGGACCGTCCCGGCGAACGCATCGGCGTCGGTGTCGGCGCGGAGCAGGTAGCCGAGGTCGCTGCTCGTCAGGTACGTGCTGGGCGTACGGGCGGGCAGGTCGGGCTCGAGTGCCCGTCGCACCACGGAGACATAGGTCTGGAGCGTGGCGAGGGCACTGGGCGGCGACTCGGGCCCCCAGATCGACTCGACGAGGACTTCTGCAGACACGGGTCGGCCGGCGTGCAGTGCGAGCGCCGCGATGAGGGCGCGGTGCTTGGCCGCGGGAAGCGGAATACTGCGATCTCCAGCCGATGCGTCGGCCGCGATCGTCGTGCCGAGCACTCCAACCCACATGCGGCGCAGCCTAGGTCCGTCCCGGCGCGGGGGTGCGCGAATCGGACAAGCCGCCGCCGGTCGGCCGGCGAGCTCTCAGTCGACCGGCGAGCCCCCGGGTCCGATGTCGACCAGGAAGCCGCCGGGGCTGTGGTCCCTGACCTCGAGCACCGTCCACGGCAGCCGTCCGCCGCCGAGGCCGCTCAGCAGCGCGGTCACCAGGACCGCCTGGTCGGCATCGCCGACCTGCACGACGGCATGTCCGTCGGGGTGCAGGTGGCGCAGCGCCGTACCGATGCCCGACACCAGCTGGTCGTTGCCGTCGATCCCGCCGTCGATCGCGAGGACAGGGTCGTCGGGGAATCGATCGACGTCCGCGGTCGCCACCCACGGCGGGTCGATGATGACCAGTCCGAACTGCTCGTCGGGGTCAAGTGCTCCGGCGACCGATCCGACCCGTACGTCACTGGTCAGCCCGGCCGCGGCTGCGTTGCGCCGCGCGTACGCCGCCGCCACCACGTCCTGCTCGACCTGGACCAGGTTCCGCCCGGTCAGGCCGGCAGCGAGCAGCCCGATCTGGCCCGCGCCGCAGAAGAGCTCGAGGATCGGGCCTTCCGGGCACTGTGGGGAGAGCGTCGCCGCCCAGTGGCTCTGGGCCGTGGTCCACAGTCGGGGCCGCAGGACACGGCGGTCCCATTGGATCTCCAGGTCGCCGAAGGGCACAGCTTCGGTCGACGCGTCCACCGTCGTCATGGCGCACCGGTACCCGGCCGGCCGGAAGTCAGCCCAGCCGGAGAGTCACTCGGCGGAGCAGGTCGCGCCCGCCTCGGTGATGACCGCGATGACGTCGTCCTCATCACCCTCGTCAAGATTGGACCGGTCGTCGTCGGCGACGGCGTTGAGCTGGTCGTCGCTGAGGTCGGAGTCGAGCAGCGCGTCGGCCACGCAGTCGGCCAGGTCTTCGGGGAGCTCGCCGTTCTCCACGAGGGACTCCGTCAGGTCGTCCTTGCTGGGCGGGCCGCTGCTGCAGGCGGTGAGGGTCAGGCCGACGGTGGCGACGGCGGCGACGAGGGGTAGTCCGATGCGCTTCATTTTTTAGGCATCCTTCCGGGGGCGTGTGCCGGTCAGGCTAGGGCCATCGAGCTGGACGGGTCGACGTCGGGCCGAAAAGTTTCCCTACGCCTGCGGCCCACTGGAGCGACGCCGGGGTTGCCCGCATCACCTTGGGCTGGCCGGCAGCGGCGACTACTTGTTAGTAGGCCGCGGAGGGGTCTTAGGTAGTCGCATGAGCGTCACGCCGTCGTCGTACTCCATCACCATGCGCCTGCACGCCGAGCCGGACTTCGCGGTGGTCGGCAAGGTGGCGACCACCATCGCCGAGGCGGGCGGCATCACCACGGCGATGGACGTCGCGGAGTCGAAGCACGACCGGCTTGTGCTGGACGTGACGTGCAGCGCGACCGACTCCGACCACAGCGGGCGGCTGGTCCAGGCGGTGGAGGACATCGACGGGGTCACCGTGCACAAGGTCAGCGACCGTACGTTCCTGCTCCACCTCGGCGGCAAGATCGAGGTCGCCAGCAAGGTCCCGCTCAAGAACCGCGACGACCTGGCGATGGCCTACACGCCGGGCGTCGGCCGGGTCAGCGCCGCGCTGGCCGAGCACCCGGAGGACGTCGCCAGGCTGACCATCAAGGGCAACTCCGTCGCAGTGGTGACCGACGGGTCCGCTGTGCTCGGCCTGGGCAACATCGGGCCCGGCGCGGCGATGCCGGTGATGGAGGGCAAGGCCGCGCTGTTCAAGCGGTTCGCCAACATCGACGCCTGGCCGATCTGCCTGGCCAGCCAGGACGTCGACGAGATCGTCCGCGCCGTCGAGATGATCGCTCCTGGCTTCGGCGGGATCAACCTGGAGGACATCGCCGCTCCACGCTGCTTCGAGATCGAGGCCCGGCTGCGGAAGTCGCTGGACATCCCCGTCTTCCACGACGACCAGCACGGTACGGCGATCGTCGTCCTCGCCGCGCTCCACAACGCGCTCCGTGTCGTGCGCAAGTCGCTTTCGGCGACCCGAATCGTCGTCGCCGGTGGCGGCGCGGCGGGCTCGGCCATCGTCACGCTGCTGCTGGCGGACGGGGCGGAGGACGTCATCGTCTGGGACCGCGAGGGCCTGCTGTCGCCCGACGACACCTCCCTCCCGCCTGCCAAGCGCGAGCTGGCGTCCGTCACCAACCCCCGCAACGTCCGCGGCGACCTGCACGAGGGTCTCAAGGGCGCCGACGTGTTCATCGGCGTCAGTGGTCCCGGACTTCTCGAGGCTGAGTGGATCCAGGACATGGCAGACGGCGCGGTCGTCTTCGCGCTCGCCAATCCCGACCCGGAGGTCGACCCCGCCGACGCGGCCAAGTACGCCGCCGTCGTCGCGTCCGGTCGCTCGGACTACCCCAACCAGATCAACAACGTGCTGGCGTTCCCCGGCGTCTTCCGTGGCCTGCTCGACGCCCGCGCCTCACAGGTCACGGTCGACATGCTGCTGCGCGCGGCGCACGCCATCGCCGCGGTGGTGACCGACGAGGAGCTCCACGCCAGCTTCATCATCCCCAGCGTCTTCCACCCGGACGTGCCGGGTGCCGTGGCCAGCGCGATCCGCGGCCATACCCCCGCCAAGGAGTAGCCGCGGCGCGGCAGGGTGGGTCCGCACCTGCTCGATGGAAGAGTGTCCTCATGACGTCACTGCCGCTGCCTGCGCCGAGCATCCCGACCGAAGAGCTCCCATGACGACCACCCATGACGCTGCGAGCACCGAACGGTCCCAGCGGTTCACTGGGAAGCGGGTCCTCGTCACCGGAGCCTCCGGCGGAGTGGGTGCCGAGGTCGCACGCCTGTTCCGCGTCGAGGGTGCCCGCGTGTTCGGTGTCGACGTGATGCCCAGCGAGGGCGTCACCCTCGGCGACCTCACCGATGCGGCGTCGATCCAGCAGATGGCCGATGCCGCGCTCGCCGCACTCGGAGGCCTCGACGTCCTCTGCCACGTGGCCGGCGTGCTGACGATGGCCAAGCTCGAGGAGATCACTCCCGAGCTGCTCCACCGCCACCTCGACGTCAACGCCGTGGGGCCGATCCTGCTGACCCAGGCGCTGGCACCCGCGCTCGCCGCGTCGAAGGGCAACGTCGTTGCGGTCGCGTCCATCTCGGCGCTGATGGGCCAGCCCTACAACGCCATGTACTGCGCCAGCAAGGGCGCGGTCCTGCTGGCGATGCGGGCGCTGGCCGTGGAGCTGGCCGGACGCGGCGTCCGGGTCAACTGCGTCTCCCCGGGCGGTGTCGACACCCCGATGACCGCGGGCGCCGCGCACTCGATGCCGGCCGACGTCGACTGGAGCCTGATCGCAAAGAGCCAGTCGGTCATGCCGGGGTTCATGCCGCCGGCCGACGTCGCCGAGTCGATCCTCTTCCTCGCGTCCGACGGCGCGGCGTCGGTCACCGGCGCCAACCTGGTGGTCGACCGCGGCGTGGTGTGGTGAGTGACCGCTAGCGTGGCCGGGTGCGCACGCCCGACTACTCCGACGAGCGGCTCCTCGCCGCGATCGCGGCCGCGGCCGCCGAGCTCGGCGAGCCGCTGACCGCGGGCGCGTACGACTCCTGGCAGCGCAGCCACGACGCGGCCTCGCCTGCTTTGGTGATCCGCCGGTTCGGGTCCTGGATCGAGGCCTGCACCCAGGCCGGGCTGGCCACCAACAAGACCCGTTCGACCAGCCGGCGCTGGACCGACGAGGAGGTGGTCGGGATCGTCGCGGCGTACCTGGGTTCGCCCGGTAGCACCGGCACCTACGCCGACTACTCCGAGTGGGCACGCACGCAGGACGGGGCGCCCAGCGGAGCGACGCTGCGGCAACGGTTCCCCTGGGCGGTCCTGAAGGAGCGGGCGCAGCGCGCCAGGGGCTAGCCCGACGGCGCCGACCACGGAGGCGCAAGCAGTTCGATCCGCAGCGCCTAGCCACCATTAGTGGGCATGCCGACAATTCTCAGGTCGATTCGCCACTGATTTAGTATCAAACCGTGGATTCTCTTGCGGATTCGGTGAACTTGCCGCTCTGGCTCGACACCCCGCTGCGCCCAGCCGCCCGACCTCCGCTCGCCGGTGACACCACCGTCGACCTCGCCGTGGTCGGCGGTGGCTTCTGCGGCCTGTGGACCGCGCTCCGTGCGGTCGAGCGCGAGCCCGGTCGCAGTGTCCTGCTGATCGAGGGCGACCGGATCGCCGAGCACGCGACGGGGCGCAACGGTGGCTTCTGCGAGGCGTCGCTGACCCACGGTGAGCACAACGGGCGCACCCGCTGGCCGGGGGAGTACGACGACCTCACGCGGCTCGGCATCGAGAACCTCGACGCGATCGAGGCGGCGGTCGCCCACTACGGCATCGACTGTGGCTTCCTCCGCGGAGGCACCCTCGCCGTCGCCACTCGGGAACACGAGGTCGAGGACCTCGAGCCGTCCGAGCCCGGTTTCCTCGACGCAGAAGCGGTGCGGAAGGTGGTCGACTCGCCCACCTACCTGGCCGGCCGGCTGGCAGACCCCGCGACCTGCGCGGTGCTCGACCCTGCGCGGCTGGCGTGGGGCATGGCGGACGCAGCAGAACGCAACGGCGTGCAGATCGCCGAGAACACCCGGGCGACCCGGATCCGGCGCGACGGCGACCACCTCGAGATCGTCACGGCGAACGGGGTGGTCCGCGCCCGCCGGGTCGCGCTGGCCACCAACGTGTTCCGTCCGCTGCTGCGCCGGCTCCGGTTCACCACGGTCCCTGTCTACGACTACGTGCTCGCCACCGAGCCCCTCACCGAGGACCAGCTCGTCGCCCTGCGCTGGGATCCCGCGATCGGTGTCGGCGACTCGGGCAACCAGTTCCACTACTACCGGATCACGTCGGACCGCCGGATCCTGTGGGGCGGCTACGACGCGATCTACCACTACGGGCGCTCGATCGAGCGCGGCCACGAGGATCGACCCGCGACGTTCGCCCTGCTCGCCGAGCACTTCCACGAGACGTTCCCCCAGCTGGACGGGATCCGGTTCACCCACCGGTGGGCCGGTGTCATCGACACCTCGACCCGGTTCAGCGCCAGCTTCGGTGCGGCGCACGGCGGGCGGTCGGCGTACGCCCTCGGCTTCACGGGGCTCGGTGTCGGCGCCAGCCGCTTCGCTGCTGACGTGATGCTCGACCTGCTTGCCGGCGAGGAGACCGAACGCACCCGGTTGGAGATGGTGCGGCGGCCGGCGGTGCCGTTCCCGCCCGAGCCGGTGGCGTGGGCCGGCATCGAGCTCACCCGCCGCGCGTTGGCCCGCCAGGACGACACCGGCCGGCGCGGGCTGTGGCTGCGCGCGCTCGACCGGTTCGGGCTCGGCTATGACAGCTGACCCAGCGGGTCCCTGCGTCGGGTTCGACCTCGACATGACCCTGATCGACACCGTGCCCGGCTTCCGCCAGGTGCTGCGGGCGCTGGCCGGCGAGCTCGGCGTCGAGCTGCCGATCGAGGAGATGACCGCGAAGCTCGGTCCGCCGCTCCACCTGATCCTCGGGCCGCACCTGGCTGACGAGGCGATCCAGCCCGCGGTCGACCGGTTCCGCACGCTCTACCCCGACCACGCGATCGACAGCGTGGTGGCGATGGCCGGCGCGCACGACGCCATCGCGGCAGTCCGGCGGCACGGTGGCCGCGTGGTGGTCGTGACCGGCAAGTTCACGCCGAACGCCCGGCTCCACGTCGACCATGTCGGCTTCGACGTCGACCACCTCGAGGGTCAGGTCTGGGGAGTCGGCAAGGCCGACGTGCTGCGACGCGAGGGTGCGAGCATCTACGTCGGCGACCACATCCACGACGTCGAGGGCGCGCTCGCGGCCGGCGCCGTGAGCGTCTCGGTGCTCACGGGTGGCTGCACGCGAGAGGAGCTGGACGACGCCGGCACGCACGTCGTGCTCGACGACCTGGGCGCAGTTCCCCGCGTGGCTCGACCGCTACCTGGTAGACAGCTCCGGCGGCGGTCGCACGCCCCAGTTGTAGACCTCTTTGCGGGTCTCGAGGTAGACGAACGTCTCCGTGGCCTGCACGCCCGGGATCCGGCGGATGTTGTCGGAGATCGTGAGCAGGTCGGCGTCGGAGCGCGCCACGACCTCGGCCACGATGTCGATGCTGCCCGCGGTCACCACGACGTAGATCACCTCGTCCAGCTCGACGAGCGCGTCGGCGACCGGCTCGGTCGGACCGGAGACGCGGATCCCCAGCATCGCCGCCCGGGCGAACCCCAGCTGGAGCGGGTCGGTGACCGCGGCGACGATCTGCATCACTCCTGACTCGACCAGCCGTTGCACCCGTTGGCGCACGGCCGCCTCGGAGAGGCCGACCACCTTGCCGATGGCCGCGTAGGACCGCCGACCGTCCTGCTGGAGCTGCTCGATGATCGCCAGGGAGACGTCGTCAAGTCTGTTGCGCGAGGATCCGGCACCCATGGCGGGATGGTCGCACGTCACGCTTCCGGTCACAACGACCCCCTCGAAACGCGGATTCCGTTGCAGTCGCGTATCAACACAACCGAATCGCTTGTCACACCCCCGGGCTGGTGGCAGGATCCAACTCTCCGAGTCACCCATCGTCGAGGGGGATCCATGACGGTCAAGCCCAACCTGCCGACGGTGCGCAGCATCCGTCGCCGCCGGATGCTTCAGGGCGCCGGCCTGTCCGCGCTGGCGCTCGGGTCACCGACGCTGCTGTCGGCCTGCGGCACCGAGTCGCAGGTGCAGAGCGCGGACAGCTGCAAGAGCACCGACAAGTCCGAGGAGGAGAAGGAGCTGGTCTTCTCCAACTGGCCGGAGTACATCGACATCAGCGGGAAGCGGATGCCGACGCTCGAGCAGTTCGAGACCGAGACCGGCATCGACGTCACCTACAACACCGACATCAACGACAACGCGGAGTTCTTCGGCAAGGTCAAGGACCAGCTGGGCTCCTGCGAGTCGATCGGGCGCGACATCATCACGATGACCGACGAGACCGCCGGACGGATGATCGGGCTCGGCTGGATGCAGAAGCTCGACAAGGAGAACCTCCCCAACGTGGAGGCGAACCTGATCGAGAGCCTCCGCTCGCCGGGCTGGGACTCCGACCGCGAGTACAGCGTGCCGTGGCAGGCCGGCCTGACCGGCATGGCCTACAACGCGGAGTACACCGAACCGGTCAGCAGCTTCGAGGAGCTGGTCACCCGCGAGGACCTCAAGGGCAAGGTCGGCCTGCTGACCGAGATGCCGGACACGATGGCGTTCATGCTGCGGATGACCGGCGCGGACTCCGCGGACTTCAGCGACGAGGAGTGGCAGACGGCGCTCGAGGAGCTCGAGCAGATCGTGGCCTCCGGGCAGGTGCGTCGGTTCACCGGCAACGACTACATCCGCGACCTGAAGTCCGGCAACCTGGTGGCATGCATGGCCTGGTCCGGCGACGTCGCGGCCGCCGAGGACGACCGGATCCCGTTCGTGCAGCCCGAGGAGGGCCTGAACATCTGGTCGGACAACATGATGGTGCCCAACAAGGCAGAGCACAAAGCCAATGCCGAGGCCCTGATGAACTACTACTACGACCCGGTCGTCGCAGCGACGCTCGCGGCCTGGGTCTGGTACATCTGCCCGGTCGACGGCGCCCGCGAGGAGATGGAGAAGATCGATGCGTCCCTCGTCGACAACAACCTGATCTTCCCGAGCGACGACTTCCTCACCAACACCTACGACTTCATGTCCCTGGACGAGACGACCCGCCAGGAGTACGAGAAGGACTTCTCGCAGGTGATCGGTGGCTGACGCGGTGAAGTCGACCGACCTGGTCCTGACCGGACTGACCAAGAGGTTCGGTGACTTCGCCGCCGTCGATGCCCTCGACCTGACGGTGCCGGCGGGCTCGTTCTTCGCACTGCTCGGCCCGTCGGGCTGCGGCAAGACGACGACACTGCGGATGGTCGCGGGCCTCGAGGTCCCGACGGCCGGCTCCATCAGCCTCGCCGGTGACGAGATCACCCAGCTGAAGCCCTATCGCCGACCGGTCAACACCGTCTTCCAGAGCTATGCGCTCTTCCCGCACCTCACCATCCGCGACAACGTCGCTTTCGGTCCGCGGCGCAAGGGGTCCAGCAAGCGTGACGCCGCCGACGACGTCGAGCGGATGCTCGACCTCGTCGAGCTCAGCGAGTACGCCGCCCGCAAGCCCGCCCAGCTCTCCGGCGGCCAGCAGCAGCGGGTCGCGCTGGCGCGGGCGCTCATCAACAGTCCGCAGGTACTGCTGCTCGACGAGCCCCTCGGGGCCCTCGACCTCAAGCTTCGACGCCAGATGCAGGTCGAGCTCAAGCGGATCCAGACCGACGTCGGGCTGACCTTCATCCACGTGACGCACGACCAGGAGGAGGCCATGACCATGGCTGACACCGTCGCGGTGATGAACCAGGGCCGGATCGAGCAGATGGGGGCACCGGAGGAGCTCTACGACCTCCCGCGCACCACGTTCGTCGCCAACTTCCTCGGTCGCTCGAACCTGGTCGCCGGATCGGTGACCGGGCGCTCCGGGGAGAACGTCGAGGTGCAGGTGGATGGCGGGACCGTCGCGTCGCCGGTCAACCGGGCGGTCAACAGCGAGGGCAAGGTGTGGGTCGGCGTCCGACCCGAGAAGGTGCACCTGCAGGCGCCGGGCGAAACCAGCCCTTCCGGCAACGTCCTGCGCGACGGGGTCGTCAGCGACGTCAGCTTCGTCGGAGTCAGCACCGAGTACCTGGTGCGGATGCCTTGGCAGCAGGAGCTGACGGTGTTCGAGCAGAACCACACCAGCAGCCGGCGCCTCCACACCGGCGACAAGGTCGACCTCTCGTGGGCACCGGAGCACACGTTCCTGCTCGATGCGGCCCAGGACGCGAGGGCCGGCACCAAGATCGACGACGAGTGAGCGCGGGCTGATGGCGCACGTCCTACCCCCGGACCCGGAAGGCGGCCCCCCGCTTCTCCAGCAGCAGCGCCGTGGCTTCGCCGGCTACGCCCTGCTGTCACCCGGCTCGCTCTGGCTGGTGCTGTTCTTCGTCGTGCCGACGGTGTCGCTGGTCGCGACCAGCCTCTACGACCCGGCGGGGTCCCTGGAGCTCGGCTACAAGATGACCGGCTACGTGCAGAACTATCCCGACGCGATCGCCGACTACTGGCCACAGATCCAGCGCTCGTTCACCTATGCCCTGATCGCGACCGTCGTCTGCATAGTGCTCGGCTACCCGCTCGCCTACGCGATCGCGTTCAAGTCCGGCCGGTTCAAGACGATCCTGCTGGTTGCGGTGATCGCGCCGTTCTTCACCAGCTTCCTCGTCCGGACCCTCGCCTGGCAGTACCTCCTGGGTGACAACGAGTTCATCGTGTCCTTCCTGCGGTGGCTGCCGTTCACCGGCGCCGACCTGCAGCTGATCAACACGCCGTTCTCCGTCGTGGCCGGCATCGCCTACAACTTCCTACCGTTCTTCGTGCTGCCGCTCTACGCGTCGCTGGAGAAGATCGACCCCCGGCTCCTCGAGGCGGCGAGCGACCTCTACGCGTCGCCGGTCAAGGGCTTCCTGAAGGTCACCCTGCCGCTGTCGATGCCGGGATTCGTCGCCGGAACCCTGCTGACCTTCATCCCCGCCGCCGGTGACTACATCAACGCCGAGCTGCTGGGGAGCCCCAACACCCGGATGGTCGGCAACGAGATCCAGGACCTCTTCTATGCCGGTGACTACCCGACCGCATCGGCGCTGTCGGTCGCCCTGATGGTGACCATCGTGCTGATGGTCGCGGTCTACGTGTGGCGGTCCGGGACGGACGATCTCGTATGAGAACCGTCATCGACTGGTTGGGGCGGCACCTGATCCTGCTGATCGGGCTGATGGTGCTGCTCTACATGCTCACGCCGGTGTTCGTCGTCATCCTCATGTCCTTCAACCAGCCCGCCGGGCGCAACACCTACACCTTCGACGGGTTCACGCTCGACAACTGGACCAACGTCTGCGAGCCCTACCAGCTCTGCTCCTCGGTGCGGCTGTCGCTGGAGATCGCCTTCCTGGCAACGCTGCTCGCGACCCTGCTCGGCACGCTCATGGCCTTCGCGATGGTGCGGCACCGGTTCCGTGGGCGGTCCGCCGCCAACGTCTTCATCTTCCTGCCGATGGCGACGCCCGAGATCGTGATGGGCTCCTCGCTGCTCGCGCTCTTCGTCAGCGCGGGGTTCGCCGGCAAGCTGGGGTTCTGGACGATCTTCGTCTCCCACGTGATGTTCTGCCTGTCGTTCGTGGTGGTCACCGTCAAGGCCCGCCTGGCCGGCATGGACCCCCGGCTCGAACAAGCCGCTGCCGACCTCTACGCCAACGAGTGGCAGACGTTCTGGCGGGTCAGCTTCCCGCTCGTATTCCCCGGCATCCTCGCGGCCGCCCTGCTCAGCTTCTCGCTGTCCTTCGACGACTTCATCATCACCAACCTCAACGCCGGCCAGCAGGTGACGTTCCCGATGTTCGTGTGGGGCGCCAACACCAAGGGCATCCCGATGCAGATCAACGTGATCGGCACGCTGATGTTCGTGATCGCGCTGCTGGTCGTCGTGGTCGGCGAGTTCGGGGCCAGGCGGCGGAGCCGGGTGCTGCAGTAGCGGCGGAGCGACCTACTTGACCGTGCGGGTGGCCGGTCTACCTGCAGCGGTTCAGCGACCTGCTCGACTGAGCGCGTCCCTGCCGGTCAGATCAGGGTGTAGGCCTTGTCCAGGACCGACCGCAGGATCTGCTCCATCTCGTCGAAGTGCTCCTGGGTGCACACCAACGGCGGGGAGAGCTGGATGACGGGGTCTCCGCGGTCGTCCGCGCGGCAGTAGAGCCCTTCTTCGAAGAGGCGCTTGGACACGAAGCCGTAGAGGATCCGCTCCGACTCCTCGTCGGTGAAGGACTCCTTGGTGCCCTTGTCCTTCACCAGCTCGATCCCGTAGAAGAAGCCCTCGCCGCGGACGTCGCCCACGATCGGCAGGTCGAGCAGCCGCTCGAGGGTGGCCCGGAGGTCCGGAGCCTTGGCCTGGACGCCTTCGAGGATCTTCTCCTCCTCGAAGATCTGCATGTTGCGCAGGCCGACCGCGGTCGACACCGGATGTCCGCCGAAGGTGTAGCCGTGGGCGAACATCGCCCCGCCGGTCGAGAACGGCTCGAACAGCCGGTCGGAGGCGATCATCGCGCCGAGCGGTGCATAGCCGGAGGTCAGTCCCTTGGCGCTGGTGATGATGTCGGGCTGGTAGCCGATCGCCGAGGAGCCGAACATCGAGCCCAGCCGGCCGTAGGCGCAGATGACCTCGTCGGACACCAGCAGCACGTCGTACTCGTCGCAGATCTCGCGCACGCGCTCGAAGTAGCCCGGGGGCGGCGGGAAGCAGCCGCCGGCGTTCTGGACCGGCTCGAGGAAGACCGCGGCCACGCTCTCCGGGCCCTCGTTGAGGATCGCGACCTCGATCTCGTCGGCCGCCCACCGGCCGAACGCGACGGCGTCGGTGCCGTCCGGCCCGGCTGTGTTGGCGGGGGCGCGGTAGAGGTTGGTGTTCGGCACCCGGAACGTCGAGGGCACCAGCGGCTCGAACTGCTGCTTGAGCCCCGGCAGCCCGGTGATGGACAGCGCGCCGTGGGTGGTGCCGTGGTAGGCGATGTTGCGGCTGATCACCTTGTGCTTCATCGGTTTGCCGGTCACCTTGAAGAAGTTCTTCGCCAGCTTCCAGGCGGACTCGACGGCCTCGCCGCCGCCGGACGTGAAGAACACCCGGTTGAGGTCGCCGGGGGCGTATCCAGCGATCTTGTCCGCGAGCTCGATGGCCGGGGGGTGCGCGTAGGACCAGAGCGGCATGAACGCCAGCGTCCCGGCCTGCGTGGCCGCGGCCTCGGCGAGGTCGCGTCGGCCGTGCCCGAGCTGGGACACGAACAGCCCCGCCAGGCCGTCGAGATAGCGCTTGCCCGAGCTGTCGTAGAGGTAGACGCCCTCGCCGCGGACCATGATGGGTACGTCGTGCTCCGGGCCGTCTCCGACGTACCGCCCGTGCTGCGAGAAATGCAGCCAGAGGTGGTCCTTCGCGGCGCGTTGCAGAGCGTAGTCGTCCATCCACCCATGGTGATCGAAGAACGTGCGCCATGCAAGTGAATCAGTCGGCGCAACCTGGCCGCGCGACGGAATCGGCAGAAAAGGGGCCCGATCGACCCGCTGATTCCGTCGTCGGACGGCGCTAGAGTCGGTCCATGGCCGACCACACCTTCAAGAACGTCATCAACGGGGAGCTCGTGGACGCCGCGAGCGGAGCGACGTACGACGTCATCGACCCCACCACCGGCGAGGTCTATGCCCGGGCGCCGATGTCCGGCGAGGAGGACGTCGACCGGGCGTACGCCGCCGCAGCCGCGGCGTTCGAGACCTGGGGCGACAGCACGCCTCAGGACCGCGCCACGGCGATGCTGCAGATCGCCGAGGCGATCGACGCCCGGAAGGACGAGATCAACGAGGTCGAGTGCCGGGACACGGGCAAGCCGTTGCACCTGACGATGTCGGAGGAGATGCCGTACGCCTCCGACCACTTCCGGTTCTTCGCCGGCGCCGCTCGGGTGATGCAGGGCAGCGCGGCAGGGGAGTACATGGCAGACCACACATCGTGGGTCCGCCGCGAGCCGGTCGGCGTGGTCGGCCAGGTCACGCCGTGGAACTACCCGCTGATGATGATGATCTGGAAGATCGCCCCGGCCCTGGCCGGCGGCAACACCATCGTCCTCAAGCCCAGCGACACCACGCCCGCCAGCTCGACCCTGCTGGCGGAGATCTGCCAGGAGTTCCTGCCCCCCGGCGTGCTCAACGTCGTCTGCGGTGACCGGGACACAGGCCGGGCGCTGGTCGCGCACAAGACCCCCCAGATGGTCGCCATCACCGGGTCCGTGCGGGCCGGCATGCAGGTGGCCGAGGCGGCGTCGGCGGACCTGAAGCGGGTCCACCTCGAGCTGGGCGGCAAGGCGCCGGTCATCGTCTTCGACGACGCCGACATCGCGGCGGCCGCAGAGGGCATCGCAGGTGCCGGCCTTTCAACGCGGGTCAGGACTGCACTGCCGCCACCCGGGTGCTGGCTGGTCCTGGTGTCCACGACGAGTTCGTCGCCGCCCTCACCGAGGCGGCCAAGGGCATGCCGACGGGTGCCCCGGACAGCGAGGACACCTACTACGGACCGCTCAACAACCAGAACCAGTACGACCGGGTGTCCGGGATGGTCGACCGGCTTCCCGACCACGCCAACGTCGAGACCGGCGGCGGCCGGCACGGGGAGCGGGGCTACTTCTACGAGCCGACGGTGCTCTCGGGCCTCCAGCAGGACGACGAGCAGATCCAGACCGAGATATTCGGCCCCGTCATGACCGTGCAGAAGTTCACCGACGAGGGCGAGGCGCTGCGGTGGGCCAACGGCGTGGAGTACGGCCTCGCCTCGAGCGTGTGGACCAAGGACCACGGCCGTGCGATGCGGATGAGCCGCAAGCTCGACTTCGGCGTGGTGTGGATCAACACCCACATCCCGTTCGTCTCCGAGATGCCGCACGGCGGCTTCAAGCACTCCGGCTACGGCAAGGACCTCTCGATGTACGGCCTCGAGGACTACACGCGCATCAAGCACGTCATGTCCTACATCGGCGAGTAATTCCGCTTCGATCGATCCAATTCGGCGATCCCTGTGGGATGCCGCACAAAGCCCCACCCCGATGTGCGTTCGCGCTCTGTTCGGTGCCATGGTGAGTCCCATCGCGGACGACGATGTCCACGGATCAGTCGAACTCCCGCACAGGGATTCGGACAGCTGGGCGTGAGGTAGCGTGCCCACACCCAATCGGACGCGAAAGGCTCAAACAGATGGTCGATGTGGAGCGGGTGCTCGACGATGCGGGACTGACCAACATCCATGTTCGGGAGTACGTCGCGCACTGGGCGGAGGTCACCCGGCGCCGACCGGGTCGAAGTCGTGTCCGCGCCGCGGACGACGCGCGTCTGGTCCAGGAGGCGCTCGAGGCCGGAGAGCTGCTGCCGGCCGGCGAGGGCCGCTACTACTCGCGCAGTCCTACCTCAAGGACACCGCTCGCGCCGAGGAGCGCACGATCGTCGCCACGAGCGACGAGTCCGACAAGGGCATCTACAACAACTGGCGCCCATCGTCGGAGATGAAGCCGCTGCTCGAAGACCTGATGACGGGCGCGTCGGCCGGCAAGACGATGTACGTCATCCCCTACCTGATGGCGCCGAAGGGCTCCCCGCTGGAGAGGTTCGCCGCGGGCGTGGAGCTCACCGACAACCGCAACGTCGTCCTCCAGATGAACCGGATGGCACGGGTCGGCGTCGAGTACATCAACGACCTGGGCCGACTCCTTCGTCCGGCCGTCCACGTCACCGGCGACCTCGAGAACCTCGGCCAAGGCACGCCCGACGACAAGCGCTACTTCGTGACCGTCGCCGACGAGCGCACGATCCTGCACTTCGGCTCGTCGTACGGCGGGAACGCGCTGCTCGGCAAGATCGCCCACGGCCTGCGCCAGGGCTCCTACGACGGCTGGAAGAACGGCTTCCTGGTCGAGCAGTTCATGCTGCTCGGCATCACCGACAAGGAGACCGGCAAGAAGTACAACATCTGCGGCGGTTTCCCGAGCGCCTCGGGCAAGACCAACCTCGCGATGACGCTGGCTCCCGACGCCCTCGGCGACCGCTACTACGTGGAGTTCTACGGCGACGACATCGCCTGGCTCTGGGTCGGCGACGACGGGCAAGCTCTACGGGATGAACCCGGAGAACGGTGTCTTCGGTGTCGCCAAGGACACCAACGAGAAGACCAACCCGACCGCGATCGACTCGATCGTCCCGGGCACCGGCGCGATCTTCACCAACGTCGCCTACAACGAGCTAGACCCAGCAGGTCTGGTGGGAGGGCACGCGGCGACAAGCCGACCGACCTCGACGGGCTGGCTCGACTGGAAGGGCGAGCGGATCGCCGACCGCGCTCCCGAGGACGCCGATGCCCCGTGGGCGCACCCGAACAGCCGCTTCACCACCACCCTGGCCAACGTCCCCAACGTCGCCGCCGACTTCGAGGACCCGGCCGGCGTCGAGATCCACGGCATCATCTTCGGTGGCCGCACCCGCGACCGCGAGCCGCTGATCCGCGCGATCGACGACATCGCCGAGGGTGTCTACGACGGCCTCACCCTCGGTGCCGAGGCGACCGCCGCCGCTGACGGTCTCGAGGGCGTGCTGCGCTACGACCCGATGTCGATGCGCCCGTTCATGTCCTACCCCGAGGCCGACTACGCGCGGCACTGGCTCGAGGTCATCGGCGCCGCCGAGAGCAAGCCGATCTTCGCGCACGTCAACTGGTTCCAGCGCGGAGACGACGGCCGCTTCCTGTGGCCCGGCTACCGCGAGAACCTCCGCCCGTTGCTGTGGCTGATGCAGTACCGCGCCGGCGAGGTCGAGGGCGTCAGGACGCCGGTCGGCGTCATCCCCGCGCGGGACGAGCTCAACCTCGACGGACTCGACGAGCAGGCGCTCGCCGACCTCGACACGATCCTCACCCTCGACATCGACCGCTGGCAGCAGGAGATCAAGTTCCGCGAGGAGCACCTCAGCCAGTTCGACGGGTCTGCCCGACGAGATCTGGGAGGCCCACCGCCGGGTCGCCGAGGCTCTCGACCGCGCCTGAGCGGCTCGAGACGCCGTACGCTCCCCGCATGCGGTACCCCGACGACGCGCAGTCGCACGCGCGACCCAACGACATCGCGGTCCACCACCTCGACCTCGATGTCACGGTCGACTTCGACGCGCAGCGGTTGACCGGTCGAGCCACCTTCACCCTGGACCGCACGACCCCAGGGGCGACCACGTTCGTGCTCGACACCTGGGACCTCGACATCAAGGCGGTCGTCGGCCCCGACGGGGCCGCGCTCGAGCACGAGCTCGGAGAGGCGGACTCGCTCCTCGGCCGAGCGCTGACGATCACGGTCGGCACTGCGGAGACCGTCGCGGTCGACTTCGGCACCGGGAGCGATGCACGTGCGCTCCAATGGCTCTCGCCGGCCCAGACCACGGGCAAGCAGTTCCTGTTCACCCAGTCGCAGCCGATCCTGGCGCGGTCCTGGATGCCGTGCCAGGACACGCCGGCCGTGCGCCACACCTACCAGGCGAGGGTGCGGGTGCCGCCGGAGCTGCTGGCGGTCATGAGCGCGGAGAACCCGACCGAGAAGTCGGCGGACGGGACCTACTCCTTCGCGATGCCGCAACCGGTGCCGTCCTACCTCATCGCACTCGCGGTCGGCGACCTGGAGTTCCGCCCGCTCGGCGAGCGTTCGGGCGTCTACGCCGAACCTGCTGTCGTCGCCGCCGCGGCGTGGGAGTTCGCCGACACCGAGGCGATGATGGCGGCGGCCGAGCGGCTCTACGGTCCCTACCGGTGGGGGCGCTACGACCTGCTCGTGCTCCCGCCCAGCTTCCCCTACGGCGGCATGGAGAACCCCCGTCTCACCTTCGTGACGCCGACGCTGCTGGCCGGTGACCGGTCCCTGGTGACCGTCGTCGCGCACGAGCTCGCCCACTCCTGGTCGGGCAACCTCGTGACGAACGCGACCTGGGACGATCTCTGGCTCAACGAGGGCTTCACCGTCTACTTCGAGACCCGGATCGACGAGGAGCTCTACGGCGCGGACTACACCGCGATGCTGCTCCGGCTCGGCCGTCAGGAGCTCGAGGCCGAGCTGGCGAGGCAACCGGAGCGCAACACCTGGCTCTGGGTCGACCTGACCGGCCGCGATCCCGAGGCGGGTGCGGACCTGGTGCCCTACGAGAAGGGTTCGCTGTTCCTGCGGATGATCGAGCAGAAGGTCGGTCGCGAACAGCTCGACGCCTTCCTCGCGGACTACTTCGACCGGTTCGCGTTCGCGCTCGATGGACACGGCGACCTTCCTGGACCACCTGCGCTCCGCGCTGCTGGAGCCGGCGGGGCTGTCGGACGGCGACGTCGAGCTCGCGGCGTGGGTCTACGGTCCGGGCATCCCGGCCAACGCTCCCGAGTTCTCCTCCGACGCCTTCGACCGGGTGGACCGGCAAGCGGTCGCGCTCCTGGCCGGCAGCGCGCCGGCAGACCTGGACACCGCCGGTTGGGCGCCCCAGCAGTGGGTGCACCTCCTCAGGGCGCTGCCCGTCGACGTGGGACACGCGGTCCTGGCCGACGTCGACCGGGAATTCGGCTTCAGCGGCCAGGGCAACATCGAGGTCCTCACCGCCTGGCTGGAGCTGGCCATCGAGAGCGGCTACGTCTGGAGCGCGGACGAGGTGGACCAGGCGGTCGCGCGGTTCCTCCAGCAGCACGGGCGGTCGCTCTACCTGCGTCGTGTCTACGCGAAGCTGGCTGTCACGCCTCGTGGGCTGCAGCGGGCGCGCGAGATCTTCGCGACGGCAGAGCCCGGCTACCACCCGGTCGCGCGGGCGGGGGTCGCCCGCATCCTCGGCGCCGCCTGATCCGCGGACGTCGTACGCTCCGCCTCATGCGCGCGGTCACCTGTCACGAAGGCCAGCTCGAGGTCGAGGACGTCGCCGACGTCACGCCGACGGAGGGCCAGGTGCTGCTCGACGTCGAGCGGTGCGGTATCTGCGGGTCCGACCTGCACGCACGGCTGCACTGCGACGAGACCGCGGACGACGTTGCCGCGCTCGGGTACGACGGGTTCATGCGATCCGACCAGCGGGTCGTGATGGGTCACGAGTTCGTCGGCACGGTCGCCGACTACGGCCCGCGCACCAAGGCGTTGTGGCCCGTCGGCACCCGCCTCGTCGCGCTGCCGGTCCTGCGCGCCGGCGGTTCGGTGCACCTGACCGGGCTGAGCGAGCAGGCGCCGGGCGGGTACGCCGAGCAGGTGCTCGTCACCGCCTCGATGGCGATGCGCGTGCCCGACGGGCTCGAAGCCGACCGAGCGGCGCTGACCGAGCCGATGGCGGTCGCGCTGCACGCCGTACGGCGCGGTCGGGTGGGCGCCAAGGACACCGCAGTCGTCATCGGGTGCGGGCCGATCGGGCTCGCGGTCATCCTGATGCTGAAGGCGACCGGGGTGCGGCACGTCATCGCCAGCGACTTCTCGTCCGGCCGGCGGGCGCTCGCCGAGCGGTGTGGCGCCGACGTGGTGGTCGACCCTGCTGCGGAGTCGCCGTGGAGCTCCTTGGAGGAGTCCCGGCGCTACCTCACGAACCCGATCGCCCTCGCGGAGCTCGGGCTGGACGCGATGGACAAGCTGCGCGCCGTACCCCTGCTGCCGTGGGCGCGCGTCATGCGTGCTGCCGAGAAGGCCGGCGCCACCCCGCGCGGACCGGTCGTGTTCGAGTGCGTCGGTGTGCCCGGGATGATCGAGCACATCGTCTCCTCCACGCCGTTGCTCTCCCGCGTGGTCGTCGTGGGCGTGTGCATGGGTGAGGACTCGTTCCGGCCGTCGATGGCGATCAACAAGGAGCTCGAGCTGCGGTTCGCGTTCGCCTACGACCCCAGCGAGTTCCACCAGGCCCTGCAGTGGATCGCGTCCGGCAAGGTCGACGTCGCGCCCCTGGTGACCGGGACGGTCGGGCTCGACGGCGTCGCCGGCGCCTTCGAGGCACTCGGCGATCCCGACCGGCACGCCAAGATCCTGGTCGACCCCACCATCCTCTGATCCTCTGATCCCCGAATCGGCCCCTCTGGTGCGCCGAATCCGCCTGTCTGGTTGCGCGAATCGGCCTCTTTGGTTGCCCGAATCGGCCTTCTTGGTGCTCCGAGCCGGACGTTCTGGCGGCGTACGACTTTCCGGCCGATTCGGCGCACCAATAGTCCCGATTCGGCGCACCAGGAGGTCCGATTCGGCGCACCAGGAGGTCAGATTCGGGCGCACCAGGAGGTCAGATTCGGGGGACTAGGCCCACAGGGGTACGGCGAGGGCGGTCTTCTCAGTGCGGCCGCGGAGCAGCTCGGGGCGGCGCTTCTCCCAGTGGGCGGCAGCATCCGCGTCACCACACTCGACCGCGGCGACCACGGTGTCCCACATGGCCAGCACCCCGCCGGGCTCGTCCTTGGCGAGCTCGGTGAGCCGGGAGGCGGAGTTCACCGCGTCGCCGATCACGGTGTACTCGTAGCGCGACTCGTGCCCGACGTTGCCGGCGACGACGGTGCCGGTCGCCACCCCGATGCCGGCGCCGATCTCCGGCAGCTCCTCCTCGAGCCGGATCGCGATCGCGCGCGCCGCGGCCAGCGCCGAGCCCGCGTGGGTCTCGTCGTGGACGGGCGCGCCGAAGATCGCAAGCACCGCGTCGCCGATGAACTTGTTGACGAGCCCGCCGCGCCGGTCGACCTCGTCCACGATGACGCCGAAGAAGCGGTTGAGCACGGCGACGACCTCCGAGGCGTCGTGCTCGGTGGCGTACGCCGTCGACCCGACCAGGTCGACGAACAGCACGGACGCGACACGGGTCTCGCCGCCGAGCCCGACCTCCCCGCTCTCGGCGGCGGCGGCAGCCGCGACCTCGTGGCCGACGTGGCGACCGAACAGGTCCCGCAGCTTCTCCCTCTCCCGGAGCCCTCCGACCATCTGGTTGAAGCCGCTCTGGAGCGCGCCGAGCTCGGTGCCGTCGTACACCACGACATCGACGTCGAGGTCGCCCTCCTCCACCGACCGCAGTGCCTCGCGCACGGACGTGATGGGCGCGACCACCGAGCGGGCGTTGAGGTCCGTGAGCACGAAGCCGAAGATCAGCACGACGGCGCAGACCACCAGGGTGACCACGGCCAGCTGCCTGAGGGTCGTCTCGCCCTCGTCGACGATGGCGAGCAGGGCGGCGATCATCAGGCCGATGACCGGGACCGCGGTGCCGATCGCCCAGAAGATCACCATCCTCGGGCCGACGCCGACGAACCTGGCCTTCTCGTTGACCTCGGTGTCCGCAAGTGCGCGCGCCGCCACCGGTCGGAGCGTGAACTCGGTCAGGAGGTAGGAGATCCCGGCGACCACGAGCGCGCCGATGCCGACGGTGAGGCCGGTCGCCAGCGCCCGTTCCGGCTGGAGCACGACCGCCAGGACCGTGAACACCACGCTTCCGGCCAGCCACAGCGACAGCTGCATCATCGTCAGCTGGAGCGGCACGTTGAGAGCCTGCCGGCGCTCCTTGTCGGTGGGCACCACGTCGGAGCCCTGCGTCGCCCACCGCAGTGCCCGCAGGCTGGTCGACGTACCCCAGATGACACCGACGACCGCCGCGGCCACGACGTACGTCGGCACCCCGATCGCCAGGGCGACCAGCATCTCGGGGTTCGGGGCCGGCGCCGGTACGGCGAAGTTGTTGATGACGAAGACCACACCCGCACCCACCACGTTCGTGCTGACCAGCACCAGGGTGAGCAGCAGCTGGATCCGGATCCGGAGGCGCCGCGGCTCCTGCTCGCGGGGTCCGAGGATCCGTGCGCCGAACGGGCTCCGCTTGCTGGCGGGCGTCAGGCGCGGCATGCCCGCGAGCCTAGTGGTTGGATCTTGGCGTGAACCGCTTCACCGCTGCCGAGATCACCGACGCCTATGCGGCCTTCCACGAGCAGGTGAACGGGTTCGTCGCCACCGGCGACTGGGACGGCTATGCAGACCTCTTCACCGAGGACGCGGAGTACGTCGAGCACGCGATGGGCACCTTCCGCGGCCGCGAGGAGATCCGGGCCTGGTCCGTGCGCACCATGACGACCTACCCGGGACGCGTCATGACCGGCTTCCCACTGGGCTGGCAGGTCGTCGACGCCGACGCCGCGCGACTGGTCTGCGAGGTGCGCAACCCGATGCCCGACCCGGGCGACGGAACCATGCTGGAGGAGCCCAACATCACGATCATGACGTACGCCGGCGACGGCCTGTTCTCGCGGGAGGAGGACGTCTACAACCCGCTCCGTTTCCACACCATGGCGATGGACTGGGCGAAGATCGCGGCAGCGCACGGCAGGGCGGACGACGACGCGCTGGCGTACCTGGACCGGTTCGGCGGTTGATCGATAGGACAAGATGGCGCAGTGACCGGTGCGGCGAAGCGAGTCCTGCTCGAGGTGCTGGGCTGGGTGCTGCTCCTCGCCGGCATCGCGGCGCTGGTCCTGCCCGGCCCCGGGCTGCTGCTGATCTTCGCCGGCCTCGCGGTGCTGTCGCAGCAGTACGAGTGGGCCGAGCGGTGGGTCGAGCCGGTCCGGCTGCGCGCGCTGAAGGGCGCTGCCGAGGGCGTGGAGACCTGGCCCCGGATCGTCGCGTCGACGGCGTTCTCGCTCCTGCTGGCCGGCTGCGGCGTGCTGTGGATCATCAAGCCCGACGTCCCGGAGTGGTGGCCGTTCGCCGACGGCTGGTGGCTGCCGGGCGGGGTGTGGACCGGCGTCACCCAGGTCGTCTCGGGCATCCTCGCGCTGGTGCTGATCGTCTACTCCTACCGGCGCTTCCACGGGAAGCCGCACGCCGTCGCCGCGCTGGAGGAGGAGATCGAAGAGGCCGACGAGGAGCACCGGCAGCACCGGCAGCACGACTGACGTGACGGGTCTGGCGCGACTCGTCGTACCCCACTACTAAGGTCGGTCAGCCATGACCCTCCACCTCCACCGCGCCGCGCGCACCGATCAGCTCGCCGACCAGCTCGGCGAGCTGCTGGCGTCGCCGCTGGCCGACCCGTTCGCGGCCGAGGTGGTCGTGGTGCCGGCGAAGGGTGTCGAGCGGTGGCTCTCCCAGCGGCTCTCCCACCGGCTCGGCGTCGCTCCAGGGCGCGGCGACGGGGTGTGTGCCGGCGTCGACTTCCGGAGCCCGCGCTCGCTGTTCGCGGTCGTCTCGGGGCGGCCGGACGACGACCCCTGGGCCGCCGACGCGCTGGCGTGGCCGCTTCTCCACGTCATCGACGCGTCGCTGGGCGAGCCCTGGGCGGCGACGCTCGCGCGGCACCTCGGCCACGACGTCGCCGGTGATGCCGGTGAGGTGCGCCGGGGTCGGAGGTTCGCCACGGCACGCCGGCTGGCGGGCCTGTTCGCGTCGTACGCCGGGCAGCGGCCCGCCCTCGTCGCCGACTGGGCCGCCGGTCGCGACACCGACGGCGCCGGCAACGACGTCCCCGACGACCTGACCTGGCAGCCCGAGCTCTGGCGCCGGCTCGCGGCCGCGGTCGAGGAGCCCGATCCCGTGCGTCGGCAGGCCGAGGCGATCGAGCGGCTGCGCGCCGATCCCGCGACGGTCGACCTGCCGGAGCGGGTCAACCTCTTCGGCCACACCCGGCTCGCGGCGGGTGACCTCGCGCTGCTCGACGCGCTGGCCGCCGATCGCGACGTCCACCTCTGGCTCCCGCACCCGTCGGCCGCCCTGTGGTCGCGGCTCGCCGGCATCACCGGCGTGGTGCCGCGCACGGCCGACCGATCACATCTCCAGGTCGGTCATCCGCTGCTCGCGACGCTCGGTCGCGACACCCGCGAGCTGCAGCGGACCCTGAGCACGGTGACGTACGTCGACGAGCCGAGCCGCCGCCGAGCCGGCCCTCCCGACACCTTGCTCGGCTGGCTCCAGGCAGACCTCCGGGCCAACGCTCCCGGCCGCGCCGAGGCCCGCGTGCTGCGGCCCGCCGACCGCTCGGTCCAGCTGCACGCCTGCCACGGCCAGGCCCGCCAGGTCGAGGTGCTGCGCGAGGTGCTGCTGGGGCTGCTCGCGGACGACCCGACCCTCGAGCCCCGGGACGTGCTGGTGATGTGCCCCGACATCGAGAGCTACGCGCCGCTGCTGTCGGCGGCCTTCGGCCTCGCCGACGTGGTCGGCCCCGACGGTCACCCCGCGCACCGGCTGCGGGTGAGCCTCGCCGACCGGGCCCTCGACCAGACCAACCCGCTGCTGGCCGTGGTCGCCCGGCTGCTCGACCTGGCCGGCGGCCGTGCAGGCGTCGGCGCCGTGCTCGACCTCGCGCACGCCGAGCCCGTGCGCCGTCGGTTCGGCTTCCGCGACGACGACCTCGAGCTGCTCACGACCTGGGTCCAGCAGGCCGGCGTCAAGTGGGGTTTCGACGCCGCGCACCGGGCCGACTTCGGGCTCGAGCACTACGACGACAACACCTGGCGAGCCGGTCTCGACCGGCTCCTCACCGGGGTGGCCCTGTCCGACGACAGCGGCACGATGCTCGGCGGCACGCTGCCGCTGGACGACGTGGGCAGCGGCGACGTCGACCTGATCGGCCGGCTGGCCGAGCTCCTGGCCCGGCTCGAGGCGGTCACCGACCGGCTCGTCGGCACCCACGACCTCGACCACTGGCTGCAGGCGATCGAGGACGGTGTCGGCGCGCTCACCTCGGTCCGGCCGACCGACTCCTGGCAGCTCGGGCAGGTGCAGCGCGAGCTCGACGGGCTGCGCTCCGGCGCCGGGTCCGACGTCGACCTCCGGCTCCCCGACGTACGCGCGATGTTCTCCGACCGGCTCGCCGGCCGTCCGACGCGCGCCAACTTCCGCACCGGCGTGCTCACGGTGTCGACGCTGGTGCCGATGCGGTCCGTGCCTCACCGGGTCGTGTGCCTGCTCGGCCTCGACGAGGGCGTCTTCCCCCGGGTCGGCGTCACCGACGGTGACGACGTGCTGGCCAGACGGCCCTTGACCGGCGAGCGCGACCCGCGCAGCGAGGACCGTCAGCTGTTGCTCGACGCGGTGCTCGCCGCGACCGACACGCTCGTCATCACCTACACCGGCGCAAACGAGTTCACCGGCCAGGTCGCGGCCGCCGGCAGTGCCGGTCGGCGAGCTGCTGGACGCGCTCGACCTGACCGCGGCCGACCCGGACGGCCCGGTCCGGCACCGCGTCACGGTGGCCCACCCGCTCCAGCCGTTCGACCGCCGCAACCTGGTCGCCGGTGCGCTTGGTGCCCGACCGGCCCTTCGCGTTCGACCGGTTCGCGCTGGCCGGCGCTCGCGCGGTCGAGCGGGAGCGCGACGAGCCGCCGCCGTTCCTCTCCGGGCCGCTGCCGCCGCCCGAGCCGGCCGACGTGGCGCTCGGCGACCTCGTCGACTTCTTCGGCGGTCCGGTCAGGGGCTTCCTCAAGCAACGGCTCGGGATCGCGCTCCCTCGCGAGGACGACCCGGTCGACGACCGGATCCCGATCACCCTCGACCCGCTGGAGGAGTGGGCGGTCGGCGACCGGATCCTCGGTGACCTGATGCGCGGGCTCCACCCCGACACCGCCGTCGCGCGCGAGCGGCGTCGTGGTGTCGTCCCTCCCGGCGAGCTCGGCGACCGGATCGTGCAGCGGGTGATCGGGCGGGTGGTGCCCGTGGCCCGCGAGGCGCTCGCCCACACCCGCTCCGAGCCGCGGGCCGTCGACGTCGACGTCGACCTCGGCGACGGCCGCCGGCTCCGCGGCACCGTGCCCGAGCTGTACGGCGACCTGCTGGTGCGGGTGAGCTACTCCCGGCTGGGTCCCAAGCACCGGCTGCACTCCTGGATCAAGCTGCTCGCGCTCACCGCGAGCGACGAGGACAAGCCCTGGCGCAGCCTGACCATCGGACGACCGGAGCGCGCCCAGGTCGAGGTCGAGGTGTCGCGGCTGGCGCCGCTCGACCACCGCGCCCACGGCTGGCTGCGCGACCTGGTCGCGATCCGCGACGAGGGCATGCTCGCGCCGCTGCCCCTGCCGCTCAAGACGTCGCTCAAGTACGCCCGCGCCCGGCGTACCCACACCGACGCGAGCGTCGCGCTCGACCGGGCTCGACTTCCAGTGCTGGCGCTACGACGGGAAGTTCGACGGCGAACGCACGGACGCCGAGCACGTCCTGGTGTGGGGCGACAAGGCGTCGATGCCGGGCGTGGGCGATCCGGGTGACGACAAGGAGCCGACCCGGTTCGGGGCGCTCGCGATGCGGGTGTGGGGCCCGCTGCTGGAGAGCGAGGTGGGGAGCTGGTGAGCCATGTCTCACCGTGAGCGACGTCGACGAGCTGCAGACCTTCGACCTCGTGGGCCCACTGCCGACCGGCACCACCCTGCTCGAGGCCAGCGCCGGCACCGGCAAGACCTTCACGGTCGGCGCGCTGGTCACCCGCTTCGTCGCCGAAGGTGCGGCGACCCTCGACGAGATGCTCGTCATCACGTTCAGCCGGTCGGCGACCCAGGAGCTGCGGACGCGGGTGCGCGAGCAGCTGACCAGCGCCGAGCGCGCCCTCGCCCGGCAGCTGGCGACGGGCGACGCGGTCGCCGGCAACGAGCTGCTGGCCCACCTGCTCGACGGCGACCCGGCCGAGCTGGCCCGCCGGCTCGAGCGGCTCCGCGACGCACTGGCGGCGTTCGACAGCGCCACCATCGCGACCACCCACCAGTTCTGCCACGTCGTGCTCCGGTCCCTCGGCGTCGCCGGCGAGAGCGACACGTCCGCGACCCTCGTCGAGTCGCTCGACGAGCTGGTGCTCGAGGTGGTCGACGACCTCTACCTCGCCGACCACGGCCGCAGTGCGAGCCCGCCGCTGATCGACCGCACGACGGCTGCCGCCATCGGCCGTGAGGCCGTCACCCACCAGAACGTCGAGCTCGCCCCCGCCGACATGTCCCACCCGGTGGCCGCTGCGCGTGCCGACTTCGCGCGGCGGGTCCGCGACGAGGTCGAGCGGCGCAAGCTGCGCCTCGGCATCCAGTCCTACGACGACCTGCTCGCCCGGCTCGCGACCGCCCTCGAGGATGACGACGCGCCCGGCGCGGGCGCGGATGCGCAGCCGGTGGCGGATCGTGCTCGTCGACGAGTTCCAGGACACCGACCCGGTGCAGTGGCAGGTGCTCGAACGCGCCTTCCACGGCCACGCCACGCTGATCCTGATCGGCGACCCGAAGCAGGCGATCTACGGTTTCCGGGGCGGTGACGTCGACACCTACCTGCGGGCCTCGCGGCAGGCCGGCACCCGCGCGACGCTCGGCACCAACCGGCGGTCCGACGCGGCCCTGGTCGACAAGTTCAACGCGACGCTCGGCAACGCCGGGCTCGGGATCCTCCGACATCGTGGTCCGTCCGGTCGCCGCGGCGCACGGCGGCTCCCGGCTGGCCGGCAGCGCCGCACCCGGCGCCGTTCCGGGTCCGCCAGCTCGCCGCGCGACGACTTCAAGCTCAAGAACGGGCTGATCCGGTGGTGGACCGCTCGCCAGCGGATCGCCGACGACCTGGCCGGCGACGTCGTCGCGCTGCTGGACTCTGATGCGCCACGTGGGACGGCGATCCGGTCGAGGCCCATCACGTCGCGGTCCTCGTTGCCGATCGGCTACCACGGTCGGATGGTCGAGTCGGCGCTCCAGAACCGCGGCGTACCCGTCGTCCTCAACGGCGGCGGCGATGTCTTCCTGACCCCGGCAGCCGACGACTGGCTGGCCCTGCTGAAGGCGCTCGACGCCCCGCACCGCGCACCGTTGGTGCGGTCGGCCGCGCTCACCTGCTTCTTCGGGCACGACGTCGAGGCCATCGTCGCCGGCGGCGACGCGATCACCGGCGAGGTCGCCGACGAGCTGCGGGACGGTGCGATCCTCGTGCGCACCCGTGGGGTCGCCGCGCTGGTCGAGTCGCTGGAGGAGCGGGGACTCGAGCAGCCGGATCCTCGGCCAGGTCGGCGGCGAGCGCCTGCTCACCGACCTCCGCCACCTCGGCCAGCTGCTGCACCAGCAGTCGGTCGAGTCACCGGCTCGGCCTGACCGCGCTGCTCGAGTGGTTCCGCGACGAGCGGCTGCGCGTCGCGGCGGGGGAGCGCCCGCGGCGGCTCGACTCCGACGCCCGCGCGGTGCAGATCGTGACGATCCACGGCAGCAAGGGGCTTGAGTACCCGATCGTCTACCTCCCCTACGTCTACGCCGGCTACGAGCGCGACCTGCAGACGGCGCTGTTCCACGACCGCTCCGACCCGGCCCGGCTGCGGCGGCGTCATCGACGTCGCCGGGAGCGGCCGGCAGTGGGCGGCCAGCGTCGAGGCGCACCGGGCGGAGGAGGCAGGCGAGGAGCTGCGCAAGCTCTACGTCGCGCTCACCCGCGCCCAGTCGCAGGTCGTCACCTGGTGGGCGCCCGACGAGGGCACCGGCACAGGGCGCGCTGCACCGGATGCTGTTCGGCCGGCAGGCCGGGCACCCGCGACGTGCTCCGGGTCGCGCCGGTGCAGGACGACGAGCGCGCGCAGGAGATCCTGCAGACCATCGAGCGCGACTACGGCGGTCCGGTCGCCGAGCTCGCCACCACCACCCGGGCCCGGCTCGACGGTGCCGGATCCGGAGGACCAGCCGCTCGCGGCGCGGGCGTTCGACCGGCCGATCGACACCGAGTGGCGGCGTACGTCGTACTCCGGGCTGATCCGGGTGGAGGAGCAGGCGATCGCGACCAGCGAGCCCGAGGTCCCGGGCAAGGACGACGAGCCGGGCGCCGACGACGCCGAGGAGCTGCCGACGACTGACGGCGGCGTCGACGAGCCGCCCTCGGTGGCCGACCTCGTCGAGACCCCGTCGCCGATGGCCGACCTGCCGGCGGGCGCCGGCTTCGGGTCCCTGGTCCACGCGATCCTCGAGCACGCCGATCCCGAGGCGCCCGGACCTCCGCGCCGAGCTCCGGGCGCGAGCCGGCGAGCAGCTGCGGTGGTGGCCGTCCGAGGCGAGCGCCCGACGAGCTCGCCGATGCGTCTTCTTCCGATGAACGCCACCTCGCTCGGCCCGCTTGCCGACGGCCTCACGCTGGCCGAGATCCCGCTCCGCGACCGGCTCCGCGAGCTCGACTTCGAGATCCCGCTCGCCGGCGGCGACCTCACCCGCGGCCGCGGCCGGCGTCGACGTACGACTGCGCGACCTCGCGCCGGTGCTGCGCGGACCACCTCGCCGCCGGGCGATCCGATGGTCGCCTACGCCGACCGGCTGGTGCTCCTCCGCTCGCCGACCAGACCCTGCGCGGCTATCTCTCCGGCAGCATCGACGTCGTGCTTCGGCTGCCGTCGGGGCGGTTCGTCGTCGTCGACTACAAGACCAACCGGCTCGGCGAGGTCGGCCGTCCGGTGACCGCCGCCGACTACGCACCCGGCCCGGCTGACCGACGCGATGCTGCACTCGCACTACCCGCTCCAGGCGCTGCTCTACTCGGTCGTCGTCCACCGCTACCTGCGCTGGCGGCTGCCCGGCTACGACCCGGCCACACACCTCGGCGGCGTGCTCTACCTCTACGTGCGCGGGATGTGCGGCCCGGACACCCCGGAGGTCGACGGCGTGCCGTGCGGGGTGTTCAGCTGGCAGCCGCCCGCGGCGCTGGTGCTCGCGCTCTCCGACCTGATGGACGGGCGCTCGACGACCGGAGGGCCGGGCTGTGACCGAGCTGTTCGAGGTCGAGGAGCGCGACGACCACCGCATCGCCGCCGGCGCCGTGGGCCTGCTCGCGACCTTCAACCAGGCCGGCCTGTTGACTGCTGCCGACGTGCACGCCGCGGCCCGGATCTGCGCGCTGGCCGGTGAGGACGACCCGAGGGTCGTCGCTCGCCGTCGCGGTGACGGTCCGCGCCGCCCGGCACGGCTCCGTCTGCGTCGACCTGGCCGACCTGGCAGCGAGCGAAGGCGTCGAGGACCTGCCATGGCCCGAGCCGGCGGACTGGCAGGCCGCCGTCGAAGCGAGCCCGTTGACGACCGCGGGCGTGCTCCGCCGCGAGGGCGCCTTGCTCTACCTCGACCGGTTCTGGCGCGAGGAGGGACAGGTCCGCGACGACCTGCTCGCCCGTGTCGCCGCGGCGGCGCCTGTCGTCGACGAGGAGGCGCTCGCGGCGACGGCGGCCCGGCTGTTCCCTGAGGGCTACGACGAGCAGCGGGCGGTCGCGCTCGCGGCCGTCCGGCAGTGGACCACCGTGCTCACCGGCGGTCCCGGCACGGGCAAGACCACCACCGTGGCCGGTCTGCTGGCGCTGCTCACCGAGCAGGCGGCCCGCCCGCTGCGCATCGCGCTCACCGCTCCGACCGGCAAGGCGTCGGCGCGGCTGCAGCAGGCAGTGGAGGAAGCGCAGGAGGAGGAGCGGTTCAGCGACGCCGACCGGGCCCGGCTCACCGGGCTCAGCGCCTCCACACTGCACCGTCTGCTGGGCTGGACGCCAGGATCCCGCAACCGGTTCCGACACCATCGGCGCAACAAGCTGCCGCACGACGTCGTGGTGGTCGACGAGACCTCGATGGTGTCGCTGACGATGATGGCCCGGCTGCTGGAGGCGGTGCGCCCGGACGCTCGGCTGATCCTCGTGGGAGACGCCGACCAGCTCGCCAGCGTCGAGGCGGGAGCGGTGCTCGCCGACCTCGTGCAGGGGCTCGCCGGGCGGGCGCCGCGCTCGGTCACCGGGTTGCACACCACCCACCGGTTCGGGGAGAGCATCGGCGCGCTCGCCGAGTCGCTGCGGCAGGGTGACGCCGACCGGGTCCTCGCGCTGCTGACCGAAGGCGGCGAGCGGGTCAACCTGCACGACCCGGTGGAGCACGCCGACACCCTCCGCGCCCGGCTGCTCGAGCACGCGCTCGCCGTACGCGCGGCTGCGCTGGCCGGCGACGCCGACGCGGCGCTCGAGGCGATGGACGCCCACCGGCTGCTGTGTGCACACCGCGACGGCCCCTACGGCGTCGCTCACTGGAACCGGCTCACCGAGCGGCTCCTCGCCGACAGCGCGGTCGGGGACCAGACCGTCTGGCAGGAGTGGTACGCCGGGCGCCCGATCCTGGTCACCGCGAACGACTACGGACTCGGGCTGTTCAACGGCGACACCGGTGTCGCGGTGCGCGAGGGCGATCGGCTCCGCGGCGTGATCGCGGGCGTCGGAAGCCACCTGTGGCTCGCCACCGCGCGCCTCGGGGCGGTCGAGACCCTGCACGCGATGACCATCCACAAGAGCCAGGGCAGCCAGGTCGGCGAGGTGACGTTGCTGCTTCCGCCCGAGGACTCGCCGCTGCTCACCCGCGAGCTCTTCTACACCGCGGTCACCCGCGCCAAGGAGCGGGTGCACGTCGTCGGGACGCCGGAGGCCGTCGTCGCCGCGGTCGAGCGGCGGGCCCAGCGAGCGACCGGTCTGGCGCAACGCCTCGCGCGCGACTGACGCGCCGTACCGGCCACTGGCCTGGTCACCGCTGGGACACGTGTGGGCAAGTAGCCTCACTGGCATGCCGTTCCTCCTCCGCGTCGAGCTGCCCGACGTCCGCGGATCTTTGGGCAGGGTCGCGAGCGCGATCGGTATGGCCGGCGGTGACATCGAGGCGATCGAGATCGTCGAGAAGCGCGACGGCGTCGCGCTCGACGACGTGCTGCTGGAGGTCGCCGAGGGCACCATGCCCGACTCGATCGTCTCGGCCTGCAACAGCATCGACGGCGTGAAGGTGGTCTGGATCAGCCGTTACCCGGCTGGCGGCAACCTGGTGCTCGACCTGGAGGCGGTCGAGGAGCTGACCGCCGCCCCGGAGAAGGCGCTCGACAAGCTGGTCGACCTCTTGCCACAGACCTTCCGCGCCGACTGGGGGGCGCGGGTCCACCGGGTCAAAGGGGTCGTGCACGGCACCAGCGCGGCCCCGGACGACTTCGACTTCGTCGATCTCGAGCGGCCGAGCCGGCTCGATCCCGAGACCGATGACGACGTCACCCTCTATGCGGCCGCGCGGCTCGACGGCAACCAGATCGTCGTGATCGGACGGCGCGGCGGCCCGGAGTTCGTCGACTCGGAGATCGCCCGGCTCGGTCACCTGTCCGGCCTCGCGGTCACCATCGCCGGCGCCTGATCGGGTCGTCCGACCCAGCGTGACCCAGAGGTCACTCTCGCTCGGACGACTGCCGCGGGAATGCCCACGCGGGTTCCTGGCATTGGGACAGGTATGACCGATCTCCTCGAAGGCGAGTACGAGCCCAGCGCAGCCGGATGGGTGCGCGACCAGGTCGCGACCTACGAGGCCTCAGGCGGCAAGGAGGGCAACATCCTCCGTGGCCGCGCCGACTGGCCGATCGTGGTCATCACCTCGCGCGGCTCGAAGTCCGGCAAGCTCCGGAAGAATCCGGTGATGCGGGTCGAGAAGGACGGCGTGTACGTCGCGATCGCGTCCGTGGGCGGCGGCCCCCGCAACCCGTCCTGGGTCGCCAACTTCCTGGCCGATCCCGTCGTACAGCTCCAGGACGGTCCGAAGCCCGCGCTCTACCGCGCGCGGCTGGTGGAGGGCGACGAGCGGCAGCAGTGGTGGGACCTGGCGGTCGCGACGTGGCCGACGTACGCCACCTATCAGGAGAAGACCGAGCGCCAGATCCCGGTCTTCCTGCTGGAGCCCATCAGCTCCTGAGTAGCGTGCACCCTCGTGAGCGCGATCGAGGGTGTGTCAGAGACGTTCGACCCGGAGGCGTGGGACGAGGTGCCCGGCTTCGAGGACCTGACCGACCTCACCTACCACCGTGCCCGGAAGTCCAGCGGAGCGCGCGGCACGGTCCGGATCGCGTTCGACCGGCCGGACGTGCTCAACGCGTTCCGCCCGCACACGGTCGACGAGCTGCTGAGGACGCTGGAGCACGCGCGCACGTCGGCCGACGTCGGGTGCGTCATCCTCACCGGCAACGGCCCGTCGGCGAAGAACGGCAAGCGCAGCTTCTGCACCGGCGGTGACCAGCGGATCCGGGGCAAGGCGGGCTACCAGTACGAAGAGGGCGGCGCCGACGTACGCCGCCGGCGCGTCCGGCGCCTCTGAGCCGAGCCCGATCGACAAGGCCAAGCTCGCCCGGCTGCACATCCTCGAGTGCCAGCGGCTGATCCGGTTCATGCCGAAGGTCGTCGTCTGCGTCGTCCCGGGCTGGACCGCCGGCGGCGGCCACTCGCTGCACGTGGTCTGCGACCTGACCCTCGCCAGTGCCGAGCACGCGCGCTTCAAGCAGACCGACGCCGACGTCGGGTCCTTCGACGGCGGCTACGGGTCGGCGTACCTCGCCCGCCAGGTCGGGCAGAAGTACGCCCGCGAGATCTTCTTCCTCGCCGAGGAGTACGACGCCGCCGACGGCATGCGGATGGGCACCGTCAACCGCGCGGTCCCGCACGCGGAGCTCGAGGCCACCGCGCTCGAGTGGGGCCGGATCATCAACGGCAAGAGCCCCACCGCGATGCGGATGCTCAAGTACGCCTTCAACCTCCCCGACGACGGACTGGTCGGCCAGCAGCTCTTCGCCGGCGAGACCACCCGCCTGGCCTACATGACCGACGAGGCCCAGGAGGGCCGCGACCAGTTCCTCGAGAAGCGCGAGCCGGACTGGTCGCCGTACCCCTGGTACTACTGACCCACGGCAGCTCGCCGATGCCGATTACGCCGCCCAGCGTGCGCTGGCCGCCGACACGGAGCGGCACCGAGCACGTGCTTGGCGAAATGGGGCACGTCTGCCAGTGAGGACCTGGGGCTGGTTCGGCACTCGACTCAGGGACCGCAGCGACCACCCCGCAAAGGGCGGTCGCTGTGCCGTCTTACTGCCGGTGTGCGGGCACTGGGGAGCATGCGGTGGGTGCAACTGGTGTTTCAGTGCTTCCCGATGACCGTCGACCGCCCGCAACTGCCGATGAGCGGACGGCGTCGATTCGGCAGTCGGAGGAGGAGCGCGAAGGTTGCTACCGGATCGGATTACCGCCCGACGGACAAGCGCCGCGGGTCGTGGTTTGTTAGGTCTGCCGCGGGCTCCCGGCCCTTCTTGGGGTGGCGCGTCTTGTCACCAACGGGAAGGGAACTTCATGCGTATCAGCACGGTTCTGTTAGCGACGGCAAGTGTGGGCGCGGCCCTGGTCTTGTCCACTGGGCCCGCACACGCGGGAGAGGTCAACGGCCAGGGCAACCCGACCGGGGCCCTCGGCAACGCCCAGTCGATCTGCATGTTCTCCGGCCTGGAGGACGGCTCCGAGGGTGGTCCGTCGGGGCCCGGCGTCACCCAGAACTGGGGCCAGATCCCCAAGGCGATCCGGGACATCATCGCCCTCGAGGGCGAGCACCCCGGCGACGCCTGCAACGGACACACGGGCTTCCTGGCCGGCCCGTAACACCCGCGAGACGACGCACACCAGCGCGCCCGGTCACCCCTCATGGTGTGGCCGGGCGGCGCTCACCTGTAGACAGTTTGCTGGGCGCACTCACATGCCGCCACGCGTGCGCGATCGTGTCGAGATGCGGGCGCGCGCGAGCCATAGGAGCCGGCGGATGAGACTCACCGAACCGCCGTCGTCGCCAGCGCCTTGGGCGTGCTGTCGTCGTCGCCCGCCCGTGTCCCGAGGGGGAATGGCTGGAAAACCCGCGGCCCGCATTGGCCGTTCACGGTTGCGTCCTAGATCCAGACCTTGAAGCAGGTAGAGGCCCCCGATTCCGGCTGCTAGGCAGCCGAGAAGAAGTCGCAGCGCCTTTTCGGGGAGGAGTGGTTGAAGCTGCGCACCGAGGTAGCCACCGATGAGTCCACCGAGCCCGCAGGCGATCCCGATAGACCAGTCGGGCGCGATAGAGCCGTGCGTGAAGAACGATAGGGCCGTGTAGGTGAGCGCTCCGATGATCGAGGTGATGAAAGTTGACGCCAACGCAGCGGGTGCGACGACTGCCACGGTCATGCCGGTGCCGACCAAGATGGGGCTGAGGATCGAGCCACCTCCGATCCCGTAGACACCTCCGACGATGCCCACGCCGAACGAAAGAACTCCGAGGGCGCGGTAGGACAAGGCGTGGTTCGATCGCTTGTCACGCACGGTGCGCAGGACGAGCCAGAGGCCCAGCAGCACGAGGACAGCACCGGCGATGAGACGAAAGGCGCCAGGACCGGGAATCAGGTAGACCCCGAACGGCCGCTCCGATTACGACGCCCGGGATCGTTCCGGCGAGGAGTTGACGGGTGAGTGGTCCTGTGAAGGCACCGCCGCGGCGATACCTGAGCAGAGCACCGGGTCCGGCGACGACGTTGTAGAGCAGGTTCGTCGGCGTGACGGAAGGGTTCGGAACGTCTAGAACCGTCAACTGAACCGGCAGCATGAAGACGGCCCCCGAAACACCCACCGGAGCCGTAATGGTCGCGATCACGACGCCAGCAGCGAAAGCCACCGCCAACTCCGGGAGCACAGAAAGGGAGCCTACGGCGGGGGCATGTTGAGCGACCCCCCGGATGCCCTCGACTGCCGTTGCGCAGTGCGTCTTTCTTCGATCAGCCGACGGGTACTGATCGTGTGCGTGCCCGTCGAGTCTTGCCTTCGGGTGAGACACGCTCACACCCGTGTGCGAGCGCGGCGGGCTCGCCCTCGCCAGCGTCCTACTGTCGCCCTGGCGTGCGCGGCTCAAGGTTCGCTCGATGACACCGGCCGCGACTGTTCCGCCGGCATCCAATCTGTGACCACGCGACCGCGCGGCTCCACGTACGTCACCGGCGCCTCCTTCTCCTGGCCTTCCTCGACCGCCCGGAGTCGGCGGTAGTTGAACTCGGAGGCGTCGTTACTGGTGACGAACTGCCCCGAGCGGGGCGGTCTCCGGTCCCCACCGTGTTGGTCAATACCCCGTCGAGCAGTTCGGATGACGGTGCCCGACCCGTAGCCCTGGCGGGCCTGCTCGCGCGGGTTCTGGGGTAAGCGGCGACCGGACGACGGTCATGCACGCTTGCACCCCCGCGGTTGGGACGTCGGGGGGCACTGCCATGCTCACCTCGTCGCCGACCCGGGACGGCCCTGCCAGCTATGGGGGGGCTGACAGGGCCTAGCCGGGACCAACCCGAGCGCATGCGCCAATAGGGCGCTTGGGGCCGGCTGCGATACGGGTACCCGGCCTGTCTCGCTACAGACGGGTCGGCCAAGTGCGCCTGGGTACAAAGCGACCCCCGGCCTAGTGTCGTGCGCGGGAAATCCGTTATCTAAGTCTTAGACTGGGGTATGCCTCGCACGGGACGCCCCAAAGCGGACGCTGATTCTGACCGCGAGGAGCGTGAGCAACTGACGCGGATGGGCGCGTCGAGCGACCTCGGCGCAGGCGCTGGCGCTGCGGTCGAAGATCGTGCTGGCCTGCGCCGAGGGCGGGACAGCAACACCGCGGTCGCCGAGCAGTTGCGGTGCTCGAGGAACACGGTCGGCAAGTGGCGGCGCACGGTTCGTCGAGCACCGGCTCGACGGGCTGATCGACGAGCCGCGCCCGGGCCGGCCGCGCACGATCAGCGTGGACCAGGTCGAGGACGTCATCGTGGCGACGCTGGAGTCCACGCCGCCGAACGCGACGCACTGGACCCGGTCGAAGATGGCCGAGCGGACCGGGTTGTCGAAGACCACGATCGGGAAGATCTGGACGCAACTTCGGCCTCAAGCCGCACCGGGTCGATCACTTCAAGCTCTCCACCGACCCGCTGTTCATCGACAAGCTCTACGACGTCGTCGGGCCTTACCTGAACCCGCCCGAGGCGGCGGTGGTGCTGTGCGTGGACGAGAAGTCCCAGGTCCAGGCGCTGCAGCGCTCCCAGCCGGCGTTCCCGATGATGCCCGGGATGCCCGAGAGACGCACCCACGACTACGTGCGGCACGGCACCACCACCTTGTTCGCGGCGATGAACGTCGCCGACGGCACCGTGATCACCAGCCTGCACCGCCGCCACCGCGCCACCGAGTTCAAGAAGTTCCTGACCAAGATCGACACCGAGGTCCCCGACGAGCTCGACATCCACCTGATCTGCGACAACTACGGCACCCACAAGCACCCGATCATCAAGACCTGGCTCGCGCGCTCACCCGCGGGTGAACCTGCACTTCACCCCGACCTACTCCTCCTGGCTGAACCTGGTCGAGCGGTTCTTCGGCTACGTCACCGCCGACCTGCTCCAACGCTCCGACCACCGCAGCGTCCAAGCCCTCGAGGCCGACATCCGCAACTGGGTCAACGCCTGGAACGACGACCCCAAGGTCTTCGTCTGGACCAAGACCGCCGACCAGATCCTCGGCAGCTCGGACGACTTATCCAACGGATCGGAAATCCGGGTCACTAGCCCAAGGCCGCCTGTCGAGAGAGCTCCACGACCAGTAGGGGCATAATGCGGGCCACAGGTCCGATGCGAGTGGGTGCGGCGATGGTGCGGCTGGTTCGTTCGAGATGACGAAGCGGTTTGGGCTCCTGGTTGCAATTCCGGTTGCCGTCGGACTCGTGATCTCGCTGGTCGTGGTCGTTGCTCAGATCCGGTCGGGCACCTCGAGCACACGGCGACCGCCGTGTAGAGGTCAGTGAGCTCAGCGGTCTGTCTGCCATCGGCTCTTCCCCGTCGAGGGTCCCGTCTGCAGTGCTGCGCGCATGCGCGGCCAGCCGGACCCGAGCCCGAGAAGAGTTGCCACGGCGTGCAGCCCCTCAGCCCTCCGATCCGACACAGCCTGGATGCAGGCTTTAGGTGCTTGGTCCCAGCCGGCGGAGTCGACGTCGAACTCACTCGACGCGGGGGAAGCGTTCCCAGGTTCGTGGCAGGACGCTTCTCCGTACCGGCGCACCCGGTAGGGGTGCGCGTCGAGTGCTGGTCGTGCTTGGGCCGGCCGGAGGAGGACGTCTCGTGCGCAAGACAGCGGCCATCACGGCCATCGTTGTCGGCATCGCCATGGCGATCGCCGGAGTCATCACTTGGGTTGTCGTCTCCGCCACGCTGGCTGACCAGAAGATCACGGTTGCCGACGACGCCAGTTGCGCGGCCGGCGACGACGTCAACGGCCCCTTCTCGGCGTACTGCCAGGCCGACATCATTGACCAGCACACGTTGGACATCACCGGCGGGAAGACCTACGCCGAGCTCGACCGCGAGGATCCCAACCGGGCAGTCGCCATGGATTCCGCGTTCCTGCAAGCGTCCCTGTTCACCTCGGTCGTCGCCTTCGGAGTCGCCGGCATGGCGTTCGTCCTCGGCATCGTCCTGACCCTGATCGGGTTCGCACTGCGCGCGCCCGCTCCCCGCGACACCACCACCGCGGCCTAGGGCACGCGACTACGCCTGCAGCCCGTCCTCAGCTGCTGGGACTGGCGCTGGCACTGGCTTGCAGCTGCTGGCACGCCGGGGCGTCTTGGAATGCGCTCTCCAGCTCCTCAGCTCCGTCGAGCTGGCGGATGTCGTCCACGGTGGTTGTGACGTCGTCGAGCATCGTGGCCAGCGCGCCAGTGACGGTCGAGACCTGGTTGAGCAGGTCGCGCGCGGAGGTCGCGGACTGACTGGTGGCGCTGGTGATGGTGTCCTTCTGCTGCTGAAGCTGGGTGGCGAGCGTGGTCAGCTGTGCCTGGGCTTGGTCCCCGGCGGTGGTGTCGGGAGCGCCGAGGCTCGTCAGGTCGGCGACGAGCGAGTCGGTGGCGGCCGCCACGGTGTCCACGGCGTCGCGGACCCCGTTGGCGCTCAGGTTCGCCTTGTCGCTCAGCGTGGTCAGCGCGCTGTTGATCGCGTCCTTCCAGTCCGAGGCGGCGGAGCAGACGTCTTCCGCCCAGGTCATGGCCTGGGACTGCTGGCTTCCTGTCCGAGCCTTCCGAGCCTTCCGAGCTGTTGGAGGAAGGCGAGCCTCCGCACGCCGCGGTGGCGAGCAGGAGGACCGCAACCACCAAGGCGGTCAGACCCGCTGCTACCGAGTTCTGGTAGGGACGAAGAAGAGGCCGGCGGATGGTGCGTGTCCGGGTCATGGGACACCTCCTGTGCGAGGGCTCAGCCAGCCTCTCAACGTGCACGGTGCGACCGGCGGGCTGGTCGGTGGTAGGCGACATGCATCCGCGAATGGTTCCGCTGAACGGGAAGGCTACCCGCTGGCAGTAGCCCAGCGAGACCGGCGACCCCAGGCACCTGCCGATCCCGGGTCTACGACGGGCGGAGCAACAGCCGTCCTGATCGTCGATGCGGGGCGTACTCAACGAACCCCGACTGCAATGAGGAAGCCGCCGATCAGAATCGAGATCGTGGCACTGATCGCGGGGGAGTGAGCGGCGAGCCACCCCTTCGCCGAGAGGAGGCGAGGCTTCATCCGCTGCGGAAACAGGGCGGTCGCCACGATGGGAATGACTACCGTGCAGGTGGCGATCGCGGTGTAGCAGAGGACCAGGAGGAAGGTCTCGCTCAGCTCGAGGCGGGCTCCGCTGGTGGCGAGCCCCGCCGCCGCCGCGAGGAGCACGGCCTTCGGACGGATGTTCAGCGCCATGCCGATGCCGAGCGCGGGAAGTGGTCCGAACGAGCCGATGTCGTCAAGCCAACCGGCTCCGGAACCGCGACCTGCACTCTGCCGGCGCATCAGCGTCACCACACCCAAGAGCACCATTGCGATGCCGATCGCTATCTCCAGCTTTCCGATCAGGGCTTCATGCTGGCGTGGCCGTCCGGGAAGGGCTTGGCCAGCCACAGTCGCCACTGTCACGGAGGCAAAGGTGCCGAGGACCGTGCCGGCCAGGAACGCGAGTCCGGAGCGGCCACCGCTGTCCGAGAGCAAGATGAGGATGGTGGCGGTGAGCGGCACGCTGCTCAGCGCCGCAGCGACGGCCAGCGGTACCAGCTGAACCAGCGCCTGTTCCACCACGTCTCCAGTCTTCACCCTCCGCCGGCCCGGAGACGGGTACGCCGGGGTGGTGGCGTCGAGCTGGGTCCCCCAAATGCAATCGCCCCACCCGGTGGAGCTCCCGGGCGGGGCGATTCCTGTTCGTCCCCCATTGGACGCCTTGTGGCAATGCGCCGAGCGCGTTGCTGACCAAACGGTACGGGCAAGCTGCCAGGACTGTCTGGGGGATTGAACGGCGCTTAGTGGTTTACGCGGCTGGGCAGTTCCGGCTCCGACCAGCGTGCGCCCGTTGTCAGGACTTCAGACGCTTCAGGTACCACCAGATCGCGACCACGCCTAGCAGGACGGCCCCGGCCCCGACAACGAAAACTGCCTTTGTGCGCTCGATCATCTGCTGCTTCCTCCCGCTGGACGGTCGCGCGGTCGAACTGAAGACGTCAACCGCCACCTGACTACCTTGCCCGCCGTCGCGTCGGGGAAACCGCAGAGCTCGAACCCGGGGCCGACGGCGACGTCGCGGTGGACAGCCCTCACCGATGGTGCGGTTTCCCCCACCCCCTACCGCCGGACAGCCATGGGGAGAGCCTCCGCACCCGAGCGGCCTCCCCGATGGGCCGGGGCGACGGAAATTCCTAGGTTCGAGACATGGCGCCTCCGCCATTCGCCGAACCGCTTCATCTCCGTCCCGAAAGGCTTCACCATGTCTCACTTCCTGTACCGAATCGGCAACTACGCCGCGCGCCGTCCGTGGCGCGTCATCGCCACCTGGCTCGTCGTTGCCGGCGCGGTCTTCATGCTCAACTCGTCCCAGGGCGGTGAGTTCGACGAGAGCTTCAGCCTTCCCGGCTCTGAGTCCCAGCGTGCCGCCGACGCGATCGAGGAGCGCTTCCCCCAGGAGACGCTCTACGCCTCGAACGTCATCTTCCACTCCGAGGACGGTCTGACCGACCCGGCCACCAAGGCCGCGATCGAGCAGGCCGTTGCGGAGCTCACCGAGGGTGACCACGTCATCGCGGTGAGCAGTCCCTACGACCCCCGCGGACCCACCGTGAGCGAGGACGGCCAGACCGCCTTCGCGACCGTCGCCTACGACACCGAGGAGGTGGGTCTCGAGGAGTTCGACGTCGCCGAGGAGGCCGTCCAGGACGTCCGCGACGCCGGCGTCGAGGTGGAGTACGACGGCGACCTCGGTTACGCCAAGGTCGAGAAGGGCGGCAACAGCGAGCTCATCGGCATCCTGCTGGCGGTCGTCATCCTCGCCATCGCATTCGGCTCGCTCGTCGCCATGAGCCTCCCGATCGTCGCGGCGCTGCTCGCGATCGTGGTCGGCAGCAGCACCATCGGCATCATGGCCGGCGTCGTCGCGGTCCCTGAGATCACGAGCGTCGTCGCGATGATGCTCGGGCTAGGGGTCGGTATCGACTACGCGCTGTTCATCTTGAGCCGGCACCGTCAGAACCTCGCGTCCGGCCAGTCAGTGCCGGTCGCGGTCGGTCGTGCCAACGCGACGGCGGGCCTGTCCGTGCTGTTCGCTGGAGTGACCGTGATGGTCGCGATCCTCGGGCTCAAGCTGTCGGGTAGTCCCGATGCTGGAGAAGATGGGCTACGGCTCGGCATTGATGGTCGCGGTCGTGATGCTTGCGTCGATCACGCTGCTTCCCGCGATGCTCGGTCTGGTCAAGCACCGGGTGAACAGTGCCCGGATCCCGTTCGTCAAGCAGAAGCCGGCGGACAACCCGGACGCCTTCTCGGCCCGGTGGGCCGCGCGGGTCGTCGCCAAGCCTGTTCGCTACGGCGGCGTGGCAGCGGTGGTCCTCGGCGTGCTTGCGATCCCGCTGTTCTCGATGCACCTCGGCTTCGCGGATGCGGGCAACGACGCACCGTCGTCGACGACTCGGAAGGCCTACGACCACGTGGCCGACGGCTACGGTCCGGGCACGAACGGTCCGTTCGACGTGGTGCTCGAGACCGACGACGGCGCCCGGATCCCCTCCGGGTCCTCGAGGACGTCGCCGCCTCCCTGGGCAACCAGGCCGGGGTCGCTTCGGTGGACGCGCCGGTGTCGAACGAGGCGGGAGACGTTGCGATCATCGGCGTCACCCCGACCACGTCGCCGCAGGACGACGAGACCGGCAAGCTGCTGGAGCGGCTCCGTGACGACGCGCTGCCTGCAGCGCTGAGCGACTCCGACGTCGAGGCGTCGATCACCGGCAACACGGCGATCACCGAGGACGTCTCGTCACGACTGCAGGATCGGATGCCGCTGTTCCTCGGCGCCGTCATCGGGCTGTCGTTCCTGGTGCTGATGGTGGTGTTCCGTTCCGTGCTGGTCCCGCTCAAGGCCGCTGCGCTCAACGTGCTCGGCGTCGGAGCGGCGTACGGCGTGATCGTCGCCGTCTTCCAGTGGGGCTGGGCAGCGGACCTGATCGGGGTGCACGAGAACGTGCCGATCATGCCGCTCGCTCCGATGCTGATGTTCGCGATCCTGTTCGGCCTGTCGATGGACTACGAGGTGTTCCTCATGAGCCGGGTCCGCGAGCAGTACCGCAAGCACTTCGACCCCCGGCGCGCAGTGATCGAGGGTGTGGGTTCAACGGCCCGGGTCATCACCTGTGCCGCGCTCATCATGATCGGTGTGTTCGCGTCGTTCATCCTGGACACGGACGTCACCACCAAGATGTTCGGTGTGGGTCTCTCGATCGCCGTCCTGCTGGACGTCACGCTGATCCGGATGGTGCTGGTCCCCGCTGTCATGAGCCTGTTGGGTCACCGTGCCTGGTGGCTCCCGGCCTGGCTCGAGCGCTGGCTGCCGGCGATCGACGTCGAGGGAGGGGCGTACGACGGCGAGGAGCTGCCTGAGCTGGAGCCCGTCCTCGACGAGCCGGAGCGGGAGGCCGCGCTGGTCTGATACACGAGAGGAGCAGAAACGCTGCGGCCGGCCCTTCGGGGTCGGCCGCAGCGTTGTTGTCCCACCGCCGGTCTCCGGCCGATCGCGTCCTATCACCCGGCGCTGGTGATGCCCCGGTACCCGCCGCCCCGGCTAGCGTCGCGCCCGTCGCCACGGACCGGCGACCCGGCGCCCACGGAAACGGAGCGTGCCAGTGACGACGAGCACCAGCCCCATCGGAGGCGAGGCGGTGGACCGCCGGTGAAGGCGACGTGGCCGGCAACGACGTACAGGACCCGCTGGGCCGGGCTGGCAGCCGGGGTGCTCGCGACCGGAGCGGTGGTCGTGGGCTGCGGTGAGGACGGTGACCCGGACCAAGCACCCGAGGATCCGGCAGAGCACTCCGCGGTCCTGAACGGCCCGTCCACCGCCGAGCCCGGGAGAGTGGTCCTGCTGACCGTGACCAACACCGGAGACGCACGCGACTCGTACGGGTTCACCGTCTCGCCCGCCGAGGCGGGCGTCGTCAAGCCACGGCACCTCACCGTCGAGCCGGGCCGCAGCGGGAAGCTCAAGGTCAAGGTCCTCAGCACGCCCCTGACGGTCGAGGTCGAGAGTGTGGGAGGCGGGCCCGGGATCGACGCACTCACCATCAGGTGAGACGGGTCCGCCGAGCTCGACCGGGCGCCGACAGCGTGTGGATGCACGGACCCCTGGTGGGTACCTCCCAGGAGTCCGCGCACGTCGTCACTCCAGGAGGCACTCATGTCCACCGACGCCATCGTCCTGCTCAAGCAGGACCACAAGGAGATCCGGCGCCTCTTCCGCGAGTTCCAGCAAGCAGGCAAGGAGCCGAGCGCCCGCAAGGCCCAGCTGGTCGACGGCATCATCGAAGCGCTGACCGTCCACACCTACATCGAGAACGAGGTCATGTACCCGCGGGTGCGTGAGCTGCTGCCCGACCTCGAGGACGACGTGCTCGAGTCCTACGAGGAGCACCACGTCGCTGACCTCCTCGTCGTCGAGCTCGCCAACATGAAGACCACCGACGAGCGCTTCGACGCCAAGACCACCGTCCTCATCGAGTCCGTCACGCACCACATCGAGGAGGAGGAAGAGGACTGGTTCCCCAAGGTCCGCGAAGGGCTCGGCCGCAAGGCACTCCAGCAGATCGGTGCCGAGATGCAGGAAGCCCGGGAGAAGGCGCCGACCCGGCCCTCCCAGCCGAGTGCGCTGAAGAAGACGGTCGACGCCGTTCTCTCGTAGGCGTACGTCGACCGACGCGCGCGGCCGGGGCTAGCCGCTCTCGGCCACGACGCCGTCGGGTGGCGTCATCGACGTCCTCCGTGTCAATCAGGCGCTGTCAACCTGGCGCGCGAGGTCGATCTCCTAGGCTGCCGCCGTGAAGGTCGTGGTGCTCACCGGAGCCGGCATCTCCGCCGAGAGCGGGGTGCCGACGTTCCGAGACGCCGACGGGCTGTGGGAGGGCCACCGGGTCGAGGACGTCGCGACGCCCGAGGCGTTCCAGGCCGACCCCGACACGGTGCAGCGCTTCTACGACGCCCGCCGCGCCGCACTCGGGACCGTCGTACCCAACCCGGCGCACACGGCGCTCGCCGAGCTCGAGCGGATCCTCGGCGACGACCTGATGCTGGTCACCCAGAACATCGACGACCTCCACGAGCGAGCCGGCTCGCAGCGGGTCGTCCACATGCACGGCGAGCTGCTGTCCGCGCTGTGCATCCGGTGTGACAGCCGCAGCCCGTGGATCGGCCCGATGGTCGGAGCCGCGTGCACGTCCTGCGAGCGCGGAGAGCTACGGCCGGACGTCGTGTGGTTCGGTGAGATCCCTTACCAGATGGACGACATCATCGACGCACTCGTCGAGTGCGACCTCTTCGTCTCCATCGGTACGTCGGGTGCGGTCTACCCCGCCGCGGGTTTCGTGCACCAGGCCCGGGCGTTCGACGCCCGCACTCTGGAGCTGAACCTGGTCCCGAGCGAGGGCAGCCGCTTCTTCCACGAGGCCCGCCACGGTCGTGCCGCCGAGCTGGTGCCGGCCTGGGTGGCGGAGCTGGTCGATCGATGAGGACCCGGAAGGTCGCCGTCCTCGGGACCGGCGGCACGATCGCCAGCAGGCTCGACGAGCACGGCGCCTCGCATCCCGTCGACGCCATCGACGGGCTGGTCGCCGGGCTGGACCTGGGCGCGGTCGACATCGAGGCGCGGGACCTTTTCATCAAGGACAGCTCCACGCTGACCACCGCCGACCAGGCGCTCGTCGTGCGCGAGGTGCGAGCGGCGCTCGAGGACCCCGCTGTCGACGGGGTCGTGGTGACGCACGGGACGGACACGGCGGAGGAGACGGCGTACCTCCTCGACCTGGTGCACACCGACGACCGTCCGGTGGTGCTCACCGGCGCCCAGCGGCCGGCGGACGCCCCGGACGCGGACGGTCCGCGCAACCTGCGCGATGCGATCGCGGTCGCCGCCGACCCGGCGGGCCGTGGGCTCGGCGTCCTCGTCGTGTTCGACGGCCTGGTGCTCGCGGCGCGGGGCACCCGCAAGGTGCACACCCGCGAGACTGCGGCGTTCGCGCAGTCCGACGGGGTCGCCTTGGGCCGGGTCGTGGACGGTCGGCTGGTCGTCGCCGGCGCCCCGGCGCACCGCGAGCACCTCGTCGTCGCGCTGCACGACATCGAGGCGCTCCGGGTCGACATCGCCGCCGTCTACCCCGGCGTCGACGGCACCGCGCTGCAGGCGTTCGCCGCGGCCGGCGCCCGTGGTGTCGTCCTCGTCGCGACCGGGTCCGGCAACGCGAACCCCGCGATCGTCGCTGCCGTCGCAGAGCTCACCCACCAAGGCGTCGTCGTCGGTCTCACCACTCGGGTCGACACCGGGCCGGTCGCCGGGATCTACGGCGGCGGCGGGGGAGGCGCCGACCTGGTGGCCGCTGGCGCCGTACCCCTCGGCACGCTGCGCGCCGGCCAGGGCCGGATCCTGCTCCTCGCCCTCCTTGCCGCCCTCGGCGACCCGGAGCAGGTACGCGCTTCCCTGCCCCGTTTCGTCAACCCACCGCCCGCCGAGTAGCGCTGTTCCCACCGCTCGTCGAGTAGCGCTGTTCCCACCGCTCGTCGAGTAGCGCTGTTCCCACCGCTCGTCGAGTAGGCGTCGCGAGGAACGAGCGACGGCGTATCGAGACGCGGTGAGGTGGTGGTCGGCGGTGGGGACGGCCGACGGATTGGTTGCGGGGTCTCGATACGCCCTCGCGCCAGGGCGCTCGGGCTACTCGACCACCGGGGCGCTCGGATACTCGACCCGCGTGCCGATCGGTCGTCGAGTAGGCGTCGCGAGGGACGAGCGACGGCGTATCGAGACGCGGTGAGGTGGTTGTCGGCGGTGGGGACGGCGGAGGGGTTGGTTGCGGGGTCTCGATACGCCCTCGCGCCGGGGCGCTCGGGCTACTCGACCAGCGGGCCATCCGGGGTCTCGATACGCCCCCGACCACCGCGGGGCTCGGGCTACTCGACCACGACGTTCTCGGGGCGGGCGAGCGCCAGCTCGGTGTCGAGGACCCGGATCATCCGTTCCTTCTCGCCGCCTAGCCCCAGCGGCTCGAGCCAGTCGATCAAGGTCGCGCGGAAGAGGGCGGCGCTCTCGATCACGCGGGGGTCGCAGTGGCCGGTCGACTCGAGCGTGACCACGCCGTACAGCGCGGACCAGGAACGCATGTAGACCCAGAGGAGGCCGCGATCCTCGGGCTCGATGTGTTCCGCCTTCGCGGGGATCAACGGGTTGAGCACGGCGTCCCGCACGATCGGGTCGAGCTCGTCGAGTCTGGGGTAGGGGAACTGGTAGATCTCCCAGATCTCGTAGAGCAGGTCGGTGAAGTAGTGGCCCGAGGTCGACAGGGTCAGCAGCTCGCGCCGCTCGGAGTCCTCGCTGCCGATCGGGTTCGCGAACACCAGGGCGAACTCGCGCGGGCGTTCGAGGGCCCAGCGACGGAACGCCACGCACGACGCACACAGGCGCGCAGCGGGGTCGTCGGCCGGATACTTCTCGGCGGCGGTGGCGAAGCCCTGGGTCGCCGCCTTGTCGAGCTCGAACGCCACCAGGTCGACGAGCTCCTGGTAGCTGGCGACGTAGCGGTAGAGCGCCGGTGCCGTCATCCCCATCCGCGACGCGACCGCGCGCAGCGACAGCTCGGCTCCCTCGGTGAGCAGCTCGGTGGCGGCCCGCACGATCTCGTCGTACGTCGCCTCCCGCTGCCGCTCTCGGCGGGTGGGCTGGTGAAGTGCCGGCACGCGTCTCCTTGGTTCGGTAGGGAGGAATCGGATCTGAAAAGCCCCTGGTAAGGGGGTTGACGACGGAAGTTTACACCGTTTACCGTGAACAGCGTTAACCACAATGACGGTGTATCACGAAAGGTACTGAGAATGATCGAGCGATGGGGAGGCGTCGTCGTGAGGCGGGCCGTCGTGGTGCTGCTGGTGGGCCTCGGCATCACCGCCGCCGCGATGTTCGCCGGCATCGGCCTCGAGGACAAGCTGTCCGCAGGCGGGTTCGAGGACCCGTCGTCCGAATCCGCGCAGGAGCTGGTCAAGGAGCGCGAAGCCTTCGGCAACAAGGCGATCGACGTGATCGCGATCTTCAGCAGCGAGGACCAGGTCGCGTCCGACCCGGAGTTCCGGGCCGAGGTCGAGGAGACGCTCGCCGCTGCGCCCGACGACCGGGTGACGTCGTACGCCACCTTCTACGACACCGATGACCCGGCGATGGTCAGCAAGGACGAGCACGCGACCGCCGTCTACATCTCGCTCGAGGGCGAGAGCCAGAACGACTTCCAGGACTCCTACCGCGCTGATCCGTCCGATCCTCAGCGAGTCCGACCTGGACGTCGACTTCGCCGGCCCCTACGCCGTCTACTCCGACGTCAACGAGCACACCAAGGACGACCTGCTGATGGCGGAGATCGTCTCGATGCCGGTGGTGCTGCTGCTGTCGATCATCATCTTCCGGAGCGTGACCGCGGCGCTGCTGCCGGTCCTGGTCGGCCTGGTCACCGTGGTCGGCGCCCGTGCGGCGATCGCCGGTCTCAACGAGATCACCGAGGTGTCGATCTTCGCGCCCAACATCATCACCCTGATCGGGCTCGGGCTCTCGATCGACTACGCGCTGTTCATGGTCTCCCGGTTCCGTGAGGAGATCGCTCTGTCGCCGGACGACCTCCGGCACGCGCTCATCCGCACGATGGCGACCGCGGGCCGCACCGTGATGTTCTCCGCGCTGACCGTCGCGGCAGCGATGAGCTCGCTTCTGGTCTTCCCCCAGGACTTCCTGAAGTCGATCGGGTACGGCGGCATCGCCGCCGTCCTGGTCGCGATGGTGGCCGCCCTGACCGTGCTGCCGGCGACGCTCGCGCTGCTCGGCAAGCGGGTCGACTCGCTCCGGGTCCCCTTCCTGCACCGGTCCGCCGCCGTCGACAGCGACCACGGCGCATGGTCCCGGCTGGCGCGCGGCGTGATGCGCCGGCCGGTCCTGGTGGCCGCCGGCGTGGTCGTCGTCCTGCTGGCCGTCGCATCGCCGTTCCTCGGCGTGAAGTGGGGCAGCGTCGACTACCGGGTGCTGCCGCCGGAGGCCGCGGCGCACCAGGCCGCCGAACGGCTCAACACCGAGTTCGGTCCCGAGCGGTCGACGGCCAACGTGCTGGTCGAGGGCGCCGACGAGGCCGCGGTGACGACGTACGCCACCGCCCTCGAGGACCTGCCGGGCGTGGTGGACGTCCGTCCGGTGGACGCCGCCGGCGACACCACCCTGCTGCGGGCCTCCTGGGAGAGCAACAGCCAGACCGAGGAGAGCCAGGACCTCGTGCGCGACCTCCGCGACGTGCCGAGCCCCGAGGGCACGACGGCACTGGTCGGCGGACTGACCGCCGACACGGTCGATCTCGCGTCCTCGGTCAGCTCCCACCTGCCGTGGATGGCCCTGATCGTCGTGCTGGTGATGCTCGTGCTCCTGTTCCTGGCGTTCGGCTCGCTGATCCTGCCGATCAAGGCGGTGGCGATGAACTTCTTGTCCATCACCGCCTCGTTCGGTGTCGTCACCTGGATCTTCAGCGACGGTCACCTGGCCGACCAGCTCGGCTTCATCAGCGCCGGCTATCTGGACATGACCAACCCGATCGTCATGCTCGCCGTGCTGTTCGGCCTGTCCATGGACTACGAGGTCTTCCTGCTGAGCCGGGTACGGGAGGAGTGGGACGCGACGGGCGACAACGACCTCGCGGTGGCGACCGGCCTGCAGAAGACCGGTCGGATCATCACCAGTGCTGCCCTCCTGCTCGGCGTCGTGATCGGTGCCTTCAGCCTCAGTGGCGTGGTCTTCATGAAGATGATCGGCATCGGCATGCTGATCGCGCTCCTCGTCGACGCGACGGTGGTCCGGGCGCTCCTGGTGCCGGCCACGATGAAGCTCCTCGGCCGGTGGAACTGGTGGGCTCCAGGCCCGCTCGCCCGCTGGTGGGAGCGGCACGGCTTCCACGAGAGCGGCCGGACCCCCGGTGCCGCCAGCGAGGAGGAGCCGGTCCCGACCGGCGTTTGACCCGGTCCAACCCCCTCGTCCGGCCGGGCCGCGGGTCCTCCCACCCGCGCCCGGCCGGACTGACCTTCCAGCACGTCGGGTAGAAACGTCCTCGTGGTCACGGTCTCGGGAGGCTCGGCGGTGCGGGAATGCCTCGGCAGGCGATCGGGTTACGGCTCCACGTGACCACCGCCGCCCCGACCCGTGCCTCGGTCGGGCTGCGGAGCGACCGGGGCCCGATCCTCGGATCGGTGATGCTCTCGATCGCGCTGATCGCGATCGATGCCACGATCCTGGCCACCGCCGTACCCGCGATCGTCCGGGACCTCGGCGGCTTCACCCAGTTCCCCTGGCTGTTCTCGGCGTACCTGCTCACGCAGGCGATCAGCACCCCGATCTACGGCAAGCTCGCCGACACCTTCGGCCGCAAGCCGCTGATGCTGTTCGGGATCCTCACCTTCGTCGTCGGCTCCGTGCTGTGTGCGGTGTCGTGGAGCATGGGTGCGCTGATCGCGTTCCGCGCGCTGCAGGGTCTCGGCGCCGGGGCCATCCAGCCGGCCGGCATGACGATCATGGGCGACATCTACTCCGTGGCCGAGCGCGCCGTCGCGCAGGGCTACATCGCCAGCGTCTGGGCGATGTCCGCGGTCGTCGGTCCGACCCTCGGCGGTCTCTTCTCCGACCACCTGTCGTGGCGCTGGATCTTCTGGATCAACCTGCCGCTCGGGCTGCTGGCCGCGGCCGTGCTGTGGATCCGGTTCGACGAGAACCCCGAGCCACATCAGCGCCGGCCCATCGACTGGTGGGGCGCGCTGCTCGTCGCCGGTGCGTCCGCGCTGCTGCTGCTGGGCCTGCTCGAGGGCGGCATCCGCTGGCCGTGGTGGTCCTGGCAGAGCGCGGTCGCGCTCGGCGGGGCGGCCGCGCTCGCGTTCCTGTTCGTGCGGGTCGAGGGCCGAGTGCAGGACCCCGTGCTTCCCGGCTGGCTGTTCCGGCACCGGGTCCTCAACGCCGCGACCGTGGCCGGCTTCGTCGCGGGCGTGGTGATGCTGGGCGTCACTTCCTACGTCCCTGTCTACGCCCAGCAGGTCCTCGGCGCCGGCGCGACGGTTGCGGGTTTCGCGGTCGCTGCGCTGGCGATCGGCTGGCCGTTCGCCGCCAGCACCTCGGGCCGGATCTACCTGCGCTGGGGCTTCCGGACCTGCCTGTTCCTCGGCGCACTCTTCGGCGCGGTCGGCGCGACGATCCTCGCGATGGTCGGCCCCGGCAGCTCGATCTGGCTGCTGGCCGCTGCCTGCCTGGTGCTCGGCCTCGGCCTCGGCTACGTCGTCAGCCCGAGCATCGTCGCCCTCCAGTCGGCGGTGGAGTTCCGCCAGCGCGGGGTCGCGACCGGCGCCAACATGTTCGCCAGGTCGGTCGGCAGTGCGGTAGGCGTCGCGATGTTCGGTGCGATCGCCAACGGCGTCGTCGCGGACCGGCTCGGAGGAGCGGACGCGGCCGGCGCCGCCAACCTCGACCAGCTGCCGGTCGCCGTACTCGATCCGGCGCTGCAGGCGGTCTTCCTGGCCGTCGCTGGTTGTGCTCTCCTGCTTGTGCTCGGAGCACTGCTGATGCCCTCTCGGGTCGGAGCCAGGCACGAATCCGAGGCGGCTACCGCCGAGTAGGATCGGGCGCATGAAGCGCGACATCTACAACGAGGACCACGAGTCGTTCCGCGAGTCGGCCCGCACCTGGATCGAGCGGTCGGTCACCCCGAACGCCGAGAAGTACATCCAGGAGAAGTCGCTGCCCCGCGAGTTCTGGCTGGAGGCCGGCGCGCAGGGCATGCTCGGCCTCGCCATCCCTGAGGAGTACGGCGGCGCCGGGGCCGATGACTTCCGTTTCAACGCGGTCCTCACCGAGGAGATGGCGAAGGTTGGCGCCTGGATGCCGACCTGTGTGGGCATCCACGCCGACATCACCGCTCCCTACATCGTCGAGCTCGGCACCGAGGAGCAGAAGCAGCGCTGGCTCCCTGGTGTCGCCGCGGGCGAGCTGCTTCTCGGCATCGGGATGACCGAACCATCGGGCGGCTCGGACCTGGCCGCCCTGAAGACCACTGCCGTGCGTGACGGCGACGAGTGGGTCATCAACGGCTCCAAGACGTTCATCACCAACGGCTTCTCGGGTGACCTGATCATCACCGCCGTCCGCACCGACCCGGAGAAGGGCCCGAAGGGCATCACGCTCTTCGGCATCGAGGCGACCAAGGAGGGCTTCAGCCGCGGCCGCAAGCTCGACAAGGTCGGCATGGAGGAGTCCGACACCTCCGAGCTCTTCTTCGAGAACGTGCGGGTGACCGACGCCGAGATCATCGGCGAGCTCGACATGGGCTTCGTCCACATGATGCAGAAGCTGCCGCAGGAGCGGATCGCCTGCGCGATCGCCAACACCCACCACGCGAAGCAGATCCTGGCGGAGACGATCCAGTACGCCAAGGACCGGCAGGCGTTCGGCCAGTCGATCGGCCGCTTCCAGCACATCAAGTTCCTGCTCGCCGAGCTGATCACCAAGGTCGAGGTGTGCGAGGCCTACATGGACAAGTGCGTCAAGGCGCACGCCGAGGGGCAGCTGTCCGCGGTCGAGGCCGCGAAGGCCAAGTGGTGGTCCTCCGACATGCAGAACGACGTCATCGACCACTGCGTCCAGATCCACGGTGGCTACGGCTTCATGAACGAGTACCGCGTGGCCCGCGCCTGGCGCGACGCCCGGGTCACCAAGATCTGGGCCGGCTCCAACGAGATCATGAAGGAGCTGATCGGTCGCGAGCTGGGGTTCTGAGGCTGGCGCGGGAGGGTCGAGGCTCGCGGGTTCATCAAGGGATGCAGGTGAGCCGTCACTTCCCTGGCTGAATTCGGCATGGGAAGTGGATGCTCGGCTACATCCCGTGATGAACCCGCAGCCGCCGCAGCGTTCGCCAGCAGCGAAATCGGATCGGGAACGAGACGCGCGCCCCTGCAGTTGAGTCGACATGACTCAGGTTCAGAAGCGGCTGCCGGTCCTCTTCCTCGACGACGTCGTGCTGCTGCCGGGCATGGTGGTGCCGATCGAGCTGGACGAGCCCGCACAGGCGGCGGTCGACGCCGCCCGCGCAGCCGACCTGGAGGAGATCCTGGTCGCGCCGCGCCTCGACGGCCACTACGCGGCGTACGGCGTGGTGGCGACCCTCGAGAAGGTCGGCAAGTTCCGCGGCGGCGGCCCCGCCGCGCTGCTCCGCACCGGCGTGCGCGCCCGGATCGGCAGCGGTGTCACTGGTCCCGGTGCCGCCCTCTGGGTCGAGGTCGAGCCGGTCGAGGAGCACGACCCCGCCGAACTGCCGGGGCGCGTCCGTGAGCTCGCCGCCGACTACAAGAAGCTCGTCGTCGCCGTGCTCCAGAAGCGCGAGGCGTGGCAGATCATCGACACGGTCAGCGCGATCGACGACCCGTCGACGCTCGCGGACACCGCCGGCTGGGCGCCGTACCTCTCCACCGACAGGAAGCGCGAGCTGCTCGAGACGCCCGACGTCCAGCAGCGGCTGGAGCTGCTCATCGAGTGGACCAAGGACTACCTGGCCGAGGCCGAGGTCAGCGACAAGATCAGCGAGGACGTGCGCGAGTCGGTCGAGAAGCGCAACCGGGAGTACCTGCTGCGCGAGCAGCTGCGCGCGATCCGCAAGGAGCTCGGCGAGGAGGACGGCGAGGGCTCGGACGACTACCGCACCCGGGTCGAGGCGGCTGAGCTGCCGGACGCCGTACGCGAAGCCGCGCTGCGCGAGGTCGACAAGCTCGAGCGGTCCAGCGACCAGAGCCCGGAGAACGGCTGGATCCGCACCTGGCTCGACACGGTGCTGGAGCTGCCGTGGAGCGAACGGACCCAGGACAACACCTCGCTCACCGACGCTCGCACGATCCTCGACGCCGACCACCACGGCCTCGACGAGGTCAAGGAGCGGATCGTCGAGTACCTCGGCGTCCGTTCGCGCCGCGAGGAGCGGGGACTGTCGGTCGTCGGCGGTCGCGGCTCCGGCGCGGTGATCCTGCTGGCCGGCCCTCCGGGCGTAGGCAAGACGTCGCTGGGCGAGAGCGTCGCCCGCGCCCTCGGTCGGAAGTTCGTCCGCGTGGCCCTCGGCGGCGTGCGCGACGAGGCGGAGATCCGCGGCCACCGGCGGACCTACGTCGGCGCCCTCCCCGGCCGCATCGTCCGCGCGATCAAGGAGGCCGGGACCATGAACCCGGTGGTCCTGCTCGACGAGGTCGACAAGGTGGGGAGCCCTCAACGTGGAATTGGCCGCGGTGACCCCGCGGCGGCGCTGCTCGAGGTGCTCGATCCCGCGCAGAACCACACGTTCCGCGACCACTACCTCGAGCTCGACCTCGACCTGTCCGACGTCCTCTTCATCGCGACGGCCAACGTGCTGGAGACGATCCCGCCGGCGCTGCTGGACCGGATGGAGCTGGTGACGATCGACGGCTACACCGAGGAGGAGAAGGTCGCCATCGCTCGCGACTTCCTCGTCCCGCGCCAGCTCGAGCGGGCTGCCGTGACGGCCGACGAGGTCACGGTGACCGAGGACGCGCTGCGTGAGCTCGCTGCCAACTACACGCGCGAGGCCGGCGTCCGGGTGCTCGAGCGACTGCTCGCCAAGGCGTTCCGCAAGGTGGCGCTGGGAGGCCTGCCCGCTGTCGTCGACGAGGCGGCGCTGACGGATCTGGTCGGCCGGCCGCGGTTCACCCCCGAGTCGAGGGAGCGTACGGCGGTCCCCGGCGTGGCCTCAGGGCTCGCGGTGACCGGGATGGGTGGCGACGTCCTCTTCATCGAGGCGTCGAGCCTCCCGGGTGACCAGGGTGGGCTCACGATCACCGGCCAGCTGGGCGACGTGATGAAGGAGTCCGCGCAGATCGCGCTGTCCTACGTACGCGCCCACGCCGACGAGCTCGACGTCGACCGGGCCGTGCTGGACCGGCCGATCCACCTGCACGTGCCTGCGGGCGCCGTACCCAAGGACGGGCCTTCGGCCGGCGTGACGATGACGACGGCGCTGGTGTCGTTGTTGACCGGCCGCAACGTCCGCGCCGAGGTCGGCATGACCGGCGAGGTCTCGCTGACCGGACGGGTGCTGCCGATCGGCGGCGTGAAGCAGAAGCTGCTCGCCGCGCAGCGGGCCGGCCTGACCGAGGTGTTCCTGCCGCAGCGCAACGAGCCCGACCTGGACGACGTCCCGGCGGAGGTGCTCGACGCGGTCACGGTGCGCCTGGTCTCGGACGTGCGCGAGATCCTGGCGACCGCGCTGGAGGTCGCGGGCGGCGCGCACGCCGCGGCCTGACGCCCACCCGCAACGAGCCGCCGCCGGGCGCGTCACCCGGCGGTCGAACGACGAACGACGAGCTCGGGCTCGAGCACGACGTCGCGGACCTTCGCACCCGGGTCGGCGATGACCTCGAGGAGCGTGTCGGCGGCAACCGTGCCGAGCTGCTCGCGGGGCTGACGCACCGAGCTGAGCGGGATCGCTGCGGAGGCGGCGAAGTCGATGTCGTCGTACCCCATGATCGCGACGTCGTCGGGCACTCGCACGCCGGCGAAGGTCAGCGCCTGCAGGACGCCCAGCGCGATCAGGTCGTTGGCCGCGAAGATCGCGTCGGGGCGGGATCGCTTGCCCAGCGCGACCAGCTGGTCCGCGGCCCGGCGACCGGCGTCGGCGTCCATGGTCGGCGTCTCGACGAAGGTCAGCTGCGCGCCGGGGTGCGCGTCGACGACGTCCTGGGCGCCGCGGAGGCGGTGCTTGACCTGGCTCAGGCCCTTGGGCCCGCCCACGAACGCGATCCGCCGCCGGCCGGTCGCGACCAGGTGCTCGGCGGCGAGCCGCCCGCCGCGCTTGTCGTCGACGGCGATCGACGAGAACTCGCGGGTGCCGGCCCGCCGGTCCACCACCACGACCGCGGTGCCGCGGTCACGGAGGCGCCGCAGCCGCGGCAGCACCGCGCCGACCGGCGTGATCAGGAGGCCGCTGACGCGCTGCTCCTCGAAGAGGTCGAGGTAGGTCGACTCCCGGGCCGCGTCCTGCGCGGAGCTGCCGAGGATGAGCGGCCGTCGGTGCTCGCCGAGCCGCTGCTCGACGCCTTGGGCGACGTCGGTGAAGAAGGGGTTGCGGACGTCGAGCACGATCATCCCGACCGCGCGGTTGGTGCCGGCGCGCAGCTGTCGGGCGGCGTCGTTGCGGACGAACCCGAGGTCGTCTATCACCGCCAGCACGTGGTCGCGCGTGGCCGGGAGCACCTTCTCCGGCCGGTTCAGCACGTTGGACACCGTGCCCAGCGACACCCCTGCAGCCGCGGCGACGTCCTTGACCGACACGCTCCGCCCGTTCGGGCCGGCGCGGGTCGCGCGCGGTTCGATGACCACTCTTCCTCCTCGATGTCCGCACAGACTAGGTCCAGCCGCCGTGCCCGCTGAGCATTGATTCGTTTCAACAAAGTTTCGTCGAATGCTTGACGGGCGTGACGGCCGTCACCTACGGTCTGTGAATCCGTAGTTGAAACCTTTCAACGACGAAAAGTCAAGGAACGCAATGCCTGCCAGTACCGAACCCGGCTCCAGCCCGCTGACGCTCGAGCTCCGCGACGTCGCGAAGTCGTTCGGCGCGGTCGCCGCGCTCCGCTCGGGGACCCTCGAGGTGCGCGCCGGATCGATCCACGCACTCGTGGGTGAGAACGGCGCCGGCAAGTCCACGCTGGTCAAGATCGTCGCCGGCGTGCACCGCCGTGACGCCGGTACCTTCCGGCTGCTCGGCTCCGACGTCGACTTCGGGTCCACCGCCGAGTCGAAGGCGGCAGGCGTCGCCGTCATCTACCAGGAGCCCACGCTCTTCCCCGACCTCTCGGTCGCCGAGAACATCTTCATGGGTCGCCACCCGCTGCGCGGCGGCCGGCGGATCGACCGCCCGCGCATGTACCTCGAGTCCGAGGCGCTCTTCGAGCGGCTCGGCGTCCACATCGACCCCCGCCGCCCCGCGCGCGGACTCTCGATCGCCGACCAGCAGATCATCGAGATCGCCAAGGCGATCTCGCTCGACGCCGCTCTCCTCGTCATGGACGAGCCCACCGCCGCGCTCAGCGGGGTCGAGGTGGAGCGGCTGTTCGCCGTGGCCCGCAGCCTGCGCGACGAGGACCGCGCGCTCGTCTTCATCTCCCACCGCTTCGACGAGGTGTTCGCGCTGTGCGACACGGTCACCGTGATGCGGGACGGCACCTACGTCAGCACCGACGCGATCAGCGACACCTCCGTCGACGAGATCGTCAGCCGGATGGTCGGCCGCGAGGTCGCCGAGCTCTTCCCCAAGACCCCCGCCGAGATCGGTGAGGTCGTCCTCGAGGTCGACGGCCTGCAGAGCGTCGGCGTGTTCCACGACGTCTCCCTCACCGTGCGGTCGGGCGAGATCGTCGCCCTGGCCGGTCTCGTCGGGGCGGGCCGCAGCGAGATCGCACGCGCCGTCTTCGGCATCGACCGGTACGACGCCGGCACGGTCCGGCTCGCCGGCGCCGCCGTACACCCGCACGACCCGCGGTCCGCGATCCGGGCGGGCATGGCCTTCGTGCCGGAGGACCGCCGCCAGCAGGGCTTGGTCACGGAGAGCTCGGTGGCGCGCAACGTAGCCGGAGTGATCCGCCGCCGGCTGTCCACGGCCGGCCTGATCACCAGCCGCGCCGAGAACAAGGCCGCCGGCCCGTGGGCCGGACGGCTCGAGGTCAAGACCAGCGCCCTCGACATGACGGCCGCGACGATGAGCGGTGGCAACCAGCAGAAGGTCGTCCTCGCCAAGTGGCTCGCCACCGAGCCGCGGATGCTCATCATCGACGAGCCCACCCGTGGCATCGACGTGGGCACCAAGGCCGAGGTCCACCGGCTGCTGTCGGAGCTCGCCGGCCAGGGCCTCGCGATCCTGATGATCTCCTCCGAGCTGCCCGAGGTGCTCGGGATGGCCGACCGGGTGCTGGTCGTCTGCGAAGGACGGATCACCGCCGAGCTCGAGGGGGCGGAGGCAACACCGGAAGCGGTCATGCACGCCGCGACCAGGACCGCGGGCCCCGCTGGAGGTGCCGACGGCACGACGGACCCGACCGCCGCGGACCGGATCGAGAAGCAGGAGGCGTCCGCATGACCGAGGTCCTCGTCCACCCGAGCGAGCTGCCCGCGAAGAACCGGGTCCTCGCGACCGTGCTGCACTCCCGCGAGCTCGCGGTCGGCCTGGTGCTCATCGCCCTGATCGTGGTCACCACCATCGCCAGCCCGAGCTTCCTCTTCGACAGCGAGGGCTGGCGCAACCTGCTGGTGACGCCGTCGATCCTGATCCTCCTGGCCATCGGGCAGACAGCGGTGATCGTCACCCGCAACGTCGATCTCTCGGTCGGCTCGATCCTCGGCCTCACCGCCTACCTGACCGGCCAGGTGTTCATCGCCTACCCGAGCCTGCCGTACCCGTTCGTCTTCCTCATCGGGCTCGCGTTCGGGGGACTGCTCGGCCTGGTCAACGGCGTGCTGGTGGCCTTCTTCAAGGTGCCCGCGCTGGTCATCACGCTCGGGACCCTCTACATCTACCGCGGCATCTTCCTGCAGTGGGCCGGCAAGGACCGCGTCTACGCCTCGGACCTCCCCGACAACTTCCTCGCGCTGGGCACCGGCCAGGTCCTCACCATCCCCGTCCTCACCATCGGCGCCGCCGTCGTGCTCGCTGCGGTCGGCTACTACATGCACACCGCCCGCGGTGGCCGGGAGCTCTACGCGATCGGCTCGGACCCGGACGCGGCGCGGCTCTACGGCCTCTCGGTGAACCGCCGCGTGATCGGCGCCTTCATCCTGTGCGGCGCCCTCGCGGGTCTGGCCGGCGTCTTCTACGCGGCCCGCTACGGCACCGTCAGCTCCGGGGCCGGCCGCAACATGGAGCTCGAGGCGGTTGCAGCCGCAGTCATCGGCGGGGTCGCGATCTTCGGCGGCAGCGGCACGGTCTGGGGCGCCGCGATCGGCGCCGTCCTGCTCGAGACCATCGGGCGGGCCCTGCCGCGGCTGGGCATCGACGACTTCTGGCAGCGCGCCGTCGTCGGCGCCCTGATCATCGGCGCCGTGGTCCTGGACCGGGTGCTCACTCTCCGTCAGGAACGAAGGCTCGCCGAGGCGAGGGAGGAATCATGACGTCGCTACTCGCCCCGGAGCACCGCGAGCCCACCCGCTCGTACCCGGCGTACTCCCGTCCGCTCGCGCTGCGCCTGCTGGGCACCCGTGAGTTCGCGGTCTTCGCCCTCCTGGTCGTCGTCTTCCTCTACGCGACCGCCAACGTCGAGTTCTTCGACGGTCCGCTGACGCTCTACTTCCTGTTCCGCGACCTGGCGCCGGTGCTCCTCATCGCGCTACCGATGACGCTGATCATCATCACCGGTGAGATCGATCTCTCCGTGGCCAGCGTGATGGGGCTGAGTGCGGTGGTGATGGCACTCCTGCACTTCGAGGCGTCCTGGTCGATCCCTGCCGCTGCGGCGGCCGCCGTCGTCGCCGGCACCGTCTGCGGCGCGATCAACGGCTTCCTCGTCGCGTACGTCGGGCTGCCGTCCCTGGCCGTCACCATCGGAACGCTCGCGCTCTTCCGCGGCATCGCGGTCGGTCTCACCGGGACCACCCAGTACACCGGGTTCCCCCAGGAGTGGCGCGACCTCGCCCTCGACCGCATCAGCGAGGGGTCCCGCTTCCCGCTCGTCCTCGTCCCGATCGCCCTCATCGCCCTTCTCTTCCTCATCCTCCTGCACTTCACGACCTTCGGCCGCGGCGTCTTCGAGATCGGGTTGAACGACGAGGCCGCCCGCTTCACCGGCGTCAACGTCGAACGCACGAAGTTCGTGCTGTTCGTGTTCGCCGGTGCCGTGGCAGCGCTCGCCGGCGTCTACTTCGCGCTCGTCTACAACAGCGCCCGGGGCAACAGCGCCGAGGGCACCGAGCTCAAGGTGATCGCGGCGGTCCTCCTCGGCGGCGTCTCGATCTTCGGCGGCCGTGGCGCCCTGCCCGGCGTGATCGCCGGAGCCCTGCTCATCGGCGTGCTGTCCAGCGCGCTGCGCCTGGAGAACGTCGAGGACAACCAGATCAACATCATCATCGGCGGGCTGCTGATCCTCTCCGTCGTCTCCGGGAGCGTGCTCGCCGCCCTGCGCGGACGCCTGCACCTCCCGGGCGCCCGGGCGCCCCGGACGCTCAGCCCCACCCACTGGACCCCCGGGCGACCCCGGGACAGCGGCGCCACCCGGCGCCTGAAAGCAGCACCAGCACCACCGGCACGACCGTCGCCGACGGCTCGTCGCCTCCCTGCCCGATGCGGGTCACCCGGAAAGAACGAAAGGCACACAACCATGAAGCGCAACCAGCGGTTCGCCGCCCTCGCCAGCCTGGCGCTGGCGGCCACCCTCGGATTCACCGCCTGCGGCAGCGACGACGACGGCGGCGACGGTGGCGCACGGCGGCAGCGACGCGATCACCTTCCTGCCCAAGAACCTCGGCAACCCCTACTTCGACGCCAGCACCACCGGCGGCGAGCGCGCGGCCGAGGAGTTCGGCGGCAGCATCGAGGAGGTCGGCCCCGACGAGGCAACTGCAGAGCTGCAGGTGCCGTTCATCGACACCGCCGCCCAGCAGGGTGCCGGCGCACTCGTGGTCTCCGCCAACGACCCGGCCGCTCTGTGCGACTCCCTCAACCAGGCCCGCGACGCCGGCGTCAAGGTCGTCACCTTCGACTCCGACGTCGAGACCGACTGCCGCGACATGTTCGTCAGCCAGGCCGACGCCGCGGGCATCGCCAAGGCCCAGGTCGACCTGATCGCCGAGCAGATCGACGGCGACGGCGAGGTCGCGATCCTGTCCGCCGCCGCCAACGCCACCAACCAGAACGAGTGGATCGCCCTGATGGAGGAGGAGCTCGCGGCCAACTACCCCGACATCGAGCTCGTCGACACCGTCTACGGCGACGACGACGACCAGAAGTCCTTCGACCAGACCGAGGCCCTGCTCTCCCAGCACCCCGACCTGGAGGGCATCATCTCGCCGACCACCGTCGGCATCTCCGCCGCCGCCCGCTACCTGTCGGAGTCCGACTCCAAGGGTGAGGTCGCGCTGACCGGTCTCGGCACCCCGAACCAGATGCGTGAGTACGTCGAGAACGGCACCGTCGAGGCGTTCGCGCTGTGGAACCCCGAGGACCTCGGTTACCTCGCCGCCTACACCGCCCACGCGCTCGCCTCCGGCGAGATCGAGGGCAACGAGGGCGACACGTTCGACGCCGGTGACCTGGGCGAGTACACGGTCGGCGCCGACGGCGTCGTCCTGCTCGGCGACCCCTACGTCTTCAACGCCGAGAACATCAACGACTTCGACTTCTGATCGGTCGTCTCGAAACCAAGACATCCGGCTAGGAGCCGGGGTCACCCCGACCCGCAGGAACAGGGAGGCGGCGCCACCATGCCCCGCTACTGCTTCACCCTCCAGGTCCGACCGGACCTGATCGACGAGTACGTCGAGCGCCACCGGGCCGTCTGGCCGGAGATGCTCGCCGCGCTCGCCGAGACCGGGTGGCGCAACTACTCCCTGTTCCTGCGGGAGGACGGGCTGCTGGTCGGGTACGTCGAGTCCGACGACCTCGCAGCAGCCCAGGAAGCCATGTCCCGCACCGAGGTCAACGCCCGGTGGCAGGCGGAGATGGCGGCGTACTTCACCTGGACAGACGGCCCCGCCGGCACGACCGGCCGGGCCCCCGACGAGGGCTTCGTCGTACTCCGCGAGGTCTTCAACCTCGACGACCAGCTCGCAGAAAGCATCCGATCATGACTAGTCAGAGCGGCTTCGCCGCCATCGCCGGCCGGCTCGAGGCCCAGGCGATCGAGCTGCCCTCGTGGGCGTTCGGCAACTCCGGCACCCGCTTCAAGGTCTTCGGGACTGCGGGTACCCCGCGCAGTGTCGAGGAGAAGATCGCCGACGCCGCGACCGTGCACCGGTTCACCGGCCTCGCTCCGAGCGTCGCGCTGCACATCCCGTGGGACAAGGTCGACGACTACGCCGCGTTGTCGGCCTATGCCGAGGACCACGGCGTGCGGCTCGGCACCATCAACTCCAACACCTTCCAGGACGACGACTACAAGTTCGGCGCCCTCACCCACGTCGACGCCAAGGTCCGGCAGAAGGCGATCGACCACCACTTCGAGTGCCTCGACGTCATGAGCGCCACCGGCTCCCGTGACCTGAAGATCTGGCTCGCCGAGGGGAGCAACTACCCCGGCCAGGCCGACCTACGAGGTCGGCAGGACCGGCTCGCGGAGTCGCTCGCCACGATCTACGACCGGCTGCTGACGATCGGCGACGACCAACGGCTGGTGCTCGAGTACAAGTTCTTCGAGCCGGCGTTCTACCACACCGACGTGCCCGACTGGGGCACGTCGTACGCCCAGGTGGCGGCTCTCGGAGACCGCGCCACGGTCTGCCTCGACACCGGCCACCACGCGCCCGGCACCAACATCGAGTTCATCGTCATGCAGCTGCTGCGGCTCGGGAAGCTCGGCTCGTTCGACTTCAACTCCCGCTTCTACGCCGACGACGACCTCATCGTGGGCGCCGCTGATCCCTTCCAGCTGTTCCGGATCCTGTTCGAGGTCATCCGGGGCGGCGGCTACGGACCGGACAGCGACGTCGCGTTCATGCTCGACCAGTGCCACAACGTCGAGGACAAGATCCCCGGGCAGATCCGGTCCGTCCTCAACGTGCAGGAGATGACCGCGCGGGCGCTGCTCGTCGACCGCGACGCACTCGCTGCCGTGCAGGAGACCGGTGACGTCCTGGGCGCCCACCAGGTCTTCATGGACGCGTTCTACACCGACGTCCGCGGCGACCTCGCCGGCTGGCGCGAGGAGCACGGCCTGCCGGCCGACCCGATGCGGGCCTACGCCGAATCCGGCTACCAGGCCGAGATCGAGGCCACCCGCGTCGGTGGCACCCAGCTGTCCTGGAACTGACTCCGAAGAGAAGGAAACGATGACCAACCCCGCTGCGGCCGAGCTGATCGCCCGGTCCAACCGCCTCGGCGCCGACCCGAAGAACACCAACTACGCGGGCGGCAACACCTCGGCGAAGGGCGTCGAGACCGACCCGGTCACCGGCGAGCCCGTCGAGCTGCTGTGGGTCAAGGGCTCCGGCGGCGACCTCGGCACCCTGACCGAGTCCGGCCTCGCCGTGCTCCGCCTCGACCGGATGCGCAGCCTGGTCGACGTCTACCCCGGCATCGACCGGGAGGACGAGATGGTCGCCGCCTTCGACTACTGCCTCCACGGCAAGGGCGGCGCCGCGCCGTCGATCGACACCGCGATGCACGGGCTGGTGGACGCCGCGCACGTCGACCACCTGCACCCCGACTCGGGCATCGCGATCGCCACCGCCAAGGACGGCGAGCGACTGACCAAGGAGATCTTCGGCGACCGCGTGGTGTGGGTGCCGTGGCGGCGGCCCGGCTTCCAGCTCGGCCTGGACATCGCGGAGATCAAGGACCAGAACCCGCAGGCGATCGGGTGCGTCCTCGGGGGCCACGGCATCACCGCCTGGGGTGACACCAGCGACGAGGCCGAGGCCCACTCGCTGATGATCATCGACGCAGCCGCGCACTACATCGTCGAGAACTCGGTCGCGGAGCCCTTCGGTCCGCCGCTCGAGGGGTACGGCGCCCTGCCCGCCGACGAGAGGCGCGCCCGCGCTGCCGCTCTCGCACCCACCATCCGCGGGATCGCCAGCGCGGACCGGCCGATGGTCGGCCACTACACGGACTCCGACGTGGTCCTGGACTTCCTGGCCCACGCCGAGCACCCGCGGCTCGCCGCTCTCGGCACGTCCTGCCCGGACCACTTCCTGCGCACCAAGGTCAAGCCGCTGGTCCTCGACCTGCCGCCGACCGCCACCATCGAGGAGTCGGTCGCCCGGCTGCACGAGCTGGCTGTCGCCTACCGCGAGGACTACCAGGCCTACTACGACCGGCACGCGACGCCGGACTCGCCCGCCATCCGCGGGAAGGACCCCCTGGTCGTCCTGGTCCCCGGGGTCGGCATGTTCAGCTTCGGCAAGGACAAGCAGACCGCCCGCGTGGCCGGCGAGTTCTACGTCAACGCGATCAACGTGATGCGCGGCGCCGAGGGGTTGTCGTCGTACCAGCCGATCGACGAGTCGGAGAAGTTCCGGATCGAGTACTGGGCGCTGGAGGAGGCCAAGCTGCAGCGGATGCCGAAGCCCAAGCCGCTGGCGACCCGGATCGCGATCGTCACGGGCGCGGCGTCGGGCATCGGCCGGGCGACGGCGGTCAAGCTCGCCGCCGAGGGTGCGTGCGTCGTCATCGCCGACCTGTCGGAGGAGAAGGCACAGGCGGTCGCTGCCGAGCTCGGTGGGCCGGACGTCGCGGTCGGTGTCCGCGTCGACGTCAGCGACGAGACCGCAGTGCAGGCAGCGGTCGACGCCGCGGTACTGGCCTTCGGCGGGGTCGACCTCGTCGTCAACAACGCCGGCCTGTCGCTCTCCCGCTCGCTGATGGAGACCACGGAGAAGGACTGGGACCTCCAGCACGACGTCATGGCCAAGGGCTCCTTCCTCGTCGCCAAGGCGACCGCGAAGGTGATGATCGACCAGCAGATGGGCGGCGACATCGTCTACATCTCCAGCAAGAACTCGATCTTCGCCGGCCCCAACAACGTGGCGTACGGCGCCGCCAAGGCGGACCAGGCGCACCAGGTGCGGCTGCTCGCGGCCGAGCTCGGTGAGCACGGCGTCAAGGTCAACGGCGTCAACCCCGACGGAGTCGTCCAGGGCTCCGGCATCTTCGCCAGCGGCTGGGGTGCCAACCGCGCTGCGGTCTACGGGGTGGAGGAGGAGGACCTCGGGAAGTTCTACGCCCAGCGGACGATCCTCAAGCGCGAGGTGCTGCCCGACCACATCGCCAACGCCGTCTTCGTCCTCTGCGGTCCCGAGCTGACCCACACCACCGGTCTGCACATCCCCGTCGATGCCGGGGTCGCGGCCGCGTTCCTTCGATGAGCCCTCGCCATGACTGAACCGGTGCGGGTCGCGGCGGTCGACCTCGGCGCCACCAGCGGCCGGGTGATGTCGGGCCGGATCGGCGGCAACCGCGTCGAGCTCAACGAGATGCACCGCTTCCCCAACGGTGCGGTGACGGTGCGTGGCTCGCTGTTCTGGGACGTCCTCGGGATCCACCGCGAGACCCTCGTGGGCATCCGCGAGGTGGCCCGGACCGGACCGTTGCACGGCATCGGCATCGACTCCTGGGCCGTGGACTACGGCCTGCTCGACCGTGACGGGATGCTGCTGGGCCAGGTCTTCAGCCACCGCGACGGCCGCACCGACGGCGTCGCGGAGAAGGTCGTCGCCGAGGTCGGCGCGAACGAGCTGTATGCGACGACGGGGATCCAGCAGCTGCCGTTCAACACCCTCTACCAGCTGGTCGCCGCGCGCGGGACGGCAGCGCTCGAGTCGGCCGAGACCCTGCTCCTCCTCCCGGACCTGCTCGGCTACTGGTTGACCGGCGCGGTCGGCGCGGAGCGGACCAACGCCTCGACCACCCAGCTGTACGACGCCCGCCTGGGCACCTGGTCGATCGACCTGTGCCGCCGGACGGGCCTGCCGTCGGGGATCCTCCCGCAGCTGCGGGATCCCGGGTCGCTCCTGGGCCCGCTGCTGCCCGCCGTGGCGCGAGACCTCGGCGTGGCTGCCGACGTCCCGGTCGTCGCGGTCGGATCGCACGACACCGCCTCGGCGGTTGTCGGCGTCCCCGCCGAGACCGAGAGGTTCGGCTACATCTCCTCGGGCACCTGGTCGCTGGTGGGCCTGGAGCTCGACGCTCCGGTCCTGACCGAGGCAGCCCGCCTCGCCGACTTCACCAACGAGGCGGGCGTCGACGGCACGGTCCGGTTCCTCAAGAACGTCACCGGCCTCTGGGTGCTGTCCGAGTCGCTGCGCTCGTGGTCCGAACGGCGCTACCGGGACGTCGAGCTGCGGTCGCTGATCGAGGCCGCAGCCGGCGTTCGCGCCGCTGCGCACGGTGGTCGACATCAACGACCCGCGGCTGCTGGCCCCCAGCACCGCGGCCGACCCGATGCCGGAGCGGGTGGCCGCGCTGGCTGCCGAGGCAGGGGAGCCGGTCCCGCACTCGCCGGTCGCCGTCACCCGCTGCATCGTCGACAGCCTCGCCGTCGCCTATCGCCGGCACCTGCGGACGGCGACCGAGCTGGCCGGTGTCTCCATCGACGTCCTCCACGTGGTCGGCGGCGGCTCCCAGAACGAGGTGCTCTGCCAGCTGACCGCCGACGCCTGCGGCCTCCCCGTCGTGGCCGGACCGGTCGAGGCCGCCGCCCTCGGCAACGTCCTGGTCCAGGGCCGCGCGCTCGGCGCCGACCTCCCCGACCTGGCCGCGATGCGTGACCTGGTCCGCCGCTCCTACGACGTCCGCCGCTACGAGCCCCGCGAGGGTCCCGACTGGGCTGCCGCGGAAGCCCGCACCCACTAGTCACCAGACCACCGTCCGTCCCGTCCCCCTCTCGGAAGGCCCCACCATGACCGAACCCACCCCCGGTGCCCGTCTCAACCGTCGCTCGCTCTTCGGAGCGGCCGCCGCCACGATCGGTACCGCCGCCGTGGTCGGCGCCGCGGGCTCGACCGCCGCGCCCGCCTCCGCCGCTGCGAGCGGCCCCGGCGGGCTTCCCGAGGACCTCGAGAAGGCGTTCCGTAAGCCGGGTACGGCGTCCGCGGCTGGCTTCCGCTGGTGGTGGCCGCACGGACTGGTGGACCCGGAGGAGATCGCGCGTGAGGTCGACCAGGTCGCCGACGCCGGCTTCGGTGTCCTCGAGGTCGCAGTCGTCACCCACAGCCTGCGGGCACGGGGCATCGAGATCGATGTCGCGCGGCACGGCTGGGGCAGCCCGAGCTGGGTCGCTGGCGTCAAGGCCGCGCTCGCGCGGGCGGCCGCGCGGGACGTCCGCGTCGACATCACCGTCGGGCCGTCGTGGCCGGCGGCGGTCCCGACGATCACTCCCGAGGACGAGGCGGCGTGCAGCGAGCTCGCCTACGGCCGTGCGGATGTCGCCGCCGGCCAGACGTTCGACGCCGAGCTGCCCGCGCCGACCGCGGGCGGAGGCGCACAGCACCGGGGTCGAGCTGGTCACCGTCCAGGCCCACCGCGTCACCGCGAGCACGTCGTCGATCACGACGCTCGACCCGGACTCCTACGTCAACCTGCTCGGACAGCGTCGTCGGGCACACGCCTCACCTGGACGGCGCCGGCAGAGCCGGGCGGGTCGACCTGGGCGGTCCTCGCGACGTGGCGTCGCGGGTCCGGCCAGGAGCCGGAGGCCGGTCCGCACACCAACCCGCGGTCCTACGTCGTCGACCACTTCAGCGAGGTCGGCACCAAAGCGGTCATCGACCTCTGGCAGGACCGGGTGCTCGACGGCGAGCTGCGCGCCCGGCTGCGCGCGGCCGGCGGCTACCTCTTCGAGGACTCCCTCGAGATCGAGACCGAGGCGACCATCTGGACACCGCGGACTGCTCGAGGAGTTCGAGGCACGCGCGCGGTTATGACCTGCGGCCCTGGCTTCCCGGTCGTGCTCGAGGTCGAGGAGGACTACCAGTTCGTGCTCGGTGCCGCCGGCGCCCGGCAACGACCGACGCGCTGCGCACCAACCAGGTGCGTGACGACTACAACCAGGTGCTCTCCGACCTCTATCGCGACTACCACCTCCGGCCGATGCAGGAGTTCGCCGGGCACCCTCGGCATGGGCCTGCGGATCCAGGCCTACGGACTGGAGACCGACAGCACCGAGCACGCCGCGATCCTGGACATCGCCGAGACCGAGTCGCTCGGCTTCAAGAACCTCGACGACTACCGGGTGATGGCCGGCGGCCGCGACATCGCCGGCAAGAAGATCCTGTCCTGCGAGGCGATCTGCTACAACGGCGCGGCCTACAACACGACGTGGGGGTTCAACAGCGTCAGTCCGACCGCGCAGAACCAGGCACTGTTCACCCTCAACAGCATCTTCGCGGCGGGCGTCAACCAAGCGATCATCCACGGCTTCCCCTACGCGGCGGCGCCCGACGTCACCTGGCCGGGCTTCGCCGCGTTCTCGCCGTACTACAACGGTGCGATCGGCTTCGGCGAGGCGTGGGGGCCGCGCACCCCGCAGTGGGAGCACGTGCCGGGCATCGCCTCCTACCTCACCCGTACCCAGTTCGTCCTGCAGACGGGGACGCCCAAGTACGACATGGTGTTCCTCCGTCAGAAGAGCGGGGCCGCGACCGGCATCGGGCCGTTCTGGGTGACCAACGACGGGACCAAGCTCGGCTGGTCGCACTCGTTCATCACCTCCGCGTTGCTCACCCGCGACGACGTCGGGTTCCGCGACGGGCGCGCTGGCTCCGGACGGCCCGGCGTACAAGGTCCTGGTGATCGGGCCCGACAAGATCCGGAGCCGGGAGGTGACCATCGACCTCGCCGCGGCCCGCAAGGTGCTCGAGCTCGGCCGCGCCGGCCTCCCGGTGATCCTCGTCAACGACGCCGGGAAGGACTGGGCGAGGGACGTCACGCCGATCGGCCGCACCGACGCGGCGGCCGTCGCCGAGGTGCGGGAGCTGATGACGGCGATCGCCGCCCTCCCGACCACCCGGAGCGTGGCCGAGGCGGGTGTCGGGGGAGCGCTGGCCGCGCTGGGCGTCGTCCGCGACGTCGAGCACGCCGACTCGACGGTCATGCACGTGCGTCGGGTCGAGGGTGATGTCGACCTCTACTACCTCGCCAACGCCCGCCATGCTGAGAACCGCCGGCTCAACCGGGTCGTCCAGGACGTCTGGCTGACCGCGACCGACCGGTCCGCGGTGCCCTGGTTGCTCGACGCCTGGACCGGTGAAGCCTCGCGGGTGGCGGCCTACGAGCGCTCGGGTGACCGGGTGCGGGTGCGGGTGGACCTGGTCCCGGGCCAGTCCACGGTCATCGCTCTCGCCGCGCCAGGCCAAGGCGTTGCCAGGTCGGTGCTGCCCGTCGCGACGGCCGGCCAGGAGGTCGTCGTCCGCGGCGCCAACGCCGCGCTGCGCACCACGACCGCAGGCACCACCGACCTGACCCGATCCGACGGCAGCACCGTGAGGGTGAAGGTCGACCGGGTCCGTGAGCCCGTGGTCCCGGCTGCCTGGTCGCTGGAGCTGGAGGACTGGAAGCCGGCCGATCCCTCGGACACCAAGGATCTCCGCACCCTGAAGGAGCAGCACTCGGCCGAGCTGCCGACTCTCCAGTCGTGGTCGAAGGTCTCCGGGTTCGAGGACGTGTCCGGCATCGGCCGCTACCGCACCACTGTCGACCTCGGCCCCGACTGGACCGAGGACGACGGCGCCTACCTCGAGCTCGGCGAGGTCAACGACACCTTCCGGGTCAGGGTGAACGGCGAGGCTGCTGCCGCCGTGCGACCCGCTGGACGCCACCGTCGATCTCGGCCGTCGGCTGCGGCCGGGTGCCAACCTGATCGAGGTCGAGGTCGCCTCGACCCTGCTCAACCGGCTACGCGTTGTCACGCCGGCGGTCTACGGCGTTGCGACCCGGCAGAGCTACGGACTCGTCGGCCCGGTCCGGCTGGTGCCGTACGTCGAGAAGGTGGTGCCCGCCTGAGCGGCGCAGCAGGATGAGTGCCCAGGATGAGTGACACAGGTCCACGATCGACACGAGGAGGTCCGCGGTGCGCGTCGCACTCATGGTCACCTGTGTGAACGACGCCCTCTACCCGGGCACCGGGGCCGCCGTCGTACGCCTGCTCCGGCGACTGGGCGTCGACGTCGACTTCCCCCAGGCGCAGACCTGCTGCGGACAGCCGATGGTCAACACGGGATATCTCGACGAGGCGGTCCCCGTGCTGCGGACGTTCGTCGACGCGTTCGCGGGGTACGACGCCATCGTGACGCCGTCCGGGTCGTGCGCCGGGTCGGTGCGACACCAGCACCGCTTGGTGGCGCAGCGCTCCGGCGACCCAGGGCTGGCCGAGGCGGCGGCGGAGCTGTCGCCGCGCACCTACGAGCTCAGTGAGTTCCTGGTCGACGTGCTCGGCGTCACCGACGTCGGGGCCTACTTCCCGCACCGCGTGACCTACCACCCCACCTGCCACTCGCTGCGCATGCTGGGTGTGGGGGACCGACCGCAGCGGCTGCTCGAGGCGGTGCGCGGCATCCGGCTGGTCGACCTCCCCCGCGCCGAGGAGTGCTGCGGGTTCGGTGGGACCTTCGCCGTGAAGAACGCCGACACGTCGGTGGCGATGGGCTCCGACAAGGCCAGGCACGTCCGTGGGACGGGGGCCGAGGTGCTCGTCGCCGGCGACAACTCGTGCCTGATGCACATCGGCGGCCTGCTCTCCCGGAACCAGTCCGGGGTACGGGTGATGCACCTCGCCGAGATCCTCGCGTCGACCGAGGGTGGCGCCGGATGACGCACACCTTCGTCGGGATGCCGCCGTTCCCGGAGGCGGCCCGGGCCGCGCTCGCCGACACCCAGCTCCGGCACAACCTGGCCCACGCGACCACCACGATCCGCGGCAAGCGGGCCCAGGTCGTGGACGAGGTGGAGAACTGGGAGGAGCTGCGCCTGGCGGGCGCGGCCGTGAAGGAGCGAGCGCTGCGGGGGCTCGGCGAGGAGCTCGTGCGGCTCGAGGAGTCGCTCACTCGGCGCGGCGCCGTCGTCCACTGGGCGCGGGACGCCGCCGAGGCCAACCAGGTCGTGATCGACGTCGCGCTGAGCCACGGCGTGGACGAGGTCGTGAAGGTCAAGTCCATGGTGACCCAGGAGATCGGGCTCAACGAGGCGCTCGAGGCGCAGGGCATCGCGGCCTGGGAGACCGACCTCGCCGAGCTGATCGTCCAGCTCGGCGGAGACCTGCCCAGCCACATCCTGGTGCCGGCGATCCACCGCAACCGTGCCGAGATCCGGGAGATCTTCCGGACCCGGATGGCCGCGGTCGGCCGGGCCGCGCCGGGCGACCTGAGCGACGACCCGGCGGCCCTCGCCGCAGCGGCGCGGGCGCACCTCCGTGAGAAGTTCCTGCGGGCCCGGATGGCGGTCTCGGGGGCGAACTTCGCGGTTGCCGACACCGGGACCCTGGTCGTGGTGGAGTCCGAGGGCAACGGCCGGATGTGCCTGACCCTGCCCGAGGTGCTCGTCAGCGTGGTCGGCATCGAGAAGGTGGTGCCGACCTGGGCCGAGCTCGACCCCTTGCTCCGCCTCCTGCCCCGCTCCTCGACGGGTGAGCGGATGAACCCCTACACGTCGACGTGGAGCGGGGTGACGCCTGGCGACGGGCCGCAGGAGGTGCACGTCGTGCTCCTCGACAACGGGCGCACCCGCGCGCTCGCCGACGAGGTCGGCCGGCAGGCGCTGCGCTGCATCCGGTGCTCGGCGTGCCTCAACGTGTGTCCCGTCTACGAGCGGGTCGGTGGACACGCCTACGGCTCGGTCTACCCCGGCCCGATCGGGGCGATCCTGAACCCGCTGCTGAAGGGCACCGGCGATCCGCAGACGGATTCGCTGCCCGTATGCGTCGTCGCTCTGCGGTGCCTGTTTCGAGGCCTGCCCGGTGCGGATCGACATCCCCGAGGTGCTGGTCCACCTGCGGTCGAAGGTCGTCGACGGGCATCGTGACGACGGGCTCCCCAAGCCCGAGGCGTTGGCGATGCGATCGGCTGCGTGGACGCTCTCGACCGGGCGTCGGCTGCGTCTTGCCGAACGGCTCGCCGGTGCGGGCGTCGGCGTCGCCCGCCGGTTCGGGGCGTCGCGGTGGACGTCCGCGCGCGACCTGCCGACGCCACCGCGGGAGTCGTTCCGCGGCTGGTGGAAGCGCACCGACGGGCGGCTCGACCAATGACCGCCCGCGACGAGATCCTCGACGCTGTCCGCGCAGCGCTCGCCGACGTGGATCCGGACCCCGATCCGGTCGCTGCACCGCGGGGTGCCGAGGTGCTCGACCTGGTCGCGCACTTCGCCGAGCGGGTGGCGGACTACCGGGCCACCGTCGTGCGCTGCGGACCGGACGAGGTCGGTGCCGCAGTGGCGGCAGCGCTGCCCCCCGGCGCGCGCGTCGTCGTACCCCCGGGCCTGCCGGCCGAGGTCGGAGACAGGCTCGGCGATGCCCGTGTCGACGACGGGTTGACGGCGACCGAGCTCGACGAGGTGGACGCGGTCGTCACCTGCTGCCGGATCGCGATCGCCGAGACCGGCACCATCGTGCTCGACCACACGCCCGACCAGGGACGTCGCGCGCTCACGCTGGTCCCCGACCGGCATGTCTGCGTGGTCCGGGCCGACCAGGTGGTCGCGGACGTGCCCGACGCCGTCGCGGGGCTCGACCCCGACCGGCCGCTCACCTGGATCAGCGGCCCCAGCGCGACGAGCGACATCGAGCTCGACCGGGTCGAAGGCGTGCACGGGCCCCGGATCCTGCACGTGATCGTGGTGGCGCCGGGCTGATCGGAGGCGGGTGCGGTCAGCCCTGTCACCGGTGCCGCGAACTGGTGTACTTGCAGTGATGGACGCTGCCGAGCTCGAGTGGATCGCGTGGACGATGCCGATCACCACCTCGTTGGGGGCGGCGGTGGCAACCGCCGACTTCAGCGGTCGCACCCTGGCCTGCCGTCAGCACATCCTGGCCGACACGGTCTGCATCATGACTCCGTTCGTCGAGGCCGGTGCCCGCGTGCGGCTGGCGACGTGCAACCCGACAGCACCGATGAACGCGCCGTCGGCCACCTTGCATCGATCGGCGTCGAGGTCCGGGCGCATTCCGGGATGAGCGCCGACGAGCTCGATGAGTCGCTGAGATGGCTGGTCAGCGAGCCGGCTGACGCACTGTGCGACATGGGCGGCGATCTGATCGCCGCCGCTGCTGCCGCCGGCTATCGACCGGCTGGCGCGCTCGAGGCGACGACCACCGGGCTGCACCGGCTCGACGGACTGGAGATCCCGTTCCCGGTGCTCGACTGGAACGGGATCGCGCTCAAGGACCTGATCCACAATCGTCACCACGTCGGCGTCGAGACGTGGCCCGCCTTCACCGCGATCACGGGTCTGGCGTTGTACGGGCGCGAGGTCGTCGTGGTGGGTTTCGGACCGGTGGGCCAGGGAGTCGCTGCTCGCGCGCGCGATCTCGGAGCCGTCGTGACCGTCGTCGATCTCGATCCGGTGCGGCTCGTCCAGGCCCAGCACGACGGGTGCCGCGTTGCCGAGATGCCTGCCGCGGTGCGCACCGCAAGCGTGATCGTCACCGCCACCGGTTTCGACGGGGTGCTGGGCGAGCGGGAGCTGTCGCAGGCCGCCGACGGCGCGATCCTCGTCAACGTCGGCCACAGCGACCGCGAGATCGACGTCGACTGGCTCGACCGTCATCCCAGCACCCCGGTCCGCCGGCATCTCGACCGCTATGACCTCGGCGGTCGACGGGTCTACCTGCTCAACCGGGGCAGTCTGGTCAACCTCGCACCCGGGCTCGGGATCGCTGCGCCGCAGCTGTTCGATCCGTTCGCCGCGATCATGCTGCTCGGGCTCGATGCCATCCTGAGCGGGCGGACCGCAGATCTGCCCGACGGCGTGCAGCGCTACCCGAGCGTGCTGGAGGCGCGCGTGGCGCGGGCGCTCGCTACCGGCTCCGACTGATCGATGTCGTCTGGGCGTGCGCGCCTAGAGCGCGGGGTCGAACGGCTCGGTGCCCAGGGCCAGCTGCAGCCCGGCGATGCCTGAGTGCTGCTGAGCGTAGGCGAGCTCCTTGGCCAGGTCGCCGATGTTGTTGGACGCCGGGAGGGGTGCGAGCCCGAGGGTCGACAGCGTGCCCACGGCGTTGCCGGAACCGTCCAGGAACGCGCTGCCCGAGTCACCGGGCACGCCCGGGGTCACGGTGTAGAGAGGATGCGTCCAGCCGTCGTCGGCCGCGTCCTGGCCGAGGCTGACGCCGGTCTTGGGGGAGAGCTGCTCCACACCGAACCTCAGCCCGGAGTTGCCGTAGCTGTAGACCCGGTCACCGGCGGCCGTCCCGGTGGTGTTGATGCCCTCCGGGCCGCCCCAGAACGGGATGGTCGGGTTCACCTTCGCGGCGTCGGCGGGGTTGACCTTGACCAGCGCGAAGTCGTTGTAAGCGCACGTGTTCGCGTCGGTCTCGCCGCGTGCCTGCATCGTGTTCCACGACGAGTACGCCAGCGTGCCGGCGCCGACCTGGGTGCCCGCGTCGACCAGGCTTCCGCCGCGGTTGAAGGTCACCGCGGTGCCAAGGGGCAGGGTCCCGGCATCACAACCGTTGGTGTCGGTCGCGGCACCCGTGCCGGAGCAGTGTGCCGCCTGCCCGAGGTAGACGTTGCCGTTGGCGTCGGTGAACACGAAGTTCGCGGTGCACTGACCGGATCCGTCGGTGTTGGTCTGGACGCCGGGAGTGATGGCGGCGGTTGCGGCCGGCGCCCACGTGGGGGCGGCGAGAGCAGGGGAGTCGGTGGAGACGGCCAGGCCGGTGACGGCGAGGCTGAGAGCGCCTGCGACGGCGAGGCTACGAGCCCGAGAGAACACGACGATGCCTTTCGTGGGAAGACGGGTACATGTTCTACAACTTGATGGAGCGGCGATGGTCACGCTCGATGTGCCCCGCGGGTCCTGCACAGCGGTCGGGCGCGGTCGATCCACCTTCGGCGGGCCGGTGATCCGCGGGCTCAGGCCGTGCTGCCGTCGTACCGGACCACCCGGTCCCGCCCGGCGGGGGGGGGGGAAGGCAGGAAGAGGTGCCGGTCCAGAGTCGTCCGGGGGGCGTCCAGGAGACGCCACATCACAGAAGGGCGCAGCCCCGAGCGCCAGTTGCCGCGCAACGACCGTACGGCGGCCCACAAGCGCGCCGAGCACTGCCAGCGTGTTGCCCAACGGGTTGGCCACGACCTGGAGGTCGGTGCCGTTCAGGAGGAACAACACAGCGCTCCCGAGGAACAGGAGCAGCGAGACGCACCACCATCCGGAGTACGCCGACCGCGTGCTCCGGTAGGTGACGCCGTAGCAGAGGACGACCACGCATAAGCCCACCACCCCGAACGCCACCCTGAGGGTCGCTGTGTCGAGCACGCGTCAAGGCTAGGGGAGACGCACCGGAGCCCCCGTTAGGGGGAGATGCCCCCATGAGCGAAGCAGCATCGATCGACATCGGCGGCCATGCCGACGAGCCGCACGGGGAGGGGTTCAACGATCGGCTCAACTGGCTGAGGGCAGGGGTGCTCGGTGCCAACGACGGCATCGTGTCGGTCGCCGGCATCGTCCTGGGCGTCGCCGGCGCGACGACGGACCGGACGGCGATCCTGATCGCAGGGGTGGCGGGCCTGGTCGCCGGCGCGATGAGCATGGCCGCCGGTGAGTACGTCTCGGTGAGCACGCAGCGCGACTCCGAGGAGGCGCTCATCGCGAAGGAGCGGCGCGAGCTCAGGGAGGAGCCGGACGAGGAGCTCGCCGAGCTGGCGGGGCTCTACGCCGGCAAGGGACTGGAACCCGACCTCGCTCTCGAGGTGGCGCGGCAGCTGACTGCCAAGGACGCTCTCGCCGCCCATGCCGAGGTAGAGCTCGGCATCGATCCGGACGACCTCACCAGCGCGTGGAACGCCGCCTTCGCGTCGATGGTGGCGTTCACGCTCGGAGCGCTGCTGCCGCTGCTCACCATCCTCCTGGTCACGCCCGACCTGCGGGTGTGGGTCACCGTCGCCGCCGTGACGGTGGCGCTCGCGCTGACCGGATGGGCGAGCGCGCGGTTCGGCTACGGCTCGGCGCGCCGGGCCGTCCTGCGCAACGTCGGGGGTGGGCTCCTGGCGATGGCAGTGACCCACCTGATCGGCCAGGCGCTCGGGACCCAGATCTGATGACGCGCCTGTTCGCGGCGGTCGTCCCGCCGGTCGCCGCTGTCGAGCACCTCGACGCGTTCCTCGAGCCTCGCCGCGACTCGGCCAGCCAGGACCCCGGTCTGCGCTGGACTCTCGCAGAGCAGTTCCACGTCACGCTGGCCTTCATGCACAGCGTCCCCGACCACCTCGTCGACGAGTACGGCGAGCGCCTCGCCGACGGGCTGGCCCGCACACCGGTCCCCGTGCTGCGCCTCGCGGGGCCGGTCGCCTTCCCCAACGCCGCCGAGACCCGTGCGCTGGCGGTCGGCGTGATGCCCGAGAGCGAAGGGGCGGGCGTCGTACTCGAACGGATGGCCGGACGCGCGCGCAACGCCGCGGTCAGCGTCGGGACCGAGGTCGACGGTCAGCGGTTCCGGCCGCACCTGACCATCGCCCGCCTGCGCCGACGGGCGGACACGACCAACTGGGTGCGCCTGCTCGAGACCTACACCGGTCCGGAGTGGGCGGTGACGGAGGTGGCCGTGATCGCGTCACACCTCGGCGAGGGCCCGGGCAACCGGCCTCGCTACGAGACCGTCGCCGAGATCCCTGTCGGTCGGTAGGCAGCGACCCGATGCTCCTCCTCGTCCTCGACCTGCTCGGGATCGCCGTCTTCGCCGTCTCCGGCGAGCTGGTCGCGGTCCGGCAGCACCTCGACATCATCGGGGTGCCGTGCGGCAACGGTGACCGGCCTGGGCGGCGGGTGGATCCGCATACTCATCGGCGACATCCCGCCCGCCTCGTTCGAGGACGGCGCTACCTGCGGTGCCGGTGTCGGCCGGGCTGCTCACCATCTGGTTCCACCCGGCGCTGGCCCGGATGGACCGGCTGGTCAACATCTTCGACGCCTTCGGGCTCGGGCTGTTCTGCGTCGCCGGCACGCTCAAGGCGGCCGAGTTCGGCTCGGCCCGGTGCCAGCCGCACTGCTCGGCATGGCCTGCATGGTGGAGGCCTGATCCGCGACGTCCTCGCCGGCCAGGTGCCGGTCGTGCTCAAGAGCGGCGAGCTACCTGCCATCCCCGCCATCGCCGGGTCGGGGAGCGTCGCGGCCTGGTACGAGCTCGGTGCTGCTCGCGATCCAACCGGCAGCCCCGTCCGGCTGACGCCGCCGGTCGAGGAGGTCGCCCCGGCCCCGCTGGTCGAGGAGGTCGCCCCGGCCCCCGCTGGTCGAGGAGGTCGCCCTGGCGACCGTCTCGAGACCAACGCAAGCTGCTCGACCAGCGGCGTGATCAGTCCGGGAGGCTGTGGATGATCTCGTCGACCTTGGTCTTGGCGTCGCCGAAGAGCATGCGTGAGTTGTCGCGGAAGAACAGTGGGTTCTGGACGCCGGCGTAGCCGGTGGCCATGGAGCGTTTGAAGACGATGACCTCGGAGGCGTTCCAGACCTCGAGGACCGGCATGCCGGCGATGGGGCTGGTGGGGTCCTCGGCGGCGGCGGGGTTGACGGTGTCGTTGGCGCCGATGACCAGGACGACGTCGGTGGCGGGGAAGTCGTGGTTGATCTCGTCCATCTCCAGCACGATGTCGTAGGGCACCTTGGCCTCGGCGAGCAGCACGTTCATGTGGCCGGGCAGGCGTCCGGCGACCGGGTGGATGCCGAACCGGACGTCGACGCCGCGGGCGCGCAGCTTGCTGGTGAGCTCGGCGACGGGGTACTGCGCCTGGGCGACCGCCATCCCGTAGCCGGGGGTGATGATGACCGAGCGGGCGTCGGCGAGCAGGTCGGCGGCGTCGACGGACTGGATCTCGCGGTGCTCGCCGTAGTCGGTGTCGCCGGAGGTGGGGGCCTCGATGCCGAAGCCGCCGGCGATGACGGAGATGAAGGAGCGGTTCATCGCCTGGCACATGATGTAGCTCAGGTAGGCACCCGAGGAGCCGACCAGCGCGCCGGTGACGATGAGCAGGTCGTTCTCGAGCAGGAACCCCGAGGCGGCCGCGGCCCACCCGGAGTAGCTGTTGAGCATCGAGACCACGACCGGCATGTCGCCGCCGCCGATGGAGGCGACCAGGTGCCAGCCCAGGGCCAGGGCGACCAGGGTGACCAGGACCAGCAGCCACAGCTGCGGGTCGATCACGAACCACACGGTCAGCACCCCGAACAGGGCCAGGGCGCCGAGGTTGAGCAGGTTCTTGCCCGGCAGCGTCATCGGAGCCGAGCCGATCCGGGCGGAGAGCTTGAGGAACGCCACGATCGAGCCGGTGAAGGTGACCGCGCCGATGAACACGCCGATGAAGACCTCCGCGGAGTGGACCCCGAGCAGGTCCTGGGCCTCGAGCACCAGGGCGTGGTGGCTGCCGGGGTCGTGCTCGACCTCCAGGTAGCCGTTCCACCCCACCAGCACCGCGGCCAGACCCACGAAGCTGTGCAGCAGCGCGATCAGCTCCGGCATGCCGGTCATCTCCACCACCCGGGCCCGCCACAGGCCGATCGCGGCGCCGATCGACATCGCGGCGATCAGCAGCGCCCACGCCAGTGCGTCCATCTCGTCATCGACCGCGATGGCGATCGTCGCGATGAGGGCGATCGCCATCCCGAAGATGCCGAAGGTGTTGCCCACCTTCGCGGTCTCGTGCCGCGACAGGCCGGCCAGGGCGAGGATGAACAGCAGCGCGGCGACGATGTAGGCGGCGTTGGCCGCGCTCTGGGTGGAGATCAGGTCGTCCATGAGTCAGTCCCTACTGTCTTAACCGTCACGACCGGGTGAAGAGTCCGAGCATGCGGCGGGTCACCGCGAACCCACCGAACACGTTGATGGAGGCCAGCAAGGTGGCCACGAACGCGATCACCACGATCGCGTTGTTGTCCTCACCGAGCTGCAAGATGGCGCCGACCACGATGATCCCCGAGATCGCGTTGGTCACCGACATCAGCGGCGTGTGCAGCGCGTGGTGCACGTTGCCGATCACGTAGTAGCCGATCACGATCGCCAGCGCGAAGACCGTGAGCCGCTCCTGCAGCGGCGGCGGGGAGATCGCGATCAGCGCGAAGAGCGCCAGGGCGGCGCCGGCGACCAGGGTGATCCGGCCGCGCGCGGTGAGCTTGGTCTTCTCCTCCCCCATCCCGGCGGGGTGGGTGTCGATGACCTTCGGGGTTGCCGAGACCTGGACCGGGGGCGGCGGCCACAACACTTCAGCCGGGGTCTGGCCGTCACGGTGCTGGGTCACGGTCACCCCGCGCTGCACCACGTCGTCCATGTCCAGGGTCAAGATGCCGTCCTTCTCAGGGGTCAGCAGCTTGAACAGGTTGACGATGTTGGTGCCGTAGAGCTGGGAGGTCTGGGCGGCCAGCCGGCCGGCGAGGTCGGTGTAGCCCAGGACGGTCACCCCGTGCTCGGTCGCGACCCGCTGGTCGGTCACGGTGCCGGCACAGTTGCCGCCGTTGGCCGCGGCCATGTCGACGATCACCGAGCCCGGCCGCATCCCCGCGACGGTCTCCTCGCCGATCAGCTTCGGTGCCGGACGGCCCGGGATCAGGGCAGTGGTGATGACGATGTCGGCGGCGCGCGCCTCCTCGTCATACATCACCGCGGTGGCCGCCTCCTGCTCCGCGGTCATCTCCTTGGCGTAGCCGTCCGTGCTCACCTCGGCGTCGAAGTCGACCTCCACGAACTGTCCGCCCAGCGACTCCACCTGCTCGGCCACCTCGGGCCGGACGTCGAAGGCCCGCACGATCGCGCCCATCGCCGACGCCGCGCCGATCGCCGCCAGCCCCGCCACACCCGCACCCACCACGAACACCCGGGCCGGGGCGATCTTGCCGGCGGCGGTGACCTGCCCGGTGAACATCCGGCCGAACTCGTGCGCGGCCTCGACCACCGCCCGGTAGCCCGCGACGTTGGCCATCGACGACAACACGTCCATCGACTGGGCTCGGGAGATCCGCGGCACCGCGTCCATCGCCAGCGCGGTCACGCCCTGCCGCGGCCAGCTGCTCGACCAGCTCGGGGCTCCGGGCCGGCGCCATCATCGAGATGACCGTGGCACCGGCGCGCAGCCGGCCGATCTCCTCCGCGGTCGGGGCGTTGACCTTGACCACGACGTCCGCGGCCCACACCTCCTCCGCGCCACCGACCCTGACCCCGGCGTCAGCGAAAGCCTCATCGGCCTGGTCCGCGTGCACGCCCGCGCCCGACTCCACGACCACCTCGTAGCCGAGTCCCTGGAGCTGGTTGGCGGTCTTCGCGGTCGCCGCGACCAGCGTCTCGCCGGCCTTCGACTCGCGGGGGATTCCGATCAGCATCACTGCCTCGCTTCCGGCTGGGGTTCCGGGGGATCCAGCGCAGGTCAACCTACAAGGCCCGCGACCCCTGCGCGGCTCAGTGTCCGTAGTGCGTCGGGCGGCGCGGCGTACGGCAGCCGCGCAGCGGCCCCCGGAGCCGGCGAGGTGTGACGCAGACCTCAGCCCACGACGCCGTACAACCGGTCGCCGGCGTCGCCCAAGCCGGGCACGATGTAGCCCCTGTCGTTGAGGTGGTCGTCCATCGCCGCGGTCACGACGGTGACCGGTACGTCGAGCCCGGTGAGCTCCTGCTCGAGCCGCGCACATCCCTCCGGCGCGGCCAGCAGGCAGACTGCGATGATGTGGTCGGCGCCGCGATCGGTGAGGAACCGGATCGCAGCGGCGAGGGTGCCGCCGGTCGCCAACATCGGGTCCAGGACGTAGCACTGGCGGCCGCTCAGGTCGTCCGGCAGCCGCTCGGCGTACGTCGACGCCTCCAGCGTCTCCTCGTTGCGCACCATGCCGAGGAAGCCCACCTCGGCGGTCGGAAGCAGCCGCATCATCCCGTCGAGCATGCCGAGGCCGGCCCGGAGGATCGGTACGACGAGCGGACGCGGCGCAGCGAGCTTGACCCCGGTGGTCGGTGAGACCGGAGTGACGATCTCCCGGGGGTCGACCCGCACGTCGCGGGTGGCCTCGTAGGCGAGCAGGGTCACCAGCTCGTCGGCGAGGTTGCGGAAGGTCGGCGAGTCGGTCGTCTCGTCGCGGAGCACGGTCAGCTTGTGGGCGACGAGGGGGTGATCGACGACGAGGGTGCGCATGGCCCGAACACTAGGCGCTCGGGTCGCCGACCGAGTAGCCCGAGCCGTCCGGTGGTCGAGTAGCCCGGTCCGTCGGTGGTCGAGTAGCCCGAGCCCTTCGGTGGTCGAGTAGCCCGAGCCGCTAGGCGAGGGCGTATCGAGACCCCGCAACCGTCCGGGCACACGTGGGCGCTCGCCTCACCGGGTCTCGATACGGCCTCGCGCCAGAGCGCTCGGCCTACTCGACCACCGTGGGCGCTCGCCTCACCGGGTCTCGATACGGCCTCGCGCCAGAGCGCTCGGCCTACTCGACCACCGTGGGCGTTCGTCTCACCGGGTCTCGATACGGCCTCGCGCTAGAGCGCTCGGCCTACTCGACCACCGGAGCCCCGTACGGCCTATCGGGACCTAACCCCCTTTCACCAAGCGAGAAGTGGTGTCACCCTTGACTTGTGACCGGATCGGACGCAGTCGACTTCGCCCTGGCCGCCTACCGCGAGGAAGGCGCCTGGCAGGTTGCTGAGCTGACCCACGACCACGTGGAGGACGTCGCGACGCTCGCGTCCGCGCTGCGCCGGTTCCCCGGCGATCACGGTGCGGTCGGCCTCGTCGCGATCGACGAGGACTTCTTCGTCGTGGTCCGGGTCGCAGGTCAGCAGACCCGGGTCCTGCTCTCCGACGTGACGGCTGCCTCCGAGTGGGAGCTGGCGGCGTCCGTGGTGGAATTCCTGCACCTGCCGCTGCCCGACGACGAGGACGAGCCGGAGGCCGCGGGTGACCTCGAGCTGCTGGATGACCTGGGCCTGAACGCGATGGATCTCGCGGCGCTGCTGGACGACGAGGACCTCTATCCCGACGAGATGCTCTCCGACGTTGCCCGGCAGCTCGGTTTCGGCGAGCTCTTCGACGACGCCGTCGGCTTCACCTCCGCATGATCACCCCACGACGTCCTACGGCTCTCGCGTCCTGCTCCTCCGCCGGACGACGCGGGGACCGCGGTTGAACCAGGAGCACCGCTGGCGGGAGCCGATGCTCGCCGCCCTCGCCGAGGCGCGCGCTGCGCTGGTGACGGCTGACGTCCCCATCGGCGCGGTGGTCGTCGATGACGGCGGCAGGGTGCTCGGGACCGGTCGCAACGTGCGCGAGGCCGAGGCCGACCCGACCGGTCACGCCGAGCTGGTGGCGCTCCGGACGGCTGCGCGCGTCCGCGGCGAGTGGCGGCTCGACGGGTGCACCCTGGTCGTGACACTCGAGCCGTGCACGATGTGCGCGGGCGCCGCCGTACTGTCCCGCGTCGACCGGGTCGTCTTCGGTGCCTGGGACGCCAAGGCCGGCGCGGTCGGCTCGCTCTGGGACGTCGTCCGCGACCGCCGCCTCAACCACCGACCGGAGGTCGTCGCGGGGGTGCTGGCGGACGAGTCGGCGGCGCTGCTCGAGGAGTTCTTCGCAACCCACCGCGCCTGACGGCCGACAACCGGGTCGCTGGCGGTCTCAGGCGAGGCTGGTCGCTTCGGAAGCCGCGGCGACGCAGAACTCGTTGCCGATCGGGTCGGCGAGCGTGACCCAACGGAAGTTCTCATCACCCCGGCGCTCCACCAGCTTGGCGCCCGCAGACACCAGCCGGTCCACCTCTGCGTCGAGGTCTAGGGCCGTCAGGTCGAAGTGGAGGCGATTCTTGCCGGGGGTGGGCTCGGTGACCAGCTGGAACGCGATCGTCAGCGGAAGGGTGCCGCCGGAGACCAGCACGAAGGTGCCTCCGAAAGGGTCTGCGATCTCTGCGCCGAACTGCTCCGACCACCACGACGCGAGACCGGTCGGGTCGGTGGTGTCGGTGGTGACCATGCCAAGGGTGAGCGTCATGGGCCGGACGCTAGTAGCGGCCACCGACAGCGCTCAGGGAGCTGCGTACGCCGCCAGCACCGATGAGTCCGGCAGCGACCGCTGGTCTGCACGGCAATGGAGACCATCGACTTCGTCCCTGCCGTCACCACTCTCCGCGGCCTGGTGGCGTCCGTGTCCGACGATCAGCTCAAGGCGCCGACCCCGTGTCGTCACTACACGGTGGGCGACCTGATCGACCACATCGGCGGCCTTGCGATCGCGTTCACCGGTGCGGCGCGCAAACAGCCGGTGCCCGGCTCCGAGGGCGGAGGGAGCGGCGACGCCTCCCGTCTCGAGCCCGGCTGGCGCGAGAGGGTCGACCGCGATCTCGTCGAGCTGGCTGAGGCCTGGCGCGACCCGGCGGCGTACGAAGGCGAGGCCAACGCGGGCGGAGTCGTCATGCCCGGCCCGATCGCGGCCTCGGTCGCGCTCAACGAGATCGTCGTCCACGGCTGGGACCTAGCGACCGCGATCGGCCAGCCGTTCCACGCCGAAGACGCGGACGTCGCGGCCTGCATGGCCTTCGCCGAACCGTTCTCCACCCCGGAGACAGCCGACCAGCGCGGCGATGCCTTCGGGCCGGTCGTGCCGGTGCCTGATGATGCGCCGGCGCTGGTCCGGTTGCTGGGGATGATGGGGCGCCGGGGTCGGTAAGGGTCGCGGTTTGGTCCCAAACGACAGGTATTTGGGCAGAATTGCTGTTGTTTGGGACCAAACCGCACCCCTCCAGCACGCCCGCGAAGCGCCCCGCTCGATTTCAACCGCAGGAACCTGCTCCGGTAACCTTCCCGGCGGTGGCGTGTCCGAGCGGCCGAAGGTGCATCACTCGAAATGATGTGTGGGGCAACCCACCGTGGGTTCAAATCCCACCGCCACCGCCATGTGATGTCTCAGGACATCCGCAAGGCCCGGACCCACGGATGTGGGTTCGGACCTTGTCATCTCCGGGGGCTGGGTCCGGGCCCCAGGCAACGGTGGCGTCGTTTCCCCGGCGGTGGATTCGGGCGCGGAACTGCGTACAAGACATGAAGACATTTGCAAGTCGTGTAGTATCCAGGATAGGAGCCATCGAGCAAGGGAGTCGTCGACGTGGGAGTCCAGTCGTGAGCGTTCCGCTGTACCAAGCGAAGGCGGAGTTCTTCAAGACCCTCGGGCACCCTGCCCGCATCCGCATCCTGGAGCTGCTCTCCGAACGTGACCACGCGGTGCACGAGCTGTTGGAGAAGATCGCCATCGAGCCCAGCAACCTCTCCCAACAGCTGGCCGTGCTGCGTCGCACGTCGCTGGTGGTCTCCCATCGCCATGGCGGCGAGGTCATCTACTCGGTCAGCGTTCCAGAGGTGCGCGACCTGCTCCTGGCCGCCCGCAGCATCCTGTCCGGGCTGATCATCACCTCGCAGGGCGAGCTCGAGGCCGAACTGACCCCCGCTCGCCCGGTGACGACGGCATCGCCACGCGGGACGCGGCGGCGCTGGCGTCGGCACACGACGGCTGCTCCCGCGCCGTGCGGACTGGGCACACGCCAGACCGGCGCCGCGATCTACGGCCGGGCTGATGGTCGGGCTGGTCGCACTCCCCCTGGCCCTGGGCTTCGGCGTCAGCTCGGGGATGGGCGCCGGCGCCGGACTGGTGACCGCGATCGTCGCCGGCGCGGTGGCCGCGATCTTCGGCGGCAGCCGGGTCCAGGTCAGCGGACCCACCGGCGCGATGACCGTCGTGCTGGTGCCCATCATCGCGACCCACGGCCCCGACGGGGTCCTCGTCGTCGGCCTGCTCGCCGGGCTCATCCTGATCGGCCTCGGCTATGCAGGAGCGGGCCGGTTCATCCGCTACGTCCCGGTCCCGGTCGTCGAGGGCTTCACCGTCGGCATCGCCGTCATCATCGCGCTGCAGCAGCTTCCCGCCGCCCTGGGCGTCGACGTCCACGCGGAGAAGGTGCTGGTCCTGGCCACCGAGTGCCGTCCGGACGTGGGTTGCGCGACCCGACGTGGGCGCCGCTGGGGATGGCCGTGGCCGTCATCGTCGCTGATCCTGGTCCTGTCTCGGGTCGTGCCCCTGCTGCCCGGCTCCCTGATCGCCGTGGTCGCGGCGACGCGTCGCGAACGCTCGCGCTTCGGCTGGGATGCGGCGACGATCGGCCACATCCCGACCGAGCCTGCCGCGCCCGTCGCTGCCCGCGGTTCCTCTGGCGCGAGCTGGACGCGCTGCTGCTGCCCGCCGTCGCCGTCGCCGCGCTGGCCGCGCTGGAGAGCCTGCTGTCGGCGACCGTCGCCGACGCGATGAGCGTCGGCCAGCGCCACGACTCCGACCGCGAGCTGGTCGGGCAGGGGCTGGCCAACCTGGTCGTCCCCGCTGTTCGGCGGCATCCCGGCGACCGCGGCGATCGCCCGGACCGCGGTCAACGTCCGCGTCGGGCGCGACGTCGCGGCTGGCCGCCCTGACCCATGCGCTGGCCTGCTCCTGGTCGTGGTGCTGGTCGCCGCACGGTGGGTCGGCGACATCCCGCGCGCGGCGCTGGCGGGGGTCCTGATCGCCACTGCCGTGCAGATGGTGCGGGTCTCCAGCCTGGCCGCGCTGCTGCGCTCGACGCGCGGCGACGCGGTGGTCCTGGCCATCACCGCGGTCGCCACGGTCATCGTTCGACCTGGTCACCGCGGTCCTCATCGGCCTGGTCGTCGCCGGGTTCTTCGCCCTGCGGCAGACCGCGCGGTCGGCCCGGCTGGACGAGATGCCGCTCGACGAGGCCGACCACAGCGAGGAGGAGCAGTCGCTCCTCGACGAGCACATCGTCGCCTACCGCATGGACGGGCCGTTGTTCTTCGCCGCCGCCCACGACTTCCTGCTCGAGCTCACGGACGTCAGCGTGTGCGGGTCGTCATCCTGCGGATGTCGCGGGTCACCGCCATCGACGCCACCGGTGCGCATGTCCTCGCCGACACCATCAGCCGGCTCGAGCGCCGCGGCATCACCGTCCTGCTCTCCGGTGTCCAGCCGCGCCACGAACAGGTGCTGCGCGAGCTCGGCGTGCACGGCCAGCTCGCCCACGAGCGCCACCTCTTCGACGACCACACCCGACGGCCATCGCCCACGCCCGGCGTGCACGCCTCCCGCATCGCCCACACCCCGTGACCCCGGCCGCGAGCCGGCCCGGCGCAGCTGCAGCCAGATGGAAGGTACGACGTGAGACTGGTCTTTGATGGGCCCTCCCCGCGGTCAATGCCGGGTCAGCCCTTCGGACCCGTTCTCCCGGTCCTCTCCGCTCGGGGGCGGGGTGGTGGGGTGGCGTGGTGCGGCGTCGGGGTCGCGGCCGATGGCGATGACGCGGTCCTTGCGGATGATGCGCGCTTGGAAGTCGCGGGCGTGGAAGTCGTTCTCCTTGGACTTCGCGGCGAGCAGAAGGTAGAAGAAGTCGTTGTCTGCTACTTGTTCGCGGTCTGCGACCTCCACGACGTCCCAGTGGTCGAACGCCCACGCCTCGGCTTGCTGAAGGGTGTCGGCGACGTGGAGCAGGGTCGCGTGCCGGTCGTAGACATACCAGGGCAGGTCCGGGGCCGCGTGTCTGTGCTCATCGGCGAGCGGTTCGCTCACGGTGACCTGCCTCGGGTCGTAGGCACTGCGCCTGTCAGCGGTCCAATTCCTCACGTTCCTGCGGGACGGGCGTCGACCTGGCGGACCGCCCCTGCCGCGGCTGGCGTGGTGCCGGCACACGCCTTACCAGGCTCGCTCGCCGACCGAGAGCGCGCAGCACCCGCGGCAGCAGGGCGAGCGAGAACGCGAACCCGGCCAGCGAGGTGGAACCATCGCCAGGCCGGCCCGTCCGGCGCCATCGCGAGGGCCTGCTGGAGTAGAGGGCGATCAGCACGAACGTCGACGCCCGGGTGGCGCCGCCGAGGACCGCGAGCGCGACACCGGTGCTCACACGGCGCCGGTGATCGCTGCGCTCCTGAACGTCGAGCTGTCGCCGCACTCCTCGGTGCGCCCTCGTCCAGGACACGGTGACAGGTCGGTCGCGCCGCGGAAATGCCGGTTCAGCCGGGAAGGGCGCGTGCGAGCCCTCCCGGCCGAGTCGGTCAGTGCATCGAGTGGTGGTGGGCGTCGTCCGCGTGCTGTCGCGGGACCGCCACTGCGGCGAAGCCCGCCAGGGCGACCATTGCGATGGCGACGACCTGGAACACCTGTGGGTAGGCGTCCATCAGGCCGGTCCGGGTGGTGAGGTCACCGGCGACAGCGGTCAGCGTCGCGACGCCGAGGGCGGCACCGACCTCGTGGCCGGTCATCATCACGCCCGAGGCGAGACCCGAGTGCTCTGCAGGGATACCTGCCATCGCGGCCACCGAGATGGCGACGAACATCGGACCCACGCCGAACCCGATCAGGAGGAAACCGGGCAGCACGTCGGCGACGTAGGCGGGGTGGGTGTCCATGCCGGCGAGCACCAGCGCTCCCGCGGCGACGATGAACAGCCCGACGACGATCATTGCCTTCGGCGTCACCTTGCCGAGGAGCTTGGAGGCGACCATCGCACCGGTGGTGATGGCTGCGGCCAACGGCAGGAACTGCAGACCGGTGACGATCGCGGAGCTGCCAAGCACGGTCTGCAGGAACAGCGAGCTGAGGAAGATCGCGCCGACGACGGCGCCGGTGATGACCGCCATGACCGTGGACGCCGAGGTCAGCGAGCGGATCCGCCAGGTCGCCGGCGGCACCAGCGGAGCGGGGACGCGCCGCTCGATGACCGCGAAGCCAGCGAGCAGCACGGCGGCGATGCCGAACGCCAGCAAGGTGTGCGCGCGAGCTCCAGCCGTGGGTGCGGGTGCCCTCGATCGCGTAGACGAGCGCCAGCAGACCCGTGACCCGCGGCAGCGGCACCCGGGAGGTCGAGGCGCCGTACGGCGTCGCGCGTCCGGTCGCCGCGGCTCACCAGCCGCAGGGTCTGGACGGCGGCGACCACGCCGATCGGGATGTTGACGAGGAAGATCGCGCGCCAGCCGAACGCCGAGGTCAGGACCCCGCCGAACAGCACGCCGAGGGCGATGCCCAGGCTGCCGATGGTGCCCCAGATGGCAAGCGCGGTAGAGCGCTGCTTGCCGGCGTAGGTCGACATGATGATCGACAGCGCCGCCGGAGTGAGCAGCGCGGCCCCGGCACCTTGGGCACCGCGGGAGACGATGAGCGCGGCAGCCGACGAGGCAGTGGCGCTGACCAGCGACGCGATCGTGAACAGTCGCCAGACCGGACAGGAACATGGTGCGCCGGTCGAACAGGTCGGCGAAGCGGCCGCCGAGGAGCAGCAGTCCGCCGCTGAGAAGGACGTAGGCACTGACCGTCCACTGGTAGTCGCCGCTGGTGAAGTCGAGGGCCTCGCCGATGCTGGGCAGCGCGACGTTCACCACGCTGACGTCGAGGATGACGATGAGCTGGGCCATGAGCATCACGCCGAGAACGGTCCAGGGTCGGCGGGTCTCCTCAGTGTGCTCTTCGTGCGCGGCCTCTACCGCGCCGGGTGCGTGTGACATGGGTTCTCCTGATGATCGGGTCTCGAACCGGTTGGCTCTGGTCACTGACCCTCGTCCCGCGACCGCTGTCCTCGCGCCGGCAGAATCACCGGGATGGCGCGCCAGCCCTCGATGGATGAGTCACGGCACCAGGCCGAACCCGGCCTCGGTGATCGCGGCAGCGATGTCCGCGCGGTCAACGGGCACAGCAGCCCGGACGACCACAACGCCGGAGGCCACCTCGACGGTCACGGACTCGACGCCCGGGACGGCTGAGATGTGCTCGACGACGGCGCGCTCGCCTCCCCACTGCCGTCAGGCCGGGCACAGTGAACGTGGTGGAGCCGACGAAGGTTCGGGGCGTGCCGGGCAGCATGCGGTCTCCTGGACGGGCGATCAGTAGACGGCCAACGTCCTCCACCCGTCGGCAGATCGCACCGGTAGATCTGCCGGGTTCCAGGCCGCAGCCTCGCTCTCTCCGAGTACCGTCTGCGGCGTGCTGGCCGGGAGGGACCTCGAACGCGCGTCGATAGGAGCCGTCCTCGACGCGGCACGGGCCGGCAACGGGGGCGCGCTGGTCGTGCACGGCGTCGCCGGCGCCGGCAAGTCCGCGCTGTTGGCCGACACCTTGCAGTCGGCAGGGGACATGCGGGTGCTGCGGACCTCGGGTGTGGAGTCTGAGTCGCCCCTGGCGTTCGCCGCACTGCAGAGATTGCTACGACCTCTGTCGGACCGACTCGACGTGCTCCCGGAACCACAGCGGGACGCGTTGAAGGCCGCCCTGGGCGCGGCCGCAGGCGAAGGCGAGCGGTTCCTGGTCTACCTGGCCACACTGACACTCCTGGCCGAGACCGCCCAGGACGCGCCGGTCCTCGCCGTCGTGGACGACGCCCACTGGCTCGATGACGCCTCGGCCGCTGCGCTGCTGTTCGCGGCCCGTCGTATTCAGGACGAGCGCGTGGCACTGGTCTTCGCGGCCCGAGACGGCGACGCGCGCCAGTTCGAAGCGCCCGACCTGCCGGCCCTCGCGATCAGTGGGATCAGCGGCGCAGCAGCGTCTGCGCTGCTCGCGAGCCACGTCGAGGGCGAACTGGACGACGAGGTCCGCGACGCCCTCGTGGCCGCAACGGGCGGCAACGCCCTCGCGCTCGTGGAGCTGGCAGGGCTGCTCAACGTCGGACCAGCTGGCCGGGCGGGCGCCGCTGCCGGACCGCTCCCGTTGACCGGCGGAGTCGAGCGGGCGTTCCTCGACCGGTACCGGCGGTTGTCTGAGCCGGCGCAGCGTTTCCTGCTCGTTGCCGCGGCCGACGACACCGCCCAGCTGACCGTCGTCAGTGACGCGGCCACCCAGCTCGACGCGGGCGAGGCCGCACTGGACGAGGTCGAGCGCGCGGGCCTCCTGCGAGCGACTGCCCACGACGTCACCATCTACCACCCGCTGGTGCGGTCCGCGATCTACGGCGCCGCCACCACCGCGCAACGCCGCGCCGTGCACCGCGCGCTCGCTGGTGCGCTCGTCGGAGATCCGGACCGCCGGGCGTGGCACCTCGCCGCCGCCGCGGACCGCCCCGACGACGACGTCGTCAACGCCCTCGACGGCGTCGCTGAGCGCGCAGCGGCGCGCGGCGGGCACGAGGCCGCCTCGGCAGCCTGGGCTCGTGCGGCCGAGCTCACCGCCAGCAGTGAGGACCGGGGTCGGCGCCTCTACCAGGCAGCGTCCTCGGCCTGGCTCGGGGCGCACCCGGCGAGGGCGACGGCACTCGCACACGCGTCAGCCGTCGACGTCACCGACCCGGTCGTCCGCGCGCAGCTGTTGACCCTGCAGGCACAGATCGAGTGGAACACCCGCTCGCTCAACGACGGCTACGACCTCGTCCTGCAGGCCGTGGAGAGCGCGGCCGGGACCGCCGACGCCATGGCCCTGCAGCTCGCCATGCTCGCCGCTGCCCTTGCTGCGTTCGGCGCCCGATCCGATCGTGCCGTCGACGTCGCGACGCTGGTCGCCGACCCCGGACCCGACGCTCCGCCGCGCACGCAGGCCGCGTCGGCCCTGCTGCGCGGCTTCACCGCGACCTCTCGTCAGGACTGGGCCGTTGCCGTCCCGAGCTTCCGCAAGGCGTTCGCCCTCCTCGACGCCGAGCCGGTCGACGACCACGTCCTGCAACCGAACCTGGGCATCGCCGCGATGGTGATCGACGACGATGAACGCGGGCTGCGGCTGCACGAGCAACAGCTGACCGCAGCCCGGCGTGCCGGCGCGCTCACCATGGCAGAGCACGCGCTGACCCGCGGCGCTCACTTCCAGATAGCCACCGGAGCCTGGACCCAGGCGGCGAACGCCGCCGCCGAAGCCGTCACCCTCGTCGCAGGCACCGGCCACCCCGGCCTCACTGCGCTGCCCGTCCGCGCAGCTCGCGCTCATCGCCACGCTCCGCGGCGAGGACGCCGGCCAGACGGCTCGCTGAGGTTGCTGCCATCCGCGAACGGCACCGGGTCGGCATCACCGACGCCGTTGGTGGCCGACCTGGTGCACTGGGCGTCGGGACTCCGCGCTTCCGCCCAGCCAGCGACAGCACTGCGCCACCTCGAGCAGATCGCGTTGCCGCCGTTGCGGCGGATGGCCGCGATCGACCGGCTCGAGACCGCCGTACGCGCCGAACGTCCCGACCTCGCGCACACCTGGCTCCGTGAGCTCGAGGACTTCCACGAGGCCAGCGGCGCTGCCGCAGCGGCCGCTGTCGTCGAGCACGGACGGGCCCTGCTCGCGGACGGCAGCGACGCGGACCAGCACTACGAGCGGGCGATCGCCGCCCACGCCGACGTCCCTCCGGCTGGCCGATCGCGCCCGCACCGAGCTGGCGTACGGCGAGCACCTCCGCCGCGCACGCCGTCGCGTCCACGCTCGGACCCACCTCCGCGCTGCGCTGGATCACTTCGAGGAGCTCGGGGCGAGCTCCTGGGCAGGACGTGCAGCTCAAGAGCTCCGGGCGTCCGGCGAGACCGCCCGTCGGCGTGACGTGTCCACCGCGACCGAGCTGACCGCGCAGGAGCGAAACGTCACGGCTCTGGTCCGCCAAGGTCTTTCCACGAAGGATGCTGCTGCCCAGCTGTTCGTCAGCCCCCGTACTGTCGACTTCCACCTGCGGAACGTCTTCACCAAGCTCGGCGTCACCTCGCGGAGCGAGCTTGCGGCCCTCCCGCTCGACGTCTAGCGGACCGTGAAGCGTCGATTCTCGTTCGGGAAGCCCGGGGAGAGACGGTCGTCACGCGCCACCGTCGTCCGATCTGACGTGCATCCGCTCACCGGGCCTTCCGAAGATGCTCAGCACCTCGGCCGGACCGTTCCCAGCGCTGCCGAACCAGTGGGGGAGTGTCGTGTCGAACTCGACGGCCTCGCCCGGGCCGAGCACCAGTTCCTGGTTTCCGAGGACCAACCTCAACTGTCCGGTCAGGACGTAGAGCCACTCGTAGCCGTCGTGGGCTCGTGGTTGCGGTCTCGACTGGTCCGCCGGGATGACCATCTTCCATGCCTGGACCGCTCCAGGCTGCTTGGTCAGCGGAATGACGGTGCGGCCGTTCACCCGTCGTGGCTTGAGGCGGATCCGGGGGTCGCCGACCTCGGGCGCACCGACGAGGTCGTCCAGCGGCACCCGGTGGGCCTGGGCAAGCGGCAGCAGCAGCTCGAGGCTCGGACGCCGTTGACCGTTCTCGAGGCGCGACAACGTGCTCCTGGAGATTCCCGTCGCATCGGAGAGCTCGGCGAGGGTGACCCCGCGCTCGGACCGGATCCGTTTCAGGCGTGGCCCCACCTGGTCGAGGGCATGACTCGATCGGCGTCGGGTCCATCGCAGCATTCCATCGCCTCGTCCCAGTATTGGCAACAAACGTTGCCGCTGGAGCTCGAGGCGACGGACACGTGAGGCATGAACGACCTCGACGAGTACGACGTCATCGTGATCGGCGGCAGCGCCGCCGGGCTGTCCGCTGCCCTGGTCCTGACCCGCGCCCGGCGTCGGGTGGCCGTCATCGACAGCGGCGAGCCCCGCAATGCCCCGGCCGCCCACATGCAAGGTTTCCTGTCTCGCGACGGCATGCCGCCGAGCGATCTGGTCGCCGCTGGGCGCGCAGAGGTGCGACGGTACGGCGGCCTCCTCGTCGAGGACGTGGTCATCGAGGTGTTCAAGCACGACAGGCCCGCATTTCCTGGTCCGGCTTGCGACCGGCGCCCCCATAAGCGCCCGCCGGGTGCTGTTCGCCACGGGGCTGCGGGACGCGCTCCCTGATGTCCCGGGAGTACGAGAGCGCTGGGGACGGGATCTCCTGCACTGCCCCTACTGTCACGGCTACGAGGTCCGAGACCAGCCGCTCGGTGTGCTGGGCCGAGGTCCCGAGACCGTCCAGCACGCGCTGATCATTCGACAGTGGTCACCAGACGTCGTGCTGTTCACCCACGGCGGCGACCTGACCGACTCGGAGCAGAGGCAGCTCCGCGCCCGCGGGATCGGCGTCATCGTGGCGCCGGTGGCCGGGCTGGTCGTCGAGGACGACGAGCTTCGCGGCGTCGAGCTGGAGGACGGCCGCATCATCGCGAGGTCCGCGGTGTTCGTCCGACCACGCTTCGAATCGAGCAACGAACTGCTGACCGGGCTCGGTTGCGCTCACCGGCGACAACGGGTGGCCGGTCATCGACCCCACGGGCGCGACGTCCGTCCCTGGCGTGTGGGTCGCTGGGAACGCTGCGAACCCACGTGCCCAAGTGATCACGGCTGCCGGCGAAGGGTCAACCGCTGCGATTGCGATCAACAACGACCTGGTGGACGAGGACGTCCGCCGCGCCGTGCTCGACACCGGCACCGGCAACCACCGTGTCAACGACGAAGGAGCACGCCCATGAACGAACCCGCTCGCCCGACCACCGTCCCGCCGCCGACCAAGCACCAGCTAGCACTGATGATCTGGGTCGCGGTGGTGCCCACCCTCATCGGACTCAACCTGCTGCTGACGACGCCCTCGCCGACCTCTCCACAGCTCCCAGGACGTTCGTACTCGCCACGATCGCGGTCCCGATCGTCATCTACGGCCTGATGCCCCGGCTGCACCGCCTGCGGGCCCGGCTGCACCGCCTGCGGGCCCGGCCGGTCGCACGGGCGTGACGGGGAGGACCGGGAGCGGCACCAGCCGTACGTTTCGGAGAGGGCGTCATGCGCCGCGCTCCGTCCCCACTGGCGCCGGGCGCTCGCCGGTAGTGCGTGTCGGGGATGCCGAGCTCGTCGTCGGTCACCTCGTGGCCCTCGACGTCGATGTCGGGTAGCAACCGGTCGAGCCAGCTCGGCAGCCACCAGTTCCGGTCGCCCAGGAGCTCCATGGTCGCGGGCACCAGCACCATCCGGACGATGGTGGCGTCGATGAGCACGGCGGCGGCCAGCCCGATGCCGAACATCTTGCCGTAGACGTCGACGCCGAGAACGAAGGACAAGAAGACGGTCACCATGACTGCGGCACCTGCCGTGATCACCCGAGCGGACTTGGCCAGGCCGTCGGCGACGGCGAGCGCGTTGTCGCCGGTCCGGTCGTACTCCTCCTTGATCCGGGAGAGCAGGAAGACCTCGTAGTCCATGGAGAGCCCGAACAGGATCGCGAAGATCCCTATCGGCAACAGGATCGGTACCGGTGTGGCCTCCGGGATGCCCACCAGGTCTCCGATCGGGCCGCCGCTGACGGCGAGTGTGAGGACACCGAAGGCAGCGGCGCTGGCCAGCAGGTTCATGATCACCGCCTTGAGCTGGGACCACGACCGAGCGGAAGACCATCATCAACAGCAGGAACGACACCAGCAGCACGCCGCCGAAGAAGAGCGGCAGACGGTCTGCAACGCCTCGGGTGATGTCGAGGTTCGCAGCCGCCATCCCACCGACGTCGACGCTCAGACCGGTGCCCGCGATGGCGTCGGGGACGGCTGTGTCGCGCAGCCGGTCGACCAGCTCCACGGTCTCCTCGTCCTGAGGGGAGGTGGTAGCGGTCACGGTGAGCACCGCGGTGTCCCCGGCCGTCGTTGACGACCGCGGGGAGACGCGGGCCACGCCTTCCACGCCGGCCAGCTCGGTCGCCGAGCGCGTCCGTGGCAGCGCAGCAGCTCCTCGTCCGGGGAGCCCTGGACCGTGAGGACCAACGGGGCCGAGAAGCCGGGCCCGAAGCCGTCGGCGAGCAGGGCGTACGCCTTGTGCGTGGTGTAGGCTGGGCGGGTCGTTCTGGGCGTCCGGGAACCCGAGCCGCAGACCCAGGAGCGGGGCGGCCAGGGCGATCAGCACAGCGAGAGCGCCGATTGCAGCGACCCAGGGCCGGCGCTGGACGAAACGGCTCCACCGGTACCAGCGGGAGGTGTTGTCGGGGCGCTGGTCCTTGGCTACGAACGGCACATGGAGGCGTTCGATGTTGCGGCCCGTGAACCCGAGCAGGGCCGGTAGCAGGGTCAGCGAGGCGGTCATGGCGAGCAGGACGGCCAACGACACGGTGTATGCGAAGCCGTTCAGGGAGGTCAGGCCCACCAGGAGGATCCCGAGCATGGACACGATCACGACGAGGCCGGCGAACACCACGGCCCGCCCCGCGGTGGCGATCGCGCTCACCGTTGCGCGGCGTGGCTCGTGTCCTTCGGCGAGGTTGCTGCGGAACCGGGTGACGATGAGCAGTGCGTAGTCGATGCCCACGCCGAGGCCGACCATCGCCGCGGTGGGTGGCGCCCAGTCGGGGACATCGACGACGCGGCGCAGGAGCTCGCCGAGCGCGACCGCGGTGCCGAGGCCGAACACGGCGGTGATCAGCGGCAGCCCCATGGCAACGGCCGATCCGAAGGTGAACAGCAAGATGATGGCTGCGGCGATGAAGCCCGATGCCTTCGGTTCCGAACGGAGCGGTCTCGGAGAGCGCCGCGACCGGGCCGCCGACCTCGACCTGCATGGTGTCGTCGCCGGCGGCGAGGATCGGTTCGACCAGGGCCTTCGCCTCCTCCGGGGTGAAGTCACTGTCCTTCGTTGGTCGAGGGCGACCTCGGCGTATGCCGTCGTCCCGTCCCCAGAGATCTGAGCGCGCGCCGCCCTCGTCGAACGGGCTGGCCACACCCACGACGTGCGTCGCTGCCGGCAACATCGGCGAAGACCGCCTGCGCCCTGGTTCGGACGTCGGGCGAGGCAAGCCGTCCTCGGCGTGGACGACGATCTGGATGGTGTCGCCAGCCTCCTGCGGGAAGCTCTCCTCGAGGGTGGCTGTGGCGGCCTTGGACTCCGACCCTGGTTGCAGGTAGTCCTGCTGGAGCTCGCCACCGAACCCGCTGGCGAGGACGAAGCCCCCCACGAGCGCAGCGATCCAGGCGAGCGACCACCAGCCAGCGTCGTCGGTAGCACCAGTCAGCGAGACGTACCAACATGTTGTGCTCCTCAGGTCGCGCGGCCAACGAGGTCGCCTGGGTGCCGCGTGGTGTGCGAAAGACGCGTGAGCGTGGGTGTGAGGGCCTCTGCGGTGGATGAGGCCAGCCCGCCTCGCGGGCGTTCCCGAGGAGGTGTCGGTAGCCGAACGCCCCTAGAGCGGGGTCAACGAACGGCAGGTGCTGGGGGTTGCTAACCCCAAGAACAGACCCGGTGCAGGCTCTGCCGGGCGAGCCAGACAGCTGTGCCTTCACAGAGATGCAGGCTGGTTGCGGCATCTACCACGGTCGTGCCCCACTCTCTGACTGGAAGCAGGCCGCCGAGGTCTGGGGCGTTCCTCACAGTGAACCACACCCGGCGGACGGTCAGGGCTGACGGACCTGACATTCTTGATCCGTACGGCGTCGTCGTCGCCTGCCCCGTCAGCCGGTCACGAGGCCCGCAGGTGAACTGGTCCCTATCGCGCCGTTGGTCGGCTACTGTGGGTCACCGGAGGCGATGCAGCCGGCACCCGGTCAGCCTGTCGGCCATTCCCGCCTTGGGCAGGCGGTTGAGCGCATGCGATCGGCCGAGAGACGCCTTCACCAGCGAGATCCGGGTCGGCGCGACCAGGTCACGGACGCGTCTGCCGGGCCAGCTCCCTCCTCCACCGACGAGCGCGCGAACCCTGGGCGTGCTCGCCGTCCTCGGGCTCGTCATCGCGTTCTCGCTCAGCTCGACCCTGGTCAAACGCGCGGAGACGCCCGGGGTCCTCGTCGCGTTCTGGAGGATGGCGGTCGTCAGCGTCGTCTGGAACCTCTACCTCGGAGCACCGGCCGACGGGTCACCCTGCGGCACGTGCGCCAGGCGCTGGTGCCAGGAGTCTTCTTCGGGCTGAACCTGGCGACGTTCTTCTCGGGGGCGACGCACAACAGCGTCGCCAACGCGGCGCTCATCGGGTCGCTCTCGCCGTTCCTGATCGTTCCGCTCGGCGCCGTGCTGTTCAAGGAGTACATCAACCCGCGCGCGCTGGTGTTCGCGCTGGTCGCGTTCGGCGGTGCGGTGATCGTGCTGCTCAACGCGCCCCCAACGGGGACGCGTCGCTGCGCGGCAACGTGTTCGGGGTGCTGGCGATGCTGCTGTGGACCGGGCTACGTCGTGTCGACCCGCCACTACCGCCGCGACATGGACGTCGCCACCTTCATGGCGACCGTCAGCCCGATCGCCGCCGTGTCGGTCCTCCCGTTGGCGCTCGCGAACGGTGACGTGCTCGGGCATGAGCGGCACCGGCTGGACCTACACGCTGCTGCTCACCTTCCTGACCGGTGTCGCCGCCCACGGGCTGCTGGTGTTCGCGCAGAAGACGATCCAGATCGGCACCATCGGCATCGCCCAGGTGGTGCAGCCCGCGCATGGCCGTCGTCTGGTCGTTCCTGCTGCTCGGCGAGACCCTGCGCCAGCGGCAGATGCTCGGTATCGCGATCTCGATGAGCGGGCTGCTGGCGTTCCTGGTGGTCCACGAGCGGGCCGGGCACGCGGTGCCCGACGGCCGCGGCAGACGCGGAGCCGGACGGCGAGAGCTCCCCGACCAGCCGCGACCGGCTGCCTGAGCGGCGGCCGCGGAGCGGGCGGTCGCCTCAGCCGTCCGACGGACCCATCGGGCGTCGGTGCGGTCGCGGTCGGTGATGAAGTGGGAGGCGGACTCCATCCGCCGGTCGCGCCTCGAGCACAGCTCCTGGGCCGTGCTCGATGTCGCCGCCGGCGGCGGCGATGCGAGCCAGCGCGTCGAGGGCGAACACCTCGACCGGCGCGTCATCGTCGTCCGCGAGCCCGGTCCGAGCAGCGCCGCGAGCCGCTCCCCCGCACCGGGATCCCCGTCCGCGGCGTCCATGGCCGCCAGCAGGCACTCACCGAGCGCGGCCAGCTCGCCGCCGCCGGCGTCGCGGTGCCAGGCGGCGGCGGCCTCGAGCGCCGCACGCGCACGGTCGACCTGTCCCAGTCGCCCGCAGCACACGACCCAGGTGCACCCGGCGAGCGCCGCCAGACGCACGTCGCCGGTGGCCTCGGCCTTCTCGATCGCGAGCTCCAGGGTGGCCGACGCCGGCGTCGTAGTCCCCGGCCTGGCACTGGGCTCGGCCCAGGCTCGGCGACCTGGTAGGCCTCGGTCTGCTGGAACCCGAGCCGACGCGACCTCTCGGCCGCGCGGTCGAGGTGGTCGGACGGCGTCGTCGAACCGGTGCTGGAGCCGGGCCAGCTCGCCGAGCATCGCCTCGCCGCGCACGTGCAGCCAGGGGTCGTCGACCTGCTCGAGCCAGCGCTGCACCTGCGTCGGCGGCGGCGACGGCTGCGCGGCCCGTCACCGGCCGAGATCGCCGCCCGAGCGGCGAACAGCGCCGTTCGCGGCCTGGTCCCACGGCCGGTCCATCGTGTCGTAGATGGCCCGGCTGCGGTCGGTGAGCTCGATCGCGGCGCGGAACTCGCCGTGGTGGGAGACGACGTAGGCGAGGTAGTAGCAGCAGCGGGCCCGCAGGTCGGCGTCGTCGATCGCGTCGGCCAGCTCGGCGGCGGCGGCGATGTGGTGCGCGGGCGAGGTCGAGGTGGCCGGTCGACGCCTCGATCCACGCGGCGAGCAGCAGGGCGTTGGCCCGGTCCCGGGCGCGGCGCGCGTCGCCGGCAGCCTCCAGCGCGGCCAGGATCCGCTGCGCGCCCCTGCTGTCGCCGAGGACGACCCAGGCCCAGCCGAACCCGTTCGACGATGCGCAGCGCCAGCATCGGGTCGTGCGCGGCGCCCCACGCCAGCGCCGCGTCGATGTTGGCGCGCTCGGTCCGGGCGAACGCGAGGTGCTCGGCCTGGCGGGCACTGCGCACCCCGTCCGTGGAGGAGTCGGCGGCCTCGGCGAACCAGGCGGCGTGCGCGGCGCGGGCGCGCTCGGCCAGCCCGGCGGCGGCCATCGCCTCGAGCGCGAACGCGCGGATGCTGTCCAGCAGCCGGTACCGCACCGGTGGCGCCGCCCGACGGTGACGTGGCGACCGGCGTGCCGGGTCGTCGACGGTCACCAGCGAACGGCTGGCGAGCCGGCCGACCACGTCGATCGCCGCGGCCGCCGGCACGTCGAGGGCTTCGAGGACGAACTCCACCGCCGGCAGCGGTGCGCCGCCGGCGAACGTGGCCAGCGCCCACAGGCCGCGCTGGTCGTCGGGGAACAACAGGTCGTAGCTCCACGCGATCGTCGACCGCAGCGACCGGCGGCGTTCCGGCTTGCGGCTGGTCGGGTCGGCCAGCACGACGAACGCGGTCGTCGAGGCGCCGGGTGATCTCCTCGACGGACAGCGTCCTGGTCCGTGCCGCGGCGAGCTCGATGGCCAACGGCAGACCGTCCAGGGACCGGCACAGGTCGACGACCGCGTCGCGTGTCCGGCGCGCGCGGCGCGGCTCTCGGTCGCTGCGCCGCGGCGCGGCGGGTGAACAGCTCGACACCGTCGGGAGTGGCAGCGGGGCGAGCTCGAAGACGACCTCGCCGTCGACGTCGAGCGGGACCTGGCTGGTGCACAGCACCCGCACTCCCGGGGCGGCGTCGAGCAGTCGCACCGCCAGGGCCGCGGCCGCGTCGACGACGTGCTCGCAGTTGTCGAGGATCACCACGGCCGACGCGCCCCTGAACGACTCGAACAGCGCCGCCTCCCCGCCGGGGCCGTCGACCGCGCCGATCAGCACGTCGATGACCTGGTCTGCCGTCGCCGCGCTCTCAGCCTGGCCAGCCAGACCCCATCGGCCGCGCGACCGTCGACGAGGCCAGTCGCGCGGCCGACCGCCATGGCCACCGCCGTCTTCCCGACGCCCCCGGGCCCGACGATCTCCACCAGCCGTTCCGCGGCGAGCAGGTCGCAGACGGCCGCCACCTCGTCGTCGCGGCCCACCAGCTCCGCCGCCATCGACGGCAGGTTGCCTGCCCGGCGTGGGCGCGGGCCGGCGCCGCAGGGCGAACGGGCACCGTCGAGCGCGGCGTCCTGGACCAGGATCCGCTGCTCCAGCTCCTGCAGCTGGGGTCCGGGGTCCAGCCCGAGCTCGGCGGCCAGCTGGGTCCTGACCTGCTGGTACGTCGCCAACGCGTCCGCCTGGCGCCCGGCTCGGTACTGCGCGGTGATCAGCAGCTCCCACAGGCTCTCCTGGAACGGGTGGGCGGCGACCACCGCCTCGAGCTCCCCGATGACGTCGCCGACCTCACCGAGCCGCAACCGGCCCCGAACCGGATCTCCAGCAGCGCCATCCGGGCCTCCTCGAGGCGTGCCCGGTGCGGGATGACCCAGTCGCCGTCGCCGGCGGCCGCAGCACGTCGCCGCGGTACAGCCGCAGCGTCGAGGCGCACAGGTCAGCAGCACCGGCGTCGTCGCCGGCCTCGACATGCCGGAAGCGGCGGTCGTCGCGCTCAAGGCGGCGAGCGCGTCGACGTCGGCGGGTCGACCGCGAGTGCGTAGCCGCCGTCGCGGCTGGTGATCAGGGCCGGGTCGCCGAGCGCCCGGCGCAGCATGGTGATCTTCGACTGCAGCGTGTTGCGGCGGGCGCTGCACGCCGCTCGTCGGCCCACAGGTCCTCGACGAGACGATCGGCCCGGACGAGTCTCACCGGGCTCGAGCGCCAGACGCACCACCAGCTCGGAGGTCTTCCCGGCGGGGACGGGGACGGGCGGCCGTCGCGGGTGACCTCGAGGGCACCCAGCACCGCGACGGTCAGCATCTCTGCGAGCGTATGCCCGGCCTGCGGCCCGACCGGCGTCAGGTCACCGTCAGCGGATCGTCAGCACGCCGGCACACAGTGAGTGCATGCCCACCGACATCGAGGTCCTGCTCCGTCGACTGATCGGCGGCGACGACACCGCGGCAGCCGAGATCCTCGACCGAGCCCGGACCAACGACTCCCCCGGCTGCTCGTCGGCGGCGGCACTCGTCGCCGACCGACCCGAACGTCTACCTCACCCGAGCTGCGACGAGCGCCGCCACGACGAGGGACCGGCAGCTCGTCGCGATCGCCGCCGCCCACCTCAATGACGACGCGGAGCTCCTGGACGCCCTGGCCCGCGACCACCTCTCGGACCATCCCGACAGCGTCCTCGCCGCCTGGATAGCAGCACAGCACACACAGGCCTGTCTTGCCGCAGACTTCGACTATCCCCGGCCTGGCGCCCCACCAGGAGGTTCGGGGCCGTCAGCCTCCGTCAGCGGATCGTCAGCACGGCGCGCACGGTGGAGCCCATCTACCGCCCTGCACCGATCAACCGAACTGGGACACCACCAAAGGAAGACGTCATGTTCGCAACACGTTCGAAGGACCGTGAGAGTCAACTCGCCCGGATGGGTGGTACGTCGCTCACCCAACGGCTGGCACGAGCAGCGGCAGTCCACCCATGGCGGATCGTCGTCGCGTGGGGGCTGGTCCTGCTGGCTTCCCTGGTGGCCATCGCAACCCTGATCGGGTCAGCGTTCACCTCCGACGGCGACATCACCAGCAACCCCGAATCGGCGAGGGCCGCGGCGGTCATCGATGAGAACTTCTCCCATGGTGACCGGATCGATGACGCCGTGGTCGTCTACTCAGCCGACCTCAGCAGCGACGACCCGCAGTTCCAGGCGTTCGTCGCCGACGTCCGGTCCTCGATCGAAGCCACCGGCGCAGCCGAAACCGTCCGGGACCCCTACGCGGCCCACGGGTCCGGCCTTTCCGAGGACGGGCACGCGGCGGTCGTCACGCTGGTGCTCGGACACGACCCCGCGACCGGGATCGTCGACGTGATCGAGGAAGTCGAGGCCGCCGACGCCGACGGTGCGTTCGAGGTCGACGTCACCGGCACCAACACCCTCGGCCACGACTTCACCGAGCTCTCCGAGTCCGACCTGACCAACGGTGAGCTGAAGTTCGGGCTACCGGCCGCGATGCTCGTCCTGGTCCTGGTCTTCGGCGCCCTGGTGGCCGCCTTCCTCCCCATGAGCATCGCGATCTTGTCCATCATCGTGACCGTCGCCATCTCCTCGGTCCTCGGCCAGTTCACCTCCCTGTCCTTCTTCATCGTCAACATGATCACCGCGATGGGGCTCGCCCTCGGGATCGACTACAGCCTCTTCGTCCTCTCCCGATACCGGGAGGAACGCCAGGCCGGCCGCGACAAGATCGCCGCGATCGTTGCCACCGGCGGCACCAGCAGCAAGGCCGTCCTGTTCTCCGGAGCTCGTTCGTCGTGGCCCTGCTCGGCCTGCTCCTGGTCCCGGACACCATCCTGCGCAGCCTGGCGCTCGGCGCGATCATCGTCGGCGCTGGTCACCATGGCCGCCGCCCTCACCCTGCTTCCCGCCCTGCTGTCGCTGCTCGGCGACCGGGTCAACGCCCTGCGGCTGCCGCTCGTGGGTCGCGACCACCCCGCTGAGAGCCCCTTCTGGACGCAAGGCCGTCAGAGCCGTCGTCCGCCGCCCGGGCACCTTCCTGGCAGCCGGCCTTCTGGTGCTGCTCGCCGCAGCCCTGCCCGTCCTGGGTCTCCACACCGGGACGTCCGGGGTCAGCTCGCTGCCCGACGACACCCACGCCAAGGCCGGCGCACTCGCGCTCGAGCGGAGCTTCCCGGGCACGTCCACGAACGAGCCGGCCCAGGTCGTCATCTCCGGTGACGTCACCTCCAGCGACGTCACCGCCGCGATCGAGGAGTTCGAGACCTCCATCGCCGACGACCCCGACTTCGGCCCGTCGCAACATCAGGTCGCCGACAACGGTCGGGTCGCCGTGATCTCGTCCCACTGATCGGTGATCCCGACCACTCCCAGGCCCGTCGGGGACTCGACCGGCTCCGCACCGACCTGGTCCCGGCTGCGTTCGACGGAACCGACACCAGCGTCCTGGTCGGCGGTGCCACCGCCGAGAACGTCGACTACTCCGACGTGATCAACAAGTGGCTGCCGATCGTGCTGGCCTTCGTCCTCGGGCTGAGCTTCATCCTGCTCACCCTGGTCTTCCGCTCCCTCGTCCTCTCCGCCACCGCCGTGGTCCTCAACCTGCTCTCGGTCGGTGCGGCCTACGGCCTGCTGGTGCTTGGTCTTCCAGCACGGGATCGGGGCTGACCTGCTGGGGTTCCAGGAGGTCGAACGGGTCGAGGCGTGGGTGCCGGTCTTCTTGTTCTCGGTGCTGTTCGCGCTCTCGATGGACTACCACGTGTTCCTGCTCAGCAGGATCCGGGAACGCTACGCGCAGACCGGTGACACCAACGAGGCGGTCGTGCATGGGATCGCCGCCACCGGCCGGCTCATCACCGGCGCCGCGCTGATCATCGTCGTCGTCTTCACCGGGCTTCGCCGCCGGCCAGCTGGTCATGTTCCAGCAGAGCTGCCGTCGGCTCGTGCCGCAGCGGTGGATTCCTGCCACGGCCGCCGGGATGGGATCGGGTCTGTTGCTGGGCGCCTGGGCGGTTGACTATGGCACTTCCCTGGCCGATCTCGCCCTGATGGGCGCCCTGACCGGTCTGACGCTCGGCCCGGCGCAGGCACTCGCCCTGCCCGCCGCCGCAGAGCACCGTTGGGCCTGGGCAGCCGCGATTCCCGCCCTGTAGTCCCTCGCTGGACCGTCACCACGCTTGGCGGCATCCACGTCGACGAGCAGTTCACCAACTTCGGCCTCTACGGCGCTCTGACGTTCTCGGCAGTATCTGGGCTGCTCCTGCACCGGCTGTTGCCCTACCGAGAGGTTCGAGCCCCATCGACGGAGCGGCCGCTGCCGTGCCGCGAGCGCCGGACGGCGTGAGGTGGTGCGTCACCAGCGATTGCGCTCGCGAGCACGACCCGATGGCTCGACGCAGAGATGAGTCCCCCTGACTCACTCAGTCAGGGGGACTCTCTGTCGTCGGGCGACCGGATCGTCCGGTCGGACCATCAGCGGAGGACGGGGAACCGACGGACCAGGGTGGTCTTCGCCCACATCTTGCCGAGGCCCCAGGTGTCGCCGGCCAGCGTCAGCGCCAGGACCACGACCGTGATCGCGCCGAGCAGGTGGTCGTCGATCACTGGGTTGTTCTCCAGCGGGAACGAGGCGACCCACATGAACAGGTAGAGGATCGCGCCGGTGATCCCGGCGAGCCGGATGCCGATGCCGAACGTGAGGGCGAGACCGATCCCGAGGAGACCGAGCATGAACAGCCAGTTCGTCCAGGCGTCCCCGGCGATGTCGACGAAGAAGTCCTTGAACGGGTTGTCCTCCGGGACGCCGAAGGTCAAGAAGCCGTAGGTCGGGTTGCCCTCGTTGATCCAGGCGTCGGGACCGAACCGGTCGACCACGCCCGTCTCGGGGTTCTTGCCGGTGGCGTACCCGAGCGCGAGGAGCTTGTCGAAGAAGGCCCACAGGAAGGTGAGCCCGAAGCCGATGCGCAGGGCAGCCAGGGCCTGCCGGGCGGGGCGGTGCGTTACGACGTCTTCTTCAACCAGGACGTCTACGTTCTGCTGCTGTACGGCGCTCATCGTTTCCTCACTCCTTCAGAGGGCCGGATCGGCCCCGTTCTCTCAACTTCCTTGGATCAAGCCTCTCGGGATCGGCGGGCTGCGTGCAGGGCCGAGCGTCAACTCCCTGGCAGGCCTTTGGTCCCTTGTCGGGCGGGAGCCCGATCCGGCAGGGCTTCACCGAGGGTCTGGCCCCAGCGGAACGCACGTTCCTCCTCGCCCTCGCAGAGCGGTCCGGCCGTGCCTTCGACCAGGAACGGCACCGGCTTCCCGAGCAGCCGGAACCCGCTGGAGCGGGCCAGGCTGGCAGCAGCGCGGCCGGCGGCAGGGAGCCGGCGTGCCTTGGACACCCGAGTGTCGAAGACCGCCACCCGGGTGGTCGGACCCGGCGGCTGGGTCTCCTGCAGCCACTCGCGCAGGCCGCGGCCGGCTCTCGTCGGTGGTGCACCCTGGGAGACCGCGTCCTGCCGGGTCCGGGGACGGCTCAGGGAGAAGGCATGGGTGGGGGCGCCGACCACGAGCAGGGCGAGATCGGGCTGCGGCTCAGGAGCCGTGTTGACCTCCGCGGTCACGGTGTCGCACCCCGCAGCACGCAGACCGTCGGCGACGGCGTGCGCGACCTGTGAGGTGTTGCCGAACATCGACTCGTAGACAACAGCTGCCCGTGGGGCAGGTGCGGTATCGCTCATGGTGACCTCCTCGACGTCTCGCTATGGTGGTTCTCCATCTCGACCCTGCCATCGAGCGTCTGCGGCTTCAGGTGCCGCGGGTCACCGCGGGGCGGGACGTTCGACCCTTTCAGACGAGGTGGTCGAGGTCGGAGGATCGGTTCGTGGCTGAGATCTTGGAAATTCCTTACGAGCAGTGCGAGCAGCTGCTGCGCGCCGGCGTCTTCGGTCGGGTGGCACTCAACCGACCCACCGGACCGGAGATCGTCCCCGTCAATTACGTCGTCGTCGAAGGGGCGGTGCTCCTGCGCACGTCCCCCGGCGCGCTCCTCGACAAGTACGCCGACGGCGCCGCGCTGGTCTTCGAGGTCGACCAGGTCGACTACGAGCGGTGGCACGGCTGGTCGGTGGTCGCCCGGGGTCGCGGCGAGCGGGTCACGACCGAGCAGCTGACCGACGAGGAGAGGCGCACCCCCGGACCGCCGTCATGGGTGACTCGCGACGAGGTCTCCTGGATCCGCATGCGTTGGGTGACGCTCACCGGCCGGCGGCTCGGCGCGGGCTGGGACCCGCTGGCCGAGATGCCGGTGCGGAGGGCGGCGCGTTGACCTCGGCCGACGTACTGCTCGCCAGCGGCGCGGTCGCGGTCCTGCGAACCATCGAGCCGGCGGACGCCGACGCGCTGCACGACCTCCACGAACGGGTCTCGGACGAAGCTCTTTGGTTCCGCTTCTTCTCGATCGCTCGGAAGTCGGCGCACGCCTACGTCGACCACGTGCTCCGGTCTCCGGAGACGATCACGCTGGTCGCCGAGTCGCGCGGCCGGCTCGTCGCCGTCGCGACCGCGGAGCCGGTCGGGGCCGACGTCAGCGAGGTGGCTTTCCTGGTCGACGACGAGCATCGCGGACTTGGGCTCGGGACGTTGCTCCTCGAGCACCTCTCCGCCGCAGCCAGGGACAAGGGCATCCGGCGGTTCCGGGCCGAGGTCCTGGCGGGCAACCACCACATGCTGGAGGTCTTCGCCGATGCCGGCTTCCCGGTCCAGCGCCGGCTCGAGGCCGGCGTCCAGGTCGTCGAGCTGGCGACCTCGGTCGATGCCGGGGTCCAGGCCGCGGCAGACGCACGCGAGTTCGCATCCGAGACCAGGTCGTTGGCACCGATGTTGGCGCCGAGGGCAGTGGCGGTGTACGGCGCACGGCGCGACGGCACGGGCATCGGCGCCGCGGTCCTGACCGCGATCCGCGACGGCGGCTTCGCCGGATCCGTCGTCGCGGTGCACCCGTCACTGGAGGAGCTGGCCGGGGTGCCGTCGTACGCGTCGTTGGGCGACGTGGGGGAGCCGGTCGACCTCGCGGTGATCGCCGTGCCCGTCGAGCGGGTGGTCGATGCGCTCACCGATGCCGCCGCTGCTGGCGTCGCGGCTGCGGTGATCATCTCCTCCGGCTTCGGGGAGATGGGGGAGCACGGCGCCGATCTGCAGCGGCAGCTGTCGGCCGTGGCCCGCGCTCACGGCGTGCGCGTGGTCGGCCCCAACTGCCTCGGTCTCGTCTGCAACGACCCTGCCGTGAGCCTCAACGCCACGTTCGGCGGAGCGGTCCCCCCGCCCGGGGGTCTTGCCGTCGCGAGCCAGTCGGGCGGTGTCGGGATCGTGCTCATGGACCTCGTCGCGCAGACCGGCGTGGGTGTCCGGTACTTCGTGTCCCTGGGCAACAAGGCCGACGTCTCCAGCAACGACCTGCTGGCCGCGTGGTACGACGACCCCGAAGTGACCTGTGGCGCGCTCTACCTCGAGTCGTTCGGCAACGCCCGCAAGTTCGCGCGCTTCGCCCGGCGCTTCGCCGAGCGCAAGCCTCTCGTCGCCGTCGTGGGTGGCAGGTCCGCGGGTGGCCGCAGGGCAGGGGCTTCACACACTGCCGCCGCGGCCTCGTCGGCCGTGGGCGTCCGCGCGCTGTTCGCACAAGCCGGCGTCATCGGGTGCTCCGATGCCGAGGAGCTGGCCGAGACCACGCTGCTGCTGACTCGTGAGCCGCTCCCCGCGGGACGGCGAGTGGGGATCATCAGCAATGCAGGTGGGCTGGGCGTGCTCGCGGCCGACTCCGCCGAGGATGCCGACCTCGACGTCGTCGAGTTCTCCCCAGGGCTCAGGGCCCGGATCGCGGGACTGGTGAACCAGACGACGGGGACCGGCAACCCGGTGGACGTCGGCGCCGGGCGCCGAGGCCAACCAGCTCGGCGCCATCGCAGACGTGGTGCTCGGGTCCGAGGAGGTCGACGCGGTCGTCGCCGTGCTCGTCGCGACCGGCACCAACGACCTGGCAGCCTGTCTCGAGGTCCTCTCCCAGGTCCGGAACCGTCATCCCGAGCGTGCGCTACTCACCGTGGCGCTCGGTGGCACCGTTGCCGGGGATCCGTCGACCACGACGTTCCGCAGTGCTGCCGCAGCGATGGGTGCGCTGGGCCGCGCTGCTCGCTATGCCGGCTGGCGGCGTACGCCCGTCGTCGCGGCGGAGCCGACCGACGCCGGTACCGTGCGCGGCGCGCGCGACCTCGCCGACAGCCTCCTCGACAGCAACCAGCACGACGGGTGGGTTGCTCCCGAGCAGGCACGCGAGCTGCTCGGCACCTACGGCATCGACCTGGTCGGCCAGGTCGTGAACGGCGCCGACCGTGCCGCAGCGCTGGCGGTCGAGCTCGGATTGCCGGTCGCGGTGAAGCTGGCCGAGGCCGATGTCGTCCACAAGACCGAGCACGGCCTGGTGCGCACCGGTCTCGTCACGGCCGAGGAGGTCCGGGCAGTGGTCGCCGGTTTCGAGACGACCTACGGTGCCGGGTGCGCCGTCCTCGTCCAGCCGATGGTGGACGGCGCGGAGCTGGCTCTCGGCGTGATCCGCGATCGTGCGATGGGACCACTGGTGATGGTGGCGGCCGGCGGCATCGCGACCGACGTGTGGGCAGATCACGCCTTCCTCCTTCCGCCGTTCGACCACGGCGAGGCGCTCCGCGCGCTGCGGTCGTTGCGGATCTGGCCGCTCCTGGACGGGTTCCGCGGCTCGGCGCCGGGCGCCACCGAGGACGTCGCCCGCTTGGTCGCACAGCTCGGTCACCTGGCAGTCGACGTCCCTGAGGTCGCCGAGCTCGACCTCAACCCGGTGATGGTCGGTCCCGGTGGATGCTTCGTCGTCGACGCCAAGCTGCGCCTCGCCGACGTCGACGCGATGTCCCGTGACCTTCCCCGACAGCTGCGTCCCGTGCGCTGACCGGCTCGTGCTCGGAGCGCAGTGACTGATCCGCATAAGGTCGAGCCCATGTCCCGGATCCGAGGTGGTGCTGGTCCTGAACGCCGGCTCGTCCTCCCTGAAGTACCAGGTCCAGCGCGTCGCGACGGGCGAGCGGCTCCTCGGGGACCACATCGAACGGGTCGAGCGCGACGGCTGGGACACCGCGCTGCGCGAGGTCGTCACCGCGGTCGAGTCAGCCGGACTGCGGGCTGAGCTGACGGCAGTCGGCCACCGCGTCGTGCACGGCGGGGCGCTCCACACCGAGCCGGTCGTCATCGATGACGCGGTGGTCGCCAGCATCGAGGACCTGGCCCGGCTCGCACCGTTGCACAACCCTCCTGCTGTCGAGGGGATCCGTCGCGCCCTGACCGCCTTCCCGGACCTCCCGCAGGTCGCCGTCTTCGACACCGCGTTCTTCAGCGAGCTCCCGGAGGTCGCGGCGACCTACGCGATCGACACCGAGGTCGCGAAGGCTGAGGGCATCCGTCGGTTCGGCATGCACGGCATCAGCCACGAGTACGTCGCAGGGCGAGCCGCGGAGGTCCTCGGACGGCCGGTGGGCGAGCTCGACCAGATCACGCTGCACCTCGGCAACGGGGCCTCGGCCGCAGCGGTGCGGGGTGGACGGCCGGTCGAGACCAGCATGGGGCTGACGCCGCTCGAGGGACTGGTCATGGGGACCCGCGGAGGTGACCTCGATCCAGGCGTGCTGCTCCACCTGCTCCGGCACGGCGGGTACGACGTCGAGGGGCTCGACGACCTCCTCCACCGCCACAGCGGCCTCCGCGGTCTCGCAGGCACCAACGACTTCCGCGACCTCGGGACCGCGATCGATGCCGGCGACCACCGGGCCCGCCTCGCCCACGAGGTCTACTGCCACCGGATCCGGAAGTACGTCGGTGCCTATCTCGCCGTCCTCGACGGCGCCGACACCGTCGTGTTCACCGGTGGAGTGGGGGAGAACGTCGCCCGGGTGCGGGCTGACGCACTGAGCCGGCTCGACGTGCTGGGCATCGAGGTCGACCCGGAGCGCAACCGTGCGGTCGGCGAGGATCCCGCGGTCATCAGCACGACATCATCCCGAGTCGCGGTGCTCGTCGTACCAACGGACGAGGAGCTGGCGATCGCTCGGCAGGTCGCCGAGCTGATCTCGCGCTGAGCCTGCCGCAGGGAATGATCCCTGTCGGGACTAGATCCCGGAGAGCACCTCCGCCACGGGACGCCGCGGCGTCCGGGGCAGCTCGCTGCGGCCGATGGCCTGCCAGCCGATGCGCACGAGGAGGTGCGGATCCATCTCGCCGTCCAGGACCGTGTCGCGGACCTCGGCCCGGGTCTCGTCGAGCTCGATCGGCAGGCTGAGCGGGACGACCGAGAGGCTGTCGCGGGTGGCGCGCAGCCACAGCGCGCTCAGAGCTTCACCGGTGCGCAACCACGCTGGGGCGTCGTCGGTGTCCCCACCAAGGATGATCAGTCCGTCGTTGGGAGCGACGTCACGCCTGGTGTCCTCGAGGAGTCCGGTGCCGAACCTGCTGCGCCTGCCCTGGGCAGCGGTCTCGGCCGGCACCACCTCAGACGGCACACCTTCGTGCGGCCCACGGTCGGTCCAGCGGTCCTGCTCCGCAGTCGCGTCCAGGCTGTCCTCGCGGATCGTCAGCGCGTGGATCACCGCCAGCTCGAGCCGGAACCGCTTGCCCACGTCGAGGATCGGTTGTGCGCACGGCACCACGGCTCCGGGCCGTTCCAGCAAGGTCCGCCAAGCGCTGCTCGGGCACGGGCCACGAAGTGAATCGTCTCCGGTCGGTACACCGGTCCCGCAACGCCGCCAGGTCCGCTTCAGCGGTGGCTGAGACGTTTGCGCGGTGCAGCCTGAAGGTGGCGACCAACGAGGAGTCCACACCGGCCGGGAACCGGTCGACCTCCGGCTGCCACCCCAACGCACGGGCAGCGACCAGGAAGTGGTCGACCGCGCCGCCACAGCTGATCATCAGGTTGCGACCGTCCGGGTCTTCGGCCGTCAGCTGGCGGGTGCGGTCGGCGTGCAGCTCGACCCCGCCGGGTCGGCCCGCCCACCGCCACGGCTGCGTGTTGTGCACGCTCGGCGCCAAGCAGGCGAGCTCGACGATCCTCCGCAGCTCGTCCGCCGACGGTGCCGCCCCCCGGCCACCGTTCATGACTGTCATGGGACCGACCCCCATTTCTCGCGCCACGGCCTCAGTCGACCCGGACCTCGAGCACGCCGGGCACCGAGCCGGCCAGGGCACGGGCGACGCCGCGCTCCGGGGTGCCGGCAGGCCCGGTGATCTCGGCGATCCCGTCGTGGACGTCGACCAGCCAGTCCCGGAAACCAACCGACACCAGCAGGCCGTCGATCTCCGCCTCGACCAGCTCGTCCTCCCGTGCGAGCACCCGGACGACGTCGCGGCGGCTGAGCACGCCGACGAGCCGGTCTCGCTCGTCGACGACCGGGAGGCTCTTGATGCCGGTCGACGTTGCGATCTCGACTGCTACCGCGACGTCGGTCTCGGGCCGCACCGTCACCGCCCGGTTGCTCATCACGTCGACCACCTGACGCGGACGGTCCATCGTCCGCTCCGCGGCCCGCGGCCGTTCCTGATCGCGGGGATCACGATCCACCAGGTCACGGATCAGGTCAGCCTCGCTGACGACGCCGTGCACGCGCCTGTCCGCAGCGACGACGGGCAGCATCGTGATGTTGTTGTCGTCCAGCAGTCGCAGGGCGGCCTTCACCGTGGTCTCGGGACGAACGGCGATCGGGTGGTGTGTCATCAGCTCCCGGACGATCATGGTCAACAGCTCCTTCTCTGAGGTCTCTCGAGCAGCCTCTCCCGCGGCGGACGCGACTGTTAGGGAACAAGGTCCTCCCCTCGTGGGTCGTTGGTTTCCTGGGCTCGGCCTCGATCGCCGGTAGCGTGGTCGCCATGAGTGAGTCGATGTCCGGGGCGGAGGGAGCCGCCACCATCCGGATCTTCCTGCTCGACGACCATGAGGTGGTGCGGCGAGGCCTTCGCGAGCTGCTCGAGAGCGAGCCCGACTTCGAGGTCGTCGGCGAGTCTGGATCAGCGGTCGAGGCCACGAGCCGGATCCCTGCACTGCGACCGGACGTCGCGATCCTCGATGGACGCCTTCCGGACGGCTCCGGGATCGACGTGTGCCGTGACGTGCGCTCTCAGGACCCCTCGATCGCGGCGTTGATCCTGACGTCGTACGACGACGACGACGCCCTCTTTGCCGCGATCATGGCGGGTGCGGCCGGCTATGTCCTGAAGCAGGTGCACGGCAACGACCTCATCGACATGGTGCGCAGGGTCGCGGCAGGTCAGTCCACGCTCGACCCCGCGGTGACGGCCCAGGTGCTCGAACGGGTCCGCAACGGACCGCCTGTCGCGAAGGAGCTCGCAGCCCTGACCGAGCAGGAGCAGCGGATCCTCGACCTGATCGGACTGGGGAAGACGAACCGTGAGATCGCGGGCGAGCTCTACCTCGCCGAGAAGACGGTCAAGAACTACGTGTCCTCGATGCTGGCCAAGCTCGGGCTCTCGAGCAGGACCCAGGCGGCGATCTTCTCCGTGAAGCACCCGCGGCCGGCTGCCGACCAGTAGTGGGGAGCGACAGTCACGACCTGAACGCGGCCGAGTTCGAGGACCTGGTCCGCGAGGTCCAGGCGCGCATGCAAGGAGCGCTGGACCAGCAGGCGCGGCTGCAGCTGCTGCTCGACGCCGTCCTGACCATGGCCGCCGAGCTCAGCCTCGACGGCGTGCTGGCCCGGATCGTGGCCATCGCGAGCCGGGTGGTCGAAGCCCGCTACGCCGCGCTCGGTGTGCTGGGCGACGCCGCGGACAAGCGGCTGCGTACCTTCATCTACCACGGCATCTCGGAGCAGGACGCTGTCCGGATCGGAGAGCTGCCCCGCGGGCACGGGCTCCTGGGTCTGATCATCGACCGTCCGGAGCCGGTACGCCTGCACGACATCGCTGAGCACCCCGCGTCCTACGGCTTCCCGCCCAACCACCCGCCGATGCACTCCTTCATCGGGGTGCCGGTCCGCATCCGCGATCAGGTGTTCGGCAACCTCTACCTGACGGAGAAGACGGACGGCACCGACTTCACCGACGATGACCAGGAGATCGTGCTCGCCCTCGCCGCCGCGGCAGGCGTCACGATCGAGAACGCCCGTCTCTACGAGGAAGCGACGAGAAGAGAGGCCTGGCTCCAGGCAACCGCCGAGATCACCGCGCTGGTGCTGGACGCCCCGACCAGCAACGACGCCCTGCGGGAGATCGCCGACCGCGCCCGAGAGGTGGCCGAGGCGGACGTCGCGTGGATCCTCGCCGGCTCCGACACCGACGACCTGAGCATCCGGGCCGCGACCGGCATCAAGGCGACGACCGAGGATCTTGCCGAGCTGCCGGTGGAGGGCTCGCTCGCAGCCTCCGTGGTCCGGACCGGGGAGCCGGTTTCGGTCCGTGACGTGCGGGAAGCGGACGGTGTCCTCGCGCGCGTCGCTGCCGGGCTCCCCGGAGATCGGTCCCGTGATCGTGGTGCCTCTCGGGTTTCCAGCGACGGGCGATCGTGGCGCCCTCGCGCTCGGGTGGACACCGGAGCACGCCGACCTCCACCGCACGCTGGCCACAGACCTGCCTGCGAGCTTTGCCCGCCAGGCCGCGCTGGCACTGCGAGTGGCGCAGGCCCGTCAGGACGAGCGACGGCTCGCGATGCTGGAGGATCGGGACCGGATCGGCCGCGACCTGCACGACCTCGTCATCCAGCGTCTGTTCGCCGTGGGCCTGGGGCTCCAAGGCACCGCACGGGTTGCCGACCGTCCGCAGATCGCCGAACGGCTCGACCAGGCCGTGGACGACATCGACGCGACCATCAAGGACATCCGGCGGACCATCTTCGCGCTCGGTGCACCGGAGTCAGCCGCAGACGTCCAAGCCGAGGTGACACGACTCGTCGAACGCTCGGCGTCGACCCTCAAGTTCCGACCCGAGCTCAGCCTTCACCGGCCCCGTCCGCACGCTGATCGACAGCGAGCTCGTCCCCGACCTGCTCGCAGTGCTCGGAGAGGCTCTGTCGAACGCGTCCCGCCACGCTTCCGCTTCGTCGGGATCGGTTCACCTCGCCGTCGGCGACGAGATCGTGCTGACCGTGACCGACAACGGCCGCGGCCTCGCAGAAGGTGCGGTGGAGAGCGGCTTGGCGAACATCCGGCGACGCGCAGAGAACCGCGGGGGCGCCTTCACCATCGAGTCCGCGCCCGGGGAAGGGACAACCCTTCGGTGGGCGGTCCCACGTTGATGCTCCTAGGACGGGAGCAGTCGGCGGCCGCTGATGGCGTTGGGGCTGATCCTGAGCAAGTAGCTGCGCGTGCCGGCAGCCCAAGGACGGGGACGCTCGGCCGGCGGGTCGAACGGAGACTCCCTCGTCGCCCGGCCACGGACCACCACCGACCACCCCGATTCCGTCGCCTCGTCGATGGCATCGACCTCGAACGCCACCCGGCCGCTCGCCGCAGCTCTGGCGATCGCGCCGTAGCTGGTCGTCGCCACCAGGACGTCCTCGCCGTCCATCACGTAGTTCACCGGCAGCACGTCGGGACCGGAATCGTCGGTGAACGCGATCCGGCCGACCTGCGCTGACTGCAACCTCTCGACACACTCCGCGCGATCGAGGTCGCGCACCTTGCTGCCGAACCAGTGACCCTCGCTCATCGATCCGCTTCTCTCTGTGAGTCTCTCTGTGATTCCGGCCCGCTCGGGACGAGTCGTCCCTGCGACCCATCCTGTCCGATGCTAACGCCGTGCAGCAGCGGGAATTCGTCGCGGATCCTCGGGACCTTGGACCCTGTCGCGGCCCTCCACCACTTCGTAGCCTCGGTGGCTATCAGGCAGTGCGCAGGGTCGATCAGGACGACGGAGACAGCCATGGACGAGATCGAGCAACCCGTCACGGAGATGTCGGTCGAGGAGTGCTGGACCCTCCTGGAGAGCCATGACTTCGGCCGACTCGCCTACCGCCTCGTCGACGAGGTGCACCTCGTCCCCATCAACTACGTGGTCGAGGACCGCACCCTCTACTTCCGGACCACCTCCGGTGGCAAGCTGCTCGCGGCCGCGCTGCACTCCGACGTCGCGTTCGAGATCGACTGGCACGACGACGGCACGGCGTGGTCCGTCGTCGCCCGCGGTGCGCTGCGTCAGCTCGAGGAGGACGAACAGCACCGCCTCGACTCGGTCGCTCGGGAGTCCTGGATCCCGACCGAGAAGCCCGAGGTCGTCGAGCTCGTCCCCAGCGCCGTCACCGGTCGCCGTTTCGTCGTCCGGCGCCCGCAGGCCGGGACGGTCCAGCGGTGACGGAGCGCTCGGGGCTCGACCCGATCGAGGACCGGCACGACACGAAGCAGGGCAGCGGTTCGCCGTACCTGATGCTCGGCCTGGCTACCGTCGGGTTCGCCATCAACTTCTGGGCCTGGGCGCTGCTGAGCCCGCTCGGGCCGCTCTACCGGGCGAGCGGTCGCCTCGGTGACATCTCGGAGTCCGATGTCGCGCTGCTCGTGGCGGTGCCGGTGATCGTCGGTGCCCTCGGCCGGATCCCGGTCGGCGCGCTCACCGACAAGTACGGCGCACGCATCATGTTCCCGCTGGTGTCGGCGGCCACGATCGTCCCCGTCGCCTACATCGGGCTGCTGGGCCAGGACTCCTACGCCGGTCTGCTGGTCGCGGGGTTCTTCCTCGGCATCGGAGGTACGGCGTTCGCCGTCGGTGTGCCCTTCGTCAACGCCTGGTTCCCCCCGGAACGCCGCGGTCTCGCGGTGGGCGTCTTCGGCGCCGGCATGATCGGCACCGCGATCAGCGCCCTCACGACCGTCAAGCTCTACGAGAACGTCGGTGACGCCACCCCGTTCATGCTCACCGCTGCCGCGCTCGCCATCTATGCCGTGGTCGCCTGGCTGGTGCTCCGGGACGCGCCGGGACGGACCGTCCCGCGGGGCAGCCTCGTGAGCCGACTGGTTGCCAACGCCAAGCTCCCCATCACCTGGCAGGCAAGCCTGCTCTACGCCGTGGCGTTCGGTGGCTACGTGGCGTTCTCGGTCTATCTCCCCGCCTACCTGCGGACTGCCTGGGACCTCGATCCGGCGGACGCGGCGAACCGGATGGCCGGGTTCGTGGTCGTCGCGGTGGTCATGCGGCCGGTCGGCGGCTGGCTCTCCGACAAGTTCGGGCCGGTCAGGGTGCTGGCCGTGGGGTTCGGCGTCGTTGCGGTCGGTGCCGCGGTCGCGGCCGAGACCCCGATCCTCGAGCACCTCGGCACCATCGCCTTCCTCTCGATGGCGGCGGCGCTCGGGTCCGGCAGCGGCGCCACCTTCGCCCTGATCGCCAAGGTGACCGAGCCGTCCCGGGTGGGAGGGGTCACCGGTCTCGTCGGAGCGGCCGGCGGGTTGGGCGGGTTCGCGCCTCCGCTGCTGATGGGCTACGTGTACGGCCGCACCGACTCCTACGCCATCGGACTGTGGCTGCTGGCAATCACTGCCGCGCTGACCCTGCTCCTCACCCTGACCGCCGTCCGTCGACTCGTCTCAGGAGGAACCACCGCGTGACCACCCACGATCCCGGTCTGGACACCCCGTTCGTCGACGCCCTGGTCAGCGCGCGGCGCTACTTCACGAAGGGCGAGGTCTCGGACGACCTCCGCACACTGTCCAGGAAGGGCGGCCGGGAGGCGGACGCGTTCTACCGGGACCGGTGGAGCCACGACAAGGTGGTCCGCTCCACCCACGGTGTCAACTGCACCGGGTCGTGCTCGTGGAAGGTCTACGTCAAGGACGGGATCATCACGTGGGAGACGCAACAGACCGACTATCCGTCCGTGGGGCCCGACAGCCCCGAGTACGAGCCGCGCGGATGTCCGCGCGGCGCTGCTTTCTCCTGGTACACCTACTCACCGACCAGGGTCCGCTACCCCTACGTCCGGGGCGTGCTGCTGCAGATGTACCGCGAGGCCAAGTCGCAGCACGACGGTGACCCGGTCCGCGCCTGGGCGCACATCGTGGACAACCCGCAGCGTGCGAAGGCCTACAAGGCCGCGCGTGGGAAGGGCGGCCTGGTCCGTGCCAGCTGGGACGAGGCCACCGAGATGGTCGCCGCCGCCTACGTGCACACGATCCGGAAGTGGGGTCCGGACCGGGTTGCAGGCTTCTCGCCGATCCCGGCGATGTCGATGGTCTCCCACGCGTCAGGCGCGCGGTTCACCTCGCTGGTGGGCGGCTCGATGCTGTCGTTCTACGACTGGTACGCCGACCTTCCCGTCGCTTCGCCCCAGGTGTTCGGCGACCAGACCGACGTCCCTGAGTCAGGCGACTGGTGGGACGCCGGCTACCTGGTCATGTGGGGCTCGAACGTGCCGGTCACCCGGACGCCCGACGCGCACTGGATGACCGAGGCGCGCTACCGCGGCCAGAAGGTGGTGGTGGTCGCGCCCGACTACGCCGACAACGTGAAGTTCGCCGACGAGTGGCTGGCGATCGCACCGGGCACGGACGGCGCACTGGCGATGTCCATGGGTCACGTGATCCTCAAGGAGTTCTTCGTCGACCGGGAGACGCCGTACTTCACCGGATACACGAAGAAGTACACCGACCTCCCCTACCTGGTGGCGTTGGACCCCGTCGACGGAGGTGTCGAGGCGGTTGATGCGCAACCTCCTCGACCGCAGACGTACCGGGCGGGCAAGTTCCTCACCGCCGCTGACCTTCCCGAGCACGCCGGCGAGGAGAACGCGCACTTCAAGACCGTGCTGGTCGACGCGCGCACAGGGGAGCTCGTGGTGCCCAACGGCGCACTCGGTCATCGGTTCGGCGACGCCGGCGTGGGCAGGTGGAACCTCGATCTCGGTGAGGTCGACCCTCGGCTGACGATGCTCGAGCAAGGCGGACAGACCGTCTCGGTCGAGCTGCCGCGCTTCGACGACGTGGACGGGACGCCTGGCTCGCTGCCGCGCGACGTCCCGGTCCGTCGGGTCGGGGACCGGCTCGTCACCACCGTCTTCGACCTGATGCTCGCCCAGTACGGCGTCGGCCGGGAGGGGCTCGGCGGCAGCTACGCCACGTCGTACGACGATGCGGCGGCGCCGTACACCCCGGCCTGGCAGGAGGACATCACCGGCGTCCCGGCCTCGGCAGCCGCCCGGATCGCCCGGGAGTTCGCGCAGAACGCCGAGGAGTCCAAGGGTCGGTCGATGATCCTGATGGGGGCGGGCACCAACCACTGGTTCCACTCCGACACGATCTACCGCGGGTTCCTCGGGCTGACCACCCTCACCGGCTGTCAGGGCGTCAACGGTGGCGGCTGGGCGCACTACGTCGGCCAGGAGAAGTGTCGCCCGGTCACCGGCTGGGCCCAGCTCGCCTTCGGGCTGGACTGGAAGCGACCGCCTCGGCAGATGATCCACACCGCCTACTGGTACCTCCACACCGACCAGTTCCGCTACGACACGTTCGGCGCGGACACGGTCGCCGCAAAGACCGGCAACGGCTTGCTGGCCGGGATGAGCACCGCAGACGTGATCGCGAAGAGCGCGCGGATGGGCTGGATGCCGTCGTACCCCACCTTCAACCGCAACCCGCTCGACCTGGCCGACGAGGCGGCGGACGCCGGCAAGCCGGTGGTCGCCCATGTCGTCGACCAGCTGAAGTCAGGCGACCTGCGCTTCGCAGCCGAGGACCCGGACTCGCCGGAGAACTTCCCGCGTGTGCTCGCGATCTGGCGGGCGAACCTGCTCGGCTCCTCCGGCAAGGGCAACGAGTACTTCCTCAAGCACCTGCTCGGCACCGACAGCTCGCTGCGTGCTGGTGAGGCCTCGGAGACCCAACGGCCGCAGGAGGTCGACTGGCACGACGATGCTCCCGAGGGCAAGCTCGACCTGCTGCTCACGCTCGACTTCCGCCAGACCAGCACCACCGTCTTCAGCGACGTCGTGCTGCCCGCCGCGACCTGGTACGAGAAGCACGACCTGAACACGACGGACATGCATCCGTTCATCCACTCGTTCAACCCCGCCATCGCACCGCCCTGGCAGACCCGCACGGACTGGGACGCCTGGCAAGCGATCGCTACGAAGTTCAGCGAGCTCGCTGCCGGCCGCCTCGACGTTCGCAAGGACGTGGTCGCCGTCCCGCTGCTGCACGACACCCCGGACGCCATGGCCAACCCGCACGGCGTCGTCCGCGACTGGAAGCACGGCGAGTGCGAGGCAGTGCCTGGCGTGACCATGCCGAAGATCGTGGAGGTCGAGCGTGACTTCACGGCCGTGGGCGCGCAGATGCAGGCGCTGGGGCCACTGCTGGAGAAGCTCGGCACCACCACCAAGGGCGTCACGTACGACGTGGCCGCGGCGGTGGACTACCTCCGGCGCAAGAACGGCGCGATCCGAGGAGGGGCGGCCGACGGGCGGCCGTCGCTGGTGCGTGACGTCCACGCCTGCGAGGCGATCCTCGCACTGTCCGGGACCACCAACGGACACCTGGCGACCCAAGGTTTCAAGACCCTCGAGAAGCGCACCGGCACGCCTCTGCACGATCTCGCGGCCGAGCACGAAGGCAAGCAGATCACCTTCGCCGACACGGTCGCGGCGCCGGTGCCGGTGATCACCTCGCCGGAGTGGTCCGGGTCCGAGACCGGCGGCCGTCGGTACTCCCCGTTCACGATCAACGTCGAGCGACTCAAGCCCTGGCACACCCTGACCGGACGGCAGCACTTCTACCTCGACCACGACTGGATGACGGAGCTCGGCGAGGGGCTGCCCGTCTACCGACCACCGCTCAACATGGGTGCACTGTTCAGCGAACCCGAGATCGGATCGACAGGCGAGCTGGGAGTCACCGTTCGCTACCTCACACCGCACAACAAGTGGTCGATCCACTCCGAGTACCAGGACAACCTGTTCATGCTGTCGCTGTCCCGCGGCGGGCAGACGATCTGGATGAGCGACAAGGACGCCGCCAAGGTCGGCGTCGAGGACAACGACTGGATCGAGGCGGTCAACCGCAACGGCGTGGTCGTGGCCCGGGCGATCGTCTCCCACCGGATGCCCGAGGGGACCGTCTACATGCACCACGCCCAGGACCGGCTGATCGACGTACCGATCGCAGAGACGTCGGGGAAGCGCGGCGGCATCCACAACTCGCTGACCCGGATCCTGGTCAAGCCCAGCCACGTGATCGGCGGCTACGCCCAGCTCTCCTTCGCCTTCAACTACCTCGGGCCCACGGGCAACCAGCGCGACGAGGTCACCGTCATCAGGAAGCGCAACCAGGAGGTGACCTACTAGTGAAGGTCATGGCCCAGATGGCGATGGTGATGAACCTCGACAAGTGCATCGGCTGCCACACCTGCTCGGTCACCTGCAAGCAGGCCTGGACCAATCGCACCGGCACCGAGTACGTCTGGTTCAACAACGTCGAGACCCGGCCCGGGCAGGGCTATCCACGGCGATATGAGGACCAGGAGGAGTGGAAGGGCGGCTGGGTGCTCAACAAGCGCGGCCGGCTCGCGCTGAAGGGAGGAGGTCGCCTCCGCAAGCTGCTCACCATCTTCTCCAACCCGAAGATGCCGTCGATCCAGGACTACTACGAGCCCTGGACCTACGACTACGCCACGCTGACCGACGCCCCTGCCCAGGAGCACACCCCGGTCGCCCGGCCGAAGTCCTTGCTGTCCGGCAAGGACATGAAGATCACCTGGTCCTCCAACTGGGACGACAACCTCGGCGGCTCCGCGCGCCACCGAGGAGCACGACCCGATGCTGAAGAAGATCCAGGACTCGGTGAAGTTCGAGTTCGAGCAGACGTTCATGTTCTACCTGCCCCGGATCTGCGAGCACTGCCTCAACCCGTCGTGCGCAGCCTCCTGTCCCAGTGGCGCGATCTACAAGCGCTCCGAGGACGGCATCGTCCTGGTCGACCAGGACAGGTGCCGCGGGTGGCGCATGTGCATCTCGGGCTGTCCCTACAAGAAGGTCTACTTCAACCACCGCACGGGCAAGGCCGAGAAGTGCACGTTCTGCTTCCCGCGGATCGAGGTCGGGCTGCCGACGGTCTGCTCGGAGACCTGCGTCGGGCGGCTGCGCTACATCGGTCTGGTGCTGTACGACGCCGACAAGGTGCTGGCCGCGGCGGCCACCGAGGACGAGCACGGTCTCTACGAGGCCCAGCGGGAGGTCTTCCTCGACCCCAACGACCCGGAGGTCCAGCGGGAAGCAGAGAAGGCAGGGATCCCGCATGACTGGGTGCAGGCCGCCCAGCGCTCGCCGATCTACGCGCTGATCAACCGCTACAAGGTGGCGCTGCCGCTCCATCCTGAGTACCGCACGATGCCGATGGTCTGGTACATCCCGCCGCTGTCCCCGGTCGTCGACGTCGTGAAGGACACCGGCTACGACGCGGAGGACAAGGGCAACCTGTTCGCGGCCATCGACGCACTCCGGATCCCCATCGAGTACCTCGCCGAGCTCTTCACCGCGGGCGAGGTCGCGCCGGTCGACCGGGTGCTCAAGAAGCTCGCGGCGATGCGGTCCTACATGCGCGACATCAACATGGGCCGCGACCCGGACGCCTCGATCCCGGAGGCCGTCGGGATGAGCGAGGAGGAGATGTACGACATGTATCGCCTCCTCGCCATCGCGAAGTACGACGAGCGCTACGTCATCCCGCCCGCACACGCCGAGCAGGCTCACGCCCTGGAGGAGCTGGCAACCGAGTGCTCGGTCAGTGAGTACGGCGGCGGTCAGCAGGGCCCCTTCGGCGAGGGATCCGGCAGCCTCGCGCCGATCGCGGTCGAGAACTTCCAGATGCTGCAGGACCGCCAGACCTCCGACACCCTCGCGTCCCCGGACGACAAGGCGACTCGGGTCAACCTGCTCAACTGGGACGGCAAAGGTGCTCCCACGGGGCTGTTCCCGCCCAGGCCGGACGGCCGACGTCGAGCACGCACGAGAGTCGTCGACGGTCCGGGCGGCACGGCCGGCCTGACCGGCGGGGCGGACCACCGATGAGATCGCCCTCGAAGGAGCTTTCCCCACGCCACCTGACCATCGCGTGGCAGGCGGCCTCGCTGCTCCTCGGCTATCCCGAACAGGAGCTGATGGACCGGTTGGCGCTCATCCGCCGTGCCTCCTTCGAGCTCCCTGACGACGTGGGCGGCGCCGATCCGCGCGTGCGTCGCAGAGCTCGACCAGACACCTCTGGAGGAGCTCGAGGCGGACTACGTCGAGACCTTCGACAGTCGCCGGCGGCACAACCTGTTCCTGACCTACTTCGCCCACGGTGACACCCGCAAGCGAGGGATGGCCCTGCTCAGGTTCAAGCAGACGTATCTCGAGTCCGGTTTCGAGCTGACCGACAACGAGCTGCCCGATCACCTGTGCGTCGTGCTCGAGTACGCCGCCACCATCGACCACGAGCGCGGCCGCGAGCTGATCCTCGACCACCGCGCGGGGCTGGAGCTGCTGCGGATCTCGCTCACCGAGGCGGGCTCGCGCTGGGCCGGGGCCGTCGAGGCGGTCACTGCGACGCTTCCGCCGTTGCGGGGCGAGGAGTGGGCGGCAGTTCGCCGGCTCGCTGCGCAGGGGCCACCGGAGGAAGAGGTGGGGCTCACGCCGTACGCGACCCCTGCCTTCGACCCGGGGCCGGCCGTGCCCGACGGGCCGACGTCCTTGCCGATGCCGTCCTTCCCGGCGCGGTCTGCTGGAGGGGCACGCTGATGGACGTCTTCCTCTGGGTGATCGTTCCCTACCTGTGCCTGGCGACATTCGTGGTGGGCCACTTCTGGCGCTACCGCTACGACAAGTTCGGATGGACCACCCGGTCCTCCCAGCTCTACGAGGACCGGTTGCTGAGGTGGGGGAGTCCGCTGTTCCACTTCGGCATGCTCGGCGTCGTCGGAGGGCACGTCATCGGCCTGCTGGTGCCGCGGTCATGGACTGCCGCCGTCGGGATCGACGACCACCTCTACCACTACGTCGCCGTCGTCGGCGGCCTGCTCGCCGGCATCCTGGCGGTGGTCGGGATGGTGATCCTGATCTACCGGCGGCGCACCGTCGGTCCCGTCTTCTCGGCCACCACCGTGATGGACAAGGTCATGTACCTGTTCCTCGGGATCGTGATCGTGCTCGGGATGTGGAACACGATCGCGGGCTCCATCTTCACCATCGGCGGTGAGTACAACTACCGGGAGGGAGTCTCGGTCTGGTACCGCTCGTTCCTGGCCTTCCAACCCGACGCGTCGCTGATGGCGGACGCTCCGATCGGCTTCCAGCTCCACGCCCTGACGGCGTTCATCTTGTTCGCGCTGTGGCCGTTCACCCGTCTCGTCCACGTCTTCAGTGCGCCGCTCGGTTACCTCACCCGGCCCTACATCGTCTACCGGAGCCGTGACACCACCCAGCTGGGCAGCCACCGGCCGCGTCAGGGATGGGACCGGGTGGGCTGAATGGATGAGCGCCCGGCGCGGGATGGCTCGGGTCCTTCCGCATCGGCGCGCGGTGACCCTCCGCGCGTCGTGCGCAAGCGAAGGTCCACCGGACCCGCACCGAATCCCACGTTCCAGATCGAGGAGGACCAGCATGGAGGCACGATCACTGACCACGCTGACTGACGAGCTGATCGAGTCAGCCCGCACTTCGAGCAGCGGCCGCGCTGCCGTCACCGTCTACGGAGGCCAGGAGCACGACCTGCGCCAGACCGTGATCGCTCTCGCCGGTGGCCACGCACTCGGCGAGCACGACTCGCCGGGAGAGGCGACCCTGCACGTCTTGCGGGGCCAGGTCCGGCTGCATGCGGACGGCGAGTCGTGGGACGGCTCGCCCGGTGACTACCTGCACATCCCACCGGTCCGTCACGACCTGGAAGCGCGCACGGACGCGGCGGTCCTGCTCACCGTGGCGGGTCGTAGCGGCTGAAGCCGACGGCACCCCAGCAGAAGACCCGGACCCACGAGACGTGGATCCGGGTCTTCATTCCCCGCGGGCTGAGCGCCGTCAGACCGTCACTTCAGCTTGAAGTACGCAGTGATGGCCGAGCCATCGGCAGCGGTCATCGTTGCCGAGTAGCAGGTCCCTGCCCCCGTGGGCGTCTTCCAGTTCTGGATGAACTGGCCGCCGGTGGTGTCGTACCGCAGCGAGGTGCCGCCGGTGCTGACGATCTCGACCGCGTCCTTCACGGCGGTCGCCGGTGCAGCTGATCTTCTGGGTCTTGAAGCTCTGCACTGCCGACGTGCTGGTCAGCTCGGCGCTGCCGGCGAACAGCTCGAACTTCAGCGGGACGGTGCTGCCGCCCTTGACCGTGTTGAAGACACCGCCCATGTCGACCGGCTGGTAGAACCCGTTGACCGTCCATGCCTTCACCGTGTAGGACGCGGCTGACGGTGGTGGTCCGGCCAGCATTGTCGGTGGCGGTCGCGGTCAAGGTGTGCGTCCCCACCGAGGCTGCTGTACCCGGTGACCTGGCAGGACGCCAGGCCGGAGACGGCGTCGGTGGCGGTGCAGGTCGGGGCGGCCGGAACGCTGCCGAAGTAGTACGAGTCGTCGGCTGCCGGGCCACCGACGAAGGCGACGTCGGTCGGGTCGCTCAGGTCGATCTTGAAGCTCTGCGCTCGCGGCGCCGGCCGCCGGGTGTTGCCGGCGTTGTCGGTGAAGGCCGGGCTGTCGACGGTGACGGCCACCGCCTTCACCGGTAGAGGCAGCGGTGGCCGGTGGCGCTGGCGGGACCGGAGGTCGCGTCGGTGCCGGTGAACGTTGCTGTGACCTGGCTGGTGTACCAACCGTTGGAACCGGTCGTGCCGCTGGCGCTGGTGTAGCTGACCGTGGGAGCCGTGGCGTCACGCTTGATCGCCACGTCCTGTTGGGCAGCCGAGCCACCGGCGCTGGTCGCGGAGCAGCTGTAAGTGCGTCGCGAACTGGTCGCTCGTTGATCACCTGGTCCAGCGCAGCCGGTCGTGACCAGCGAGCTCGGGGACTCCGACTCGGTCACCGTCCAGGTCAGCGAGACGGCTGCCTTGTACCAACCATTGGTGCCGTCGGGCGCCGCGGGGCTGAGCACGTAGGTGATCGCCGGCGGGGACGGGTCGACGATGCTGTAGGTCTCGGACCCGCTGGCGGTGAGCCCGCCATCGTCGGTGTAGGAGCAGGTGGCCGTCTGGCTGCCGATCCCGTCCGAGGCGTACGGACCGGTGACGGCGCTGAGCGTTGCCGGGAACGACGAGTTGCCGTCCTCGGCGTCGGTGACCTCGCATGTCGCGCACGGGCACGGCGCCCTTGTCGTAGCTCGCCGCCCGTCGACGCCGCCGACGGCGACCGTCGGCGCGGTGTTGGCCGGCGGAGCCACGTTGACGGTGAACGGGGCCGGGGCGAGGTTGAAGGTGCCGCCGGTGGTGTTCGCGTCTGCGCGACGGCACAGATCGTCGCCGTGCCCGACGCTGATCGGCGTCACGGTCAGCGTCTTGGTGGCGCCGCAGCGGTGAAAGTGACCGAGGACGGGGCTGACGGTCGCCACTGCCGGCGTTGGACGAGGCGACGACACAGTCAGCGTAGTGCTGCCGGTGAGGTTGCAGCCGTTCTTGCCGTCGCCGTTGCGTCGGCGTGACATACAGAGTCGTTGTGCCCGTCGCGCCACCGACGTTGAGCGGCATGCTTCCGCGACGGCGTCGATGGAGGCATCGAGATTGTTGGAGATGTCGTCGGCAAAGCTCGGAGCGGCAGCCGTGCCGAGCAGCAGTACCGGTGCCGCAGCGGCGGCAAGCAAGCGTGAGAGTCTTCATGGTTCCCCCGGGGAGCGCTGGGTCGGGCCGATTCCCCCGGCCCCACGTCCCTGGTTCGGGGACGCACCTCCGATGTAACGCCTGCATCGGCGGCGGCGCAGAGGACTGGTCACCCAGGGCGCTTAATTGCCTAAGCGCTTTTGCTCGTCAGAGCGCCACCGGCTCCTCGAACCGCGCCTGCATGTGCTCGGTCCAGGTGGTCAGCACGACCGATTCGGACGAGAGGTTCAGCGAGGCGAGCTCCTTGGCGATCGGGTGCTCGCCGAGGGTGAGGGCGACGTCCGCGTCGAAGTGCATGCCGCTGCCACTGCCTCCCTGGGTGAACGCGGTGACGTGGGGCCGGCCGTCGATCAGCGTGTACGCCGCCAGCGGGAGCGGCGGCATCTCATCCTCACCACCGCGCGGGACCGTGACGTCCAGGACGAGCTCACCGCCCATCGTCAGCACCCAGCGACTGGTGGTCTCGGTGTTGGTCACCTCGATCTGCTCGACCGATTTGGGGAAGCCCCAGATCTGGTTGCCGGCCACGCAGGTGAACTCCTCGGTCACCGGCAGGTGGGTGATGAACGTCCCGTCCTCGCCACCGCCCTCGGGGCGGACGAACAGGATCGTGCCGACCTCGAGGTAGGCGCCGAGGTCGTTGTCCCGGTAGTCGATCAACGCCAGTGCGAACTGCGCCCGACCGGGCGCCGACTCCACCACCTCGAAGCCGGTCGGGCAGAGAGCCCGGGCGGCGTCCAGTGCGACGTCGAAGATGACGGTGGCGCTGGAGCCGTCGCGTACGTCGACGGGCATGGTCACGGTCTCGCCGAGGATGCGGTGGGTTGCTGTCACCATGGAAGTAGAACACGTTCTACAGGACGGTTTCCAGCGAGGCCAAACTCTGGGCCGCGCAACGCAGCTGCGCTGACGGGGAAAGTACCTACCTCCTGCGTGGGAACCGACGGCCCAGGCCGGACGTTGGCTACCCGTGCCCCTTCCTTCGCTCACCGCCCAGGCCCAACGACTCCTGGACCTCGGCGTCCACGAGCTCGCCGGCATCAGAGCTGACGCGCTGGTAGCAGCGGCGGAGCGCGGCGCCGCTGGCGGGCTCCTCGTCACCGCCGCCCGAGCGTCGGACCTCGCCCCGCTGATGCGGCTCGGTGACCAGGCCGGCTTCGTGGTCGAGGACATGACGGACATCGAGCAGTTCCGGCCGACCGAGGCGGCACCGGTGCCGGCGGCGCCGTACGTCGTCCGCGGGTTGGACCGCGGCGACGGCTACCTCAACCGCACGCCCGCCGAGACGTTGCCCGAGATCCTGGCCGCAGGCCGCTCGCCGCTGACGGTCGAGGAAGGCCTCCACTGGGTGCTGCAGGATCCGGACGTCCTCGAGCGCAACCACTGCTTCATGACGATCGGGTCCCGGCTGACCAAGCCGAACGGTTCGTACGACGCCCGCACGCCGGCGCTGTGGATCAGCAACGGCACCGGCCGCGACGGCCGCCACCGGAATGGCGCGCCCAAGCTCGGCTGGTGCTGGTGGGGCAACCGGCACACCTGGCTGGGCATCGCGTCCTGCGAGGAGCGCGGGTAGGCGGTCGACCAGTCTCGAGGAACCTCAGGCGACCATGGGTGGTGGTCGGCTGGCTGGTCGGTAGGTGAAGCGGTCGCGGTCATCGACCAGGGGTGGTGGGGTCCAGACCGGTCGTCGGGTGTGCGGGTCGAGGTCGACCTGCCAGGGGGTCTGGTGGGTGATGGTGTGGTGTTTGCTGCAGAGCAGGACCAGGTTGTCCAGGCTGGTAGGATCCCCCGTCGGCCCAGTGCTGGATGTGGTGGGCGTCGCAGGCGATGGGGAGCCGGGTGCAGCCGGGGAAGGCGCAGTGCTGGTCGCGCAGCACGAGGGCGGTCCAGATGCCGGGGGTGACCAGGCGTTGGGTGCGGCCGACGTCGAGGACCTGACTGTGGCTGCCGAGGACGGCGGGGATGATCTCGGCGTCGCAGGCGAGCCGGCGGACCGCGGCCGCGGACAGGGTGTCACCGGAGGGCAGCAGACCGGGTGCGTCGAGGCCGGATGCGTTCAGGCCGTGGGCGTCGAGCCGGTCGCGGAGGTCCTCGATGCCGATGGTGATGGTGATCCGGGCGGTGGTGGCGTGGGCGTGGGGCAGCTGGTCGGTGGCTTGGAGGCGTCGGCAGGCGGTGACCAGGGCGTCCCACATCCGCACCCCGGCGTCGCGGGGGTCGCGGCCGTCGTGGAGGCAGCGGGGTTGGGGGCAGCCGGGTCCGATCCGCCGGCCGTGCTGGTCGCGGTAGCCGGTGGGGGACGGGTCGCCGCCGCAGGCGCCGGGCTCGGACACGACGGGTGCGGCCAGGGGCAGCAGGCAGGTCTTGACCAGCTCGGCTTCCTCCACGGTGGCGTAGCCCTTGATCCGCACCCCGCCGAGGGTGTCGGGGACCAGGGAGAGGAACCGGGCGTGGTGGGCGCCGCGTTCTTGACGGTCCTTGGACAAGTCGGTGCCGACCAGCAGCCCGTCGGTGTCGAGCTCCTTGACCACCCCGGGGAAGCAGCGGTCCAGGTCGGTGGCGTCATAGGCGTGGTCCCTGGCCAGCGCCAGGAGCGCCTCGGCGCTGCGCTCGCGGAGCTCCGGGTCCCGGGGCAGGGTGGCGACCCGGCCGCCGATCACCCCGGCCTGGGCCAGCGAGATCCCACCCGGCGGCCAGTGCCTCCCGGACCGCCGGCAGCTCGGCGGTGTGGTCCGCGATCCGGACCAACCCGGCGCCGGATCCCTTGCGGCCGCCGGTGACGTGGGTGAGGAAGTCCTTGGCCGTCGCCCAGCCGACCGTCTCCGCGGCGCCGGTCTCCTCGAGCCGTGCCGCGACCGCGACCAGCGCCCCGTCCACCATCGCCTTCAACCGGCCCAGCTGCACCGCGGCCTCCAGCGCATCGAGACCCGCCAGGTCCTCCCAGCCGGCACCGGGCAGCCCGGCAGCACCGGCGACAGCCTCGGCTGTCGCGGTGAGCGCGGGGGCGGTGGACATGCCTTCATTCTATCGAACATCAGTTCGAAAATGAAGCCAACCCAAGCGATTTCGGGTTCGATTTTCGAGGTTTTCCGCGCGCTCATGAAACGCACTTCTAACGGCGACGAGGCCCGGGAACGACAAGGGCCCGGACCCACCGTCGTGGGTCCGGGCCGTTTGTCCTCCTGCTGAGGGGAGCGCTACAGCAGGATGACGTTCGTGCCGCCACCACCGTCGGTGGTGTCGGTGCCCGGGCCGCCGACGAGACGGTCGTCGTCGTCGCCGCCGAAGAGGGCGTCGTCGCCATCGTTGCCGTTGAGGATGTCGTTGCCCTCGTCGCCGTTGATGGTGTCGTTGTCCTCGCCACCGTTGAGCAGGTCAGCACCGAGGCCACCGTTGAGGGTGTCAGCGCCGATTCCGCCGCGGAGCCTGTCCGCGCCGTCGCCACCGCTCATCGTGTCGTCGCCGGCCTCGCCCGAAATGAGGTCGGCACCCTCGCCACCGGTCATCGTGTCGTTGCCGGTGTCGCCCTTCATGGTGTCGTTGTCGGCGCCGCCCCGGAGGTCGTCCGCGTCGCCGCCGCCGAGCAGCTGGTCGTTGCCGCCAGCGCCCTCGAGGATGTCGGCACCGGGTCCACCGCTGAGCGCGTCGGCGCCGCCGCCGCCGGTGAGGGTGTCGGTGCCGCCCTCGCCGACGAGCTTGTCGCCGTTCGCGTCCACACCCGAGGTGAGCGTGTCGTTGCCCATCCCACCGCGCAGCTCGTCGGTGCCGTCGCCGGCGTCGACGTTGTCGCCGCCGCGGCCGCCGAGGATCTTGTCGTCCCCGTCGCCCGCGTCGACGCCGTCCGCGCCTTCACCGGCGAAGACGGTGTCGTTGCCCTCACCGGCGTCGATCGTGTCGGCGCCCGCGAGGGCGCAGATGAGGTCGTTGCCGCCGAGCCCGTCGATGTCGTCGACACCGACGGTGCCGACGATCACGTCGTCCCCGACGGTTCCGAGGACGCTGCCGCCGGTGCCCTTGATGGTGGCGTCGACGCCGTCGCACTTCGGCGCGCACACGCTGCCGATGATGCTGGTCTCGAGCGAGCACTCGACCACGTCGTAGCCACGGGTGACGCTCGCGGAGTTGCCCGCGTTGTCAGAGACGCTGGCAGTCATGGTGTGCGAGCCCAGCTGGTCGGACCATCCGCTCACCTCGCAACCCGCAGGGACCACGCCGGAGAGGTTGTCGTCGGCGGAGCAGGTCGGTGCGGCCGGGACGGGCTCGAGGCCGAAGAAGTACGTCGACCCGTCAGCCGGGCCGTCGACGAAGTCGACCGTCGGGTCGGTGGCGTCGCGCTGGATCGAAGCAGTGGTGACGTCGGTCGAGCCGCCGTTGCTGGACGTCGTGCAGGTGTAGGTCGTCGCAGCCTGGTCGGTGGTGACGGTCAGGTCATCGCAGTCGGTGGTCTGCAGCGAGCTGGTCGAGTCCGACTCGGTCACGGTCCAGTCGACAGTGACATCAGTCGTGTACCAACCGTTGTCGCCGTTCGGCGCCGCCGGGTCGAAGGTGTAGCTGACGTCGGGTGCGGTCACGTCGACGATGTCGTAGGTGGCCGCGTCGTCGTCGGTCAGGCCGCCGGCGTCGACGTACTCACAGGTGGCGGTCTGGGAACCGACCCCGCCAGCGGCGTCGTCGCCGGTGATCGCGCTGAGGTCAGCGGCGAAGGAGGAGTTGCCGTCCTCGGCGTCGACCACGTCGCACGTAGCGGCGGGCACGCTGCCCTCGTCGTACGTCGCGCCGTCAGTGACACCGGAGACGGTGACCGTCGGCGGGGTGTTGGCCGGCTCGCCCACGGTGACGTCGAACGTCGCGGGTGCGAGGTCGAACGAGCCCCCGCTGTCATTGGCGGTCTCGGCCACCGTTACAGAGGTGCTGCCGAGAGCGACCGGGGTGACGGTCAGCGTCTTGCTGTCGCCGCACGCGGTGAAGGTCACCGAGGACGGGCTCACCGTGGCGACCGCGGTGTCCGACGAGGACACCGACAGCGTCAGGATCTTGCCTGCCGTCAGGTTGCAGCCGTTCTTGCCGTCGCCGTTCGCGGGCGATACCAGGAGGCTGGTGGTGCCGTCTGCACCTCCGACGTCGAGCGTCATCGACTCGGCCGCCGCATCGATGCTGGCGTCGAGATTGTTGTAGACACCGTCGGCGAAGGCCGGGGACATAGTCCCCCACACCAACACCGGTGCCGCCGCAACTGCGGCTAGACGCGAAATGCGCATTGCTTTGTCCCCTATTGCTCGCGCGATCCTGGGACCGCTCCCCTCCCGAGCCCACGCAGTTGCGTAGGTGTTATCAGATTCAACAACTCCCCTTGCTGATCGGCCGGAGCAATCGCGCTGGCGCCCGTTCAAAGGCCTAAGCGGTTCGCAAGCGGGTCTTCGACCGCGCGGACGTGCCCGTGAAGTGGAGAGCGGATGCTGGCCTACGAGCGTTTCGGGACGGGCGAGCCGCTGGTCCTGGTGCATGGGATCAGCCATCGCCGGCAGGCGTGGTACCCGGTCGCAGAGCAGCTCGCGGAGCATCGCGAGGTGATCCTGTTCGACCTGCCCGGGCACGGTGAGTCGCCGGAGCTCGTCACCGACGGACGCTCGGTGAAGGACGTCCTCCAGGACGAGCTCGATCGCGCTCGGCGTCGCCGGCCTCCGCTCGACGGTCGCCGACGTCGCCTGAACGGGAGCCCGCCAGGCGGAGTCATCCCTTCGGGTAGGTGTCCATAGCCCGTTCGGGTGGTCGTGGATGGCCGAGTTGCCCGTTGTCCGCGAACCCAGGGCCGTACAGGCTGGACCTGTCAACGCGCGCCGGGCTCGAGCTCCAGCACTCCGAGGTCGTCGAGGCACACCAAGGGGGAGGCTTGGAGGAGACCGATGAACGCGCTAGCACTGGCGACTGCGGACCGCGAGATCCCAGTCGAGATCGACGACGACATCGCGCTGGCCGAGCTGGTGCTCGAGGCGCTGCTGAGTCGGAACGACCGGATGCACCAGAGCAACATCGAGCACGACCCGCTCCGCTGCCTCACCTGCTTCTCGCAGCGCTGAACCGCCGCGACCCGCGGACTAGAGGCCGATCGACCTCAGGTAGTGGTCGCCGAGGTAGCCGGCCCCGAGGACCGCGGTCAGACCACCGAGGATCATGAACGGGCCGAACGGGAGAGCGCGTCTTGCGCTCGGCCCGACCGGCCGCCATCAGTGCGACCCCGGCCAGGGCGCCGAAGAGGAACCCGAAGAACGCCCCGACCAGGAACGTGCCCCACGACAGGTAGGCGGTCATCCCGCCGATCACACCGGCGAGCTTCACGTCCCCGAACCCCATCGCGCCCGGCGCTGCCATGGCGACGACGAAGTAGAACCCGAACAGCGCTACGGCCCCGATCGCCGCGCGGAGCAGCGCATCCGGGTCGGTGTCGAACGCGAGCAGCACCGCGAGCACGGGGTACGACGGCAGCACGATCGCGTTCGGCAGCCGCTTCACGTCCAGGTCGATGAGCGCCAGCGCGATCCCGATCGCCGCGAAGCAGAGGTACGCCGGCAGCACCGGCAGGCTCGTCCGCGAAGCGGAGTGCCATCGCACCGAACAGCACCGCGGTCCCGGCCTCCACCAGCGGGTAGCGGGCGCTGATCGGCTCGGCGCAGTCGTAGCACTTGCCGCGCAGCATGATCCAACCGAGCACCGGCACGTTGTGCCGGTTCCTGATCTGGACCCCGCAGGCCGGGCACGCCGACGGGGGGCTGACCACCGACTCCCCGCGCGGCACCCGGTAGATCACCACGTTGAGGAACGAGCCGACCGCCAGCCCGAGAACGGCGGCGAAGATGTGCGACGACTGCGGGCGGGATCTCGGTCAGCGTCTGATGGCTCCAGCTCAGGACGGTGATCTCTCGATGCGGCGGCCCTGGTGTCCCGCCTTCGTCGAACAGCTCCACCCTAGCGGTCAGCGACAGCTCGCCAGCTGCCCGTCGTGCAGCCGCTGGCCACCCCGGGACACAGGTAGACCTCGAGCTGGACGATCGTCCTCTCGAAACCGAACCCCGGCGAGTTGTCCGGCAGCTCGATGACCGCGCCCGTGATAGCCGAACGAACCGGTCTCGAAGACGATCAACGACCGCGCGATCACGCCGAACCGGAAGACCGACTCGTCGATGTTGTTGAGCGACAGGTCGATCTTCGACGAGCGGCACATACGCTCGTGCCCTGGATGTAGAGCGTCGTCGAGTTGCCCAGCGCCTGGATGACCGGCTCGCCGCCGACGGTCGCGACGGTGTTGCCGGGGATCGCGGCCGTCGTCTGGCCGCGAAGCTGTCGGGACGTAGTAGGTGAGCTCGAGCCGCACGGCGTCGAGCTGTGCGGTCTGGGTCTTGCCGAGCGTCGAGGCTGAACTGCACCGAGGCGCCGGTGAAGCCCTTGTCGTGCACGGCCTCCTGGAAGGCTGCCCCAGCCGGTCGCGCTCGACAGGTCGACGTCCTCGGTGCCGAGGTTGGTGCGCACGGGCCGGCATCGTGTACTCGAGGCCATCGCCGGGCACGAGGTTCGGGGTAGAGTGAACGTGATCTTGTTCTGGGTCGTCGTGCCGTCGATCGGTGAGTGACCTTCAGTCGCGCAGCGGTGAGGACCGTCCCCGGCGGCAGCGAGTGCCGTTGGCGCGAAGCCGGTCATCGTGATGGAGCCGTTCTGGCGCTGGTGGCGCCGGCGTTGTCCCGTCGTCCACGCTGCAAGGTTGGCATTGGTCGTCTGGTTCGCCGTCCGCAGTGCTGCAGGTTTGCGACGGTCGCGCTGGTGAACGTGCCGTCACCGCCACGCCGGGAGGCGTGACAGTCGGTGACGGCGGTGGCGGTGCAGCGCGCTCGGCCGGAGTGATGACGGTCTGCCGTGGCGAGTGCCCGGTCTTCTGCCCGTAGACGGCGATCGGCGGCCGGCTGGCGTGATAGGTCCCGCAGATCTCGACGGCTGAGGCCTGCCCGTTGGCGTTGATTGACCATCCGGCTGTCGCCACCGAAGATGAGCTGGACCCCGTTGGCGTTGACGTCGTCGATGGGGCTGATGCACCGCCCCGGCACGGTGGTGTCGCTGGGGTGAGGGTGCCGGCGACGAGGGTCTTGCGCCCCCCGATCGTCCACACGCTGCCCGAGCCGGACGCGATGTCGGCGTCGAAGAGCGGGTCGCTGGGGTTGTTGTGGAAGTCGAAGTAGTACGACCCCGGCGCGAGGTGGATGAAGCAGTCGCGTGTTGGTGTTCGTCAGCGCGTTGAGCTTGTCGACGTCGTCGTAGTAGCCGGGCTGCAGAGTGACCGTGCCGTTGTTCGGGCAGCTGGTCGGCGGTGTCTGCAGCGCTGGGATGCCGGTGCCTGCGATGTCCAGGTCGCTCGGGTAGTTGGGGTCGGGTGCAGTGCTCGCGTTGCAGTTGACGATCGGGGCGACCATTGCTGACGCGCGGCGTGCAGCCGGTGTTGGCGCGGATGCTCTCGGTGGACTCGAGGTTGCCGTTGTTGTCCCGGAAGATGTTGCTGTTGGACCAGACGCCGCCGCGCACCCGGAACGCAGCGCCGGAGCCATTGGTCTTGAACGTGAACCCGTTCTCCGCGCCGGAGGTCCCAAGCGTGAGGATCGCGTTGCCGGGCTTGTTGGCGTTGTTGATCGGCACCGCCGACCCCTGGTCGCCCGTGGCGTCCTCGGGTGTGCACTTCACAGCGGCCGACATCGCGCTCTGGGTGTCGCCGCCCTGCTTCGGGATCAGGTTGTCGAGGACCAAGGTGTCCTTCGGCGTCGTCGAGCCTGCTGCGCCGTCGAATCCGAAGCAACCAGTGCCCACCGCGTTCGTGTAGTACCAGGGATTGGGCTCGCCGCCACCCACGTTGTACCCGGTCCGCAGGTCGTTGATCGCGACCTGGGCGGCACCGTCGGCGGCGTACGACGCCCGCGCCACGTCCCGCAGCGCGACGGTCGCCCGCAGGCTGCCCTCGCCCTGGGTCAGGACGGCGCCGGTGACCAGCGCGACCACCGTGATGATGATGATCGCGATGATCAGGAGTGCACCCCGGTCGTCGGCCGGTCGGACGCGGTGCCGCAGTCGCTGGATCATGTCTGTCTCCGTTCACCTGCGAGGGTGGCCGCGAAGCGGGTGGTGCCGCGGCCGTCCGGGTCGCAGCACCGAGAGCTGGAGCTCGACGACGGTCGGCACGTTCGGTCCGGTCCCGGTGCAGGCGGTGTTGCAGGACACGGTCGGAAGGGTGTCCAGGCTGTGCATGACCTCGAACGGATGAGTCTCGCGTCGACCCGGTGCACCGGACGCGGAGCAGGTTGAACCCGCCGGCGTCGGGCTCGGCGACGTAGGACACCGTGATCGTGGTCGGCAGGTGCGGTCGAGTCGGACGAGGTGTACTCGCTCCAGGCCAGCGTCACGACGGGGGTGCCAGCAGGCAGGCTGCAGGCCGGGGTGACGTCGACCGACTGCTGGAGGGGGAACGACTTCGTCGCCGCGTCCCAACCACGGACGCCGATGCTGGAGACGTCGCGCTGCCAGTACGCCGCGGCGAACTGCACGTCGTGCGACTCGGTGAGCCGCGACTGGGTGTCGGTCGTCGTCTTGAGGTAGCTGATGACCACGCCCGCCAGCCCCGCGGCGATGATGCCGATGATGGTGACGGTGATGATCAGCTCGGGCAGGGTGAAGCCGTCCTCCCGCCGGTGGAGCGCCCGCAGGCGCGCGCTCAGTCGCATGACGTCCCCGTTTCGCAGGAGCGGCGCACCACGATGGTGAGCGTCTCGGTGGCCCGGCCGTCCGCGCTGCTGACCGTACAGCCGGAGCCGTTGGACGCCCTGGTCCCGCGCCGGGGCAGGTGCCACCGGCGACGGAGCCGTCGCCGGCGAGCGGCTCGGCGGCCGCCTGCTGCGCGCTGTGCCCGGCCGGGACGGTGTAGCCGACGGCCGCGGGACTGTAGGCGTTGGCGCCTGCGCACTTGACGTAGTTGCCGGTGGTGTTGAGGTACTTCTCGATCGCCTCGGCGTAGCCCCGCACGTAGGCGCCGTCCGAGGTCTGCTTGCGGTGGATGTCGGAGGCGATCACGCTGAGCTGCAGCCCGGCCAGGATCGCGACCCCGGCGATGCCGAGGATCACGAGCGCCACCAGCGTCTCGACCAGCGATCGCCCCGTCGTCGGAGCGGCTGGCCGAGCGCAGGTGGGCGAGTCGGTGCATCAGACGTCCACCTGGTTGGAAGATGCCGTACATCGCGGAGACGAGCGCGATGGCGACGAACCCGACGATCCCGCCCATCACGATGATGACCAGCGGCTCGAAGATCGCGGTCAGCTTCTTGATCTTGTAGTCGAGCTCGACCTCGTAGTACTCCGCCGTCACCCGGAGCTGGTCGTCGAGCGACCCGGTCTCCTCGCCGATCGCGCAGCATCTGGGTGGCGGTGCCGGGGAACAGCTGGGTGCGGGCCAGCGGGCCGGAGATGCCCTCGCCCTCGAGCATCGCGTCGGAGACCTCGCCGAGTCGCTTGATGAAGACCCGGTTGCGCAGCGCCTCGGTGGTCACTGCGAGCGCCTCGGTGAGGTTCACGCCGGCGCCGACCATCGAGGAGAGCACCCGGCAGAACCGCTCGACGAGCGAGTAGCGGATCGTCTCGCCGAGCACGGGGATCTTGAGCAGGAACGCGTCCCGCGCGTACTTGCCGCGGTGGAACCGGGTGACCACGAAACCGAGCAGCAGCACGGCGCCGAACCCGGCGAGCGAGCGCCCACCACCAGGTGCCGAGGAAGTCGGTGAAGCCCAGCAGCATCCGGGTCGGCAGCGGCAGCTCGGCGTCGAGTTCGGCGAAGAAGACCTCGAACTTCGGGAGCACGAAGACCGCGAGCACCACCACGGTGCCGACCGACATGATGGCGACGGCGCTCGGATAGATGAGCGCGGACTTGATCTTGCGGCGCGCCTCGAGGTCGCGCTCGATGTAGAGCGCGAGCCGGGCCAGCACCGTGTCCAGCTCGCCGGTGAGCTCGGCGGAGCGGACGATGCCGCGGTAGAAGCCGGGGAACACCTTGGGATAGCGCTCGAGGCAGTCGGAGAACCGCTCACCGCGTGCGCAGCCCGTCCTCGATCTCGTTCATCATCCGGCGCACCGAGGAGCTCTCGCTCTCGGCGCCGATCGTGTGCACCGCGTCGAGGATCGGCAGGCCGGCCCGGAGGAACGCCGCGATCTGGCGGGAGAGGTGCATGACGTCGGCGCGCTTGATCCGCGGACCGGAGATCTCGTACTTGAGGATGCTCGTCTTCTCCTTGACCCGCAGGTCCCGGAGCTCCTTGCCGTAGAGCGTGACCTCGGCGTCGCCGCGACTCGTGGCCCGGGCGGTGCCCTTGACCTGCTGGCCGTCCGGCGTCACCGCGACGTAGGCGAACTTCGGCATCTCAGACCCCTGCCACGTAGATGGAGCGCATGACCTCGGCGGCGGTCGTGGTGCCGTCCTGGACCAGCTGGACCGCCTGCTCCTGCAGGGTGCGCATGCCCTGGTGCTGCGCCACCTTGCGCATGTCGTCCTGCGGAGCGCGGTCGACGATCAGCTCGCGCACCTCGTCGGTCACCGCGAGCAGCTCGTAGACCCCGATCCGCTCGAGGAAGCCGGTGTGGGCGCAGATGTGGCAGCCGACGCCGTGCACGAAGCCGGTCGTCCGGCTCGCTGGCCCCGAAGCTGCGAAGGAAGCCGAGCTCCTCGGGCGTGGGCTGGTAGGGCTCGAGGCAGGACGTGCAGCTGCGTCGCACCAGCCGTTGGGAGACGACGGCGGTGATCGACGAGGCGATGAGGAACGACTCGATGCCCATGTCGAGCAGCCGGTAGAGCGCCGACACCGCCTCGGTGGCGTGCAGCGAGGACAGCACGAAGTGGCCGGTGAGCGCGGACTGGACAGCGATCCGGGCGGTGTCGACGTCGCGGATCTCGCCGACCAGGATGATGTCGGGGTCCTGCCGCAGGATCGACTTCAGCCCGCCGGCGAAGGTGATGCCGGCCTGCTCGTTGATCTGGATCTGGTTGATCGAGTCGAAGGTGTATTCGACCGGGTCCTCGATCGTCATGATGTTGCGCTCGGCGCTGTCGAGCTCGCCGAGAGAGGCATAGAGGGTGGTGGTCTTGCCGCCACCGGTCGGTCCGGCGCAGATCACCATCCCGTAGGGCGAGTGGATCAGCGCGCTGTAGCGGTCGGCGACGTCGGGGGCCATGCCGAGCTGCTCGAGCTTGAAGAGCGGCCGGCTCTTGTCGAGCAGTCGCATGACGACCTTCTCGCCGCCGATGACCGCGGTGGTCGCGACCCGGATGTCGACCTCGCGGCCCTCGACGTCCATGCTGATCTGGCCGTCCTGCGGTCGGCGCCGCTCGACGATGTTCATCCCGCCGAGGATCTTGACCCGGCTCACGATCGCCGGGCCGATGGAGCCCGGGAGGTCGAGCACGTCGGTCAGCGCGCCGTCGATCCGGTAGCGCACCCGGATCCGGTCGCCGGACGGCTCGATGTGGATGTCGGAGGCCCGGTCCCGCAGGCCCTGGGTGATCACCATCTGGACGACCCGGACGACCGGCGCGTCCTCGTTGGCGCCGGCGCTGTCCAGCTGGGCCGCCTCCCGCCGGAGCTGGTCGCGGGCCTCGTAGGCCCGGACGTGGCTGCCGACGTCGCGGGTGGCGCGGTAGGCCGAGTCGAGGGCGCGGTCGAGGTCGCGGTGGGTGGCGACGGCCGCGACGACGGGACGGCCGACGACGGCCGTCACCGCCTCGATCCGCGGCGGGGACGGGTCGAGGACGGCGACGGTGACCGCGTCCCCGTGGAGGGCGACGGGGAGCGCGCGCAGCGTGCGCGCCTGCTCCGGCGTGAGCAGGGCCAGTGCGTCCGGGTCCGGCTGGACGTCGCGGAAGTCGAGCATCGAGCACCCGTAGTGGTCGGCGAGGGTGCGCGCGATCGCCTCGTCACGGACCGTGCCGGCGGCGATCAGCTTCTCCGCCAGGGTCCCGGAGTCCTGGGCGGCCCGGGCCGCGTCGAGCTGGTAGGGCTCCACCAGCCCGGCCGCGACCAGCACGCCGGCCAGCCGCTCGTCGTCGGCGTCGGACGCCGCGACCGCCTGGGCGGGCTCGATCCGGTGCCGTCCGCGCATCTTCATGACTCCCCCTCGGAGTGGTTGTTCGGCTATCGGGCGACGGCGGCGGTCATCCGCGGCCGCACCTCGATGTCTTTCGGATAGAGGCTGCGGGCGACGGCGTCGTCCAGGCTCACCACGCCCTGCTGCACCAGGTGCGACAGCGAGTGCTCGAGCGTGTTCATCCCGTCGCGGGAGCCGGTCACCAGCGAGTTGCGCAGCTGGTGGGTCTTGCCCTCCTTGATCAGGTTGCGCACCGCGGGTGTCGCGACCAGGACCTCGTAGGCAGCGGTCATGCCGCCGCCGATCTTCGGGATCAGCCGCTGGTAGACCACGCAGCTGAGCGCCGACGCGAGCTGGACCCGGATCTGGGCCTGCTGCTCGGCGGGGAAGACGTCGATCATCCGGCCCAGCGACTGGGCGGTGTCGTTGGTGTGCAGGGTCGCGAACACCAGGTGTCCGGTCTCGGCGACGGTGAGCGCGAACGCGATGGACTCCAGGTCGCGCATCTCGCCGACGAGCAGCACGTCAGGGTCCTCGCGGAGCACCGAGCGCAGCGCGTCGCGGAAGCTGGCGGTGTCGGAGCCGACCTCGCGCTGGTTGACGGCCGCCATCTTGTGGTCGTGGACGTACTCGATCGGGTCCTCGACGGTGATGATGTGGCAGCCGCGGTTGCGGTTGATCAGGTCGACCAGCGACGCGAGCGTCGTCGACTTGCCGGAACCGGTGGGGCCGGTCATCAGGATCAGCCCCTGGTGCCGCAGCGACAGGTCGCGCAGCACCGGCGGGAGGCCGAGGTCCTCGATGGTCGGGATCTCGCGCGGGATCATCCGCAGCGCCACCGCGGTCAGCCCGCGCTGGGTGAACGCGTTGCCGCGGATCCGGGCGTGCTCGCGCCAGGAGAAGGAGAAGTCGAACTCGTGGCGGGTCTGCCAGGCCTCGCCCTGCTCGGGGGTCAGCACCTCGGCCAGCAGGGACGTGGTGTCCTGCGCCGTCAGCACGGAGGCACCCGGCACCGGTGTCATCACGCCGTCGACCCGGAGCATCGGCGGCAGGCCGGCGGTCAGCAGCAGGTCGGTGCCGCCCTTGTCCCACAGCGCCAGGAGCAGCTGGTCGACCTGGGCACCGATGCGGTGCTGTTGGTGAAGCATGAGTTCCCCCTCGAAGAGAGCCGAGGAGGGCCGCCGCCGTCGGACGACGGCCCTCCTTGGCTGTGCGTGCAGTCGATCAGGCGGCGGCGCAGGGCGCGCCGGCCACCATGGTCAGCGAGCCGTCGGCGGCGCTGTCCGACGCCACGTACTCGGCGTGCCGGCGCGCAGGAAGCCGCCGGTGTCGAGGACGGCCGAGGGTGCCGGGTAGCTGCCGTTCTCTGGGCGTAGTAGGCCTCGACGGCGACGTCGCCACGGTCTTGACCTCGGCCTTGCAGGCGGACGTCGTCGCCGCGGTCGGTGATGCCGCGCACCGAGAACGCCACGATCGCGGCGAGGATGCCGAGGATCACGATGACGATGAGGAGCTCGATGAGCGTGAAGCCGCCGTCCTGACGACGAACGCCGCGAGCCCGGCTCTGGATGTTTTGGAGCATGATGATTTCCTTTGAGAGTGGGGTTGGAGCCCCCGGATAGATGGTTCTGCGAGCCGAAGCAGCGGCGCAGGTGACCTAGTGAACGCAGCCCTGAAAATGATTGCGGCGCGAATCCGATTTTCTTTACCAAGTTTTCTGGAATGGCAACATGCGCTTATCGATCTAAACGACCGATGCCCACCAAACCCGCGTGGAACCAGGGATCCGGACCTATAGGGGCGCTCCCGACGACGAGCGCCTGGGGCTCCCCGTACGCATGCGTTCGAGCAACTCGATACGCGCCACTTCGCAGCGCCGGTCGTCGCAGGAAACGGCGCAATGGATTAGGCAAACTCGAATTTCGAGATCCGATAACCAACGAAATTCTCGCAACTGATAACGCAGGCGCTGACTCGACGTTGTCCAGTTCTCGCGCATCGGGGCGACGTCGCGTCAGCGGCGAGCGTCGAGGAGCGCCTTGCCCAGGCAGACGGCGACCAGCACGCCGGGACGCTCGTTGTTGAACACCGCCCAGCCGTGGTCGAACGACACCACCCGGGTGATGCCGGCGCCGTCGCGGATCACCGCGGTTGCCGGTATCACTGTCGGGTCGAACCCGGTGGTGGAGCACCGGTGGCGTTCGAGCAGCCGACTTATGGACTCGTCCTGCATGGACAGATCGAGCTCCTCCGCAGGTGGCTGCGGAGCAGCAAGGACAGTGGCTGCGCCGAGGCCCATCAGCAGCGTGAGCGCGGCGGCGGTCAGCGCCGTACGAAACGACGTCACGGTCGTGCGAAGCCACTGAGTGCGCACGTCGAACACGCCGTCCCCTTTCGCGGAGCTCCATTGGTGGAGTGCGTCGAACGGCCGCGGCCCGACCGTGGGTGTCGCTTGTTTCCGACATCCCCTTCAACGAACAGGAGCGCGTCGGGTCACGAGCCGGCCGCGGTGTCGCGTGCTCGGGAAACCCAGGCAGGATGGGACATATGACCTGGTTCTCTTCCCCGGCGCAGGCCGCCGAACGGCTGACCGAGGCGGGCTATCTCGCCGACGCGGCGACCGCCACCACCGCGTTCCTGGCCGGCGCGCTGGAGAAGCCGTTGCTGCTCGAGGGGCCGGCCGGCGTCGGCAAGACCGAGCTGGCCAAGGCCGTCGCGCGGGCGACCGACGCGGAGCTGGTGCGGCTGCAGTGCTACGAGGGTCTCGACGAGGCCCGGGCGCTCTACGAGTGGAACTACAAGAAGCAGCTGCTGCGGATCCAGGCCCAGACCGGGACGGGGGAGGGCCTCGACTGGGACCGGACCCACGACGACATCTTCACCGAGGAGTTCCTGCTGACGCGGCCGCTGCTGACGGCCATCCGTCAGGACGAGCCGACGGTGTTGCTCATCGACGAGGTCGACAAGACCGACATCGAGGTGGAGGGCCTGCTGCTGGAGGTGCTGTCGGACTTCCAGGTCACCATCCCCGAGCTCGGCACCGTCGCAGCGACGCGGCGGCCTTACGTCGTCCTCACCTCCAACGCGAGCCGAGAGCTCTCCGAGGCGCTGAAGCGGCGCTGCCTCTACCTGCACCTCGACTATCCCGACGCCAAGCGCGAGCGGGCGATCCTCCAGGCGCAGGTGCCCGACCTGGACGACCGGATCGCGGAACAGCTGGTGGCCACCGTCGGCAAGCTGCGCGACCTCGAGCTGAAGAAGGCGCCGTCGATCGCCGAGTCCGTCGACTGGGCGCGAACCCTGATCGCGCTCGAGATCCGCGACCTCGACGAGAAGGCGATCGCCGACACCCTCGGCGCCGTCCTCAAGCACGCGTCCGACCAGGATCGCGCCGTCAAGGTGCTGCGTCTCGACAGGCTCGACGACCGGGGGAAGGTCGACGACCGGGGGAAGGCATGACCAGCGAGACCTCAGGACTGCTCGACCGGCACCTCTCCTTCATCGAGGCGCTCCGGGGCGCCGGCCTGTCCGTGTCCCTCGCCGAGGACCTCGACTCTGTCGCCGCGTTGGGTGCCGTCGGGTGGGGCGACCGCGGGCACGTGCGCGACGTACTGGCCGCGACGCTCGTCAAGAAGCAGGCTCAGCGCACGACCTTCGACGCGCTGTTCGACGTCTACTTCCCAGCGCTGGTGGGGGAGGGGGTTTCGACAAGCTCAACCACCGGGGACAGCTACCCAGACCAGCTGGGACGGCTCGGCACCCGATGAGGCAGGGGTTCGCGACAACGCCGCCGCGCTGCAGGCCTTCCGCGACCAGCTCGCCGAGGCGCTCCAGAGCGGCGACCAGCAACGGCTCCAACGGCTGGCGGCCCAGATGGTCGGCACGTTCGGAGCGATGCCCGGACGCGGGCCGGGGCTGTCGTCGTGGTCGGCCTACACCGCGCTGCAGCGGGTGGCGCCGCAGGAGCTCGTCGACCGGATCGTGGCCGGGCTGCTGGCCGATGGCGACGACGGGGCCCGCGAGGCAGAGGTACGACGCCTCGCCGAGCGCCGGGTCGGTGCCTTCACGACCATGGTCGAGGGCGACGCCCGCCGCCGGATCGCCGAGGAGAAGGGACCTGACCACGTCGCCGACGTCGCGATCCGCCCGAGCATCGACAAGCTCGCGTTCAGCGCGGCGCGGCGCAGCGACCTCGACGAGATGCGCCGCCAGATCTTCCCGCTCGCGCGACGGCTCGCGACCCGGCTGACCAAGGAGCAGCACGCGCACCGCAGGGGCGCCCTCGACTTCCGCCGCACCGTCCGGGCGTCGATCGCCACCGGCGGCGTACCGCTGACCACCCACCACCGCCCCAAGCGCCCGCACCGCACCGACCTGGTCGTGCTCTGCGACGTGAGCGGGTCGGTGGCCAGCTTCGCCCAGTTCACGCTGCTGTTCGTGTTCGCGTTGCGTGAGGTCTTCCAGAGCATGCGGGCCTTCACGTTCATCGACCACGTGCATGAGGTCACCGAGCACCTGCAGCCCGGTTCCGACCCGGTCGAGGTGCTCGAGCGGCTCGCCGCCGCGAGCAGCCACGCCGCGCTCTGGGGCCGCACCAACTACGGTCGCGCGTTCGCCAAGTTCGAGGAGCAGCACGCCGACGCGCTCGGTCCCAAGACCACGTTGCTGATCCTCGGCGACGCCCGGAGCAACTACAGCGACCTCGAGGACGCGACCCTGCGCCGGCTGGCGAGGTCGGTACGGCGGTCGTACTGGCTGAATCCCGAGCCCGAGAGCAGCTGGGGAACCGGTGACTCCGCTGCCCGGACCTACCGCGAGATCGTGTCGATGGTGGAGTGCCGCAACCTGACCCAGCTCCAGGAGTTCGTGCACGACCTGGTGTGAGTTGCATTGTCACATCCGGTAAAACTTCGGCTCTTTCCCGCGTGGCGACTCGGCAGGTTCTTTTAACCTTCTTGAACCGTCGTGCTTGGAGACGCCGAGCAACCCCCCGACGACAGACCCGTGCAGTGTTGCCCGCCGCGGCGCCGTACCAGGGAGGTTGCACCGCCATGCACTCATCGTTCGTGCGGGGCGACGAACCGTCCGGTCCGGAGGGTCCGGGGGGCGCGACCCGTCAGGCGCGGCTCGACGAGCTGCGCGAGGCGATCGCGCGAGATCCCGATCCGAAGAGTCGGGTCGCGCACGGCGCCACACTCGAGCTGCTCGACCGCAGCGACCGCGCCGACGTCGGCAACTTCGTGGAGGGGTGGGACCGGTTCGCCGAGGCGGCGACCGGCCTGGTCGGGGAAGAAGGCTGGGCGATCAGGGTCGGCGCCATGGCCAACGTGGTCGGGTTGGTCCACTTCGCCGAGGCCGCAGACTTCGTGACGGCCAGCCGCTTGACCAAGCGCTACGGGCACCGCAAGGTCGCCGCCGCGCAGAACACCGTCGACGAGCTGCTCCGCACCGGCCCGATGCTGCCGATCGCGACCCGGATGGTGATGGTCCTCTCGCTGACCGACTGGATCGTCGACCTGCTGACGACCTCCGGCATGGAGAAGCCGGAGGCGAAGGAGATCGCCGAGCGTTGCTACCAGGCCGGCTTCTGGCTGGTCCTGACCGACGTCGACCCGGGCAAGCCTGGCCCGATCCTCAGGGCCACGGACGAGGTCATCTGGACCTGGGACCACGGAGGCTTGCGGGCCTGGCGCGGCCAGGTGGCGATCATCGCCTCGAACCCGTGGGCGCCGTACGGCAACGAGCTCAAGGAGCTCGCGCTCGCAGCCAACCGGACTGCACCGGTGCATGCCATCGACGAGGCGATCAAGGTCTATCGCACCAGGTTCGAGCGCCGCGAGCGCGAGCTGGTCGCCCGGGAGATCCGACAGCTGGTGGCGATGAGCGGACTCAGCCAGCGCGACTTCGCGGCCCTGGCCGGTACGTCGGCGTCACGGCTGTCGACGTACGTCAACGGGCTGGTCACGCCTTCCGCCACGATGATGGTGCGGATCCGGCGGGTCTCCGACCTGGTGCAGAAGCGGCGCGCGAGCGGCCGGTAAAAGCTGTCAGCGCGGCACCAGTGCGCCGTCGAGACGGTCCAGCGCCGCCTCGATGTCCGCCGCCGTGCCTGCGAAGCTGAACCGCAGGTAGCGCCCGCCGTCGACGGTGTCGAAGTCGATGCCGCTCGCCACCGCCACGCCGGTGCGTGCCAACAGCCCGCGGGCGAAGGCCATCGAGTCGTCGGTCAGGTGGCCGACGTCGGCGTACGCGTAGAACGCACCGTCCGCCGGCGCCAGCCGGTCGATGCCGAGGCGTTGCAGCCCGGCGAGCAGCAGCTGCCGGTTGTCGGCGTAGCGGCGGACGTGGCCGTCGAGCTCGGCGTACGACGCCGCGTCGAACGCCGCCAGCGCCGCCCGTTGGGCGAGCACCGGCGGGCAGATGCTGAAGTTGCCGGTCAGCACGTCGACCGCCCGCAGCAGCCGAGCCGGCGCGAGCATCCACCCCAGCCGCCACCCGGTCATCGAGAAGTACTTCGAGAACGACCCGAAGACGATCGCCTCCCGGCTGGTCTCCCACGCACACCTGGCGAGCCCGTCGGGCCCCTCGGCTCTCCCGGTGGTCGTGCCGAGCCTCCCGGTGGTCGAGTAGCCCGAGCCGCTAGGCGAGGGCGTATCGAGACCCAGTGAGCCGAGATCCCGGCCAGGACCCGCGTACTCGATCCCGTGATAGATCTCGTCCGAGACCAGCTGCACTCCCGACGCCTCGCACCAGCGCGCGATCGCCGCCAGCTCGTCGGGGAGCAGCATGGTGCCGGTCGGGTTGGCCGGGCTGGCGACGACCAGCCCGGCGAGCGGAGCGGCGGCGTGAACTTCCTCGAGCTGCTCGACGGTCGGCTGGAACCGGGTGCCCGGCCCGGTCGGGATCTCGACGACCTCGCAGCCCAGAGCGGCGAGCACGTTGCGGTAGCAGGGGTAGCCCGGCCGCGCGATCGCCACCCGGTCGCCGACGTCGAAGGCGGCGAGGAACGCCAGCAGGAAGCCCCCGCTCGACCCGGTGGTCACCACGACGTCACCCGCGGACACGTCGATCCCGTAGCGGCGACGGTGGTGATCGGCGATCGCCGCCCGGAGCTCCACGATCCCGGTCGCCGGCGTGTAGCCGAGCGGGTCGCCCGAACCGAGGAGCCGGACCGCCTCGGCGTTGACCGGCGCCGGCGCACCGCTGCTCGGCTGGCCGGCCAGCAGGTTGATCAGGTCGCCGTGGGTGCGCTGCCGCTCGGTCGAGAGGGCGAGCAGGTCCATGACGTGGAACGGCGGCACGTTGGCGCGCTGGGCTGCGGCCAGGCGATTCATCACGATGTGGACCTTACGGCGGTCCTTCACGTCACCGGGTCTCGATACGGTCGCTCGCTGCACTCGCTCCCTACTCGACCACCTGCGTTCGAGTCGTCCGAGCCGTACGAGGGCGTATCGAGACGCCTGTACCCGACCCGGCGGCGGGTAGCGCCGGTCTTTCACCTCACTGGGTCTCGATACGGTCGCTCGCTGCACTCGCTCCCTACTCGACCACCGGAGTCGGCGTCCGGTCGTTCACCTCGCGGGTCTCGATACGGTCGCTCGACCAGCCGAGTCGGCGTCGGTCGTCGAGTAGCCCGAGCCGCTAGGCGAGGGCGTATCGAGACGCCTGCACCCGACCGTCGGCCTTGGTTCAGCGGGCGGTGGGCGCGCCGACGGACAGGCGCGCGGCGGCCACCCCCGCCCGCCGGCCGAAGAAGCTGCCTTCGCCGAGCTGGGTGCCGGAGCAGTAGCCCGCCCCGTCCTGGGCGATGTTGGAGGCGCAGGCGCCGGCGGCGTACAGGCCTGGGATCACCGATCGGTCCTCGCGCAGCACCTCGCCGTCGACCCCCGTGCGCATGCCCCCGAGGGTGAAGCCGGCGTACAGCGCGGTGCCGAGGGTGAGGTCGTAGACGCCCCAGGGTCCGGCTGTCTGCGCTGCCAGCCAGTCCGGGTGCTTGTGGAAGTCGGGGTCCTCGCCACGCGCGGCATGCTCGTTGTAGCGCGTCATCGTGGCGACCAGGGATCCGTCGGGGAGCCCGAGCGCCGCCTCCATCTCCTCGACCGTCTCGTAGCCGTCCTTGAGCGGGACCAGCGGCATCCGCTGCTCCTCCATGTGGTCGCTGTCGGCGATGAGGTACGCCGTCGCGTCCGGCTGCTGCAGCACGTGGTACGACGTACGCGCGTGGTAGCTGTCCTCGGCGACGAACCGCTCGCCGAGCTTGTTGACGATCAGGCCCTTCACCAGCGACGAAGGCGGGTAGAACGGCGCGGTGATGAACGGCTCGTCCATGTTCTCCAGCGCGGCGCCGACCGACTGCCCGAGCCGGAGCCCGAGCCCGTCGTCGTAGGTGGAGCCGAGGACGAACAGCTTCGAGGTCATCGCCGGGGTGTACTTCTCCAGCATGTCCTGGTTCATGACGTAGCCGCCCGCGGCCATGACCACGGCCCCGGCGAGCACCACACCCGTCTCGTCGAACCGCTTCCAGGCGACACCGGCGACTGCGCCGTCGTCGGTCACCACCAGGTGGGAGGCGCCGGTCTCGAAGCGGACCTCGACGCCGGCCTCCTCGACCCGCGTCCGCAGCAGGTCCATCACGATCTTGGTCCCCTCGGTGTCACCGGGGACGGGCACCTTGTGGCCGCGCGGCGCCGGCGGGATCTCCTCGCGGAAGGGCCAGACCTTCTCGTTGCCGGTGTACATCAGGCCCTCGGTGCCCGGCTGGATCACGGCCTTGCCAGGGAAGAAGGATCGCTCGAACTGGAACCCCAGCGCCTCGAGCCAGTCGAAGTGCTCGACCGATCCCTCGCAGTAGAGGCGGATCTTCTCCTCGTCGGGGTCCTTCGTGCTGGCCATCAGGTAGCGCGTCATCGCGTCGACGGAGTCGTCGTGCCCGGTCGCCTGCTGCACCGCAGTACCCGCGCCGAGGTAGAAGTGGCCCCCGGACATGCTCGACGTACCGCCGTGGACCGCCGCTTTCTCGAGCAGCAGCACGCGTGCACCGGCACGAGCGGCCTCCAGGGCGGCGCAGCCACCGGCGATGCCGAACCCGACGACGACCACGTCGAACGTCTCGGTGTCGGGCGGTACGTCGTGGGCGGAGACGGTCGCGGGGATCGCCAGGCCGGCGGGCTCGGTCATGCCTCAAATGTAGAACACGTTTCAGTTTGGGGCGAGCCGAGCTCCCGGGTACCGGACCGATAGACTGCGGACCCGCGCCCCGACGACTGCAGCCGAGGTGACATGAGCTTCGACGTCCACCAGCTCGACGTCTTTTTGCTGGTGGGCTCCGCCGTCACGCTTTTCGCGGTTCTCGCGGTGCGCGTCTCCTCCCGGGCCGGCCTGCCGAGCCTCCTCGTCTACCTGCTGATCGGCGTGGTCCTCGGGGAGTCGGTGATCGGGATCGGCTTCGAGGACGCCGAGCTGGCGCACGCCCTCGGTTTCGGCGCCCTGGCCGTGATCCTGGCCGAGGGTGGACTCACCACGAACTGGCGGGAGACCCGGGACTCGGTCCGGCTCGGCCTGGCGCTCGCGACGATCGGCGTGACGGTCTCGGTCGGTGTGGTCGCGGTCGGGGCCCACTACCTGCTCGGCATGCCGTGGGAGCTCGCCGTGCTGCTGGGTGCGGTGACGTCCCCGACCGACGCTGCGGCGGTCTTCTCGGTGATCCGGGTGGTGCCGCTGCCGCGGCGGATCAGAGGCGCCCTCGAGGCCGAGTCCGGCTTCAACGACGCTCCCACCGTCGTGCTGGTGACCCTGATCTCCAGCGGTGCCGCTACCGAGCACGGACCACTCGTCCTCATCGGGATCATCGTCTTCGAGCTCGTCGCCGGCGTGCTGATCGGCCTCGGCGCCGGATTCGGCGGTGCCTGGATCATGCGCCGCGTGGCGCTCCCGGCATCCGGTCTCTACCCGATCGCGGTGCTCAGCCTGGCCATGCTGGGGTACGGCGTCGCGGCGGCCGTCCATGCCAGTGGCTTCGCTGCGGTCTATGTCGCCGCGCTGGTGCTCGGCAACTCGGCCCTCCCGCACCGGTCGGTGACGCGCGGGTTCTCCGAGGGGCTGGCCTGGCTCGCCCAGATCGGGCTGTTCGTCATGCTCGGGCTGCTTCTCTCCCCGAGCCGGATCGACGTCGAGACATTGGCGATGGCGCTCGTGGCCGGACTGATCCTGACGGCGGTGGCGCGACCGCTCTCGGTGCTCGCGAGCTCGCTGGTGCAGCGGATGTCCTGGCAGGAGCTCACCTTCATCTCGTGGGCCGGTCTGCGTGGCGCGGTACCGATCGTGCTGGCCACCATCCCGCTGGCGGCGGAGGTGGACCAGGCCGACCTGCTCTTCGACATCGTCTTCGTCCTGGTCGTGATCGACACCGTGCTCACTGGTCCGACGCTCCCGTGGGTGGCGAAGGTGCTGCAAGTCGCCCGGCGGTCCGAGCCCCGCGACATCGAGCTCGAGGCGGCGCCGCTCGAGCGGGTGGCCGCCGACATGCTGCAGATCACGATCAGCCCGAAGTCCCGGCTGCACGGCGTCGAGGTCGGCGAGCTGCGACTGCCCCCGGGTGCCTCGGTCACGTTGATCGTGCGCGAGGGGCAGACCCTGGTGCCCGAGCCCCGCACCTCGCTGCGGCACGGGGACGACCTGCTGGTGGTCACGCCCCGCAAGCTGCGCGACGCTACCGAGCGGAGGCTGCGCCAGGTGAGCGCCGGCGGCCGGCTCGGCAAGTGGATCGGCGCGGACCCAGGCGGAGGGGACCGCTCTCGGTGAGAGTTGACTGACGAATCGCCGCACAAAACATTGCCAAGGATCGCCGAGACGTGAGATTGTGAGCCCAGCCTCACCGTGGCGTTGACAAAACGTCGTCAAGTTTGGCGAACCTGTCGATTGGGCTCCACCTTCGACAGATTCAAGTCGCGACTCTCCATCGCGACCACCCGAGGGGGATCGGGACAATCGAAACCATATTTAGAACCAACGTGCTTGGGCGAATCGACGCCCTCCGCGGGCAGCATCCTGAGCTGGCCCGTCTGCTGAACGTGATGCAGGGGGACTCTGATCAGGGTCACGCCCCGCTCCACGCCGCAGGTCTGTCCGTCTTCGAGCGCATCGAGCGCATCGAGTCCGGGCCCTATGCCGCCGCCTGGCGTCGGTTGGTCGGCGTGCTGGCCACCTACCCGGACACGCCGGAGGCTGCCCTCAAGACAGCCGTGCTGACCAACCTCCTCGGGGTGATCGCCCTGGGCGACGCCGAGGACTACCAGCACACTGCCTCTCTCGTCCGCCGGTTCGGCCACCAACAGGTGGCGCAGATCCAGAACGAGCTCGACGACCTGGTCCGGCTCGGGCCCGACCTGCCACTGACGACGGCCGCCTGCCGAGAGCTCGCGCGCCGTACTCACATCGAGCGAGCGGTGGCCGGCGCTGGCCAGACCGACGAGGAAGCGATCGCGGTCGCGGGCAAGTGCTACTCGTCCGCGTTCTGGCTGCTGATGGCCGAGGTCGACCCGTTGACTCCCGCGCCGCTGCCGAAGGACGCCGACGAGCTGTCGCAGATCATCGAGCGGCGCGGTGTCGACGAGTGGCGCAAGGTGCTCGCGATCATCGCGGCCAATCCTTGGGGCCCCGAAGTCACGCGCCTCGCGGAGCTGGCCCTCGAGGCCGGCCTGCCGGCCCCGGCGTCGGCGCTCGAGTGGTGCGCGAAGGTCTACCGCAAGCGGTTCGAGGAGGCTGAGCGGCTCGAGGTCGCCAAGGAGATCCGGCGGCTGGTCGCCATCAGCGGCTGCAGCCAACGGCAGTTCGCCCAGTACATCGGCACCTCACCGTCCCGGTTGTCGACCTACGTCAACGGCCTGGTCACGCCCTCCGCCGCGATGATGCTCCGGATCAGCCGGTCCGCGTCAGCGCTCGCCCAAGGCGCGACCTGGTCCGGCGGCCTCCACTGACGCCGGGCTTCAGCTCGTCGAGTAGCCCGAGCCGCCAGGCGAGGGCGTATCGAGACGCCCGCACCCGACCGCCCACGTCCGCTCGTCGAGTAGCCCGAGCCGCCAGGCGAGGGCGTATCGAGACGCCCGCACCCGACCGCCCACCCAGGGACAGCCACCGCATCACGAGGGCGGCGGGCTGCAGACGACGGCGTCGCCCTTGGTCTTGACGCCGTTCTTGCCGTTCTTGATGCCAGGGAAGCCCTTGCCCACGACGATGGTGACGCCTGGCTCGGCGGTCGCCTGATCGACAACCTTGACGTCCTGACCGAAGTACGTGCGCAGAAGCTTGATGGCCGGCCCGCGCCGGTCGGTGGTCCAGATCACGACGCCGCTCGCGCCGGTCTTGGCAGTGGTGTTGCTGATGGTGCCCTCCGCGAACCCCCTGCGCACGAGGGCGTCCATGGTCTCGCCGGCGAGACCGTCGGTGCCGCCGGCGTTGAACACGTTGACCAGGACGTTGCCCGGTGTGATCCGGTCGCCGGCGGCGAACGTGGACTCCGTGCAGGCCGCCTGCTCGGCCTTCTCCGGGAACGGCTCGGTGACCGAGGACCAGGCCCACGCAACGCCGATCACGAAGATCACCGCAAGCACCGCCAGGGTCACGGCCGACCTCGTGCGTGCCTTGATGTCCACGCAGTCAGTCTTCCACCCTGATCACGCGGGCATGCAGCACGTTCCGCTGCTGGAGCGCCGCCCGCAGCGCGCGGTGCAAGCCGTCCTCGAGGTAGAGCTCCTCGTGCCACAGCACGACGTGGGCGAACAGGTCGCCGAAGAAGGTCGAGTCCTCGTCGAGCAGCGCCGCGAGCTGGAGCGTGTCCTTGGTCGTGACCAGCTCGTCGAGCCGCACCTGCCGAGGCGGCACCGAGGCCCACTCCTTGGAGCCGAGGCCGTGGTCGGGGTAGGGCCGACTGTCGCCGACCCGCTTGAAGATCACGGTCCGGATTCTAGAGGCGAGAGGGATACCCGCCCGTCGCGTGCCCTTCTACAGTTCCGGCATGACGGTGGAGAGCTCGCTCGAGCAGCAGATCGCACCCGGCTACGCGTTCGAGGGCCCTGCCCTGGAGCTCGGCGGCCTGATGACGGACGCAGAGACCTTGACGGGGACCACCATCCGGATCCCGCTCGCGATGGTCAACCGGCACGGCCTGGTGGCAGGGGCGACCGGCACCGGCAAGACGAAGACCCTCCAGCTGCTCGCCGAGCAGCTCAGCGCTGCGGGTGTTGCGGTCTTCGCCGCCGACATCAAGGGCGACCTCTCCGGGCTGGCCACCCCCGGTGAGGGCGGGGAGAAGATCTCCGCCCGCGCCGCTTCGGTCGGCCAGGAGTGGAAGGCGACCGGGTTCCCGGTGGAGTTCTACGCGATCGGGGGCGAGGGCAACGGCGTCCCGATCCGGGTGACCATCTCGTCGTTCGGCCCGATCCTGCTCAGCCGGGTCCTCGGGCTCAACGAGACCCAGGAGTCGAGCCTCGGGCTGGTCTTCCACTACGCCGACGCGCAAGGCCTGCCCCTGCTCGACCTCGCCGACCTCCGCGCCGTCGTGCACCACTTGACCAGCGCCGAGGGGAAGCCGGACCTGAAGGCGCTCGGCGGTCTCTCCTCGGCCACCGCCGGCGTGATCCTGCGCGAGCTCATCGCGCTCTCCGACCAGGGCGCGGACGCCTTCTTCGGCGAGCCCGAGTTCAGCTCCGCAGACCTCCTGCAGACGGCAGCAGACGGACGCGGGGTGATCTCCCTCCTGGAGCTGCCGAACCTGCAGGACCGCCCGGCGATCTTCGCGACCTTCCTCATGTGGCTGCTCGCCGACCTGTTCGAAGACCTGCCCGAGGTCGGCGACATCGACAAGCCGAAGCTGGTCTTCTTCTTCGACGAGGCTCACCTGCTCTTCGAGGACGCCTCCAAGGAGTTCCTCGGCCAGATCGCCCAGACGGTGCGCCTGATCCGGTCCAAGGGCGTGGGCGTCTTCTTCGTGACCCAGAGCCCGACCGATGTCCCTGACGACGTCCTCGCCCAGCTCGGCTCGCGGATCCAGCACCAGCTCCGCGCGCACACCCCTAACGACGCCAAGGCGCTCAAGGCGACCGTCAACACCTATCCGAACAGTGCGTACGACGACCTCGGCGAGGTCATCACCACGCTCGGGATCGGCGAGGCGGTCGTCACCGTCATGGGAGAGCGGGGGGCGCCCACGCCCGTGGCGTGGACCCGCCTGCGGGCGCCGGAGTCACTGATGGCGCCCAGCAGTGCGGAGTCCGTCGAGGCGGCCGTGAAGGCCAGTCCCGCGCTACGCGACGTACTCCCAGGTCGTCGACCGCGAGTCCGCCCGCGAGATGCTCGCCAAGCGGCTCGAGGAGGGCGCCCGCAAGGCCGAGGAGCAGGCGGCCGACGAGCAGGAGAAGGCGGCGAGGGAGAAGCCGTCGAAGTCCTCGAAGTCCTCGAGCAGGTCGTCCGGGGGCGCAGGTGAGGTGGTCAGGGACGTCGTGGGGTCCTCGGCGTTCAAGGACTTCATGCGGACCGCGGCCCGGGAGGTCGCCCGCGGCATGTTCGGCACTGCTCGCCGCTAGCGCGCGCCGCCAGTCAGGCGGTCCAGCGCACCGCGTCGTCGACGAAGTCGGCGAGTGCGTGCACGCCACGGAGGTCGGCGCGCTCCTCCATCAGCCGGGTGAGGCGCTGGGCATGACGGCTGCGAAGATCGGCGCGCCGCTCGAGGGTGCGGTCGACGGTGTCGAAGGAGGTCTGCTCGGTCATGTCCCTAGGTTGCAGGCTGAGTTGAACGTTTCAACGAACCCGCGGTTACAGATCGATGTCCGGCGCCGTGATTGTCGTTACAGATCGGGATTGCCGATCACAGTGCTTCCGTGAACGGGACCGAGGTCACAGGGCGGAGGGCTTGGCGATGCGGTCGTGGGCGAGCGAGCGAGAGCGCCGTCAGCCGGTGATCGTGCGAGCTGCCCGGATGCCGCTGCGGACCGCGCCTTCCATCGTTCCCGAGTAGGCGCCTGCGGTGTGCTCGCCGGCGAGGACCAACGGCCCCACCGGCCTCTGGAGGAGCGCGGCAGCGTCGGGCGCGCGGCCGGCGAGCACGTAGGAGTAACCGCCGCGGGTCCAGGGGTCGGTCTCCCAGTCGGTGAGCAGGGCTTCACCGTCGACCAGGTCGAGGTCCGGCCTGCAGCGCGGTGAGGTGACGGAGCCAGTCGCCGGGGCCGTCGACGACCTCCAGCGCGTCGCGCGCGGCCGGCCCGCCGGCGAAGCACGACACCGCCCTGACCCCTGCGTCCCCAGCAGGTTCGAGGGAGTTCCAGGCCCACCACGCGTGGGCCGGGTGCTGGACACCGTCGGGCCGCGCGCGGTTGGTCGTCGGGACCGACAGCTTGGCCGCGGTGCCCGTCGCCATCCCGGTGCGCCCTTCCTGCCACGCCTGCGGGAACCCGGGGTCCCAGGCGAGGTCCTCCACCAGCGACAGCGGTACGGCGATGACGGCGCGGTCCACCTCCAACGACTCGCGCTCGGTCGACAGGATCGCGTGCCCGTCGCCGACCGCGACGCCGGTCACCGGTGTGGTCAGCCGGACCCGGTCACCGAGCGCGGCCGCGAGCGCGGTCGCGATCCGCTGGTTGCCACCGACCACCCGGGCAGCGGCGTCGAGCCGTGCGGCCGCGGCTCGGGCGACGTTGAACCGGGCGCTGGCCGTGCGTGGGTCGCCCGCGATCGAGGTCGCGAGCCGCAGGTAGGTCGGGTCGCCGCCGTACCCCTCGCCGATGCCCGCAAGGAACGCCGCGTCGAGGTTGGTGTCCTCCTCGGGGATCTGCTCCGCAACGGCCGCCACCGTGCGCTCGAGGTCGGCGAGGGTCGGCACGTCACCGGCGACCCGCCTCCGGTGGAAGCGCACGCCGTGCGGCGCCAGCGGCAGCTCGAGCTCGGCACAGAGCCTGCGGATGCTGTGCTGGTCAGCATCGATCCACTCACCACCCCGCTCGACGACGACACCGTTGGCGAGCGCTGCCGACCAGGTCCGGCCGCCGACCCGGTCGCGCGCCTCGAGCACGATCACCTCGTGACCCGCCCGGTGCAGCGTCCAGGCGCAGGTCAGTCCTGCCAGTCCCGCACCCACCACGCCGATCCGCACGGATCCGAGTATCGGTGCTGGTGCCGCCAGGTGCGAGGACCTCGGGCATCGGGGCGGGGCCGGGTCCGTCGTACTGCATGATGCGTCCGTGGCTGTCTTCGGTTGGACCGTGCTCGCGTTGGTCTTCGTCGACGAGCTGCTCGCGATGGCGGCGTTCGGCATCTGGGGCTGGGAGCAGGACGCTCGGTGGCTGCTCGTCTGGCTGCTCCCGCTCGCGGCCATGCTCGTCTGGTTCTTCTTCGCCTCCCCCAAGGCCGCCTACGGCGGCACGGTGGTCCGCCCGGTCGTGAAGGTGGTCGTCTTCGGCCTTGCCACCGCCGCCCTCTGGGGCGCGGGTCAGGAAACCTGGGCGGTGCTGTTCCTCGCCTTCTCTGTCGCCGTCAACGCCCTCGCGCTGCTGCCCGGCGTCCGGGCGCTCGTCGACCCCGCTGACACCTCAACAAAAACTTAAACAATCCGTCCAATCCGATCCGATCGCGGTCCCGAACCCCGTGGGCACGTCTCCAACACCCCATGGAAGGAACATCGCGATGCACACCTCTACCACCAAGGCACCTCGGCGCCGTCGTGCTGCCGGCCTCGTCGCGGCTGCGCTGACCGGCGCCGTCGCGTTCGGCACGATGGCTCCGGCTGACGCCGGGTCCGACCGCAGCGCGCCCGGCAACCGCAGCCTGGCAAAGGTGCTTGCGGCCGACGGCACGTCGTTCGACCGGAGGGCCCGCGACTTCGACATCGTCGAGGCCGCCGTCCTCGCAGTGCTGGACGCCAAGCCCGACAGCCCCGTCAGTCTCCTCACCAAGGGCCGTCAGCGGCTGACCGCCTTCCTTCCCACCGACGCCGCGTTCCGGGCGCTGGTCAAGGACCTCACCGGCACCGCACCGCAGCGCGAGCGTCGGGTCTTCACGACCCTGGCGGGCGCAGCGGACATCGACACGATCGAGGCGGTCCTGCTCTACCACGTGGTCGCAGGACAGACCCTTGGCTCCGGCAAGGTCGTCGCCGCCGCCAAGGAGCGCACGGAGCTGACCATGGCTTCGGGCGGCACCGTCGTCGTCAGGATGAACCAAGGCAGGGTCGTGCTCGTCGACGCGGACACCGACGACCGCAACGCGCGGGCGATCCCGCGGGCGCTCGACATCAACAAGGGGAACAAGCAGATCGCGCACGGCATCGACCGGGTGCTGCGACCGATCAACCTCTGATCGTCGTCGCCGAATCAGACCTCCTGGCGCGCCGAATCCGACCGATTGGCGCGCCGAGATGGACCAGATGCCGACACCAGTGCATCAAAAGGTCCGATTGGCGCAGCCAGAAGGTCTGATTCGGCGCACGGCCCCCGGGGGGACGCGGGCGCCCTCAGGTCAGACGTTGCGGCGGTACTGCCCGCCCACCTCGAAGAACGCCTCGGTGACCTGGCCGAGCGAGCACACCCGCGCGGCGTCCATGAGTACGGCGAACACGTTCTCGCCGCTCGTGGCGGCCTCCTTGAGGCGGGTGATCGCGGCCTCCGCCTCGTCGGCGTGCGCGGCGCGGAAGGCCCCGACCCGCTCGAGCTGCGAGCGCTTCTCGTCGTCGGTCGCGCGAGCGAGCTCGACGTGGTCAGGAGTCCCGTCGTCGGCGTTCGGGCTGCGGAACGTGTTGACCCCGATGATCGGGAGCGTGCCGTCGTGCTTGCGGTGCTCGTAGAGCATCGACTCGTCCTGGATCCGGCCGCGCTGGTAGCCGGTCTCCATCGCACCGAGCACGCCGCCGCGCTCGGAGATCCGGTCGAACTCCGTGAGCACGGCTTCTTCCACCAGGTCCGTCAGCTGGTCGACGATGTACGAACCCTGGAGCGGGTTCTCGTTCATCGCCAGGCCCCACTCGCTGTTGATGATCATCTGGATCGCCAGCGCCCGGCGTACGGACTCGTCGGTGGGGGTGGTGACCGCCTCGTCGTAGGCGTTGGTGTGCAACGAGTTGGCGTTGTCGTAGATCGCGCACAGTGCCTGCAGCGTGGTGCGGATGTCGTTGAACGCCATCTCCTGCGCGTGCAGGGACCGGCCCGACGTCTGGACGTGGTACTTCAGCTTCTGCGAGCGCTCGTTGGCGCCGTACCGCTCCTTCATCGCGATCGCCCAGATCCGGCGGGCGACGCGGCCGATCACCGTGTATTCGGGGTCCATGCCGTTGGAGAAGAAGAAGGACAGGTTCGGCGCGAAGTCGTCGATGTCCATGCCGCGCGCGAGGTAGGACTCGACGTAGGTGAACCCGTTGGCGAGGGTGAAGGCGAGCTGGCTGATCGGGTTCGCCCCGGCCTCGGCGATGTGGTAGCCGGAGATCGAGACGGAGTAGAAGTTGCGCACCCCGTTGTCGATGAACCACTCCTGGATGTCGGCCATGCAGCGCAGCGAGAACTCGGTGGAGAACAGGCAGGTGTTCTGGCCCTGGTCCTCCTTGAGGATGTCTGCCTGCACGGTGCCGCGAACGGTGCGGAGCGCCTCGGCTGGGTCGATGCCCTTCTCGCGCGCCTGGTCGATCACCGTGTTGAGGAAGAACGCGAGCACCGTCGGCGCCGGCCCGTTGATCGTCATCGAGACCGACGTCGTCGGCGAGCCGAGGTCGAAGCCGTCGTAGAGCGCCTTCATGTCGTCGAGGGTCGCGACACTGACGCCGGAGGTGCCGACCTTGCCGTAGATGTCGGGCCGCTCGGCCGGGTCGCGGCCGTAGAGCGTCACCGAGTCGAACGCCGTCGACAACCGGGTCGCCGGCTGGCCCTCGGAGAGCAGCTTGAACCGGCGGTTCGTGCGGAACGGGTCGCCCTCGCCCGCGAACATCCGCGCCGGGTCCTCGTTGTCGCGCTTGAAGGGGAAGACGCCACCGGTGAACGGGAAGAAGCCCGGGAGGTTCTCACGGCGCCGGAAGCGCAGCAGCTCGCCGTGGTCGTCGAACCTGGGTACGGCGACGCGGGGGATCCGGGTGGCCGACAGGGACTCGCGTCCGGCGTCCTCCGCGTAGCGCTCGACGAGCGCGGGCCACTCCTCGAGCTGTGCGCGAGCCTCGTCGGGGAGGTCTCGAGACGCTTGCTGCGCAAGCTCCTCGACCAGCGAGGAGTCGTCGACCGCATCGGTGGTCGCCGCGCGGATCGAGTCGTTGGTCGAGGAGGTCGCGCTGCGACCGTCTCGAGACCCCGCGAGCTCAGCAGCGACCTCGCCGAACCGCTGCGCCCGGCGGGCGGCGGCGACCAGCCGCTCGGTCTCGGCGTGGTAGTCGCGGACGGTCCCGGCGATCTCGGCGAGGTAGCGGACCCGGTCGGGCGGCAGCACCTGCTGGATCCGCGTCGAGACCTTGCCCTCGACGGGTGCCAGCTGGCCCTCGTCGACGGCGAGCCCGTGCTCGGTCAGCTGTCCGCGCAGGAACTGGTAGAGCGACGTCACGCCGTCGTCGTCGAAGGTCGCGGCCGAGGTGCCGAAGACCGGCATGTCCTCGGGCTGCTGACCGAACGCCTCGCGGTTGCGCACCAGCTGGCGGGCGACGTCGCGCAGCGCGTCCCTGGCGCCGCGCCGCTCGAACTTGTTGATCGCCACCGCGTCGGCGAAGTCGAGCATGTCGATCTTCTCGAGCTGCGAGGCGGCGCCGTACTCCGGCGTCATGACGTAGACGCTGGTGTCGACGAAAGGAACGATCGCCGCGTCACCCTGCCCGATGCCCGGGGTCTCGACGATCACGAGGTCGAAGCCTGCAGCCTTCGCGGCCGCGATGACGTCGGAGAGGTGACCGGGCAGCTCGTGGGCGCCGCGGGTCGCGAGGCTGCGGAAGAAGACGCGGTCGCGGTCCAGCCCCGGCCCGTCGAGGTCGAGGCTGTTCATCCGGATCCGGTCGCCGAGGAGCGCGCCGCCGCCCTTGCGGCGGGTCGGGTCGACAGCCAGTACGGCGACCCGCACCTTGTCGTGCTGGTCCATGCGCAGTCGCCGGACGAGCTCGTCGGTCAGGGAGCTCTTGCCGCTGCCGCCGGTGCCGGTGATGCCGAGCACGGGGACCGGGCGCGCGCCGGCGGCCTCCCTGATCCGGACGAGCGTGGCGTCGTCGACGGCACCGGTCTCGATGCCGGTGATCATCCGCGACAGCGCGGGGCGGTGGCCGGAGAGCACCTCGTCGGCGCTCGCGGCGCGCAGCGACCACAGGTCGTGGTCGCTGTCGCGTACGACGGAGTTGATCATCCCGGGCAGGCCCATCCGCTGCCCGTCCTCGGGGGAGAAGATCGTCACCCCGGACTCGCGCAGCCGCACGATCTCGTCGTGCACGATCACACCGCCGCCACCACCGACGACCTTGACGTGACCGGCGCCGCGACTGCGCAGCTGGTCGACGAGGTACTCGAAGTACTCGACGTGGCCGCCCTGGTAGGACGACACCGCCACGCCTTGGACGTCCTCCTCGACCGCTGCCTCGACGATCTCGGCGACGGAGCGGTTGTGGCCGAGGTGGATGACCTCGCAGCCCTGGGACTGGAAGATCCGGCGCATGATGTTGATCGCCGCGTCGTGCCCGTCGAACAGGCTGGAGGCAGTCACCAGCCGGATCGGGTGGGTGGGTTTGTGCAGGGCAGTGCGCGCCATGGTCACCTCAGGTAGTTGGACGTCCTAGAAAATAGTAGGACATCCAAGTAAGTACGCCGAAATCTGGATCCTCGCCAGGACCGACGATCCGGCGACGGCGTCACCCGCGGGGAGCAAACCGTCGTGGTGCGCGTCGTCGGTCAGCGGTAGCTCGACACCAGCTCTCGCACGAGAGCGTCGGAGGTCCGCTCGACCATCGCCAGGACGTCGTGGAAGCCGTCCTCATCTCCGAAGTACGGGTCGGGCACCTCGGCGCCGGGCTCGACCGGGTCGAAGTCGCCGAACAGGCGCACCCGGTCGGGCTCGGCGCCGTCGTCGGCCAGGGCAAGGAGGTCGCGGAGGTTCTGCCGGTCCATGGCGAGCAGCAGGTCGCAGTCGGTGAGCCAGGAGGGGCGGACCTGCTGGGCGCGATGCGCCGAGGCGTCGTACCCCTCGCTGGTCAGGAGCGCCGCCGCCCGCTGGTCCATCGGCTTGCCGACGTGCCAGTCGCCGGTGCCGGAGCTGACCACGGTCACGGCCTCGCTGAGGCCGGCCGCGGCGACCCGGTCGGCCAGCACCACGTGGGCCATGGGGGAGCGGCAGATGTTGCCGAGGCACACGAGCGCGATCCGGAAGCGCCCCGGGTTGCGAGGCGCCGGGAGTGCCCGCACTAGTCGTCCCTGTCCCCGACACCCACGATCGCGTCCAGGATCCAGGTGGTGATGCTGATGATGATCGCGCCGCCGACCGCCGGCCAGAACCCGTCGACATGGAAGCCGACGTCGAGCAGGTCGGCGATCCACCCGGTCAGCAACAGCAGCAGCGCGTTGACCACCAGCAGGAACAGCCCGAGCGTGAGCAGGATGAAGGGGATCGACAAGATCACCAGGATCGGCTTCACGAACGCCGTCACCAGGCTCAGGATCAGCGCCACCCCGAGCAACGGGAGCAGCTTCTCCTCGATCTCGGCCTGGCCACTGGACGGGCCGTCGAACCAGATGCCGTCCATCACCTGCGCGGCAACAGCGAGGGCGACGCTGGTGATCGCCCAGCGGGCGATGAATGCGAGCAGCATGCGACCAGTGTGGCAGGACGCGTCGGTCGAGCGGCTCAGGTGAGCACGAGCGCTTCGACGATCTCCTCTGCCGCGTCGTCGATGTGGCGGCGCAGGAACTCGTAGGCCCCCTCGAGGTCGTCGTCCTCGAGCAGCTGCACCAGGGGCTCGTGGGACTCCGCCTGGTCGTGGGCGTTGCGGCGTACGCGGTCGACCTGGGCCAGCGCGAGCTTGAGCTCGTCCATGAGGCTCTCGGCCATCTGGACCAGCCGCGGGCTGCCGGTGAGCTCGACCAGGGAGACGTGGAACGCGAGGTGCCGCTCGTTGAGCTCCTCGTACGACGTCCTCCCGCTCCGCACCGCGCTCGTGTAGGCCTCGAGCGTCTGGCGGACCCGCTTGCGGGCGGCGTCGCCGCAGTGCGGCCAGGCACGGACGCCGGCGCCCTCGAGCACCCACCGTGCGGCGCAGACGTCGCGCACGGACTCCGCCCGAGGGGTCGCCACGCTCACCCCACGGTTGGGCTCCCGGGTGGCCAGGCCCTCGGCGACCAGCGCCATCAACGCCTCGCGCACGGTGGGCCGGGAGACCCCCAGCGACTCCGCCAGCGCCAGCTCGCGCAGCGGCGTGCCGCTCTCCACCTCGCCCTCGAAGACCGCCCGACGCAGCTCAGCGGTCACTCGCTCCACGGTCGAGGCGTGCTCGACGCTGAGGGAGTCGAACTGCGGTCGCGCGGTCGTCATGGCTCCATTGTCACGTACGGCCCCTTGACCTGTATGGTGTCCCATTGTCAGATTGTCTGACAATCCGATCGCGAACGAGGGGAGCTGGACATGACGCTGGACTGGGGTCGCCACTACGCGATGGTCGAGCCGTCGCAGTTTCGGATCGACTACGCGATCAACCCTTTCATGGACCCTACCGTCCAGCCCGACCCTGAGCGGGCCACCGCGCAGTGGCGCCACCTCGTCGACACCCTGCGTGCCCTGGGCTCGACGGTCGACGTCATCCCGGGTCGCCTCGACAGCCCCGACATGGTCTACGCGATGAACCTCGGCCTCGCCCTCCTCCGCCCGGAGTGGGAGGGCGCCGGCCGCCGGTCGGTCGTGATGTCCCACATGCGGTTCCCGCAGCGTCGCAACGAGACCCCGAGCGCGCAGCGGTGGTTCGAGACCCACGGGTTCGCGACGTCGTACGTCGGACGCGACGGCGTCGGTGCCCACTTCGAGGCCGGCGATGCCTTCCCGTTCCAGGGTGACCTGGTCGTGGGCATCGGCCCGCGGACCGACGAGCTCGCGCTCAAGCACCTCGCCGCGGACCTCGGTGTGACCGTGCGCGGCGTACGGATCACGCACCCCGCGATGTACCACCTCGACCTGGCTTTCTGCCCGCTCGACGACCGCCGCGCCATCGTCTGCCCCGAGGCGCTCGACCCCGCCTCGGCCGACGTCCTGCTCGCGCTGGTGCCCGAGCCGCTGGTGATCACCGAGGAGGAGGCGATCAGCACGCTGTGCGCCAACTCCGTCGTCGTCGGCCGCACCGTGGTCATGCCGGCCTGCCCGCCCCGGGTGCGCGCACGGCTCGAGCGGTGGGGCTTCGAGGTCGTGCTGGTCGACGTGTCGGAGTTCCACCTCGGCGGTGGCTCCGTGCGCTGCATGACCAACCCTCTCGACATCACCCTCGGTCGCGAGCTGGTGCCGGTGACCGGCGGCCGGGTGGTCGCGCCACCCTCGGAGCTGGAGAACCCCGCGGCGTAGGTCCGCCCACCGCACCCGGCGCGCTGGTCCCGTATCGAGACCCGGTGAGATGACTGCCGGCGGTGGGGATGGGTTGGGCGCGTTGCACGTTGCGGGGTCTCGATACGCCCTCGCCCAGGGGCTCGGGCTACTCGACCACCGGCGGGGGGGGCTCGGACGGTCCGCTGGTCGAGTAGCGCGCACGACCGAGGGACGAGGTCGTGGCCGCGCGTATCGAGACCCGGTGAGATGACCGGCGGCGTAGGGTCTCGACCGACTGCGAAGCACCGACGACGGAGAGACAGAGATGATCGAACCGCTGCCGCACGTGCGGGAGATCCCGCCGTACGTCCCGGGCAAGCCGGCGGTGGCCCAGCCGGGGTTGACGACGTACAAGCTCTCGTCGAACGAGAACCCCTATCCGCCGCTACCGGGGGTGCTGGCCACGGCGCAGCAGGCGGCGGAGGCGATGAACCGCTACCCCGACATGGGGTGCGTCGCGCTCTACGACGCGCTCGCGACCAAGCTCGGCGTCGGCACCGAACAGCTTGCCGCCGGCACCGGCTCGGTGGCGCTGATCTATCACCTGCTGTCGGCGTACTGCGGGATCGGCGACGAGGTCGTGCATGCCTGGCGCTCGTTCGAGGCCTACCCGATCGCGATCACCGCCGCCGGCGCGACCGGGGTGAAGGTGCCGGTCACTGCGGACGGCCGCCACGACCTGACGGCGATGGCAGCCGCGGTGACCGAGCGGACCCGGGCGGTGCTCCTCTGCACGCCCAACAACCCGACCGGCCCTGCACTCGGACATGCCGAGGTGGCGGCGTTCGTCTCCGGCGTGCCGGCGAGCGTGCTCGTGGTCGTCGACGAGGCCTACCTCGAGTTCGTGCGGATGGCCGACCCGGTCGACGGCCTCGCGCTGCTCCGTGAGCACCCCAACGTGGTCCTGCTGCGCACCTTCTCCAAGGCCTACGGCTTGGCAGGGCTGCGAGTCGGGTACGCCGTCGCGGCCGCCGAGGTGGCCGGCGCGCTGCGGGCCGTCTCGCTGCCGTTCGGCGTCTCGTCCGTCGCCCAGGCCGCTGCGGTCGCGTCGCTGGCCCACGAGGTGGAGCTGCTCGCCCGCGTTGACGCGCTGGTAGGGGAGCGGGACCGGTTGGTCGCCGGGATCGCCGCCGCCGGCTGGTCGGTTCCGGAGCCGCAGGGCAACTTCGTCTGGTTCGACCTCGGTGAGCGGACGGTCGAGCTGGCCGCGACCTTCGGCGACGCCGGACTCTCGGTCCGGCCCTTCGCCGGCGAGGGGATGCGGATCAGTGTCGGGGAGCCCGAGGCGACCGACCGACTGGTCGACCTGCTGCACGCCACCGCGCCGCCAGCCTGATCGACCGCGGCCTGCCGGATGGCTACGGTTGGGCCAACCTGCCCGACGTTTCGAGGAGTTCCGGTGCCCGGAGAGTCCCCCAGCCAGCCCGGCTGGTACCCCGACAACAACGGGACGATGCGTTGGTTCGACGGCGCATCCTGGACCGACCACGTCCAGCCCGGCTCCGGCTCCGCGGGCTCAGGAGCCGCCGGCTCCGAGCCCACCATGGTCCAGCCCAACGCCCCGTCGCCGACCACGCCCTTCGCACAGCAGCCGGGTTGGGGCGGACAGCCCCCCGCCGGTCCGCCGACGGGGCCGCCGCAAGGTCCCCCAGGGAGCGCGCCCGGTTCGCCGTACGGCGCGGTGCCGCAACCGTCGTTCCCCGGAGGACCGGGGCAGGGTGGTCCCGGCGGTCCCGGTTATCCGCCTCCGTCGTCCGGCGGCGGCAACAAGGGCCTGTTGATCATCCTGGCCGTGGTCGGCGCCCTCGTGCTGATCGCGATCCTGGCGGTGGGGGCCTGGGCCGTCTTCCTCCGCGACAGCGACGACTCCGACTCGGGCAACGACGAGCTCGCTGCCCGACACCACTCCCGAGGAGGTGGTCGAGGCGTACGTCGCCGCGATCAAGGCCGCCGACTGCGAAGCAGCGCTCGAGCTGCTCAGCGAGAAGTTCATCGCAGAGGAGGAAGCGAACTGCGAGGACGACGAAGACTTCATGACCGATGAGGAGTTCGACTTCGAGGTGGGCGAGGCCACGATCGACGAGGAGGCCGAGACGGCAACCGTCCCGTTCACGGTGACCTCCGAGGGCTTCACGGAGGAGTTCCCGATCGGACTGGTCATCGAGGACGAGGAGTGGAAGATCGACTCCTTCGAGGTGCCGGGAGAGGACGCCACCGACGTGACGACGGACGTCCCGACCGACGTCCCGACAGATCTCCCGACAGACCTGCCGTCGGACTTCCCGACGGACCTCACCGACCTCACCGACTTCAGCGACTTCCCGACGGACTTCCCGACCGACTTCCCGACGGATCCGTCCGAGCTCGAGTCCTACCTGGAGACGTTCTTCTCCGACTTCCTCACTCCCACCGGCTGACAGGGAATTCCGCGATTCGGTGGACAGATCCGGCTCGGCTCACAAGGCTGGTGCCATGAGCCAGCCCCCGTACGGTGCCCCGCCACCCCAGCCCGGCCAGCCCCAGCCCTACCCGGGTCAGCAGGCTCCGCAGGGCTACCCGCCGCAGCCCGGCTACGCGGCAGGGGCGCCGCAGGGCTACCCGCCGCAGCCGGCGGCCGGCCACGCGCCACCGCCGTACCTCCAGGGCGCCGCTCCCGGTCATGGACCGGCGCCGGTCGGCGGGTCCTACGGACCCGCGCTCCCGCCCCCGCCGCCGAGCCAGAAACGCACCATCGGCTTGTTGATGGGCCTGCTCACCGCGATCGCGCTCATCGGTTTCGTCGTCCTGGTGTTCATCATCAGCAAGGCCAACTGACCCGCCTCCCACCCGCTGCCATCCTTCGTGCTCTCCGAGTCGGTCCTCGCAAAGCTCGAGCTCGTCACCGCACCACCGTCCGGGAGCAGCCCGGACATGCAATGATTCCGGGCGTTGCCGCCCGACGACCCCGCGGGCCGACCCCCCAGACTTCAGGAGCGTGCGATGTCCGACCCGAACCAGCCCTCGACCCCTCCCGGGTGGTACCCCGACGGCCAGGGCGGCCAGCGGTGGTGGGACGGCAGCCAGTGGACCGAGCACACCCAGCCCCCCGCAGGCGGTGCGCCGGCCGAGCCCGTCGCTCCGGCCGAGCCCGCCGCGCCGGAGGCTCCGGCAGCTCCGGCAGCTCCGGCAGCTCCGTCAGGGCCGTCAGGGCCGGGTGTGCCCGGCGGTGACCTGCCGACCCAGGTCGCACCCAACCGTGCGTCCAACTACCCGGCAGGCCAGCCGGGGCAGCCCGCATCCGACCAGCCCCAGGCGCAACAGCCGCAGCAGCCGCAGCAGCCCGTCTACGGCGCGCCCACCGGCGGCTACGGCCAGCCCACCGACCAGCCCGGTTATGGTCAGCAGCCGTTCGGCGGGTCCACCGCCGGCAGCGGTGGCTCCGGCGGCGGCAAGGGCAAGCTGATCGCGATCATCGGTGGCGCCATCGGCGCCGTGCTGCTCGTGATCATCCTGCTCTTCGTCCTCTTCAACGTCATCCTGGGTGGCGGCCCCGAGGACGTGGCGTCGGACTACCTGGAGGCCAACGCGGACGGTGACTTCGAGGAGGCTTGCGAGCTGTCCTCGAAGGCGCACCAGGAGTCGGCGTTCGAGGGCACCGATGCCAGCGAGTGCGGCGAGCTCGAGGAAGCCATTGCCAAGAGCTTCGAGGAGCAGGGCATCCCGGGCTACGACAGCTATGAGGACCTCTTCGACGACATCGAGTACGACTTCGAGATCGGCGACGTCTCCGAGAAGGAGGAGTCGGCGACCGTCGAGTACACCTACACGGTCGAGTACACCGGGGACGAGGAAGACTTCGGCGGCGTCTTCGACCAGAAGGACCAGGACGCCGAGATCGAGCTGGTCAAGGAGGACGGCGACTGGAAGGTCGACTCCGACTCCGGAGACTTCTGATCCCCCGGGTCCGGCGCTTCGCGTGAGGTATGCCCTGGCCGCCTTCGCGGTGGTGCTGTCTACGCTGCTGGTCCCGATCGGGATCACCGCGACCTGGTTGTCGCTGCGCGTCGACAGCACCGAGGCGTACGTCGACACGGTGGCACCGCTGGCGGAGGACCCCGAGCTGCGTGACGCCCTCGCCGAGGAGGTCGCCGACGCCGCGATCGCCACCCTCGAGGACAACGTCCCCATGGGGATGCTGCCCGGCGCGGTCGACCGGGTCGTGCAGAGGGCGACGAAGGACATCGTCGACAGCGACGGCTTTCCCGAGTTCTGGCGCCAGGCGAACGCCGACGCGCACCAGGAGTTCCTCGCGATCGTCCACGAGGAGCAGGACGACGTGGTCGCCGACGGCTACGTCATCGTCGACCTGCGCCCGCTGCTCGACGACGTGCTCAGCGACGTGGCCAGCGACTACGGGATCCCGACGAACCTGCTGCCGTCCACCCCGTTGCCGCTCCCGGTGATCCGTGAGTCGAGGCTCGAGCAAGTGCGTAGTGCCTATCAGCTGCTCGACGGACTCTCCCTGTGGGCGCCGCTGCTCTGGGCGGGCCTGGTGGTGGTCGCGGTCGTGGTCGCCCCCGGCGTGCGCGGCCGTCTGCGAGCCGGGGCGGCCTGCGCGATCGGCGTCGCGATCGGTGGCGTGGTGGTCACGTTGTTCACGTCCCCGGTCACCGACCTCGTTGTCGACCAGATCGAGCCCGAGAAGCAGGACCTGGCGCGGCTCGTGATCGAGGTCGTGGTCGATAGCCTCGACAGCGCCGCGCTGATGGTGGCGATCGGAGGGCTCGTCGTCGGGGTCGTGCTGTTCGCCGGCTCGCTGGTGCTCGGACGGCGCGCGCCCGCCGGTCATCCCTGAGAAGGGTTCGCGGTCAAATAGGCCACGCCCGACCGCCCCGGGCCTTAACCTTCCCTCCGTGAGCAACCCGTACCCCGGCCAGCCCGGCGACCTCCCCCCGACCCAGGTTGCGCCTGGCGGCGTCCCCCCGCAGGGACCTCCGCCGGGGTACCCGCAGCAGCCGCAGCAGCCGCCGCCGTACGGCGCGCCGGGCGGCGGCTACCCGCCGCCAGGACCCCCGCCCTTCGGTGCGCCGCCGACCGGCGGCGGAGGCGGCAAGAAGATCGCCCTGATCCTGGCCATCGTCGGCGTCGTCGTCCTGCTCCTCATCGGCGGCGCGGTCGCGCTCTTCCTGGTGCTCGGTGACGACGATGACGACACCGCTTCCGACCCGCCCAAGGTCACCGCGACCGTCACGGCCGAGTCGACCGACGTCAGCACGCCGCCGACCACCGACGTGACCACGCCGACGGACGTCTCCACCCCGCCGACCACCGACACCGGTGCCACCCTGCCGATCGAGGACGCCGAGATCACTGCGCGTGCCTACCTCGACTCGCTCGTCACCGGCGACTGCCTCGCCGTCGAGGGCCTGTCGACACCGGAGTGGTTCTCGAGCGAGTACGGCAACCAGCGCGGCTGCAAGCAGGCGTCCCCGAACGCCGACATGTCGCAGGCCCAGTACGACTTCGAGGCGCCGGTCGAGAACGGCGACGGCACCGTGACGCTGATCGCGACCGTCACTGCGCCGGACGTCACCTTCACCGGCACTTGGAACGTGGTCCCGAGCGCCGACGGCAGCAACTGGGTGGTCGACTTCTTCCTGCTGGCCTGACACCCCGTACCGTCCTCCAGATGGGCGTCGGGCACGGGCACGGGCACGGTGACGGCTACGGTCACTCAGCCTCACGAGCGGCCGACCGCCGGCGCCTGCACTGGGTGCTGGCGGTCACCGGAACGGTGCTGGTGGTCGAGCTCGTCGGCGCGTGGGTCACGGGGTCGCTCGCGCTGCTGGCCGACGCCGGGCACATGGCGACCGACGCGGGGGCGGTCGTCCTCGCCCTCGGCGCGTCGTACGTCGCCAACCGACCGAGCGGTGTCCGGTCGACCTTCGGCTACCACCGGGTCGAGGTCGTCGCGGCGCTGGTCAACGCCGTCGTGCTGCTCGGCGTCTGCGGCTACCTGGCCTGGTCGGGCGTCGCACGGCTGACCGACCCGCCGGACGTGGACGGTGCCGGCCTGGTCGGCTTCGCCGTCGTCGGCCTGCTGGCCAACGCGACGTCCCTTCTCCTGCTCCGCGGCGGTGACAGCTCCTCGCTCAACCTGCGCGGAGCGATCAACGAGGTCTTCGCCGACCTGCTCGGCTCTGTGGTCGTCATCGCGGCGGGCATCGCGATCTGGGTCGCCGACTGGCAGTACGCCGACCCGATCGCGTCACTCGTGATCGCCGTCATGATCGTGCCGCGGGCGGTGCTGCTGATCAGGGACTCGGGACGGGTGCTGCTCGAGATCGCCCCCGCCGACCTGGACCTCGACGACGTCGTGCACCACCTGACCCACGCCCCCGGCGTGGTCAACGTGCACGACCTCCACGCCTGGACCATCACCAGCGGGATGCTCAGCCTCTCCGCCCACGTCACCGTGACCGAGGAGATCCTCGAGGAGCAAGGCGTCGGTGCCGTGCTCGACGCCCTCACCGATTGCGTCGCCACCCACTTCGACGTGCGACACACGACGTTCCAGGTCGAGCCGGTGTCGCACCAGGAGCACGAGGACCTCGGGGAGATGCACTAGCGCAGCGCGCCCGGGATCGACGCCACACCCGCCACAGTGGCGACGAGGAGTTTCCCAGCGGCCCGCTGAGACCGCCATACTGCCTCTCGGATTGGTGCATGGGCGTCCGGGCGCTACGTTTTCCCCACCCCCGGTGTGGTCCGGATCACGTTGCGCCACCCCTGCAGCGTCCCGCGTCCGCACCGACCCGACGACCCGATGCCCGCGGTGACCCTGCGGCCCGGCGACAAGGAGACCCCCGATGAGCGACCCTGGTGTCGTGCAGCCCGAGTTCGGGCCCGACCTGGCCGAGGTGTTCGGACCCTCCCAGGCCGATGGTGGCCCTGATCTGATCCAGATGCTCACTCCCGAGGGGGAGCGGGTCCGCCACCCCGAGTTCGACATGGACTTCTCCGCCGAGGAGCTGCGCGGTCTCTACCGCGACATGGTGCTCGTGCGTCGGATCGACGTCGAGGCGACCGCGCTCCAGCGTCACGGTGAGCTCGGCATCTGGGCGCAGCTGCTGGGCCAGGAGGCCGCGCAGATCGGCGCCGGCCGGGCGCTGCGTCCCAACGACTTCGTCTTCCCGACGTACCGCGAGCACGGTGTCGCGTGGTGTCGCGGTCTCGACCCGCTGAAGCTGCTCGGTCTGTTCCGCGGCGTCGACCACGGTGACTGGGACCCCCACGACTACAACTTCAGCCTCTACACGATCGTGATCGGGGCGCAGACGCTCCACGCCACCGGCTACGCCATGGGGATGCAGCGCGACGGCGCGGTGGGCACCGGTGACCCCGAGCGCGACAGCGCCGTGCTCGCCCACTTCGGCGACGGTGCGTCGTCGCAGGGCGACGTCAACGAGGCGTTCGTGTTCGCCGCGTCCTACAACGCGCCCGTCGTCTTCTTCTGCCAGAACAACCAGTGGGCGATCTCCGAGCCGATCGAGCGGCAGAGCCGGATCCCGCTCTACCAGCGGGCGCTCGGCTTCGGCTTCCCCGGCCTCCGGGTCGACGGCAACGACGTGCTGGCGACGTACGCCGTCACCAAGGCCGCGCTCCAACGCGCCCGCGACGGTCAGGGCCCGACGTTCGTGGAGGCCTACACCTACCGGATGGGTGCGCACACCACGACCGACGACCCGACCCGCTACCGCCTCTCCGGGGACGTCCAGAACTGGAAGCTGAAGGACCCGATCGCGCGCCTGGAGGTCTACATCAAGCGCAACGGCCTCGCCGACGACGCCTTCTTCACCGACCTCGCCGAAGAGGGCGACGCCCTGGGCCACACCTTGCGCGAAGGCTGCAAGGCGATGCCGGACCCGCAGCCGCTCGACATCTTCGACCGCGTCTACGCCGAGACCCCGCCCGAGCTCGCAGCGCAGCGTGACGGCTTCGCCGAGTATCTCGAGACGTTCGAGGGAGCACACTGATGTCGACGAAGATCTCGCTCGCGCAGGGGCTCAACCGCGGCCTGCGGAAGGCGATGGAGGCGGACGACAAGGTCCTGCTGATGGGTGAGGACGTCGGCAAGCTCGGCGGCGTCTTCCGGATCACTGACGGACTGCAGAAGGACTTCGGCGAGGACCGGGTCATCGACTCACCGCTCGCGGAGTCGGGCATCGTCGGTACGGCGGTCGGCCTCGCGATGCGCGGCTACCGGCCGGTCGTGGAGATCCAGTTCGACGGTTTCGTCTACCCCGCCTACGACCAGATCGTCTGCCAGGTCGCCAAGATGCACTTCCGCAGCCGGGGCCGGGTGAAGATGCCGATGGTCATCCGGATCCCGTTCGGCGGCGGCATCGGTGCCGTCGAGCACCACTCCGAGTCGCCGGAGGCGCAGTTCGCGCACACGCCCGGCCTCAAGGTCGTCGCCTGCTCCAACCCGGTCGACGGCTACTGGATGATCCAGCAGGCGATCGCGCACGACGACCCCGTCATCTTCCTCGAGCCGAAGCGGCAGTACCACGCCGACAAGGCCGAGCTCGACGACACCGTCGAGCCCGGGCCGCTGTTCGCGTCCCGCCGGGTCCGCCCGGGCAACGACGCGACGCTGCTCGCCTACGGGCCGACCGTGAAGACCTGCCTCCACGCGGCCGAGGCGGCCGCCCGCGAGGGCAGGTCGCTGGAGGTGTTCGACCTCCGGACTCTGTCGCCGCTGGACATGCCCCCGATCTACGAGTCCGTACGCCGCACCGGCCGCGCGATCGTCGTCCACGAGGCCCACGTCAACCTGGGCCTCGGCGCCGAGCTGGCCGCGCGGATCACCGAGGAGTGCTTCTACTCGATGGAGGCCCCGGTGCTCCGGGTCGGCGGCTTCGACACGCCGTACCCTGCGTCTCGTCTCGAGGAGGAGTGGCTCCCCGACCTCGACCGAGTCCTCGACGCCGTCGACCGCAGTCTGGAGATCTGATCGTGCCCGAGTACCTGCTTCCCGATGTCGGCGAGGGCCTCACCGAGGCCGAGATCGTGACCTGGAAGGTCAAGGTCGGCGACCAGGTCGCCATCAACGACGTCGTCGTCGAGATCGAGACCGCGAAGTCGCTGGTCGAGCTGCCGTCCCCGTATGCCGGTGAGGTGACCGCGATCCTGGTCGCCGAGGGAGAGACGATCCCGGTCGGCACGCCGATAATCGCGATCGGGGCGGCGGAGCCGGCAGCCGCGAAGTCCGACTCTGGCGGGTCGGGCGAGATGGCGATCGACCTCTCCAACCCGGCGGCGAGCGGCGGCGGCGAAGGTGAGTCACTGGTCGGCCGGATGAAGGTCGACCGCGGACCGCAGCGCCGCGCGCGGCGGCCCCTCCAGGACGCAGCGGGTCAGCGGTTGGCACAGGCGGGCGTCCATGACGTCTTCAACCAGGGTGCGACCGATCAGAAGGGCAAGGTCGAGCAGCTGATGTCCACCGTGCTGCACGACGCGGAGGACCAGGCCGGGGCCGCGGGGCAGCCCGTGGCTCCCGAGGCTGGGTCGGCAAGTGTGTCTGCAGCTCCGTCGGCCGCGACGTCGGCTCCCGCTACCCGCGATCTCCAGGTGCTGGCCAAGCCGCCGGTGCGCAAGCTGGCCAAGGACCTCGGCGTCGACCTGCGGGCGCTGACGGGTACCGGTCCCGGTGGGTCGGTGATTCGGGCCGACGTCGAAGCCGCAGCCGGACCCCAGGTCGAGGACGCCCGCCCGGTGGCCGCTCGCGATCCCCGAGCCACGGGGCAGCGGGAGACCCGCGAGCCGATCAAGGGCGTGCGCAAGATGATGGCGTCCGCGATGACGGACTCGGCGTTCTCGGCGCCGCACGTCACCGAGTGGGTCACCGTCGACGCGACCGCGACCCTCGACCTGGTCGCCAGGCTCAAGGACCGGCGCGAGTTCAAGGACGTGAAGGTCTCGCCGTTGCTGGTGTTCGCACGCGCGGTGCTGCTGGCGATGCGGCGGACGCCGATGATCAACTCGACCTGGGACGAGGCAGCCGGCGAGGTCGTGGTCAAGCACTACGTCAACCTCGGCATCGCGGCCGCCACGCCGCGCGGTCTCGTCGTACCCAACGTGAAGGACGCCGACGCACTCGACCTGGTCGAGCTGGCGCGTGCGTTCGAGGAGCTGACCGGGACGGCACGGGAGGGGCGGACCCAACCGGCGGACATGGCCGACGGGACGTTCACCATCACCAACGTCGGCGTCTTCGGCGTCGATGCGGGCACCCCGATCATCAACCCGGGCGAGTCCGCGATCCTGTGCATGGGTGCGATCAAGCCCAAGCCGTGGGTGGTGGACGACCGGGTGGAGGTCCGCCAGGTGACGACGCTGGCGCTGTCGTTCGACCACCGGCACATCGACGGTGCCACCGGGTCGCAGTTCCTCGCCGACGTCGCCGGGATCGTGGCAGACCCCTCGACAGCCATGCTCTTCTGACTCTCCGCCTCCGGTGGTCGAGGAGGTTGCGGCGACCCCGGTGGTCGAGGAGGTCGCTCTGGCGACCGTCTCGAGACCCTCTGCCTCTGGTGGTCGTGACATCGCGCCCGCCCACGGTGGTCGAGGAGGTCGCGGCGACCACGGTGGTCGAGGAGGTCGCTCTAGCGACCGTCTCGAGACCTCTGTCCGTACCTGGTGCGCCGCCCGTGGTCGCGCCCGTCCGGTGGCTCAGAACCCGCTGTGAATGAAGATTCTCCATCCAGACCGCGACCAAAGCCACGTGATCATCGACGGCGAGCAACCACGTCCCTTCGCTGACAAGAACACCGTGACCGCGGTCGGCCCGCAAGCGACTGGCAGAGGGGTCTCGAGACGGTCGCCAGCGCGACCTCCTCGACCAGCGGTGGGTACAGGGGTCTCGAGACGGTCGCCAGGGCGACCTCCTCGACCAGCGGTGGGTACAGGGGTCTCGAGACGGTCGCCTGCGCGACCTCCTCGACCACCGCTTGGCGCGGGCTCCGGTCAGTCGCGGGGTGGGGTGGTCTCGCTCAGGAGCCAGTCGTCGAAGAACGCGGAGAGCTCCTCGCCGGTCTCGGCCTCGATCCAGGAGAGGTACTCCTCCCGGTCGGCAGTGTCGTTCTCCTGGTCTGCCGGCCAGTCGCGCAGCAGCGCGAAGAACGCGTCGTCGCCGATCTGCTGTCGCAGCTCGTGCCACATCAGGGCTGGACCGAAGTAGATGTTGCCGTCGCCGAAGTTGGCCGGGTCGTAGGCGCCCGGTGGACCGGAGAACGCTCGCAGGTCGCTCTCGAAGACCGCCCACTCGTCCATCTTCTCGTCGATGGTCACGCCCTCGTCCTCGGCCTCCCACATGCCTTGGAGGTACATGGCCATGCCCTCGTTCATCCAGACGTCGCTCCAGTCGGCGGGCGTGACGGTGTCGCCGTACCAGTGGTGCGCCAGCTCGTGGACGACGACCGCCTTCGAGGTGGCGTACGGCGTCGCGCCGAGCGTGACCATCGTCTGGGTCTCCATCCCGCTCTCGCCGTCGTAGATGACGATCCCGAAGGTGTCGAAGGGGTAGGGCCCGAGGTACTGCTCCAGCCAGTCCATCGCCTCGGGGGCGTACTCCGTCTCACCGATGGCGTCCGGGTCGTCCCGCGGACCCCAGATCGTGACCGGCACTCCGCCGGCGGACTCGAGCTCGGTCGGCGTGTAGTCGGCGAACGCCACGGTCACGAGGTACGACGACGCCGGCTCGGCCAGGTGCCAGGTCGTCGTGCGCAACCCGTCGGCCTCGGTGGTGTCGGTGAGCTCGCCGTTCGCGATGCCGGTCCAGGGCTCGGGCACGGTGAGCGTGAAGTCGTAGTAGGCCTTGTCGGCGGGCTGGTCGTTGGCGGCGTACCAGGTGAAGGCGCCGTACGGCTCCTGGATGGTCCACGTCTCGTGCTCGGGGGTCACGTGCCACCCGACACCGAGCCGGAAGTCGGACCGTTGGGTGGGTGCGTCGTAGGGCTCCGGGGTGCCGGAGTAGGTCATCTCCAGGACGTACTCGTCGTCGGCCTCGACGGCGTGCGAAACGACGAGGTCCTTGTCCCTCCGCTGGAACTCGGTGTCCTCGCCGTCGATCGTCAGGGACTTGATCGCGAGCACGTCGTCGAAGTCGAGCTGGACCTGGTCGGCGTCGGCCGTCGCTCGGAAGGTGAGCCGTTCGGTTGCCCGGAGGGTGTCGGACTCCGGTGTCCACGCGAGCGACAGGTCGTAGTGCAACGCGTCGACCAGCGGGTCGCCGACGTCGGGATAGACGGAGTCCTCCCGGGTCTCGTTGACCGCTTCCTCCACGTTTCCGGGCGACTCGGTGCCGGGGCTGTCGGGACTGGCGGACCCGCTCGGCGGTGGCGAGGACGACGGCGCGTCGCCCGCGTCGCCCTCGTCGCCGCCCCCGTCGCCGCAGCCGGCCAGGGCGACGGCAAGCATGGCCGCGCAGGCGAGCGACAGGCGGTTCCGGGGGAGCACTGCATCATCATCCCCGTTTTGTGATGAAGTCGGCCGTTCCCTATTGCCTGGCTCGCCGTTATCCCATGTGGAAACAGTCAACTCGTCCCCGGTCATCACGATCTGTCCACCACCACGACGGCGTCCGCAGGGGCCGGCCGCCAGTGGTCCATGTCTTTCTCATGTCTTCTGAAGGAGTCCTTTCCATGCGACGACTTGCCCTCGGGGGAGCGCTGCTGGCCATGGTCAGCACCCTCATCCTGTTGCCGGGCGGCCCGGCCCATGCCGCGCCGGTGGTGCCTGCCAAGGCAGCCGCCGCCGTGCCCCGCCCCACGAACTTCGGCCTGCATGCCATGGGCTACGGCACCTACGTCAAGGGCGGTGACCTCCCCGCCAGCTCGGGCGCCACCGGTTTCGCCCACATCGCGTGCACCACGCTCGCCGGGCTCGACCGGTCCAACGGTCTCGCCAGCGTCAACCTGCCGGGTCTCGGCACGATCGAGACCCTGGCGACCAGGGTCAAGACGATCAAGAAGGGCAGGACCGTCACGGCCGTCTCGAACCACCGGCTGGCCGGCATCACCCTGCAGGAGACCGCCCTCGGCAAGCTCTCCCTCGGTGCGGTCGAGTCGACCGCGCGGGTGTGGCACAACGCCACCGGCTTCCACTCCGAGACCGACATCAAGGTCTCCGGCATCGTCCTGGACCTGCCCGACCAGGACCCGCAGGTCATCGCGATCCCGACGCCGGGCAACCCAGTCGAGATCCCGGGCCTGCTCCGAGTCACCCTCGGTGAGGAGCTGACCATCCGGAAGCCGGGTCTGATCTTCGCGCGCGCCCAGGGCCTTCTCGTCGAGATCCTGCCGACCCGCACCAAGGTGAAGGTCGCGCTCTCGCGGGCCCGGATGACCGACGGCGTCGTCAACTCGATCATGCGTGGCTCGGCTGTCGGCCTCAAGGGCTCGGTGCTCGACCCGGTCGTCAACATCGGCCGTACGCCGGTGAAGCCGCTCCCGTGCGAGGGCACCGACGGCAAGATCCGGAGCACCAGGACGGTCGGCCTGGACATCCCCGACGGGATCGACGTCGGCGCCGCCCAAGCGCGGGTGTACGGCGTGCAGGCGGGTCGCCGACGCGCCCACGCGTGGACCGAGGCCACCATCGCCCACGTCTCACTGGGCGGCGGCGCGATCGAGATCGACGGCATCAAGGCGCGTGCGAACGTGATCCGCAGGAAGGGCACGCTGATCCGCAACACCAGAGGCACCTCGACGCTGACGATCACGGTCGACGGTGATGCTCAGACGATCCCTCCGGCCGGAGTGCTCGAGATCCCGGGCGTCGTCAAGATCGAGGAGGGTGTCACCACCATGGTCCGTGGCGGCATCGGTGTGGTCGCGCTGCGGATCACGCTGCTCGACGGCACCGGTGCGGTGATCGACCTCGGCATCGCCCGGACCCAGGTCAAGAAGGCGATCCTCCCGTAGGTCTGGCAGTCGGCGAGAGGCCGCTTCCCGCGAGGGGGGCGGCCTCCGTCTTTTCCAGGCAACGGGATCGGTCACTTGACCTGTGCGGATCGTCTTCGACCAGGGCGGACACGTGCTGAGGGTGGAGTAGCACGGCCGTCCGGTGAGGTGATTCTCACGCCGAACTCCAGGTTACTTGCGGGTAAGGTCCAGCCCTTGGGCCGCAGACCCGCGGATCTGACCTACGGATGCGAGATTCCGTAGTCTGACCCCGATTCCCCGGAACTTTGGAGTGACGACGTTGAACGTGACGCTGATCGTTGGCCTGTTGCTCAACGCGATCATCCTCCCGCTGGCGGCCAGGCGCGTGTGGTTCCTCTACCGACTGGTCTCCCACGGACAGCCGGCACCGGAGCGCATCGAGAACGTCAGCAAGCGCACGGCCGGCGCCATCGGCGACCAGCTGCGTGAGGTCGTCGGCCAGCGTCGGCTGCTGAAGTGGTCGATCCCGGGCATTGCGCACGCCTTCGTCATGTACGCGTTCCTCATCCTCGCCACGGTCTACATCGAGGCCTACGGCATCCTGCTCTCGCGCAACCCCGACTGGGCCATCCCTGTGATCGGCCACTGGGAGATCATCGGCTTCGGCCAGGACCTGATCGGCGTGCTGTGCCTGATCGGCCTGGCGATGTTCGCTGGCATCCGGCTCAAGAACGACCCGGAGAAGATCGGTCGGAAGTCACGGTTCAAGGGCTCACACCTGGGCGGTGCCTGGCTGACGCTGTTCATGATCTTCAACGTCATCTGGACGATGTTCCTGTTCCGCGGCGCTGCGTCCGCCGCGGACAACCTGCCCTACGACCAGGGTGCGTTCGTGTCGATCGGGCTCGGCAACATCTTCGACGGTCTGAGCCACGACACCCTCGAGCTGCTCGAGCACGTCGGACTGCTCCTCCACATCGGCGTCATGCTGGTCTTCCTGCTGCTCGTGCTCAACTCCAAGCACCTGCACATCTTCATCGCGCCGCTCAACGTCATGTTCAAGCGTCCCGACGCGGCCCAGAAGGTCAACCGGAGCGCGGTCGCACTCGGCGCGGTGAAGCCGATGATGAACGACGGCAAGCCGGTGACCCTCGACGACGTCGATGACCTCGACGAGGACGCCACCTTCGGCATCGGCTCGATCAACGACTTCTCGTGGAAGGGCGTCCTGGACTTCGCGTCCTGCACGGAGTGCGGTCGCTGCCAGTCGCAGTGCCCGGCGTGGAACACCGAGAAGCCGCTGTCTCCCAAGATGCTGATCATGAACCTGCGGGACCACGCGTTCGCCGCGGCGCCGTACAACCTGGCGTCGGAGGAGAAGCGCGGGTCGATCGCCGCGGACGTGGTGGCCGAGGCCGAGCGTCCGCTGGTCGGCGAGACCGAGGGTGTCTCCTGGCACCCCAGCGGCGGCGCGATCATCGACACCGACGTGCTGTGGTCGTGCACCAACTGCGGCGCCTGCGTCAACCAGTGCCCGGTCGACATCGAGCACGTCGACCACATCACCGACATGCGCCGCTACCAGGTGCTGGTCGAGTCGAGCTTCCCGTCGGAGCTCAACGGCCTGTTCCGGGGTCTCGAGAACAACGGCAACCCGTGGAACATGTCGCCGCGCGGCCGGATGGACTGGGCGAAGGACCTGCCCTTCGACGTCAAAGTGGTCGGCGGCGACGGGGAGAACGACCCGGCGTCTCTCGACGAGGTCGACTGGCTGTTCTGGGTCGGCTGCGCCGGTGCCTACGAGGACCGCGCGAAGAAGACCACCCGGGCGGTGGCCGAGCTGCTCGACCTGGCCGGCGTGTCGTTCGGCGTGCTCGGCAACGGGGAGACCTGCACGGGGGACTCCGCCCGTCGGGCCGGCAACGAGTTCGTGTTCCAGGGCCTGGCCCAGCAGAACATCGAGACGCTCAAGGACGCCCGCGCCAAACAGGTCGTGTCGACGTGCCCGCACTGCATGAACACGCTCAAGAACGAGTACCGAGAGCTCGGCATCGAGCTCGAGGTCATCCACCACACGCAGCTGCTCAACCGCCTGGTGCGCGAGGGCAAGCTGACCCCGGTCGCGACCGGCGAAGGTGCGCACGAGCGCAAGATCACCTACCACGACCCGTGCTTCCTGGGCCGCCACAACCAGGTCTACACGCCGCCGCGCGACCTGCTGCAGATCATGCCCGGCGCGGAGGTCGCCGAGATGGAGCGCAGCGGCGAGCGGTCGTTCTGCTGTGGCGCCGGTGGTGCACGGATGTGGATGGAAGAGACCATCGGCGAGCGGATCAACGTCAACCGCACGAACGAAGCGGTCGCCACCGGCGCCGACCAGATCGCGGTGGGCTGCCCGTTCTGCCGGGTGATGCTCGCCGACGGGTTGACCGAGGCGCAGGACAACGGCAGCGCCCGCGCCGAGGTCGAGGTCCTCGACGTCGCCCAGATGCTGCTCGCGTCGGTCAAGGGCGAGGTCGCCACCAAGCTCAAGCCCGGCGAGGGCGCCAAGCCAGCTGCAGTCCAAGCCAAGAAGGCCGCCGAGCAGGAGCTCGACGAGCCGGCGAAGGTGGGTCCGGCTGCGAAGGCGTCGTCCGACTCCGACGGATCCACCACGGGCGGGTCCGACGCGGTCGGGACCGACTCCTTGTTCGCCAGCACCGCGGACGAGGTCGAGAAGCCGGCACCGAAGAAGGAGCCGTCCGGCGGATCGCTCTTCGACGCGGCACCGGCGGAGGAGGCGTCTGGCGGATCGCTCTTCGACGCGGCGCCGGCGGAGGAGGCGTCTGGCGGATCGCTCTTCGACGCGGCGCCGGCGGAGGAGGCGAAGTCCGCGGGCAAGCCCGAGGCGAAGTCCGAGGTCCCGGCCACCCCTGACACCGGCGGCTCGCTCTTCGACGCCGTCGACTCCGCGCCGGCCGAGGCTCCGGCCGCCACCAAGCCGGAACCAGAGGCGAAGGCCGAGCCTGCCTCTCCGCAGGCGGACCTGAGCGGCTCGCTCTTCGACGTGGTCGAGCCCGCCCCGCCGGCTGAGGAGACGAAGCCTGCGCCGGCCGCCACGGCGGAGAAGCCCGAGCCCGTCGAAGACAAGAAGCCCGCCCCGGCGAAGAACCCCGCTCCGGCTCCGGCCGAGGCTGACCTGAGCGGCTCGCTCTTCGATGTCGTCGAATCGGCCCCCGCTCCCGCGGAGAAGGCCCCGGCCGTCGAGCCCGAGCCGGCCGAGGAGGCCACGGCCGAGGAAGACGAGCCCGCTGTCGAGCCCGAACCTGCTGCTGGAGGCGACAGGGAGGAGACCGAGGCGGCACCCGCTGCAGCGGAGGACGAGCCTGCGGCAAAGAACAAGCCGAAGCCCGCACCGGCCGCATCCGCCGGTGAGAAGAACGAACCCCGTACCGACGTCGACATCTCAGGCTCTGGCTCCCTCTTCGACCTCTGAGCCGACCCGGCTCGAATCTGCACGGGAATCCCGCTGACCCGGCTGGAATCTGCACGCGAATCCCGCCGACCCGGCTCGAATCTGCACCCGAATCCCGCCGACCCGGCTCGAATCTGCACCCGGATCCCGCCGACCCGTCGCAAGTCCGGTACGGGCCGGTGCAGATACGCGACGGGTCGGCGTACTTGCGGTGCAGAGTTGCGACGGGTCGGCGTACTTGCGGTGCAGATATGAGCCGGGTCAGCGGGATCGGCCGGGCTGCACGAGCCCGTGGTCGAAGGCGAACACGACGGCAGCGGCGCGGTCCCGCAGGTCGAGCTTGGTGAAGATGTGCCCGATGTGGGTCTTCACGGTGCCCTCGCCGAGCGTCAGCCTGGTCGCGATCTCGGCGTTGCTGAGCCCCTGGCCGATGAGTGCGAGCACCTCCCGCTCGCGCGGGGTGAGCAGGTCCGCCTCCGGGCCGGGCAGCACCGGCGTAGGTCCGTCACGGTAGGCGGACAGGACCCGTCCGGTGACCGCCGGGTCGAGCCACGACGCGCCACCGGCAACCTCGCGGACAGCGCGCTGGAGGTCCTCCGCGGGTACGCCCTTGAGCAGGAAGCCCGCCGCGCCCGCGCGCAGGGCGCCGGCGAGGATCTCCTCGTCCTCGAACGTCGTGAGCACGAGCACCGGCGGCGCAGCCCCGGCCTTCCGCAGCTCTCGGGTGGCCGTCACGCCGTCAACGCCCGGCATCCGCACGTCCATCACGACCACGTCCGGCTCGAGCTCCGCGACGGCCTCCACCACGCCCGCGCCGCTGTCGAGCTCGCCCACGATCTCGAACCCGAACCGGGACCGGAGGATCCCGCGCAGACCGGTACGCACCAGCTCCTGGTCGTCCACGAGGAGCACCTTGACGCTCTGGTCCTCGACCTCGCTCACGACGGCAGCACCGCCTCGACCAGCCAGCCGCGTTGCTCGGCCCCGACCCGCAGCCGACCCCCGACGCCCTCCGCGCGCTCCCGCATGCCGAGCAGCCCGTTGCCCAGAGGTGCGTCCGCGTCCACCTCGCCACTGTTGCGTACGGCGACCGTCGCCGTGCCGCCCTCGACCACGACCGCCACCGACACGGGTTGACCCGGGGCGTGCTTGACCGCGTTGGTCAGGGCCTCCTGGACGATCCGATAGGCGGCGAGCCCGCGGGTCGAGCCGAGCGACTCGAGGTCGCCGACAAGGGTGAGGCGGATCTCGGCGCCCGCGTTGCGGAAGGAGTCGACCAGCCGCTCGATGTCGGCGGCCACCGGCAGCGGCGCGCGCTCGCCGGGTGCATCGGTGCGCATCAGGCCCACCGTCGCCCGCACCTCCTCGAGGCTGGACCTGGCCAGCCGCTCGGCCTCCTCGAGTGCCCACCGGGCCTCGTCGGGGTCTTCGTCGAGCGCGAGCCGGGCGCTGCTGATGTGGAGCAGCGACACGGTCAGAGCATGGCCGATGACGTCGTGCATCTCACCGGCGATCCGGGTCCGTTCCTCCGCCCGACTGCGTTCGGCCAGCTGGTGCTGCGCATCCTGGAGCTGGACGACGGTCTCCCGGAGCCGACGGGCGAAGGCGCACGCGACGAGGGTGAACGCCGTGCCGACGATCCAGGCCGCCCACCCGGGCTCGTCCGGGTCCTGCACCCACTCGGCGACGATCCCGGCCGCGAGCACCCCGCCCGCGATGAGCGCCGACTGGGAGCGCGGTACCCGAGCGCGATCCAGCCTGCCGCGACGCAGAAGCCCATCCACACCAGGTTCGCCGAGCCGCCTTGGCCGAGGGCGAACAGGCCGACGGCGGCGACGAGCACCGCGGCCGCGAGCGGCCAGCCGGTCAGCTCGCGCCAGGCAGCGCCGAATGCGATTGCAACGACGCCCGCCGCGACAGCCAGCCCCAGGAGGATCGGCCGGTTGCCCATCGCGACGCCGAGCACGGCGAACAACGCGAGCATCGCCGGAGCGATGACTCGCATTGCTCGATCCGCCATGGACATGAGCCTAGGACGCCGGGCGCTTCAGAGCGCCGTCCGCCTCGCGGCGAGCGCGGTCGCGACGATCGCGATCGCGGCCGTCGCCAGCAGCGGGCCGGTGCCGTCGCTGATCCCGAGCCACGGCTCGCGGATCGCGTCGTTGGCCAGGGCGAGCGGAAGTCTCTCCGCGATCTCGCGCAGCGGCTCCGACATCACGGCGGGCGGCGGCCCGCCGACTCCCAGCAGGAACGACGGGAAGAAGAGCATCAGGCCCACGGCCTGGGCCGAACGAGCCGACGGGAGCAGGGTGCCCAGCAGCACCCCGATGCTGACGAAGGCGATCGACGCGACGGCGATGCCGGCGGCGACGCGTACCGGCGACCCGATCTCAGGCAGTCCGTAGACCGGCGCCGCCACGGCCAGCAACAGCGGCCCGGCGACCGCGATCGCGGTCAGCCCCATGGCCAGCTCCGCGAGGGAGAAGGACCAGCGCGGGAAACCGGACGCGGCGAACCGGCGCAGCACGCCACGCTCGCGGTACGACGCGATGTGGACCGGCAACATGATCAGGCCGGTGGAACCGATGACGACCGTGAAGTACGACGCGACGTACCAGTGCGCCGGGTTCACCGGGAACACCTCGTCCGGCTCGGTGCCGAACGAGCCGCCGATGATCAGCATCGAGATGATCGGGAACGCGAGCACGAAGGTCAGCGTCATCGGGTCCCGGGTCAGCAGCCGCAGCTCGGTGGACAGCAGCCGGCGGGTGACGGACCGGCGGCCCGGGCGGCCCGTGGCTGCGTCGGTCACAGCGTCGGCCACGGCGTCGGTCACGGGGGCGGTGGGGCGGGTGGGCACGGTGGTCATCACGCTGCTCCTTGGTCTCGAGACGGTCGCTGCGCGACCTCCTCGACCACCGCGGGCGAGGTGGTGGGGGAGTCGAGGAGGGTCAGCAGCGCCGATTCGAGGTCGGGTACGTCGACCCGCAGGTCGGCCGGGATCGCACGGCCGGTGCCTACCAGCCAGGCGCCGACGTGGGCGATCGCCGTACGGTCGCCGCGGACCGCGACCTGGCCGCGGTCGAGGGTCACGCCGAGGACGCCGGGCAGGCGGTCGAGGGAGTGCAGGGTCTCGAGAGGGGTCTCGAGACGGTCGCCAGGGCGACCTCCTCGACCACGGTCCGGGGATCCTCGACCACCGGGGCTGGGGGACCTCCTCGACCACCGGATTCGCCAGGGCGACCTCCTCGACCACCGTCCCCTCCGCCCGGGGTCGGGAGGGGCGGGGATGGCGAAGCGGATCGTCACCTCCTGGGCATGGCGGGCAACCAGCTCCGCTGGCGTGCCCTGGTCCATGACCTTGCCGTCACGCATCGCGACGACCCGCTCGCACAGGGCTTCGGCCTCGTCGAGCTCGTGGGTCACCAGGAGGACGGTGGTGCCGGCGTCGCGCAGCTGCGCCACGGCCGTCCAGACCTCGCGTCGCGCGGCGGGGTCGAGACCTTGGGTCAGCTCGTCGAGGATGACCAACCGCGGGTGGTTGAGCAGCGCGAGCACGAGGAACAGCCGCTGCCGCTCGCCGCCGCTCAGCCCGGCGTACGGCGACCGCCGCTTGCTCGCGAGCCCGAACTGCTCCAGCAGCGCGCCCGCGTCGGTGGCCTGCGGCCCGGCGAACAGGGCCACGGCCTCGGCGACCCGGAGCCGGTCGGGCAGCCCGGAGCTCTGCAGCTGGCTGCCGATCTGCGGCCGTAGCCGGTCGGCGTCGTGGAACGGATCGAGGCCGAGCACCCGGAGCTCGCCGGAGTCGGGCCGGCGCAGGCCCTGCAGGCACTCGACTGTGGTGGTCTTGCCGGCCCCGTTGGCGCCGATGAGCCCGAGCACCTCACCGGCACGGACATCGAGGTCCAGGTGATCGACGACGGTGCGGCCGCCGTACGCCTTGGTGAGGCCGCGGACCCTGACGACAGTTGGGGCGGGGTGGAGCTCGCTGGTGGTCATGCGTCCATCACACCGGCCGCGGGCTCGTCACACATCGACCTGTGGGCAGAACCTCGACTCTACCCACGGTCAGAGAGTAGGACTGGGCCCATGGAGTCCTACGCGAGCGGCGAGACCACCACAGCCCTGCTCGACCACACGATCGGCGTCGCGCTCGAGCGGACGGTCGGCCACATGCCCGACCGTGAGGCGCTGGTCGACGTGGCCACCGGACGGCGCTGGACCTGGCGCGACCTCAACCACGCCGTCGACGAGATCGCGCGAGGGTTGATCGCCTATGGGATCGAGAAGGGTGACCGGGTCGGCATGTGGGCACCCAACTGCGCGGAGTGGACCATCGTCCAGCTCGCCACGGCGAAGATCGGAGCGATCCTGGTCAACGTCAACCCGGCCTATCGCACCCATGAGCTCGCCTACGCGGTCAACCAGTCCGGCCTGCGGCTGCTGCTCGCGGTCACCAGCTTCAAGACCAGTGACTACCGCGCCATGGTCGAGGCGACCGCCTCGGAGTGCCCCGGCCTCGAGCGCACCGTCTACGTCGACACCGACGACTGGGCGGAGCTGGTCGCGGCGGGTCACCGGACCGCGGCCGACGTCGTGGATCGCCGCGCACACGGCCTGAGCCCGCACGACCCGATCAACATCCAGTACACGTCGGGCACCACGGGGCGGCCGAAGGGCGCGACGCTCAGCCACCGCAACATCCTCAACAACGGCTTCTTCGTCACCGAGCTGATCGGCTTCACCGAGGAGGACCGGCTCTGCATCCCGGTGCCCTTCTACCACTGCTTCGGCATGGTGATGGGCAACCTCGGCTGCATCAGCCACGGCGCCACGATGGTGATCCCCGCGCCCGGCTTCGATCCGGCGATCACGCTGCAGACCATCCAGGACGAGCACTGCACGGCGGTCTACGGCGTCCCGACGATGTTCATCGCGATGCAGAACCACCCGGACTTCGCGTCGTACGACCTCTCCTCGCTGCGCACCGGCATCATGGCCGGCGCGGTGTGCCCGGTCGAGGTGATGAAGCGGTGCGTCGACGACATGCACATGGCCGAGGTGTCGATCGCCTACGGCATGACCGAGACCAGCCCGGTGTCCTGCCAGACCCGCAGCGACGACGACCTCGAGCGCCGTACGGCGAGCATCGGACGCGCCGCTCCCCACGTCGAGATCAAGATCGTCGACCCGGCCACGGGCGCGACCGTGGAACGAGGTGAGCCGGGGGAGTTCTGCACCCGCGGCTACTCGGTGATGCTCGGCTACTGGGATGATCCGGAGAAGACGGCGGAGGCGGTCGACGCGGACGGCTGGATGCACACCGGCGACCTCGCCGTGATGCGTGATGACGGCTACTGCAACATCGTCGGTCGGATCAAGGACATGGTCATTCGAGGAGGGGAGAACATCTATCCCCGCGAGATCGAGGACTTCCTCTACGGCCACCCCGACATCGAGGACGTGCAGGTGGTCGGCGTGCCGGACGAGCGGTACGGCGAGGAGCTCTGCGCCTGGATCAAGCTGCGCGCCGGTGCCGAGCCGATCGATGCCGAGGCCGTGCGCGCGTTCGCGACGGGAAAGCTCGCGCACTACAAGATCCCGCGCTACGTGCTGGTCGTCGAGGACTTCCCGTTGACCGTCACCGGCAAGGTCCGGAAGGTGCAGATGCGGGACGAGTCGGCCAAGTCCCTCGGACTCGCCTGAATCTCCCGCGACGGGCGGTGCCGTCGTCCGGTAGGAATGGCGGGTGGACTCCATCTCCGGCCTCGCCGACGAATACCAGCAGTTCCGCTACCGCCAGAACCCCATGTGGGCGCACATGTCGGGGGAGTACTCGGTCGCCGGGTCCTACACGGACGTGAGCGCCGCCGGGGAGGAGGCAGCGGTCGCCGAGGCCCGCGAGTTCGCGGCGCGCGCCGAGGCGATCGCCGAAGACGACCTCGACGAGCAGGAGCGGCTGTCGCGGGCGATGCTCGTGTGGGACGCGACCTCGACGGCCGAGCTCGGCGCGCTCCGCTCGGCGGAGTACGGCGCCAACCCCATCTTCGGGGCGCAGGCCTCGCTCGGGATGTACCTGCCGAAGCTGTCGATCCCCACCCCCGAGGTGGCGGACGCGATGGTCGACAAGCTGCGGGGCGTGGCGACGTACTTCTGCGACCTCGCGGACCGGCACCGCGACGGTGTCGCCGCCGGCCGCACCCCGGCCGCGTTCGCTGCGGCCGACACCATCCAGCAGCTCGACGAGTGGCTCACGACGCCGCTGGCGGAAGACCGGCTGCTCCGCATCGGCGCGACCCCGGACGGCGTCGACCGCGGCGCGCTGGTCGCCAACCTGCAGAAGGTGGTCGAGGACGATGTGCGGCCCGCCCTGGCTACCTACCGCGCCGTGCTCTACGACGACGTGATGCCTGCCGCCCGCCAGGACGAGCAGGTCGGCCTGATGCACGTGCCCGGCGGTGGCGACGCCTACGCGACGCTGACCCGCTACTACACGACGACCGACCTGACGCCCGAGGAGATCCACCAGATCGGGCTCGAACAGGTGGCCGAGCTCGAGCGGCAGTACGCCGAGCTCGGACCTGCCGTCGTCGGCACCGATCACGTGCCCGCGATCCTGGCGGCCCTGCGCGACGACCCCGCCCTCCACCACACCAGCGCCGACGAGATCGTCGAGGCATCGAAGGCGGCGATGGCCAAGGCGCGGGGAGTGATGGGCGACTGGTTCGGCCGGCTCCCGCAGTCCGACTGCGAGGTGGAGGCGACCACGAGCGGTGCGATCGCCTACTACTTCCGGCCCGCGATGGACGGCAGCCGGGGCGGCGTCTTCTTCATGAACGTGGCCGACCCCGAGGGGTGGGGACGCTACGAGATCGAGTCGACGTCGTACCACGAGGGGATCCCGGGTCATCACCTCCAGATCGCGATCGCCCAGGAGCTCGAGGACCTCCCCGACTTCCGCAAGACCGCCTTCGTCACGGCCTACAGCGAGGGTTGGGGTCTCTACACCGAGCGGCTCGCCGACGAGATGGGCCTCTACGGCTCGCCGCTCGACCGGATGGGCATGCTGGCCGCCGACTCGATGCGGGCCTGCCGCCTGGTCGTCGACACCGGCATGCACGCGCTCGGCTGGACCCGGCAGCAGGCGATCGACTACCTGCTGGCCAACTCGGAGAAGACACTCGGCCACGCCACCGCCGAGATCGACCGGTACGCCGTCACGCCCGGTCAGGCGCTCTCCTACATGATCGGCCGGCTCGAGGTGCTCCGGATCCGCGGCGCCGCACAACAGCGGCAGGGCGACCGGTTCGACATCAAGGCCTTCCACGACGCCGTGCTCGACTCCGGCGCGCTGCCGCTCTCCGTGCTCGCCGAGCACGTGGCGAGGCGCCTGGTCTGACCGAGCCAGAGGATCAGGAGTGCCTCGGCCCGCTAGCCGCTCCGGCATGTGCCGGAGCACACCCGCACGCCGCGGAACAAGACGTGGACTTTGGGGTACAGGGTGGACAACGACGTCGGGCGCCCGTCCCGGTGCGGATGGAGGTTGCTGGACCGTGGTGGAGACCTGGCCGGGGTCGGCGTACCCGCTCGGAGCGACGTTCGACGGAAGCGGCACCAACTTCGCCCTGTTCAGCGAGGTCGCCGAGCGGGTGGAGCTGTGCCTGGTCGACGTCGACGAGTCCGGCAGTCGCCGGGAGAGGCGGGTCGACCTCACCGAGGTCGACGCCTACGTCTGGCACGCCTACCTGCCCGAGGTGCAGCCCGGTCAGTGCTACGGCTACCGGGTGCACGGACCGTGGGACCCCGCGCAGGGTCTGCGCTGCAACCCCAACAAGCTGTTGCTCGACCCCTACGCCAAGGCGACCCTTGGTGAGGTCGACTGGGACCAGTCCCTGTTCGGCTACGACTTCGACGACCCGACCAGCCGCAACGACGAGGACTCCCTCGAGCGAACGATGCTCGGCGTGGTCATCAACCCCTACTTCGACTGGGAGGGCGACCGGACCCTGCGCACGCCGTACGCCGAGACGCTGGTCTACGAGGCTCACGTCAAGGGCATGACGGCCACGCACCCCGAGGTGCCCGAGGACCTGCGGGGCACCTACGCCGGCCTCGCGCAGGAGCCTGTCATCGAGCACCTGCAGAAGCTGGGTGTCACCGCGATCGAGCTGATGCCGGTGCACCAGTTCGTGCACGACGACGTGCTGCTGCAGCGGGGGCTGCGGAACTACTGGGGCTACAACACGATCGGCTTCTTCGCGCCCCACGACGGCTACGCCGCCCGAGGGGGCGTCGCGGGCCAACAGGTCCAGGAGTTCAAGGCGATGGTGAGGTCGTTCCACGAGGCCGGCATCGAGGTCATCCTCGACGTCGTCTACAACCACACGGCGGAGGGCAACCACCTCGGTCCGACTCTGAGCTTCAAGGGCATCGACAACCCGGCGTACTACCGACTCGTCGACGACGACCGCCAGTACTACATGGACTACACCGGCACCGGGAACTCGCTCAACGCCGGCAGCCCCCACTCGCTCCAGCTGATCATGGACTCGTTGCGCTACTGGGTCACCGAGATGCACGTCGACGGGTTCCGGTTCGACCTCGCCTCGGCACTGGCCCGCGAGTTCTACGACGTCGACCGCCTCTCGACCTTCTTCGAGCTGGTGCAGCAGGACCCGGTGGTCAGCCAGGTGAAGCTGATCGCCGAGCCGTGGGACGTCGGTCCGGGCGGCTACCAGGTGGGCAACTTCCCGCCGCAGTGGACCGAGTGGAACGGCGCCTACCGCGACACCGTCCGCGACTTCTGGCGCGGCGCGCCCAACCTGGGTGAGTTCGCCAGCCGGCTGGCCGGTTCGTCCGACCTCTACGAGCACTCCGGCCGCCGTCCGGTGGCGAGCATCAACTTCGTCACCGCCCACGACGGTTTCACCCTGCGTGACCTGGTCTCCTACGAGCAGAAGCACAACGACGCCAACGGCGAGGACGGTCGCGACGGTGCCGACGACAACCGCTCGTGGAACCACGGCGTCGAGGGCCCGACGGACAAGGAGGAGGTCATCAGCGCCCGTGCTCGCGACCAGCGCAACCTGCTGGCCACCCTGCTGCTCAGCCAGGGAGTCCCGATGGTGCTGCACGGCGACGAGCTCGGGCGCACCCAGGACGGCAACAACAACACCTACGCCCAGGACTCGCCGCTCAGCTGGATCGACTGGGAGCGGGTCGACGCTCCGCTCAACGAGTTCGTCGCCGAGCTGGCCCGGTTGAGGCACGAGCACCCCTCCCTGCGCCGCCAGCGCTTCTTCACCGGCAAGACGGTCCGCACGTCCGAGGGCGGTCGGCTCAACGACATCGTCTGGCTGCACCCGGACGGGCCGTCCGATGGCGGACGGGGACTGGACCAGCGGACAGCGGGCGCTCGGGATGTACCTGAACGGCGACGGGATCGAGGGCCGCGACCGGCGCGGTCAGCCCGTCACGGACGACCACTTCCTGATCCTCTTCAACGGCGGCGACGCGGTGCCCGTGACCCTGCCCGATGCCGAGTACGCCCCCCGTTGGCAGGTCGTGGTGGACACGACCGGGGAGTGCGACACCGAGGCGGCGCTGGCCGCCGGCAGCACCTTCGAGCTTCCTTACCGGAGCGTCGTCGTGCTCCGCCAGTGGCACGAGCAGCCCGCCGAGGTCGACGTCAGCCCGGCCGCGTCCGTCGCGTCGATGGCGGCCGAGGGATGAGCTCGACGACCGTGGTCCGGCGCGGGTCCCCAGCAGCACCTACCGGCTCCAGATCAGGTCGAGCTTCGACCTCGACGCGGCGCTCGACGTGCTGCCCTACCTCGACGAGCTCGGGGTCGGCTGGCTCTACCTGTCACCCCTGCTCGAAGCGCACCCGGGGAGCGACCACGGCTACGACGTCGTCGACCCGAGCCGCATCGACCCGGCGCGCGGCGGGCCGGAGGCGCTCGCCCGGCTCTCGGCCGAGGCGCACCGGCGCCGGGCATCGGCATCGTCGTCGACATCGTCCCCAACCACGTCGGGATCGAGAGCCCGGCGACCAACGGTTGGTGGTGGGACCTCCTGCGGCATGGGCGCGACTCGCGCTACGCGCACTTCTTCGACGTCGACTGGGCGGCGGGTGGCGGGCAAGGTGCTGATCCCGGTCGTCGGTGACGACGACCTGTCCGACGCGGACGCGCCCGATCGGCAACCTGCGCCTCGTCGACGGCATGCTCGGCTACCACGACCACCGCTTCCCGCTGGCTGCCGGCAGCGACGACAGCACCGACGACGCCGCAGGCCGTCCACGACCGGCAGCACTACCGGTTGGTGAGCTGGCGGGCGGCCGACCACAACCTCAACTACCGCCGCTTCTTCGCGGTCAACACCCTTGCCGGCGTGCGGATCGAGGACCGCGACGTCTTCGAGGCCACCCACGCGGAGATCGGTCGCTGGTTCCGCGAGGGGCTCGTCGACGGTTGCGGGTCGACCACCCGGACGGTCTGCGCCATCCCGCGGCGTACCTCGACGACCTGGCCGACCTCACCGGTTCGGCCTGGGTGGTGGTCGAGAAGATCCTCGAGCCGGGAGAGGTGCTGCCCGAGCGCTGGCAGACCGCCGGCACGACCGGGTACGACGCGCTCGGACTGATCGACCGCGTGTTCGTCGATCCCGCCGGCGAGGCGACGCTCGGCGAGCTGGACGACCGGCTGCGGGATGGCGTGCCGCCCTGGCCGCAGCTCGTCCGGGACAACAAGCGGCACGTCGCGCAGACCATCCTCAACGCGGAGGTACGGCGCATCGCCCGCGAGCTGGCCCGCGAGCTCGACGTCGAGCCGGAGGAGAGCTGGCGGGCCGCGTCGAGGCGGCCCTGATCGAGCTCTTCGCTGCCTTCCGGTCTACCGGAGCTACCTCCCCGACGGGCAGAGGGACCTGACGGCGGCAGTGGATGCGGTACGTCGGGACCGGCCCGACCTGGACGCCGCGCTCGACCAGGTGCTGCCCCTGCTCGAGGACCGGGTGCGTGACCCGTCACTACGTTTCCAGCAGACCAGCGGCATGGTGATGGCCAAGGGCGTCGAGGACCGTGCGTTCTACCGCGGAGCCGGTTGACCTCGCTCAACGAGGTCGGCGCCGACCCGGTCCACTTCTTCGTGACCCCGGACGAGTTCCACGCGGCGATGGCGTGCCGTCAGGAGCGCACGCCGGCCGCGATGACCACCCTCGAGCACCCACGACACCAAGCGGAGCGAGGACGTCCGCGCGCGGATCTCGGTACTCGCCGAGACCCCGGTGTGGTCGGCCGGACCGGATCGACGCGCTGTTCGCCGCGGCGCCGGCGCCGGACCCCGGGGTTCGCCAACCTGCTCTGGCAGGCGGCGCTCGGAGCTCCTGGCCGCTCTCACGGGGACCACTCCGCGGCTATGCGGAGAAGCGATGCGCGAGGCCCGTGACCGGGACGACCTCGACCCAGCCCGGACTCGACGTACGAGAAGGCGGTGCACGCGATGGTCGACGCTGCGTACGACGACGACGCGGTGCGAGGCGATGATCGAGAGCGCCGCGGAGCGGATGGCGACGACCAGGCTGAACGACGCGCTCTCGGCCAAGCTGGTGAGCCTGATGATCGCCGAGCGTCCCGGACGTCTATCAGGGCGGCGAGCTGTGGGAGCAGAGCCTGGTCGACCCCACAACCGTCGCTCCGCTCGACTGCGGGCACCCGCACCCTCCCTGCTGGCGGACGACTGGAACGCAGGAACGGCCCACGCGGCTCGAGGACGACGGGCGCGCGAAGCTGCACGTCGTCCCGCGCCGCGCTGCACCTACGTCGCAATGATCCCGGACCTCCTTCGAGCAACCTACACGTCGGTGAGCACCGACAGGTACCGACCGGGCCGGTCACGTGCTCGCGTTCGACCGCGGCGGCGTGATCACCATCGTGGCCCGGGTGTCCCCTGGGACTCGCCCGGTCCGGCGGCCTACGCGGGCGACGCCCAGCTCCACATGCAGGAGGAGGGGACACTGGCGCGATGTCCCTCACCGACCGCCCCCAGCGACCCCGGCGTTGTCGAGCGGCTGCTCGAGCACCCTTCCGGTCGCGCTGCTCGTCCGGGTCGACGGGGTGGGCACCGAGGTGTGGGCGCCGCGAGCATCGCGGGTACAGCTTCAGCCTCGGTGACGAGGTCGTGCGCGTCGACGTCGGCGGCCGGCGGCTGGTGGGCGCCGGCCGCCGACTAGGGCTCCTCCCGGAAGGGACCAGCCTACGACTTCTGCTGGACGACGATCGCGAACGCCGCTGCCCGACCCGCGGTCGCGCCGCCAG